>NZ_JBIATY010000016.1:0-256668 GCF_042892235.1 Streptomyces sp. NPDC001816
CAGGGGGGACCCTGTGGGAGAGTAGGACGCCGCCGAACAATCATTGTGGGAAAGCCCCGCACCGTATGGTGCGGGGCTTTTCTGCGTTCAGGGTCGTTCAGGGTCCTTTAGGGTCGAGGTATGCGCTATGACCTGATCATCTTCGACAACGACGGTGTCCTCGTGGACAGCGAGCCGATCTCCAACCGGCACCTGGCCGCCTATCTGACCGAGTTGGGGCACCCGACGTCGTACGAGGACTCCATTCGGGACTACATGGGGTCGGCGATGCATCGGATTCATGAGCTGGTCCTGGAGCGGACCGGGCAGCGGCTGCCCGAGGACTTCGACGACGTCTTCCATGCGCGGGTGTTCGCCGCTTTCGAGCGGGAGTTGAAGCCTGTGGCCGGCGTCGATGACGTGCTGGAGAAGCTGGTCGCGGACGGGGTGCCGTACTGTGTCGCCTCCTCCGGGAGCCATGAGCGGATCCGGGTGGGGCATCGGGCGACCGGTCTCGACCGGTGGTTCGAGGAGGAGAGGATCTTCAGCTCGCAGGATGTGGGGCGTGGCAAGCCGGCGCCCGATCTCTTCCTGTACGCGGCCGAGCGGATGGGTGTCGCCCTGGAGCGGTGTGTGGTCGTAGAGGACTCTCCGCTGGGCGTGCAGGCGGCCGTGGCGGCCGGGATGGACGTGTACGGGTTCACCGCGATGACGCCGGCCGAGCGGCTCACCGGCGCGAACCAACTCTTCTCCAGCATGGGAGAGTTGGCTGACCTGCTGATATGACCCGAGCCATCGGCTCGGTGCTGACATTTGTCATGCGGACCTCCGGACGAACGTTTCTACTGGCGGACCCCTCCCGGCGGCGAAGCTGAGGGCATGACGAAGAACACGGGGATCCAGGGCCGGAGCGACGACCGGAAGCAGAGCCCGAGCGTGCTCGACAACTTCAGGCCGCTGCTCTTGGACGTGGCGGTGCCGCTCGGCTCGTACTACCTGTTCAAGGACGGCTTCGGGATGAGCACCTTCGCGGCGCTCGCCTGGAGCAGCGTGGTGCCTGCGGTGCGGACCCTCTGGGGCCTGGCGAGGGAGCGGAAGGTGAACGGCCTGGCCGGGCTCATCCTGGTCGTCAACGTCGTCTCGCTGCTGCTGAGCTTTGTCTCCGGCGACCCGCGGCTGATGCTCGCCAAGGACAGCGGGATCAGCAGCACCGTCGCCATCGGGATCCTGGTCTCCGTCCGGCTCGGGAAGCCGATGATGACGGCCGGCATGAAGCCCTTCCTGGTGAAGGGGGACGCGGCCAAGGAAGCCGCCTGGGAGCGGTTGATGTCCGGGGCGGTGGCCGGGTCCGCGGACTTCCGGCGCAAGGAGCGGGCGTTCTCCGTCGTCTGGGGCCTGGCGCTGCTGGCCGAGTGCCTCGTGCGGGTCGTGGGCGCGTACACCATCCCTGTCGACACCATGGTGTGGCTCGGGACGGTCATCATGGTCGGGGCGATCGGGATCGCCGTCGTGATCAGCGGTGGTCTGGCCGTTGGGCCGATGGAAGGGATGCTGGCCGCCGAGGTCGAGGCCGAGGTCGAGGCCGAGGTCGAGGCCGAGGACAGCACGGCCGAGGCGCCCGTGGCCGCCGTCGCCGCCTGAGACCCTGCGCTCGGGAAAGCTGAAGGAAATTCATCTTTGGCTGGATCTACCCACAGGTAGCCCGGGGCCCTACGCTCGCCGCCATGACTGATGTGCTGCGGCGCGGCAGGGCCTCGTTGGCGTTCAGCTTTTTCGCGCAGGGCGCCACCTTCGCGCTGCTGGTGACGCGCATCCCGGCGATCCAGGACCGGTACGGCATCTCCGACGCGCTGCTGCCGGTTTTCCTGGCCGCCGTACCGATCCTCGCCGGGGTCGGCAGCGTGACGACCGAGCAGATGGTGAAGCGCATACGCCCGAGCCGGCTGCTGCGTTGGTCCCAGCCGGTCGTGCTGCTGGCCCTGCTCGGGGTCGGGGCGGGCGATGTGATGGCCGAGGTGGGGCTCGCCCTGGCCGCGTTCGGGCTGGCCGTGGGGGCGCTGGACGCCTCCATGAACATGCTCGGGGTGAGCCTGCAGCGCACGTACGGGCGCAGCATCATGCTGAGCTTCCACGCCGCCTACAGCCTGGGCGGGATCGTCGGGGCCTCGCTCGCCTGGGCCGGGGCGCACTGGCATCTCGCGCTGTGGGTGTCGTATCTGCCGGTGGTGGCCGTGCTGCTGCCGGCGACGCTGGTGGGGAGCCGGTGGTACGTCGACGGGGACGCGGCGCCCGTGGCGGAGGAACGGGGCGGTGGCACGGTCGTCTTCAAGGTGCTGCTGCCGCTGTGTCTGGTGATGACCTTCGCCTACATCGGGGACTCGACGGTCTCCAACTGGAGCGCGAAGTATCTGAAGGACGTGCTGGGCAGCTCGGAGCAGCTGGCTACGGTGCCGTACAACGTGTACATGGTGACCACGCTGGTGGGGCGGGCCATCGGGGACCTCGGGGTACGGCGGTTCGGGGCGGCCGCGGTCGTACGGCTCGGGGCGCTGGTGGCGGCCGGGGGGTTCGCGGTGGTGTCCATGGCGCCGGACGCGTGGCTCGGGATGCTCGGGTTCACCCTGCTGGGGCTGGGACTGTGTGTGCTGGTGCCGCAGACGTTCGCGGCGGCAGGGCGGCACGCTTTTGAAAGTCACGGCCCGGGGGCTTCGGACGCGGCGATCGCCCGGCTCAACATCTTCAACTACGTCGGGTTCCTGATCGGCTCGCCGCTCGTGGGAGCGCTCGGGGACGCCTGGAGCTACCGGGGCGCCATGCTGGTGCCGATGGTGTTGGTGCTGGTGACGCTGGTGTACGCCAGGTCGTTCGCGGCTCAACCGGACCGATACGGTGGCGGGCATGAGCGGCCGCGCACAGCTGATGTGGGACGAGGCAGTAACGGGCTATGACTTCGGCCCGGACCATCCGATGGATCCGGTCCGGCTGGAGCTGACCCGGAAACTGGTGGGCGCCTTCGGGCTCGACCGGGAGCTGGAGGTCGTCGCGGCGAAGCCGGCCGGGGAGTCGACGCTGCGGCTGGTCCACCGGGAGGACTACATCCGTGCCGTGAAGGCCGCGTCGGCGGATCCGGGGTCGGCGCAGGGGGCGTACGGGCTGGGGACGATGGATGATCCCGCTTTCGCCGGGATGCACGAGGTGTCCGCGCTGATCGCGGGGCAGTCGGTGGGGGCCGCGGAGGCGGTGTGGCGGGGGGACGCGCTGCACGCCGTGAACTTCGCCGGTGGGCTGCATCATGCGATGCCCGGGGGTGCGTCGGGGTTCTGCATCTACAACGACGCGGCGCTCGCGATCGCGCGGTTGCTGGAGCTGGGGGCCGAGCGGGTCGCCTATGTCGATGTCGACGTGCATCACGGGGACGGGGTGCAGGCCGCGTTCTGGGAGGATCCGCGGGTTCTGACGATCTCGCTGCACGAGCATCCCCGTACGTTGTTCCCGCAGACCGGGTGGCCGGAGGAGACCGGGGCCGGGGCGGGCGAGGGTGCCGCCGTGAACGTGGCGCTGCCGGCGGGGACCGGGGATGCGGGGTGGGTGCGGGCGTTTCACGCGGTGGTGCCGGAGCTGCTCGCGGAGTTCCGGCCACAGGTGATCGTTTCGCAGCACGGGGCCGACACGCACTTCGAGGATCCGCTGGCCCATCTTGCCGTGTCGTTGGATGCGCAGCGGGCTGTTCAGGTGGCTTGCCATGAGTTGGCGCATGAGTACGCGGACGGGAAGTGGGTCGCTCTGGGGGGTGGGGGGTACGCGGTGGTGGAGGTGGTGCCGCGGTCCTGGACGCATCTGGTGGGGATTGCCGCGGGGCGGGAGGTTGCTCCTGAGGCGGTGATTCCTGAGGGGTGGCGGCAGGAAGTGTTCGCTCGGACTCGGCAGTTGGCTCCGCAGCGGATGACTGATGGGCGGTGGCCGGTGTCGTTCGCGTCCTGGTCCTCCGGGTACGACCCTGCTGATCGGGTTGATCAGGCTGTGCTGGCTGCTCGGCGGGCTGCGTTTCCGCTGCGGGGGCTGCTGCCGTGAGCGTCCAGGGGGGCTCCCGCCCCCCTGGACCCCCCGGCCTATGCCCACCCACCACCCGACTCGGGAGTTGAACAGGCGCCCAGCAAAACCCCCCGTTACGCCAACCGTGCGGTCTTTCGTCGTTCCGAGCGCGGTAGCACCCACCAATGAGTCACCATCGCACCCGTGTTGACCGCCGATGCCCTCCGTGCGCATCTGCTGGCTGTCCGGATGGCCGGGGAGGTGGGCACCTCTCGGGAGGACAGTCTTCGTAGTTATCGGCTCTTCGCTGCTCGGGATCCGCGGGTGTTGATCGGGATCGATCCCGAATGGGTCTGGGGGCCGGGGGAGTTGCTGGCTCTGATGGCCGAGAAGTGTGGGGTCTCGGCCGATCCCCGGCATACGTCCGGGCCGGATGTGATCGATCCGGAGCGGACTCTCGCCGCGTTGGACGCCTTCGCCGAGCGGGTCCGGAGTGTGGCCCGGCGGGGTGCGCCGGTGCTGCTCGGGACCGGGCATCCGCATCGGCTGCTCGGGTTCTACGGCGGCTTGGCGGACGCCCTGTCGGCGGCGGGGTGTGAGGTGCTCACTCCGGCGCAGGGTCTCTGTGTCGACATATTGACCCGGTTCGGTCTACGTACGTACCACCTGGACTACGTACGAGGTGTTGCCTTGGTGCGGGAACCGGAGAGCGAGCGCCCCGGTTGTGAGCCGGGCGTTCATTGTCATTCACCGCTGCCGGTTCGGGTCGCCCTGGCGGCCGCCGCCGACGCCGGCGGGCCGCTGCCCGAGCTGGTGATCGGTGACCATGGCTGGGTCTGCGGGGCAGGTCAGCTGGGGTTTGAGGCCATTGGCCTGGCGGATACGGATGACCCTGCGCTCTTTGTGGGGGAGGCGGAGGGAGTCGTGTCCGTCGCCGTTCCGGTTGATGACGCTGTGCGGTCTGATTACTACTCGCCGCTTACCCGCTACGTACTCAATCGAGCGTGTCTGTCACAGTAGGCCGCCGATGGGTGCACCTCTTCCCCACTCGCATCACCCGCCCCTACATTGGGGAGTGAGCACGCAACGACGAAGAGTCACCGGAAGGGGAAGCCGGTGGCCGTCGAGTGCGGAAGGTTCAGGTGTGTCATGGCTGCAGCTGGCGAGAGGCCTCTGAACGAGGTTCAGTTCCTTACCGTGGCGGAGGTCGCCTCGGTGATGCGAGTGTCGAAGATGACCGTGTACCGGCTGGTGCACAGCGGTCATCTGCCCGCGATCCGGGTGGGGCGGTCCTTCCGCGTCCCGGAGCAAGCGGTACACGAGTACCTTCGCGAGAGTTATGTGGGGGTGGAGACGGCCTGACGACGCTTCCGGTAACCCCGGAGGTCCCCTCGATTACGACCTCGGCGCTCGGGCGGGTAGGCTAGCCCCTCGTAGGTCGTGTGGGCCCATGGCGCCCAAACAACCGAGTGATGAGAAGTGAGCGAGGGTAGTCGTGGGCTCTGTTATCAAGAAGCGGCGCAAGCGGATGGCCAAGAAGAAGCACCGCAAGCTGCTCAAGCGCACGCGCGTTCAGCGCCGCAACAAGAAGTAAGCGGCGCCGCGAGAGCGTGTCCCTGTGGCCCCCTGTCCGTAAGGGCGGGGGGCCACAGTCATGTCCGGGGGTACTCGGTCGTCCGGCATGTCGGAGGTACTCGGTCCGGTCCAGGGGTACTCGGCATATTCCGATTGGGGAATTTCCGTCACCTCGTGCATCGGGCGGTCATCACAGCGCAACATCGAACCGCTAGGTTGGCCGTACACGGGGTAACGCGGGAAGGAAGGCGCTGATCTTGGGGAAGGTCGTGCTCGTCACCGGAGTGGCCCGGCAGCTGGGCGGCCGGTTCGTGCGGCGGATCCAGCGGGACCCCGAGGTGGATCGGGTGATCGCCGTGGACGCGGTGCCGCCGGCGCACCATCTGGGTGGGGCCGACTTCATCCAGGCTGACATCAGACAGCCCACCATCGCCCGGGTGCTCGCCGAGACGGGCGCCGACACGGTCGTCCACATGGACGTGACCGGTACCGCGCTGGGCAGCGGCAGCCGGGCCACGGTCAAGGAGACCAACGTCATCGGCACCATGCAGCTGCTGGGCGCCTGTCAGAAGTCGCCGACCGTGCAGCGGCTGGTGGTGAAGTCCAGTACGAACGTGTACGGGTCCGCGCCGCGGGATCCGGCCGTGTTCACCGAGACGATGCCGCCCAAGTCGCTGCCGAGCGGCGGGTTCGCGAAGGATGCGGTGGAGGTCGAGGGGTATGTGCGCGGGTTCGCGCGGCGGCGGCCGGACGTCGCCGTGTGTGTGCTGCGCTTCGCCAACATCCTCGGGCCGACCGCGGACACCCCGCTCGCCTCGTACTTCGCGCTGCCGGTCCTGCCGACCGTGTTCGGCTACGACCCCCGGCTGCAGTTCGTGCACGAGGACGACGTCATCGAGGTGCTGCGGATCGCCTCCCACGAGCCGCGCCGGGGCACGCTGAACAGCGGCACGTTCAACATCGCCGGCGACGGCGTGCTGCTGCTCTCGCAGTGCTCGCGGCGGCTCGGGCGGCCCATCGTGCCGCTGCTGCTGCCCGCGGTCACCTGGGCCGGTTCCCTGGTGCGTACGCTGGGCATGACGGACTTCTCGCCGGAGCAGATCCGGTTGCTCACCCACGGCCGGGTGGTGGCCACGGACCAGATGCGCGAGACGCTGGGCTTCAGGCCCAAGTACACGACGGCGGAGACGTTCGCGGACTTCGCGCGCAGCCGGGGACCCGGGCTGCTGCCGCCGGAGGCCCTCGCGGGGGCCGTCGACCGGATCGCCGCGCTTGCCGCGAAGGGCAGCGGGCACCTTCCGACGCAGAGCGCCAATTGAGGAGCGCAGCAACAATGGCGGACGCCAAGGTCATTCCGTTCGACGACGACCGGTCCCGTGGGAGCGCCGCCCAGCGGCCCTCGCGGCGCCGGAGCGCGGGCAGCAGGCGCGGCGCGGTCGGTGAGTCCGCGCCGGTCCGGGAGGTCCAGCCCCTGCCCACCAGGGCCGCTGAGCAGGATGATGTCTCTGTGACTGGGGAGGATCAGCCGTCTGCCGGGCCGCGGCACGACGGTGGGCTCGAACGCCGTATCGCCAGCGGCCTGGCCTTCCTGCGCCGCCGGCTCACCGGGGACTACGAGGTCGACGACTTCGGTTACGACGAGGAGCTGACCGACCAGGTCCTGATGTCGCTGCTGCGGCCGGTGTACGAGAAGTACTTCCGGGTCGAGGTGAAGGGCATCGAGAACATCCCGGCCGAGGGCGGGGCGTTGATCGTCGCCAACCACTCCGGGACGCTGCCGCTCGACGGCCTGATGATGCAGGTCGCCGTGCACGACAACCACCCGGCGGACCGCCATCTACGGCTCCTCGCGGCGGACCTGGTCTTCGTCCTCCCGGTGGTCAACGAACTCGCCCGCAAGCTGGGGCACACCCTCGCCTGCGCCGAGGACGCCGAACGGCTGCTGGGGCAGGGGGAACTGGTCGGGGTGATGCCGGAGGGTTTCAAGGGCATCGGGAAGCCGTTCGGCGAGCGGTACAAGTTGCAGCGGTTCGGCCGGGGCGGTTTCGTCTCCACGGCGCTGCGGCAGGGCGCGCCGATCATCCCGTGCTCGATCGTCGGGGCCGAGGAGATCTACCCGATGATCGGCAACTCCAAGACGCTTGCCCGGGTGCTGGGCTTCCCGTACTTCCCCCTGACCCCGACGTTCCCGTGGCTGGGACCGCTTGGGGCGATTCCGTTGCCGACCAAGTGGACGATCCAGTTCGGGGAGCCGATTGCGACGGACGGTTATCCGCCGGAGGCGGCCGAGGACCCGATGCTGATGTTCAATCTGACGGACCAGGTCAGGGAGCAGATCCAGC
Source organism: Streptomyces sp. NPDC001816 (assembly GCF_042892235.1). Taxonomy (NCBI): domain Bacteria; kingdom Bacillati; phylum Actinomycetota; class Actinomycetes; order Kitasatosporales; family Streptomycetaceae; genus Streptomyces; species Streptomyces sp. NPDC001816. The sequence continues at coordinate 7,929 of NZ_JBIATY010000016.1, forward strand.
ACACGCTTTACAAGTTGCTGGTGCAGCGGCGGTCGGTGTTCTTCTGAGTCGTTCCGGGCAGTGGAGCCGGCGGACGGAGTCCGGCGCAGCCGTGCGAAGCCCGCGGAGCGGCGCGAGGGCGGCAATGTCATTGGGTCGCTTGCCCGGGTGCTGGGCTTCCCGTACTTCCCCCTGACCCCGACGTTCCCGTGGCTGGGGCCGCTTGGGGCGATTCCGTTGCCGACCAAGTGGACGATCCAGTTCGGGGAGCCGATTGCGACGGACGGTTATCCGCCGGAGGCGGCCGAGGACCCGATGCTGATGTTCAATCTGACGGACCAGGTCAGGGAGCAGATCCAGCACACGCTTTACAAGTTGCTGGTGCAGCGGCGGTCGGTGTTCTTCTGAGAGGTGTACGGCAACGGGGGCGCCCCTGCTCGGAAAGGGGCGCCCCCGTCGCTGTGTTTCCTGTGGGGCTACTAGGTCGCGTCCTCGCCGTCGATGCCCAGGCCGGGCAGCAGGCCCGGGAGGAGCGGCGGGAGGGTGACGTCCGGCTCGGTCAGCGGCGGTTTGGTGGTGGACGGGGTGCCGCCGTCGTCGCCGATCTTCGGCGGGTCGAGCAGACCGCCCGTGTCGCCCCCGATCAGGCCGCCTCCGCTGTCGCCCGTGGCGGAGCCGCTGGGGCTGCCGGAGCCGCCCGCATGCTTGCCGGCGGAGGGGGTGCCGCCGGAGCTGGGCGCGGTCGCGCGGTGGGTGCCGGAGGTGCCGGTGGACGCCGAGCCGGAGCCCTGTCGCGTGCCCCCGCCGGTCTGGGCGGGCTGCTGCGGGAGCAGGGACTGCAGCGGGGCGACCTCTTCGTCTATGGCGTCGAACACCGACGACACCTGCTGTTTGACGTCTCCCAGCTGCACCGGCAGCTTGTCGCTGAGCAGGCTCCAGGCCTCGCGGTGCGACCGGGAGAAGGCGTCCAGGGCCTGGATGGGGCCCAGGGAGCCGGGGTCGCGCTCATAGGCCGCGTGCAGCAGGCGGTGGCCTTCGGTCACGTCCTGCTGCATGCCGGACAGGGTGCGGCGGATCTCGCCGATGGACTCGTGGTCGAGGTGACCGCCGCGGCCGCGCTCCATCAGCCGACGGGCCTCGCTCAGCCGGGTGGAGGCCTGGTCGAGGTAGGTCTGGCCGCGCTCGTCGTCTCCGTCGCTCAGGTAGTTGAGTTTGATGTCCTCGATGCCCCGCTTGAGGCCGTACAGCGAGTCGCCGGGCAGTGCGTCGGAACTCGCGGCGGCGACCCCGCCGAAGGCTCCGGCGGCCACACCGACGCTGAGCCCGCCCGCGGCGAGCCCCTTGGTCAGCTTCGAACGCGGGCGCAGCTTGCCCAGCGGGCTCGCCCGGTGCGCCCCCCGGCCACGGCCGCGCTGCTCGGGCACTGCCGCACCCGCCGCCTCGGTCCCCTCCTTGAGCATGGCCTCCATCGCGGCCACCAGCTGGGCGCGCTGGACGACCTTGACCTCGGGGTCGAGCTGCGGCCTGGGCAACGCGCCGAGGCCCGCCGCGAGGGCCAGCAACACGCCCCGCTCGGTCCCTTCCTCGGCGGTCGGCGGCGGATCCGCCACCGCTGCGGGCTGCTCGGCCGCCGTGTCCCGGTCGGACTGCTCCTCCAGGGCCTGGGCGAAGGCGTTCGCCCGCCGGTGGGCCGATACGTTCGCGATCACAGGCGGCACCTCCTCTCGTCATCACCGTCGACTCCCCAGGGGGTCCTGAGGGTTGCACGCCCACGACCACTTCCACACGATCGAGCGATCAGGGTCGGCCAGGACGTGACCACAGGGAGCCTGTATCCCGCACAACGAGCGGCTCGGCACTTGGGTTACGGACGGCGGATGATCGGGTCGGATTGGCAACGGGCGTTCACGGAACGTGAGTTGAACGGCGCCCGCCGTCGCCCTGAGTGGCGGACGGCAGTGGGCCTCAGCGGGCGTCGTCCGGCAGGAGCCGGGCGAGGGTGCGCACGGCCCGGTACTGAAGGGTCTTGATGGCGCCCTCGTTCTTGTTCATCACCCGGGCGGTCTCGGCGACCGAGAGGCCCTGGAGGAAGCGGAGCGTCACGCACTCCTGCTGCTGGGGGTTGAGCCGGCGTACGGCGTCGAGGAGCGCGGCGTTGGAGAGGGACTCCAGGACGGAGTCCTCCGGGGAGCGCTCGACCTCGTTGGCGTCGAGCATCTCGCCGGTGGTGACCTCCAGGCGGAACCGGCTGGACTTGAAGTGGTCCGCCACGAGGTTCCGGGCGATCGTCACCAGCCAGGCGCCGAAGTCGCGGCCCTGCCAGGTGAAGGTGCCGATCCTCCGCAGCGCCCGCAGAAAGGTCTCACTGGTGAGGTCCTCTGCGGTCGCCTTGCCGCCCACCCGGTAGTAGATGTACCGGTACACCGTGTCGCTGTACTGGTCGTAGAGCCGTCCGAAGGCCTCGGCCTCGCCGGACTGGGCGCGCTCCACGAGGTCCATCATCCGGGCGCTGTCACTGTCGGCGGCCGGCCGGCGGGCGGTCGTGGCACCGGACGTGCGGCCGCGTCTGCCGACCGCCGCGCTGCCCTCGGCCAGCGCGTAGCACGGGCCGACGGGTGCTGCGGCGGTGGCGAAGGCGGGGACGGCGTACGCGGTGGGGACGACGCCGCGCAGCGTCTCTTTGACCGCCGCGACTGTTGCGCGCAGCGTAGCCAGGCCCGAGGCGTCAACCCCGACGTGTGGGTACACGGGACTCCCAGAGGCAGAGCTTCCATCACGTGCAGTACGGGACCTTTCACCCGTCGTAGCGACGGAGGGGTACCGGTTTGCGTCTGAGGAGAATAACGCTTCGTGCAGGCACTGCTACACCGAGTTGCTCAAATCATCGATTGCGTCGCTTCTGTAACCGATTGACGCCCCTTCAAGTGCCGTAGATTGATCGGTTGTTGATCGGAAAAGGGTGGGTTTCGGCGAAGTGGGGGGCGTGTTGGGGAAACGCGGGCATAATCCGGCGGCAGACATCACGATTCGGCACCCATGGGCACATGACAAGTGGCCCGGCGTTGCGCCCGGGCGTGGCTGGGAGCGCCCCGAAGGGGCGCGGGGGCTGATCGACAGCTCTACGGCGAGTACCCGCTGATCACGCGCGGGACTAGCGACGGCGCCGGCTCAGTGCGATCGCTGCTGCGGTGCCACCGGCGACCGCGCCGACGCCCGCTGCCGCCGGGATGCCCACCTTCGCCGCCTTGCGGCCCGTGCGGTAGTCGCGCAGGCGCCAGTCCTTTTCGCGGGCGTGTCTGCGCAGTTTGGTGTCGGGGTTGATCGCGTAGGGGTGGCCGACCAGGGACAGCATGGGGATGTCGTTGTGGCTGTCGCTGTAGGCGGCGCAGCGGGAGAGGTCCAGGCCCTCCGCGGCGGCCAGGGCGCGTACCGCCTCCGCCTTGGCCGGGCCGTGCAGCGGTTCGCCCACCAGCTTGCCCGTGTAGACGCCGTCGACCGACTCCGCCACCGTGCCGAGCGCGCCCGTCAGGCCGAGGCGGCGGGAGATGACCTGGGCGATCTCGACGGGGGCGGCCGTGACCAGCCACACCTTCTGGCCCGCGTCCAGGTGGGCCTGGGCGAGGGCCCGGGTGCCCGGCCAGATGCGGTCGGCCATGTACTCGTCGTAGATCTCCTCGCCGATCGTCTCCAGTTCGGCGACGCGGTGGCCCTTGACGATGGAGAGGGCGGAGTCGCGGGCGTCCTGCATGTGCTCGGGGTCCTCGACGCCGGCCAGCCGGAACCAGGCCTGCTGCCAGGCGAACCTGGCCAGGTCGCGGGTCTCGAAGAACTTCCGCTTGTACAGGCCCCGTCCGAAGTGGAACAGCGCGGCGCCCTGCATCACGGTGTTGTCGAGGTCGAAGAAGGCGGCGGCCCGGTCGTCGCCGATCACCGGGAACTCCGGTTCCTGCTCGGCGGCCTGCGCGGACTGCGCGGCCACCTGAGCTTCCTGCGCTTCCAGCGAGGACTTGCGGGCGGCCTCCGCCGAGGCCTCGCCTGCCAACACGCTCCGCGCCGTGGCGGAGCGCCTACGGGGAGTGAGCCATCCGAGAGCGGCCATGGCGTGAGCATAGCCAGTTTGTTCGGTGGTTCCGGAGTCGAGAGGTTGGAAGGGTGTGAACTCTCCGCGTCCGCGTCGTTAAAGAAGCGCGAGAATGGCCGACATGAGTCCCCTCTTCCGGCGTAAGGCCGCCCCGCAGGAGCGACTGGTCACGCTCATCCGCAAGCCCGGCTGCCATCTGTGCGACGACGCGCAGGCGGTGATCGAGAAGGTCTGCGGCGAACTCGGCGTCCCCTGGGAACAGAAGGACATCACCCAGGACCCGCAGCTCCACGACCAGTACTGGGAGCAGATCCCCGTCGTCCTCGTCGACGGGGAGCAGCACACGTTCTGGCGGGTGAACGAGGGCCGCCTCCGCAAGGAACTGACCGACTAGTACAAGTCCGCGCCGAACGTCCCTTAGGATCGACGGCGGTTTGGTCTCGGGGGCGGGATTCACGAGGAGTGTGTCGGTTTTGCCCCCAGGAAGGGCCCAGGGATGACGCGCGTGACCCCGGTCACGTTGGCCGGGCAAATCGGACACCATCTTTGTGCACGCGTTCACAAAGACATAGCCTGCTGTCGACGGGGCGGTCTGGGGACGTATGACCGCCTGCAGCCCCGCTCAACCCGCAGGAGCACCGTGGCAACTGGCCGAACACACCGACCGGCGACCCGTAGCCGAGGGATTCCCGAGGCCACCGTCGCCCGGCTTCCGCTGTACCTCCGAGCCCTGACCGCACTGTCTGAGCGCTCGGTACCCACGGTCTCCTCCGAGGAACTGGCCGCGGCGGCGGGGGTCAACTCCGCCAAGCTGCGCAAGGACTTCTCGTACCTGGGCTCCTACGGAACGCGCGGTGTCGGCTACGACGTGGAGTATCTCGTCTACCAGATCTCCCGTGAACTCGGCCTGACCCAGGACTGGCCGGTTGTCATCGTCGGTATCGGTAACCTCGGCGCCGCCCTGGCCAACTACGGCGGCTTCGCCTCCCGTGGCTTCCGGGTCGCCGCGCTGATCGACGCCGACCCGGCGATGGCCGGAAAGCCGGTCGCGGGCATCCCCGTCCAGCACACCGACGACCTCGAGAAGATCATCAAGGACAACGGGGTCTCCATCGGTGTCATCGCCACCCCGGCCGGTGCCGCCCAGCCGGTCTGCGATCGGCTCGTGGCCGCCGGGGTGACCTCCATCCTGAACTTCGCGCCGACCGTGCTGTCCGTCCCGGACGGCGTCGACGTGCGCAAGGTCGACCTCTCCATCGAGCTGCAGATCCTCGCCTTCCACGAGCAGCGCAAGGCCGGCGAGGAGAGCGCCGACGGCGGCCCGCTGCCCGCAGCCGCTCCCCAGGGCGCGGCCGCCGACGATTCCGCCGACCAGGGGCCCGACGGGGACGTACCCGCCGTGATGCCGGCATGAGTCTCCTCGTCGTGGGTCTGAGCCACCGCAGCGCCCCGGTCAGCGTGCTGGAGCGGGCCGCGCTGAGCCCGGACGCCCAGGTCAAGCTGCTCCAGGACACGGTCGCGGCCGAGCCGGCCACCGAGGCCGCGGTGCTCGCCACCTGCAACCGCATCGAGCTGTACGCCGACGTGGACAAGTTCCACGCCGGTGTCGCCGAGCTGTCCACGCTGCTCGCCCAGCACAGCGGGGTCGGCCTCGAGGAGCTGACGCCGTACCTCTACGTGCACTACGAGGACCGGGCCGTCCACCACCAGTTCTCGGTGGCCTGCGGTCTGGACTCGATGGTCGTCGGCGAGGGGCAGATCCTCGGGCAGATCAAGGACTCCCTGGCCCGCGCCCAGGAGCTGCACACCGCGGGCAAGCTGCTGAACGACCTGTTCCAGCAGTCCCTGCGGGTCGGCAAGCGGGCCCACTCCGAGACCGGCATCGACCGGGCCGGCCAGTCCCTGGTCACCTTCGGCCTGAAGCAGCTGGCCGCGGGCGGGGACGTCGAGGAATGGGCCGCGGGCCGCCGGGCCCTGGTCATCGGCGCCGGGTCGATGTCGTCCCTGGCCGCCGCCACGCTTGCGCGCGCCGGGGTGGCCGAGGTCGTCGTCGCCAACCGCACCGTCGAGCGCGCCGAGCGCCTCGCACAGATCCTGACCGAGGCCGACGACACGACGGTGACGGCCCGTGCGGTACGGATGGACGCCGTGCCGGACGAGCTGACACGTGCCGACGTCGTCGTCTCCTGCACCGGCGCCACCGGCCTGGTCCTGACGGCCGAGGCGGTCGCGCAGGCGGTCGAGGGCCGCACCGGGCAGCCCGTGGCCGACCTCGCCGACGATGCTCGTACGACCGTGAAGCCCGCGCTGCCGGTCACCGGCGTCGCCGCCGAGGAGAACTGCCCGCTGGACCTGGCTGCCGTACAGGGCGCCACCGGCTTCTCCGTGCATGGCGAGGCCGCCGTGGCCGGCATGAACGCGGCCACCCTGGAGCAGCACGCGGCCTGGGTCGCGGGCGGCTCCGTGGACCGGCGCGAGGTATCCCGGCGCAGCCCCGAGGCCGACGCCGAGCTGATCACCGCGCTCGCCGCGACGGCCGCGACCGTCGGCCGTATCCCCGAGCGCCGCAAGCCGGAACCGGCCGCCGTCATCCCGCGCCCGGCCCCGGCCGTGTTCCTCCTCGACCTCGCCATGCCCCGCGACATCGACGCGGCCGTGCACCGGCTGGCCGGGGTGCGGCTGGTGGACATCGAGTCCCTCGCCGAGGCCTCCGCGGACGCGCCGATGGCGGCCGACGTGGACCAGGTCCGGCGTATCGTCTCCGACGAGGTCGCGGCCTTCGGCGCGGCACAGCGGGCGGCACACATCACGCCGACCGTCGTCGCGCTGCGCACCATGGCCGCCGACGTCGTCGCCGGTGAGATCGCGCGGCTCGACGGCCGCCTGCCCGACCTGGACGAACGCCAGCGCGGCGAGATCAGGCAGGCCGTGCACCGGGTCGTCGACAAGCTGCTGCACGCGCCGACCGTACGGGTCAAGCAGCTCGCGGCCGAGCCCGGCGGCGCCGGGTACGCGGACGCGCTGCGCACCCTGTTCGACCTCGACCCCGAGACGGTGGCCGCCGTCTCCCGGGCCGAGGACAGCACAGACAAGAAGGACCGACCGGCATGACTGAGAAAGCACTGCGACTGGGGACGAGGCGGAGCAAGCTCGCCATGGCCCAGTCCGGGCAGGTGGCGGAGGCCGTGAGCCGGGTGACCGGCCGGCCCGTCGAGCTGGTCGAGATCACCACGTACGGCGATGTCTCCCGCGAGGCGCTCGCGCAGATCGGCGGCACCGGTGTGTTCGTCACGGCGCTGCGCGACGCGCTGCTGAAGGGCGAGGTGGACTTCGCGGTTCATTCGCTCAAGGACCTGCCGACCACGCAGCCCGACGAGCTGGTCCTGGCCGCGATCCCCGAGCGCGAGGACCCCCGGGACGTGATCGTCGCCCGGGACGCGCTGAAGTTCACGGACCTCCCGCGGGGCGCCCGCATCGGTACCGGCTCCCCCCGCCGCATGGCGCAGCTGAACGCGTACGCGCGCGCCCACGGCCTGGACATCGAGACGGTCGCGATCCGAGGCAACGTCGACACGCGGATCGGATACGTCCGCGACGGCGAGCTGGACGCCGTCGTACTGGCCGCCGCCGGACTGAACCGGATCGGCCGGATCGACGAGGTCACCGACTTCCTGTCGGTCGACACGGTTTTGCCCGCCCCCGGCCAGGGGGCCCTGGCGATCGAGTGTGCCGCGGACAACGCGGACCTGATCGCGGCGCTCGGCGAACTCGACGACCCGTTCACGCGGGTCGCCGTGACCGCCGAACGGTCATTGCTCGCCGCCCTGGAGGCCGGCTGCAGCGCCCCCGTGGGCGCGCTGGCCGACCTCCTGGCCGACGGGCAGATTGTCAAGGAAATGCGCCTGCGGGGCGTCGTCGGCACGACCGACGGCACCCGCATGGTGCAGCTGTCCACCACCGGTCCCGTGCCCCAGACGGATGACCAGGCGATGGCACTCGGTCGCGAACTCGCCACCGAGATGCTCGCCCAGGGCGCGGCCGGTCTGATGGGGGAGCGAGCACATTGAGCCCCACCACCCTTCCCGCCGGTCCGGAACACGGGCACGTCACCTTCCTCGGTGCCGGACCCGGGGATCCGGGACTGCTGACTCTGCGCGCAGTGGAGGCACTGTCGAACGCGGACGTCCTGATCGCCGAGCACGAGGTGCTCGACGTGATCCGGACGCACGCCCGGCAGGGCGTCTCCGTGGTGCGAACGGACGGGGATTCCTCCTCGGTGTCGCCGCCGGGCGCGGGCACGCCGCAGCTCACGGTCGTTGACGGCGCGTCAACTACCGCTGCGGTCCCGTCCCCTGCCCGGGATGCCGCTCATCTTGTCATGGAGGCCGCGCGGGGCGGCAGGCGGGTCGTCCGTGCGGTGTCCGGGGACCCGGGACTTGATACGTACGCGGCCGAGGAAATGCTCGCCTGCGCCGACGCCGGTGTGCCCTTCGAGGTCGTACCGGGTGTGGCGGCCGCGGTCGGCGTGCCCGCGTACGCCGGTGTGCCGCTGCGGGACGCGCAGGGCGCGGACGTCCGGTTCGTGGACGCCCGTACGGCCTCCGACCGGTGCTGGACGGAGGTGGGCGCCTCCGACGGCACGGTGGTCGTGTCGACGACTCTGGACGCGGTGGCGGCGGCCGCCGGCGAGCTGGTGTCGGCCGGCCGCAAGCCGGACACCCCGATGTCGGTCACGATCGCCGGTACGACGACCCGTCAGCGGACCTGGACGGCGACGCTCGGCACCGTCGCGCAGACGCTGAAGCAGACGAAGGCGCTGCCCTCGCCGGACGGCGGCCGGCCGGTGATAGCCGTGGTCGGCGAGCGTTCCGCCGCCGCCCGGCGCGACCAGCTGTCGTGGTTCGAGTCCAAGCCGCTGTTCGGCTGGAAGGTGCTCGTGCCGCGCACGAAGGAGCAGGCGGCGTCGCTCTCCGACCAGCTGCGGTCCTACGGCGCCGTGCCGCACGAGGTGCCGACGATCGCCGTCGAGCCGCCGCGGACGCCCCAGCAGATGGAGCGGGCCGTAAAGGGGCTCGTCACCGGCCGCTACGAGTGGATCGCCTTCACCTCGGTGAACGCGGTCAAGGCCGTGCGGGAGAAGTTCGAGGAGTACGGGCTCGACGCCCGGGCCTTCGCGGGCATCAAGGTGGCCGCGGTGGGCGAGCAGACGGCCAAGGCGCTGGTCGACTTCGGCGTGAAGCCGGATCTGGTGCCTTCGGGGGAGCAGTCCGCCGCGGGTCTGCTGGAGGACTGGCCGCCGTACGACCCGGTCTTCGACCCGATCGACCGTGTCTTCCTGCCCCGCGCCGACATCGCCACCGAGACCCTGGTCGCCGGGCTCATCGAGCTGGGCTGGGAGGTCGACGACGTCACGGCCTACCGGACCGTGCGGGCCTCGCCGCCGCCGGCGGAGACGCGGGAGGCGATCAAGGGGGGTGGCTTCGACGCCGTTCTCTTCACGTCGTCCTCGACCGTCCGGAACCTGGTGGGTATCGCGGGCAAGCCGCACAACGTGACCGTGATCGCGTGCATCGGTCCGGCTACGGCGAAGACGGCTGAGGAGCATGGGCTGCGGGTCGATGTCATGGCTCCGGAGCCGTCCGTGCTGAAGCTGGCGGAGGCGCTGGCCGACTTCGGTCTGAAGCGGCGTGCTGCCGCGCTGGAGGCAGGGGATCCGGTGACCCGGCCGAGCGAGCGGCGGCCCGGGGCGCGTCGGCGCCGTACGACGACCTGAGGTACCAGGGGGCTCCGCCCCCTGGACCCCGTCTTGTCCAACTTCTCGGCCGACCGAGTCGGGTGGCGGGTGGGCATAGGTCGGGGGTCCAGGGGGCGAAGCCCCTGGGTGCTCGGCGTCGACAGGCCGTCGGCAAGAGGAGACCGCGCTCGGGCGTAGCGTAGAAGCCATGACGAAGTACGGATCTTTCCCCGGTACGCGTCCCCGGCGGCTGCGCACCACCCCCGTCATGCGCCGAATGGTCGCCGAGACCCGGCTGCACCCGGCCGACTTCATCCTCCCCGCCTTCGTCCGGGAGGGCGTCAGCGAGCCCGTGCCGATCGCGGCCATGCCCGGCGTCGTCCAGCACACCCGCGACAGCCTGAAGAAGGCCGCCGTCGAGGCGGTGGAGGCCGGAGTCTCCGGGATCATGCTGTTCGGCGTGCCGGAGGAGAGCAAGAAGGACGCGCTCGGCACTCCGGGGACCGATCCGGACGGGATCCTCCAGGTCGCGATCCGCGATGTGCGCGCCGAGGTCGGCGACGACCTGCTCGTCATGTCCGACCTGTGCCTGGACGAGACCACCGACCACGGGCACTGCGGTGTCCTCGACGCGCAGGGGCGGGTCGACAACGACGCCACCCTGGAGCGGTACGCCGAGATGGCCCAGGTGCAGGCCGACGCCGGCGCCCATGTGGTCGGCCCCAGCGGGATGATGGACGGTCAGATCGGGGTCGTCCGCGACGCCCTGGACCAGATCGGCCGCGAGGACGTCGCGATCCTCGCCTACACCGCCAAGTACTCCTCCGCCTTCTACGGCCCCTTCCGTGAGGCCGTCGCCTCCTCGCTGCAGGGCGACCGCAAGACGTACCAGCAGGACCCCGCCAACTGGCGCGAGTCCCTGCGGGAGCTGGAGCTGGACCTGGCCGAAGGCGCCGACATGGTGATGGTCAAGCCGGCCGGTCCCTACCTCGACATCCTGGCCCGGGTCGCCGACAGCGTGGACGTGCCGGTCGCCGCCTACCAGATCTCCGGTGAGTACTCGATGGTCGAGGCCGCCGCCGAGAAGGGGTGGGTGGACCGCGACCGGGCCATCTTCGAGACCCTGACCGGCATCAAGCGGGCCGGGGCGCGGAACATCCTCACCTACTGGGCGACCGAAGCGGCGCAGAAGCTGCGCTGAGGGACACGGTTCGAGATCGTTCCGGTTCCGAAAGGGCGGCGGACCGGCCTCGGTGCGGCTGCGGTTCGGAAACGGAACGAACTCGGTTTCGGTAACGTCCGGCGGCCGTACCGGGAACGGTCGGCGATCATGGGTGGACCTGCCCCGAATGCGAAGTTCCGGACGTTCCCCGACGGAAATGACGCGTCCGCCTCAAACCCCTAATCTCTGCGCCTGGCCTGATCCGTTCCGGAGGGTCTGAACGTCGATCCCTGGGGGGTTGCCATGAGCTATTTCATCGAGGCGCTGAAGAAGTACGCGGTATTCAGCGGGCGCGCGCGCCGCAAGGAGTACTGGCTGTTCATGCTGTTCGCGTGGATCGTCTACATCGCGCTGGCCACCATCGCCGCCGTGGCCCACACGCCCGCCATCGTGGCCATCGCCGTGGTCTTCCTGCTGCCGGCCCTGGGCGTCACGGTGCGCCGACTGCACGACACGGGCCGCTCCGGCTGGTGGATCCTCTTCGGGATCGTGCCGCTGATCGGCTCCATCGTCCTGCTGGTCTTCTACTGCTCGGACAGCCAGGCTGGCGCGAACAAGTACGGTCCGAACCCGAAGGAAGCCCCGGCGTTCGCGTAACGCCCCGCGTAACGCCCCGCGTAACGCCCCGCGTAACGCTCCGCGAGTCGCCGTCCGTCGTCCGGCGTCCGCACACCGAGGCCGCCCGGGCCGTTGCCCGGGCGGCCTCGACGGTTCACCAGCCGGCGATGTCGTCCTGGTTCTGCTGCCAGTACGTGACCTTCAGCGAGCTGTCGTAGTACACGCCCTTCGCCGGCAGTGCCGGGGTCGCGGAGGCGCCACCGCTGCTGTTGGGGGTCATCCCCTGGAAGCCGACGGTCAGCTTGTGGCCCGTCATGCCGCCCTCACCGCTTCCGTCGGCGGCGGAGAGCAGGACCGCCGCGTACCCGGACTCGCCGGGCGCGAGGGTCGTCACGGCCTGCGGATGGGTCTGCTCGTCGGCCTGCGGGACCCACTGCATCTCGTCGAAGCGCAGGACGGGGAAGTAGGTCAGGTCGCAGTACTTCGAGCCGGTGTTCCTGACCGTGATGAGCATGTGGTTGAGCGGTCGGGACACCGGCTGCGCGGTGACCTTGGTGTTGGAACCGTTGCACAGGACGCGGTTCTTCGGGTCCGTCGGGTCCGAGGACCCGCCCGAGCCGGCGGATCCCGAGCCCGAGGAACCGGTGGATCCCGAGCCCGACGACGTCGAGGCGCCCTTGACGGAGCCGGACGAGCCCGAAGTGGAGCCCGAACCCGTCGACTTGCCGGAGGCCGGCACCGCGGTGCCCTTGCCGTCCGTGGTCGCGGCCGCCGTCGAGGAGGTCTTCGAGGCGGGCGTCGAGGCACCTTCGTCCCTCGTCCCCGTGCCGCTGCCGCACGCCGTGAGGGCGAGCGCGGTGAGGGCGACTCCGGTGACCGCGAGCAGGTGGGTACGGCGGGTGCGCATGGCTGGTCTCTTCTCTCGTCCGAGGGGTGGCGTGCTTGGATGGCCACAGCTTGTGGGGCGGTCCGTCCCGCCTGCCACACATGGCGGACGATCAGGGACGCTGGAATGCCCGCATAGGCTCTGAGCTGCGGAAACATCCCTTCCCTGGAATGCGGGGACGGGACACGGGGACGGGGAGGAACAGTGCCGGACAGCACTGCAGGCGCCGCTTTCGCCGAATTGCTACGAGAGTTGAAGGACCGGTCGGGGCTCAGCTACGGCGTCCTGGCCAAACGGCTCCACATGAGTACGTCGACGCTCCACCGGTACTGCAACGGGGACGCCGTACCGACCGACTACGCCCCTGTGGAACGCCTGGCCCGCCTCTGCAAGGCCTCACCGGACGAACTGGTCGAGCTGCACCGGCGGTGGGTGGTGGCGGACGCGACGCGGGGCCGAGGCAAGACGGAGACACCCGAGCCGGGGCCGACGGGGAACGCACTTGAGCCCGAACCGGAGCGGCTGGCTGGCCCGGAGCGGTCGGCTGAGCCGGAGCGGTCGGCTGAGCCGGAGCGGTCGGCTGAGCTGGAGCGGTCGGCTGAGGCGGTTGCCGAGTCTCCGGACGCGCCCGCCCCGACCGCTCGTCGTCGTACCCGTACCGTCGTCGTCGCCGGGATCGCCGTCGCCGCTGTGATCGGTGCCGTCACGCTGGCCGTGAACCTGACCCCGGGCAGCTCGGACGCCGGGAACGGAAGTCCCCTCGCGGCGGCCTCGACACCGGGTCACGCGACGGCGGACGGACACACCTCGAAGGCACCGCACACCCGCACCTCGCCGTCCGCTTCCGCCTCCGACTCCGACTCCGCGTCACCATCCGGGTCACCCTCCGCGTCGGCCGAGGGCGCACCGAAGACGGACGGCAAGGGCAGGGCCGAGTCCGGCGGTGGCGCCTCCGACGCCGCTCCGCTGACGGTGGCGACCAGTGCGTACACCTGGGACAGTCCCTGCGACGGGCGGTACTTGATCAACCGGCCTCCGGCGGAGGTTGCCCCGCCGCCGACCGAGGAGGACGCGACCGCCTGGGTGGCCGCGCACGGCGCCGTCTCCTCGGGGAAGCAGGAGGTCACGCTCACCGTGCAGGGCACGGGCAAGGAGACCGTGATCGTGAAGAGCCTGACGGTCCGTACGATCACCAAGCGGACGCCGCTCGCATGGAACGACTACGTCATGGCCTACCCGGGCGTCGGCTGCGGCGGAAACGTCCCGACCCGCTCCTTCACCGTCGCGCTCGACTCCGCGCGCCCCGCCGTCCAACCCGAGGCAGGGCACCGGGACTTCCCGTTCAAGGTCAGCGAGTCGGACCCCGAGGTGTTCCACGTCACGGCCGAGGCCTCGGCGTACGACGTGAGCTGGTCCCTGGCGCTGACCTGGTCCAGCGGCTCCCGCCACGGAGTGCTGCAGATCGACAACCACGGCCGACTGTTCCGCACGAGCGGCAACAACGGGCGCCCCGGCTACGAGTTCCCGCTGGGCGGCTCGGGGTGGGTCAAGGAGGGCACGACCAAGTTCTAGGCCGGCGGCCGGTGTTGCCGGATGTCCGGATCGCGGAATTACGGGTGTAGAGGGCATGTAGTCCCTAGGCTGCGCGCGGAGAGGCCGTTCCCGGAGCCGAAGGAGAGCCGACCATGTCCGTTGCCGAACCCGCGCCGCCCCGCGCCACCGTTCCGCCGCTCGCGGCCCGTGCCCGTAGCGTGGGTGGTTCGCCCGTCCGGGACATCCTGGCGGTCACCGCACGCCCCGAGGTGATCAACTTCGCGGGCGGCCTCCCGGCCCCCGAAATGTTCGACCACGAAGGCATAGCGGCCGCGTTCCGGGACGTGCTGGCGGAGATCCCCGCGCAGGCGCTCCAGTACGCCACCACGGAGGGCGAGCCGGTCCTCCGGTCCAAACTGGCGGACCGCATCACGGCGTTCGGCCTGCCCACCGCCCCCGACGACCTGCTCATCACCACCGGCTCCCAGCAGGCCCTGTCCCTGCTGGCGACGGCCCTGATCGAGCCCGGCGACACGGTGCTGGTCGAAAGCCCCTGCTATCTGGCGGCACTTCAGGTCTTCGGGCTGGCGGGGGCGCGGGTGGTGGCCGTGCCCGGGGACGAGGACGGGGTCGACCCGGCGGCGCTGGAGGAGGCGGTGCGGCGCGAGCGCCCGAAGCTGCTCTACCTCGTCCCCACTTTCCAGAACCCCACCGGCCGTACGATGCCGACCCCGCGCCGCGAGGCCGTCGCCGCCGTGGCCGCCCGCCAGGGGCTGTGGATCATCGAGGACGACCCCTACGGCGAACTCCGCTACGACGGCACCCGCCCGCCCTGGATCGCCGCCTGCCCCGGCGCCGAGGACCGGGTCGTCCTGCTCGGCTCCTTCTCCAAGGTCATGGCCCCCGGCCTCCGCCTCGGCTGGCTCCGCGCCCCCGCGGAACTCCGGCGCGCGTGCACGGTGGCCAAGCAGGCGGCGGACATGCACACGGCGACCCTCAACCAACTGGCCGCCGCCCGCTACCTGCATGTCCTGGACGCCCACGTGGCCCGCGTCCGCACCGTCTACGGCGAACGCCGGGACGCCATGCTGGCCGGCCTCCCCGACGCCCTCCCCGAGGGCTCCACCTGGAGCCGGCCCGAGGGCGGCATGTTCCTGTGGGTCCGCCTCCCGGAGTCGTACGACACCACGGCCCTGCTCCCCGGCGTGGTGAAGCAGGACGTGGCCTACGTCCCCGGCGCCCCCTTCTACGCCACCACCCCCGACCCCTCCACCCTCCGCCTGTGCTTCGTCACGCAGACACCGGAGGAGATCGCGGAGGGCCTGCGGCGGCTGGGCAGGGGGCTGAAGGGTTGAAGGGCTGAGTGCTGCCGTTGGGCGGGCGTCAGTCCCACCAGAAGGACCAGGTCGGCTCGCCTATCAGCCCCTTGGCGTACGCGCGCAGGGCGTCCGGGCCGTTCTGCGTGATGTTGTCCGGGCAGAACGCGAAGTGCTCCGCCGCCACCGCCTCTGCCTCGGCCAGGGTGGCCGGCGGCGCCGCGACGGACACGGTCAGCGTGTCGAAGGTCAGCGCCACCACCCGTATACCGAAGCGGTCCTCCCAGGAACGGAGGACGGTGCACAGCCGGGCTACGTCGTCCTCGTAGTTCAGCGGCCCCGACCACCCGATCGCCGCGGGGATGTCCGCGGACCGCCGCGCCGGAACCAGGGCGAGGTGAGGGTCCTTCAGCCATGCCCGCGTGCCATCCGTCAACGAGTCCGCGACCTGGGCCGCACGGGTGTCCGGATCAGCGGTGGGGGACAGGGCGGGCGCAAGACCGGGCCACTCGATCCCAAACGGCTCGGCCTCCTCCGCCAGTTCCTCCTCCGCGCAGTCCTCCCAGTACTCGACGAGGACGTCCTCGGCGTCGTGATCGCCCGGGTACGACACCTCGTCCGGCGCCAACCCCCAGTTCACCGGCCCGCCCTGATCGTCCTGCACATCCACCAGCACGGGAAGGAGCCCGGCACGCGCGGCCGGTGCGCCCAACGCCTTCCAGGTGCCGGGTGCGGCCGCCTTCTCCGCATGCCACAACAGCGGCTCGTGCCAGGGGCCTTCGTCCGTCGCGTCTATCAGCCTGCCGGGCGGCAGCTGGAGCCCGAGGGACCGACCACTCGGGTCCGTCGTCAACTTGGGCAGCGGGTTGGGAAGAGTAGCCATGCCGCCGACTGTAGGGGGCGGCACTGACAACGGCGTTGGCTGGGAGGATTGCTGTGGGGCCGCCCGCTTCTCGGCTCGTGGAAGCACGACACTGAGAGGAAGCGAGCGGCCCCCACGGTCATTTGAGGGAAGAGGTGAAGGCAGCCCAGGTGGTGGGGGTGAGGTGCAGGGTGGGGCTGTCGGAGGGGGGCGTCGCACCGCACGCAGTGCTCAGTCTGTGACGAGTGGCGGCCCCACCTGGGGGAAGAGGTCCGCGTACGGCGCGAAGATCTCCTCGGGGGACAGGCCCATTCGTTCGAGTCGCCGCACGATGCTCTCGAACCACCCCAGCGTTGTTCCGCGGATGATCAGGGGCATGACCTCGGCCCTCAGCGCGTCCGCCGCGACGGACAGCTCGTCCGGCCACGGTCCGTGCAGTTCGGCGATGTGGGCGGCCAACTCGTAGTCCGACTCCTGGTAGAGACCCGGGAGCATTTCCCCGAACGGCATCGGGCCCAGAACGGCGCGCAGCCGTACCAGCAACTCGGTGTGGCCGACCGGCGGGACGGGAAGGCCCGCGAAGACCGCAAAGTCGATCCCGGTCTCCGACACGCCTTTCAGCTCGGTGACAAGGGTCACGACCTCGGCGGGCGGCCGGTCCTGCACTATTGCCTGGAACAGCACGCTGTCGCCGTACAGATGGCGCGGTGCCTCGGTCATCAGCTCCCGTACCACGGCCACGACCTCCGCATAGGGGCGTTGTGCCGCGACCCGGAACGCCCTCCGTACGACCTCGGGTGCCTCTCCCCTCATGTACGGCATCGACGTGTACAGGGCGACCACGTCCGACGGCGGCCGGTGCCACAGCGCCTCGTGCAGCATCTGGGCGCCCAGCTTGGCAAGCTCCGCCGGGTTCTCCGCGTCCTTGGCGTTCAACAGGTCGAGGACCAGCCGGCCGAGTCGCTCCGGATCCAGTGATCGGGCCAGCGCCATGCACAGCCGGATCTGCCCCTCCAGCCAGCGGTGGTCGTCGAGGCGGTCCACCAGGGCCAGAACATCCCGGACCGGTCGCTGAACCACGATGTCCTGGAAGCGGGGGTCGTGCGGATCACGATCCCGAAGGAGGTCGGAGGCGGTTCGGTCCGCCCACAGGAAGACCTCCGTCGGGGTGTCGGCCAGCGCCTCCCACAGCGGCTGGTTGTCCGCGGCGTCCGCGCTGGTCATGCCATTGTCCGCGTTGTCCGCGGACAGGGCTTCGGGCAGCGCCTGGGTCCGTGCGTCCGGGTCCAGCGCGGTCAGCGCCCCGCTCAGCCGCTCGGCGATCCGTCGGCTCACCGCCTCGGCGCGTTCGAGCACCGCGTCGACATCGTCGCCGAGCGGATCGAGACCCGTCGGGTCCGGCTGCACGTGGGGTTCCGCCGGCGCGCCGGGTGCCGGGGGCAGCTCCGCCGCGGCCCGCAGCTGCCGCATCTCCTGCCGTACCCGCCGGGTCCGGGTGACCGCCTCCCCCAGCAACTGGGCCGCGAGATGTCTGTCCCGCTCGGTCAGGGCCAGAGTCGCCGTGGTGCGGTCGTGCCGGGCGGTCACACCGGCCAACTCGGCGTCCACGGCCACGAGTCGGGTCACGTCCGGGGGCCTGGCGGTCATCGTCAGCTCACGCTCCAGCGTCAGCTCTTCCACCTCGTTCGCGAGCACGACCACCCAGGCGGACAAGGCCGAGGTGACGGCAGTGGCCTCGCTCAGTGCCAGCCGGGACTCGTGCCGGACCCGGGTGAGGGTCTCCAACTCGTCGCTCTTGCGGCGCAGTTCGCGGTACACGTCCAGGAGTTCCTCCTGGGCCTTCTCCACCACGGTGCGGGTGGCCTTCGGCTGCCGCGTCAGGTCGGGGACCGCCGTGCTCCGCTCCTCGGCATCCCGCAGCAGGCGGGCCGCCTCGTCACGCAACCGGGCTCGTCGCGGAAGGAGTTCACGTGCCTCGGTGCAGGCCACTACCACCGCGTCCACGAAGGCTTCCTCGAGCTTCGCCCCCGCCAGCCGCTCGCTGATCGCCGACTTGCCCAGGCCGGTCGCCTCGACCAGGTCGGCCACGGTGAGCCCGGCCTCCTCCACCAGCTTGCGCAGGAAGCGGGCGAGGCGGTTGTACTCCTGTGAACGGTCGCGTAACGGCCCGAACTTGCGGCCGGCCCGTGCCGGTGACTTCCGGTCCGTGCCGTCCGGATCCTTCGCGCCCATGATCCTCCGAAGTCCGTTGTCCGTGGACAACGACCATTGTTCATCAGGCCGACGCCCGTGGTCAGGGCGTTCGGGAGCACGGGATGAGGACATCGCTCCGGCCGTTCAGGCTGCTGTCACGGGCGGAAGAGCCGTCCGTGACACCACCCTTGGAGGATCCATGCACCGCCCCCAGCGGCTGACCGACCTGTTGGCCTTCGTCGCCGTGCTGCTCACCGTCGTCGTCCTGCTCCTCATCGGCGTACCGCCCGAGTCCCTCGCGATCGTCGTCGTCGCCATGGGCGGCCTGTACGGCGTCTGGCTGGGCGCAGCACATCGGCCCCGGTCCGAAGGGCGGACCGGGGCCGATGACGAGGAGCGGTAGGTGTCAGAGCTTCTCAGGCGTCCTGATCCCCAGCAGCGCCATGCCCTGGTGCAGGGTGCGGGCCGTGACGTCGCACAGGAAGAGGCGGTTCTCCACCTGCTCCGGCGTCTCGGCCTTCAGGACCGGGCACTTGTCGTAGAAGGTCGTGTACAGGGACGCCAGCTGGTACAGGTACGCGGCCAGCTTGTGCGGGGCGTACTCCTTCGCGGCCTCGGCCACCGTCTCCGCGAAGGAGTCGGCGTGCAGGCCGAGAGCGCGCTCGGCGTCCGCCAGGGCCAGCTCCGGGTGGGCCGCCGGGCGGACCTCGCCGGCCTTGCGGAGGATGGACTGGATACGGGCGTACGCGTACTGGAGGTAGACGGACGTGTCGCCGTTCAGCGAGACCATCTGGTCCAGGTCGAACTTGTAGTCCCGGTTCGCCGAGGTCGACAGGTCCGCGTACTTCACCGCGCCGATGCCCACCTGGGCGCCCCGCTCGGCGATCTCTTCCTCGGACAGGTCCTGGGCCTTCTCCCGGACCACGGCCGAGGCGCGGTCGATCGCCTCGTCGAGCAGGTCGACCAGGCGGACCGTCTCGCCCTCACGCGTCTTGAACGGCTTGCCGTCCTTGCCGAGGACCGTGCCGAAGGCGAGCTGCTGCGCGGTCACGCCGTCGTTCAGCCAGCCGGCCCGGCGGGCCGTCTCGAAGACCATCCGGAAGTGCAGGGCCTGCCGGGCGTCGACGACGTACAGGATTGTGTTCGCCTTCAAGTTGAAGACACGGTCGCGGATCGCCGAGAGGTCGGTGGCCGCGTAGCCGTAGCCGCCGTCCGACTTCTGGACGATCAGCGGGACCAGGTTGCCGTCCGGGCCCTTGATGTCGTCGAAGAAGACACAGAGCGCGCCCTCGGAGCGGACCGCCACGCCGGACTCTTCGAGCAGGCGGCAGGTCTCGGCCAGCATGTCGTTGTAGCCGGACTCGCCGACGATGTCGGGGTCCTGGATCTCCATGTCCAGCTTCTCGAAGACGGAGAAGAAGTAGATCTTCGACTCGTCCACGAACTTCTGCCACATGGCGAGGGTCTTCGGGTCGCCCGCCTGGAGGTCCACCACCCGGCGCCGGGCACGGGTCTTGAACTCCTCGTCGGAGTCGAATTTCTTCCGCGCGGCCTTGTAGAGGCGGTCGAGGTTCGACATCGCCTCCTCGCCGGTCACCTCGGCGGCCTTGTGGTCCAGCTCGTGCGGGTGCTCCTCCAGGTACTGGATGAGCATGCCGAACTGGGTGCCCCAGTCGCCGATGTGGTGCCGCCGGACCACGTTCTCGCCGGTGAACTCCAGGAGCTGGACGACCGAGTCGCCGATGACCGCCGACCGCAGGTGGCCGACGTGCATCTCCTTGGCCACGTTCGGCTGCGCGTAGTCGATCACCGTCGTGCCCGGTTCCGCGGCGAGCGGCACGCCGAGGCGGCCCGTCTCGTCCGTGTACCGCGCGGCCAGGTTCTCGGTGATCGCCCGGTCCGTGATCGTGATGTTCAGGAAGCCGGGGCCGGAGACCTCGATCTCCTTGATCACGTCACCGGCGACGATCTGGGAGACGACCTGAGTGGCCAGCTCCCGCGGGTTCGCCTTCGCCTTCTTGGCGAGCGCCAGGATCCCGTTGGCCTGGAAGTCGGCCCGGTCGCTACGTCGCAGCAGCGGGTCCGCGCCGGCGGCCTCCGGCAGGGAAGCCGAGAGGGCGGACGCGAGCTGCTGCTGGACGGAATCGCTGAGGGACGTGACCGAGGCCATAGGAATGGGTGCCGTTCTCCTCGTGGGGATGGATAGACCCAGCCAGTATCCCATGGGAGGTAAAGCCGTTTTCGCCGACGCAAGTCCGTCTGTGAGAATGGGGTGTCACCCCGTTCAGAAAGAAGGACGTGCCGATCGTGGCTCAGAGCACCGAGACCACCGACTGGGTCTCCCGTTTCGCGGATGAGGTCATCGAGGAGTCGGAGCGTCGGGCCCCGGGCAAACCTGTGGTCGTCGCGTCCGGTCTCTCCCCCTCGGGTCCGATCCACCTGGGCAACCTGCGTGAGGTCATGACCCCGCACCTGGTCGCCGACGAGGTCCGCCGCCGCGGGCACCAGGTCCGCCACCTGATCTCCTGGGACGACTACGACCGGTACCGGAAGGTGCCGGCGGGCGTCGCGGGGGTCGACGAGTCGTGGGCCGAGCACATCGGCAAGCCGCTGACCTCCGTCCCGGCGCCGGAGGGCTCCGCGTACCCGAACTGGGCCGAGCACTTCAAGGCCGCGATGATCGAGTCGCTCGCCGAGCTGGGTGTCGAGTTCGACGGGATCAGCCAGACCGCGCAGTACACCTCCGGTGTCTACCGCGAGCAGATCCTGCACGCCATGAAGCACCGCGGCGACATCGACGCGATCCTGGCCCAGTACCGGACGAAGAAGGCTCCTGCCAAGAAGCAGCAGAAGGCCGTCGACGAGGCCGAGCTGGAGGCCGAGGAGGGCTCGGGCGCCGCGTCCGAGGACGACGGCAGCTCCGGCTCCGCCGGGTACTTCCCGTACAAGCCGTACTGCGGCAACTGCGAGAAGGACCTGACGACCGTCACCTCGTACGACGACGAGAGCACCGAGCTGGCGTACACCTGCACGGCCTGCGGGTTCTCCGAGACCGTCCGGCTGAGCGAGTTCAACCGCGGCAAGCTGGTCTGGAAGGTCGACTGGCCGATGCGGTGGGCCTTCGAGGGTGTCGTCTTCGAGCCGAGCGGTGTCGACCACTCGTCCCCGGGGTCCTCGTTCCAGGTGGGCGGCCAGATCGTCGGGATCTTCGGCGGCAAGCAGCCCATCGGTCCGATGTACGCGTTCGTCGGCATCTCCGGCATGGCGAAGATGTCGTCCTCGCGCGGTGGCGTGCCCACCCCCGCGGACGCTCTGAAGATCATGGAGCCGCAGCTCCTGCGCTGGCTGTACGCCCGCCGCCGGCCCAACCAGTCCTTCAAGATCGCCTTCGACCAGGAGATCCAGCGGCTCTACGACGAGTGGGACAAGCTCGCGGGCAAGGTCGCGGACGGGTCCGCGCTGCCGGCCGACGTCGCCGCGTACACGCGGGCCGTGGGTACGGCCGCCGGTGAGCTGGTGAAGACGCCGCGTCCGCTGCCGTACCGCACGCTCGCCTCCGTCGCCGACATCACCGCCGGGCACGAGGACCAGGCGCTGCGGATCCTCTCCGAGCTGGACCCGGAGCAGCCGCTGTCCTCGCTGGACGAGGCGCGGCCGCGGTACGACAAGGCCGAGGCGTGGATCAACACGCACGTCCCCGCCGACCAGCGCACCATCGTCCGGGACGAGCCGGACGCCGAGCTGCTGAAGTCCCTCGACGAGGCGTCCCAGCAGTCGGTACGGCTGCTGCTCGACGGGCTCGCCGAGCACTGGTCGCTCGACGGGCTGACCCACCTGGTGTACGGCGTGCCCAAGGTGCAGGCCGGGTTCTCGGCCGACGCCACGCCCAAGGAGCTGCCGGCGGAGATCAAGACGGCTCAGCGGTCGTTCTTCGCGCTGCTGTACCACCTGCTGGTGGGCCGGGACACCGGGCCTCGGCTGCCCACGCTGCTGCTGGCGGTGGGGCAGGAGCGGGTGCGGGCCCTGCTCGGGGAGTAGACCGCGTCATAGGAGGAGGGGGCGCCCGGTGTCACCGGGCGCCCCCTCCTGCGTTCACTGGCTCTTCGTGGAGATGTCGCGGGTGGCTTCGAGGAGCGGCAACTTGTGGACACCGTCCGCGGGCTGCTTGTCGGAGGGCGGTCCGTCCGGCTGGACCGACATGACGACGACGACCTGGTAGTCGCCGGGGTGCTTGTCCACGTCGGACCATGTGGTGCCGGGGCAGAGGCTGTCGAGCGCCAGGGTCTTGACGTAGGGGCGCTTGCCGACGGGGTACATGAGGGACGACGTGTTGACCGGACCGGTGTCGGCGGCGGGCTTCTGGCGGCCGGCGATGACGCCGTGCTTGAGCAGGAGGGCCGTGGGCGGGACATCGGCGATCGGCAGGCCGAGTGCCTCTGTCCGGTCGTGGGAGCTGATCTTGTAGGTGGTTCGCAGCGCGGAGCCTTGGCGCCGCAGGGACGTGACGGTCAGCTGCAGTGATTCATCGGGGCCGCTGACGCGGACTGGAGGTGCGATGGTGCTGTCGCAGGGCAGGGAGCGGTCCTGTTGTTTCAGCGGCGGCGTCGTGGTGGTCGGGGCCGGGTGGGCCGGATGACCGGTCACCGCGTCGGAATTCCCCCCGCATCCGGCGAGGGCGAGCAGCAGGACGGGGACGGCGGGCAGCAGGGCGCGGCGCATGAGTTCCTCCATGAGATGTCGAGAGGCCGTTCATTCGGACAGCGGGGCACGGGCGACGATCAATGAATCAAGGGCCCGGGTACCGGAGGGCACGGTCTGCTGGGTGACGAGGACGACGGCCACTTCGTAGCCGCCCTTCCACACCGGGCTCCAGGCGGTTCCCGCGCAGGGACGGCCCGGCACGGGCGCGAGCCGGGCGCGGTGCGGGTGGTCGGGGGTGATGGTCACCTGGTGCGCGGTGTTCTCGGACGCCGGTCCGGAGGGATCCTGACCGGCCACGACCCGGCCGTCCTTCAGGACGAGAACCAGTGGCCCGCCGGACAGGACCGCCGGGGCGTTTGCGTGCACCGCGTAGGTGACCTGCGGGGCTCCGTCCGGGGCCGCGCGCACATCGGAGATGCGTACGGTCACGGCTCCGCGGCCGGAACTCGCCGGGATTCTCGCGCCGCAGGTGTGGTCTGGGAGTCCCGGAGCTTCGCTGCTCGCCGCCGAGGGCTGCCTGATCGAGGAGTCCGCCGGTGTCGTGGTCTCCGGTGTGGAGGCGGACGGCAGCGTGTTCAGCACCACCGTGGCGGCCACGGCCAGGCCTGCCCCGGCCACGGCGGTGTAGCGGGCGCGCCTGCGCCGGCGCACCCGGGTCCGCACGCGCTCGGTGTCGATCTCCGGCGGCGTTGTGCGGTGCGCGGCGGCCAGCAACTGTTCGCGCAGGTCCTCGGGCTTCATGTCTCCAGCCTTTCCTCCGCGACGTGATGCTGTGGTGGCCGCAATTGGGCGCCCAGCCGTGCCAGCGCGTCGCTCAGATGACGCTTGACCGTGCCTTCACCGCAGCCGAGCCGCGCCGCGATGTCCGCGGTGGACATGTCCTCGTAGTAACGGAGCACCACGCAGGCCCGCTGTCTCGGCGACAGTCCGCGCAGGGCGTCCATGAGGTCGATCCGGTGCATGACGTCCGTGCTGTGGTCGGCGACCGGCGCCGATGACACGAGCCGTGGAAGCGCGCGGATCCAACGGGTTCGGCGCCGGTGCAGGTCCAGGTAGCGGTTGAGCATCGTGCGACGCACGTATGCCTCCGCCTCCCCCAGTTCCCACGCACGGCGGGGCCGGGAGAAGACCCGTACCAGTGCCTCCTGAACCAGGTCGGCGGCCTCCGCGCGATCGCCGCACAGCAGGAAGCCGTACCGGTTCAGCTCCGCGCCGCGCTCCTGCGCCAGCTCGGACAGCAGCCTCGACCATTCGGCCACATTCCCTCCGATCCCCTCACCCGGTATCACGAACAACTCCCCCGTCCGGTTGGGGCCTTGCGGCCGATGAATTCGACGGGGCTGTCGTGGGCGGTCCCGCACGGGGAGCCGTACGCACGCGCGAGGGGCACCACGGGCTCCGGGTGGTAGCTCCGTGGTGCCCCTCGCGGCGGTGCTGGATTACTGGTGAGGGTTCAGCTTCAGGTGGAAGTTGCGGAGGATGTCGGTGGCCTCCGTCCAGTACATCTCCCGCGTACCGCGGTTGGCGGAGACGATTCCGCGCGCCTGGCGGTGGGTCCTGTCGTTGACCGTGAAGACCAGGCCACCGGAGTCGCCCTGGGTGCAGGTGTAGGACCCCTTCCCCTGGACACCCCGTATGCGGTGGGTCGAGCCGTCATCCCACTGGATGGTGTACCTGTAGTCGTCGCTGGTGGTCTTGATGCCGCAGGGGACACCCTTGCCGTCGTAGTACGAGTGGGCGCCGTCCTGGCAGACCGTCTGCCCGTTGTAGGAATAGGCGTAGTTGTTGACGGCGTACCACTTGCCGGAGGGCGTGTCGGCCTCGTCCGAGTTGAAGCCCCTGCCGTTGTAGAGACCGCTGTCGATGAGCTGGGCGTCCCAACCGTCCTTGGTGCCGCTGATCTTGCCGAAGTAGTGGCTCTTGGTGGGGTTGTTCCAGTCGCCGGTGCGCGCGCCCTCACCGTAGACGCCCGCGCCGTTGGGGTAGCAGTGGGCGGCGGTGATGAGGTAGTCGCGTCCGTGCGAGTTCTCGGCGGCGATGCCGGCGGTGCAGTGGTTGGCATAGCCGGGCTTGCGGGCGTCGCCGACGAGGACGTCGCCGCCGATCTGCGGGCGGCTGTCGTTCCAGCGCCAGGAGGCCGCCGTCTTGACCTTGCCGGATACGTAGGTGA
The DNA here is from genome assembly GCF_042892235.1 of Streptomyces sp. NPDC001816. Taxonomy (NCBI): domain Bacteria; kingdom Bacillati; phylum Actinomycetota; class Actinomycetes; order Kitasatosporales; family Streptomycetaceae; genus Streptomyces; species Streptomyces sp. NPDC001816. The sequence continues at coordinate 33,164 of NZ_JBIATY010000016.1, forward strand.
CGGGGATGCCGTCCAGCCGGGTGCCCTGAGCAGCCTTGACTCGCCGCAGGGCGCTCGGCTTGACCTCGACGGTGATGCCGGAGCCGTCGGCCTTGGGCGAGGCGCCCAAGTACACCTCCTTCGAGGCGTCCTTGACGGCGCCCAGCGGGAAGATCTTGTCGATCTCCCGGTCCAGCGCCTTCCTACTGAAATCGGCGTGCTGAACGCGTATCAGCGCGGTGTTGATCGTCGGGTGGGCGTGCTTGGCGGCGGCGATCAGCTTCGCGGCCCGGGTGCTGTCGGTGGCGAGGAGGGTGACGGAGCCGCCGTTCTCGTCGACGTGCAGGTCGCTGTAGGTGTCGGCGAACGCCCCACGGCCCTGGTCGCCGAGGGCGTTGGCGACGGCGTTCAGCGGTGCGACCTTCTTGGCGTGCGCGAGGAGTGCCGCTTCGGTGCTGGTGGCTCGCTGTCCGTCGTTGGCCTCGGCCGTCGGCGTCACGATGACGGCCAGCAATGCGCCTAATGCCGAGGCGGTCGTGAGCGCGAGCAGCTTGGTACGGGAACCAGGCATGCGAATCCCCCTGAAAGATGTGAATTTCCCCGTGTGACCAAATGGTCGATCGTCATCGAAACCCAGATCCGATCATGCGTCAAGGTAAATATTTCGAGCCGGCCTCTGCGTGTGGATTTAGCGGCTCCGGATGTGTCCAGGGGATGGAAAAGTGGAGTGGGTGATTCATAAAATTTCAGCCGGATGTACGCCTGTCGATCTCCTTTGTAGCAGGTCAGAGGGCCATTAGGGTGCCCAGTCGAAGTCGTCGAAGTGGGGGCGTGGATTCCTCTTCGGCAAAAAGATTCATGTTCAAACCTTCTGGTGAAGAGTTCCGCTTCGAGGTGAAGAGGCAGTAAAGGTAAATGGTTCGACTCTTCGGTGTCCGTCCCCTATCGTCGGCTCGTCCTGTCTGATTGCCCACCGAGGGAGTGCACCGAATGAAGAGCCATATAGTTTTACGCGGAGCCGCCGGAGCGATCGCCTTCCTGGTCTCGACGTCGGGTGTCGTAGGCACGGCCAGTGCCGCGGACCCGTCGCCTTCCGGGCACGTGGCGGCGCCCCGCTGGACCGCCGCGGCGGCGCAGCGGTTCTGGACCGACGAGCGCATGGCCGAGGCGAAGCCGCTTCGGGACGACGGGCGCCCGGCGGCTGCCGATGCCCCGACGCCGAACAGGGGAAGGTCCCAGTCGCAGCGTGCCGGGGTCGGCCCGGGGAGTTCGCACTTCGGCGGGCTGCCGATGGTCGGGCGGATGTATGTGCAGAGGGGCAGCGGCTCCTACTTCTGCACCGCTAGTGTGATCAACAGTGCGCACCACAACATCGTGCTGACCGCGGGCCATTGCCTGGACGCCAGGGCCGGGTCCGGTTCCCTGGCGTTCGTGCCGCAGTGGACTGCGGCCAGGCCGCGACCGCATGGGATCTTCCCGGTCGACACCGACTCCAGAGGGCGCAGCCAGGTCTGGATCGACAAGCGCTACTACGACCGCGGGCACACGAAGGGCGCGCCGTGGGACGTGGCGTTCGCACGGCTCGGAGCGCGCAGCGACGGCAAGCGGGTGCAGGACGTCGTGGGCGGCAACAACCTTGTCACCGGGCGCGGTTACGCGTTTCCCCGAGTCCGGCTGATCGGCTATCCGGGCACGGACCGGCAGCCTCTGACCTGCACCAACTCCACGAGGAAGTTCACGCCGACCGACGGCACGCCCGGCTCGTACCTGCGGATCGCCTGCGACGACTACCGGTCGGGTACCAGCGGCGGCCCGTTCCTGGCGAACTTCAACACGCACACCGGGAGGGGCGATGTGGTCGGGAGCATAGGCGGCTGGAAGACAGGGGGGCCGACCGCCGACGTCTCCTACAGCCCGTACTTCGGCTCCGACATCCGGCGTCTGTACGACGCGGCCGTGGCCGGCACCCCGCCCGCCCGGCCCGGAGTGCGGTGCCGGTGACGGACCTGTGGCAGGCCCGCCATCCGTCCGCCGTCCTGCGCTGCCGCCAGGGCGAGCCGGGCCGCGTCCTCGTACGCGTTACGCGATGTGGTCGTCCTGCAGTTCCGCCGTGTGGCGGTTGGTGAAGCGGTTGACCATCCGTTCGGCGTCGCGCTGTGGCATGGCGATGCCGAACGTCGCCTCCACGTCGCCGCGGAACTGGCCGGCGGTGGGGTAGCTGCCGTCTATCGACTGGCGGAAGACCTGGTAGAAGGCCTCCTCGTCGGGTTCCGGCGGGCCGCCGCCCTCGCCCAGTTCACGGGTGCGGTTCGGGCCCACCGGGATCGGGAAGCTGCCGGTCTCCTCGGACGGGTTGGGCTGCTGGAACTGCTCCGGGGGCTGTTCCTCGTACCACTCCTCGTACTGTTCCTCGGGAACGTACTGGGGGTCCGGGGGCGGGTTGTAGGCGGGGTCGTAGCCGCCGTGGTAGTCGACCTCGCGAGGGGTCTGGAACCAGGGGCTCTCTTCGTCCGGGACGTTCTCCGGTTCCGCGGTGCGCTGGTGGGGGAGCAGGGGGCGCTGCTCACCGGGAGGTGCTGCCGCGCCCACCTGTGCCGCCCCGGCGGCGTGACTGCCCACGGCTACGGCGTCGGCCGTGAGCTGCGGGCCGCTCGCCGACTGCGCATGGGCCGTGGCCAGCTGGGGCTGCGGGGACGGCGGCAGCAGCGCCGGCTCGATGCCCGCCGCCGCCAGGCCCGCCGGCGCCGTTTCCGCCAGGGGTACGCCGTAGCGGGCCAGGCGCAGGGGCATCAGCGACTCCACCGGGGCCTTGCGGCGCCAGGCCCGGCCGAAGCGGGCGTGCAGCCTCGCCTGGTAGACGAGACGTTCCTGCTCCAGCTTGATGACCTGGTCGTAGGAGCGCAGCTCCCACAGCTTCATGCGGCGCCAGAGGAGGAAGGTCGGGACCGGGGAGAGGAGCCAGCGGGTGAGGCGGACGCCCTCCATGTGCTTGTCGGCCGTGATGTCGGCGATGCGGCCGATCGCGTGCCGGGCCGCCTCGACGGCGACCACGAACAGGATCGGGATCACCGCGTGCATGCCCACGCCCAGCGGGTCCGGCCAGGCGGCGGCGCCGTTGAAGGCGATGGTCGCCGCCGTCAGGAGCCAGGCCGTCTGGCGCAGCAGCGGGAACGGGATGCGGATCCAGGTCAGCAGCAGGTCAAGAGCGAGGAGGACACAGATGCCCGCGTCGATACCGATCGGGAAGACGTAGGAGAAGTTCCCGAAGCCCTTTTTGATGGCCAGCTCACGGACGGCCGCGTACGAACCGGCGAAGCCGATGCCGGCGATGATCAACGCACCGGAAACGACCACGCCGATGAGTATGCGGTGCATCCGAGTCAGCTGCATTGGCGCGGCCACTCGTCATCCCCTCCCCTTGCGTGTTGTTGCGCGCAACAGAGTGGCATACGCGTGCGACGAACGTGAGGCCGGTCAGTTCTTCGTGGTGGCCGACTTGGACGCAGATGCGCCGGAGGAGGCGGACTTGGACGCCGACTTGGAGGGCGAGGAAGAGGGCTTCGTGGAGGAACTGCCCTTGGAACCTTCACTGTTGGCGGCCGAGACCGCCGCGATCGCCTCCTTGACGGCCTTCTCCGCCGCCTTGGTCAGCTCGTTCGCGTCCGGCGTCTTCTCGCCCGCGAGACCGGCGCCGTTGTAGTCGAGCGTGATGACCACGTTCTCGACCCGGGCGACCACCGTCTGCTGCTTGAAGGCGCCCTCCTTCTTCTTCAGGTCGTAGCGCACCGCCGTCGCCTCGGTGCCCGTCCCCGAGACCGGCTCCGACTTGGCGTTCTTCGCGCCGGAGACACTCCGCGCGTCGCTGACCTGCTGGGCGTAGTACGTGTGCGCCTGCTTGTCGGCGGAGCCGCGGCTCGCGTCCGAGTCGAAGCGCAGCAGGGAGACGTTGAGCCAGCGGAACTGGGAGCCCTTGGTGCCGTTGTTGTCCAGGCTGGTCCAGGAGCAGGAGGAGCGGGTGGCGGTGTCGTCGGAGGTGCCCTCCTTGCCCGACTTGGTGCCCTTCGGTACCAGATCGCCCAGGGTGTTCTTCGACAGCACCGCGCACGGCTCGGGAAGCTTCGTGTACGCGGCCGCCTGCACGGTCGGGGAGGCGCTCGCCGAGGGCTCCTGCGTGGAGCCGCTGCTCGCGGTCTGCTGGGCGTCGGCGCCGCCCTTGTCCGTGGAGTCGCCGCTGTCCGAGGAGCAGGCGGCGGTGATCAGGACCGCGGGAACGGCTGCCGCGCAGACAAGGGCGCGGCGCAGGCGCTTGGCTCGCTGGGCTCGGGCACGGTCGTCTCGCTGGGCTGCTCGCTGCATGGTTCCTTCACTCGTGACGCTCGGTGTTCGTGCGGGTTCCTGCGGGGCCACCGTACGCGGTGAAGGAGCTGTGGGGTTTCCGTTCGCGCGCTTTGCGGGTGGCGGCGGAAGAGGCCTCGGCGGGGGTCAGCTGCCCAGTGCGTCGTCCAGTTGGGAGGCCAGATCACGGGCCCTGTCCTGCATTTCCTTGCTGTCCGGGACCGTTCCGGTGGCCGTCGGCTGCTCCTCGTACTCGATGGTGACGACGACATTGGACGTGCGGAACACCACAGTCACCGTCCGCGGTCCGGCGGTCGAGCCGGAGCTGCCCAGCTGGTCGTCCAGATACGCCTCGTCACCGAGATCGGACAGTACGCGGGGCTGGAGATCGGTCGGAGTGGCGTCCGGGGAGGTCTCCGTGGTGGAGGGGGACGCGTCGTCGCTCGCGGTGGCCGTGGGGGTGGGCGTGGGCGTGGGCGTGGGCGTGGCCGTGCCGGCGGAGGACGCAGGGGTGGCGGGGGTGGCGGAGGTCGGCTCGGGCAGGTCGGCGGCCGTCTCCTTCTCCTCGAACAGCTTCTGCGCCTGGTCGTCGTCGCTGACCGCGTTGTCGTACGACACCACGCGCTCGAAGTCGACGGCGAGGCGGTCGGTGGCGTCGGCGGACTCCACCTTCCAGTGGCAGCCGACCTTGCGGTCGGTGTTGTAGGTGAGCGTGGCATCGCCCTGGTACGCCCTGTCGCGCTGCTCGGGGTCGGCGAGCTGCTTGATGCCGGGCAGCAGCGAGTCGAGGGTGTCGTGGTCGATCACGCCACACGGCTCGGGCAGGGTGCGGTACTTGCCGGGCTGGGCCGCGACGGTCGCCGTACCGGCGTCGCCGGGGTTGGCGTTGTCCGTCGGGCCGTCACCTCCGGAGCCGCTCGTGCAGCCGGCCAGCAACGCCGCCAGGAGGGCGGCGATGCCGGTTACGTACGCCTTCCGCTGCACGGTCGGTCTCCTCTCGACGGTGTGCACTCGCTCGGTGATCCAGTGTCCCCGCTGGTTAATGGCTTGCCGTGGCGGGGCGCTCCCTGGACACAATGTGTATCGCACGCACTGCCGTGGACGCCGGTCCCATGTCCCTTTTCACAGACCTTGGCGCCGCTTTTGCGTTTTGATGCTTTTAAGCCATTTGTTGTGTTGTCGGGGGAATTGAGGAACGTCATGTCGTACGTGGAGATGCCGGGCGCGAAGGTACCGATCCGGATGTGGACGGACCCCGCGACGGTGGAGGACGTGGCCCTGCGCCAGCTCCAGAACGTCGCCACCCTGCCCTGGATCAAGGGCCTGGCCGTGATGCCGGACGTGCACTTCGGAAAGGGTGCGACGGTCGGGTCGGTCATCGCCATGCAGGGCGCGGTGTGCCCTGCCGCGGTGGGCGTGGACATCGGCTGCGGGATGTCGGCGGTGAAGACGTCGCTGACCGCCAACGACCTGCCGGGGGACCTGTCGCGGCTGCGGTCGAAGATCGAGCAGGCGATTCCGGTCGGGCGCGGGATGCATGACGACCCCGCGGACCCGGGGCAGTTCCACGGGCTGGCGACGGCCGGGTGGGACGACTTCTGGAAGCGTTTCCACGGCGTCGCGCAGGCGGTGCACTTCCGTGAGGAGCGGGCCACCAAGCAGATGGGCACCCTGGGCAGCGGCAACCACTTCATCGAGGTGTGCACGGACACCACCGGCGCCGTCTGGCTGATGCTGCACTCCGGTTCGCGGAACATCGGCAAGGAACTCGCCGAGCACCACATCGGCGTCGCCCAGAAGCTCCCGCACAACCAGGGCCTGGTCGACCGCGACCTCGCCGTCTTCGTCGCGGACACTCCGCAGATGGCGGCCTACCGCAACGACCTGTTCTGGGCGCAGGAGTACGCCAAGTACAACCGCGCGCTCATGATGGCGCTGCTGAAGGACGTGATCCGCAAGGAGTTCAAGAAGGCCAAGCCGACCTTCGAGCAGGAGATCTCCTGCCACCACAACTACGTGGCGGAGGAGCGGTACGAGGGCATGGACCTGCTGGTCACCCGCAAGGGCGCGATCCGGGCCGGCTCCGGCGACTACGGGATCATCCCGGGCTCGATGGGCACGGGCTCGTACATCGTCAAGGGTCTCGGGAACGAGAAGGCCTTCAACTCGGCCTCGCACGGCGCGGGCCGGCGGATGAGCCGCAACGCGGCCAAGCGGCGCTTCTCGACCAAGGACCTGGAGGACCAGACCCGGGGCGTGGAGTGCCGTAAGGACTCCGGTGTCGTGGACGAGATCCCGGGCGCCTACAAGTCCATCGACCAGGTCATCGACCAGCAGCGGGACCTGGTGGAGGTCGTGGCCAAGCTCAAGCAGGTCGTGTGCGTGAAGGGCTGAGGGCGGCCGCCGTGCGTCACTTCGCGTGGCGCACGGCGTAGATCATCACGAACGCCACGATGTGGATGCCGAAGAGGAAGTAGGCCAGGAAGTACCAGACCTGCCGTTCGTTCTTCGTCTCCTGGGCCAGGCGGCGCTTTTCGAGCGAGTCCTCGTCCGTCATCACAGCTCCCGGTGGACCTTGGTGTTGGAGGCCTGGGCGCGGGGGCGCAGGACCAGCAGGTCCACGTTGACGTGGCTGGGGCGGGTGACCGCCCAGGTGATCGTCTCGGCCACGTCGTCGGCGGTCAGGGGCTCGGCCACGCCCTGGTAGACCTTGGCCGCCTTCTGCTCGTCGCCGCCGAAGCGGGTCAGCGCGAACTCGTCCGTCTTGACCATCCCGGGGGCGATCTCGATCACCCGGACCGGCATGCCGACGATCTCCAGGCGCAGGGTCTCGGCGAGGACGTGCGCGCCGTGCTTGGCGGCCACATAGCCGCCGCCGCCCTCGTAGGTGCCGTGGCCCGCCGTGGAGGACACCACGACCACCACGCCGTCGCCGCTCGCCTCCAGCTTGGGGAGCAGGGCCTGCGTGAGGTTCAGGGTGCCGAGGACATTCGTCTCGTACATCGTGCGCCAGTCGGCCGGGTCGCCGGTGGCCACCGGGTCCGCGCCCAGGGCTCCGCCGGCGTTGTTGACCAGCACGCCGATCGTCTGGAAGGCCGTCGCGAACTCGTCGACCGCCGCGCGGTCCGTCACGTCCAGCTGGTACGCCGTCGCCGAGTGGCCGGCCGCGTTGATCTCCTTCGCCAGCGCCTCGATGCGGTCCACGCGGCGGGCCGTGAGGACGACGCGGTAGCCGGCCTCGGCGAGCTGCCGGGCCGTGGCGGCGCCGATGCCGCTGCTCGCACCCGTGACGACGGCGATGCGGGAAGCTGCGGACGGGGCGGGGGCCATGGGCTGCTCCTGGACGAGAGAAGGGTCGGCGCTCCCTCCAGCGTATTCGAGGCTCAGGCGCCGCCTCGCGGGGCCCACATGATCACGGCCATGCCGGCGAGACAGATGAGGGCACCGGTGATGTCCCAGCGGTCGGGCCGGAAGCCGTCGGCGACCACGCCCCACAGGAGCGAGCCGGCCACGAAGATCCCGCCGTACGCGGCCAGGATGCGGCCGAAGTGCGCGTCCGGCTGGAAGGTGGCGACAAAACCGTAGGCGCCGAGCGCGAGGACGCCGCCGGTCATCCACAGCCAGCCGCGGTGCTCGCGCACGCCCTGCCAGACCAGCCAGGCGCCGCCGATCTCGAACAGCGCGGCGACGACGAAGAGGGCGGCGGAGCGGAGGATCGACATGGCGGCAGCTTCGCACGCGGGTGCGGTGTCACCTGATGGAGGGCGCCTGACGACCGGCTCGCGTGGCATACATCCGTACGGCATACCGGACGAGGTCAAAGCGAGGTGGCATGCGGATGAGGGCATGGGTGCTGGGTGCGTGCGGTGCCGTGATGGTGGCCGCGGGTGTGGCCGGGCCGGTCGGGGCCGCGACCGGGCCCGAGGCCGATCTGTCCTTCCACGGGAGCGCCGTCCTGAAGGAGGACCAGGTGGAGGTCCGGGTCAGTCCGCACAACGACGGGCCCTCGGCCGTGTCGGGCGCGAGTGTGCAGCTGCGCTGGTCGGTGCCGCTCGCCGAGCGGCAGCTGTTGCCGGGCGGGTGCGCGCGGACGGACGCGCGGACGGTGGTGTGCGACACCGGGGCGCTGGCCGAGGGCGAGACCGGGGAGCAGCTCACGCTGGTGGCGCGGCTCGCCGAGGCGCCGTCGGAGTTCACGCTGGAGGTGGACACCGCCTGGAACGGCGGTGCGGTCGACCGGGACCGCTCGAACGACCGGCTGAGGGTCCTCGTCCTCGAAACCGGGGACGCGTACGCCTTCTGAGGTGTCCGGACCGTCGTACGATCTCTGCACCACGCAGGCGAAGGGGAGTGCGGCATGGCCGGGAACGGGACCGGGCGGTCCGGGCTGCTGGCGGAGCTGTCCGTGGTGTCCCGGCGGTACATGGCGTCGTACGCCCTGTTCAACCAGGCCGTCGCCGACCGGATCGGGCTGCACCCCACCGACCTGCAGTGCCTGAACCTGCTCACGCTGGAGGCGGAGCCGGTCACCACGGGCCGGGTCGCGGAGCTGACGGGGCTGACGACCGGGTCGGCGACCCGGCTGGTGGACCGGCTGGAGCGGGCGGGGTACGTCGTGCGGCAGCGGGACGACACGGACCGGCGGCGGGTGCTGGTGGCGACCGTGCCGGAGAAGATCGCCGAGTTCGGGCGGATGTGGGACTCGCTGGCCGGTGACTGGTCCCGGATCTTCGACGAGCTGGACGACACCGAGCTGGCCGTGATCGTCCGGCACATGGAGCGGACGGTGGAGTTCAGTGGGGAGCAGATCGCGCGGCTGCGGGAGGGGCGCGGCTAGGCGGTGTCCTTCGGCCGGCGTGACGCCTGGGCCACGAGGAGGAGCAGGAGTCCGCAGGCGGCGACCGTGATCCAGCCCGGCCGGGACGCGTGGGCGAGCCCCGCGGCGCTGGTGCCCGCGGCCAGGCCGCCCGCGATCGCGATGCCGAGTGCCGAGCCGAGCTGGCGGGCGGTGGAGGTGATGGCTCCGGCCACACCGGCCCGGGCGGGCGGCAGTCCGCTCACCGCGGTGTTGGTGATCGGGGCGTTGGCGAAGCCGAATCCGGCGCCGATGAGCGCGTAGGCCGCAAGGAGCAGCGGCAGGCCCGTGTGCCGGTCGAGCCCGAGCAGGCCGAGACCGCCCGCGGTGATGAGGCCGCCGGCCAGGAGGAGCGGCAGCCGGGGTCCGGTACGGCCGACCAGGTGCCCGGACAGGGGTGCGCAGACGGTCGCCCCGAGGGCCATGGGCAGGGTCGCGGTGCCGGTGGCCAGGGGGGTCCATCCGCGGGTGTGCTGCAGGTAGAGGGTGTTGAGCAGCAGGGTCACGTTCAGGGCGACGAAGACCGCCACGGCGCCGAGGACCGCACCGCTGAAGGCCGGCCGGCCAAAGAGGCGCAGGTCCATGAGGGGCTCGCGCCGACGGGACTCGACCCGCACGAAACCGGCCGTCGACAGGGCCGCGACCGCGTACGCGGTCAGTGCCGCGGGCGAGGTCCAGCCGATGCGCGGTCCTTCGATGAGGACGGCGACCGTGACCCCGATGACCTCGGTCAGCAGGATCTGACCCGGGAGGTCGAGCCGCCGCCCGCCGTGCGCGGCCCGGGACTCCGGCACGAACACCGCACTGAGGACGAGGGCGGCCACGATGACCGGTGCGTTGATCCAGAACACCGACCGCCAGCCGAACGCCGCGATGAGTGCGCCGCCCGTGACCGGGCCCGCGGCCATGCTGAGCCCGAAGACCGACGCCCAGACGCCGATCGCCTGCGCCCGCTCCCGCGGATCCGGCATCGCGTTCACCACGATGGCCAGCGCCACGGGGCTCAGCATCGAGGCGCCCACTCCCTGGAGCACACGGGCCGCGACGAGCACGCCCACCGACGGTGCGAGTGCGCACAGCAGCGAGGCGGCGCCGAAGACGGCCAGGCCCGACTGGAACACCCGGCGGCGGCCCAGCCGGTCCGCCACTGCGCCGGAGGAGATCAGGAGACTGGCCAGGACGAGCGTGTACGCGTCCACGGTCCATTCGAGGCTCCGTGTCCCGATGCCCAGACCCTCGCCGATGGTGGGCAGGGCCACGTTGACGATGGTGGTGTCGAGGCCCACCAGGAACATGCTGAGGCAGCAGACGGCCAGCACCGTCCAGCGTCTGCGTGCGCTGAGGAGGGGCGGCTGGACAGGGTGCGGTGCGGCGATTGCGGTCACGGTCTACCTCGCGGTTCGGGGAGCGTCTGTCCGGCCATGCTGTTGCCGGACACCGGCCGCGCCCCAGGCCTTTTGCCAAGGCGGCAAAAGGCCGTGCCGTTTCCCGGCTAGGCGGGGTTCTCCGCGTCGTAGCGTTCGCGGGCCTCCTGGACCTCCTCGAAGTGGGTCTCCGCCCACGTCTTCACGGCGGTCATCAGGCCGGCGAGGCTGCGGCCGAGCGGGGTGAGTTCGTAGTCGACCCGGACCGGGACGGACGGGGTGACCGTGCGGGAGACGATGCCGTCGCGCTCCAGGGTGCGCAGGGTCTGGGTGAGCATCTTGGGGCTGACGCCGGCGACCTTGCGGCCGATGTCGCTGTAGCGCATGGGCCCGGGGGACAGGGCGGCGACGACGAGGCCCACCCACTTGTCGCTGAGCCTGCCGAGGAGGTTGTTGGTGGGGCAGGCCGCCAGGAAGGCGTCGTACTCGATCCGGGCCTGCTCACGCCGCTGGGCCGCGCTCATCGTCGCCATGGCTCTCCTCCGGGTCCCCTACGCACTCTCAGGTAACTACTTACCGATGGATAGTAGCTCTCCTATGGTTGGTGCTGCGGCCGGGAAAGTGCCGTGAAATACATCAAATGCCTTGTAATCGGGGAGAGTTGGCATGCGTGCTGCTGTGGTGACGACGTTCGGCGGTCCGGAAGCCGTGGAGATCGTGGACGTGGCGGTGCCCGAGCCGGGGGCGCGGCAGGTGCGGATCAAGGTGGCGGCCAGCGCGGTGAACCCCGTGGACCTGGCCCTGCGGGCCGGTCTCTTCGGCGGCGCGGGCGGGCCGCTGGGTCTCGGCTGGGACGTGGCCGGCACGGTGGACGCGGTGGGCGAAGCCGCGGCCTGGCAGGTCGGCGACGAGGTGGTGGCCCTCGCGGCGGGCGTGAGCGAACCGCTGGGCGCACACGCCGAGTACGTCGTCGTACCGGCGGACACGGTGGCCAAGGCCCCGGCCACGGTCGACGCGGTGCATGCCGGAACCCTGCCGCTGAACGCGCTGACCGCGATCCAGGCCCTCGACCTGATGGAGCTGGCGCCGGGTGCGTCGCTGCTGGTGACCGGTGCGGCGGGCGCGCTGGGCGGGTTCGCCGTGCAGCTGGCCGCGCACCGGGGGATCGCGGTGACCGGGCAGGCCCGGGCGGCCGACGAGGAGCTGGTGCGGTCCTTCGGCGCCACTCACTTCACGACCGAGGCAGCCGCCCCGGCGAGCGTGGACGCGGTGCTGGACGCGGCGATGCTCGGTGAGCCGGCGCTGGAGTCGGTGCGCGACGGTGGCGTCTTCGTCAGCGCCCGGCCCGGCGGCCAGCCCGACTCCGTCCGCGGTGTGCGGACCACGGCCGTGATGGTGAGCGCCGACGGGGCCCGGCTGGCGGAGCTGGCCCGGCTCGTGGACGAGGGGGTGCTGAGCCTCCGGGTGGCCGGGACGTACGGCCTGGAGGAGGCCGCGAAGGCGCACGCACGGGTGGCCGAGGGCGGGGTGCGGGGTCGCCTGGTGCTGGTCCCGTAGTGCAGACGGGAGTTTGACGACAGGGCCTAGGGTGCGGACATGAAGATCATGGAGTTGGAGCCGGGGGACCCGCGGCTCGGGACCGAGGTGCTGCCCGTGCTGCGGGAGCTGCGTCCGCATCTGACCGAGGAGCTGTTCGCCCGGGTGTACGAGGAGGGGAGCGCGCAGGGGCTGCGCTTCTCCGCCGCCTACGACGAGGACGGGGCCTGCGTGGGGGTGGCCGGCTGGCGGGTGCTGGTCAACACCGTCTCGCTGCGTCAGCTGTACGTCGACGACCTGGTGACCGCCCCGGCCGCCCGGTCCGGCGGGGTCGGCCGCGCGCTCCTCGTGCACCTGGAGGAGCGCGGCCGGGCGCTCGGCTGTCATGAGCTGAACCTCGACTCGGGCACCCAGCGAACCGACGCTCACCGCTTCTACCTGCGGGAACGCATGGAGATAGCGGCCTTCCACTTCGCGAAGCAGCTGTAGGGGGACGCCGGGAATAGCTCGGAGAGGGCCACGGTTCCAGGGGTATAGTTGAACCGTCAACAACCTGGAGGGTGAGCGACCATGCAGTTCGGGATCTTCACGGTCGGCGACGTCACGCCGGACCCCACCACGGGGCGTACGCCGACCGAGCGCGAGCGGATCAAGGCCATGGTCGCCATCGCGCTCAAGGCCGAGGAGGTAGGCCTCGACGTCTTCGCCACCGGCGAGCACCACAACCCGCCCTTCGTGCCGTCCTCGCCGACGACCATGCTCGGCCACATAGCGGCGCGGACGGAGAACCTGATCCTCTCCACCTCCACCACGCTCATCACCACCAACGACCCGGTGAAGATCGCGGAGGACTACGCGATGCTCCAGCATCTGGCCGACGGCCGGGTCGACCTGATGATGGGCCGCGGCAACACCGGGCCGGTCTATCCGTGGTTCGGCCAGGACATCCGTGAGGGCATCAACCTCGCCATCGAGAACTACGCCCTGCTGCGCCGGTTGTGGCGCGAGGACGTCGTCGACTGGGAGGGCAAGTTCCGCACGCCGCTGCAGGGCTTCACGTCCACGCCGCGGCCGCTGGACGACGTGCCGCCGTTCGTCTGGCACGGCTCGATCCGTTCCCCGGAGATCGCCGAGCAGGCCGCGTACTACGGCGACGGCTTCTTCCACAACAACATCTTCTGGCCCGCCGACCACACCAAGCGGATGGTCGAGTTCTACCGGAAGCGGTTCGCCCACTACGGGCACGGCACCCCGGAGCAGGCGATCGTCGGGCTGGGCGGTCAGGTCTTCATGCGGAAGAACTCGCAGGACGCGGTGCGCGAGTTCCGGCCGTACTTCGACAACGCGCCGGTCTACGGCCACGGGCCCTCCCTGGAGGACTTCACCGACCAGACCCCGCTGACCGTCGGCTCCCCGCAGCAGGTGATCGAGAAGACGCTGGGCTTCCGCGAGTACGCCGGCGACTACCAGCGCCAGCTGTTCCTGATGGACCACGCGGGCCTGCCGCTGAAGACCGTGCTCGAACAGCTCGACATGCTGGGCGAGGAGGTCGTACCGGTGCTGCGCAAGGAGTTCGCGAACGGGCGCCCGGCCAACGTGCCGGAGGCTCCCACGCACGCTTCCCTGCTGGCCGCCGCCGCTGACTCCACTGCCACTGCTGACTCCTCTGCCGCTTCCGAATCCGAAGGAGTGACCGCCGAATGAAGCTCGTCGTCGTCTCGGCGGGGCTGAGCGTCCCGTCCTCCACCCGGCTGCTGGGCGACCGGCTGGCCGCCGCCGTGGACCGGCACACGCCCGTCGACCTCCAGGTGATCGAGCTGCGCGACCTCGCGGTCGAGATCGCGCACAACTTCACCAACGGGTTCGCGGGCCGCGCCCTGGCCGCCGCGCAGGACGCGGTGACCGAGGCGGACGGGCTGATCGTGGTGACGCCCGTGTTCACCGCCTCGTACAGCGGGCTGTTCAAGTCGTTCTTCGACGTGCTGGACAAGGACGCCCTGGCCGGCAAGCCGGTGCTGATCGCGGCGACCGGCGGTACCGCCCGCCACTCTCTGGTGCTGGAGCACGCGCTCCGTCCGCTGTTCGCCTACCTGCGGGCCGTGGTCGTACCCACCGCCGTGTACGCCGCCTCGGAGGACTGGGGCGCGGAGGGCCTGCCCGAGCGGACCGAGCGGGCGGCGGGGGAGCTGGCGGCCCTGATGCAGGGGCTGTCGGCGGCCCGGCCGGCCAGGGACGGCCTCTCGGCCGAGGGCGACCTCCCGGCCGAGGACGACCTCGCGGTCGTGCCGTTCGAGGAGCAGCTGGCCCGGCTCGGCGCGTGACGGTGAAAAGACGGTAGGCCTCCGCTGCGGGTTGCTCCTGCGACGGTGAGAGGCGGGTAAAAAGGGTGATCGTAGACCCGCTCGTCCCGGCCGAACCGCCGGAGGCCTTGGCAGACTGGGGACGTGCCCCAGACTGTGCTGCTCGCCGAAGACGACCGTGCCATCCGTCATGCCCTGGAGCGTGCCCTGACCCTGGAGGGGTACGAGGTGACGGCGGTGGCCGACGGCGTGGAAGCGCTGGCACAGGCCCACAGGACCCCGCCGGACGTCCTCGTGCTCGACGTGATGATGCCGGGCATCGACGGGCTCCAGGTCTGCCGGGTGCTGCGGGCCGAGGGCGACCGCACCCCGATCCTGATGCTCACCGCCCTGGTGGAGACCGCCGACCGCATCGCGGGCCTGGACGCCGGCGCCGACGACTACGTGGTCAAGCCGTTCGACGTGGAAGAGGTCTTCGCACGGCTGCGGGCCCTGCTGCGCCGTACCAGTCCGGTACCCGCGGGCGGTGTCGGCGCCGCGGCCACCGGCGGTGACGGCGGGCGGGACATCCAGGTCTCCGACCGGCAGGTGGAGGCCGCCGGGATCCGGATGGACCTCCAGGCCCGCCGGGCCTGGCGCGGCCGGCGCGAGCTGGAGCTGACGCGCACCGAGTTCGAGCTGCTGGAGCTGCTGGTCCGCAACGCGGGCATCGTGCTCGACCACTCCACGATCTACGACCGCATCTGGGGCTACGACTTCGGGCCCGGCTCGAAGAACCTCGCCGTGTACGTCGGCTACCTGCGCCGCAAGCTGGACGAGCCCGGCGCCGCCCAGCTGATCCACACCGTCCGGGGCGTGGGTTACGTGCTGCGGGAGGACTAGTGAGCCACCGCTGGCGGCTGCCGGCCGGGCCCCGGCCCAGGCTCGTGTCCCTGCGCACCACCTTCGCGGTGTCCTTCGCGGCCGTCACCGCCGCCGTGGCCGTCCTCGTCGGCATCCTGTCCTACAACTCCGCGGCGCGCCTGGTCCGGGTCGACCAGCAGTCGGTGTTCACGCAGGTCGTCCAGGACGTGCAGGACGAGGTGCGTCAGCACGAGATGGTCCCCGAGGACTTCTCCTCCTCCCGCCCCGGCCATGATCTGGTCCGGCCGGCCCGGACCGACGTACAGGTGCTCGGCGCGCTGGGGCAGATCGTCGACCACGGCAGTCCGGTGCTGCCCGTCACCGCCCGGGACAAGGGCGTGGCCACCGCGCAGGGGGCCGGCAGGGTGGTCCAGTACAAGGACGTCCGGGTCGGCGAGGACCTGTTCCGCATCGCCACCGTCTCCCTCGGGGACGGGAAGGGCGCGGTGCAGGTCGCGCAGGAGTTCAGCGACACCGAGGATCTGCTGCGGGCGCTGCAGCAGCGGACGCTGATCCTGATGGCGGCGGTCGTGGTCGCCGCGGGGCTGTTCGGCTGGTGGCTGGCCCGCCGGATCACCATGCGGCTGGTGATCCTCACCTCCGCCGCCGAGGACGTGGCCCGCACTCGCCAGCTGGGCATCGAGGTGCCCGTCGCGGGCCTGGACGAGGTGGGCCGGCTCGGCCGTGCCTTCGACCGGATGCTCGGCCGGCTCGCCCAGTCGGAGGAGGACCAGCGCAGGCTGGTCCAGGACGCCGGGCACGAGCTGCGGACACCGCTGACCTCGCTGCGTACGAACATCTCGCTGCTGCGCAGGATCGACGAGCTTCCCCCGGCGACCCGGGAGGAACTCGTCGCCGATCTCACCCAGGAGGCCCGGGAGCTGACCGACCTGGTCAACGAGCTGGTCGATCTCGCGGCCGGGCAGTCCGACGCGGAGCCGCCGCAGCGGGTGGACCTCGCCGACATCGCCGAGGACGTGATGGGGCTGGCCAGGCGGCGCACCGGCCGGGAGATCGTGCTGCGCGCCAGCGGTGACACGCGCACCGACGGGCGGCCCGGGATGCTGCAGCGGGCCCTGTCCAACCTGGTCGAGAACGCGGCGAAGTTCGACCGCGACGGCAAGGCGCCCATCGAGATCAACATCACCGGGCCCGCGCGGCTCGGGACCGTCCGGGTCGAGGTCCTCGACCGGGGCCCCGGCATCGCCGAGGGCGACCTGATCCGCATCTTCGACCGCTTCTACCGCGCCGCCGACGCGCGGTCCCTGCCGGGGTCGGGGCTCGGCCTGTCCATCGTCCGCGAGGTCGCCATGGCCCATGGCGGCGCACCGTTCGCCTTCCGGCGGGAAGGGGGCGGGGCGGTCATCGGGTTCACGGTGGGTGGGGGGATTGTGGGGAGCGGGGGGAGCTGAGGGGCGTCTGGCGCGGGCCGCTTCGGCTTCGCCTTCGGGGCTGTACCGGGCTATGCCGAGGCAAGGAAGTCCCGGACCGCGTCCGCGAAGCCGACCGGGTCGTTGGCGTACAAGAAGTGGTCCGTCCCCAGTTCGGCGAGACGGGTGCCGGGCCGCCGAGCGGCCATCTGTGCTGCCTGCTCCGCCGACAGCACACCGCCTTCGGCGCCGCGTATCAGCAGCGCCGGGCAGGCGGAGGCGGTCCAGTCGGCCCAGTGGTCGCCGTGGACCCGGTCCTCGGATTCGTAGATGTCCTTGGGGTGGAAGTGCAGGCCCCAAGTTCCGTCCGGCCGCTCGCGAACGGCGGATTCGAGGAAGGGGGCGAACGGGCCCAGCTGCGCCACGAACGCCTCCCGGCTGGGGCAAGTGCCCTCCGGAAGGTTCAGCACGAACGCCAGCGGGTTGCTGCCGTCCAGGCCGAGCTCGGCACAGCCCTCGCCGTTGACCAGAGCGGTCACGCGCTCGGGGTGGCGGGCGGCGAACTGGTAGGCGTTGATCGCGCCGAGCGAGTGGCCGAGAAGAGCCGCCCGGTCCAGTCCCAGGTGGTCCATGAGGGCTTCCAGGTCGGCGAGGTAGCCCTCCCGGCTGTAGTCGGCCGCCCGGTCGGAGTCGCCGTGGCCGCGCTGGTCGGGCGCTATGACCCGCCAGTCCGGGGCGAGGCGGGCGGCGAGATCGGCGTACGACATGCCCTCGGACATGTGTCCGTGCAGGGCGAGCAGCGGGCGACCCGGTCCGCCGAAGTCCACGTAGGACAGGGTGCGGCCGTCGATGGTGAGCGCGGAACGCTTGGCGTTGTCAGTGTTCATGGGTTCACCGTAGACGACATCTATACGCTCGTACAAGACGTATGTGTAAGACGCCTGTGTGAATCGTGGTGCCATGCGGTCGAGGGCTGTTCCCGGTGGCTCGGTGGGGTCATGATCGGAGTGGGAGTTGACCTCCGGAGGGGAGCTGCCGTGCTCAGTGATCAGGAGGCTGCTGTTCTCGCCTGTGTCGACGAGGCGGCCGTCGGGCGGATGCTGCTGGAGTTGATCGCGATTCCGAGTGTGACCGGGAGTGCCGCCGAGTCGGAGATCCAGCATCGGCTGGCGGGGTGGCTGGAGCGGCTCGGGCTCGAGGTCGATCTGTGGTCGATGGATCTGCCCGCTCTGCTGGCCGACCCGGAGTTTCCTGGCATGGAGGTGCCGCGCGAGGAGGCGTGGGGCCTGGTGGGGGTCAGCGAGGGGGGTGGGGACGGGCCGACGCTGGTTCTGCAGGGGCATGTGGATGTCGTACCGCCCGGGGACCCTGCCGCCTGGGACGGGGATCCGTTCGTGCCGAAAGTGATCGGGGATGTGGTGCACGGGCGGGGGGCCTGTGACATGAAGGCGGGGGTCGTCGCTCATCTCGCTGCGCTGGCCGCCGTACGGGCCGCCGGGGTGCGGTTGCGAGGGCGTGTAGCCATGCACTTCGTTGTCGGTGAGGAGGACGGGGGGATCGGTGCCTTCGGGACTCTGAAGCGGGGGTACGGCGGCGATGCCTGCGTCATTACCGAGCCCACCGGTGGGACCCTCATCACGGCCAACGCCGGGGCCTTGACCTTCCGTCTCTCCGTGCCCGGTCAGGCCGCTCACGCCAGTTCGCGGGACGCCGGGGTCAGTGCCGTTGATGCCTATGTGCCGATCCATGAGGCGCTGGCCCGGCTGGAGGCCGCCCGCAACGCCGGCCCCTCGCCGCTGATGGCCGAGTATCCGATCCCGTACGCCCTTTCCGTCGGGACGCTGCGTTCCGGGGACTGGGCGAGCAGCGTGCCCGATCTGCTGGTCGCGGAGGGGCGGCTCGGGGTGCGGCTGGGGGAGGAGCCGGGCGAGGCGCGGGCGGAGTTCGAGCGGTGTGTGGCCGAGGTCTGCGCCGGTCATCCCTGGCTGCGGGAGCATCCGGCGACGGTGAGCTGGCCGGGTGGGCAGTTCGCGAGCGGGCGGCTTCCGGAAGGGCATCCGCTGCGGGACGAGGTGCGCGACGCCTGCGCCGACGCCAACGGCTGGGCCACCCGGCCCCGGGAGCGCGGCGCGCCGTACGGCAGCGACCTGCGGCTGTACGCGGGGGCCGGGATTCCGACACTGCAGTACGGGCCGGGGGATGTGCGCGTCGCGCACAGTCCTCGGGAGAGCGTGTCCCTTCGTGAGGTGGTGGAGGTGGCGCGGACCCTCGCGCTCACCGTGTTGCGGACGACCGGGGTGAAGTGAGGTCCGGGCAGCCGGGCTGCCTGCGGCGGGTGAAGGCCGGCAGGGTGGGCGGGGCGAGGAAGCCCTCCGCCCGGGCGCTGGCCAGGCCGATGCGGGGGATGTCGCTGCTCTTCGCGAAGAGGAGGAAGCGGGGCTCCCAGACCGGGCGGTACTTGGCGTTCGCGCGGTACAGGGACTCGATCTGCCACCAACGGGAGAAGAAGGTGAGGATCGAGCGCCAGAGGCGGAGCACGGGACCGGCGCCGAGACGGGAGCCGCGTTCGAAGACCGAGCGGAACATCGCGAAGTTCAGCGACACCCGGCGGACGCCCAACTCCTCGGCCCGCAGCAGGAGTTCCACGACCATGTACTCCATCAGGCCGTTCTCGCAGCCGCGGTCGCGGCGCATCAGGTCGAGGGAGAGACCGGCCTCGCCCCAGGGGACGAAGCTGAGCAGAGCCCGGGGGACATCCTCCGCGTCCCGGCACTCCAGCATCACGCAGCGGCCGTCGCCGGAGTCGCCGAGGCGGCCCAGGGCCATGGAGAAGCCGCGCTCGGTGGCGCCGTCGCGCCAGTGGTCGGCGCGGTCGACGAGGAGGGCCATCTCCTCGTCGGGGATCTCCTCGTGGCGGCGGATGCGGACCGTGTAGCCGGCCCGGCGGACGCGGTTGTGGGCCTGGCGCACCACGCGCATGGCCCGGCCGTCGAGGGTGAAGTCGGCCAGGTCGACGATCGCCTCGTCGCCCAGTTCGAGGGCGTCCAGGCCGTGGCGGGAGTAGATGGTGCCCGCCTCCTCGCTCGCGCCCATGACGGCCGGCGTCCAGGCGTGGCGGCGGGCCTCGGCCAGCCAGGCGTCGATGGCGCCGGGCCAGGCCTCGGGGTCGCCGATGGGGTCGCCGGAGGCCAGGCTGACGCCGCCGACGACGCGGTAGGTGACGGCCGCCTTGCCGCTGGGGGAGAAGATGACGGCCTTGTCGCGGCGCAGGGCGAAGTAGCCGAGGGAGTCGCGCTCGCCGTGCCGGTCCAGCAGGTCACGCAGCTTCCGCTCGTCCTCCGCCGCCAGCAGGCACTCGCCGCGCGGGGCGCGGAAGCAGGCGTAGAGGACCAGCAGGAAGGTCGCCGCGATCAGGACGTTGACGATCATGTCCGTCCAGCGGGGCGCGTCGACGGCGGGGACGCGGTCGGCGAGCGGGCCGACGCTGATGCCGCGCAGCAGGGTGTAGGCGATCTCGTCCTTGAGGGTGGCGCTGGGCAGTTTGTTGGTCGCGTGCACGAGCAGGGTGCCGAGGGCGGCGCTGAGCAGCGTGCCGCCGGTGCCGACGGCGAGTGCCAGGCGCGGGTTGGAGCGGTCGCCGATGGCGTCGAACTCACGCCGGCCGATCAGCAGGGCGGCCACGAACAGGCCGGTCAGGGCGGCGGAGAGCCAGTTGGAGAGGTGCTCGCGGTAGGGGTCGCGGGTGAGGGCGAGGACGTAGAGGGAGAAGAGCGGGCCGGCGAGGAGGAGGTTGAAGACCCAGGCGGCTCGCTTGCGGCGACGCATCACGATCGCGAGGAAGAGGGCGAGGGCCGCCGAGCCCAGGCCGGCGGTGGCCAGGTAGGGCGTGAAGTACGCGCCTCCGTTGTGCTCGTGCACCTCCTCGCGGAACGGCAGCGAGAGGACCGCGGCGATGTTGAGCGCCACCTGCAGACGCAGGTACCAGACGGTGGCCGTCGCCGCCCGCTTCCGCAGCCGGCCGTCGTCGGTGGACGGGAAGGGGATACGGGCACGATGGTTGCGCTGAGCGGGGACCCGTGGGGTGGTCGGGCTCGACTGTTGTGCGGGCATGGTGGCGGGCACCTTGGGGAGGGGGACGGGGCAACGTTGACCCTACAGCTCGTAGGGTAACGTGTGTACGGGTGTACACATACCTGGTTCACAGGATCTCATCCCGGACCCTGGCCGCTCCGCCGGGCCGCCGCAAGGGTCCACGCCAGATTGCCCACGGCGGCCCCGGCCGCCACCGCGGCCACGATCACCCCGCCGGTCGCCAGACCGTCGCTGAACAGGTGCGGGCGCCGGTCGAGGCTGTGCAGCCCGAAGCCGCACAACTCGTACACGCCGACGGCGGCGACGAACAGGCTGACGACCAGCAGGGTCAGCGTCGGGGCGAGAGCACGCACGCAGACCTCCTCCGCCGGGCTCGGTTTCGCTTCCGTGTCCTGCATGGTGCTCCCCCGATGAACAGACGTGTGGCCGATGGCGGTTGGGAACCTACATTACGTAGGGTCGGTTGGGGTCGGAGGCGTGCCCAACCAGATACTCCTACGCGCGGCATCAGCCGAAGCGGCCCGCCACATAGTCCGCCGTGCGCTGGTCCGCCGGGGCGTTGAACATCTGCTCGGTCTCGCCGTGCTCGACGATCCCGCCGGGGGTGCCCTGTTCGGCGAGGAAGAAGGCGCACTGGTCGGAGACGCGGGCCGCCTGCTGCATGTTGTGCGTGACGATCACGATCGTGACCTGGCCCGCGAGCTCGTGGATGGTCTCCTCGACCCGGCGGGTGGAGGTCGGGTCGAGCGCCGAGCACGGCTCGTCCATGAGCAGGACCCGGGGCCGTACCGCCAGCGCGCGGGCGATGCACAGGCGCTGCTGCTGGCCGCCCGACAACGCGCCGCCGGGCCGGCGGAGCCGGTCGCGGACCTCCTTCCACAGACCCGCGCGGGTCAGGGACTCCTCCACCAGCTCGTCCCGCTCGCGGCGGC
The DNA here is from genome assembly GCF_042892235.1 of Streptomyces sp. NPDC001816. Classification (NCBI taxonomy): domain Bacteria; kingdom Bacillati; phylum Actinomycetota; class Actinomycetes; order Kitasatosporales; family Streptomycetaceae; genus Streptomyces; species Streptomyces sp. NPDC001816. The sequence continues at coordinate 54,830 of NZ_JBIATY010000016.1, forward strand.
TCGCGCGGGTGCCGGTGAGCTTGAGGCCGGCCACCACGTTGTCGTAGATCGACATCGCGGGGAACGGGTTGGGCTTCTGGAAGACCATGCCGATCCGGCGGCGGGCGTCGGTCAGCCGGCGCTCGGGGGCGTAGATGTCCTCGCCCTCGAAGAGCACCTCGCCGCCGAAGGCCGCGCCGGGGATCAGCTCGTGCATGCGGTTCAGGGTGCGCAGGAAGGTCGACTTGCCGCAGCCGGAGGGGCCGATCAGGGCCGTCACCCGGCCCGCGGGCATGGTCAGCGAGACCCGGCTGAGTACCTGGTGGCCGCCGAACCAGGCCGAGACCGCACGGGCCTCCAGGGTGGCGGGCGCGGCGCCGGGGACGGGGGCTGCGACGGGCAGTACGGCGGTGTCGGTGATGGTGTCGGTCACTGCGGTCTCGGTCATGGTGGCCACCTCTGGTCGGGCAGGGTTACAACAGGTTCGGGAGCAGCTCGGTGGTGCGTGTGGCGACCTGGAGGCCCAGCACGGCGACGACCGGTGCGAAGACGATCCACGTCTGGTGGCGGCCCCAGCGGTGCCACGTCCACACCGCGGCGATGGACGCGAGGAGCAGCGCCTGGAGCCACAGCACCAGCGGCCAGGGCACCCCCGAGGGGCGGGCCAGCGGCTGCTCCGAGTCCGGCAGGGTGCCGGGGCGGATCACGGCCGCCGGGGTCTGGAAGGGCGCGGAGACCAGGTCGGCGTCGACGCGCAGGATGCCGCCGGGCATGAAGCGGGGGCCGGTCGCGGTGACCAGCACCAGGCGGCCCTTGCCCGCGGCCGCCGGGACGGGTGCCGGGTCGCCGGCCCGCCGTACGTCGATGACCTGGTACTTGGCCTTGCCCTGGCCGGTGGTCACGGTGAAGGTGCTGCCCGCGGTGAGGTCGGCCAGGTGCCCGAACGGGGCGCCGTACGCGGCCGCCCGGCCCATCAGCACGCTGGTCCCGGCCTGTCCCGGCATCGGGGTGTCCCGGCGGTGACCGGGTCCGTCGGTCATGACGGCGGCGTCGGTGCCCTCGAACACGACCTGGTTCAGGCCGAGTTGCGGTACGTCGATGAGCGCGACCGGGGTGCCCGGCGCGAGCAGCTTGCCCTGCTGGTCGGTCTGGGACACGGGGGCCGTGCCCAGGGCGAGCTGCTCGCGCAGCTCGTCGAACGCGGCGTGCTGCGCGCTGTGCTGCTGGATGCCGCTGACGAGCAGCAGCTGAGCGGTGATGCCGAGCAGCAGGGCGGCGAGGCTGAGCAGGCCGCCGCGGGCCAGGTGGCGGACGGCGGTGACACCGCGGACGCGGGTGCGCGGCGCGGCCGGTGCGAGCGTGGTCGGTACGGCGACGGTCACGTCGGCCCGCCTCCTTCGCTGGGGGTGGGGGCTGCCGGGGAGACGGTGCTGGTCTCCCCGGCAGCCGGGTGGGTCAGGTGGACTTGATGGTGAAGTCGGCGCCGGTCTTGGCGTTCACCGTCGAGGAGCCGGCGTAGTACGCGTGCAGGGTGTGCGAACCGCGGCTCAGCAGGGGCAGAGTGATGGTCACCTGGCCACCGCTCAGCGTGCCGCTGGCGCGCAGGGTGGTGCCCTCGTAGATGCGCACGGTGCCGGTCGGCGTCGTGCCGGTCGCGGAGACCTTCACGGTGACCTTGGCGTGGCTGGTGTGGCTGACCGAGGCGGGCGCGGTGGTCGTCACCGTCGGGGCGGCCTTGGTGATCTTCAGGGAGGCTGTCGTCGAGGAGCCGAGGAGCTTGCCGTTGCCGCCGTAGGAGACCGTCAGGCTGTGCGTGGCCACCTTGAGGTGGTTCGACAGGCTGATGGTGACCTTGCCGGTGGTGCCCAGAGTGCCCGTGCCGAGGACGGTGGTGCCCTCCTTCACCGTGACGGTGCCGGTCGGGACGACGCCGTGCGTGTCGGTGACGGTGACGGCGACCTTCGGCGTCTTGCCGTAGGCCGTGGTGGCCGTGGTCGCCGTGGTGGCGCTGGCGTACTTGACGGTGCCGGTCCAGGTGGCGGCGGCGCCGGTGCCGTTGAGGTTGGCGCCGGCGACCGTGGCGGTGTAGCTGCCGAGGGCCAGGTGGCTGAAGGTGTACGACGTGGTGGTGGCCGGGACGTCCTTGACGGCCACGACGGCGCCGTCCGGACCGGTCAGCGTGATCCGGTAGTCGGTGAGCGGCAGGCCGGTGGCCGCCGGGGCGGTCCAGCTGAGCTTGACGCTCGCGTCGCCTCGGGTGCCCTTCACCCCGGTCGGCGCGGAGGGCGTCTGGGTGTCGATGCCAGACTCCTCCAGGCCGCCCAGCTTGGCGTGCTTGGCCACGCTGACCGAGCCGTTGTACGACTCGTTCACGAAGCCGAAGGCGGAGATGACGCCCTCGGCGGAGTCCGAGGCCATCGCGGCCTCGTGGCTGCCCGCCGTCACGAAGACGTCGTAGAGGTCCTTGTCGAAGAAGATGCTGGTCGGGTCGATCGCCCGGGACGGCACGACGTTGTAGACGTCGCGGCCGAAGGTGGAGTTCTCGTAGTAGGCGTTGACCGGGGCGAGCTTGCCGTTGACCGTCGTCACCGGGCTGGTGGCACCGGTGTCGCCCGGCAGCTGTACCGCGGCGAGGTGACCGCCCGCGGCCGCCGAGGTCTTGGTGAAGTCGGGGGAGACGCCGTTGTTCTGGGCGATCCAGGAACCGACCGAGAAGGGCACCAGCGCGCCGTCCTCGGTGAGGGCCGCGTTGCCCTGGTTCTCCTGGACGGTCGGGATGTTCGGCGCGATCGTCGCGTCGGTGAGGCCGATCGCGGAGAGGAAGAACGCGCGGGTGCCGGAGCCGCTCTGCGGGATCTTCGGGTGCACGGTCTGGCCGTTCACCGTGGTGAGCGAGCCCGCGTAGATGTCGTGCAACTGGTCCACCGTGAGGGTGTCCAGCGCGGAGCCCCTGACCGCGACGCCGACCGCGTCACGGGCCATCGGGATGTAGGTCAGCGCGGTGCCGGAGACCTTCGGGCCGCTGGAGGAGCGGCCGAAGTCGACCTGGCCCTTGATGGCGACGCCGGAGGAGTCCGGGTACTTGTCACCGGTCAGCGACTCGCTCAGGGCCAGGCGGCCCTTGCCGGAGCCGTTGGGGCGCAGGAAGGACGGGCCGCCCGAGCGGGTGGTGATGTCCGAGGTGGTGGAGCCGGTGCCGGGCTCGATCGCGTCGTAGGAGGCGATGCCCGCGCCGCCTGCCGACTTCACGGCCGTGTCGGCGTAGGTCTTGCCGTTGACGGTGTCGCCGGCCAGGGCGTTGAGCACGTCCTGAGTGGTGTCGGAGCCCACGCCGACCAGCTTGCGGAAGGTACCGGCGGGGGTGGGGTCGGCGTACGCGGGGCTGGTCAGAGCCAGGCCGCCGGCCACCACGGCGGCGGCGACGAGCGCCGCCGTAGAGCGCGTTCTGCGCATCGAGAGTCTCCTGACGATAGTGCGTCGGTGCGGGAGAGGGGGATCTGGCAGGGTGGTACGGGCCGTCCGCCCCGACTGCCTTTCGGGGCGGACGGCCGTCTGTGGGGGCGCCCGGTGCGGGCGCCCCGGTCTCAGGGCCTCAGGGCAGCCGCCTGCGCAGCCGCTCGGGCAGGGAGAAGGCCGGTACGACGGTCACCGTGCGGCCGCCGGGCAGCGGCACCCGCAGGGGCAGCCGCAGCCGGCTGCCGCCCGCGAAGGGCGCGCCGAGTCCGGCGAAGGCGCCGAGCGCGGCACCGACCGGTACGGCATAGCGGAGCGGATTCGCCGGGTCGGCCGGGGTGTTGCCGGCGGCCGTGGTCTCCACGGCCTTTCCGCCGTCGTACGAGGCCTGGGCGCTGGGCGTGGCGCTCGCGCCGCCGTCCGCTCCCGTACCGCCGCCGGCACCGGAGGCACCGCCGGAGGTGGCGCCGCCCGACCCGTCGCCGGTGCCGCCGGAGGCCTGGCCGCCGCTGGTGCCGCCCGAGCCCGAGTCACCGCCGGTGGAGGGCGACCCCTTGTAGCGCAGGAGCGCGTCGGCCGCCTTCAGCGCGCGGTCGCGCAGGGCGCGGGAGAGCGGGGCGTACCCCTCGGGCAGCCGGCCCGGGTCGGCGCCGGGGACCTGACCGGCGCCCGCGGCGTAGCGCAGCAGCGCCGCGTAGTCGGCGCGGGCGTCCGCCTTCAGCCAGCCCGGCCGTGCGGCCGCGTAGACCAGCTGGGCCAGCGGGTAGGCGTCCTTCGCCTTGGCGTTCGCCGGGGTGATCTCGGCGACGTCCTTGCCGGAGGCGCTCTTGGCGGCCTCGGTCAGGGCCGTGGCGGTGGGGGCGACGAACTTGCCCGCCGTGTTGCGCAGCTTGGCCGTCTGCAGGCCGTACCGGTCTGCGGAGGCCGCGTCGGTGACCGTGATGACGAACCGCGAGCCGACCGTCTGCGGGCCGGGGCTGCGGTACGCGGGCGGGTTGGACAGCGGGTCCCAGGTCGACTTCCACAGGGTGTCGGCGCGCCGGGTGTGCAGGGCGCCGGCGTGCATGTCGTCGACGTACGGGTGGAAGTCGGTCATGCACTGCCGGGCGTCCTTGGGAGCGTCGGTGCCGGGCGGCACCGTGCACCAGGGGTCGCTCTTCGGGTACTCGTCGACGTGCTCGGGGGCGAAGGCGAGACCGGAGGGGTTCAGGTCCGCGTTGGTGCTGTAGTACGGGTTGACCCGCATGCCCCAGTCGTCGGAGACGCCGGAGAGGAACTGCCGGGCCTCCTTGTCCGAGAGGATCCACTGCCACACCGCGCGGGCGCTGTCGCTGTGGCCGAGCGAGGTGAGCAGGTCGGTGTCGGTGGCCGGGGTCTCGGCGACCGAGAGGTACGCGAACTCGGGGTTGAGGGCGATGAACTCGGGGTCGCTCGCCAGGCCCGCCGGGTTGTTCTTCGCCCAGCCGTACCCGTGGGCCGCCTTGTCGCCGAGCACCGAACCCCAGGTGGAGTTGCGGTACGACTCGGTGAGCAGCTTGGCGACCAGCCGGGGTGTCAGTCTGATCGACTCGACCCTGGTGCCCGCCTGTCTCCTGATGTTCTCGGGCGCTCCGGCCTTGGGTCTGCGTTCGATCGTGAACCCGATGACCGCTCCGGACAGTGCCACGGGCGCGTACGTCGTCGTACCGCCCGGTGCCGACGTGCCGTCGTCGGCGCCCAGGGCCCGGGTGGTGAAGCCGAGGCCGAACGTCTTGTCGGTGCCCAGCCGGGAGCGGGCATCGGGCTCGCCGAGTTCCGTGTAGCCGTACACCTTGCCGGACGGGCACAGGGCCGCCTGCCAGCTGGTCACGGCGTCGGCGACCAGCTCGCTGCCGGTGGTGGGGCGCTCGTCGCTGCCCAGCGGGCAGTTGCTGCCCACCTGGTTGAAGTGCAGCGGGATCGCGATGCGGTTCTGCCAGTTGGTCGAGGAGACCGGGGAGCCCGCGTTGACCTGACTGTGGTCCGCGTACGGCTTTCCGTCGAGGTCGAGGTGGCCCTGCGGGACGATCACCAGCCAGCAGGAGCGCGGCTTGGTGACGCCGTTCTGGGTGACCGGGGAGCCGCAGCCCAGGTGCGGGGCCTCGTTGGCGGTCTGCACCTCGAAGTACTCCGTGCCGGTACCGGCGGCGCCGGTGCGGGCGAAGTCGATCTCGTTGGTGGTGTTGTGGTTGAAGAACCGGTTGTTCTGGGTGTTGGTGAGGATCGTCTCGCCGGTGACCGCCTTGAACGGCACCTCGCCCGGGACGCCGGGCGGCTGGGCGGCGCCGTAGCGGTTGTCCTGGCCGTAGTTGGTGGGGTCGGCGCTGTAGAAGATCTGGCGGGTGTCGTCCAGCTGGTTGCCGGGCCAGTTGCCGCGGTCGGTGGTCGGGGAGGCGCCGTACTGGCACTGGGTGCGGGGCGGTCCGGGGTTGCCCGGGACGCTGCCGTCGTCGTCGCCCCAGCACTGCATGATCTGCACGAAGTCGGTGTCGAACCAGGTGCCCGCGAAGGTGGTCGGGGTGCCGCCGCTCCAGGAGACCTTGATCGCCTGGCTGGTGAGGTGGCTCGTCTGGTCGACGGTGAACTTCATGTCCTTGAACTCGCCCCGCCCGGAGACGGTGACCGCCGAGCCGGCGGGGGCGGCGGTCGCTGAGGGGGCCGCCTGGGCGACCGCGAGGCCCGCGAGGGCGCCCACGGTGGCACCGGCGAGGAGGCGGATCAGGGCGCCGCGGACGCGGCCGGGCCGTCTGCGGATCATCGCCGGTCACCGTCCTTGCCGTTGTCCTGCGACCGGGCGCCGACCAGACGGGAGACGGCCGAGGGCAGCAGGATCAGGCCGAGCACCAGGAACGCGGCCAGCAGCATCAGCGTCTGGGTGGCGGTCCAGCCGTGGCCTGCGGCGACGGCGACCGGCTGGGCGAGGGCGACGGTGTTGTCGGCGCCCGTACCGGTGCCGCCCGAGCCGCCGCCCGCGCTCGCGCCCGGCGCGAGGGTCTGCCCGGTGTCCGGGTCGACGGACGGGCCGCCGCTGCCGCCGGTGCCTGCCGTACCGTTTCCGCCGGTGGCGGAGGACCCGCCGTTCGCCGTACCGCCCGCAGCGGATCCGCCGCCCGAACCGCCGTTGCCGTCACCGGACTTGGCGCCGCCGCTGCCCGAGGTGCAGGGCGGGGCGCCCTTCTTGTCGCAGGGCTTCGGGTAGGGCGCGGTGTCGGCGAGCCGGTTGTGGCCGTCCGGCGTGAACGTCGGGTTGTTGCAGCGCTTGATGTCGATGTTCCGCGCCTGCACGCCCGGGATCCGGCGGATCTGGTCGAAGCCGGCCTTGACCAGGTTGATCGGCAGCGGCGAGTAGCCGAGCTTGGGCGCCTGCTGCTGGCCCTGGCACATGAAGTAGTACGAGAACGCGCCCAGCGTCCGGCCCTTGACCGTGCTGAAGGTGCCCCGCACCTTGAGCGGCAGGATCATGTACGAGTAGCTGGACAGCGGGTAGTTGCGCTTGTCGGAGTCGTTGTAGACGCCGTCGAGCTGCTGGGTGAGGTAGTCCGGGGAGTTCTTGTTCGTGTTGATCCGGGCCTTGAGCAGCGAGACCGCGACGTTCTGCGGGGTCGGCTCGGTGTAGTAGCCCGAGTGGTTCAGGACCTTGGCGACCGGGTAGTGCGCGTTGAGCGCGTAGGAGTAGTTGACGTACCCGATCGCGCCCTCGCCGTAGTTCTGGGCGACGTAGCCGGCCACGCCGAGGTCGCCGGACTGGGCGATCATTCCGGGGCTGGGCGGGTAGTTCGAGGTCTGCCCGCAGGAGCCGGAGCGGCCCACCTTGCGGCAGTAGGCCTGCCACAGCGCCTTGTGCTGGTTGCTCATCCACAGCGTGAACTGGGCGGTGGAGCCCGAGCCGTCGGAGCGGACGACCGGGACGATCGCACGGTGGGGCAGTTGCAGGCCGGGGTTGTCGGCCCGGATCACCGGGTCGTCCCAGGTCTTGACGACCCCGGTGAAGATCTTCGTGACGACGTCCCCGGACAGGCGCAGGTTGGTGACCCGCTTGCCGTTGACGGTCAGGTGGTACATGAAGACGGTGCCGCCGGCGACGATGGGCATGTAGGCGTACGAGCCCGCCGCCGGGCGTTCGGCCGCGGAGCCGTCCGTCGGGTGGGTCTGGAACGGGATGTCGGAGACCGCGAAGTCGACGGTGCCGCTGAGGAACTGGCGGCGGCCGTCGGAGGAGCCGGTGCCGGCGTAGCTGATGCGCATGCCGTACTGGTTCACCGCGCGGCGCCACTCGTCCACGGCGTTCTCCGCCCAGGTGGAGCCTGCGCCGGAGATGGGGGTGTAGGTGTCGGCCGACGCGGGGGTGGCTGTTGCGAGGATGCCCATCAGCGCGGCCAGGATGCCCAGCCGTCGTAGGGCGGTGGTGAGTTGGCTGAGCATCAGTGGCTGCCTTCGTTGTCGGGTGCGGGTTCGTTGTGGCTGGTCGCGCAGTTCCCCGCGCCCCTGGGTTGGCTGGGCTCGTCGGTGTTGTCAGGCGAGGCGGTCTCGAACAACCGCAGTCCCGGTGAGTGCAGTTCGGTGAATCTCTCCACATCGCGCCGCGAGGCTCGTGCCGCTCGGCGGGCCTGGCGTTTGCTCTGGTGGCCGGGGCCGCGGCCGCCGATGACGCGGGCGATCGCGAACAGCACCAGGACCAGGGCCATCAGCACCGCCGCCGCGCCGAAACCGCGGGCGATCATCGTCGGCTGGGGCGACTTGACGAAGTTGAAGACGGCGAGGGGCAGGGAGACCATCGGGCCGTCCGTCGGGTCGGCGTTCAGCGCCGCCGTGAACCCGGCGGTGAGCAGCACCGGCGAGGTCTCGCCGATGCCGCGCGCGGTGCCGAGGATGACGGCCGTGGCGAGACCCGAGCGGGCGGTGGGCAGGACCACGTGCCACACCGTGCGCCAGCGCGGCGCACCCAGGGCCTCCGCCGCCTCCGTCAGGGTGCCCGGCACCAGCCGCAGCACCACGTCCGCCGCCCGGATCACGATCGGCAGCATCATCACGCTGATCGCGAAGCCCGCCGCGAGTCCCGACTTCTGCATGCCGAGCCCGAGGATCCAGGTGGCGTACACCATCAGGCCGGCCACGATCGAGGGCAGCGCGGTCATCGCCTCGACGATGGTGCGGACGAAGCGGGAGAAGCGTCCGGGGATCTGGTTCAGGTACACGGCGCAGGCCAGGCCCAGCGGGACCGTGATCGCCAGGGCGATGGTGATCATGGTGAGGGTGCCGAGCATGGCGTGCGCGATGCCGCCGTTGGTGAGCGGGTCGAGCGGGCCCGCGGCCTGCATGTCCTGGGTGAAGAAGTTGGCGTGCGGCAGTGCCTCGCGGCCGCGCCAGGCGGTGAAGCCGACGACCAGGGCGAGCGCGACGAACAGCAGGGTGGCCGCGCTCCACAGCACCACGGTCATCACCCGGTCCCGTACCGCCTGCCCGTTCTCCTCCAGGCCGGTGAGCACGGCGTAGATGAGGAGGAAGGCGAGGTAGGCCGTGACGGTGAAGCCCAACGCGCCGGAGAAGGGGGCGAGTTGACCGAACAGCAGCAGGGCCGTGCAGAGTCCGGAGGCGGCGGCGCCGGTCAGGGACAGCACCCCCGAGCGGGTGGGTCCGCCGATCCGGCGGGGGACGTCCGGGAGTTCGTCGGCCGGCTGCGCGGCGGCCGCGGTCTCCCCGACGCCGTGGTCGCGTACGGCGTTCTCTTCCACGACTGTCATGTCAGGCCTCGCTCTGTGCGCCGGACCGGGAGCGGGCCACGACCGTCGACGCGGTGAAGTTGACCGCCAGGGTGAGCAGGAACAGCGCCAGGCCCGCGGCCATCAGTGCCGACATGCCGAAGGTGGAGGCGTCGCCGTAGTGCAGGGCGATCAGGGAGGAGACGGAGTTCGAGCCGGTCTGCAGGATGTGCGGCTGGATGGTGAAGACGGGTGAGATGATCAGGTAGACGGCGATGGTCTCGCCGAGCGCCCGGCCGAGCCCCAGCATGGTGCCGCCGATGATCCCGCCCTTGCCGTACGGCAGTACGACGGAGCGGATCATCCCCCAGCGGGTCGCGCCGAGGGCGTAGGCACCCTCCCGCTCCCCGGCCGGGGCCTGGGCGAACACCTCGCGCATCACCGAGCACTGGATCGGCGCCACCATCAGGGCCACGACGAGCCCCGCGATGAAGGTCGAGGCGGTGTAGACGCTCTCGGTGGCCAGCGGCTCGCCCGGCTGGGTGCCGTCCACCTTGAAGAGCGGGAACCACCCGAACCAGTCGGACAGCCAGCGCGACAGCCCGATCACATGCCCCTGGAGGAAGAACAGCCCCCACAGCCCGTACACCACCGACGGTACGGCCGCCATCAGGTCGACCATGGTCACGAGCGTGCGCCGCAGCGGGCGCGGTGCCACGTCGGAGATGAACAGCGCGGTGCCCACGGCCAGCGGAACGGAGATGGCGACGGCGACGAGGGCGATGAGCAGCGTCCCGGTGAGGACCGCGGCGATGCCGAACCTGTGGACGTCCGGCTCCCACTCGGCGGTGGTGAGGAAGGCGAACCCCCTGACCTTCAGCGCCTGTCCGGCCCTCAGCAGCAGAAACAGGCCAACGCCTGCCATGACGGCCAGGACGGCGACGCCGGTGGCGGTCAACTGGTACCGGAAGATCCGGTCCCCGAGGCTCCGCGCGGCGAACGCCCTTCGGGGCAACGGCCGTTCAGGTTTTCCGGGGTCTTCGGATCTGTTGGGCCCGAATCTGCCGGGCCCCTCTACGGCGGACACCACGTGTGGCCCCCCATGTGACATGAAGCGACATGTACGGGAACGGCGTCCCCGCGCGGGGAGAGTCAATGGCTGGATGCTGTCGCTTCCGGGCGCCGTAGACGACCCAAAGATGAATGGTTCATGTCATCTCGGTGGGGGAGTTGTGCGTGTAGTGGCCATGCGTCGGCCGGTTCAGTCCGGCTGTGCGGGCGCGGTGCGGCGGGCGTAGGCGCGGGCCGCGCGGGCGCGGTCGCCGCAGCGGGTGGAGCACCAGTGGCGGCGGCCGTGCCGCAGGAGGTAGCGGTTGCACGGGCTGGAGCCGCAGGCGGTGAGGCGGCCGGCGTCGGCGCCGGTGAGCAGTTCGGCGGCGTCGGAGGCGAGGGCCGCCAGGGCGTGCTCGACGATCTGGGTCGTGGGGTGGGAGGCCGCCCGGTACAGGCCGCGCTCGGGGTGCCAGTGCAGCAGGGCGGCCGCGGGGGCGCGGGTGAGCGCGTCGTTGAGCGCGTTCAGGGCGCCGGCGGGGGCGGCGTGCCCGTCGACCCGGGAGGCGAGCAGGGAGCGGATCTGTTCGCGCAGGGAGCGCAGTTGGGCCGCGCAGGTCTCCTGGAGTTCCGCGCCGGCCGGGGCCAGGCCGTGCTCCACGAGCCAGCGCTCGGCCGCCGCGGGCGTCCCGAGCAGGTCGATGAACTGGCCGCCGGGCAGCGCGACGGCGCTGTTGGCGAGGTCGAGTGCGGCGTACTGCTCCGCGCCCGGCGCGGGGAGCACGGTCGGCTCGTCGGTCACGGTCCCCTTCATGAGTCTCATGGTACGGCTTGCGTCCATCCGTGAGGGGCGGCTAGCGTTCATCACGGATAGAAATTCTCTATCCGTGAGACACGTGTGAGACGCGTGTTCCTGAGACGACCCTCCGCGAGGTGCCCCCATGGCTGCAGCCGGCCCGAACCCCGACCCCACGAGCGAGCAGGTGCCCGTCCGCGTCCTCGGCGGCCCGACCGTCCTCATCGAGTACGGCGGCCTCCGCCTCCTCACCGACCCCACCTTCGACGCCCCCGGCGACTACCCCGCGCCCAGCGGCCGGGTCCTGACCAAGACCGCGCCGCCCCGCCTCACCCCGGCCGAACTCGGCCCCGTGGACGTCGTCCTGCTCTCCCACGACCAGCACGCCGACAACCTCGACCACTCCGGCCGCGCCCTGCTGGCCGAGGTGCCCCGCACCCTCACCACGCCGAGCGCCGCCGACCGCCTCGGCGGCACCGCCAGCGCCCTCGCCCCCTGGGAGTCCGTCGAACTGCCCCGCCCCGACGGCGGCACCGTCACCGTCACCGCAGCGCCCGGCCTGCACGGCCCCAAGGGCTCCGAGCCGATCGTGGGCGAGGTCACCGGATTCGTCCTGACCTCCGCCGACCTGCCCACCGTCTACGTCAGCGGCGACAACGCCTCGCTCGAACTGGTCCAGGAGATCGCCGACCGGTACGCCCCCGTCGACACCGCCGTCCTCTTCGCCGGCGCGCCCCGCCTGCCCGTCCTCGACGACGCCCTCCTCGTCCTCGACGGCGCCGGAACCGCGAGTGCCGCCCGCCTCCTCGACGCCCGCCGCGTGGTCCCGGCCCACTGCGACAGCTGGGCCCACTTCACCGAGACCAGGGACGACGTGGCGGCCGCGTTCGTCGAGGCGGGGCTGGTGGACCGGCTGCAGCTGGACTGAGCGGGCGGCGGCGCCGTGGTACCGCCGAACTGTCCGGGTACCACCCGCCCCGACCCGTTCGGCCCCCGGTACACGGAATCGGGGCGATTCGGACCCTAGCGTTGCGGATGAGGCGTCAGAAGCGACGGACGCCCGAGTCCGAGAGAAGGCAGCGCGCATGATCGACGCACGGCAGCTGACCAAGAGGTACGGGGAGAAGACGGCCGTCGACGGGCTGGACTTCGTCGTGAAGCCGGGCACCGTGACCGGCTTCCTGGGGCCCAACGGCGCGGGGAAGTCCACCACCATGCGGCTGATCGTCGGGCTCGACGCCCCGACGAGCGGCACCGTCACCGTGAACGGCCACCACTACGCCCGCCACCAGGCACCGCTCCAGGAAGTCGGGGTGCTTCTGGAGGCCAAGTCCGTCCACCCGGGCCGCTCGGCCCACAACCACCTCAGGGCGCTCGCGCTGACCCACGGCATTCCGCGCCGCCGGGTCGACGAGGTCGTCGAGCTGGCCGGTCTCGGCGGCGTGGCCCGGAAGCGGGCCGGTGCCTTCTCTCTCGGCATGGGCCAGCGGCTCGGCATCGCGGCAGCGCTGCTCGGCGATCCACAGACGGTGATGCTGGACGAGCCGGTCAACGGTCTTGACCCGGAGGGCGTGCTCTGGATCCGCACCCTGCTCACCTCGCTCGCGGCGGAGGGCCGGACGGTGTTCGTCTCCTCCCACCTGATGAGCGAGGTGGCGCTGGTGGCGGACCACCTGATCGTCGTGGGCCGGGGGCGACTGCTGGCCGACACCACCGTGCGCGACCTGGTCCGCGAGGCGGGCGGCGACACGGTGAAGGTCGCCACCCAGGACCCGGCCCGGCTGCGGGACGTGCTGGCCGGCCCGGGCGTCGACATCACCGGCCGCGTCGGCTCGGAGGAGTTGCAGGTCACCGGCCTGACCGCCCGTGAAATCGGGCTGAAGGCCGCCGAGCACGGGATCCCGCTGTTCGAGCTGACCGCGCGGACCGTCTCCCTGGAGGAGGCGTTCATGGACCTCACCCGGGACGCCGTGGAGTACCACGGCTCCACCACCGGCATCGAGAACCCCGAGACTGCCGGGAGGACCGCATGAGCACCCTCACCGCCACCGCCGAAGCACCCCGGACCACACCACCCGCCCGGCCCGCCTACCGCGTGACCGGACGGCGCGTGCTGTCCTCCGAGTGGGTCAAACTCTGGTCGCTGCGCTCGACCTGGATCACCCTCGGCCTCGGCCTGCTCTTCCTCGTCGTCTTCGGACTGATCGCCGCGAGCCGCTACAAGTCCCTGAACGGCTCCCCCCGCATGACCCCGGAATTCGGCCGGGCGACGGCCGTGAGCCTGTCCCTCTTCGGCACCAACTTCGCCCAGTTGGCCCTGGGCGTCCTCGGCGTACTGGTCACGGCGGGGGAGTACGCCACCGGCACGATCCGCTCGACCCTGGCGGCCGTACCGCGCCGGCTGCCCGTCCTGTGGTCCAAGGCGGCCGTGTTCGGGCTGGTCGCGCTGGTCGTCGGCACCCTCGGCGCGTTCGTCGCCTTCCTGCTCGGCAGCGGCATCGTCTCCGGCACACCCGCCGCGATGGACCTGACCCACGCGGGGGTCGTACGCAGCCTGCTGGGCGCCGGGCTCTACCTCGGCCTGGTCGGTGTCATCGGCATCGCCCTCGGCGCCCTGCTGCGGTCGGTGGCCGGCGGCATCTCGGTGCTGGTCGCCGGCCTCATGCTCCTCCCCGGACTGACCTCGCTCCTGCCCAGCTCCTGGCAGGACGACATCAGCCCCTACTTGCCGAGCAGCGCGGGCAGGGCGATGTTCGCCCTGACCCACGACTCCACCACCCTCCCGCCCCTCGCAGGACTGATGGTCTTCCTCGGCTGGACGGCACTGGCGCTGGCGGGGGCGGCGTACCGGCTGGTGCGCAGCGACGCCTGACCGTGTGCAGCGTGGGCGCGGGCCATGACATGTGCCATGGCCCGCGGGTGGCATCCGGCAGGGACATCCATGACACATGGCACTGTCAGTGCAGGTCACAAGGGCGAAGAGTACGGCTCGGCGACGGTGCCCGAGGAGCTGGGATGGCTGCTGGGTTACTCCCCTACCACCACGTCACCGAGGCGGGGGACTACCCGGCGGGTCCTCCTGACGGTGTCCGAAGGGGACGCCGTGGTTTCGTGGCCTCGCAGTCGGGGCTCTTCGGGCAGGGCCACCCCTACGGTCAGTAGCGCAGCGCCGAGCCGACCACCGCGTGGACCTCGCCGGTCAGGTTGCGGTTACTGGTGGCCGTGGCCTCGCCGGAGGCGCCCGCGCCCACGTCCTTGAGCGTCACCACGGTCACGTCCAGCAGATTGCCGCTCTTGTCCGTGAAGTTGACCTGGACGGCGAAGGACTTGGCGGAGTCGGCGGTGTTCTTGGCGGTCACCTTGACCGTGGCCTTGCCCGAACTGTCGGGGGTGGGGGCGCCGAGCGTCACATCGTCCTTGGCATTCACCCCGTTCTTCACCGAGTCGAGCTTGTTCCTGGCCTCCGCCGAGGCGGAGGCCAGCGACTCGCCCGCCTTGGAGGCGAGGGAGGCGGCGGCGGAGGAGGCCGCCGATGCCGCCTTGCTGGCGACGCCCGACGTGTTGCCGGAGTTGTTGTCGGAACATCCGGCCGCCGCGCCGGCGACGACCAGGGCCAGCACCGCGCCCGCCGTGCCCCTCGTCCATGTCTTTCGCACTGCCATGCCGCGCCTCCACTGACTCCCGAAAGCTGTCTGCTGTCTGTTCCTCTCACCTCAGTGAAGGGGCCGCCGCCGGGCCCTGCACGCCAGGTGAGGTGTCCGGGTGCCGTCCGTCGGGCCGACGTTTCCGTCGCCTCCGTCGCTCACTTCCTTCGCTTCCGTCGCGAAATTCACCCGAATGCAGCAGTGGCCGTACGCGCCGGGGGCGCCGATCGGAGTACGGCCGGATAGTGGTGCCCGGGGAACGACGTCCTGACGGCTCCCCGGTACAGGAGGCTCCATGCGTGCTTCACGGTCGCTGGCCGCACTCATCGGTGTCGCGTCGCTCGGCATCGCGCTGACCGCCTGCCAGGATCAGGCGTCCGGCATGGTCGTGGCACACACCGGTGCCCGATATGTGGAGACCTTCACGAACCCGTCGATCCGCGGGTGCCACGCTTTCCGTGAGGGTGTGACCCATATCAAGAACTACACGCTGAGCAGCATGCTCCTGTACACGACACCCGACTGCACCGTGCCGCCGGGCGGGTCGAGCATCTATGTGGACATGCAGTCGTCGGACCAGGTGGTCCCGTCCTACGGCCGGTGGCGCAGCTTCTCCTTCGCTCCCGAGTGACGCGCGGGTGGTGCGTGAGTGGTGCGTGAGTGGTGCGCGTGCGGCGCACCCCGTCCCTCTATGACGACCGTCACCACCGTGTCCCCCGGCGACCTGGTGGTCGTCCCCTGGTCCATCAACTGCGGCACGTGCGACAACTGCCGCGCCGGGCTGACCGCGCACTGCACGTCCGTACCCCACATGGCGATGTACGGCGCCCCGATCGGCGGCAGCTGGGGCGGCCTCTTCTCCGACCTGGTCCGCGTGCCGTGGGCGGACGCGATGCTCGTCCCCCTGCCCGCCGGCCTCGACCCGGTCGCCATGGCCTCGGCCGGCGACAACTGGTCCCTGTCCTGGCGCCTGGTCGCCCCCCACCTGAGGAACAGGCCCGGGGCCCGCGTCCTGGTCGTCGCCCGCGGCAGCATCGGCCTCTACGTCTGCGACATCGCCCGCGCCCTCGGCGCCTCGGACATCCTGTACGTCGATCCCGACCCGGAGCACCGCAAGCTGGCCGAGGGCTACGGCGCCCGCACCGCCGAGACACTCGAAGCCGTCCGGCACGGATTCGACCTGGCGGTGGAAGCCACGGGCCGCGTCGACCAGCTCGCCCTGGCGGTCGGGTCCCTCGCCCCCGAGGGCATGTGCGAGTCGGTGGGCAACCACTTCCGCCCCGGCGAGCTGCCCCTGCTCGACATGTACCTCACCGGCGTCACCCTGCGCATCGCCCGCGACAACGTCCGCGCCCACATCCCGGACACCCTCGACCTGGCCCGCTCCGGCCAGGTGGACCCGGCACGCGTCGTCTCGCACGTCCTCGACTGGGAGCACCTCCCCGACGCACTCCCCGAGAAGCACCTCAAGCCGGTCTTCGTCCGCGGCGACGCGTGAGAGTGGAGCACGGGGTGTCTCAGCCGACCTTGATGTGCTGGTCCATTCCCATCTGCTTGTGACTGTCGACCGGGCAGTACACGTCGTACGTGCCCTTCTTGAGCGTCACCGTCACGGTCCCGTCGTGGCCCGGCGGGATGTCCTTGGTCCGGGCGTCCTCCACGCCGGGGCCGTCGATGGACAGGGCGTGAGTGATCTTGCCGGCGTTGTCGGAGACGAAGGTGTAGGTGCCTGGTGTGAACGACGTCCGGGACAGCTTCAGCGCGTACTCGGTCTCGGTGACCGTCACCTTGGCCCCCGAGCCGGCCTGGGGCGTGCCGGAACCGGCCGAGCCGCCCGCCTGACCGCCGCCTCCGCTCGAACAGGCGGCCAGGAGGAGAGCGGCGCAGAAGGCCCCCGCTGTCGTACGGAGCGCCGTACGGGTCGTATGTTCCGAGATTGCCGGGATCGCCATATGGCTCATCCCCTTCGATGTCAGGGAAAGGCCCCTATGACGGATACGTTCGAGCGGGCCGGATGGTTCATGCCGACGGCGACTGCTCACATCCGTCTCCCAGGCCCTGTGCGGTGCGCTTAACTCCTTGTGATCCGGCGCAGAGACACCCACGTAATGAGCGGTTCGTACCGTCACCAGGGGTGAGATCGGACCGAGCACAGCAAGGGAGGCGCCCGTGGCCGCGCCGGGCTCGTGGAGTGAGGGCACGACGACGGTGCGGACGGTCTGCTCCTACTGCGGAGTGGGCTGCGGCATGGTCCTCGACATCGGCAGGGGACCGGACGGGCGGCGTACGGTCCTGAAGGCGGCCGGGGACAAGGAGCACCCGGCGAACTTCGGCCGGCTGTGCACCAAGGGCGCGACCACCGCGGACATGCTCGCCGCACCGGGCCGGCTGACCACCGCCCTCGTCCGGGCGGACCGCGGCGAGGAGCCGCAGCCCACGACCGTGGCGGCCGCCGTCGTCGAGACCGGCCGCCGGCTGCGCGCGATCGTCGACGAGCACGGCCCCGACGCGGTCGCCCTCTACGTCTCCGGGCAGCTGAGCCTGGAGGCGCAGTACCTGGCGAACAAGCTGGCCAAGGGCTTCGTCCGGACCAACCAGATCGAGTCGAACTCCCGGCTGTGCATGGCCAGCGCCGGCACCGGTTACAAGCTGTCGCTGGGGGCGGACGGGCCGCCCGGCTCGTACCAGGACCTCGACCGGGCCGACGTCTTCTTCGTCATCGGCTCCAACATGGCCGACTGCCATCCGATCCTCTTCCTGCGGATGATGGACCGGGTGAAGTCGGCGGGCGCCAAGCTGATCGTCGTCGACCCGCGGCGCACCGCCACCGCCGACAAGGCCGACCTGTTCCTCCAGATCAAGCCCGGCACGGACCTGGCGCTGCTCAACGGTCTGCTGCACCTCCTGCACGCGAACGGCCACACCGACCCCGCCTTCATCGCCGCGCACACCGAGGGCTGGGAGGAGATGCCCGCCTTCCTCGCCGACTACCCGCCCGCCGCCGTCGCGGAGATCACCGGCATCCCGGAGGACGACATCCGCGAGGCCGCCCGGCTGATCGGTGCGGCGGGGGAGTGGACGAGCTGCTGGACGATGGGCCTGAACCAGTCCACGCACGGCACCTGGAACACCAACGCCCTGGTCAACCTGCACCTCGCCACCGGCGCGATCTGCCGCCCGGGCTCCGGCCCCTTCTCCCTCACCGGCCAGCCCAACGCCATGGGCGGCCGGGAGATGGGCTACATGGGGCCGGGGCTGCCCGGGCAGCGTTCCGTGCTCGCCGACGCCGACCGGGCCTTCGTCGAGGAGCTGTGGGAGCTGGAGCCGGGCGCCCTGCGCGCCGACGGCGTCGGCCGGGGCACGGTCGAGATGTTCCGGAAGCTGGCCGACGGGGACATCAAGGCCTGCTGGATCATCTGCACCAACCCGGTCGCCTCCGTCGCGAACCGCAAGACGGTCATCGAGGGCCTGGAGGCCGCCGAGTTCGTCGTCGCGCAGGACGTGTTCGCCGAGACGGAGACGAACGCGTACGCCGACATCGTCCTGCCCGGCGCGCTGTGGACCGAGACCGAGGGCGTCCTGATCAACAGCGAGCGCAACCTGACCCTCGCCCGGCCGGCCGCCGATCCGCCCGGCGAGGCGATGGCGGACTGGCGGATCATCGCCGCCGTGGCCCGCGCGATGGGCTACGAGAAGGGCTTCGGGTACGACAGCGCGGAGGAGATCTTCGAGGAGATCAAGCGCGCCTGGAACCCGGCGACCGGCTGGGACCTGCGCGGTGTGAGCTACGAGCGGCTGCGCGAGACGCCCGTGCAGTGGCCGGCGCCGAGCGCCGACGGTCCCGACCGCAACCCGATCCGGTACCTCGGTGACGACGGCTCACCGACCTTCCCGACCGCGAGCGGCCGAGCGGTTTTCTACGCCCGCCCGCACATCCCGGCGGCGGAGATGCCCGACGACGACTACCCGTACGTGCTCAACACCGGGCGCCTCCAGCACCAGTGGCACACGCTGACGAAGACGGCCAAGGTCACCAAGCTGAACAAGCTCAACCCCGGACCCTTCGTGGAGGTGCACCCGCAGGACGCGGCCGAACTGGGCCTCGTCGAGGGGGATTCGGTGGAGGTCGCCTCGCGGCGCGGGCGGGCCGTGCTGCCCGCGGTCGTCACCGACCGGGTGCGACCGGGCTGCTGTTTCGCGCCGTTCCACTGGAACGACCTGTTCGGCGAGTACCTGAGCGTCAACGCGGTCACCAGCGACGCCGTCGACCCGCTGTCGTTCCAGCCCGGGTTCAAGGTCTGCGCGGTGTCGCTGACGAAGGTGGCCACCCCGGTGACGGTGCGGACCCGGGCCCAGGCGTCCACAGAGGTCTCGGTCGAGGTCTCGGTCCCACCGCTCGCGGCTCTTCCCCCGGCGTCCCTCCCCTCCCCCTTCGGGCTGGAGCCCGCGCCGCCGCCGGTCCTGGCCGAACACGAACGCCGGTATCTGACCGGCTTCCTGGCCGGCATCCCGTCCGGCGCCCCCGGCGTGCCGGTGCTGCCGCCGGACGCCCCGTTCAGCCCGGAGCACGCCCTGTGGGTGAACGGCGTACTGGCCGGGATGTACTCCAGGACCTCCGCCGTGGAAGGCTCCCCGGGCTCGTCCGCCCCGCCCGCCCCGTCCGCTCTGTCCGTGGGCGCTTCGCGCCGCCAGGTCGTGATCCTCTGGGCGTCGCAGACCGGGAACGCCGAGGAGTTCGCGACCGCCGCGGCCGAGCGGCTCACCGTGGACGGCCACCCCGCCTCCCTCCTGCCCATGGAGGAGGCGGACCCCGCCGCGCTGCCGTCCGACGCCGACCTGCTGCTGATCACGAGCACCTTCGGCGACGGCGACGCCCCGGACAACGGCGCCGGCTTCTGGGACGCCCTCGCCGCACCCGAGGCCCCGCGCCTGAAGGGCCGGCGCTACGCCGTCCTGGCCTTCGGCGACTCCTCGTACGACGACTTCTGCGGCCACGGCCGGCGCCTCGACCGGCGCATGGCGGAACTGGACGCGGTACGGCTGGCCCCGCGCACCGACTGCGAACCGGACTACGAGACCGAGGCCGAGGCCTGGCTCGACCAGGTACGCAGGGCGCTGAAGGGCTCCGAGAGCCCGAAACCGGCCCTGATCCCCGCGTCGCCAGCGTCGCCCGCATCGCCGGCGGCCCCCCGGCCGAGCCGTACCGCCCCCGCCCCCGCCACCGCCCGCCTCACCGGCAACCGCCTGCTGAGCCTGCCCGGCGCGGGCAAGGAGGTCCGGCGCTTCACCTTCGACACCAGTGACAGCGACACCCCGCTGGTCTACGAGGCCGGTGACGCCCTCGCGGTGCACCCGGTCAACCAGCCGGACCTCGTGACGGAGTGGCTTGCCGTCACCGGCCTGGACGCGGACGCGGCCGTGCAGGTCAAGAGCGTCGGAGAGGTGCCCTTCGCCGAGGCCCTGCGGCGCCACCTGGACATCAGCCGCGTCACCGGCGACCTGTTGCGCTTCGCCGCCGACCGGACCCGCGACCCCCGCGAGCTGCGCAAGCTGCTGCGCCCGGACAACAAGGGCGAGTTGGCGCGCTGGTCCTGGGGCCGCCAGGCCGTCGACGTGGTCGCCGAGTTCGGGGTCCGGGCCGGGGCGCAGGAGTGGGCCGACGTGCTGGGCCGCCTGCAGCCCCGCCTGTACTCCATATCGTCCAGCCCGCTGACCGACCCGCACCTGGTGTCCCTGACGGTTTCCGTCGTCCGCTACGAGAACCTGCACGGCCGCCCCCGCCAGGGCGTCTGCTCCCCCTTCCTCGCCGACGCCGAGCCCGGCACCCCGGTGCCGGTCCGCGTCCAGCGGGCACCGCACTTCCGCCCGCCCGCCGACCCCGCCACACCGGCGGTGATGATCGGCCCCGGCACGGGCATCGCACCCTTCATCGGCTTCCTGGAGGAACGCCGGGCCCGCGCCCACCGCGCCCCGAACTGGCTCTTCTTCGGCGAACAGCACCGGGCGACCGACTTCTACTACGAGGAGGAACTGGCCGCCCACCTCGCCGAGGGCACACTCACCCGCCTGGACACCGCCTTCTCCCGCGACCAGCGCGCCAAGGTCTACGTCCAGGACCGGATGCGCGAACACGGCCCGCTGCTGTGGTCCTGGCTGCGCGACGGCGCCCACTTCTACGTCTGCGGCGACGCCTCCCGCATGGCCAAGGACGTCGACCAGGCCCTACGCGAGATCGCCACCGTCCACGGCGGCCTGGACGAGACGGAGGCGACGGCGTACGTCAAGCAACTCACCACCGAGAAGCGCTACGTGCGCGACGTGTACTGACCGCGACGTGTATTGACGCGGCGGGGCGGCGCGACCGGCGGATGCGGGAGCAACCCCGGGTCAGGGCGGCCAGAACTCGGGGCTGCTGCGGGGCGACATGCCGGCCACCTGGCTGGCCTCGACGTTCTGCGGCCTGGCCGAGACCGCATGGGAGCCGACCCTCGAAGGCCACGTGGGCGCACGTCAGGGCCCAGACTTCATCCACGCGATCCTGCTGCACGGCGCGACCAGTGCGCCCGTTGGCGCCTGCCCCGCGACCCGCCGGGCTGCAGCAGTGACGATCGGTCCGTCGAGGTCGAGCCGTAAGCTGCGCCGAGTTTCTGATTCACAGGAGGCGTGAGTGGGGCGGGACATGGTCCTCAGCGGCCGATACGAGCTGGTCGAGAAGCTCGGGCAGGGCGGCATGGGAACGGTCCATCGGGGGGTGGACCGGCAACTGCGCCGCACCGTCGCAGTCAAGCTGCTCTCCTCGGAGTTGGCCCACGATCCGCAGTCGCGAGCCCGCTTCCGGCGCGAGGCGCACGCGGCCGCCGCGCTGAACCATCCAGCGGTGGCCACCATCCACGACGTCGGCGAGGAGCCGCATCCGGACGGCCCACGGCCCTATTTGGTCATGGAGTACGTGCAAGGCGCCACCCTCGCCGAGGTCCTGGACGGCGGCCCACTCCCCGTCGCCGAGGCGATCAACACGGCCTGCGCGATACTGGACGCGCTGCGGCACAGCCACGAACGCGGCATCGTGCACAGGGACATCAAGCCCTCGAACATCATGCTCACCGGAGCCGACACCGTGAAGGTCCTCGACTTCGGCATCGCCAAGGCGTTCACCGAGGCCGCCACCCGTATCACCGGCAGCGGCGCGGCCATAGGCACCCCCGCCTACCTCTCGCCGGAGCAGATCGGCGGCGCCGAGATCGACCACCGGGCCGATCTGTACGCGATGGGCTGCCTGCTGCACGAACTGCTGACCGGGCAGACCCCGTTCCGCGGCGAATCGCCGTTCGCCGTCATGCATCAGCACCTGTACGCCGAACCCGAGCCGGTCTCCCGGTTCCGACCGCAGATACCGCCGGCGGTGGAGGCAGTGATCCTGCGCGCACTGCGCAAGGACCCGGCGGAACGGTTCGCCGATGCGGGACAGATGCGCGCAGCCCTTGCCGACGCCCTGACACAGGCCTTCATGCCGACGGTCCAATCCACCACGCCCGCGCCCCCGGCGCCCCGGTCCGGCGCCCGAACCGCTCTCCGGGCCAAGTTCCGCATCTCACTACGCCCTTACGCCGACAGCGCTCTGGCTCTGCTCGGATGCCTGCTGTCGCTGCTGTGCGCACGCGGCCAACTGGTGGACACCGCTCACTTCGGCCGCGTCGCCATCGCGGCCGGCGTGGTGGGCCTGGTGACGCTGCCGTGGTCCACACGCCTGTCGTGCGCCGTCGGCTGGGGGCCGGTGGCGGAGGCCATGGCGATCAACTCCGAACTGCGGCGCGCCTACCTCGGGTGGGGCCACTCGTACGTCGCCATCGCCGCCCTGCTGGCGCTGGCCGCCGCCTGCTGCCTCGTCAGCGCGGCACGCAGCAAGGAGCGCGGCGCCGGCTCGCTGGTCGCCTTCTGGTTCACTGGCACCGCATCGATCTGGTACTTCCTCGACGACCTGCACAAGCTCTTCGTCTTCTACCTGCTGCTGTCATTGGTGGCCATGGCCACCGCGACGTGGGAGACCGTGGCACTCGTGCGGCGCCGGGCCCGGGGCAGGCGGACAGCGCCGGAAGGGCCGTCCGCTGGAGTGACGCCCCCTGGCCGCCGGCTCACGGGCACGTTGACCCGAGACCTCAGGGCATGACGAGGTCGACGGAGGGCACTGACACCTCACCGGCGGCGCGGAACACAGGTGCTCACTTCCAGCCGCTCAGCGACACCTGAGGACCATCGGCGAGATACCGGTGCAGTGCGCTTGCGGTGGTGTCCACGAACTCCTGCGGGATGGCGCCGACATCAACCCAGCAGACATGGGCGTGCTTCCACGGTTCGCGGTTTTCCGGTTCGCCGGTCCATTCGTGGGCAGCGAAGACAACGGTGAGGTAGCCGTTGGGGGCTTCTACGCCCCAAGCACCGTGGATGATGTGGGCGACCTTCAGGGAGTCAGGCTTCACGGTCAGCCCGGTCTCCTCGTGCAGCTCGCGCACGGCGGTCTCGGTGATCGGCTCGCCGGGCTCGCTTTTGCCGACGGGCAGGTCCCACATGCCCTGGGCGAACTTGGCGTTCTGGCTGCGCTGGAGGAGTACGACGCGGTTGGTGGCCTTGTCGTGGACGATGACGGCGGCGACCAGCAGGGTCATGGATTCGAGGGCGGGCGGGAGGGCCTTGGGCTGGTCGTCAGGACGTACCGGGGGATGTGTATGACGCTTACGAGCGCCTCCTGGGCGCCGGCTTCGACAGCCGTCTCATCAGCACCTGAGCCACCTCGCGTCAGCCCGCAAGGCGCGGTGTGCGCGATCCATCAGCCGAACCTGTTCCCACGGCTGTCCACGTTGGCGAAACTCTTCGCCGCCGACCGGTGGATCGTCCTTGACGATGTGCAGTTCGCTCGGCGCGACTACCAGCACCGAGTCCGCCTCGCCGCGCTGGACGATCCTCGTCGTTCCCGCAGGACCGTCGAGCTGCTCGTGCGCCAGTACTACGGCCGCAGCCGACACTGGGCTGCCGTGCCTGAGGTCCTGGAAGCGGTCTTGAACACGCTCGATACCTCGGACTGCGTAGCCGACGTAGCGAAAACTTCGACGATCGCCCTGCTCACCGCTCTCGGCTGGTCAGGGAAGGTGCTGGACAGTAGCGAGATCCCGACCCGCCAAGGCCGGTCCGAGCGCCTTGCCGACCTGGCGGCGGCCACGGGCGGCACCCACTATTTATGCGGTACCGGCGGTAAGAGTTACCTCGACAGTGGTGCCTTCGACCTTGGAGTCCGAACGTGACCGAGCTGACCGTCGGCAAGCTGATCACGGCTGCCCAGGAGGCGAACTGGGACGTCGGTGGCATCGCCACTCCGCAGGGCATGGGCTTCCTCGGCACAGAGGCAGTCGAGGCCCGGACCAGCTACCCCACGTACACGCATGTGCTGCCGTCCAGCGAGACGTACACGCATGTGCTGCCGTCCAGCGAGACGCGCACCCGCAAGGCGATCGACGACGCGCTGGCCGCCTGACGGCCCTCCTCAGGCACTGGCCAGGACGGGACCCGAAAGCCCCCGCCCAAACCCCACGAAACCCCAGCTCAGGGCCAAACCAAGCAATACGGCTGATGCCCCGCCTCATGCAACCGATGCGAAAAGTCCTGCCACTCGTGCAGCAACTGGTACACATTGAACGCGTCCCGAGGCCCACCCCGGTCAGGCACCGTGGACCAGATGAACGCCGCCGCGCCCACCGCTTCCTCGCCGATGCCGCGCAGGGGGTCGACGACCGTCATGGGGAGCTTGACGACCGCGTAGTCGGGGTGCAGGACGACCAGCTCCAGGGGCGGCACCTTGTGCAGGGGCACGCCCTCGATGCCGGTCAGCACCATCGCGGCCATCGTCTCCGGCTTGATCTTGGTGAACATGCCGTTCATGCCCAGCTCGTCGCCGCCGAGTTCCTCGGGGCGCATCGAGATGGGGACGCGGGCCGCGGTCGCGCCGTCCGGCGCGCCGAAGTATTTGTACGTCACCCCCACCCGACCACCATTCCTGCTCCCCGCCCGGAGGCGGTCTACCCGGTGCTCGAGCCGGCTGTCGAACTGCCGGTCGTGCCGCTCGGGCTCACTCGGTACACCCTGTGCCTGACGTGCGTCAGTCTGTCGTGCTTCGGTAGTTTCCTCCGCGTCGCGCCGGTGCCTTCCCCGCCGGGCACGTCGAGGACCGAGGTCGTCAGTCCCCTCGCCCAGTCCGCCACCGCGATGCATATCTCCACCCGACTGCTTTTCTAGGACGCGTGGCCCCCGCCGCGCAACCCGATCATCGTGTCAGTGACCTCCCCCACGGCCGCTCGCCGAAACGTGCGGTGAAACACCAGTCCGCGGGATCTTCAACAGCCCCTTACTACTACGTGCCGTATGAGCTGTGTGTATCAGGTCTCAGTCTCGCAGATGGCGCAACCGCCATCACGGTTCCGATCTTGAGGTCGGCCGCTTCCGGGGCGAGCCGCGGCCTACCCTGAGGAGGTCACCACGCAACCGGAGTCCGAGAAGTCGGAGAATTCGCACGTCATGAGCGCCATGAGCGAACTGCCCTATCCCTATGAAGCGCCCGTCTCGCAGGCGCTCTTCGACCGTGCGTCCGTCGTCACACCGGGTGGTGTGAACTCGCCGGTGCGCGCCTTTCGTGCCGTGGGCGGCACGCCCCGGTTCATGGTTTCCGGCACGGGACCGTACCTGACCGACGCCGACGGGCGGGAGTACGTCGACCTGGTGTGCTCCTGGGGACCGATGATTCTGGGGCACTCCCACCCCGAGGTCATCGGCGCCGTCCAGGAGGCGGTCGCGCGCGGTACGTCCTTCGGTACGCCCGGTGAGGGCGAGGTCGCGCTCGCCGAGGAGATCGTCGCCCGGGTGGAGCCCGTCGAGCAGGTGCGGCTCGTCAGCAGCGGCACCGAGGCGACCATGTCGGCGATCCGGCTCGCCCGCGGGTTCACCCGGCGCTCCAAGGTGATCAAGTTCGCCGGGTGCTACCACGGGCATGTGGACTCCCTGCTCGCCGCGGCGGGGAGCGGCGTCGCGACGTTCGCGCTGCCCGACACGCCCGGTGTCACCGGCGCCCAGGCCGGCGACACGATCGTGCTGCCGTACAACGACCTCGAAGCCGTGCACGAGGCCTTCCACCGGCACCCGGGCGAGATCGCCTGTGTCATCACCGAGGCCTCGCCCGGCAACATGGGCGTCGTCCCGCCGGACCCCGGGTTCAACCAGGGGCTCAAGGACGCCTGCCAGAAGAACGGCGCCCTCTTCATCTCCGACGAGGTCATGACCGGGTTCCGGACGAGCAGGAGCGGCTGGTACGGGATCGACGGGGTCAAGCCCGATCTCATGACCTTCGGGAAGGTCATGGGCGGCGGGTTCCCGGCCGCGGCCTTCGGCGGTCGCGCCGACGTCATGGCCCACCTCGCTCCCGCCGGGCCCGTCTACCAGGCCGGCACCCTCTCCGGGAACCCCGTCGCCACCGCCGCCGGCCTCGCCCAGCTGCGGCTGCTCGACGACGCCGCGTACGACAAGGTCGACGCCGTCTCCGAGCAGATCCGGACCCTCGTGACCGAGGCGCTCAGCAAGGAGGGCGTGGCGCACCGGCTGCAGACCGCCTCCAACATGTTCTCCGTGTTCTTCACCGACCGGCGGGTGCGGAACTACGAGGACGCCAAGCGGCAGGAGTCGTACCGCTTCACCGCCTTCTTCCACTCGCTGCTGTCGAACGGCGTCTACCTGCCGCCGTCGTCCTTCGAGTCCTGGTTCGTGTCCACGGCCCACGACGAGCGGGCCATCCAGAAGATCGCCGACGCCCTTCCGGCGGCGGCCCGAGCGGCCGCGGAGGCCACCGCGTGAGCAACAGCATCACCAGCAGCGACAAGGACGTCACCGTCGTCCATCTCGTGCGCCACGGAGAGGTCGAGAACCCGACCGGGATCCTCTACGGGCGGCTGCCCGGCTACCACCTGTCCGAGCTGGGCCGTCAGATGGCCGACCGCGTCGCCGAGCACCTCTCCTCGCGCGACGTCACCCACGTGGTCGCCTCGCCGCTGGAGCGCGCGCAGGAGACCGCCACCCCGATCGCGAAGGCGCACGGGCTCGACCTCGCCACCGACGAGCGGCTGATCGAGGCCGACAACGTCTTCCAGGGCAAGACCTTCGGGGTCGGGGACGGCGCGCTGCGCAAGCCCGACAACTGGAAGCACCTCGTCAACCCGTTCAAGCCGTCCTGGGGCGAGCCGTACATCGACCAGGTCGTCCGGATGATGGGCGCGCTGAACGCGGCCAAGGACCAGGCCCGCGGGCACGAGGCGGTGCTGGTCAGCCACCAGCTGCCGATCTGGATCGTGCGGTCGTACGTCGAGAAGCGGCGGCTGTGGCACGACCCGCGCAAGCGGCAGTGCACGCTCGCCTCCCTGACGACCTTCACATATCTGGGCGACAGGATCGTCTCCGTCGGCTACGCCGAGCCCGCCATCGACCTCGTGCCGGCTCATCTCCGCGCCGGTGCCAAGCCGGTGAAGGGGAAGAGCAAGGCCTTCGGGGCGTGACGCGCCGGCTGCGGCCGTCAGCCGAAGTCCTCAGCCGGCGGCCGCTTCTGACGGTCCGTTTGGAATGGCTTAGGGTCCCTTTGCCGTATCCGTTGCGAAAAACATAAATATCAGCGGAACCTCCCCGATCGTCGTGCCCTCTGAGTGGGTAACCACCAGCAGGCGCGATGAATCGGGGATTTCCATGCGCACCAACTCCCGGACCCTTTCCCGGAGGGGAATACTCGGCCTCGGCGCGGGCGCGGCGGCTGCCGCCACACTCGCCGGCTGCGGGTCTCTCAAGTCCTCGGACGGCGGCGGGCACGGATCCGGTTCCGGGAACTCGGCCGGGGGCGGCGATGGCAAGAACGGCGGGACCAAGGCGCGGCCCATCGGCGACGGCTCCACCTCCTTCACCGGCAAGCAGCCGCACCAGCCGGCCAGGCCCGAGCCGCTGGAGCCGGGGCA
Source organism: Streptomyces sp. NPDC001816 (assembly GCF_042892235.1). Taxonomy (NCBI): domain Bacteria; kingdom Bacillati; phylum Actinomycetota; class Actinomycetes; order Kitasatosporales; family Streptomycetaceae; genus Streptomyces; species Streptomyces sp. NPDC001816. Next base: position 82,500 of record NZ_JBIATY010000016.1, read on the forward strand.
GACCCCGCCGCAGTTCGTGATCTTCTCCTGGGACGGCGCCGGCGAGGTCGGCAACGGGCTGTTCCCGCGCTTCCTTGACCTGGCCAAGGAGCACGGCGCGAGCATGACCTTCTTCCTCTCGGGGCTGTACCTGCTGCCCGAGGGCAAGAAGCGGCTGTACGAGCCGCCGAACAACCCGCGCGGCGCCTCCGACATCGGCTACCTCAGCGACCCGCACATCAAGGCCACGCTGACCAATGTGCGTCGGGCCTGGATGGAGGGCCACGAGATCGGCACCCACTTCAACGGGCACTTCTGTGCCGGCAGCGGCACGGTCGGCAACTGGACCGGGGCGCAGTGGGAGAGCGAGATACGCCAGGCCAAGGCGTTCGTGAAGGAGTGGCGGACCAACACCGGCTGGAGCGACCTGCCCTCCCTGCCGTTCGACTACGACAAGGAGCTGGTCGGCGGCCGTACGCCCTGTCTGCTCGGCCAGAACAACCTGCTGCCCACCGCCAAGAAGCTGGGCTGGCGCTACGACGCCTCCTCGCCGGGCGGCCGCCAGGTGTGGCCGGAGAAGAAGCTGGGGATCTGGGACCTGCCGTTGCAGCAGATACCTTTCCCGGGGCGTTCCTTCGAGGTCCTGTCCATGGACTACAACATGCTCGCCAACCAGTCGGTCAACACGACCAAGGCGCCCGCCTACAACTACCCGACCTGGCGCAAGCAGTCCGCCGGGGCGTACATCGCGGGATTCGAGCGGGCATACAAGACAAACCGGGCACCGCTCTTCATCGGCAACCACTTCGAGCAGTGGAACGGCGGCATCTACATGGACTCCGTCGAGGAGGCCTTCAAGCACATCGCGCGCGAGAAGGAGAAGGGTGCGGACGTGCGCCTGGTCTCCTTCCGGCAGTTCGTGGACTGGATGGACGTCCAGAAGCCCGAGGTGCTCGCCAAGCTGCGCACGCTGGAGGTCGGGCAGCAGCCGTCCGGGGGCTGGAAGGGCTTCCTGCGGGACGCCGGGGGTGCCAAGTCGGCCTCCTCGGACGCCACCTGAGAGGCCGCCCGGCATTGCGCCTGAAATGTCCGGAGTAAATACCTCCTGGAATGGGGTTTTCCGCCCGCCAGGGGGGTGCGCGAAATCCCCGGAACAGGCATGCGAAACTTTTCACATGAGTACCCGTAGCCGCGCCGCCCTCCTTGGCGCCATGGCCGCCGCGGCGGCCCTGACCCTGTCCGCGTGCGGCAACGGCGGCACCTCAGGCGGAGGCGGCAACACCGGCTTCGTCACCGGCAACAACGGCATCAGCACCGTGCCGCAGGGCAAGCGGGCCACCGCGCCCGACCTGTCCGGCAAGACCATCGACGGCAAGACCCTGGACGTCGCCGACTACCAGGGCAAGGTCGTCGTGATCAACGTCTGGGGCTCCTGGTGCGGACCGTGCCGGGAGGAGGCCAAGTACTTCTCCAAGGTCTCCCAGGCGTACGAGGGCAAGGGCCTCCAGTTCGTCGGCATCAACACCCGGGACACCAGCACCACCCCCGCGGTCGCCTTCGAGAAGGAGCACGGGATCAGCTACCCGAGCCTGTACGACCCCACGGGCAAGCTGATGCTCCGCTTCAAGAAGGGCACGCTCAACCCGCAGCTGATCCCGTCCACGCTCGTCATCGACAAGGACGGGAAGGTCGCCGCGCGGGCGCTGGAGGCGCTCGACGAGACCACCCTGCTGAAGATGGTCAAGCCGGTCCTCGCGGAGAAGTGACGTGAGCGCACTCGTCACGCTGGCCGCGCAGAACCAGACCGTCCTCCACGGGGCCCTGCTGGTCGCCCTGCCGATCGCCCTGCTCGGCGGCCTCGTCTCCTTCTTCTCGCCCTGCGTGCTCCCGCTCGTCCCCGGTTACCTCTCCTACGTCACCGGGGTCGCCGGCACCGACCTTGCCGAGGCCAGACGCGGGCGCATGGTCGCCGGAGCCTCCCTGTTCGTCCTCGGGTTCAGCGCCGTGTTCATCTCCGGCGGGGCGCTGTTCGGCTCCTTCGGCTGGACCCTCCAGGAGCACAAGGCCGTTCTGGCCAAGGTGCTCGGCGTGCTCATGATCCTCATGGGCGTGTTCTTCATGGGGCTGATGCCCTGGTTCACCCAGCGCGAGTTCCGCTTCCACCGCCGGCCCACGACCGGCCTGGTGGGCGCACCGCTGCTCGGCGCACTGTTCGGCATCGGCTGGACCCCCTGTCTGGGGCCGACCCTGTCGTCCGTGAACCTCCTCGCCATGGAACAGTCGAGCGCCGGGCGCGGAGCACTGCTGATGGTCGCCTACTGCCTGGGCCTCGGCGTGCCCTTCGTGCTCGCCGCGGTCGGCTTCCGCAAGGCGCTCGGTGCCTTCGGCTGGGTCAAGCGCCACTATGTCTGGGTGATGCGCATCGGCGGCACGATGATGATCGTGACCGGTGTGCTGCTGCTGACCGGGGCCTGGGACCGCCTGGTGCAGGAGATGCAGACCTGGTCCGACGGCTTCACTGTGGGGATCTGATCGATGAGCAAGACCGAAACCGACAAGGGCCAGGAGCAGGAGGACCTGGGGGCGGCCGGCTCCCAGCTGTCCACCGCCCCGCAGGAGGAGATCGCCTCCGTGCCCGGCCTCGGCGTCGTCGGCTGGGCGCGCTGGTTCTGGCGGCAGCTGACCTCCATGCGGGTCGCGCTGCTGCTGCTCCTGCTGCTGTCGCTCGGCGCGATCCCCGGCTCGCTGATCCCGCAGACCGGCGCCGACGCCACCAAGGTCGACGACTTCCGCAGGACCCACACGACGCTCGCGCCGATCTACGACAAGCTCGGCCTCTTCCACGTCTACAGCTCGGTGTGGTTCTCCGCGATCTACATCCTGCTGTTCGTCTCCCTCATCGGCTGCATCGTCCCGCGCACCTGGCAGTTCGTCGGCCAGCTGCGCGGCCGCCCGCCGGGCGCCCCCAAGCGGCTGGACCGGCTGCCCGCCTACACCACCTGGCGCACCACCGCCGAGCCGGAGCAGGTCCGCGAGGCCGCGCTCGCGCTGCTGAAGAAGCGCCGCTTCCGCGCCCACCTCGCCGGTGACGCCGTCGCCGCCGAGAAGGGGTACGTCCGGGAGCTGGGCAACCTGGTCTTCCACGTCGCGCTGATCGTGCTGCTGACCGCCTTCGCCTCGGGCCAGATGTTCAAGTCGGACGGCACCAAGCTGATGGTGGAGGGCGGCGGCTTCTCCAACGCGCTGCCGATGTACGACGACTTCAGGTCCGGCAGCCTGTTCAGCACCGACGAACTGGTGCCGTTCAGCTTCGACCTGAAGGACTTCGAGGGCACCTACGAGCTGACCGGCCCCAACCGCGGCACCCCGCGCACCTTCCAGGCGAAGATCGCCTACCGCGAGGGCGCGTACGGCAAGGAGAAGCCGGCCACCATCAAGGTCAACCAGCCGCTGGAGATCGGCGACTCCAAGGTCTACCTGGTCAGCCACGGCTACGCGCCCGTGATCACCGTCCGCGACGGCAAGGGCAAGGTCGTCTACCAGGACGCCGTACCGCTGCTGCCGCTCGACGGGAACGTCACCTCGCAGGGCGTCATCAAGGTCATGGACGGCTACCGCAACGCCAAGGGGCAGAAGGAGCAGCTCGGCGTCCGGGCCTTCTTCCTGCCGACCTACGGCGGCGGCGCCTCGGTGCTCTCGCAGTTCCCGGCGCTGCTGAACCCGGTGCTGAACCTGGAGCCGTACCACGGCGACCTCGGCGTCGACGCGGGCCTTCCGCAGAGCGTGTACCAGCTCGACAAGAGCCACATGAAGGCGTTCAAGGACGCCAAGGGCCTGCAGCTGCGCGGGAACCTCAAGCCCGGGCAGACCCTGAAGCTGCCGAACGGCGCCGGCTCGATCACCCTCGAGAAGGACATCAAGGAGTGGGCCGGCTTCGAGATCGTCCAGGAGCCGGGCAGCGGCTGGGCGCTCGGCGGTGCCCTCGCCGCGATCTTCGGTCTGGCTGCGTCCCTGTTCATCCAGCGCCGCCGCGTGTGGGTGCGGGCGGTGCGCGGCGCCGACGGCGTGACGGTTGTCGAGATGGCCGGGCTCGGCCGCAGCGAGTCGGCCAAGGTGCCCGAGGAGCTGGGCGACCTCGCCGGAACCCTCTACGACCAGGCGCCGGGGGCACCCGACCGCGACTCCAACGAATCCGACGTCGTACCTGCCGAAGGGGCTGAGCAGTGACTCTCGCCGCCGCCACCAACGAACACCTGGCCAGCATCAGCAACACGCTGATCTACTCGTCCATGGCCGTCTACACCCTGGCCTTCTTCGCGCACATCGCCGAGTGGCTCTTCGGCAGCCGCAGCAAGGTGGCCCGTACGGCCGCGGCGCTGACCGCCGCCGGCGAGCAGAAGGCGAGCGGGCCCGCCGTCACCGTCAAGCAGGCCGGGGGCACCGCCGTACTGGAGCGGCCCAAGGTCGTCGTGCGCTCCGCGTCCGGCGCGAGGGACGTGCCGGACGGGCCCGGTGCGCACGGCGGGGACGAGCAGGGCGACCTCTACGGGCGGATCGCCATCTCCCTCACCGTGCTCGCGTTCCTGGTGGAGCTGGGCGGGGTCGTCGCCCGCGCGGCCTCCGTGGAGCGGGCGCCGTGGGGCAACATGTACGAGTTCAACATCACCTTCTCCACGGTCGCGGTCGGGGTGTACCTCGGGCTGCTGGCGCTGAAGAAGAACGTGCGCTGGCTCGGCCTGTTCCTGGTCACCACGGTCCTGCTCGACCTCGGTCTGGCCGTCACGGTCCTGTACACCGCGAGCGACCAGCTCGTCCCGGCCCTGCACTCGTACTGGCTGTACATCCACGTCTCCACCGCGATCTTCTGCGGCGCGGTGTTCTACGTCGGCGCGGTCGCCACGATCCTGTACCTGTTCAAGGACTCGTACGAGAACAAGCTGCAGACCGGCGGCAAGCCCGGCACCTTCGCGACCTCGGTGCTGGAGCGCCTGCCCGCCTCCGCCTCCCTCGACAAGTTCGCCTACCGGGTCAACGCGGCGGTCTTCCCCCTGTGGACCTTCACGATCATCGCGGGCGCGATCTGGGCGGGCGACGCCTGGGGCCGCTACTGGAACTGGGACCCCAAGGAGACCTGGTCCTTCATCACCTGGATCGCCTACGCCTGCTACCTGCACGCCCGGGCCACGGCCGGCTGGAAGGGCCGCAAGGCCGCCTACCTGGCGATGATCGCCTTCGGTTGCTGGCTGTTCAACTACTACGGCGTCAACATCTTCGTGAGCGGCAAGCACTCCTACGCGGGCGTCTGAGCCACCGGTCGCCCACACTGGTGTCATGAGCGGTTCCATCACACAGGGCACCAGTCAGACCCACGGGAACACGCACATCCTGCACCTCGTGGTGCGTCTGCCCCGGCCCATGGAAGCGGTCTGGCCGGCGCTGTCCACGCGGGAGGGACTCGCCGCGTGGTTCACCGCCGCCGACGTCCTGCAACCCAGGCTCGGCGGCGCGGTCACCCTGCGTGACCTGGGCAGCGGCCGGATCACCGCCTGGGACGTGGACCGTGTTGCCGAGTACACGGTCGAGCCCGGCGGCCGCATTCGCTTCCACCTGGAACGCGCCGGCGACGACGCGAGCGTGCTCCGCTTCAGCCACGAGTCCCAGGGCGATGACAAGTCGGAACCACGCTGGAGGGCCCGCTTCGAGCGACTGATCGAGGTGCTGGGGAGCGACTCCTCAGGAGCCGCTCCCGGGCTCACGTGGGGCGCCGGCTGAGATACGCCTCGAAGTAGTACTCGGCCTCGGACACGACGACGAGGCAGTCCAGCGTCTCCGACAGGAACATCCACGGCTGCTCGATCGCGCATCGCAGCCGCGCCGTGCAGCCGCGCTCCGGGACCCGGCACTCCAGCCAGGGAAGGATCCCGAGGTGGGTCGCCGCGTAGCACGGCTGGTGATGCCGTTCCCGGCGAGCAGTGCCTCGATCCACGCGTCGAGCTCCTCCGGCGACGTGTCCTCGGGGACCGACTCGGCCGGGTCCGTGTGGATGTCCCAGATTCGCCCGAGCGCCTCCCCGACCCACTCTGGCACGGCGCCGGGCTCCAGGGCCCCTCCGGTCAGCAGATCGCCGAGCGTGGCCTCGATGCCTTCCAGGGCGGCCTTCTCCCGGCGCTCCCGGAGCTTTTGCTGCAACCTACTTTCCAAGGCAACGTTCCTGTGCGTAGTAGATGTGGTGCTTCGGCATGATCTGCTTGTAGGTCTTGCCCTGCATGTTGACGTCCGACGGAAGGCCCTCCTGCGGCTTCCCCGCGTGGAAGTGCGGGTGCGGCGCGTTGGGGTCGGCGGTGTGCTCGGCGATGACCCTGCTGCCGTTCGGGGTGTCGTACTGGTAGTAGCGGCCCCAACCGGGACGGGGGTCCTTCTCCGGGCTGGCGTTCGGGTCGCGTACGCCACCGGGTTCGGGGCGGAGCCGAGACCGAGGGGGTCGGGGGTGACGTAGTGGGCTGCGGAGGGATGTGTCCGAGCGTGACACCCACGCCTAGGACGGCGGCAGGCACTCCTTCGTCGGTGGTCTGCCCTCCGGCCAGGCGATCCTGACGAAGCGGGAGTCGCCCTCGGGGGTCAGTTCCACGATCGGGACGGCCTTGTCGTACGGGTTGCCGCGCACGTCCAGGCAGATCCAGCCGCTCGCACCGCTCACCCGGAGCGATCCCTTGACCTGCGGCCACTGGAGGCCGACGTCCGCGAGGGCCGGGACCTTCCTGCCGTCCGGTACCGCCTCGCGGATGCCGTGGACCGCCAGCTGCAGGGCGTCGTAGCCGATGATCAGCTGGCCGTCGTCCAGGGCGACCGAACCGATCGGCCCGGACGGCCCCCGTTCGGCGGCGGCCAGCAGCCGCTGCAGCACCCCGAAGTCCGCCGCCGAGCCGCCGGTCTTCGTCGGGTCCCTGGGCCAGGCGTCCGGGTGGGCCAGGGAGGTGTAGCGGACGGAGAGGTGGTGGCGCAGGGCGTCGCGGTCCAGGTCGCTCTCGTGGGTCAGGTACGACGCCTCGTCGCCGGTCAGGACGGTGAACTTCCGGTCCTGGCAGCCGCGGCCGCCGAGCGCGTTGATGAACTGCCGCAGCTGGGTGTGGCGTCCCGCGAACAGGATCGTGTCGGTCTCCCGGGAGGTGTCGCACACCAGATGCGTGATCTGCCGGAAGGTGTTCGCCGTCGTCCCCTCCTTGCTGCGGTCGGCCGGCGGCGTGAACGGCTGCGGCTCGTACGGCGAGCCCTTGATCAGCGCCGCGAACGACTCCTGCAGCGTCCGGGTGTACGGGTCGCCCGGCTTGTCGTACACCAGCAGCGCCTTGCCCGCGCTCACCTTGGCGAAGGACGCGAGCGCGCGGGCCTCGTCGGTGTTGGTCGGCGACACCCGGGCAAGGCCGGGGTAGGGGTCCGTGCCGCCCTGCCCGTTGGCCAGGTCGTCGGCGGTGATCGAGGAGCCGACCACCGGGATCCCGAGCCGGGTCAGCGCCTGGACGGCCTTCTTGTTGTTGTCGGTGCTCTGCCCGATCCCCACCACGGCCCGCAGCCGGTCCGCGCCGGTCGTCATCCGCATCAGCTGGTCCACCGTCTGCTGCCAGTGGTCCCCGGTCGCACCCGGGTTGGCCAGCACCAGCCGGATCGCGGGCGCCTGCCCATTGGACTCGTGGTTGGCCTGGTACTGCGCCAGATAGGCGCCCTGCAGCTGGTGCTGGATGTCGTTCAGGTTGGTCGCGGAGGCGGAGCTGTACGGGAGCATCAGCGCCACCGTCACGTAACTGTCGGGCTTGAGGCGGTCGTTCTCCCGCGCGACCGCCCGTACGACGTCCTTCAGCCGCGCGTGCCCGAAGTCGTACGAGCCCGTCGCCACGCCCACGCATTCGTCGCTGTCCTGCGGCCGGGACACCCCGGGCGCACAGGACCGGTCCTCGTGCAGGAGCGCCCGGCCCGCGAACACCAGCCCCGTCACCAGCGCCGCCGTCACCAGCAGCGCCAGATAGCGGCGCAGCGGGATCTCCCACACGCTCTCGCGCACCCACGTGCCCACGCCTCTGCGCGCCATCACGCCTCCCCGCTGCGGTCGTCCGGGCCGTCGTCCGTGTCGTCGGGGTCGGCCATCGGGCGCCCGGCGAGCGCCGCCGCCGGCCAGTCCCGGGATGCCCGCCACAGCAGCGCGTTGGCCGCCGGCCGCAGGTTGGACAGCTGCTCCAGCTCGAAGCGCAGCCGGTCGCACACCTTCGGATCGGGCAGCACCAGCGGATCGCCCAGCTGCCACACCGCGTGCAGCAACCGCCGTATCCGCAGGTGCAGTACGGCGTCCGCGCCCTCGGGCGGCTCCTGCCCGGCGTCGGTGCGGCCGAGCGCGATCGCGGCGCGCCGGTCGCCGTGGCCCGTGAAGTCGCGGCCGTCAGCGTCGTGCGCGTGGAAGTAGGGCGCCGAGGCCACGAAGCGCAGGGTGCGCAGCCAGCTCCGGATGTCCGCGGTGTGGAAGGTGTCGCGCAGCTGGGCGACCGCCGACTCCGAGCTGCCCAGGGCCAGTTCGTGATGGAGCCGGTAGCGGGCCTGCTCGGGGTCCGGGTAGTGCGCGATCAGCGTCTCGTGCGCCGTACGCCACGACGCGTGGTCGGCGTCCCTCAGATGCAGCCTCAGCAGCAGCAGGGTGCGCACGAAGGGATCGCCGACGAACCGGCCCGGCTCGGCCGGCAGCCCCTCCTCGGCCAGCCGGGTCCGCAGCGCCCGTACGTCCGCCGGGCCGAAGGTGTCCGGCAACAGGGCCGCGGCCAGCACGCAGGCCGAGTCGTGGTCGTGGGCGGCGGCCAGCACGGTCAGCTCGTCCAGGTACTCGGCGGGCACCAGCCGGTCCAGCAGCGCCTGGTAGGCGGGGGCAGCCTCCTGGTCCTCGTCCAGCCGTACGCCGGCTGTGAGCAACTCGCCCAGCGAGACAGCCTGGTTCTGCGCGGCGGACTCGGCGAGCAGGACGATGCCCAGCGGATTGCCGCCGGTCAACCGGTGGGTGGCGTACGGGAGTTGGGGCGAGACCGGGATGTCGTCGCAGACGGCGCCCACGATGTGCAGGGTGTCGTCCGGGCTCAGCGGGGGAAGCGCGACGAGCAGCGCCCGCGAGGAGGGGGCCGCGTCCGGGGTCCAGCCGCTGCGCCGGGCCACCTCGGGCAGCTCCCGCCGGACCGCGCTGCGCAACTCCTCGCGACCCTCGCCGCGCCGGGCCGCGACGAACGCCACCTGGTCCGCGATGCCCTCGGCGCGGTCGCGCAGCACGGCCTCCACGAGCCCGGGCCCCGGCGCGGTCTGCGCGTCGTCGATCAGCACCAGCGGCCGCCCGAGCCGCTGCATGCGCGGCAGCACCCCCGCGTACGCCTCCGTCAGGTCGGCCAGCAGCGCCCGCACCAGATACCGCTCGGCGTGCTCCCGGGAGGTGCCGCCCGCCCGGAAGTGCCCGGAGAGCAGGATCAGCCCGCGCTGGGCGTGCCGGCCCGCGTTCGGATACGTCCGGTACCAGACCGACGCCTTCTGGTGCCGGCGGCTGGCGAAGCCCTCCGCGACGGACTCCAGGGTGGCCTCGATCGCCCCGGACAGGAACGGCCCGCTGCCGGTCGCCGCGGCGACCACCTTGGCCGCCACCCTCCCGGCCCAGCGCCCGGCGAAGCCGCTGATCCACGACCCGCTCTCGTTCAGCAGCAGGATCCGCTCGACCTCGCGCCGGATGCGCTCCGAGTCGGCGTCGCTCCAGCCGCCGGCCGCCACCGCCACCAGGCCCGACATCAGCCGGGGAAAGGTGATCCGGCCGGCTCCGGTCACCGGTTCCGCGAGTTGCTCGGCGATGACCAGCAGCGCCTGCGCCACCGGCGACCACGACTCGGCGGGCCGCTCCGCGGGCGGCCCCGCGAACTGCGCGTCCGCACAGTCGACCAACGCGACCGGCGTGTGGCCCTTGTAGGCGTCCCGTAACTCGGCCAGCACCGCGCTCTTGCCCAGCCCGCGGGCGCCCGTGAGCACCACGAAGGGCAGCTCGCCCGGGTGCTCGAACGGATGACCACGGTGCTGGTGGGGGCGCAGGCCCACGAGTCGGGGCGCGAGACCGGCCGGATCGACGTCGAACAGCGCTCCGCGCCCGTGCAACCGTCTGTGCACCGCATTCCCCCCTCAACAGCAGTGTAGAAAGGGGAAGTTGTCACTGACCAGGGTCAGTGATGTCCGTTGGGTTACGAAAATCGACCGGGTCGCGACGCCGCCGCCGTGACCAGATCCCGCAGCCGCTCGACGTACAGCCGCATGTTCTTGGCCGCCACGTCGGTGTCCGGGTAGCGGCTCGCCACCCACAGACCGTCGTGCAGTCGGGTGACCCACACGCACACCTGGTCGCCGTACGACACCCGCAGCAGCCCGTACGCCTTCTGCTCGGCCCACCGCGCGGCGCCCGGGATGCCGCGGGCGTCCAGGAACGAGACGATCGAGTACAGGTCGGGGGAGGCCGGCCGGAAGTCCGTGCCGAGCAGCTTCAGCACCCGGGCGAGCGGCATGCGCGCGAGCGAACGGTTGGCCTGCAGCTCGGCCCGCACGGCTTGCAGCGTGCTGGGCAGATCGGGAGTGCCGGCCACCGGCACCTCGATCGGGGCGCCGCCCACGAACCAGCCCACCGAGTCGCTCCAGCGGGACTTCACCCGGGTGTGGAACGGCACCACCGTCCGGTACACGGACTGCCCGCCGAGTTCGTGCACGATCAGACCGGTGGCCGCCAGCAGACCGACCAGGCTGCCGCCGTGGGGCCGGCAGTACGCCTCGAACGCGGCGGCCGAGTCCGCGTCCGCGAGCGGCTCGCAGATCATTTTCTGCGGCGGCAGCGGACCGCCGGGTTCCAGGCCGAGGTCGACGGGGAAACTCGGCAGCGCTCCGTCGCACCGCCGGACGAACTCCCGCCAGCGCGTGACGATCTCGTGGCCGCCGTCGACGCGGTCGGCGTCCGCCCGCTCCAGCTCGCAGAAGTCGACGTAACTCGCGGCCGGGGTGCGCATCACGGGTCCGCGCCCCCGCAGGCCCGCCGCGTACAGCTCGTGGATCTCGGCGGGGATGCCGTGCAGGGAGTAGGCGTCCACGTTGCTGTGGTCGAAGGCCATGTACACGCTGGTCGAGTCGTCCCGGACCACCGCCGTGTAGATGAGGTTCGGCCAGCGCAAGGCGTCCGCGACGGCGTCGAAGCGGCCTTGGAGATGCCGGGCCAGGGCGCCCGCGTCACCGAAGTCGCCGACCGTCTCGCGCCGCAGGGACACGTCACCGGCGTCGAGCGTGAACCGGCGCAGCCGGTCGTCCGCCCAGCGAAAGCCGCTGCGCAGCGTCTCGTGCCGCAGCGTCCAGGCCCGCAGGGACTCCTGCAGCACGTCGAGGTCGACCCGGCCCGGCAGGTCGAAGGCCGTACCGAGCCAGGTCGGCACGAACAGCCCGCCGTCCCGCACGGACCTGGCGGTTCTGATGTGCGACTCCTGGATGTAGGCCGGCGGCCGGGAGTCCTCCGGCAGCCCCTTCGCCGTGGCGACGGTGTCCGGACTCAGCGTCCACTCGACGAGCCGTCCCGGCCGGACCTCGCAGCGCTGGATGTCAGTGATTCGCACGCGTCTCCGATCGCAGAAGGGGGCCCTGTGATGTGGGCCCCCTTCAAGGGAATGCCGTCGGACGCGGCCGGGACATGCCGGACCGGGGCATTTCAGTGGAACGGATGGCGAGCCGAACGCGGAAGTGATTAACCCACAGTGATCGGAGGGGGATTCACCCGACGGTGATCGAGTTCAGCTTCTCCCGCAGGTACACGTGCGAGTCGACGGGCGGGTACGCCACCCGGCCCACCGGCGCCGGCACGGACTCCACCAGCGTGCCCGGGGTGCACTCGCCGAAGTACACCAGCGACATCAGCTCCTCGCCGGGCGCGTCGGCGGGCGGCGGCAGCACCCGATGCCGCCCCGACCGCCATCGGTCACCGGTCCAACGGGCCAGCAGGTCCCCGATGTTGATGGTGAAGGCCGCCGGATCGTAGGGCGCGTCCTCCCAGCCACCCTCGTCCGTGTAGACCTGCAGACCGCCCTTCCCCGCCTGCCGGTCCAGGATGGTGACGGTCCCGAAGTCGGTGTGCGGCCCGATCCGGAACTGCCCGGGCTCGGGCTCGCCGACGACCTCGGTGCCCGGGTACCAGTTGATGTTAAAGCCGTACGTCGGATGGTCCATGTGCCGGGAGAAGAAGTCGGGTTCGAGCCCGAGGGCGTACCCCAGCAGCGACAGCAGCTCCTTCTCCAGTCCGGCCATCCTGGCGAGGTACTCCTCGCACAGCGGACGAAGCCCGGGGATCTCCGTCGGCCACACGTTCGGCGCGTACCACTCGGCGTTGACGACCGGGTCCTCGAACGGCTCGTGCGTGGCGAAGGTCAGCGACTCCTTCAGGTCGGGCGGGGTCTCGGTGCCCTCCGCGTACGCGTTGGCCTCGGCACCCGGACCCAGCCAGCCGCGCCCGCCGACCTTGGCCTCGTACCGCCGCTTGGCCTCTTCCGGCAGCAGGAAGAAGTCCCGGGCGGCCGCACGGATCCGCGCGCGCAGCTCCGGCTCCACGCCGTGCCCGCGGACCAGCAGGAACCCGGCGGTCCGGAGGGCCCGGTCGACGGTACGGGCGAGGGCGGCACGGGCCTCGGGGCCGCCGTCCGTCCAGGGGCGGAGATCGATGGTAGGAATCCGCGGTTCACTCACCAATATCCTCGTTCCACAGAGCCGGGTTGTCCTTGACGAAGGCGCGCATCAGATCGACGCACTCGGGGTCGTCCAGCAGCACGATCTCCACGCCGTGCTCGGCGAGCCAGTCGTGCCCGCCGCGGAACGTGGTCGCCTCGCCGATCACCACCCGCGAGATCCCGAACTGCCGGACCAGGCCGCTGCAGTACCAGCAGGGGGAGAGAGTGGTCACCATGGTCGTGCCGCGGTACGTGCGCTGCCGTCCCGCCGCCCGGAACGCCGCCGTCTCCGCATGCATGGAGGGATCGTCGTCCTGGACGCGACGATTGTGGCCGCGACCCAGCAGCGTGCCGTCGGGGCCGTAAAGGGCGGCGCCGATCGGGATACCGCCCTCGGCGAGTCCGACGCGGGCCTCGGCGACGGCGGTGGCGAGCCAGGCGCGGGCCTGTTGCTGATCCATGCCCTCACTGTTCCCCGCCGAGGGCACCCGGACAACGCGCGGCGCCCGCGTTCGGGTGGTGCGAACCGGCTCTGTACCCTGGCCCGATCACATCGCGCGGGAGGAAACGCCCATGGTCGCTGCCCCGGTTCTGGAGGAGCTGCGGGAGGTCTGCCAGCCGTACGCCAAGCTGGCCAGCCGCAACGGGGAGCACTGGGCGGGACGGCTGTACATGCGCAGGGTTTCGCTGCGGTTCACTCGGCAGCTGGTGCGTACCCCGGTCACCCCGGACCAGCTGACCTGGACCATGGTGGTCTGCGGCATCGCCTCCGGCGCGGCCCTCCTGATCCCGGGCCTGACCGGTGCGGTTCTGGCCGTCGTCCTCATGCAGTTGTTCCTCCTCTTCGACTGCGTGGACGGCGAGGTCGCTCGCTGGAAGGGGCAGAACAGCGCGACCGGCATCTACGTGGACCGGCTCGGGGCGTACCTCGCGGATGCGGCGCTGATGGTGGGGATCGGGTTCCGGGCGGCGGAGGACGGCCTCGGCGGCTGGCTCTCGCTCGGCATCGCCACCGCGCTCGGGGTGGTGCTGCTGAAGGCCTCGACCGACCTGGTGGACGTGGCTCGGGCCCGGCGCGGGCTCGGGGTGGCCGACGACGAGTCGACCCGGCCGCGGTCGCAGGGCGTGGCCACGGTGCGGCGGCTGGCGGCCGCCTTCAAGATCCACCGGGTGACCAACGGCATCGAGGCGTCCCTGGTCCTGCTGGCGGCGGCACTCGGGGACCTGGCCACGGGCGGTGTCGAGGTGACGCGCTGGGCGCTGATCGCGCTGGCCGCGATCACCTGGCTGATGGTCCCGGCCCACCTGCTGTCGATCCTGGCGTCGTCGCGGCTGCGCTGACGCGTTGCCCGGGATGATCGCGTCGGAGTAGCGTGACACCGACCGCAATGATCGATTCGGCACGCCGACCGCCGTCGCCCTCGGGCGGACGCAGCGCACTCGTCGCTCAATGATCGTATGCCCGCAGGCACGGCGAGTACCTGGCCTACTTCAACGGCAGGGTGCGTACGACCTCTGCCACCGGGGCGAGCATGAAGTGGGACGAGAACAAGCAGTCCGACGGCTCCTACTCCATGAAGCACCACCTCACCGGGAAGTGCCTCGACAGCAACCGCAACGGCGCCGTCTACGTGGGTGCGTGCAACGGCGGCAACTACCAGAGGTGGTACGAGAGCAAGGACTCCTCGGGCTGGCGGCTGAAGAACAAGGCCACCGGGCGCACCCTCGGGCTGTCGTCCAGGGGGGCCGTCGTCACCTCTTCCGACACGGGTTCCTCGCGCCAGCGCTGGAGCTGATCCGAGGGTAGTTCGGTCGAGCAGGCCGGGCCGGTTCCAGGAGTCGTCGGCGTGGTCGCTGAAGTAGGTTGCTGAAAGCCAAGTGACCTACAAGGGGAGCGACTTGAACGGGGAACAGAACGGGGTCGAGCCGCTGGAGGACGACGATCCTCGGCGCATCGGACCGATCCCGCTGCTCGGCCGGCTCGGGGCCGGCGGCATGGGGCGGGTCTACCTGGGCGTGCACGAGGGCCGGTACGCGGCCGTCAAACAGGTGCTGCCCTCGGTGGTGGGCGAGGACCAGGACTTCGTACGGCGCTTCGGGCACGAGCTGGACAACCTCTCCCGGCTGCCCGCCGGGGCCACCGCGCCGCTGCTCGCGGGTGACCGAGCCGCCCGGCCGCCGTGGTTCGCCACCGCGTACGTGCCGGGGCTGACCCTGCGCGAGGCCGTGGAGGTGCACGGCGGGCCGCTGCCGCCCGGGGCGCTGTGGCTGCTGCTGCGGGAGGCCGCGGCGGGGCTGGCGGCGGTGCACGAGCTGGACATGGTGCACCGGGACGTCAAGCCGTCGAACGTCATGCTCACCCTGGAGGGTGTCACCCTCATCGACTTCGGTGTGGCCCGGGCCGCCGACCAGAGCCAGCTGACCCGGACCGGCATGGTGGTGGGCACTCCCGCCTACATGTCTCCCGAACAGGCTTCGGGGGCACGGCGGTTGACCGGCGCGGTGGACATCTTCGCGCTGGGTTCGGTGATCGCGTTCGCGGGCAGCGGCCGACCGCCCTTCGGCGACGAGTCCGGGCACGGCGTGCTGTACCGGATCGTGCACGAGCAGCCCGACCTGGAGGAACTGCGCGAGACGGACGCGGAGTTGGCGGCCGTCGTCGCGTCCTGCCTGGACAAGGATCCCGAGGGCCGGCCCACCGCCGCCGAACTCGTCGAACTGGCCGCCGGGCGGGGCCCGTCCGAGCCCCCGCTGTGGCCCGGGTCCATCACCGAACGGCTGACCGTCCGGACGGCGTTCGCGGCACAGGTGCCGGAGGTGGCGGAAGTTCCGGAGGCGGAACCGGCATCCGCGCCGGAGCCCGAAGTGGTCCTACGGCCCGCCGAGAAGCAGCGGCCGGCCGAGCAGCCCCGCGAACGGCGCCGCACACGCCTCCTGTTGGCCGTCCTGCCGGTTGTGGTCGTCGTCGGTACAGGGACGCTGGCCTTACAACTCCTGCCATACGGCGCCGACTCCGGGCGGAAGGGCACTGCGGGCACCCCCGAGGCTTCCGTCTCCGCGTCGGCCGATCCGGCGCCCGGCCAGTCCTCCGCGAGCCCGTCGGGCAGCGGGAAGCCGGGCGGGAAGGGGTCGGCTTCGCCCGCGGGCAAGGAGAAGCCGGGCAAGGGAGATTCGGGCGGCGGCACGGAGGGCTCGGGTGCCTCGGGCGACTCCGGTGGCTCGGGTTCGGCGGGCGGTGCAGGCGGCGCCACCGGAGGTACCTCGGGATCCGGCTCGGGCGGCTCCTCGTCCGGCGGTTCCAGCAGCTCCGGCGGTTCTTCGGGCGGTTCCTCGTCCGGCGGCTCCTCCTCCGGAGGGACCTCCACGACCAGTCCCGGCACGGGCTCCTTCCGGCTCAAGAACGGCGAGAACGGCAAGTGCCTGATCCAGGTCTACGGCTCCACGGGCCTCGGTGACTGCTCGGACTCGTCCGCCAAGTGGACCTTCCGCAGTGCCTCGGGCGGCAGCGTCAAGGTCATCAACGTGTCGAGCGGCGCGTGCCTGAGCGCGAACGGCAACGGCCAGGCCGTCTTCGTCGGCGACTGCTCCCAGAGCAGCAACGCCCGCCTGTGGAAGACGGGCTCCGGCAACTCCCTGCGCACGGTCTACGACGGCGGCTGCCTCGACCTCGCCTTCGGCGGCGGGGTGGCCGAGGCGACCTGCCAGTCGGGGGCCGCCTCCCAGAGCTGGGCGCGGACGTGAGGCGGGGCGGCTATGCGTTCACGCGGAGCAGCAGCTTCCCCGTGCTCGTCCGGCTGCCCATCAACCGGTGCGCCTCCGCCGCCTCCTCCAGCGCGAACTCGGCCGTGACCGGCAGGGACACCGTGCCGTCGACCGCCTTGGCGAAGGCCTGTTCGGACAGGCGGCGCAGCTCGGCCGGGGCGGTCCTCGCGAGGGTCAGGATGGAGAAGCCGGCCACCGAGATGCCGAGCGGGTACAGCTCGGGCTGGCCCACGGTCCACGGCTCGGCGGAACCGGCGTTGCCGAAGGAGACCAGGCGGCCGAAGGGGGCGAGGGAGGCGAGGCCCGCGCGCAGGGTGTCGCCGCCGACGGGGTCCAGGACCAGGTCGACGCCCCGGCCGCCGGTGGCCTGCCGCACCGGGTCCTGGAAGGCGCCGACGAACACCTCGTCGTAGCCGTGCTCCTTGGCGTAGGCCGCCTTCGCCGCCGAGGACACCACGCCGTATACCGCCCCCGCGCCCGCCGCCCGGGCCAGCTGACCGGCCACCGTGCCGACTCCGCCGGCCGCGCCCTGGATGAGGACGCTCTCGCCGGGCTGGAGCCGGCCGACCGTGTGGATCAGGGCGTAGGCCGTCGGCAGGACCGTCGGGAGGGTGGCCGCCGTGCGCAGGTCCACGCCCGCGGGGAGCGGGAAGACGGTGGTCGTGTCGGCCACGGCCACCTCGGCGTACGCCCCGCCCTCGGTCAGCGCCGCCACCTCCTGGCCGACGGCCAGGCCGGTGACGCCCGCGCCGAGCGCGCGGATCCGGCCGGAGACCTCCAGGCCTGGGACGTACGGCAGCCGCGGCACCCGGTAGCCCTCCGCGCGGGCCTTCAGGTCGGCGAAGTTCACGCCCGTGTAGGCCACGTCGATGCTCACCTGGCCGGGGCCGGGCTCGGGCGCCTTGGCCGTCACCGCCTTCAGGACCTCGGGACCGCCGTACTCCTGCAACTCGACCGCGCGCATGGCGTACCTACCTCCGGCTCGGGAGAGTGTTCAATGAAAAGCGAACACTCGCGAGTGTATGGTTTTCATCGAACACTCGGCAAGTGCGCGAGCGGGACACCGCAGCAGGGAGGACGGCATGGCCGCGAGCAGTCACCGGGCCGCCCCGGAGCACACCCACCCGGACGAGGTGCCCGTCCTCACCGCGCTCGCCGCCCTCGCCGATCCCGTACGCCTCACCCTGGTCAGGGAGCTGGCCGGGTCCGCCGAGTGGTCCCGCAGCTGTGGCAGCTTCGACGTGCCGGTCGGCAAGGCGGCCCTCAGCCACCACTTCGCGGTGCTGCGCGGCGCGGGTCTCGTCGAGCAGCGGGACGAGGGGCCCAAGCGGGTCAACCGGCTGCGCCGGGCGGAGTTCGACGCGCGCTTCCCGGGGCTGCTCGACCTCGTTCTGCAGACCCCCTGACCCGAGTTCCCGACAGGGCTGACCCCAGATCCTGACGGACCTTCACATTCCTTTTGGCGCCCGTTCGTTGAGTGTTCGGGCCGGAGTCTTGCCGGCTGCGGACGATCCTGCCCCCGCTCACTCAGGAGTACCGGGTGGCCACTCAGAGAACAGAGACCGACAGACCTCGTCAGACCGGTGAGCCCCGCCTGAAGGTTGGCGCTCCGACGGTCTTACCCAGCCGGCGCTCCCGGGTGCGCCGGCTGGCCCCGCGCGCCGTCGCGGCCGCCACCGCGCTCTGCGCGCTCGTGGTGTTCGTCCAGGGGCATGTCGCCCTGCCGTTCACGCGCATCGTCACGATCGAGGCCAAGATGGCCTCGAAATCGGACTACTTCGAGGACCCCGAGGTCCAGCGGCTGCTCATCCGGCACGGCTTCCGGGTGCACGTCACCCGCATGGGCTCACGCGGCATCGCAGCACAGAACTACGACGACTACGACGTCGTCTTCCCCTCGGGGCAGCCCGCCGCAGACCTGATCACCAGGAAACGCGCCTCCGAGGGCCGCCCGGCGACGACGTACCGGCCGTTCGTCAGCCCGATCGTGCTCGGCACGTACCGCGAGTACGCCGAGACGCTCCAGGAGGCCCGGATCGCCGAGCCCCTCCCGGGCACTCCCTCCGGGGCCGAGCCGCTCTACTACTCGCTCGACATGAAGAAGTTCCTCGACGCGACCGCTCACAACGAGCGCTGGGAAAGCCTGGGCATCTCGCGGCACGGCATACACAACGGAAACAAGGTGCTCGCCCAGTCCTCGGACATCTGCGAGTCCAACTCCGGGGGTACCTACCTGGGGCTGGTCTCCTACGTGTGGAACCACGACGACATCCCGCAGGACACACAGGAGGCGAAGAGCTTCGCAGAGAGGATCAAGCACCTCCTCAACGACCAGGGCATGCCCTCCGGCGAGAAGAACGAGACCTACGTGTCCGCCGAGGGCAAGAGCATCTCCCCGATCGCGGTCATCTACGAGCACCAGTTCCTGGCTCATCAGATAGCCACCCAGGCCGGCACCGGGCACGTGGACGGCGAGCGCGTTCTGCTGTATCCGTCGACACGGTTCGTCACCGAGCCCCAGTTCATCGCGCTGACCTCGCAGGGGGACCGGCTCGGCCGGCTGGTATCCACCGACCCGGCCCTGCAGAGGCGCGCGATGGAGCTGGGTTTCCGGGTCCGGGCCGCCGACAGCGAGTCCACCAGCGACGCGCTGACCGGATTCCTGCACGAACACCACATCCAGGCACCCGTCCTGTCGGCCGACGACACCAAGGCGGTGCTGCCCCGGCTGGACCTGCTGGAGCAGATGATCGAGGTGGTGGGGGACTGCGATCCCGTCGCGCGGTCGGCTGCGGGCGGGGAGGCGCCGTGAGGGTCCATGCTCTCCCCTTCGCCCTCTGCCTGATCCTCCTCACCGCCCTGGTCTCCTGCTCCGGCGGCGGCAGCGGCCCCGACACCACCCTGAAGGTGCTGGCCAGCGACGAACTCGCCGACATGAAACCCCTGTTGGATCAGATGAGAGAGGACACCGGGGTTCGCCTGGACATCGACTACAAGCCGACCAACGACGCCGGCGACACCCTGCTGACCGGCCGCCACTCCTACGATCTGGCCTGGCTCTCCTCCGACCGCTACCTCCGGCTCCGGGCGAAGCAGGCCCCCGCCGGGGCCACCCCGGCCACCGGCGTGCAGCGCACCTCGATCATGCGCTCGCCGGTCGTGGTCGGCCTCACCCAGGACGTGGCACGGCGACTGCGCCCCAAGGCGCCCGGCGGACGCCTGTCCTGGGCGGACATCGCCGACGCCGCCGCCACCGGCACCGTCCGCTTCGGCATGGCCGACCCCCGGCACAGCAACAGCGGCCTCGCCGCCCTCGTCGGCGTCGCCACCGCCGCGGCCGGCACCGGCGGCGCGCTGCGCCCCGAGGACGTCAGCTGCGACCGGCTGCGCGGCTTCCGCTCCGGCCAGACCCTCACCGCCGAGACCTCCCACGACCTGCTCGACGCCTTCGCCGGCCACCCCGGCCGCACCAACGCCCTGATCACCTACGAGTCCGAGCTGCTGACCCTGAACGCCTCCGGGCGGCTGGGGCAGCCGCTCGACATCGTGCACCCCGCCGACGGCATGGTCCTGTCCGACTACCCGCTGCTCCTGCTCGACCCCGCCCACCGGGACGCCTACGACCGGGTGGTGGAGTGGCTGACGGACACCGGCCACCAGCGGGACATCATGCGGCGCACCCTGCGCCGCCCGGTCAACACCGCGGTCCAGCGCGACGAACGGCTCCGGGCGCCCCTGGACAACGCGCTGTACTTCCCCGACGACCCGGCCGTCCTCGACCGGCTCCTGGACGACTACGGCGACCCCCGGCGCCGCGTCGCCGACCAGGTGATCTTCCTGCTCGACTTCTCCGACTCCATGCGCGGCGCGCGTACGACCGCGCTGCGCACCGCGTTCGCGGGCCTGAGCGGGGCGGACGCCTCGGCCGTGGCCAAGTTCGTCCGCTTCTACCAGGGCGAGCGGCTGACCGCGGTCCGCTTCGGCGGCCGGCCCCTGGACGAGCGCACGGTCACCGTCCACGGCGCGGCCGACCTCACCCGGCTGGAGGACTTCGTCGCCGGCGGCGGCTACGACGGCTCGACGGCGATCTGGTCCGCCCTGGACCACGGCTACGCCACCGCCGAACGAGCCGTGCGCGAGGACCCCGGGCGGGCGGTGTCCATCGTGCTGATGACCGACGGCGAGAACAACGCGGGCATCGACCGCGCCGCGTTCGTCAGCCGCTACCGGGCCCGCCCCGCCGACGCCCGCGCCGTGCACACCTATCCCGTCCACTTCGGGGACGCCGACGCGGCGGAACTGCGGCAGGTCGCCTCGGTGACCGGCGGCCGCATGGTCGACGCCGACGGCTCGTCCCTGTCCACCGCGTTCAAGGAGATCCGTGGCTGTTCTTGACGGCACCTGGTGGAGCGCCTGGTGGGGCGCGATGACATGGTGGCTGGCGGCCTTCGCCGGCCTGCTCGTGCTGGCCGTGCTTGTCGTACGGCAGTCCCTTCGGCGGGTCAGGAAGGCGCCCGAGGACCCCAACTACCTTCCGCTGTACCTGGACAACGACGCCGTCATGGGCCTGTTCAAGATGGGCAACTACCGGTCGGCGCTGCGCCGGGAGGTCGAGGTGCGGCGCGTCCACAACACCGGCTGTCTGGCGGTGATCCCGCTGGTGTCCCTGCTGTTCCAGCTGACCGGGGGCCGAACCACCGAGGTCGTCGCCAAGTACGTCGAGAACAGCGAGCCGATCTCGGTCATCGGCCTGTTGCTGTCCGTGCTGCAGCGGGGGGACGCGCTCGTCCGGGTGCGGCTGCGGCGGGACTCCGGAACGGTCACGCCGAACCGCGCCCTGCTCGCGGACGCGGCCGCCGACGAGGTCGTGCTCAGCGAGATCGGCGAGTTCGTCATGATCACCGGCCGGTTCGAGGCCCAGGGAACCCAGGGAGAGACGCTGGTCATGCGGGCCCCCTACGGAGACGGCGAGCAGGCCGCACACCTGCGGGTCGTCCTGCGCGTCGAGGGGCTGCGCACACCGGACCGGCAGCTGCCCGAGGGCGAGTTCCAGGCCCACTGCCTGGGCAAGGTGACGAGCTGGCGCTCCGGCACCCGCGAGGTCGTGCTCCAGTACCCGGTGGCCGTCTTCCAGTGAGGGCGTGCGACCTGCGCCCATCGGCACGCCCGATGCCCCCATCGGCAGGACGCCCCACCAGCGCGTGGACCGGCACCGGCGGCCGCTCGTAGCTTCGACGGCATGACCTCAGAGCACAAGGGCACGGCCCAGCTGACCACCGCGATGATGCTGTCCGGCACCCTCGGCGTCTTCGTCGTCGAATCGGGCGCCTCGCCCTTCAATGTCGTCTTCTTCCGCGTCCTGTTCGGCGCCCTCGCCCTCGGCGGCTACGTCGTCGCACGCGGCTGGCTGCGCGACCACGGCTTCACCCCGCGCACCCTCGGACTCGCCGTCCTGGGCGGGGTGTTCATCGTCTTCAACTGGGTGCTGCTGTTCCAGTCGTACGAGAACACGTCCATCTCCGTGGCCACCGTGGTCTACCACACACAGCCCTTCTACGTGGTCCTCCTCGGCGCCCTCCTCTTCCGGGAACGGCTCACCGCCGCCCGCGTCGGCTGGATCGCCGTCGCCTTCGCGGGCCTGATCCTGGTCGCCGGCGTGACCCCCGCCGACTTCACCGGCGGTGGCGCCTACCTCACCGGCATTGGCCAGGCGCTGCTCGCCGCCCTCCTCTACGGCCTGTCCACCCTGGTCACCAAGCGGATCACCGGCGTGCGCCCGCATCTGATCGCCCTCGTCCAGGTCCTGGTCGGCATCCCGCTGCTGCTCCCGTTCGCCGACTTCGGCGCGATGGACGGAACCGGCTGGGACTGGGGCTGGCTGCTCGGGCTCGGCTTCATCCACACCGGCGTGATGTACGTCCTCATGTACGCCGCCTACGCCGAGCTGCCCACCGCGAAGATCGCCGTACTCGCCTTCGTCTACCCGGCCGTGGCGATGGTGATGGACTGGGCGGTGTACGGCCACCACATCGGCCTCGTCCAGGCGCTGGGCGTCCCGCTGATCGTGACGGCGAGCCTGAAGGTCACCCTTGCTCGGCCACGAGCCGCCGCGCCTGCTCCACGAACAGCCGCGCATGAGCCGGAAGCCGCTTCCCGGACCGCCACGCCAGCTGCGTGCGAAGCGTGAACGGAGGCTCCCAGCCGAGCCGTACCAGCGAGCCCTCCGCGAGTTCGGCGGCGACCGTCACCTCGGGCAGCAGCGCCGTCCCGAGGCCGGCCGCCGCCGCGCGTTTGGTGGCCTCGATCGTGCCGAACTCCATGAACTCCACCGGCTTCAGCGCTGTCAGCTCCCGCTCGAACAGGTCCCGGTAGGCGCAGCCGGGCTCGGTGGCCAGCAGGGCCTGCCCGGTCAGGTCGGCCGTCGTGACCGGCCGTCCGGCCAGCGGGTGTCCGGGCGCCGCGACCAGCGCCAGCGGTTCCACCGCCAGCACCGCGCTTTCCAGACCCGGGTGCTCGGTCCCCTCCTCCATCAGGAAACCGACGTCGTACGTCCCCTGCCGCAGCGCCTGCCGGGTCTCGTCGCCGATGGTGGTGCGCAGGGCGAGCCGCACCTTCGGGTGGCGGTGGTGGAAGTACTCCAGCAGCGGGGGCAGCCGGTAGGAGGTCAGGGACTCCATGGTGCCGACGGTGAGGGTGCCGGACGGCTCCTCGGCTCCGGTGACGGCCGCCCGGGCCTCCTCGGAAAGCTCGATGATCTGCCGGGCGTAGGGCAGCAGCCGCTCGCCCGCCTCGGTGAGCCGGATGCGGCTGCCGAGCCGGTCGAACAACTCCACGCCCAGGTCGGACTCCAGGGCGCGGATCTGGCTCGTCACGCTGGACTGCGCGTACGACAGTTCGGCCGCCGCACGGGTGAAGCTCAGGACCGTGGCGACCTTCTCGAAGGTGACGAGCAGTCGGAGTTCCATGCGTCAGTCGCTCTTCGGGTCGTCCTTGTCGAGGGACTTGAGGAACTCGGGGTTGTCGTCGGGGGCGACCCAGGAGGAGGCGGCGTTGCGGTGCCACTCGCTCGGAGTGGAGCCCGTCTCGGGGGCGCGCCGCACCTTGCCCGTGACCAGCCAGGCGACCGGGCCCACCAGGACCTCGCCGAAGAGCAGGACGATGATCACCCACACCACCTTCGGCAGGTGGCGCACCTCCTCCTCGGGGGTGTTCAGGCAGTCCACGAAGGCGTAGATCCACAACGCCAGGACCAGCAGGTACGGCAGATACCTGAGCATCGGTGTGCGCTCTTTCCGAGATATGAGTGGGCCCCGGTGACGGGCCCAGGTTAGCCGGTGACAGATACTGGGGCACATGGCTTACGACGATCTTCGCTCCCTGCTCAGGGCGCTGGAGCGCGAGGGAGACCTCAAGCGCATCAAGGCCGAGGTCGACCCGTATCTGGAGGTCGGGGAGATCGTCGACCGGGTGCAGAAGTCCGGGGGACCGGCGCTGCTCTTCGAGAACGTGAAGGGCTCGGCGATGCCCCTCGCGATGAACGTCTTCGGGACCGACCGGCGGCTGCTGAAGGCGCTGGGCCTGAAGTCGTACGGCGAGATCTCCGAGAAGATCGGCGGGCTGCTGCGGCCCGAGCTGCCGCACGGGTTCGTGGGCGTGCGCGAGGCGTTCGGGAAGCTGGGCGCGATGGCGCACGTGCCGCCGAAGAAGGTGAAGGAAGCGCCCGCGCAGGAAGTCGTCCTCACCGGCGACGACGTGGACCTCGACCGGCTCCCGGCCCTGTTCACCTGGCCGAAGGACGGCGGCTCCTTCTTCAACCTGGGGCTCACCCACACCAAGGACCCGGAGACCGGGATCCGCAACCTCGGGCTCTACCGCCTCCAGCGGCACGACAAGCGCACCATCGGCATGCACTGGCAGATCCACAAGGACAGCCGGAACCACTACCAGGTGGCGGCCCGGCGCGGTGAACGCCTCCCGGTGGCGATCGCCTTCGGCTGCCCCCCGGCCGTCACCTACGCCTCCACCGCGCCCCTTCCCGGCGACATCGACGAGTACCTCTTCGCGGGGTTCATCGCCGGCAAGCGCATCGAGATGGTCGACTGCAAGACGGTCCCGCTCCAGGTCCCCGCGAACGCCGAGGTCGTCCTGGAGGGCTGGCTGGAGCCCGGCGAGATGCTCCCGGAGGGCCCCTTCGGCGACCACACCGGCTTCTACACGCCGCAGGAGCCGTTCCCGGCGCTGAAGATCGACTGCGTGACGATGCGGAAGCGCCCGCTGCTCCAGTCCATCGTGGTGGGCCGGCCCCCCACGGAGGACGGCCCGCTCGGCCGCGCCACGGAACGCTTCTTCCTGCCCCTGCTGAAGATCATCGTCCCGGACATCGTGGACTACCACCTGCCCGAGGCCGGCGGCTTCCACAACTGCGCGATCGTCTCGATCGACAAGAAGTACCCGAAGCACGCGCAGAAGGTCATGCATGCGATCTGGGGGGCCCACATGATGTCCCTCACCAAGCTGATCGTGGTCGTCGACTCCGACTGCGACGTGCACGACCTGCATGAGGTTGCCTGGCGGGCCCTCGGCAACACGGACTACGCCCGCGACCTGACCGTCGCGGAAGGCCCCGTCGACCACCTCGACCACGCCTCCTACCAGCAGTTCTGGGGCGGCAAGGCGGGCATCGACGCGACGAAGAAGTGGCCCGAGGAGGGCTACACGCGCGACGGCGGATGGCCGGACATGGTGGAGTCCGACCCGGATACGGCGGCCCTGGTGGACCGCCGCTGGAAGGAGTACGGCCTGTGAGCAGCGCCTCCGCGGCACTCCCGCAGCCGGGACGCACCAAGGCGTTCCTGCGCCTGGTGATGATCGAGCACTCGGTCTTCGCGCTCCCCTTCGCCTACATCGCCGCCCTGACCGCGATGTACCAGTGGGACGAGAACATCCACTGGGGACGGCTCCTCCTCGTCACCGTCTGCATGGTCGGCCTGCGCACCTTCGCCATGGCGGTCAACCGGATCATCGACCGCGAGATCGACGCCCGGAACCCCCGGACGGCCCACCGCGAACTCGTGACCGGCGCGATGTCGGTGAAGCACGCCTGGACCGGCGCCCTGATCGCCCTGGTGGTCTTCCTGGGCGCGGCGGCCCTGCTGAACCCGCTCTGCCTGGCCCTGGCCCCCATCGCGGTGATCCCGATGGTGGTCTACCCGTACGGGAAACGCTTCACGAACTTCCCGCAGGCCATCCTCGGCCTCGCCCAGGCGATGGGCCCGGTCGGCGGCTGGCTCGCGATCACCGGCGAGTGGTCCTGGGACGCGGTGATCCTGGGCCTCGCCGTCGGCATCTGGATCGGCGGCTTCGACCTGATCTACGCCTGCCAGGACGTCGAGACCGACCGCGAGATCGGCGTCATGTCGGTCCCGGCCCGCTTCGGCATCCCGGCGGCGGTCTGGGGCGCACGGGTCTGTCACGCCGTGACGACGGGGTTGTTCGTCTGGTACGCCCTGACGACGCACGCGGGCGCCTTCTTCTGGCTGGGCCTGGTGATCGTCGCGGGCGCGTTCGTGTACGAGCACCGGATTGTCCGACCGCATGACCTTTCCCGCCTGAACAGGGCGTTCTTCAGCGTCAACGGGTTCATCGGGATTGCCCTGTTCGTGTGTGCCCTGCTGGATCTCCTGGTTCGGGGTCTGACCGTCTGAGTACGGTGGGGCCGTGGATCGCCTGCACGCACAGCTTGCCCGGAGGCCGAGGCGACCAAGAACGCGGTCGCGTACTCGCCGGACCTGATCAAGCTGGTCCTCGAGGTGGTCTCCCCGGAAAGCATCCGACGGGACTACGAGGTGAAACCCCGCTGGTACGCCTCCCGGGGAATTGCCAACTACCTCGTCCTCGACCCGCTCAGGGGCCACGTCGTGACCATGTGGAACCCCGCTCCCGACGACTATCTGGGTCGCGACACCATCTCCTACGGCCCCGAACTGACCGTCGTCTCACCCCTCGGCAAGCTCACCGTGCCCACCTCCCGTCTCCCCGTCGACCCCAAGGCGCCCCACCCGGCCTGAGCGCGCCCCGACCCGCCGGTACGCTCAAGGTGTGAACGCAGGAGAAACGCAGCGCGCGCCTTGGATCGTGGGGGTGTCCGGAGCTTCCGGGACGCCGTATGCGGCTGCCGTGCTGCGGGCTCTGCTGGACGCCGGGGAGGCCGTCGACCTGGTGGTCAGCCGGGCCTCGCGGCTGACGCTGCTGGACGAGACGGGTATCTCGTTCCGGGACGCGCACTGGCAGGAGGACCTGCGGGAATGGCTGGCCCGGGGCGCCGACGGCAAGCCCGGGACCTTCGACGTGGACGTCAGCGCGGTGCGGTACTGGAGCGCGGGGGATCTCGCGGCCGGGCCGTCCTCGGGGTCGTACCCGGCGAAGGGGATGCTCATCGTGCCCGCCTCGACCGCCTGTGTCGCCGGTGTCGCCCTCGGGCTGTCCAAGGATCTGCTGCAGCGCACGGCCAGCGTCACACTGAAGGAGCGCCGGCCGCTGGTGGTGGCCGTACGGGAGACCCCCTTGAACGGTCAGACCCTGCGGCACCTGGTCGCACTCGACGACGCGGGGGCGAGCGTGGTGCCGGCCTCGCCCGCCTTCTACGCGGGCGCGACCCACATCCAGGATCTGGTGGACTTCGTCGCCGGGCGGGTGCTGGACTCCGCGGGCGTCGAGCACGGTCTGTACCGGCGCTGGAAGGGCGAACTGGGCGGCGGCTCAGCGGTCCGGTAGTCGAGCAAGTCGCAGTACCTCTCATCACTTCAGAACGTTCAGAACATTTCCAGGGGAAGGCTTCGATCGCATGGACGCGGTGGACAGGCAGCTCATCCAGGCCCTGAGGGAGAACGGCCGGGCCTCCTACGCGGAGCTGGGACGCCTCGTCGGCCTGTCGGGACCCAGCGTCACCGACCGCATCAACCGGCTGGAGGCGGCCGGTGTCATCACCGGTTACCGCGCCACCGTGAACGCGGCCTCCCTCGGCCTCGGCGTGACCGCCCTGATCGGCATCTCGCTGTCCGACGCCGCCGACCACGAGGACGTGGCCCAGCGGCTGAAGGAACTCCCCGAGATCGAGGACTGCTGGTTCATCGCCGGCGACGACTCCTACATGCTCAAGGTGCGGGCGGCCGACGTGGACGGGCTGGAGAGGATCATCCGGCGGCTCAGCGGGACCAAGGGCGTCTCCCGCACCCGTACCACGATCGTGCTGTCCACGAAGTGGGAGAACCGGGTCGGGGAACTTCCCGAAGAGGTGTAGGGATACCGTTGGTCGGGCTGTCGTAGAAAGGGCGTGTTGGCATGGACGTCGGGCTCAAGCGCGAGCTGGAGGAGAAGGTCCGCTCCGGTGAGCGGCTGACTCGCGAGGACGGCATCGCGCTGTACGAGTCGGACGACCTGGCCTGGCTCGGCGGCCTGGCCCACGAGGTGCGGACGCGCAAGAACGGCGACGTCGTGCACTTCAACGTCAACCGGCACCTCAACATGACCAACGTGTGCACGGCCTCCTGCGCCTACTGCTCGTTCCAGCGCAAGCCGGGCGAGAAGGACGCGTACACGATGCGCATCGAGGAGGCCGTCAAGCTCGCCAAGGCGATGGAGTCGGAGAACCTCACCGAGCTGCACATCGTCAACGGCCTGCACCCGAACCTGCCGTGGCGCTACTACCCGCGCTCGCTGCGGGAGCTGAAGGCCGCCCTGCCGAACGTCTCGCTGAAGGCGTTCACGGCGACCGAGATTCACCACTTCGAGACCATCTCCGGGCTGTCCGCCTCCGAGATCCTCGACGAGCTGATCGACGCCGGTCTGGAGTCCCTCACCGGCGGCGGCGCGGAGATCTTCGACTGGGAGGTCCGCCGGCACATCGTGGACCACAGGACCCACTGGGAGGACTGGTCCCGCATCCACCGCCTGGCGCACGAGAAGGGTCTGAAGACCCCGTGCACCATGCTGTACGGGCACATCGAGGAGCCCCGCCACCGGGTCGACCACGTCCTGCGCCTGCGTGAGCTGCAGGACGAGACGAACGGCTTCCAGGTCTTCATCCCGCTGCGCTACCAGCACGACTTCGTGGACATGAAGGACGGCAAGGTACGCAACCGGCTGCAGGCGCGCACCCAGATGGCGACCGGCGCCGAGGCCCTGAAGACCTTCGCCGTCTCCCGTCTCCTCTTCGACAACGTGCCGCACGTCAAGGTGTTCTGGGTCATGCACGGCGTCCAGACCGCCCAGCTCGCCCTCCAGCACGGCGCCGACGACATGGACGGCTCGGTGGTCGAGTACAAGATCACGCACGACGCGGACAACTACGGCACCCCGAACAAGCTGACCCGCGAGGACCTGCTGGACCTGATCCGCGACGCCGGTTTCCGTCCGGTGGAGCGCAACACGCGGTACGAGATCATCCGCGAGTACGACGGCCCGGACCCGCTGCGCCGCGAGTCGCCGCAGCCCATGCGGGTGTGAGCCGGTGACGCTGTCGTTCGAGCTGGACCCGCCGGTCTCGCGCGCCCTCAGGGACGAGGTGCTCACGCTGTGGGCGGACGTGTCGAACGCGGGCGGCTCGGTCGGCTTCGTGCCGCCGGTGACCGTGGACGAGATACGCCCCGAGCTGGTCAGGCACCTCGTCGCGATGGCCGAGGGCCGCACCCGGCTGCTGGTGGGCCGGGACGGGACGGGCGCGGTCGTGGCGACCGCGTTCCTCACGTACAACACGCACCGGCTGATGCGGCACTGGGTGTGGCTGTACACGGTGATGGTCCACCCCAGGCACCAGGGCAAGGGCTACGGCCGCGACCTCCTGGAGGCCGCCGCCGACGCCGCCCGCGGCCTCGACGGCATCGAGGCCATCCGGCTCACCTGCCGGGGCGGCCTCGGCCTGGAGCGGTTCTACGGCTCCTGCGGCTACAAGGAGGTCGGCCGGATACCCGGCGCGATCCGGGTCGCGCCCGACGACGACCGGGACGACATCTTCATGCTGCTGCCGCTGCCCTGACCCCGCTGCAAGATCGGGTCCGCACCGTGCTTCACTGGACGGTGCCCCTGTTTGGAATCGGAAGAGTGGATTGAGATGCTCCGCTACACGCTGATGCGCCTCGGCATCTTCGCCGGCTGCTTCGTGGTCGTCTGGGGAGCCGTCTACTCCGGGATCTTCCCGCGCGGCTTCGGCGACTCCAACTTCCTGTGGGTCATGCTGCTCGCGCTGGTGCTCTCGGCGCCGATCAGCTTCGTGGTGCTGCGCAAGGAGCGGGACCGGGCCTCCGTGCAGATCGTGAACCGGGTCGACCGGATGAAGGCCAACCTGGACGCCAACCGCAGCCAGGAGGACGTGTCGGACGACTCCGCACGGACGCAGGGCGGGGCAGCCGCGCCCAACTGAGGCTTCTCGTCCATCCGGTTCGGTGGTTTCGTGCCCACCTCAGACGAGGGCCGCCTTCAGACCAGTTCACAGTCTGCTCATCGAGTGCAGTTGGGTGAACTCGTCAGCGAGCATGCCCATCATGACGAGATCATGGTGTCGGCCGGCGAAGAACACGTGATCGCGGAGGCGGCCCTCCTCGGTGAATCCGAGCCGACGGTGGAGTGACAGCGATGCCTCGTTGTGGGCGAAGATCCGCGCCTGGCACCTGTGATAGCGCCGCTCGGCGAACATGAAGCGCAGCAACAGCACGACGGCTTCTACCGCGTAGCCCTTGCGCCAGTGGTCAGCACCGATGGTGACGCCGTACTCGAACCAGCCGGCACGAGGATCAGCGAGATGCGAGCCGACAGTGCCGACTATTTCTCCCGTGTCGACGGCCTCGACTGCCAACTGGAAGCAGTCACCGCCGGGCTGGGCACCGGCTTGCTCTCTCGCCCAGACGCGGTAGCCCTCGGCAGAACGAGGCGGCTGCAGTAGGTCTCCCAACCGCTCCTCGTCTGCGGTGAAGCGCATGAACGCCGCCCAGTCGTCGGGCTCGATACCGCGCAGGCGTACCCGTTTGCCGGTCCAGAACGATGTCATCCCCTATTTGATCACGCTGCCGCCCGGAGAGTTCCAGGCTTGCCGCCCCTGAGACAGAAGGTCAGGCCGGTCCAGCGCTTGAGGGTACGGGCGTTCAGGCTGGCGGCTCAGAGCTTGGGCCGACGCGGGTCATATGTCCCATCAGGCGAGTCCTCTTGGCTGGTCCTTTCCCCGGCAGAGGATGTCGTTGCTGCCGAGGTCGCGATGAGTGTCCGTACGGCGATGCGGGGCTCGAATGCGTGACCCTTTCATCGTGGTGTCGTTGATCGGGTGACGGCGCCGCGATCGGGAGCGTGGCGCCGCGCAGTCTGGCTGTTGCGTCTGGAGGGGGTGTCAGTCATGCAGGCTGACCAGACGCGGCGGTTTCGGGGGAAGAACAGGGCTCCGAAGTGGACCAAGCCCGACGACGAGACCGTGTCGGTGATGGTGCTGCCGCTGGCCGTCACTGACCCCGCCGACCTGGACCGGCTGGAGAAGCTGTTCGGGTCGATGTGGTCGATCAAGCGGGCCGTCCAACGCGACGCCCGCGCCAAGGTCGATGCCTACTGGGCCGCCAAACACGAACGAGACCACGACGGCGCCAAGGCCGTAAGACAGCGCCTCGGCCTGTCCCGGGAGGCACTGGAGCGCTGCGCCTACCGGCACTTGGAGGACGCAGGCCACCTCAAGCACCACGCCACCAAGGCCCTGGTCATGCACATGGCTGACGAGGTGTGGAACGGTGTCTCCCGCCACCTGTTCGCAGACAACTCGGGGCGTCGGCTCGGGCGCCCGAAAGTGGGCCGATGGCACGACTTCACCCGCATCCCCGGGCGCGCCCGCTCCCACACCACCGCGAACAAGTGGGAGACCTTCCGTCTCGTCGGTACCCTCCAGGGCCACGCCTTGGCCTACGCCTCCGGCGGCCGGTACGAGTTGATGCAGCCGCACCGGATGCCCAAGCCGACCGCACCGACCGGCCGGGTGCCCACGGGCAAGTTCACCGTCTCGGCCAAGCCGGTCACGCGTAAGGCCACCTGGTGGGACCACACGGGTCCGCTCGCCGTCGTCTTTGCCGGAGGCTCCAACTCCAGTCGGGGTGACCTGGTACTCCCCGTCCGCGTCCCCCAGGGGCCGAAGCAGTACGCACGCGTGGAGTACTTCCTCAGCGATCCGGGACGCTGGCACAAGGTGGACCTTGTACGCCGCCGGAAGGCATCCGCGCCGGGCGGCTGGTCGTACGAGGCGCACCTGATGATCCTGGGCCCCGGATACGTCTCCCCGACCGTGCGGGAGATGCGCCGGACGGCCGCCGAGCTGGACCGGATCGGCGGCGTGGATGGCAACGTATCCAACCTGTCGATTGTGTCCTTCCCTGCCTCCCTGGACCCCGCCGACGGGTGTCCGAAGTCCTCCGAAATCGTGTTGACCGAGGAGGAACGGGTGCGGCTGGAGAAGGAGGCGAATAAGCGGCGGGGTCGTGCGCGGGCGCTGGAGCGCTCCCGCCGGGCCACCAACGCCGCCCAGTACGGCCTTTCCAAGCGGCAGGTCAAACGCGCCGAGCGCCGGGCCGCCAAGGGCCTCAAGCCCAAGACGGTGACAGTGCCGGGTGGTGCCCGCGACGCCCGGTCTAACGGGGTGCCGAAGCAGGCATTCCGCCGCGACCGGCTGTCCAACGGCTACCAGGAGCTGCGCGCCCGCCAGACCGAAGCCGCAGCCACCGCTGCCGAGTACCGGCGTCACCGCGCCCGCGCCGTAGCCCGCGACATCATCGCCGTCCACGGCCCCCACCTCACGGTGGAGGACTGCGACATCCGCACCTGGTACCGGCTATGGGGCAAGCGCCTCTCTCAGACCACGCCCGGCATGCTGATCTCTGCCCTGGAGATCGAATGCAAGGCCGCCGGTGGAAGGCTCGTGCGGGCCTCCACCTGGTCAACAGCCCTGTCCCAGCACTGTCTCTGTGGTGAACGCGTCACCAAGTCCCTGCGGGACCGGGAACACAAGTGCATCGCGTGCGGCCTGATTGGCAAGCGTGATCTCGTGTCCGCGGCGCTGGCCGCCTTCGTGGATCTGACCGGCCCGGACGATCCCAGCACTGCCCGGCTGGACAGCGCCCGGTCGCGGCACGCACAGATCATCTTCTCTGAAGGGCTGGAAGAAGCCCTGCGTGAGTCAACCACACCGTGCCAGAGCGCCCCTCGGGGTGCCGGTCGCGTGGCAGTTCCGCGTCAGCGCGGGACCTCTGCTCACCGAACCGTCGGGAAGCGACTCCGAGCAACCCCGGATGAGACACGCCCCGTGCGTGACCACACCGGAAAGCCCGGGTACCGCCCCGCGTGCAGTCCCCAGCTCACCTTCTGGTGAAGCGCGGATCAAGTCTTAGGCTTGCCCTATGGGTGCCGTGAAGACCAAACGGATGCCGAGGGCGGTTCGGGAGCAGCAGATGCTCGATGCCGCCGTGCGGATCTTCGGCCAACGCGGCTACATGGCCGCCTCGATGGACGAGATAGCCGAGCTTGCCGGCGTGTCCAAGCCGCTGGTCTACCTGTACCTGAACTCGAAGGAAGACCTCTTCACCGCCTGCATCCGCCGCGAGGCCGGTGCCCTCACCCAGGCCGTCCGCGCCGGGGTCCGTGCGGGGCTGCCCGCCGACCGCCAGCTGTGGGACGGACTCCAGGCGTTCTTCGCGCACACCGCCGAGCACCCCGACGGCTGGTCCGTGCTGCACCTCCAGGCCCGCACCCACGGCGAGAGCTTCGCCGCCGAGGTCAGCGCGATGCGCGAGGAGATCGTCGCGTTCGTGACCCAGCTGATCGCGGAGGCGGCCCGTGCGGCCCACCAGGACCCCGACCTCCCCGAGCGCGAGGTCGCGGGCCTGGCCGAGGCCCTGGTCGGCGCCGCCGAGTCCCTCGCGGCCTGGGCGAACGCCACGGACGGCGTCACCGCCAGGCAGGCCGCGTCCACCCTGATGAACTTCGCCTGGGCGGGCTTGGGCAACCTGATGCGGGGGCGTCCCTGGGTTCCGCCGCAGGGCTAGGCGCCGTACAGGTGTATCGCCGTTGCCGGGTGCGGGTGCATGGGGGTTGTTCGCGCAGTTCCCCGCGCCCCTCAGGTAGGCAAGCTGCAGCTTGCCTACCTGAGGGGCGCGGGGCTGTACCGATGTGCGGCTCCGCCGCGTGGGCGCGATCAGCCACGCACCACCCGCACCCGGCAACGGCGATACACCCGTACCGCGCCTAGCTCACCTCCCCGGTCAGATGCAGTCGGCCCCCCGCACTCCGCAGCTCGAAACGGCCCTCGCCGTCCGCGCCGTACCTCACCGTCCCCGGCAGCAGTACCGGCGCCCGGAACTCGGCCCGGACCGCGGTGGAGCCGCTCGTGCCGTGGGCGGCCAGGCTGCGGGCGACCGTCCACATGCCGTGCGCGATGGCCCGGGGGAAGCCGAAGACGCGGGCGGTGAGGGGGTGCAGGTGGATGGGGTTGCGGTCACCTGAGGCGGCGCCGTAGCGGCGGCCGACGTCCCCGGCGAGCCGCCATTCGGCCAGGACGGGCAGCGGGGCCGGGTGCTCGTCCCGGGATCCGTCGGGCCGGCCGGGCGTCCGGTGCCGGGCGAGGTAGGTGCTCCGCGACTCCCACACGGCGTCCCCGCCGGCCGCCAGCTCGGTGACCACCGTGGCCTGCGTGCCGCGCCGGTGCGGGGTCAACCCCTCGATGTGGACGGCGAGTTCGTACTCGCGGGTGGCCGGCAGGGCGGTGCGGCGGACGATCTCGATCGAGGTGTGGACCAGGCCGAGCAGCGGCAGCGGGAAGTCCCGGCCGCTCATCAGGCGCATGGCCAGCGGGAAGCCCAGGACGTGCGGATAGGTGACGGGCAGCGCGTCCGTGCCGTCGGCCGAGCCGGTCGCGAAACCGCACACCCGCTCGTAGGCGGCCAGCCGGGCCAGGTCGACGCGCAGGCCGGGCAGCACCAGGCGGGTGCGCGGGAAGTCCGCTTCCGGGGACGGGCGCTTGAAGGGGGAGCGCAGGGCGCCCCGGGCCAGCAGCGGAGGCAGTGCGGGTGCGGCGGGCAAAGTGAAGCTCAGGCGGCGGTCGGCCATGTCCAACTCCGCGCGACTCGGTCCGAAGTCCTTACTCTGGAGTAAGGTTACCGGTGGTAAGTCTATGTCATGGGTGAGGGGGGAGGTCGAGACGTGTCCCGGGTGGTAGCGGGCGGGCAGGGAAGTTGACGCCTCCTCACGTAACCCCCGACGCTGCACACCCCCGGCTCCGGACCACCCCCGAACCCGCACGAGTCCCCCACAGGGGCCTCGTACGATCACCTGCCTAACTGGCGGTAACCCCTGTTTATGGGCCGCCGGTGAACGCCTCGCCGCAAGAGGTACGTACGTCATGCAGCAAGCAGTTCGCCGCTGCACGCCCCAGGAGCCGCCCGTGTCCACTGATCACGTAGTCCACGCCACCGACTACGACGGCCTCCCGGTCCTCGTGGAGCCCGAGACCCGGCGGCTGGACGGTGCTGTACGGGAGGCGTATGTCCCTCCTTTCGCGTCGCCGGTGAAGCACGGCTCGCTCGCGGACCTGCCGTTCGACAACGCCGAGGCGGCCCCCGGCGCGATCGTGCTCAGCCGTAGGCTCGCCGACGGCGGCTGGACGGACGTGACCGCGGCGGAGTTCGCCGGGCAGGTGCTCGCGGTGGCGAAGGGGCTGATCGCGGAGGGGCTGGTGCCGGGCGACCGGATCGCCGTCATGGCCCGCACCACGTACGAGTGGACGCTGCTCGACTTCGCCGCCTGGTCGGCCGGCCTGGTCACCGTCCCCGTCTACCCCACCTCCTCCGTCTTCCAGACCCGCTGGATCCTGCACGACTCCGGCGCGAAGGCCCTGGTCACGGAGAGCGCAGGCCAGGCCGCGGCCATCGCCCCCGAACTGGAGCGCATACCGGACCTGCGGCACCTGTGGGTGATCGAGAAGGGGCACGTGGAGCGGCTGGCGGAGCTGGGCGACCAGGTGCCGGACGGCGAAGTGGGCGTCCGCAGAGGGATGCTGGGGCCCGACACGCTCGCCACGCTCATCTACACGTCCGGCACCACCGGCCGGCCCAAGGGCTGCGCCCTCTCGCACGGCAACTTCTTCGCCGAGGTCGACAACGCCATCGAACTCCTCTACCCGATCTTCAAGGCGAAGTCGGGTGAGGAGGTGTCGGTGCTGCTGTTCCTGCCGATGTCCCACGTCTTCGGGCGGATGGTGGCGATCGCCTGCGTCCGGGCCCGGGTACGGCTCGGGCACGCGCCCAGCCTGAAGGCCGAGGACCTGCTGCCGGACCTGGCCGCCTTCCGGCCGACCTGTCTGCTGACCATCCCGTACATGCTGGAGAAGATCTACAACTCCGCGCGGGCCAAGGCGGAGACGGGCGGCCGGGTGACCACCTTCGACCGCGCGTCCGCAGTGGCCGTGCGCTATGGGGAGGCGCTGGAGGCCCGCCAGACCGGCACCGGCGGCGGCCCGGGCCGGACCCTGAAGACGGCCCGTTCCTTCTACGACCCGCTCGTCTACCGGCGCATCCGCAACGCCATGGGCGGCAAGGTCAGGTACGCCATCTGCGGCGGCTCACCGCTCGGCCGCCGCCTGGCCGCCTTCTACGCCGGGGCCGGCATCGAGATCTTCGAGGGCTACGGCCTCACCGAGACCACCGGCGCCTCGACGGTGACCCCACCGCTCAAGCCCCGCCTGGGCACGGTCGGCTGGCCGCTGCCCGGCACTCGGGTGCGGATCGCGGCGGACGGCGAGATCCTGATCGCGGGCGACCACGTCCTGCGCGGCTACTGGGACCCACAGGCGGGCGGAGTCGTCCCCGCGACCCGGGACGGCTGGCTGCCCACCGGCGACCTCGGCGAGCTGGACGACGAGGGCTATCTGACCATCACCGGCCGCAAGAAGGAGCTGCTGATCACGGCCGGTGGCAAGTCGGTGGCACCGGCGCCGCTGGAGAACTGGCTGCGCCAGCACCCGCTGATCTCCCAGTGCATGCTCGTCGGCGACGCCCGCCCCTACGTCGCCGCCCTCATCACCCTGGACCCCGACGGCATCACGCACTGGCGCCAGATGAACGGCAAGCACCCGGTGCCGCCGGAACTCCTGGTCGGCGACCCGGAGCTGGAGGTCGTCCTGCAGCGGGCGCTGGACGAGGCCAACAAGCTGGTGTCCCGGCCCGAGTCGATCCGCAGGTTCACCGTGCTGCCCGTGGACTTCACCGAGGCGGCGGGCCATCTGACCCCCTCGATGAAGCTGCGTCGGCAGCAGATCATGCAGGACTTCGCGGCCGAGGTGGACAGCCTCTACACCCGCTGAAACGGTCGGCACCCGCTCCCGCCGGCCCCGCCTCGGTCCGGACTCGGCGAGGAGCGTGGAGCGGGTTGCCGCCTGGGTCGGTCGCGGCCCGGCATCGATCCTCGTACGGCCGCCGGAGCCAGTCAATCCTAAGGTTTTCTCCGTAAACCCCAGTGTTAGCTTGGGTGTTGTGACCCTCGACGACCTTCGTGTGTTCGTGGCGGTGTGCCGGGCCGGGAGCCTCAGCGCCGTCGCACGGGAGCTGGGCTGCACCCAGTCCGCCGTCAGCCAGCACGTCAAGCGGCTGGAGCGGGAGACCCAAGTGGCCCTCCTGGAGCGGCAGCCGCGCGGGGTCGTGCCCACCCGGGCCGGCCGGATCCTCGAAGCGGCGGCGGCCGAAGGGATCTCGGGCCTCGACCTGGCGGTACGGCAGCTGCGCGACCTGCTCGACGGGCACAGCGGACACGTCCGTGTGGCCACCGGCGCCACCACCGTCCGGCACTTCATGTCCGACGCCGTCGTCACCTTCCGGCGCCGCCATCCACAGGTCAACCTGGAGTTCCGAACGGTCAGTTCCGGCCGCGGCAGCTTCGACGCGCTCACCGACGGCACCCTGGACCTGGCCTGGATCACCCTCGGCCCCCCGGTGCGCGGCATCGAGCAGCGCGCCGTGGTGGAGCTGCCCTGGGTGCTCGCCGTCCCCGCCGACGACCCGCTGGCCACGCGCACCCGCCTGGATCCGGCCGATCTGGCCGACGTACGGCTCATCCGGCTGCCGCCGAATTCCGCCTCCGCCGCCCATCTGGAGGACGCCTGCGCCCAGTGGGGCGTCCGGCTCGGCCACGACACCAGCGTCGCCGACTGGGACACCGCGCTGCTGCTGGCCGAGCTGGGGGTGGGACGGGCTGTCGTCCCGGCCGTACCGGGGCTGCCGGTGCCCGGCGAGGGCGCGCTCCGGCTCGTGCCGCTGCCGGGTCTGCGGCCGCTGCCGGTCGGCTGGGCGGTCCGCCGCTGGGACGCGCTCAGCCCGCCCGCAAGGGCCTTCGCGGACACGGTCGTCGAGCGCTGCGGCGCACCGGCTGTGCCTGAAACGGCCGGACAGCGCGGTAAACCGGCTGTTCTGCCTTTGCCGTGAATCCGCCCCCGGCAGGTGCCGAGGAGCGGGTAGCGTAGGAGGGATGCACGCGTTTCCCTGGTGTGTCGTCAACTGGTCAATTACACAGAAGAAGTGAGCGTCTTGGGCCCACGCACCACCTCGGGAACGGGCCGGGATCGGATCGGTAACGCCCGTTCGTAGCCTGCCTTTCCACCCTCGCCGACTCCGTCACCACGAGCAGAGGCATGAAAGAAGACAACGACGTCCGCCGGATCTTCCTGCTGAACCCTGACCAGCGCCTCGTCCGCGAGGCCACGCACGCGGGTGTCCAAGTGCGCTCCATCCGGGTCGACGCAACGGACGAGGCGGCCCTGCGCGCACCGCTCGCGGAGGCCGCCGAGGCCGGGCTGTGCGTCAACCCGGCCCGCGCCCTCAGGGTGCTCTCGGACCCGGCGGCCGTACAGCGCCTGGTCCGCGACAACCGGCTTTCCCCGGGCGGCACCGAGGTCGCGCCCGGCGATCTGCGGCTGACCGTGGAGACGCTGAGCGTGCACGGCATGCACCAGGCCGTCGGGATCACCGCCCGCACCCCCTACGGCCTGCTCCACCCCGCCCCGCTCACCGACGACACCGCAGCCGAGGTGCGCGCGGTGGTGACCGCCCTGCTGGACCTGACCGGGTACCAGTACGGGCCGGCCCACATCAGCGTCGCCCTCACCCCGCGCGGGCCGGTGATCACCGGCTGCCGGGCGGGACTCGGGGACGACCCGGTGCCCGAACTGGTCAAGGTGGCCGGCGGGTTCGACCTGGCGGCCGGCGCCATCGAGGTGCTGGCCGGTCAGCTGGTCGACGCGGTGCGGCCGACCCGGTTCGCGGCCGCGGCCCTGCTGAGCCCGCCGTGGCGGCTGCAGACCACCGAGGTCGGGATACTGCCGCACGTCCGGCACGTCTCGCCGCCCGAGGCGCTGCGCCCCGGACACCTCGTCGTGCACGCCGAATCGCCCGAGCTGGCCGCCCGCCGGGTCGCCTCCCTCACCGCCCTGGTCGTCGGCGACGGCGGCTGACCGGCGACCGGGAACGGATCGGGAACGATCCGGTACGGGCCGACCGCACTGTCGATACGTCGCCGGAAGAAGGACGACGACGCCAGCGACATCAACGGGAGGCGGAGTCAGGATGCTGAAGTTCTCGATCCTTGGGGCACTGCAGATCCGTACCGTGTCCGGCCCGGCGGAGATCTCCGGCGACCTGCAGCGCACCCTGGTGCAGACCCTGCTGATCAGCGAGGGTCAGTCGGTGTCCGGGGAGAGCCTGGTCGAGGAGCTGTGGGGGGACGCCGTCCCCGACAACCAGGCCAACGCCCTCCAGGCCCATGTCAGCCGGCTGCGCCGCAGACTGCGCAGCCTGGAGCCCGGCCGGTCCGGATCCCGGGTGACCATCCACCCCTCCGGCTACCGGCTCCTGGTGACCGAGGGCGAGCTGGACGCCGCGGAGTTCGTGCGCACGGTACGGCAGGCCGAGTCGGCGTCCCCGCAGGACGCGGAGCGCACCGCGCGGCTGCTCGGCGGCGCCCTTGCGCAGT
Organism: Streptomyces sp. NPDC001816; assembly: GCF_042892235.1. NCBI lineage: Bacteria > Bacillati > Actinomycetota > Actinomycetes > Kitasatosporales > Streptomycetaceae > Streptomyces > Streptomyces sp. NPDC001816. Next base: position 122,015 of record NZ_JBIATY010000016.1, read on the forward strand.
GGCGCGGCCCCGTCTTCGGCGGGTTCGCCGGCGGGACGCTGTGCCAGCTGGCCGGTGCCCGCTACGAGGAGTACCGGATGCGGGCCATGGAGCTGCGCTTCGACGCCGAGCTGCGGCTGGGCCGGCATGCCGCCGTGCTCGCGGAGCTGACCGAGGCGCACACCAACCATCCTTTGCGGGAGCGCTTCTGCGAGCAGCTGATGATCGCCCTGTACGGCTCGGGGCGGCAGGCCGACGCCCTCGACGTCTTCCGCCGGATGCGCCGCCATCTCGACGACGAACTCGGCATCCAGCCCTCCCCGGCCCTGCGTCAGGTGGAGAGGGCGATTCTCTGCCATGACCCGGCTTTGGCCGGTGATGTGCGATCCTCTCTTCTTCAACTTGCATAAAGGGTTAGCTTTGGCTCGGCCGAGACGCGTCGCACGCTAACGTGAAGTCGCCTTCCAGCGTTGCCTGTTCGGGTGCAAACTAGGATTGTCCCGAACATCTCGGGCCGGGCAACGCGATGGGGCGGGGGGGACGGGTTCGTGGAGTCGGCGGTATCCGCTCGGCCTGTCGTGCGCTTCAACATCCTCGGCCCGTTGGAGGGCTGGCACGGCGACCGCCGGCTGAGACTCGGCAGCCCGACCCAGGAACGCGTTCTGGTCACGCTCTTACTGGAGCCGGGGCGCATGGTGCCGGTGCCCCGGCTGGTCGCCGCAGCCTGGGACGACGAGCCGCCGCAGACCGCCGGCCACCAGATCCGCAAGGCCGTCGCGGCGCTGCGCACCCGGATCCCTGGCGGCGCCGGGCTGATCGTCACCGACGGCGCCGGATACCGGGCCGTCCTCGGCGAGGAGCAGCTCGACCTGCACGAGTTCGGCCGCCGCTCGGCCGAGGCCCGGCAGGCGGTGGCCGCCGGGCAGCCCGCCGAGGCCGTCGGGCATCTGCGGGCCTGTCTGGACCTGTGGCGGGGCCCGGTCATGGCCGGAACGGGCGGTTCGGTGATCTCCGCGGCCTCCGCCGCGCTCGAGGAACGGCACATGGCCGTCGCCGAGCAGTACTTCGAACTACAGCTGGAACTCGGCCAGTCTGCCGAACTCATCGGCCCTCTACGCGAGTTGGTGACCGCACACCCGCTGCGGGAGACCCTGCGCGGCCAGCTGATGCTCGCCCTGTACCGGGGCGGCCGGCAGGCCGAGGCGCTGGAGGAGTTCGGCCGGGTGCGCGAACTGCTCGTCGAGGAGCTGGGCATCGACCCGGGCGCCGAACTGACAAGGCTGTACGAAGCCATTCTGCGCGACAGCCCAGAGGTGGCGCCCCGGGTGCCGCAGTCCGTGGCCGACCGCGCGGCCCACCTCGTACCGGCCCCCCTCGACCGTCCGTCCGGATCCGAGCCCGCGCCCTGCACCCTGCCCTACGACCTGCCGGACTTCACCGGCCGCGACGAGGAGCTGGCCCGGCTGCTGGAAGTGGGCCGGGCCCCGGCCGGCGGGTGCGCCCGGATCGTCGGCGTGGACGGCATGGGCGGCAGCGGCAAGACCACCCTGGCCGTGCACGCCGCCCACCTGCTCGCGCCGGACTACCCCGACGGGCAGCTCTTCGTCGACCTGCGCGGATTCAGCCCCGGTGAGAAGGCGCAGGAGCCGGGCGCGGTCCTGCACTCCCTGCTGCGCACCGTCGGCATCCCGGACGACCGGATACCGGACGACCTGGAGCGGCGCACCACCTTGTGGAGAACCGTTTCCGCCCAGCGGAAGCTGCTGCTCCTCCTCGACAACGCCGCCGACGCCGCCCAGGTACGGCCGCTGCTGCCCACCTCCGAGGACTGCCTGGCCATCCTCACCGGCCGGGTGCGCATGCTCGAACTCGACGGCGCCGAGTGGCTCCCGCTCGGCCTGCTCTCGGCCGACGACAGCACCACCCTGCTCACCCGGATGCTCGGCGCCGACCGCACCGCCGCCGAACCCCAGGCCGTCGACCAGCTCGCCCGGCTGTGCTGCGGCCTGCCCCTCGCCCTGCGCATCACCACCGCCCGGCTGCGCAACCGCCCCCGCTGGACCGTCCAGTACCTGGTCGACCGGCTCGCCGACGAGACCCGGCGGCTGCGCGAGATGAGCGCCGGGGAACGCAGCGTCGAGGCCACGCTCCGGCTGTCGTACCAGGCGATGGAGGAGGACCGGCGCGTCGCGTTCCGGCTGCTCGGCCTGCACCCCGGCAGCGCGATCGACGTCCACTCGGCCGCGGCGCTGCTCGGCACCGACGTCCACGACGCCGAGGACGTCCTGGAGCACCTGCTCGACGCGCATCTGCTGGAACAGCACGAGGCGGGGCTGTACGGCTTCCATGATCTGGTGCGAACGTATGCGATGAGTGTGCGGGAGGCGGAGGACGACGAGGAGAGCGCGGTCGAGCGGCTGGTGGCGTACTACATGCTGGCCACGGACCGGGCCTGCGAGGTGCTCTTTCCCGGCCGCGAGCGCTTCGGCGAGCCGCCCGAGCGGGACCTGTCCGAACTGCCCCGGCTGGACGGGGACGAGCGGGCGCTGCGCTGGTTCGACAGGGAACACGAGGCGTTGCTCGCGGTCGTCGCGCAGGCCGGCGCCCAGGGCCTGTACCGCTCCGCCGCGCTGCTCGCCCGCAACGTGCTCTTCTATCTGGACCTGCGGGGCCACTACGAGGAGTACCGGGTGGTCGGTCGCATCGGCGTCGATGCCTGCCGACAGCTCGGCGATCCGACGCTGCTCGGCGTCTGCCTGGGCAACCTGGCCGTGGCTCACTGGTGGTTCGGCGACTTTCAGGATGGGATCACCACCGCCCAGGAGGCCCTGGAGTTGGCCGTCATCGACGATCGCCGGGGCGAGGCGATGTGCATCGACGTGCTTGGCATGCTGCACGGTGCGATAGGAAACTTCGACGATGCACGCATGTACCTGAACCAAGGCATTGCTCTGCACCGGGAGTTGGGCTCGCCTCGGGCCGAGGCCGTGGCGCTGGCCAACCTCAGCACGGTGGAGACCTGGACGGGCCGGTATGCCGAGGCGGCCCGGTGCGCGGCCCAGGCCACCGAGCTGAACCGGCGCCTGGGCGAGCGCAGCAACGAGATCTCCTCACTGACCTGGCTGGCGCTGGCCCATCTGGGCACTGGCGAGGACGAGCGGGCGAGGGCGTGCCTCGCCCAAGCTCTCGAACTGTGCGACGAGTCCCGGAAACCCGCGAACGTAGCCGTCGTCCTCGCCCAGTGGGCGCGGGTCTGTCAGCGCCTCGGCGACATGCGCTCGGCCGCCGAACACGCGGAGCGCGCCTTGGACCTGGTCTCCGCCGAGGGTACGGCCCTGCGCCAGGCGACCGTGGCGAACGTGGTGGGCCTGGTCCATCTGCGCAGCGACGCACCCGAGCAGGCGATGGAACTGCATCGTCATGCCCACGATTTGGCCTCTCGCCTGGGCTATCGGTTCGAAACCGCCCGCGCCCTGCACGGCATGGCGGAGGCGGCGCAGGCGCTGGGCGACGAACCGACGGCGCGTCGGCATCGGGTCGCGGCGGAGGGGCTGTACGACGCGATGCGAGTGACAGAGGCGGGGCGGCGTCTCTAGTCAACCGCCCTGTGGACGGCGGAACTCACCGGGGCGGCTCGCATGAAGAACGGCACCGACGGGGCGTGAGCCCGGCCGGTGCCGTCGATGCTGCGCGGTTCGCGAAGGCGGTCAGTGCTGGACGAGGCCGGGCGGGCGCTCGTCCGCCAGGGTCGGTCCGGACTGCGCCTGGTGGCCGGTCGGACCGGAGGCGATATGCACCAGCGCGTCCTGCACACCCGGCGCCGAAACGGCCGCAGTGGTGCCGAGTGCCAGGACGCCGGCCCCGGTGAGCGCGGTCAGAACCGTCTTCGTACGCAGTGCGATGGAGCGCATTGGTTTATCCCCCAGGAAGAGACGGATCGTGATCCGGTCGCCGGGCCTCTCCCCGACGCCGCAACCGATGCTCGGGGCGAGCGATCCCCATGCCGTCCCCGGCGGTTCCCGGCACGGGGCGGGCTCCCGGTACTCCTGGTTTCAACCGCGCCCAGGACCTGTCTAGGCCGGCTTCCGGGCGAACAGGAAGGCCTGGGGGACCGGTTCGCCGAGGGCGGTGTCGGCTTCGCGGACCGTGCGGGAGCCGAGCGCGAAACCGGCGTCCGTGAGCAGTTCCGCCAGGTGCTCGGGGCGGCGCCGGTGGAAGTCCAGCGCCACCGGATGGCCCCAGGGGCGGTCGTGGCGGCGGGTGTGCTCCCCGGCCTGGAAGGCGAGCAGCAGGTGGCCGCCGGGAGACAGGACGCGGTGGAGCTCGGCGAACAGGGCGGGGAGTTCGTCCACCGGCGTGTGGATCGTCGAGTACCAGGCGACGACACCGGCCAGCGTGCCGTCGGCGAGGGGGAGGTCCAGCATGGAGCCCTGCTCGAAGCGCAGCCCGGGGTTCTCGCGGCGGGCGATCGCGAGCATGGACTCGGACAGGTCGAGCCCGAAGACGTCCAGGCCGAGGGCGGCGAGGTGCGCGGTGACCAGCCCGGGGCCGCAGCCGAGGTCCGCCACCGGCCCGCCGGAGCCGACGAGTTCGGCGTACGCGGCGAGCAGAGCCCGGTCGAGGGGCCTGCCCGCGTACGCGTCCCGGAACTGCTCGGCGTAGTCCTCGGCGACGGTGTCGTAGAACGTGCGGGTGGCGGCGAGGAAGTCGTGGGAGTCGGTCATGGGGAGGGACCGTAGCCAGGGGCACTGACAGTCGGGGCTTGCTGCAGCCCCGGCCTACGCCACCCCCGCCAGCCGCAGCAGCGCCGCCGTCGCCGCCGCGCCCAGGACCACCACCGCGAACGGCGCCCTGCGCCAGGCCAGGACGCCTCCGACCAGCACCCCGGCCGGGCGGGCCCAGCCCGCGAAGCCGCCGCTCTCGGTCAGGGCGCCCGTGGCCAGCAGGGCGACGAGCAGGACGATCGCGCCCGCCGACGCCAGCTCCTGTACCCGGGCCGGGACCGTCACCCGGCCGTGCAGCAGCGGGCCCACCAGGCGGAAGGCGTACGTGCCGACGGCCAGGGCCAGGATCAGGGCGACCGTGGCGTTCATACGGCGGCCCCGGCGGGGCGGCGGTGCAGGAACAGCCCGGCCAGTGCGAGCAGCACCGGCACCCCTGCCGGTACCGCGGGCGTCGCGGCCAGGGCCAGGGCGGCGCCGGGCAGGGCGCAGCGCCGTACCGCCGCGTCGGCGCGCAGGGTCGGCAGGACCAGGGCCACCAGGACGGCGGGGAAGGCCGCGTCGAGGCCGAAGCGGGCGGTGTCGCCCAGGGCGCGGCCGGCGAGGGCCCCCGCCAGCACGCCGGTGTTCCACGCGGCGAACAGGCCGAGCCCGGAGATCCAGAACGCCCGGCGCCGCCGCCGCGGGTCGGGCTGGGCGAGGGCGAAGGCGACCGTCTCGTCGGTGACGAGATGCGCGCCGAGGAAACGGGTCGCGCGACCGGTACCAAGGGTCTCGGCCACCGCCAGGCTGAATGCGGCCGTACGCGTGTTGAGCAGCAGACCGGTGGCCGCGGCGGCCAGCGGGCCGCCCCCGGCGAGGAGCACCCCGACGGCGCTGAACTGGGCCGATCCCGCGTACACCACCAGAGACATCAGCACCGGGACCCACACCGGCAGCCCGCCCGCGACGGAGACCGCGCCGAAGGAGACGCCGACGATGCCGCCGGCCAGCCAGACCAGGGAGCTGTCCCGGACCAGCGAGCCGGTCTCCGGTGCGCCGGGACGTGTTCGGCGGAGTGAGCTTGGGCGGAGTGAGCGTGTTCGGAGAAGCGAACGCATGTTTTCTACAATGAACAGCGAACGCCCTGTCCGTCAAGGCGAACGATCGTACCGATGGAGCGAACGACATGTCCGAGGCACCGTCCGGGCCGCCCGCCCGGCTCCCGATGGAGTGGATCGCCGCGTCCCTCAGGCGCGAGCGCACCCGCACCGGGCTGTCCCTGTCCGAGCTGGCCAAGCGCGCCGGGATCGCGAAGTCCACGCTGTCCCAGCTGGAGGCGGCGAGCGGGAATCCGAGCATGGAGACGATCTGGGCGCTGGCCGTGGCCCTCGGGGTGCCCTTCAGTGCCCTCGTTGAGCCGCCCACGCCCGCGGTCCAGGTGATCCGGGCCGGCGCGGGACCCGCCGTGCACTCCGAGCAGTCCAGCTATCTGGCGACGCTGTTGTCGGCGAGCCCGCCGGGCGCGCGCAGGGATATCTATTACGTCTGGCTGGAGCCCGGGACCGTACGGGATTCCGAACCGCACATTCCCGGGACCACGGAGCACATCGTGGTCACAGAGGGAGGCGTCAAGGCCGGGCCGCGCGGGGAGACGGTCGAACTGGCGCCCGGGGACTACATGTCCTACCGGGGTGATGTGCCGCACGCTTACGAAGCGCTCACCAGCGGGACGAAGTTCGTACTGATCATGCAGCACATGTGAACCGGAAATGAACGGGGAAAGGCAGGAGCCCCGTTGCCTTGCGGCGCGGGGCTCCTTGGGTACTGCACTCAGGTTCTGCGATCAGGCAGAGATCAGACGGGGGTGACGTTCTCCGCCTGCGGACCCTTCGGACCCTGCGTCACGTCGAAGCTCACCTGCTGGTTCTCCTCGAGGGAGCGGAAGCCGGAGGCGTTGATCGCGGAGTAGTGAACGAAGACGTCGGGGCCGCCGCCCTCCTGGGCGATGAAGCCAAAGCCCTTTTCGGCGTTGAACCACTTCACGGTTCCGGTAGCCATAAGCCCTCCTTGGGCTCAAAAGGGTTGCCCTGCTCCAGAACCTGCAAGTGCGAAACTGTGCTGCACAACGCATTCGTCTGAAAACGACGAGAGCCCGCGGTCACATGCTCCGCAGGCTCTGTACTGCAAGGGAAACCAAACTGCAACTTGCGGCGAGCCTAGCACGCGGGCAGCCGAAAGCAATAGGGGTCAAGATCACGTCACCCGAATGTTTGAACCGTCGGGCGGGTGGGTTGACGGTGGGGTCGGTCCCAGCACCGTACAGCACGGGGTCTAGTCTCGCGATGTGGACAATTCTCGCACCCGGCCGCGCGTCGGCCACATCCAGTTCCTGAACTGCCTGCCCCTCTACTGGGGGCTCGCGAGAACCGGCACGCTCCTCGACTTCGAGCTGACCAAGGACACCCCGGAGAAGCTCAGCGAGCAGCTCGTGCGCGGCGACCTCGACATCGGGCCCGTCACCCTCGTCGAGTTCCTGCGCAACGCCGACGATCTGGTCGCCTTCCCGGACATCGCCGTCGGCTGCAACGGCCCGGTGATGTCCTGCGTGATCGTCTCGCAGGTCCCGCTCGACCGGCTGGACGGCGCCCGGGTCGCCCTCGGCTCGACCTCCCGCACCTCGGTCCGCCTCGCCCAGCTCCTGCTGACCGAGCGGTACGGCGTGCGGCCCGACTACTACACCTGCCCGCCCGACCTCGGCCTGATGATGCAGGAAGCGGAGGCCGCCGTCCTCATCGGCGACGCGGCCCTGCGCGCCAACCTGCACTACGGGCCCAAGCTCGGCCTGGACGTGCACGACCTCGGGGCCATGTGGAAGGAGTGGACCGGCCTGCCGTTCGTCTTCGCGGTCTGGGCGGCCCGGCGCGACTACCTGGAGCGCGAGCCGGCCCTCACCCGCCAGGTCCACGAGGCCTTCCTCGCCTCCCGCAACCTCTCCCTGGAGGAGGTCGGCAAGGTCGCCGAACAGGCCTCGCGCTGGGAGGCCTTCGACGAGGCGACCCTGGAGCAGTACTTCACCACCCTCGACTTCAGCTTCGGCGAGCCGCAGCTGGCCGCGGTCACCGAGTTCGCCCGCCGGGTGGGCCCGACGACCGGCTTCCCGTCCAACGTGAAGGTGGACCTGCTTCAGCCGTAATCGCGACGGCACCAGGTCCTGTCGTTTGGCGACAGGGCCTAGGCTGCGGGCAGTGAGGCGTACCGGGGGAGAGGCGGGACGCCCCGGGGGAAGAGGGGGACGCCATGCAGCCGCTCGCAGCGGACGAACCGGCCGCCGTCGGGCCCTACCGGCTGCTCGGCCGGCTCGGCTCCGGCGGCATGGGCCGGGTCTACCTGGGCCGCAGCGCGGGCGGCCGTACGGTCGCCGTGAAGATCGTGCATCCGCACTTCGCGCTGGACGAGGAGTTCCGGGCCCGCTTCCGGCGCGAGGTGGAGGCCGCCCGCCGGGTCGGCGGCGCCTGGACCGCGCCCGTGCTCGACGCGGACCCGGAGGCCGCCGTGCCCTGGGTCGCCACCGCCTACGCGGCCGGTCCCTCCCTCGCCGCGGCCGTCCGGGACGGCGGCGCACTGCCCGCGCACACCGTACGGGCGCTGGGCGCGGGCCTCGCCGAGGCGCTGGCGGCGGTGCACGAACTGGGTCTCGTCCACCGGGACGTGAAGCCCTCCAACGTCCTGCTGACCCTGGACGGCCCGCTGCTGATCGACTTCGGCATCGCGCGCGCCACGGACGGTACGGCGTCCCTGACCTCGACCGGCGTCTCCGTCGGCTCGCCGGGCTACATGTCCCCCGAGCAGATCCTCGGCAAGGGGGTCACGGGCGCGGCGGACGTCTTCTCCCTCGGCGCGGTGCTGGCGTACGCGGCGACCGGTGAGCCGCCCTTCCCCGGCGACTCCTCGGCCGCGCTGCTCTACAAGGTCGTCCACGAGGAGCCGGAACTCGGTGACCTGACCGGTGAGTTGCGCCAGGCCGCTGCCGCCTGCCTGGCGAAGGACCCGACCGCCCGCCCGACCCCGGCCGAACTGGCCCGCCGGCTCGCCCCCGAGGGCGCCGCCCGCCTGGTCGCCGGCGGCTGGCTGCCGGGCCCGCTGGTGGAACAGGTCAGCCGCAGCGCCGTACACCTGCTGAACCTGGAGACGACCGAGCCGGCGCCGTCGGGGCCGGTGCGGTTCAGCAGCCCTTCGGTGGGCGGGGAATCCGGTGTGGTCCCGCGTGAGCCGGCTCTGGTCGCGGGGGAGTTCGGACCGGCTCCGGTGATGACTCCCCCCGTGCCGACCCAGGCTCCGGCCGTGCCGTCGGGGGCGCCGTCGGGGGCTCAGCCGCAGGACGCGGTGCCGGCTCCCGGGAAGGTCAGCGTCAGCGTGGCGGCGGCCTCCGGGCCGGGGGAGAGCGGGCGCGGGCGGCGGGTCAGCTGCACCGTCGCGCTGGCCGTGGCGGGGGCGCTGGCCGCGACCGCCGTGGGGCTCGGGGCACTGCTGCGGCCGTGGGCCGAAGGGGGACACGACACGGTGGGCGGCGCGCCGCCCGCCTCCGACTCCTCCTCCGCCTCCCCCTCGGACTCGTCACCCGCCAACGGCTCCTCGCAGGAGCCGAGTACCGCGCCGGGCGCGATCCCGGCCCGCTACCTCGGCACCTGGGAAGGTCGGGCCACCGGACTCGGCGGCAAGCTCGACATGGGCACCTTCCGGCTCACCGTCCACCAGGCGGCCGTCGGCAAGGAGTTGGGGCGGCTCAAGCAGACCGACCAGATCGGCGGCGTCTGCACCGACATCCTCACCCTCAAGCTGGTGACGAAGACCCGGATCTGGGCGACCTCGGTGGGCGCCAAGGGCAACCACGGCGGCTGCGATCCCGCGCCGCACCCGGTGGAGTTGACGCCGGTCGGCGACGACCTGCGCTACACCGCGGAGAGCGCGGCCGAGGGCGACCCGGTGTCGCGGATGTCGAAGGTGGGCTAGCGTCGGCCGGCCGCACGCCCCCGTCGGCCCGCCCTCCCCGGCTGTCACTACTGTGTCTGCGTTGGCGAACGCCAACGGCGCGCCATTGCACCGGTCTTGGTCGGGACAACGCGTCACAACGCGCAGCACGGCGGTGCAAAGCATCGCAACGGGGAAGGACGGGGATCGCCCGCCATGGAGACACTGCAGCCGGACGACCCACGGGAGTTGGGCAGTTACCGCATGCTGCGCCGGCTCGGAGCCGGCGGCATGGGCCGGGTCTACCTGGCCCGTTCGCCCGGCGGCCGCACCGTCGCCGTGAAGGTCGTACGCCCCGACCTCGCCGCCGACGCCGACTTCCGCCGGCGCTTCCGGCACGAGGTGGAGATCGCCCAGGCGGTCTCCGGCCACTACACCGCCTCGGTCGTGGACGCCGACCCGGACGCACCGCTGCCGTGGCTGGCGACCTCGTACGTGCTCGGTCCGGACCTGACGGACGTCGTGGACGCGCACGGTGCGCTGCCCGAGCACACCGTGCGCGCGCTGGGCGCCGGGCTCGCGGCCGCCCTCCAGGAGATCCACGCGGCCGGTCTCATCCACCGTGACCTCAAGCCCTCGAACGTCCTCCTGGCCGCCGACGGCCCCCGCGTCATCGACTTCGGCATCGCGCGGGCGGTGGACGGCAACCGGATGACCCAGACCGGCGTCGTGGTCGGCTCGCCCGGCTACCTGCCCCCGGAGCAGGCCCTGGGCCAGGACGTCGGCCCGGCCGGCGACGTCTTCTCGCTCGGTGCCGTCCTCGCCTTCGCCGCCACCGGCCGCAACGTCTTCGGCGACGGCGCCGCCTCGCACGCCGCGATGCTCTATCAGGTCGTCCACGGCGAACCGGATCTGACGGACGTACCGCAGTCCCTGCTCGGTCTGGTGCGGGCCTGTCTGCTCAAGGACCCGGCCGCCCGGCCCGGCCCCGCCGAGATCGTGGCGGCGCTGGCCCCGCAGGGCGTCGAGGGCGTGCTGAGCGACTGGCTGCCCTCGGCGGTGGCGTCCACCATCGCCACGCACGCGGCCGGGATCCTGGACCTCGACCTGGAGGCACCGGAGCAGCCGGCCGCGACACCCTCTTTCGGTCCGGCACCGACGATGCCGGCCGCCGCGGTGCCGTCGTCGGGTACGCCGGCGACGGGATACGGCTACCCGCCGGCGGGTACGCCCGCGGCCGGGTACGGCTACCCGCCGGCCGGCACGCCCGCGCCCGTCTACGGCACGCCCGCCCCGGGCCACGACACCCCGCAGCCCGGCACCGTCCGGCTCGGCGCCACGGACGCCTCCGCCCCGGCCCCCACCCGCCGCCGCGCCCTCTCCTACGCCCTCGGCGGGGCCGGCGTCGCCGTCGTCGGCGGGGGCGCGGCCTGGTGGCTGTCCCGTAAGGACGGCGACACCGGCACGTCCGACGGCCCGCGCAGCCAGGGCAGTTCCGGCGAGCCGGCCGCCGAGACCTTCACCACCCCGCCTCCCGGGGTGGCCCCGCAGCCGCTGTGGCACAAGAGCGCCGCCGAGGACAGCACCGCGACCTCCGTACCGCTCGTCACCTACGACGGACTGCTCCTGGTCAGCGGCGACCCGCTGGTGGCGTACGACGTGCAGACCGGCAAGCGGCGCTGGTCCAGGAAGGACATCTGCCGCTCGGGAGCCCCGCTCCTCTTCCACAGCGGCAAGGTGTTCCTGGCCGACGGCGACTTCGACGGCGTCCTGGTCGCCTACGACGTACGGACCGGCGACGAGGCCTGGCGCAGCCGGCTCGGCAAGAAGTTGAAGATCGAGCGGACGATCGCCATCGACGACAAGAACGTCTACGTCACGCTGACCGACTACGGCCAGGCGAAGAGCGCCACCAAGTACCGCACGGCCGTCGCCGCGGTCAGCCACAGCACGGGCCGGACCACGTGGCTGCAGCGACGCGACTGGGGCACCAAGGACTACGACGTCGAGGGCACCGTCTCCGGCAAGTACCTCGTCTACGCCGACTCCAACTACAACCTCACCGTGCGCGACACCGCCACGGGCGGGCAGCTGTGGACCAAGAAGATCGGCGACGACTGGAGTTGGCAGCCCACGGCCGCGAACGGGCTGGTGTTCCTGCCGGGCGAGGAACTGACCGCCGTGGACCTCGAGACCGGCAGGACACGCTGGACGCTCTCGTCGAACGGCCGCCGCGGCTTCAACAACCCCACCGTCATCGACGGCGTCCTCTACGCCACTGACTACGACCGCGGCATCTGGGCCGTAGACGTCAAGGACGCCAAGCGGATCTGGCTCTGCGAAGAGGGCAACCGCGTGCCCAGAGAGACGTTCCTGAAGGCCGGGACGACGCTGTACGCGGCCGCCGGCGCGCTGGGCGGCGGCATCATCTCCCTGGATGCCAGGACCGGCAAGGTCCGCTGGACCTGGGTCGACAACACCGACGCCACCGACTACTGGCAGATCGCCCGGTCCGGCAGTCGGCTGCTGGTGACCGGCGGCCAGGAGGTCTACGCGATGCCGGCTGTCTGAGACCGGCCGCCCCGACCGGCCGCACTCCCTAGGATCTCCCCGTGAGCATGGACGCGTTGGCCCTCGTCGCGGCGCTGTGGGGAGCGGTCGCGGGCGCGCTGCTGCCGCGGGCCGCCTACCGGTTCGCCGCCCCGGACGAGGAGCCGTGGCGAAAGCTGTGCCCGGACGGCCACCCGATCCGCGGGTGGCTCGGCTGGGCACGGTGCGGCGAGTGCGCGCGGACGCCGGACGACGCGTCCGCCGCCCTGGCCACCCTCACCGCCCTCATCTGTGCCGCCCTCGCCGCCGCGACCGGCACCCGGCCCGAGTTGGGGGTCTGGCTGCTGCTCGCGCCGGTGTGGGTGCTGCTGGCAGAGGTCGACCTGCGGGTGCGGCGGCTGCCCGACCCGCTGACCCTGCCGCTCGCGGCCGCCGGGCTCGCCCTGCTCGGCCTCGTCGCACTGCTGCCCGAGCACGCGGGTCACTGGCTCACCGCGCTGTACGGCGCCCTCGCGCTCGGCGGCGGCTACTACGTGCTGTACCTGATCAACCCGGCCGGCATGGGCTTCGGCGACGTGAAACTCGCCCTCGGCATGGGCGCCGTCCTCGGCTGGTACGGCTGGCCGACCGTCCTGCTCGGCACCTTCGCCGGCTTCCTGTTCGGGGCGTTGTACGGCGGTGGCCTGGTCGTCGCGCGACGAGCGGGCCGCAAGACGGCGATCCCGTTCGGGCCCTTCCTCATCGTCGGAGCCCTCGCCGGGCTGCTGATCGGCGCGTACGCGGCCTGAGCGCGGACGGCAGAAACGCCTGGCGTAGGCTGGATCAGTCCGTCCACAACCCTTGACGAAAGGGCCCTCTGGTGACCGAGAAGGCCGACCTCCAGTCTGTCCTCGACCGTGCCGCCGCCGGTGGGCGGATCACCGCGGAAGAGGCGCTCGTCCTCTACCGCGACGCCCCGCTGCACGCGCTGGGCGCCGCCGCCGACGCCGTACGCCGCCGCAGGTACGCGGGCGTCGAGCACATCGCGACGTACATCATCGAGCGCAACATCAACTACACGAACGTGTGTGTCACGGCATGCAAGTTCTGCGCCTTCTATGCGGCCCCCAAGGACACCGCCAAGGGCTGGACCCGCGACCTCGACGACATCCTGCGCCGCTGCGCGGAGACCGTGGAACTGGGCGGCACCCAGATCATGTTCCAGGGCGGCCACCACCCGGACTACGGCGTCGAGTACTACGAGAAGCACTTCAAGGCCATCAAGGACGCCTTCCCGCAGCTGGTGATCCACTCGCTGGGCGCCTCCGAGGTCGAGCACATGGCCCGGATCTCCGGGGTGTCGGTCGAGGAAGCCATCACCCGGATCCACGAGGCGGGCCTCGACTCCTTCGCGGGCGCCGGCGCCGAACTGCTGCCCGCCCGCCCCCGCAAGGCCATCGCGCCCCTCAAGGAGAGCGGCGAGCGCTGGCTGGAGATCATGGAGGCCGCGCACCGGCTGGGTGTGGAGTCCACGTCCACCATGCTCATGGGCACGGGCGAGACGAACGCCGAGCGCATCGAGCACCTGCGCATGATCCGGGACGTACAGGACCGCACGGGCGGCTTCCGCGCCTTCATCCCGTACACCTACCAGCCCGAGAACAACCACCTGAAGGGCCGCACCCAGGCGACCCTGTTCGAGTACCTGCGGATGATCGCGATCGCCCGCCTCTTCCTGGACAACGTCCAGCACATCCAGGGCTCGTGGCTGACCACCGGCAAGGAGGTCGGCCAGCTGTCCCTGCACTACGGCGCGGACGACCTGGGCTCGATCATGCTGGAGGAGAACGTGGTCTCCTCGGCCGGCGCCAAGCACCGCTCCAACCGGCTGGAGATCATCGACCTCATCCGCAAGGCGGGCCGCGTTCCGGCGCAGCGCGCCACGACCTACGAGCACCTCGTCGTGCACGACGACCCGGCGAACGACCCCGTCGACGAGCGGGTGATGTCGCACATCTCGTCCACGGCGATCGAGGGCGGCACGGCTCACCCCGAGCTGAAGCTGCTGGCGTCCAACTAGAGCCGACCAGAACCGACCAGAGCCGACCAGAGCTTCCGTGCTGACACTTCACGTTGCCGAACAGTCGCCCGAGACGGCGGTCGTGGTCGACGGGGCGTCCGTCGCCGCCGTCGGCCCGTACCAGCAACTGGCCGCCGCCCACCCGCGGGCGAGGGTGCGGCGCTGGCCCGGCATCCTGACCCCGGGGCTGCTGAACCCGTACGGCCCGGAGCTGCTGGAGGCCACGTACCATCCCGACCCGCGCGAGGCCGATGCCCTCGGTACCGAGCCCATCGGCGGGGAACGGGCGCGGGAGATCCTCCGCAGCGACCCCGCGCGCCTCGGTGCGAGCGCGCGGCGCGGGGTGCAGCGGATGCTGGCGCACGGCACGGTGGCAGTGGCCGGGGAGCTGCGAACGCGGGCTGCGGTCGACGCGGTGCGCAGAGCCGGGCTCGCGGTGGGACAGCGGCCGGACCGCCTCCCGGGCCCGGTGGCGCTGTCCCCGACCCCGCTGATCCTGCTGCCCAGGCTGGTGCCGGGCGGTCCCGCCCGGTTCGCCGTGTTCGATGTCGCGGACCGCGCCGAACTGGTCCGGCGCGGCGCCGGGACCTGCGTGGCGACCGTGATCGGCGGGCGGCTGGTGTACCGCGGTCGCTGATCACGTCTCGTACAGGCACGAGATCGCCCTGATCCCCGCAACTGATCCCGTGAGGCCGTGCTGCAAGAATGGGCGGGTGACCCGCGCTTCCCTGAACAAGCAGCCGCACGAAGTCGCCTCGATGTTCGACGACGTGGCGGAACGGTACGACCTGACGAACGACGTGCTGTCGCTCGGCCAGGACCGGCGCTGGCGCAAGGAGGTGGCGACGGCGGTCGACGCGCGCCCCGCGCAGAAGATCCTCGACCTGGCGGCCGGTACGGCGACCTCCTCGCTGCCCTTCGCGCAGACGGGCGCGTACGTGGTCCCCTGCGACTTCTCGCTGGGGATGCTCCAGGTCGGCAAGAAGAAGCACACCTGGCTGCCGTTCACGGCGGGCGACGCGACGAGGCTGCCGTTCAAGGACGACACCTTCGACGCCGTCACGATCTCCTTCGGGCTGCGCAACGTGCAGGACACGGACGCGGCGCTGCGTGAGATGTACCGGGTGACCCGGCCCGGCGGGCGGGTGGTGATCTGCGAGTTCTCGCACCCGACGTGGGCGCCGTTCCGGACCGTCTACACCGAGTACCTGATGCGAGCCCTGCCGCCGGTCGCGCGCGCGGTGTCCTCGAACCCGGACGCGTACGTCTACCTCGCCGAATCCATCCGCGCCTGGCCCGACCAGCCCGCGCTCGCCGAGCGGCTGCGCAAGGCGGGCTGGTCGAAGGTGGCCTGGCGCAACCTGACCGGCGGTGTGGTCGCGCTGCACCGGGGCTTCAAGGAGAGCTGAGCCCCGGCGGCGGGCGCCGGCCTCTCACCGGTCGATCATCTCGAAGGCGTCGCCGGGCTCGCCCAGTTCGCGTTGCATTCCGCCTCTGGGCGGCCGGGGGATGCGTGGCTCGCGCACGCCTCCGCCGCCCTCACCCTCACCGAAGTCGAACCACACGTACACCATGGAGTCCCGCGGCACCTCGGCGCCGGGCTGCGGGTACTGCCGTACGACGTAGTCGACGACCGTCAGGTGGAAGTCCGGGCGGTCCGGCGCGTTCAGGAACAGACCCCGCGCCTGGGCCGTCTCGCGCGCGTCCACGGCCATGAGGCCGACCAGACGAGGAACGCGCACTTCGGGTGTTTTGGGTGTTATGCGCACAGATGTCACCCCCAGCGGTACTGGCAGGGTAACCCGGGCGCGTGCCGCCCGGAAGCGTCATGTGGCTTTCTGTAACACTCCGTTACTCTGAGTCACAGATCAAGTCGGTAGCAGTGTCCCTCGCGTTCCGAGGACGGAGTCACGAACGTCTCCGCGAGCCGCATGCCGAGGCGCCGGGTGACCGCGATGGAGCGCTCGTTGCGCGCGTCGACCATCGCCACCACGTGCGGCACCCCCAGCGCCCGCAGCCGCTCCAGGGTCGCCCCGGCGGCCGCCGAGACGTATCCCCGGCCCCAGTGCGCCCGGCCGAGCCGCCAGCCGATCTCGATCTCGCCCGATGGCCCCCACTCGTGCGGCCACGGCTGGGCCCCGGTGAAACCGACGACGTCACCGGAGTCGTCCAGCACCGACCACAGACAGAACCCCCGCTCCGCGTCGTGCCGGCGCTGGCGCGCGGTCAGCTCCTCGTAGAGCGAGAGTTCGGCGGACCTGCCGCCGTGGAACTCCATGACCTCGGGGTCGTCGAAGACCCGGTGCCAGGCGAACGCGTCCTCGTCGGTGGGCACTCGCAGCTGTACTGCGGGGAGAGCTCGGTTCACGGGGCAGCCCTTCAGCCGGGTGATCAATTCTGCTGAATAGACTGCCCATGTCCAGTGCCGGTCGGCACGCAGATTTCTAACCTTGGGGAGATCCCGCCGTGACCGAGCCCCTCTCCGACAACACCGCCGATGTGATCGTCGTGGGCGCGGGGCCAGCCGGCTCCACCACCGCGTACCACCTCGCCAAGGCCGGACTCGACGTTCTCCTGCTGGAGAAGACCGAGTTCCCCCGGGAGAAGGTCTGCGGTGACGGCCTCACCCCGCGCGCGGTCAAGCAACTCGTGGCCATGGGCATCGACATCTCCGAAGAGGCCGGCTGGCTGCGCAACAAGGGCCTGCGCATCATCGGCGGCGGCTCGCGACTCCAGCTGGACTGGCCGGATCTCGCCGCCTACCCGAACTACGGTCTCGTCCGCAAGCGCGACGACTTCGACGAGCAACTCGCCCGCCAGGCCCAGAAGGCGGGAGCGCGGCTCTTCGAACTGTGCAACGTCAGCGGTCCGGTCATCGACGACCGCACGGGCCGCATCACCGGCGTCACCGCCAAGCTCGGCGAGGAGAAGCGCGAGGTCACCTTCCGCGCGCCGCTCGTCGTCGCCGCCGACGGCAACTCCACCCGCCTGTCCCTGGCGATGGGCCTGCACCGCCGCGAGGACCGCCCGATGGGCGTCGCGGTGCGCACGTACTTCACCTCGCCGCGCCACGACGACGACTACCTGGAGTCCTGGCTGGAACTGTGGGACCGCCGCGGCTCCCAGGACCGTCTGCTGCCCGGCTACGGCTGGATCTTCGGCATGGGCGACGGCACCTCCAACGTGGGCCTCGGCGTGCTCAACACCTCCGCCTCCTTCAAGGAGCTGGACTGGCGCGAGGTCCTCAAGGCCTGGTGCGCGTCCATGCCCGAGGAGTGGGGCTACACCCCCGAGAACATGACCGGCCCCATCCGCGGCGCCGCCCTCCCCATGGCCTTCAACCGCCAGCCGCACTACACCAAGGGCCTGCTGCTCGTCGGCGACGCCGGCGGCCTGGTGAACCCCTTCAACGGCGAGGGCATCGCCTACGCCATGGAGTCCGGCCAGATCGCCGCCGACGTCATCGTCCAGGCCCACGCACGGGCCACGCCCGCCCAGCGCGAGATCGCCCTGCAGCGCTACCCGCGCGTCCTCAAGGACACCTACGGCGGCTACTACACGCTCGGCCGTGCCTTCGTGAAGCTCATCGGCAACCCGAAGGTCATGCAGATCGCCGCCCAGCGCGGTCTCACCCACCCGCAGCTGATGAAGTTCACCCTGAAGCTCCTCGCGAACCTCACCGACCCGACGGGCGGCGACGCGATGGACCGCATCATCAACGGGCTGAGCAAGGTGGCCCCGAAGGCGTGATCAGGCGCTGAGAGCCACCGCGTTGGCGGTCCGGCGGGCGTACACCTCGTCCCGCCGGTCCGCCATCTGCTGCAGCGCGTCCTTTTTCTCCCGCTTGGAGAGCCGGTCCAGGTAGATGTACCCGTTGGTGTGGTCGGTCTCGTGGGCGAGGCAGCGCGCGAAGTACCCCGTGCCCTCGATGACCACGGGTTCGCCGTCCTTGTCCTGCCCGCGCACGACGGCCCGGTCCGGCCGCGGTACGGCCATGACGGCGCCCGGCACCGACAGGCACCCCTCGCCCTCGTCCAGCAGCCGCCGGCCGCTCAGGTGCGTCTCCAGCACGGGATTGACAATGTGGCCGACATGCCGGTTTCCGTCGTCATCGGGGCAGTCGTACACGAACAGGCGCAGATCGACCCCGACCTGATTCGCCGCCAGCCCCGCCCCCTCGGCGACATACATGGTGAGGAACATGTCGTCGATGAGCGCGGCGAGGTCGGGCCCGAACTCCGTGACATCCCGGCAGGGCTTGTGCAGCACCTCCTCGCCGACCTCGGTGATACGGCGCACCGCACCGCGCCCAGCCTCAGGGGCGTGACGCGGGTAGTGGTCGGCCGGGGTGCCCTGGACGAAAACGCGTGGCATCGCTGTGTCTCCCTGTGCTTGTGAGGATGCTGTGGGTGACAGGACAGCGGCTTCCGGCCTCCGGCGCCCCTCCCTGCCCTCCAGGGCTCATGACAACAGAACACGCGCAGCAGTCACAGGGGCTCGCCGGACACGTCGGCACCTCCCGGAGACGCTTCCTGATGGCGGCCGGGGAGCGGTCGCCGGGGGTGTGGCCGGTGCCGCCTTGGAACGGCCTTCACGGCGGCCGCGGCGACCCCGGCCGTCGGCATGCGGGTCGCCGTCCTGCCCAGCTGAAGGACGGGCCGGCAGGACAGTGCTCAGGGGCGAGGACCGGCTCGGCTGGTTCATGGACCCCGCGGTGACCGGCCTGGGCGGCCCCGACCCGCAGAACCGGGAACGGCTCCTCATCCACCCCACGGGGACGCTCTACAACCGTCCGTCGGCGCAGACGGCGGTGCCCAACTTCTTCCTCGCCGGCGACTACGTCCGCACGGATGTGGACCTGGCGACGACGGAGGGCGCCGACGAGTCCGCGCGCCGGGACGTCAACGCCCTTCTGGGTGCGGACAATTCGGACATCGAGCGCTGCTGATGAGCCCAATAGGGCGAATTTGCCCGGATCGCCCTGGAGATGAGGGGACGGGATGAGCCCGAAGGGCCGCTGCCCCCGAGCGGCTGCGGCCCTGCGCGCGTGAGTGGTGTGCCGAGTGCTCAGAGCACCCGCACGGCGCCGGTCGGCGGGTCGTACGACAGCGGCTTCTCCACGATGCCCGTGGACGAGTTCTGCGCACCGACGAACATGCCGTCGCCGGCGTAGATCGCCACGTGGTACGCGCTGCCCGCGCTGCCCCAGTAGAGGATGTCGCCCGGCTGCAGGTTGCTCAGCGAGACCGGGGTGCCCTGGGTCGACTGGTCCTGGGAGACGCGCGGCAGGCTGATGCCGACCTGCTTGAAGGAGGCCTGCACGAGGCTGGAGCAGTCCCACGCGTTGGGGCCGGAGGCGCCCAGAACGTAGCTCTTGCCGATCTGCGCCTTGGCGAAGGCGAGGACCGCCGCAGCCGAACCGGTGGCCGTGGACGAGCCGGTGGAGGTGCTCGTGCCGGTGTTCGCCGTGGTGGAGAGCGTCGTCCGCTCCGCGCTGCGCGAGGCACGCTCGGCGGCGGCCTTGCGGGCGGCCTCCTGAGCCTTCTTCTTGGCCTCCGCCGCCTTCTGCTTCGCGTCCGCGAGGTCCGACTTGGCCTGCTTCGCGGCGTTTGCGGCGGCCTGGTCACGCTCGGCCTGCAGCTGGTAGTTCGCGGCGGCCTGCTGCGTGGCGTCCGCGGACTGGGCGACCTGAGCGGCCAGGTCGGCCGTCAGGGTGGGCAGTTCGAGGGTCTGCGTCACCGGCTCGGCAGCGTTCGCCGAACCGGACGCACCGGCGACTGCCAGGGTGCCGAGGACGCCACTGGCGACTCCGGCTCGCACGGCGATGGTCGAGGCGCTGCTGCGGCGGGGCTTCCGGTGGCTGCGTATGTGAGCGGTGTGGGACATGGGAATAACCGGTACCAGGGGCTCCTTCATATCTTCAAGAAACGTGTGCTGCGCCACAGTTGTTCAATCGAGACCTCGAAGCCCGGGCGTGTCGCTCTTTATTGACGCCGTAACGGACATTGCGGACGACCGTGATCAAGCCTTTGATCACGGCCTTTGATCATTACGTCCGAATTGCCCCGCACCTACCACTGGTTCGGGTCGATGGCCAAGCCCGGTTCTCGGACCGCTCTCATGGATGTGGCGGAGGTCACGGAACGGTTACCGGAAGGGTGGCGTCACGCGCGGGCGGCAGCTCGTGAACGTGTGCACGCATTCGCCGCGCGTCCACATCCCGCCTCGGAGCTCCCCCTGATGTGTGAACGCGGTCCTCTATCAGGACCCCGGGTTCAGCACCAATTTGCATGCAGCGGAACTCTCTTGATATGGAGACGACCCCTCCGGCCTGCGACGACGAGCGAAAATGTCACTTCTGGTGATCACCTGAACGCTTCGCGTGCGAAGATCACCCATCATCCGACTTCATGATCCTTCGTCAGGTGGTGGAGATCACAAAGCTTGTGTAATACCCCGTGTCGCAGATCACAGAGTGGCGGGCATAAGATGCGAGGCAGTTGGGCTTGTGACCTGCTTCACATGTTCTCGATCTTCGCCCGGGACGACCGGGGCTCGTGGGACCGGTGAGGCGGGTGTGAGCCCAGTGCAACCGCCACCAGTCAGTGCCGACTGAGAGGAGCGAGGAGCGGTGAACGCGTATGCGCCCATCCTCGTACTGGGAGCCCTCGGGGCAGGCTTTGCGATCTTCTCCGTGGTCATGGCCACGCTGATCGGTCCGAAGCGGTACAACCGCGCCAAGCTCGAGGCCTACGAGTGCGGTATCGAGCCGACCCCCACGCCGGCCGGCGGCGGGCGCTTCCCCATCAAGTACTACCTGACGGCGATGCTCTTCATCGTCTTCGACATCGAGATCGTCTTCCTCTACCCCTGGGCCGTCACCTTCGACGCCCTGGGGATTTTCGGGCTCGTGGAGATGCTGCTCTTCGTGCTCACCGTCTTCGTCGCGTACGCGTACGTATGGCGGCGCGGCGGCCTGGAATGGGACTGAGGGGCCTTTAAAGACATGGGACTCGAAGAAAAGCTGCCGAGCGGCTTCCTGCTGACCACCGTCGAGCAGGCCGCGGGCTGGGTGCGCAAGGCGTCCGTCTTCCCCGCCACCTTCGGCCTGGCGTGCTGCGCCATCGAGATGATGACCACCGGCGCCGGCCGCTACGACCTCGCGCGCTTCGGCATGGAGGTCTTCCGCGGCTCGCCGCGCCAGGCGGACCTGATGATCGTCGCCGGCCGGGTCAGCCAGAAGATGGCGCCGGTGCTCAGGCAGGTCTACGACCAGATGCCCAACCCCAAGTGGGTGATCTCCATGGGCGTCTGCGCCTCCTCGGGCGGCATGTTCAACAACTACGCGATCGTCCAGGGCGTCGACCACATCGTCCCCGTCGACATCTACCTCCCCGGCTGTCCGCCGCGGCCCGAGATGCTGATGGACGCGATCCTCAAGCTCCACCACAAGATCCAGACCTCCAAGCTCGGCGTGAACGCCGAGGAGGCGGCCCGCGAGGCGGAGGAGGCGGCGCTCAAGGCCCTGCCCACGATCGAGATGAAGGGGCTGCTGCGGTGAGCGACGCGAACGGCACCAACGGCGCGAACCGGTCCGCGAACGGGGTGAACCCGGAGAAGGACCTCTCCGCCTCCAACCTCCCCGGCCAGCGCGGCCAGGGCGGCGAGGAGATCCGCGTCCAGCGCGGCATGTTCGGCGCCGCGGGCGGCGGCGACACCTCCGGCTACGGAGGCCTGGTCCGCTCGGTCCGACTCCCGGGTCCGGCGAACCGGCCCTACGGCGGCTGGTTCGACGAGGTCGCCGACGAACTGGAGGGCGCCCTGGAGGAGCAGGGCCTCCTCCCGGAGAACGCCATCGAGAAGACGGTCATCGACCGGGACGAGCTGACCTTCCACATCGAACGCGAGCACCTGGTCCGCGTCGCCCGCACCCTGCGCGACGACCCGGCCCTGCGCTTCGAGCTGTGCACGGGCGTCAGCGGCGTCCACTACCCGAGCGACAAGGGACGCGAGCTGCACGCCGTCTACCACCTGCGCTCGATCACCCACAACCGGCTCGTCCGCCTCGAGGTCAGCGCCCCCGACAGCGACCGGCACATCCCGTCCCTGGTCTCCGTCTATCCGACCAACGACTGGCACGAGCGCGAGACCTACGACTTCTTCGGGATCGTCTTCGACGGTCACCCGGCCCTGACGCGGATCATGATGCCGGACGACTGGCAGGGCCATCCGCAGCGCAAGGACTACCCCCTCGGCGGCATCCCCGTCGAGTACAAGGGCGCCCAGATCCCGGCTCCGGACCAGCGGAGGTCGTACTCGTGAGCACGCAGTCAGCATCCGCGGCCTCCGCCGCTTCGGCGCGCGAGACCACCGAGGGCACCGTATATACGGTCACCGGTGGCGACTGGGACGAGGTCGTCCAGTCCGCGGCCCGCGCCGACGACGAGCGCATCGTCGTCAACATGGGTCCCCAGCACCCGTCCACCCATGGGGTGCTCCGCCTGATCCTGGAGATCGAGGGCGAGACGGTCACCGAGGCCCGCTGCGGCATCGGCTACCTCCACACGGGCATCGAGAAGAACCTCGAGTACCGCACGTGGACGCAGGGCACCACGTTCGTGACGCGCATGGACTACCTGACGTCCTTCTTCAACGAGACCGGCTACTGCCTCGCCGTCGAGAAGCTCCTCGGCATCGAGGACCAGATCACCGAGCGCGCCAAGATCATCCGGGTGCTCCTCATGGAGCTGAACCGGATGTCCTCCCACCTGGTGTGCATCGCCACCGGCGGCATGGAGCTGGGCGCCACCACGATCATGATCTACGGATTCCGTGATCGTGAAATGATTCTCGACATCTACGAGCTCATCACGGGCCTGCGCATGAACCACGCGTACATCAGGCCCGGCGGACTCGCCCAGGACCTGCCGCCCGGCGCGGTGGACCAGATCCGCGAGTTTGTGAAGAAGATGAAGAAGAACCTCCCGGAGTACGACAAGCTCGCCACCGGGAACCCCATCTTCAAGGCCCGTATGCAGGACATCGGCTACCTCGACCTGGCCGGCTGCATGGCCCTCGGCGCCACCGGCCCGATCCTGCGCTCCGCCGGCCTGCCGCACGACCTGCGCAAGGCCCAGCCGTACTGCGACTACGAGACCTACGACTTCGACGTCCCGACCGCCGACAGCTGCGACGCCTACGGCCGCTTCCTGGTCCGCCTGGAGGAGATGCGCCAGTCGCTCAGGATCGTCGAGCAGTGCCTGGACCGGCTCCAGCCCGGCCCGGTCATGGTCGCCGACAAGAAGATCGCCTGGCCCGCCCAGCTCGCCCTGGGACCGGACGGACTCGGCAACTCCCTCGACCACATCAAGAAGATCATGGGCACCTCCATGGAGGCCCTGATCCACCACTTCAAGCTGGTCACCGAGGGCTTCCGCGTCCCGCCCGGACAGGCGTACACGGCCGTCGAGTCACCCAAGGGCGAACTCGGGGTGCACGCCGTATCCGACGGCGGCACCCGCCCCTACCGGGTCCACTTCCGCGACCCGTCCTTCACCAACCTGCAGGCCATGGCGGCGATGTGCGAGGGCGGCCAGGTCGCCGACGTCATCGTCGCCGTGGCGTCCATCGACCCCGTGATGGGAGGCGTCGACCGGTGACCACCTCTTCTTCGGAGCGGGGCGTCAGCCTGGGCATGCCCGAACTGCCCGCACCCGCGTACCCGGACGACGTCCGGGCCCGGCTGGAGACGGACGCGCGCGAGGTGATCGCGCGCTACCCGGACTCCCGGTCCGCCCTGCTGCCGCTGCTCCACCTCGTGCAGTCGGAGGAAGGGCATGTCACGCGCACCGGAATGCAGTTCTGCGCGGACATGCTCGACCTGACCACGGCCGAGGTCACCGCCGTCGCCACCTTCTACACCATGTACCGGCGCAGGCCGTCCGGTGACTACCAGGTGGGCGTGTGCACCAACACGCTGTGCGCGGTGATGGGCGGCGACGCGATCTTCGAGACCCTCCAGGAGCACCTGGGCGTCGGCAACGGCGAGACCACCGACGACGGCAAGGTCACCCTGGAGCACATCGAGTGCAACGCGGCCTGCGACTTCGCGCCGGTCGTGATGGTCAACTGGGAGTTCTTCGACAACCAGAACCCCGCCAGCGCCAAGCGTCTGGTGGACGACCTGCGCGCCGGACGGCCCGTGCAGCCCACGCGCGGGGCGCGGCTGTGCACCTTCAAGGAGACCGCGCGGATCCTGGCCGGTTTCCCCGACGAGCGGCCAGGGGCCGTCGAGGAGAGCGGCGGTGCGGGACCCGCTTCGCTGGTGGGCCTTCGCCTGGCAAGGGGAGAGGCCGCACCCGCGCGCGTGGTCCATCCGCGCGGCCAGGAACCAAAGGACGCTCCGTCCGCGGGCCGGTCCGAGGAGGAGGGGGAGTGATGACCGTGACCGAACTCAAGGACACCAGCCCCGAGAAGCTGCTCGCACCCGTGCTGTCGGCCTTCTGGGACGAGGACCGGTCCTGGACTCTGGACGTCTACCGGAGGCACGAGGGGTACGAGGGTCTCCGCAAGGCGCTCGCCATGTCGCCGGACGACCTGATCGCGTACGTCAAGGACTCAGGTCTGCGCGGGCGTGGCGGCGCGGGATTCCCGACCGGAATGAAGTGGCAGTTCATTCCCCAGGGTGATGGAAAACCGCACTATCTAGTTGTCAACGCCGACGAGTCGGAGCCCGGGACCTGCAAGGACATCCCGCTCCTCTTCGCGAATCCGCACAGCCTCATCGAGGGCATTGTGATCGCGTGCTATGCCATCAGGTCGTCGCATGCCTTCATCTATCTGCGTGGTGAAGTCGTCCCCGTTCTGCGGCGGTTGCACGAGGCCGTGCGCGAGGCCTACGCGGCGGGATACCTCGGCGAGAACATCCTGGGCAGCGGACTCGACCTCGAACTCACCGTGCACGCCGGCGCCGGCGCGTACATCTGCGGTGAGGAGACCGCACTGCTCGACTCGCTCGAAGGCCGCCGTGGTCAACCGCGGCTCCGTCCCCCCTTCCCTGCGGTGGAAGGCCTCTACGCCTGTCCGACTGTGGTGAATAACGTCGAATCGATCGCGTCAGTTCCCGCCATCCTGAAAAACGGCAAGGACTGGTTCAGGTCGATGGGGAGCGAGAAGTCGCCCGGCTTCACGCTCTACTCGCTCAGCGGTCACGTCGCGAGCCCCGGCCAGTACGAGGCGCCGCTCGGCATCACGCTCCGCCAGCTCCTCGACATGAGCGGCGGCATGCGGCCCGGGCATCGCCTCAAGTTCTGGACGCCGGGCGGCTCCTCGACACCGATGTTCACCGACGAGCACCTCGACGTCCCGCTCGACTACGAGGGAGTGGGCGCAGCGGGTTCCATGCTCGGCACCAAGGCCCTGCAGTGCTTCGACGAGACGACCTGCGTGGTGCGGGCGGTGACCCGCTGGACCGAGTTCTACGCCCACGAGTCCTGCGGCAAGTGCACACCGTGCCGTGAAGGGACGTACTGGCTCGTGCAGTTGATGCGGGACATCGAGGCCGGCAAGGGCGTCATGTCCGACCTCGACAAGCTGAACGACATCGCCGACAACATCAACGGCAAGTCCTTCTGCGCCCTCGGCGACGGCGCCGCCTCGCCGATCTTCTCCTCGCTCAAGTACTTCCGCGAGGAGTACGAGCAGCACATCACGGGCCGGGGCTGCCCCTTCGACCCGGCAAAGTCGACGGCCTGGGCCGACCGCCCGGAGGTGAACGCATGACCGTGACCACCAGCGCTCCCTCCGGAGGGGGAGAGGCGGCGGTCCCGCCGGAGGACCTCGTCACGCTGACGATCGACGGCGTGCAGATCAGCGTGCCCAAGGGCACCCTGGTCATCCGCGCCGCCGAGCAGCTCGGCATCGAGATCCCCCGCTTCTGCGACCACCCCCTCCTCGACCCGGTCGGCGCCTGCCGCCAGTGCATCGTCGAGGTCGAGGGCCAGCGCAAGCCGATGGCGTCCTGCACGATCACGTGTACGGACGGGATGGTGGTGAAGACTCAGCTCACCTCCCCGGTCGCCGAGAAGGCGCAGCACGGTGTGATGGAGCTGCTGCTCATCAACCACCCGCTGGACTGCCCGGTCTGCGACAAGGGCGGCGAGTGCCCCCTGCAGAACCAGGCCATGTCGCACGGCAACGCGGAGTCCCGCTTCGAGGGTCGCAAGCGGACGTACGAGAAGCCCGTCCCGATCTCCACACAGGTGCTGCTCGACCGTGAGCGGTGCGTGCTGTGCGCCCGCTGCACCCGCTTCTCCAACCAGGTCGCGGGCGACCCGATGATCGAGCTGCTCGAGCGCGGCGCGCTCCAGCAGGTCGGCACCGGCGAGGGCGACCCGTTCGAGTCGTACTTCTCCGGGAACACCATCCAGATCTGCCCGGTCGGCGCGCTCACCTCCGCGGCCTATCGTTTCCGCTCCCGCCCCTTCGACCTGGTCTCCTCGCCGTCGGTGTGCGAGCACTGCTCCGGTGGCTGCGCGACCCGCACCGACCACCGGCGAGGCAAGGTCATGCGGCGGCTCGCCGCCAACGACCCCGAGGTCAACGAGGAGTGGATCTGCGACAAGGGACGCTTCGCGTTCCGGTACGCGCAGCTCAAGGACCGCCTCGACACCCCGCTCGTACGTAACGCCGAAGGTGTCCTGGAGCCCGCCTCCTGGCCGGAGGCGCTGGAAGCGGCCGCGCGCGGGCTGACCGCAGCCCGCTCCCGGGCCGGTGTCCTCGTCGGCGGCCGCCTGACCGTCGAGGACGCCTACGCGTACAGCAAGTTCGCGCGCGTGGCGCTCGACACGAACGACATCGACTTCCGCGCGCGCGTGCACAGCGGCGAGGAGGCCGACTTCCTGGCGGCCCGGGTCGCCGGCCGCGGCCGTGACCTCGACGGTACGGGCGTCACGTACACCTCCCTGGAGAAGGCGCCCGCAGTCCTGCTCGTCGGGTTCGAGTCGGAGGAGGAGGCGCCCGGCGTCTTCCTGCGGCTGCGCAAGGCCTGGCGGGGGCACAAGCAGCGGGTGTTCTCGCTGGCCACACACGCCACCCGCGGCCTGGAGAAGGCGGGTGGCACGCTGCTGCCGGCCGCTCCCGGCACCGAGACCGAGTGGCTGGACGCCCTCGCGAGCGGTGTCGGCCTGGAGGAGCCCGGTACGAAGGCCGCCGAGGCACTGCGTGCCGAGGGCGCGGTGATCGTCGTGGGAGAGCGGCTCGCCGCGGTGGCCGGCGCACTCACCGCCGCCGTACGCGCCGCCTCCGCGACCGGCGCACAGCTGGTGTGGATCCCGCGGCGGGCGGGCGAGCGCGGCGCCGTCGAGGTGGGCGCGCTGCCGTCGCTGCTGCCGGGCGGCCGCCCGGCGACCGACCCGCGCGCGCGGGAAGAGGTCGCCGCCGTCTGGGGACTCTCCGAACTGCCCCTGCGCTACGGCCGCGACACCCACCAGATCATCGAGGCCGCGGCCACCGGCGAACTGTCGGCCCTGGTGGTCGCCGGCGTCGAGGCCGCCGACCTGCCCGACCCGGCACGCGCGCGCGAGGCGCTCGACAGCGTCGGCTTCCTGGTGTCGCTGGAGCTGCGGCCCAGCGAGGTCACCGAGCACGCCGACGTCGTCCTGCCGGTCGCCGCGGTCGCCGAGAAGGCCGGCACCTTCCTCAACTGGGAAGGCAGGGTCCGCTTCTTCGAGGCCGCGCTCAAGCCCGACCAGATGACCCGCCGCCTCGCCCCGACGGACGGGCGGGTGCTGCACATGCTGGCCGACGCCATGGCCCGCGCCGAAGGCGCTGATGGACGCTGTCACCTGGGCCTGCCGGACCTGCGCACCGCGCGCGCGGAGATCGACCGGCTCGGTGCCTGGGACGGCCCGCGCGCCTCCGAGCCCATGGAGACCGCGACCGCGCTGCCCCGCCCCGCCGCGGGTGAGGCCGTACTCGCCGGACACCGGCTGCTGCTCGACCACGGTGTCCTGCAGGAGGGCGACGAGGCGCTCGCCGGCACCCGGCACGCCGCACGCGCGCGGGTGTCGTCGGCGACCGCCGCCGAGGTCGGCGTCAGCGACGGCGCTCTCCTCGCCGTCACCGGGTCGGCCGGCACGGTCCAACTTCCCCTCCAGATCACCGAGATGCCCGACCGGGTGGTCTGGCTCCCGCTGAACTCCGTCGGCTCGGGCGTCGCCTCCGACACCGGCGCGCAGCCCGGCTCCCTCGTCCGTATCGGCCCGGCGGCACGCGCCGACGCGGCCCCCAAGGAGGTGGAGGCATGAGCCCGTACCTCGCCGCTGAAGACCTCTCGATGTTCGGCAGCGACCCCTGGTGGCTGGTCGTCGTCAAGGCGGTGTTCTGCTTCGCCTTCCTGATGGTGACCGTGCTGTTCTCCATCGTCTGGGAGCGCAAGGTCGTCGCCTGGATGCAGCTGCGCATCGGCCCGAACCGGCACGGCCCCTGGGGCATGCTCCAGTCGCTCGCCGACGGCATCAAGCTGATGCTCAAGGAAGACATCATCGTCAAGCGCGCGGACAAGGTGGTCTACGTCCTCGCGCCGATCGTCGCGGCCATCCCGGCCTTCATGGCGATCGCGGTGATCCCCTTCGGTCCGGCCGACGACGAGATCTCGATCTTCGGGCACCGCACCACGATGCAGCTGACCGACCTGCCGATCGCGATGCTCTACATCCTCGCGGTCGCCTCCGTCGGCATCTACGGCATCGTCCTCGCGGGTTGGAGTTCCGGATCCACCTACCCGCTGCTCGGCGGCCTGCGCTCCTGCGCGCAGATGATCTCCTACGAGATCGCCATGGGCGCCGCGTTCGCCTCCGTGTTCCTCTACTCCGGCTCGATGTCGACGTCGACGATCGTCGAACAGCAGCAGGACCGCTGGTACATCCTGCTGCTGCCGGTCTCCTTCATCCTCTACATCGCCACGATGGTCGGCGAGACCAACCGCGCCCCCTTCGACATGCCGGAGTCCGAGGGCGACCTGGTCGGCGGCTTCAACACCGAGTACTCCTCGATCAAGTTCGCGATGTTCATGCTCGCCGAGTACGTGAACATGGTGACGGTCTCGGCCGTGGCGACCACCCTGTTCCTCGGCGGCTGGCGCGCCCCGTGGCCGATCAGCGGCTTCTGGGAGGGCGCGAACCACGGCTGGTGGCCGCTGCTCTGGTTCGTCATCAAGGTCCAGCTGCTGCTGTTCTTCTTCATCTGGCTGCGCGGCACGCTCCCGCGCGTGCGCTACGACCAGCTGATGAAGCTCGGCTGGAAGGTCCTCATCCCGGTCTCGGTGACCTGGCTGATGCTCGTCGCGACCGTGCGGGCGCTGCGCAACGAGAACTACGACTTCGCCGACATCGCCCTCTACGTCGGCGGCGGGGTCCTGGCCCTGCTGCTGATCTCCTTCATCGCCGACATGTTCCGCGAGAAGGCGAAGACGGCCGAGCAGCCCGCCGCCCAGCAGCCCGGGTTCGACCCGATGGCGGGCGGATTCCCCGTACCGCCGCTGCCCGGACAGGAGCTGCCGCCGGTGCCGAGGCGCCGCTCGCGCCGAGACCGGGAGCTGATTGTCAGTGGCGGGTCGGACACTGTCAGTGACGGATCTTCGGATGGAAAGGAGGCGTCCGATGGCTGAGGAGCCCAAGGAGACCAAGCCCGGTTTCCAGAATCCCGTGGCCGGCTTCGGCGTGACCTTCAAGGCCATGTTCAAGAAGCGGCTGACGGAGCAGTACCCGGAGCAGCAGAAGACCACGGCTCCGCGGTTCCACGGACGGCACCAGCTCAACCGCCATCCGGACGGCCTGGAGAAGTGCGTCGGCTGCGAGCTGTGCGCCTGGGCCTGCCCCGCCGACGCCATCTACGTGGAAGGCGCCGACAACACCGACGAGGAGCGCTACTCCCCGGGCGAGCGGTACGGCCGCGTCTACCAGATCAACTACGCCCGCTGCATCCTGTGCGGGCTGTGCATCGAGGCGTGCCCCACGCGCGCGCTGACGATGACCAACGAGTTCGAACTGGCCGACTCCAGCCGCGCCAACCTCATCTACACCAAGGAGCAGCTGCTCGCCGGCCTCGAAGAGGGCATGGTCGACACACCCCACGCGATCTTCCCGGGCACCGACGAACAGGACTACTACCGGGGCCTGGTGACGGAGGCCGCACCGGGGACCGTACGGCAGGTGGCCGTCTCCAAGGGCGAACAGCCCGAGGATGAGGAGGTGGACGCATGAGCCCGCAGCTCGCGGCCTACACCACCTCCACCGGTGAGGCCTTCCAGTTCTGGGTCCTCGGCACGATCGCGGTGATCGGCGCCCTGTGCACCGTCTTCATGAAGAAGTCCGTGCACAGCGCGCTCTCCCTCGCCGGGACCATGATCATCCTGGCGATCTTCTACCTCGCCAACGGCGCCTACTTCCTCGGGATCGTGCAGATCGTCGTCTACACCGGCGCGATCATGATGCTGTTCCTCTTCGTGGTGATGCTCGTCGGCGTCACGGCCGCGGACTCGCTGAAGGAGACCATCAAGGGCCAGCGCTGGCTGGCCCTTCTGTGCGGGGTCGGCTTCGGCGTCCTGCTGTTCGCCGGCATCGGGAACGCCTCGCTGAAGGAGTTCAACGGCACCGGCCAGGCGAACGCGCACGGCAACGTGGAGGGCCTCGCCGCCCTCATCTTCACCAAGTACGTCTTCGCCTTCGAAATCACCGGCGCCCTGCTGATCACGGCCGCCGTCGGCGCCATGGTGCTCACCCACCGCGAGCGCACCGAGCGCGCCAGGACGCAGCGCGAGCTGGCCGAGCAGCGCGTCCGCGAGGGCAAGCACCTGCCGCCGCTGCCCGCCCCCGGTGTCTACGCCCGGCACAACGCCGTGGACATCGCGGGCCTGCTGCCCGACGGCACCCCGTCCGAGCTGACCGTCAACAAGACGCTGCGCGAGCGCGGCCAGATCCGTGACGTGTCGGCGGAGGCGCTGGGCGACCTGCGGGCCCTGGAACAGCGCGCCGAGGAGCGCCTGGAACGGACCGAGATCGAGCCGACGACGTTCAAGCGGTCCGAGGAGGCGTCGAAGTGAACCCCGTCAACTACCTCTACCTCGCCGCTCTCCTGTTCACCATCGGCGCGACCGGGGTGCTGATCCGGCGCAACGCGATCGTCGTGTTCATGTGCATCGAGCTGATGCTCAACGCCTGCAACCTCGCGTTCGTCGTCTTCTCCCGGATGCACGACAACCTCGACGGCCAGATCATCGCCTTCTTCACGATGGTCGTCGCCGCCGCGGAGGTCGTGGTGGGCCTAGCGATCATCGTGTCGCTGTTCCGTACCCGCCACTCGGCCTCGGTCGACGACGCCAGCCTGATGAAGCTGTAAGGGGTCGGAAGAATCGTGGAGAACCTGATCGCGCTGCTCATCGCGGCGCCCCTGCTCGGAGCGGCCGTCCTCCTGGTCGGCGGCCGGCGGCTCGACGCCGTCGGCCAGTGGGTCGGCACCCTGTTGTCGGCCGCCTCCTTCGTGTTCGGCCTGATCCTCTTCGCCGACCTGCTCGGCAAGGACGCCGAACACCGCACCCTGACCCAGCACCTGTGGACGTGGATCTCGGTCGGCAGCTTCCAGGCGGACGTCACCTTCCGCCTCGACCAGCTGTCGATGACCTTCGTCCTGCTGATCACCGGCGTCGGCTCGCTGATCCACCTCTACTCGGTCGGGTACATGGAGCACGACGAGCGGCGCCGCCGCTTCTTCGGCTACCTGAACCTGTTCCTCGCGGCGATGCTGCTGCTCGTCCTCGCCGACAACTACCTGCTGCTGTACGTCGGCTGGGAGGGCGTCGGTCTCGCGTCCTACCTGCTCATCGGCTTCTGGCAGCACAAGCCCAGCGCGGCCACGGCGGCGAAGAAGGCCTTCCTGGTCAACCGCGTCGGCGACATGGGCCTGTCGATCGCGATCATGCTGATGTTCACCACCTTCGGCAGCTTCGCCTTCGGCCCGGTCTTCAGCCACGCCGGTGACGCCTCCGAGGGCAAGCTCACCGCGATCGGCCTGCTGCTGCTGCTCGGCGCATGCGGCAAGTCGGCCCAGGTGCCGCTGCAGTCCTGGCTCGGGGACGCCATGGAGGGTCCGACCCCGGTGTCGGCCCTGATCCACGCTGCGACGATGGTGACCGCGGGTGTGTACCTGATCGTCCGCTCCGCGGCCATCTTCAACCTGGCCCCCGACGCCCAGCTCGCCGTCACCGTCGTCGGTGCGGTCACGCTCCTCTTCGGTGCGATCGTCGGTTGCGCGAAGGACGACATCAAGAAGGCGCTGGCCGGCTCGACGATGTCGCAGATCGGCTACATGATCCTCGCCGCCGGCCTCGGCCCCATCGGCTACGTCTTCGCGATCATGCACCTGGTGACGCACGGCTTCTTCAAGGCCGGGCTGTTCCTCGGCGCCGGTTCCGTCATGCACGGCATGAACGACGAGGTCGACATGCGCAGGTACGGCGGCCTCAGGAAGTACATGCCGGTCACGTTCGTCACCTTCGGTCTCGGCTACCTCGCCATCATCGGGTTCCCAGGCCTGTCCGGCTTCTTCTCCAAGGACAAGATCATCGAGGCGGCCTTCGCCAAGGGCGGCACCGAGGGGTGGATCCTCGGCGGCGCGGCCTTGCTGGGCGCCGCCATCACCGCGTTCTACATGACGCGCGTGATGCTGATGACGTTCTTCGGCGAGAAGCGCTGGCAGCCGGATGCTGCATCTGACAGCGGCTCCACCGCGGGCGGCAACGAGCCCCACCCGCACGAGTCGCCCAAGGTCATGACGATCCCGATGGTCCTGCTCGCGTTCGGGTCGGTCTTCGCCGGTGGGCTGTTCAGCATCGGCGACCGCTTCCTGCACTGGCTGGAGCCGGTCACCGGCCACAGCGAGGGCCACTCGCCGGTCAGCGCGGCCACGGTCACCGGCGCGACGATGGTGTGCCTGGTCATCGGCGTCGGCATCGCCTGGGCCCAGTACGGCCGCAAGCCCGTCCCGGTCGTCGCCCCGCGCGGATCGCTGCTCACCCGGGCCGCCCGGCGCGACCTGCTCCAGGACGACTTCAACCACGTCGTCCTGGTGCGCGGCGGCGAGCACCTCACGCGCTCCCTGGTGTACGTCGACCACACCCTGGTCGACGGCGTCGTCAACGGCACGGCGGCCGGCTTCGGCGGCCTGTCGGGCCGGCTCCGCCGGGTCCAGAACGGCTTCGTCCGTTCCTACGCGGTCTCGATGTTCGGCGGTGCGGCACTCCTGGTCGCCGCGACCCTGCTGATGAGGGCGGTCTGATACCGATGTCCTTTCCTCTGCTGACAGCGACGGCGGCGCTCCCGGCCATCGGGGCCGTCGCCACGGCCGCCGTACCGGCCGCACAGCGCACCGCCGCGAAGTGGCTGGCGCTGCTGGTCTCGCTCGCCACGCTCGCCCTGGCGATCACCGTCCTGGTCCGCTTCGACCCGGACGGCGCCCGCTACCAGCTCACCGAATCGCACGCCTGGATCGCGGACTTCGGCGTCCGCTACGAAGTGGGCGTCGACGGCATCGCGGTGGCGCTCATCGCGCTGACCACGGTGCTGATCCCGTTCGTGATCCTCGCCGGCTGGCACGACGCCGATCCGCTGGAGACCGGCAGCCGCCGCTGGCGGCCCACCCAGGGCTTCTTCGCGCTGATCCTGGCGGTCGAGGCGATGGTGGTCATCTCCTTCGAAGCCACCGACGTCTTCCTCTTCTACATCTTCTTCGAAGCCATGCTCATCCCGATGTACTTCCTCATCGGCGGCTTCGGGGACCGTGCCCACGAGCACGGCGAGACGGCGGCCGCCACCCAGCGGTCGTACGCGGCGGTGAAGTTCCTGCTCTACAACCTGGCCGGTGGCCTGATCATGCTGGCCGCGGTGATCGGCCTCTATGTGGTCGCCGGGAACTTCAGCCTCCAGGAGATCGCCCAGGCGCGCGCCAACGGCTCGCTGCACATGGCGACGAACACCGAACGCTGGCTGTTCCTCGGCTTCTTCTTCGCCTTCGCGGTGAAGGCGCCGCTGTGGCCGCTGCACACCTGGCTGCCCAACGCCATGCAGGAAGCCACCGCCCCGGTCGCCGTCCTCATCACCGCGGTCGTCGACAAGGTGGGCACCTTCGCGATGCTCCGCTTCTGCCTCCAGCTGTTCCCGGGGGCCAGCAAGTGGGCGACGCCCGTCATCCTCGTACTGGCGCTCATCAGCATCGTCTACGGCGCCCTGCTCGCCGTCGGCCAGCGGGACATCAAGCGCCTGGTCGCCTACGCGTCGATCTCGCACTTCGGCTTCATCATCATGGGCATCTTCGCGATGACCACCCAGGGCCAGTCCGGCGCCACGCTCTACATGGTCAACCACGGCATCTCCACGGCCGCGCTGATGCTGGTCGCCGGCTTCCTGATCTCCCGGCGCGGCTCGCGCCTCATCGCCGACTACGGCGGTGTGCAGAAGGTCGCCCCGGTGCTCGCCGGCACCTTCCTGATCGGTGGCCTCGCCACTCTCTCGCTGCCCGGACTCGCGCCGTTCGTGAGCGAGTTCCTGGTCCTGGTCGGCACGTTCACGCGTTACCCGGCGATCGGCATCATCGCCACCTTCGGCATCGTGCTCGCCGCGCTCTACACCCTCGTGCTGTACCAGCGCACGATGACGGGCCCGGTCAAGCCCGAGGTCTCGACGATGCCCGACCTCCGCGCGCGCGAGCTGGTGGTCGTCGCACCGCTGATCGTGCTGCTGATCTTCCTGGGCGTCTACCCGAAGCCCGTCACGGACATCGTCAACCCGGCAGTCAAGCAGACCATGTCCGACGTACACAAGACCGATCCCAAGCCCTCGGTGGAGGCGGCCAAGTGAGCGCAACAGCCGTCCACAGCCTGTGGACAAACGCGGCCGAGCCGATCTCGAAGATCCCCACGCCGAAGATCGAGTACGGGCAATTGTCACCGACCTTGATCGTCGTCGGTGCGGCGCTGGTCGGCGTGCTGATCGAGGCGTTCGTCCCGCGCCGGTCCCGTTACTACGCGCAGGTGTTCGTGGCCGTGGTGGCCCTCTGTGCCGCGTTCGCCGCGGTGGTCGCCCTGGCGGCCGACGGCTACGGCACCACGAAGGCGCACATCGCGGCCATGGGAGCGATCGCGGTCGACGGGCCGGCCCTGTTCCTGCAGGGCACGATCCTGCTGGCCGGTCTGGTCGCCCTGTTCACCTTCGCCGAACGGCGCCTGGACCCGGAGGCGCACGGCAACCGGGTCGACTCGTTCGCGGCGCAGGCCGCGTCCGTGCCGGGCAGCGACAGCGAGAAGGCCGCCGTGAAGGCCGGGTTCACCACCACCGAGGTCTTCCCGCTGCTGCTCTTCGCGATCGCCGGCATGCTGATCTTCCCCTCGGCCAACGACCTGCTGACGCTGTTCGTGGCCCTGGAGGTCTTCTCCCTGCCGCTGTACCTGCTGTGTGCGCTGGCCCGCCGCAAGCGGCTCATGTCGCAGGAGGCCGCGGTCAAGTACTTCCTGCTCGGCGCGTTCGCCTCGGCGTTCACGCTGTTCGGCATCGCCCTGCTGTACGGCTACGCGGGCTCGGTGTCGTACGCGCGCATCGCGCAGGTCGTCGACGGCACGGTCACCGGCGTCGACCCGGCCCTCGCGGGCACCATGGGCAACGACGCGCTGCTGCTGCTCGGCAGCGCCCTGATCGCGATGGGCCTGCTCTTCAAGGTGGGCGCGGTGCCGTTCCACATGTGGACGCCCGACGTCTACCAGGGCGCGCCGACCCCGGTGACCGGCTTCATGGCGGCGGCGACGAAGGTGGCGGCGTTCGGTGCGCTGCTGCGCCTGCTGTACGTCGTCCTGCCCGGCATGCGCTGGGACTGGCGGCCGGTCATGTGGGCGGTGGCGGTCGTCACCATGCTGGGCGGCGCGATCATCGCGATCACGCAGACCGACATCAAGCGGCTGCTGGCGTACTCGTCGATCGCGCACGCCGGATTCATCCTCGCGGGTGTCATCGCGACCTCGAAGGACGGCGTGTCGTCCGTCCTGTTCTACCTGGCCGGGTACTCGTTCGTGACGATCGGTGCCTTCGCGGTGGTCACGCTGGTGCGCGACGCGGGCGGCGAGGCGACGCACCTGTCCAAGTGGGCCGGGCTCGGCCGCCGGTCGCCGCTGGTGGCGGCCGTGTTCGCGGTGTTCCTGCTGGCCTTCGCCGGTATCCCGCTGACCTCCGGTTTCGCCGGGAAGTTCGCCGTGTTCAAGGCGGCGGCGGACGGCGGTGCGGCCCCGCTGGTCGTGGTCGGTGTGATCTCCTCGGCGATCGCCGCGTTCTTCTACATCCGGGTGATCGTGCTGATGTTCTTCAGCGAGCCGAAGCCCGAGGGCCCGACCGTGGCCGTGCCGTCGCCGCTGACCATGGCGGCGATCGGGGTGGGCGTGGCGGTCACGGTGGTGCTCGGTGTGGCGCCGCAGTACTTCCTGAACCTGGCGAGCCAGGCGGGAGTGTTCGTGCGCTGAGGCCCGCGCCACGGCCCTGCGGCCCCGGTTCCTCCGAGCGAGGAGCCGGGGCCGTCGCCTGTCAGTGGCCCGACATCTTCGCCATGCCCGGCATCGCCGACGACGGGCACTTCACGGTCGGGTTCCACTGGGAGAAGAGACCGCGGGGGTTCTTCTTGTAGAGCCACACGTGCAGGTCGTAGTGGGTGGGCATGCCCGGGTAGTGGCCTGCCATCGGGCCCTGGAAGTCCTGCCCGAACAGGCGGGGCCGCTTCATGTTCTTGCCGGTGACCGGGACCACCCACTCCACCCCCACGAGCCGGCGCCCGCCGGTGGCGGCGTTCTCGTAGAGCAGGCCGGCCGGCTTCTTCGGGTCGAGGGAGCCGAAGTGGGACTCGTTGAAGTAGTGGAAGCCCATGGCGCCCTCGGCGCTGGCCAGACACACGTGCGGCTCGTAGCCGTCGGCGGTCGCGAACGGCTCGTAGCGGTACAACGCCGTCGCCGTGTACGCCGCGGTCAGTTGTGGGTCGGTGAAGACGTCCTGGCCGGCGGCGTGGGCGGGCACGGAGGCGGGCACGGCGAGGGCCGAGACGAGGGCGAGGGCGGCTCCGGCGAGGCGAGCGATCATGAGGCGGGGCTCCTAGGGGCAGACACGGGTGTACCGGAGTGCGAAGCGTGGTCCGGCGGCGAGCGGGCCTCCCCGGCCCGCTCCAGCAGCCTGTCCCCGGGCGAGGGGAGTGGCCATCCAGAGGCGCCCAATGGGTTGAGCGGTGACCTTTCGGCAGCACCCGACGCACCCGATGGGTGCAGGATCGACTGTCCGGAAACAGTCGGTGCGCTGATACGACAAATCACTCGCACCTGTGGACAACTTCCGACGCTGTCGGCGCGGGCGCCTATCGTGGACGCAGTGGTCGAGGGGCGACGCACGGGGGACGGACTCGGGGGACAGGACGATGGGCGCGACGGGCGGGATCAGCGAGATGCCAAGGACGACCGAAGGGCCGGGCGCGGCCGCGAGCGAGGCGCTGGCCACGCTGCACCGGGTCTTCGGATACGAGGCCTTCCGCGGTGAGCAGGAAGCGATCATCGAGCATGTGGCGGCGGGCGGAGACGCCCTCGTCCTGATGCCGACCGGCGGCGGCAAGTCGCTGTGCTACCAGATCCCGGCCCTGGTCAGACCCGGTACGGGCGTGGTGATCTCGCCGCTGATCGCGCTGATGCAGGACCAGGTGGACGCCCTGCGTGCCCTCGGCGTGCGGGCCGGCTTCATCAACTCCACGCAGGACTTCGACGAGCGGCGCGTGGTCGAGGCCGAGTTCCTCGCCGGCGAGCTTGACCTGCTGTACCTGGCCCCGGAGCGGCTGCGGGTCGAGGCCACGCGTGACCTGCTCTCCCGCGGCAGGATCTCCGTCTTCGCCATCGACGAGGCGCACTGTGTGTCCCAGTGGGGCCACGACTTCCGCCCCGACTACCTGGCCCTCTCCCTGCTCGGCGAGCGCTGGCCGGACGTCCCGCGGATCGCCCTCACCGCGACGGCCACCCACGCCACCCACCAGGAGATCACCCAGCGGCTGGACCTGCCGAGGGCCCGCCACTTCGTGGCCAGCTTCGACCGGCCCAACATCCAGTACCGGATCGTGCCCAAGGCCGACCCCAGGAAGCAGCTGCTCGCCTTCCTGCGGGAGGAGCACGCGGGCGACGCCGGCATCGTGTACTGCCTCTCCCGCAACTCGGTGGAGCGGACGGCCGAGTTCCTGAGCAGCAACGGCATCGAGGCGGTGCCGTACCACGCGGGCCTGGACGCGGGCACGCGCGCGGCCCACCAGTCCCGGTTCCTGCGCGAGGAGGGCCTGGTCGTGGTCGCGACCATCGCCTTCGGCATGGGCATCGACAAGCCGGACGTGCGCTTCGTCGCCCACCTGGACCTGCCCAAGTCGATCGAGGGCTACTACCAGGAGACGGGCCGCGCGGGCCGCGACGGACTGTCCTCCACCGCCTGGATGGCCTACGGCCTCAACGACGTCATCCAGCAGCGCAAGCTGATCCAGTCCGGCGAAGGCGACGAGGCGTTCCGCCGCCGGGCCTCCGCCCACCTCGACGCCATGCTCGCCCTGTGCGAGACCGCCCAGTGCCGGCGCGGGCAGCTGCTGGCCTACTTCGGCCAGGAGGCCTCCGCCACGGGGTGCGGCAACTGCGACACCTGCCTGACCCCGCCGGAGACCTGGGACGGCACGATCGCCGCGCAGAAGGTGCTGTCGACGGTGGTACGGCTGCAGCGGGAGCGCGGGCAGAAGTTCGGCGCCGTACAGATCGTCGACATCCTGCTCGGCAAGCGCACCGGCAGGGTGATCCAGTTCGACCACGACCAGCTGTCCGTGTTCGGCATCGGCCAGGACCTCGCCGAGGCCGAGTGGCGGGGTGTCGTCCGGCAGCTGCTGGCGCAGGGGCTGCTGGCGGTCGAGGGGGAGTACGGCACGCTGGTGCTCACCGAGGCGAGCGGTTCGGTGCTGCGGCGGGAGCGGGAGGTGCCGCTGCGCAAGGAGCCGAAGAAGCCGGCCATGTCGCGGTCGGGTTCGGGCGCCTCCTCCGGCCGGGGCGAGCGCAAGGCCAAGGCCGCCGCTGTCGAGCTGCCCGACTCGCTGCTCCCCGCCTTCGAGGCCCTGCGTGCCTGGCGCGCCGAACAGGCCCGGGAGCAGGGCGTCCCGGCGTACGTCATCTTCCACGACGCCACCCTCCGGGAGATCGTCACCTCTTGGCCCGGCTCGGTGCGGGAGTTGGGCACGGTGAGCGGGGTCGGCGAGAAGAAGCTGGCGACATACGGGGAAGGGGTGCTGGAGGTGCTGAACTCCCTGGACGCACCGGGCACCGCTGCCGGTGGCTCCCCCGCGGGTGGAGCCTCCCCTGCTAGCGGCGCCTCGCGCGCGCCCGGCGACTCCCCGGACGACTACTGGCCCGAGCCGGGGGACGAGCCGGAGCCGGACGACTGGATGTAGCGCGCCGAAGGCGACGTACGACGGTCTGGGGGCGGCAGCCCCCAGTGGGGTCAGGACAGGACACGGGGGTCAGGACAGTGCCGTGAGCCCCGGTGCGAACGTGATCAGCAGTGGCAGCAGCGGGACCAGTGCCGCCACCGTCGTCGTCAGGGCCCGGTGCCGGCGGAGCAGGCGCGGTGGGGGCTCCAGGAGGCGGTCCACGCGTTCGCCCAGGAGGCGGCGGCTGGAGGCGCAGGACAGGACACCGCGGTGCTGGTTCAGCTCGATCAGGGCCAGGGCGGTGGTGAGGTGGCCGCAGCGGCGGGATGCCGTGTCGTCGGCTGCCAGTTCGACCAGCCGGTGCGTCTGGTCGCAGAAGTGGGCGAAGAGCGGGACGCGCGGGAAGCCCGTGGCGAGCGCGGTGGACAGGTGGAGCAGCCAGTCGTGGTGGGCGCGGGCGTGGCCGCGCTCGTGGGTGAGGACCGCGTCCAGCTGATGGTCGGTCAGGCGGTGCAGCGCCCCGGTCGTCACGACCAGCTGCGGCGGGTGGCCCGGCATCCACCAGGCGTCCGGGTACTCGTCCTCCAGCACCAGCATCGGTCCGCGTGCCGCCGGCAGTCCCGCGGGCAGGTCGGGGGCGCGCTCGCGCAGGTGCGCCCGGGTCTGGCCGCGGCGGCGGCGGGCCTCGGCGATCTCCCGCGCGAGCATCGCGGTCGTCCAGGCGGCCCCGCAGGCCAGTAGCAGGGTGAGGGCGACGGCCCAGACCGGGGCGGTGGAGAGGTCGTACGCGGCGGTGACGGCGGGCGGCGCGGGGGCGAAGACATGGTCGCGGACGGTGTGGAAGACGGCCGCCGCGCCCAGCACCAGCGCGGTCAGACAGCACAGCAGGACCGTGGCGACCAGACACTGCCACACCCACAACGCGACCACGGGGTCCCGCTCGGGCCAGGCGGCCCGGGTCAGCGCGCGGGGCGCCGGTACGGCGGCCGTCAGGGCGACGACGCTCAGCAGGAGCAGGCAGACGGTCATGCCGGGGCTCCGGTTCCTGGTCGGAGTGGTGTGCGGGCGTCAGGTGGTGCGGGGTGACGCGCCGGGGAGCGCGTCGCGTGGTGCGTGTTCCCGCCAGTATGACGGTGAGAGACGGGACGAGGCAGGTGTCGACGGCGATCCGGTTGCCCTCGTTCGCGTCCGGCTCGCCTCGACTCCGAGTTCGGCAGTCCTCCCTCTCCTCACCCTCTCCCTACTCCCCACCCTCTCCCTACTCCGGATCCTCTCCCTACTCCCGCAACGCCCGCCGCACCGCCTCCAGCACCTCTTCCTCCCCGAACCCCAGGGCCCGCGTCCACGCCACGAAATCCTTGGTCGTCTCAGCGAGTTCCGCCGCCTCGGGGCGGCGCGCCCCCGCCGGCAGCCGAGCCACCCGCGTGCCCGCGCCACGCCGGGTCAGGATCAGGGACGCCGCCTCCAGCTCGCGGTAGGCGCGGGCCACCGTCCCCGCCGCCAGGCCCAGGTCGGCCGCCAGCTGCCGTACGGTCGGCAGCCGTTCGCCCTCCGGCAGCCGGCCGGTGGTGATCAGGGCGGCCAGCTGGGCGCGGATCTGTTCGTACGGCGGGACGGGGCTCGTCGTGTCGACCCGTACGGCGGCGCCGCTCACCGGCGAACCCCGCGGTCCGCCGGGCGCCGCCACGCCGCCCGGGGCGAGCAGATGGTGAAGAGCATCCACGGCCCGGTCACCAACGAGACCAGCGCCAGCGGCAACAGCACCACGGTGGCCATGGTCCCCACGGTCCCGTCGCACGACAGGCTCAGCAGCGAGGCCGCCGCGGTCGTGGCCGCGCCGAGCAGGGAGACCGAGACGACGAGCCCCCACGCCGCGACGATCGCCAGTGTGCGGTCGCGGCGGGACTGCTCGTCGCCGGGCCGGGTGGCGATCCGCCGCAGCGACCAGCCGCAGGCGACCGTGGCGACGGCGAGGGAGACCAGCATCGGCAGGCCGTAGTACAGCCCGGGCCAGGGGCCGTGCGACTCGGTCACGCCCCGGCAGGTCAGGGTGAGGGAACGGCCCGCCCGCCCCAGGTCGTCCGGCGAGGCCACCACGCCCGCGACCGTCAGCAGTACCACCAGCGCGCCCGCGAGGACGAGCAACAGCCAGGTCGTCCGGGGCGGTACGTAGTCCTGGATCCGGCGCGGCGCGAGCCCGGCCGTGCGGACGGCACCCCGGGCCGGTGGGGTCAGCGCGTCGCCCACCAGCACGCCGGTCACCGCGCAGAGGCCGAACGCCGGGATGGCGTACAGCACCCCGTTCCCGTGGTCGAGTGTGGAGAGCGAGAAGGCCGCGAGCGCGCCCGTGGCCAGGCCCGTCCAGCGGGCGTAGCGGTCGACGGGCGCGCGGGACGCCGGAGCGGTCGTACCAAGGTCGGCATCAATCATGACAAAACCCCGTGAAAGTGAGCATCTTGTACTCACCGCTTGTATCAAGCGGTGAGTACAAGATGGCGTCACGGCGGGCTTGTGTCAAATGCTTGCTACAAGTCGCGGCCTGTCCGACGCAAAGCTCAGCCCGACACGACGCGCCCGCTGACCTCCCCCAGTCCCACCCGGCCCCCGTCCGCCCCAGGCGCCCACGCCGACAGCGTCACGACGTCGCCGTCCTCCAGGAACGTCCGCTTGCCGTCCGGGAGTTCGAGCGGGTCGCGGCCGTTCCAGGTCAGCTCCAGCAGCGAGCCGCGCTGGTTCTCCGCCGGGCCGCTCACCGTGCCCGAGCCGTACAGGTCGCCGGTGCGCAGGGACGCCCCGTTCACCGTCATGTGGGCGAGTTGCTGGGCCGCGGTCCAGTACATGCCGGAGAACGGCGGCTCGGACACCACATGGCCGTTGATCGCGACGGAGATCCGCAGGTCGTAGCCGCCGGGCTCGATCTCCGGCGCGGAGTCGTCCAGGTAGGGCAGCAGGGGGTGCGTGCGCTCCGGAGGCGCCACGCGCGCGTGCTCCAGCGCCTCCAGCGGGGTGATCCATGCCGACACCGAGGTCGCGAAGGACTTGCCGAGGAACGGGCCGAGCGGGACGTACTCCCAGGCCTGGACGTCCCGCGCCGACCAGTCGTTCAGCAGGCACAGCCCGAAGACGTGGTCCCGGAAGTCGCCGAGCGCGACCGGCCTGCCCAGCTCGGAGGGCACGCCCACCACGAAGCCGACCTCGGCCTCGATGTCCAGCCGGATCGAGGGGCCGAAGACGGGTGCCGGGTCGGCGGGGCCCTTGCGCTGCCCGGACGGCCGTACGACGTCCGTGCCCGACACCACCACGGTGCCGGAGCGGCCGTGGTAGCCGATCGGCAGGTGCTTCCAGTTGGGGGTCAGGGAGTCCTCGGCGTCCGGCCGGAAGATCTGGCCGACGTTCCGGGCGTGGTTCTCGGAGGCGTAGAAGTCGACGTAGTCCGCGACCTCGAAGGGCAGGTGGAGGGTCACCGACGACAGGGGGTGGAACAGCGGCTCGATCGTGGACCGGTGCGAGGGCACGGTCACCCACGCCGTCAGCGCGCGCCGCACGTCCGACCAGGCCGTGCGTCC
The DNA here is from genome assembly GCF_042892235.1 of Streptomyces sp. NPDC001816. Lineage (NCBI taxonomy): Bacteria > Bacillati > Actinomycetota > Actinomycetes > Kitasatosporales > Streptomycetaceae > Streptomyces > Streptomyces sp. NPDC001816. The sequence continues at coordinate 165,349 of NZ_JBIATY010000016.1, forward strand.
TGCCGCCAGCAGGGGGGTGAGGGTGGGCTGTGCGAGCAGGGAGACGTACGGCGAGCCGAGGGCGGCGGCCGCGGCGCCCGCGTCGAGGACGTGGTCACCGAGCCGGACGCCGACCCTCCGCTCCGTGCTGCCGGAGGGCGAGAACACGCCATAGGGAAGGTTGTGCGAACCGAAGGGGTCGCCCTCGGGGACGTCGAAGGGGGGCATGGGGTACTGCCTCGCTCTCATCCGGGCCATGCATGGCGGGTGCGTTCCATGTGGTCGCGGCACACGTTACGGCTGAGTTGCTCTTCTTGGGCAGTGCCCCATGCGTTGCCCGAAAGGTTGCCCGGACAGTGCCTAAAGAGTTCGCAATGTCCGAATAAGCCTTGTGGGAGGCGGCAATTCCGGCTTAGCGTCCTTTCGGGGGACACGGACGGGGTGGGTCCGGTCCGTAGGGGGGACACGTGGGGGGACCCGTGGCCAGGAACACCGTCGGCGTGCCTTTCGAGGCGGACCGTGACGTGCCGGGACTGATCGTCAAGTTCGGCGACTACCCGCTGCACCACGGCGGTGTCGGCGCGATCCGCAGCCTGGGCCGCCTCGGCGTCCCGATGTATGCGATCACCGAGGACGCCCACACACCCGCGGCCGCATCCCGCTACCTCAAACGAGCGTTCGTGTGGCCGACGACCGGCGCCGAGGACCCGGGCCGGCTGGTCGAGGGCCTGCAGCGCATCGGCCGCCGGATCGGCCGACCGACCGTCCTGGTCCCGACCGACGAGGAGGCCGCCGTCCTGATCGCCGAGCACCAGGACGAGCTGGCCGGCCCCTTCCTCTTCCCGCGCGTCGACCCCGCGCTGCCGCGCCGGCTGGCCAGCAAGCAGGGCCTGCACGAACTGTGCGCGGAACACGGCATCGCGAGCCCGTCGGCCGCATTCCCGGAGTCGTACGACGAGATCGTCGCCTTCGCCGACACGGCCCGCTTCCCGGTGGTGGCCAAGAACCGCGAGGCGTTCGTACGGCGCAGCCGACCCGCCGTCAACGGCACCACGAGGATCGCCACCCGCAAGGGCCTGCTCACCCTCGCCCGGGACTGGGGCGAGCAGCCCGGCGTGATCCTCCAGGAGTACCTGCCGAGGGAGGAGGCCGAGGACTGGATCGTGCACGCCTGCTTCGACGCCGACTCCCACCCGCTCGCGCTCTTCACCGGCGTCAAGGTCCGCTCCTGGCCGCCGCACGCGGGCATGACGGCGAACGCGTACGTCGTCGACAACCCGGAACTCGCCGACCTCGCCGCTCGTTTCGTCAAACAGATCGGCTTCACCGGCATCATCGACCTCGACCTGCGCTTCGACCGGCGCGACGGACAGTACAAACTCCTCGACTTCAACCCGCGCATGGGCGCCCAGTTCCGGCTCTTCGAGAACGAGTCGGGCGTGGACGTCGTCCGCGCGATGCACCTGAATCTGACCGGCCGTGCCGTACCGGAGGGGGAACAGCGCGCCGGTCACCGTTTCGTCGTGGAGAACATCGACCTGCCCGCCCTCCTCGCCTACCGCCGCAGCGGCTACACGACGCCGCACGCGCCGGCGAAGGCGAGCGGGACGGAGCTGGCCTGGCTCGCGGGTGACGACCCGCTGCCGTTCCTCACGATGCTCGCCCGCTTCGTGCGCCCGGGCGCGAAGCACCTGTATCAGCTGTGGCGCACCAACCGCCGCGGCAGCAGCACCACTCCCACCACGAAGTAGGCAAGGCCACGAAGGTGGCGCACCGCGTCCTGGGGAGGGACTTCGTGATTCGACCGGTTGCAGTCATCGGGGCCGGGCCGTACGGCCTGTCCACCGCCGCCCATCTGCGGGCGCGCGGCATCCCCGTCCGCGTCTTCGGCGACCCCATGGTCAGCTGGCGCGCCCACATGCCCGAGGGCATGCTCCTCAAGTCGACCCCCGCCGCCTCCAACCTCGACTGCCCACAGCCCGGCCACACCCTCGCCGACTACTGCGACGCGGCCGGTGTCCGCCGGCTGGTGACCGACGAGGACATCGTCCCGGTGGAGACCTTCATCGCCTACGGCGAGTGGTTCCAGGAGAAGCTGCTGCCCGACCTGGAGCAGGTCCGGGTCGTCTCCGTGGACCGCGACAAGAGCGGCGGGTTCGAACTCAAGCTGGACTCGGGGGAGTTGTTCACCGCACGCGCAGTCGTGGTCGCCACCGGGCTGTCCGGGCTGGCCCATCTCCCGGCAGAGCTGGCGGCAGCGGCCGACGGTCCGGCGCTCACGGGGCCGGTCTCCCACAGCTCCCAGCACCACGACCTCACCCGCTTCGCCGGCAAGGAGCTGATCGTCGTCGGCGCCGGCCAGTCCGCGCTGGAGGCGGCCACCCTCGCGGCCGAGGCCGGCGCCCGGGTGCGCGTGGTCGCGCGCGGCCGCGGCCGGGTCGCCTTCGGCGCCCCGCCCTGGGAGCAGCCGAGGCTGCGCCCCGAGTCGCCCTTCGGCCGTGCCTGGTCCCTGTGGGCGCTCAGCCACTACCCCCACCCGTACCGCTTCCTGCCCGCCCGCACCCGCCACTACCTGGTCCGCCGGGTCCTCGGTCCGCTCGGCGCCTGGTGGCTGCGCGACCGCTTCGAGGGCAGGGTGCAGGTCCAGGAGGTCGAGCGGGTGGTGGGCGCCGAGGCCCCGGACGGCAGCCCGGTCCTCACCGTCCGCACCCACGGCAAGGGCACCGAGCGGCTCTCGGCCGACCATGTGATCGCGGCCACCGGCTACCGCGTGAACATCGCCGCGATGGACTTCCTCGGCCCTGAGCTGCGCACCCGGCTGGCGGTGAGCCGGGGCACGCCCAGGCTCGGACCCGGGTACGTCTCCTCCGTCCCCGGCCTGTACTTCACCGGCCTCCCGGCGGCGTCCTCGTACGGCCCGGTGATGCGCTTCGTCTGCGGCACGGAGTTCGCCTCGCCGCGCCTGGCCGGGCATCTGGCGGCGGCACACGGCTGAGCCGCGGACGACGCCGTCTCGCTCACCGGCAGGTCCGATCGCGTCAACTCCACCACCATCAGGGCGGCCGCAGGGGCCACTTGGGGCCGAGGAGCACACAAGTCCGGGAACTTCAGGGTGAGTCGGCGGGGCGTGGGATCCGTATTCTCTGATCATGGCCGCACCCCCCGCATACTCACTGATCGCCACCGACCTGGACGGGACGCTGCTGCGCGGCGACGACACCGTCTCCGACCGGTCGCGCGCCGCGCTGGAGCGGGTGGCACGGGCCGGCGCCCGGCACCTGGTGGTGACGGGCCGCCCGGCTCCTCGGGTACGGCCCCTCCTGGAGGGCCTCGGCAGCACGGGGCTCGCGGTGTGCGGGCAGGGCGCGCAGGTCTACGACGCCGGCGCCGACCGTCTGCTGTGGTCGGTCCGGCTGGACCGGGAACTGGCCGAGACCGCGCTCGGCAAGATCGAGGCCGAGGTGGGGCAGGTCTACGCGGCCGTCGACCAGGACGGCGTGGACGGGCTCACCCTGATCGAACCCGGGTATCTGATGCCGCACCCGACCCTGCCCGCCGTGCGGGTCGGCCGCCGCGACGACCTGTGGTGCGAGCCCATCAGCAAGGTGCTGCTGCGCCACCACACGCTGTCCGACGACGAGTTGGCGGCGATCGCACGCTCGGCGGTGGGCTCGCTGGCGACGGTCACGATGTCGGGGCCCGGGACCGTGGAACTGCAGCCGTCCGGGGTCACGAAGGCGACGGGGCTGGCGCTGGCCGCCGAGTACCTGGGGATCGCCGCCGGCCGGGCCCTCGCGTTCGGCGACATGCCCAACGACATCCCCATGTTCGACTGGGCCGGACGCGGCGTCGCCATGGCCAACGCCCACCCCGAACTCAAGGCCGTCGCCGATGAGATCACCACGTCGAACGAGGACGACGGCATCGCCGTCGTCCTCGAAAGACTGTTCCCGACCGACTGACCGGGATATCAGTAGTGGCCCGCCGCGGGCGCCGGTCAGTAGGCGCCGAAGACGTTGTCGATCGACCCGTAGCGCTTGGCCGCGTAGTTGCAGGCGGCCGTGATGTTCGCGACCGGGTCGTAGATGTCGAAGGACGTTCCGGCCACGTGGTACGCGTTGAACGTCGGGTCGATGACCTGGAGCAGGCCCTTGGACGGGATGCCCTTGGCCGCGTTGGAGTCCCAGAGGTTGATGGCCGCCGGGTTGCCCGACGACTCACGGATGACATTGCGGTAGATGCCGTTGTACGTCCCCGGGATGCCCTTCTCGCGCATGATCGCGAGCGACTCGCGGATCCAGCCGTCGAGGTTGTTCGGGTACCCGGCGAGCGTGGTGGCCGGCGTGCTGGCCGTGGGGGTGGCCGCGGAGGCGCTGGTCGCGCCGATGACGGGAAGGGCGAGCACGGCGGCGCCGGTGCCGATGACGGCGAGCTTGCGGACGAGGCGGTTGGTGCGGGTGCGGCGGGGCTGAGCGGCAGCAAGCATGGGGACGTTCCTCTCCGTCGCCTACGAGGTGAGCTGTCGGGTTCGGGCGGGGAGGTGCCCGGCCGTACCTCTGGGGGGAGGCACGACTTCACCCCTAGCTGTCCCGGCGCGACGTGCGTCGTCCGGTCCGGCGGCTTACCTGGGTCCCCCGCTCCTGCCGTACGAATGAGTTCGTCGATGGGTGGTGTCAGACGCGGCAGGATTCGGCGTTCGTCTGACTGGCCCGGAAGCTATGCGACAGCACATGTCGGGAACAAGTACTGAATTCACCCAATGAGGCAGTTGACCTTGATCTATTCCAAATGGGGCACTTGATCCTTTGCGGTTGCCAACGCTCAACTGCCCGATGTGGAAAGGGGAGAACGAGGGTGGCGCCCCTTGGCCGATTCCCGGGCCCGCGTGACCCAACTCACGAAATGGCAAAGGGTACCAAATCAGACATGGGGGATTCGGGAGATTTGCTGGGTGTGGTGCAAAAGGAGTACTCCGCCCGCCGTGCGGTTCGCGACAAATCGGGCGAGATCCTGTTAAGTCGTTGTGTACCCACACTTATCAGATGATCAAAAACATACCGGCCCTGATCCGATACCGCCCGGGCTGGACCGGTGGGCGCTATCGGTGATCGAAACAGGACCGGATACGCTGACTTGAGTGATGGCAACGACCTATCGACAAACCGTGTAATCGCCAGCAGACACCAGCAGACAGGAGACCCCTCGTGACCGTCGTCGGGCCGTTCGGGCTGAGCGTGCGGGACCAGGCTCTGGAAGCCGATGTCCAGGCCGGATTGGCGGCTGTCGAGGAAGGCTTGCTCGAAGCCACCAAGAGCGAGGTCCCGTTCATCACGGAGGCCGCGCAGCACCTCGTACGGGCCGGTGGGAAGCGGTTCAGGCCGCTGCTCGTCATGCTCGCGGCGCAGTTCGGCGATCCGTACGCGCCGGGCGTCGTGCCGTCGGCCGTCGTCGTGGAGCTGACCCACCTGGCCACGCTGTACCACGACGACGTCATGGACGAGGCGTCCGTGCGGCGCGGCGTGGACAGCGCCAACACCCGCTGGGGCAACTCGGTCGCGGTCCTCACCGGCGACTTCCTCTTCGCCCGCGCCTCTCAGATCCTCGCCGACCTCGGCCCCGAGGCGGTCCGGGTCCAGGCCCTCGCGTTCGAGCGGCTGGTCACCGGGCAGATCCTGGAGACCGCGGGACCCTCGGACGGCCGCGACCCGGTCGACCACTACCTGGACGTGCTCGGCGGCAAGACGGGCTCCCTGGTGGCCGTGTCGTGCCGGTTCGGCGCCATGATGTCCGGCGCCGACGAGACGGTCGTCGACGTGCTCACGCAGTACGGCGAACGGCTCGGGGTCGCCTTCCAGCTCGCGGACGACGTCCTGGACATCGCCTCCGACTCGCACGAGTCCGGCAAGACCCCGGGCACCGACCTGCGCGAGGGCATCCCGACGCTGCCCGTGCTCCGGCTGCGCGAGCGGGCCGCCCGCCTCGGCCTGGCCGAGGACATCGCGCTGTGCGAGCTGCTCGACTCCGACCTCAGCGACGACGCCCGGCACGCCGAGGCGCTGACCGCGCTGCGCGCGCACCCCGCGCTGGAGCAGGCCCGCCGGGACACCGTCCGGTACGCGGAGGAGGCGCGGGCGGCGCTCGCCCCGCTGCCGGAGTGCGACGCCAAGGCGGCGCTGCTCGAACTGTGCGACGCGGTGGTGCACCGGGCCGGCTGACCCGTCCCGCACCTGTCCTGAGGGCGGTGTCTCCCGCACGACCCCTACGGGTCGGGGGAGGCGCCGCCCTCGCGTGTCATACCGCAGGCGTACACGGAGTTGGCTCCGTGGTCTGACGCTTCCTCACGGCTGATTTGGTCAGATGGAAACCACGGAAATCACCACTCCTCACCGATTCGGGTGAGAATGGCGGCTCAGGTGGACCAGTGTGGGGACAGCCGCCGCCGACGACGGAGGTAAGGCACAGATGGCACCGTACGAATCCGACGAGGCAACGGGCGCCGGGCAGGGCGAGGACCTGCCCACGGGGCGCCGCAAAGCCGCCCGGTACGTGGTTCCGGTCGCGGTGGTGGGGGTGGCGGCGGCCACGATCGGGCTGGTCCCGGCTCTCGCCGACTCCGGTTCCCCCGATCTGCCGAAGATCACCGCACAGCAGCTCATCGAGAAGATCGCCAAGTCCGACGTGCAGCAGCTGTCCGGCACGGTGAAGGTCAGCACCGACCTCGGCCTGCCGGACCTCGGCGGCCTGGAGAGCAGCCTGGCGTCCGGGGCGGCCCAGGGCGGCGACGGCTCCTCCGCCGACCCGACGTCCAAGCTCACCGAGCTGGTCTCCGGCACGCACACCCTGCGCGTGGCGACCGACGGCCCGGACCGGCAGAAGCTCTCGCTGCTGGAGAGCGGCTCCGAGTACAGCCTCATCCACGACGGCAAGGACGTCTGGGGCTACGACAGCAAGAGCAACGAGGTCTTCCACGGCACCGCCGCCTCGTCCGGCAAGGAGCACCGGGCCGAGGCGCCGGCCACGCCCAAGGACTTCGCCGACGAGGCCCTGAAGTCGGTCGACGACACCACGTCCGTGACCGTCGACGGCACCGCGCAGGTCGCCGGCCGCGACGCCTACAAGCTGCAGATCAAGCCCAAGCAGTCCGGCACCACGGTCGGCGCGATCAGCATCGCCGTCGACGCGAAGACGGGCATGCCGCTCAAGTTCACGCTCACCCCGAAGAGTGGCGGCGCCGCCGTGCTCGACGCGGGCTTCACCCAGGTCTCCTTCGCCAAGCCGGCCGACTCCACCTTCGACTTCACCCCGCCCAAGGGTGCGAAGGTCACCGAGGAGAAGAAAGAGTCCAAGGCGCCCGAGCACGCCCCGAAGTCCGGCGACGACTTCGCCCAGGGCCTGGAGGGGGCCAACGTGCTCGGCAAGGGCTGGACGTCCATCGCCACCTTCGACACCGGCGCCAAGGGCGGCATGCCGTCCGGCTCCGAGGGCGGCGCCTTCGGCGGCTTCCTCGGCTCGCTCGGCGACCACGTCTCCGGGAAGTTCGGCAAGGGCACGGTCTTCTCCACCCGCCTGGTCAACGCCCTGATCACCGACGACGGCAAGGTGTACGCCGGAGCGGTCACCAAGGACACGCTGGTCAAGGCGGCCAACGAAGGGAAGTAACCCTTCCGGGGTACGGCACACGACGAATCGAGGGAGCCGATGGACGAACCGTCCGCCACGGAGCAGGACTCGGGGGACGCGCCGGCGCACGTCATCGCCACGCGCGGCCTCACCAAGCGCTACCGCGGCGGACAGCTCGCCGTCGACGGTCTCGACCTGACCGTCCCGGCGGGCAGCGTCTTCGGCTTCCTCGGCCCCAACGGCTCGGGCAAGACCACCACCATCCGCATGCTGATGGGCCTGATCGAGCCGACCTCGGGCACGGCCCGCGTCCTGGGCCGCCCCATGCCGCGGGCCGGCCGCGCCGTCCTCCCGCAGGTCGGCGCGCTGATCGAGGGCCCCGCCCTGTACGGCTTCCTCTCCGGCCGGGACAACCTGCTGCGCTACGACGCCGCCGACCCGACCGCCGACCCGCGCACCCGGCGGACCCGGGTCGCGGCCGCCCTGGACCGGGTGGGCCTCACGGCCGCCGCGGGCAAGAAGGCCAGGGCGTACTCGCTCGGCATGAAGCAGCGCCTGGGCCTGGCCGCGGCCCTGCTCCAGCCGCGCAAGCTGCTCGTCCTGGACGAGCCCACCAACGGCCTCGACCCACAGGGCATGCGCGAAATCCGCGCCCTGATCCGGGAGTTGGCCTCCGACGGCACGACCGTCTTCCTCTCCTCCCATCTCCTCGACGAGATCGAGCAGGTCTGCACGCACGCGGCGGTGATGGCACAGGGCCGCCTGATCACGCAGGGCGCGGTGGCCGACCTGGCGGCCGGGGCGCGCGGCCGGCTGGTGGTGACGACACCGGACGCGGGCGAGGCGGCCCGGCTGCTGAAGGAGCAGGGCGTCGGGGACGTGACCGTGGACGGCGACCGGGTGACCGGCGAGCCGCCCGAGCGGGACCTCGCCGAGGTCAACGCCGCACTGGTCACGGCGGGCGTCCGGGTCCGGGGTTTCACACTCGAACGGGCCTCCCTGGAGGACGCGTTCGTGGCACTGACGGGAGAGGGATTCGATGTCGCGGGCTGAGGCCGAGGCACTCAAGGCACCGGCCACCGCGGCCGGCCCCGGCCGTCCGAACCCCCTGTGGACCTTCGGGCTGCTGCGCAGTGAGCTGGTCACCACCGTCCGCCGCTGGCGCACCCTCGCGCTGCTCGGGGTGCTGGCGGCGGTGCCGGTGCTGGTCGGGATCGCGGTGCGGATCGAGACGCGGGGCGGCTCGACGGCGGGCCCGAGCGGCGGCGAAGGGCCGGCGTTCATCGCACAGATCACCAACAACGGCCTGTTCCTGGTGTTCACGTCACTGGCCGCGACCCTGCCGTTCTTCCTGCCGATGGCGGTCGGCGTGGTCGCGGGCGACGCGATCGCCGGCGAGGCGGGCGGCGGCACCCTGCGCTATCTGCTGGTCGCCCCGGCCGGCCGCACCCGCCTGCTGCTCACCAAGTACACGACGGTCATGGCCTTCTGTGTGCTGGCCACCCTGGTCGTGGCCGTCTCCGCACTGATCGTCGGCGCGCTGCTGTTCCCGCTCGGCGACCTCACCACCATCTCCGGCACCCGGATCAGCTTCGCCGAGGGCCTCGGCCGGGCGCTGCTGATAGCCCTGGTCGTCGCCGCCTCACTGGTCGGCGTCGCGGCCCTCGGCCTGTTCGTGTCGACGCTGACCAACAGCGGCATCGCGGCGATGGCGACCACCGTGGGCCTGCTCATCACCGTCCAGATCCTCGACCAGATACCCCAGCTGCACGCGCTGCAGCCGTACTTCTTCTCCCACTACTGGCTGTCCTTCGCCGACCTGATGCGCGACCCCGTCTACTGGGACGACCTGGTCACAAACCTCGGCCTCCAGGCGCTGTACGCGGCCGTGTTCGGCTCGGCGGCCTGGGCGCGGTTCACGACGAAGGACATCAACACGTAGGGTGCGGCGAGCCGCGCGGGACGGCTCAGGCGTCCTGGTGCGGGAAGCGGGCGAGGGGCGCCTCCTGCGCGAAGAACGTCTTGGCGCGCGTCAGCGCGTCGGTGTCCTTCCGCACGTCCCCGGGCGCGCTGCCGTTGCCGAGCAGCACCCCGCCGAAGCGCATCTTCAGATACGCGGCCGAGTTGTTGAGGGTGCCGACGAGGGGTTCGGCGACCGACGGCTCCCGTTCGGCGAGCGCCGCGACACCCCACAGCGTGCGCCCGGCCATCGTCGCCCTGAAGTCGATGCCCGGGGTACGCAGCCAGCCCGCCCAGTAGTCCAGGTAGCGCTTGGTGAGGCCGGAGACCGAGTACCAGTACAGCGGCGAGGCGATCACGATGTCCGTGGCCGCGAGCGTGGCGTCCAGCAGCAGGCCGGTCTCGGTGTCCGAGGTCGGTCGTACGCGGTCGCTGTCGTGCCGCACGTCCACGAAGTCGGGCAGCGGGTGCTCGGCCAGGCGGATCCACCGCTGCTCGACCTCTCCGGGCAGTTGCGCGGCGGCCTCGCGGGCCAGCAGTTCGGTGTTGCCGTCGAGGCGGGCACTGCCCAGGACGAACAGGAAACGGCGGCTCATGGGTCCCCCAAAGCGATCGATGTCATTCCGCGAATACCGGCGCATGCATTTTATGCATACGCAAGCAGTGGGGTTCAAGAGGCGTCAGGGGTGCGGCTGGTGCGAGGCTGTGACGTCGCGGTGACGCGGGAACCGAGCCGAGCCGACAGACTGGTTGGTAGGACGCGTACGACCGGGGTGCGACGCCGGGGGAGTGAGGGAACCGATGTCTCGACTCAGCTTCGAGAAGAAGCGGGTGCAGCAGCCCGTGACACACCCTGCGGTGGTGCAGGTCCGGGTGTCCGGCGCGGGCAGTGCCTCGGTGGGCGGGACGTCGGTCGTCGCGGCTCCGGGCGAGGAGATCCAGCACGCCGTGCTGAACCACCTCCAGCGCCTGGCCATCAGCCTGGGCACCCCCATACGAGCCACGATCCACGACGACCGCGCCGGCTGCGTGGTCCCCCTCGAGGTCTCGGCGGACGGCTCCAGCAGGGTGGCGGGAGACCCCGTCCGGGTCGCTCCGCGCGGCCCGCAGCCGACTTCAGCGCGGCCGGCCTCCCCGGTCGCGTCGGGCACGGTCCAGGCACCCAACGGGCAGTTCGGCCCGCCACCGGTGATGGACGCGCCCTCGGTCCGCGTCACCGTGCCGGACGCCGTGGATGCGTCCCCCGCCCGGGCCGCCGTTCCTGACACTGTGGATGCGTCCCTCGCCCGGGCCGCCGTACCGGACACCGTGGACGCACCCCCCGCCTCCGCCGCCGTACCCGAGAGCGCCTCCGCTCCGAAGGCCGACCTCGTGTCCGCCCCCGCCCCGAACCCCGACCTCGTGTCCGCCTCCGCTCCGAAGGCCGACTTCGTGTCCGCCCCCGCCCTGAAGCCCGCCCCCGTGTCCGCGTCCGCCCCGGCCGCCGTCCCCCTGCTCGATCCCGAGCCCGCGCCGGTCGCGTCGCCGACCCCCACCCCCGCCCGTGGCTTCGACGCCGTGGCCGAAGAGGTGCTCGGGGACGAGCCCGTGACCGAGACCGCGGAGGGGGCCGAGTTGCTGACCGAGCCGATGGCGCGGATCAACGAGGCTGTCCGGAGCGGCCGTATCGAGGTCGCGGCCGAACTCGCCGACCGCACGGTCGTCGAGGCGTCCGGGGTGCTGGGCCCCCGCCACCCCGAGGTGCTGCACCTGCGCGAACTGACCGCCTACATCGCCTACCTGGCGGGTGACCCGGTCCGCTCCTTCGGCCTCTCCCTGGAGCTCGCCCGGATGCGCCGGCAGGCCGCGGACGCCGAGGGCGCCTACGGCAACGTCCGGAGCGCGGCCACCGCCTGGCGGGCCGTGCGCGACCCGGAGGAGGGCCTGCGGATGGGCCGCGACCTGATCGACCTGTGGACGGACCTCACGGCGGAGCCGGGACCCGCGGCCGAGGACCCGCAGCCCCTGGAGTCGGCCCGCGCCCGCATGGTCCGCCTGACCGACCGCGCGGCCAAGGCGGCGCAGGCGCAGGCGCAGGCGTAACCGGCCGGCAAGCCCCCGTTCGCAAGGCCCCGTTCGCACGCCCCGGGCTACTGCACGCAGAACTCGTTGCCCTCCGGGTCCGCCATCACCGTCCACGCGCCGGCGGGCTCCTTCACCTCGCGCAGGACCCGTGCGCCGAGGGCCGTCAGTCGCGCCACCTCGTCCGCGCGCCGCTCGGCGCCGGGGTGCAGGTCGAGGTGGAGCCGGTTCTTGCCGGACTTCGCCTCCGGGACCCGCTGGAACAGCAGCCGCCGCCCCAGCCCCGTGCCGGAGTCCGGGTCGTAGGGGTCGTCGGGGTGCCGTACGGCGATCAGGTCACGGAAGGCGGCGCGGCCGTGGTGCTCGACCGTGGCCTCCTCGGGCAGCGCGCCGAGCGACAGCAGCCGTGCGACGAGCGCGCTGTTGTCCTCGGTCGTGTAGTGCAGCGCGGCGGCCCAGAAGTCGGCCTGTGCGTGCGGGTCGGCCGAGTCGATGACGAGCTTCCAGTGCAGTGGTGCGGGTGTCTGCGTCGACATGGGAACCACGTATAGCGCCCGCCACTGACAGCCGGCCCCTGCGTCAGGCGTCCACCGCGGCTGAGCTGGGCGTCTCGGTGCGGGGCGGCACGACCATCGCCCGCGGCCTCCGTGCGGCACGCAGCGCGTCCGTGGTGAGCAGGATCAGCGCCAGCCAGACCAGCGCGAAGCCGGCCCAGCGCGCGGCGGGCATCTCCTCGTGGAAGTAGAGGACGCCGAGCAGGAACTGGAAGACGGGGGCCAGGTACTGCAGCAGCCCCAGCGTGGACAGGGGCACGCGGATCGCCGCCGCGCCGAAGCAGACCAGCGGCAGCGCGGTGACGATGCCGGTCGAGGCGAGCAGGGCCGTGTGCCCCGCGCCCTCGGTCGCGAAGGTGGACCGGCCGTGCGCGGTCAGCCAGAGCAGGAAGGCGAGCGCGGGCAGGAACTGGATCGCGGTTTCTGCGGCCAGCGACTCGATGCCGCCGAGGGCGACCTTCTTCTTCACCAGCCCGTAGGTGGCGAACGAGAAGGCGAGGCAGAGGGAGATCCACGGCGGACGGCCGTAGCCGACGGTCAGCACGACCACGGCGGCGACGCCCACCCCGACCGCGGCCCACTGCACGGGCCGCAGCCGTTCCTTGAGGATCAGCACGCCCATGGCTATGGTCACCAGCGGGTTGATGAAGTACCCGAGGGACGTCTCGACCACATGGCCGGCGTTCACGGCCCAGATGTAGACGCCCCAGTTCACGGTGATGACGGCTGCGGCGAGCGCGATGAGGCCGAGCCGCCGCGGCTGCCGCAGCAGTTCCCCGGCCCAGGCCCAGCGCCGCATGACGAGCAGGGCGACGGCGACGAAGACGAGGGACCACACCATCCGGTGGGCCAGGATCTCCAGGGCTCCGGCGGGCTTCATCAGCGGCCAGAACAGCGGGACCAGTCCCCACATGCCGTACGCGGCGAAGCCGTTCAGCAGGCCTGTCCTGTGTTCTCTTTTGGACGTCCCGGCCACGGGCCCCTCCTTCTCGCTTCACTCACGCACGCGAGAACGAAGGTAGCGCCGAGCACCCCCGCCTGTCATGCCCGTATCGCCATACGGTCATGACAGGCGGTCGTGGCAGGCGGGGGTGCAGGTCAACCCTTGGGCTGTCAGCCCTTCAGCGCGGCGGCGACCGCCTCGGCGAGCGGGGTGCTCGGGCGGCCGGCCAGGCGGGACAGGTCGCCGGTGGAGACGACGAGTTCGCCCTTCTCGATGGACGCGTCGACGCCGACGAGGATCTCGGCGAACGGCGCGGGCACGCCGGCGCCCGCCAGGATGCCCTTGAGGACCTCACCGGTGACGGCGTTGTAGGCGATCTCCTTGCCGGTCTGCCGGCTCAGCTCGGCCGCGTACTCGGCGAAGCTCCACGCCACGTCGCCGCCCAGCTCGTACGTCGTGTTCTCGTGACCCTCGCCGGTCAGCACGGCGACCGCGGCGGCCGCGTAGTCGGCGCGCGAGGCCGAGGAGACCCGGCCCTCGCCGGCCGCCGCGACGACCGCGTCGTGCTCCAGCACCGGGGCCAGGTTCTCGGTGTAGTTCTCGTGGTACCAGCCGTTGCGCAGCAGGCTGTAGGGCAGGCCGGAGGCGAGCAGCGCCGCCTCGGTGGCCCGGTGGTCGTCGGCGAGCGCGGCCTTGAGGCTGCCCGGGGCGCTGGTGTACGCGAGCAGCGCCACGCCGGCCGCCTTGGCGGCGTCGATGACGACCTGGTGCTGCTGGACCCGGCCCTTGTCGAACTCGTTGCCGGAGATCAGCAGGACCTTGTCACCGGCCGCGAACAGGCCGTCGAAGGTCTCGGGCGCGTTGTAGTCGGCGATCGCGAGCTTCACCCCGCGGGCCGTGAAGTCGGCGGCCTTCGCCTCGTCGCGGACGACGGCGGTGATCTGCTCCGCCGGAACCTTCTCCAGCAGCTGTTCCACGACGTGGCGGCCGAGGTGTCCGGTCGCTCCGGTGATGACGATGCTCATGGTTCGCAAACTCCTTGTGGGGTGGCTATGGCACTCACCCTAGGAGGTGCACTAACCATGCGAAAGTACCCACTTTGAAGTAAGGTACTGGCATGGCAGTAAGTAACGCGCGTGCGCGCACCGGAGCCGAGGCCGAGGCCATGTGCCCCTACCGGCTCGTCCTGGAGCACGTCACCAGCCGCTGGGGCGTGCTCGTCCTGATCGAGCTGATGGAGGGCTCGCGGCGGTTCAGCGAGCTGCGGCGGGCGATCGACCAGGTGGGCCGCATCAGCGAGAAGATGCTCACCCAGACCCTGCAGACCCTGGAGCGCGACGGCCTGGTCCACCGGGACGCCAAGCCGGTCATCCCGCCCCGCGTCGACTACTCGCTCACCGACCTCGGCCGGGAGGCGGCGGAGCAGGTGCGGTCCCTGGCGCAGTGGACGCGCGACCGCATGGGCGAGGTGGAGAAGTCCCGCCGGACGTACGACGAGGCCCGGGAACTCCGCTCCCGGGCCTCGTGATCGCAGAGCGGCGGGATCAGCCGACGACCGTCCAGGTGTCCCCGCCGGCCAGCAGCGCGGCCAGATCGCCCTTGCCGTGCTGCTCGATGGCCGTGTCCAGCTGCTCGGACATCTGGACGTCGTACACCGGCCGCTCGACGGAGCGGAACACACCGATCGGGGTGTGGTGCAGCGTGTCGGGGTCGGCCAGCCGGGAGAGGGCGAAGGCGGTGGTGGGGGATGCGGACTTCGCGTCGTGCACCAGGATGTCCGCCTCGTTCTCCGGGGTCACCGTCACCACCTTCAGGTCGCCGGTCTGCCGGTCCCGTACGACACCGTGCGCCCCGTCGGCGCCGAACCGGATCGGCTGCCCGTGCTCCAGCCGGATCAGCGTCTCCTCGGCCTGCTGCTTGTCCTTCAGGGCGTCGAAGGCGCCGTCGTTGAAGATGTTGCAGTTCTGGTAGATCTCGATCAGGGCCGTGCCCGGGTGGTCGGCGGCCGCGCGCAGCACCTCGGTCAGGTGCTTGCGGTCGGAGTCGATCGTGCGCGCGACGAAGGACGCCTCCGCGCCGATCGCCAGCGACACCGGGTTGAACGGCGCGTCCAGCGAGCCCATCGGGGTCGACTTGGTGATCTTGCCGACCTCGGAGGTCGGGCTGTACTGGCCCTTGGTCAGGCCGTAGATCCGGTTGTTGAACAGCAGGATCTTGAGGTTGACGTTGCGGCGCAGGGCATGGATCAGATGGTTGCCGCCGATGGACAGGGCGTCGCCGTCACCGGTGACCACCCACACGCTCAGGTCCCGGCGGGAGGAAGCCAGGCCCGTCGCGATGGCCGGGGCGCGGCCGTGGATGGAGTGCATCCCGTAGGTGTTCATGTAGTACGGGAAACGGGAGGAGCAGCCGATGCCGGAGACGAAGACGATGTTCTCCTTCGCCAGGCCCAGCTCCGGCATGAACCCCTGGACGGCGGCCAGGATCGCGTAGTCACCGCAGCCCGGGCACCAGCGCACCTCCTGGTCGGACTTGAAGTCCTTCATGGACTGCTTGGCCTCGGCCTTGGGAACCAGCTGCAGCAGCGAGTGGGTGGCGTCAGTCATCGATGGCCTCCTTCAGCGCGGCGGCGAGCTGTTCCGCCTTGAACGGCATGCCGTTGACCTGGTTGTACGAGTGGGCGTCGACCAGGTACTTCGCCCGGATCAGGGTGGCGAGCTGCCCGAGGTTCATCTCGGGGATCACCACCTTGTCGTACGAGGTGACCACCGCTCCGAGATTGCGCGGGAACGGGTTGAGGTGGCGCAGATGCGCCTGTGCGATCGACTCGCCGGCCTTGCGCAGCCGCCGTACCGCGGCCGTGATCGGCCCGTACGTCGAGCCCCAGCCCAGGACCAGCGTCTTCGCCCCGTGCGGGTCGTCGACCTCGATGTCCGGCACGTCGATGCCGTCGATCTTGGCCTGGCGGATGCGGACCATGAAGTCGTGGTTGGCCGGGTCGTAGGAGATGTTGCCCGTGCCGTCCTGCTTCTCGATGCCGCCGATGCGGTGCTCCAGGCCCGGCGTGCCCGGGATCGCCCACGGGCGGGCCAGGGTCTGCGAGTCCCGCTTGTACGGCCAGAAGACCTCGGTGCCGTCCTCCAGCGTGTGGTTCGGGCCGGACGCGAACTGCACGCGCAGGTCCGGCAGCTCGTCCGGGTCCGGGATCCGCCACGGCTCGGATCCGTTGGCCAGATAGCCGTCGGAGAGCAGGAACACCGGGGTGCGGTACGTCAGCGCGATCCGGGCGGCCTCCAGGGCCGCGTCGAAGCAGTCGCCCGGGGTCTTCGGGGCGATGACCGGGACCGGGGCCTCGCCGTTGCGGCCGTACATCGCCTGCAGCAGGTCAGCCTGCTCGGTCTTGGTGGGCAGACCGGTCGAGGGGCCACCGCGCTGGATGTCCAGGACGAGCAGCGGCAGCTCCAGGGAGACCGCCAGGCCGATCGTCTCGCTCTTGAGCGACACACCGGGCCCGCTCGTCGTCGTCACCGCGAGCGAGCCGCCGAAGGCCGCCCCCAGCGACGCGCCGATGCCGGCGATCTCGTCCTCCGCCTGGAAGGTCCGCACGCCGAAGTTCTTGTGCTTGCTCAGCTCGTGCAGGATGTCCGAGGCCGGCGTGATCGGGTACGAGCCCAGGAACAGCGGCAGATCCGCCTGCTGCGACGCGGTGATCAGGCCGTAGGCGAGGGCGAGATTGCCGGTGATGTTGCGGTAGGTGCCGACCGGGAAGGTCTCGGTGGCCGGGGCGACCTCGTAGGAGACCGCGAAGTCCTCGGTCGTCTCGCCGAAGTTCACGCCCGCCCGGAACGCGGCGATGTTCGCCGCCATGATCTCCGGCTTCTTCGCGAACTTCGACTTCAGGAACTTCTCGGTGCCCTCGGTCGGCCGGTGGTACATCCAGCTCAGCAGGCCCAGCGCGAACATGTTCTTGCTGCGCTCGGCCTCCTTGCGGGAGAGGTCGAACTCCTTCAGCGCCTCGACGGTGAGGGTGGTCAGCGGCACGGGGTGCAGGCTGTAGCCGTCGAGCGAGCCGTCCTCCAGCGGGGAGGCGGTGTAGCCGACCTTCTGCAGGGCACGCTTGGTGAACTCGTCCGTGTTGACGATGATCTCGGCGCCGCGCGGCAGGTCGCCGATGTTGGCCTTCAGGGCGGCCGGGTTCATCGCGACCAGCACGTTCGGCGCGTCGCCCGGGGTGAGGATGTCGTGGTCGGCGAAGTGGAGCTGGAACGAGGAGACGCCGGGCAGGGTGCCGGCGGGGGCGCGGATCTCGGCGGGGAAGTTCGGCAGGGTGGAGAGGTCGTTGCCGAAGGACGCGGTCTCCGAGGTGAACCGGTCACCGGTGAGCTGCATGCCGTCACCCGAGTCCCCCGCGAACCGGATGATCACCCGATCCAGGCGCCGCACATCCTTGGCTCCGCCCGGTTTGCGCTGCTCTCCCACGACGGTTCCGTCGGCCTGCTCCGCTGGGCTGCTGACCTGACTGGTCACTGAACTGGACCTCCTTCGAGGCGGCTGTCCGGAGATGGTCGTCCCAGAGACCATCCCGATATCAACCCTACGTCGGTTAGGGTCGCCTTCCCGTGGCCATCCGCGGACGGGTGGCTTTTCGGGACGGCTGGTCGCGCTGACTGCTCATGCTTTCCCGTATCGCTGGAGCATCGATCAAGGCGCTCCCCGCGTGTTTCCCGGTTGTCTCCTGCTGTCTCCTGCGGCCTCCCACCCGGACGTCCGGTCTCCACAGAAGCCGGACGGACTGACACACTGCTGACACAGTGTCAGCCCGTTACGAGTTCAGGTACGTGAGCACGGCCAGAACACGCCGATGATCGCCGTCGCTCTGGGAGAGCCCGAGCTTCAGGAAGATGTTGCTGACGTGCTTCTCCACGGCCCCGTCGCTGACCACCAGCTGCCGGGCGATCGCCGAGTTCGTCCGGCCCTCCGCCATCAGCCCCAGCACCTCGCGCTCACGCGGGGTGAGCCCCGCCAGCACGTCCTGCTTGCGGCTGCGCCCGAGCAGCTGCGCGACCACCTCGGGGTCCAGCGCCGTACCGCCCTCGGCCACCCGCACCACGGCGTCCACGAACTCCCGCACCTCGGCGACCCGGTCCTTGAGCAGATAGCCCACGCCCCGGCTGGAACCGGCCAGCAGCTCGGTGGCGTAGCGCTCCTCCACGTACTGCGACAGCACCAGCACCCCGAGCCCGGGGTGCGCCTTGCGCAGCCGTACGGCCGCCCGCACGCCCTCGTCGGTGTGCGTCGGCGGCATCCGTACGTCCGCCACCACCACGTCGGGCAGCGTGCCCTGCGCGTCCAGGTCGGCGATGGTCTTGATCAGCGCCTCCGCGTCCCCGACGCCCGCCACGACATCGTGCCCGCGGTCGGTCAGCAACCGGGTCAGGCCCTCCCTGAGCAGCACCGAGTCCTCGGCGATGACGACCCGCACCCTGTCCTCCACGATCTCCCGGCCCCCCACAGCCCGACCTTCCGACGGTGTCCTGTACGAAGGTCCAGCATTCCAGCATTCGGGCCGTCGTGCGCAGGAGCCGGGGAATCACAGGGGGATGTCGCAGGAGGCCGTACCGCGGTCGACGCACGCCCTCAGGCCCGCCAGGGCAGCTCGGCGATCACCCGGGTGGGGCCGCCGGCCGGTGAGTCCACCACCAGGACTCCGTCCACGGCGTCCAGACGGCCGGCCAGGCCCGCCAGGCCCGAGCCGCGGGTCGCGTCCGCGCCGCCCACGCCGTCGTCCATGACCTGGAGCATCAGCCGGTCCTCCGCATGCCACACGTCGACCGAGGCGGAGCGCGCCCGGCTGTGCTTGCTGATGTTCTGCAGCAGCTCGGAGACGGTGAAGTAGGCGATGCCCTCGATGGCCGGGGCCGGCCGGGCCGGCAGGTCGACCTCCACCCGCACCGGGACCGTGCAGCGGGAGGCGACCGAGGAGAGGGCCGCGTCCAGGCCCCGGTCGGTCAGCACGGCCGGATGGATCCCGCGCGCGAGGTCGCGCAGCTCCTGCAGGGCCGTCTTCACCTCGCCGTGGGCCTCCTCCACCATCCGGGCCGCCGCCTGCGGGTCCTCCCGCAGCTTCTCCTTGGCCAGGCCCAGATCCATGGCCAGGCTCACCAGCCGGGCCTGCGCCCCGTCGTGCAGGTCCCGCTCGATGCGGCGCAGATCGGCGGCCGCGGTGTCCACCACGATCCCGCGGTCCGACTCCAGCTCCACGACCCGCGCCGACAGGCGCGACGGCCCGAGCAGGCCGCGCACCAGCAGCCCGTCCACCGTGGTCAGGCCCCGCACGATCCAGGGCGTGGCCAGCGTGAACAGCAGGCCGACCAGCGCGGTCACGGTGATCTCGAACGGGTTGTCGAGATAGACGCTGTGCTGCGCGTCGCCGTACAGCTGCAGGCCGCCCTGGCCGCCGTACATCGGGAACACCCAGAACCACAGCGGGTACGTCAGCAGCGCCCAGCCGTACGCCCAGAAGTTCACCGCCACGACGAACGAGAACAGCGCCCAGGGGAACTGCAGCAGCGCGTACAGCAGGTGCCGCCACGACGTGCCGCTCTTCAGCACCGCGCCCATCCACCCGAACGCGCCCGCCCGGCGCGCCCGCAGCGGCTCCGGGTCGGCCACCTCCAGGCGCAGCAGCGCACGCGCGCGCGTGCGCTCCAGCGCGCCGAAGCCGCGGCAGCCCGCGAGCGCCGCCGCCAGCACGGGGATCCCGAGGAAGGTCACCAGCAGGCCCGCGCCGAGCGCCACCATGGTGACCGTCCAGCTGAACAGCACGACAGCGATCGGCAGACTCAGCAGCACATAGCCGAACTCGCGCCAACTGCGCGCCTCGAACGGCGCCCGCAGCGCGGCGGGCAGCAGCTGGCGCCGCTCCCCGTCGGGGGCGGGGAAGCCGGATCCGGCCGGGTGCCCGTGTCCCCGCCCGTACTCCTGTCCGTACTCCGTGGCCATCGGCGTCGTCCCGTTCTCCTCGTCCTGGCGGCGTGCTGCCGTGTCTCCCAGCCTGGTGCGCGGCGACTTCCCGGGCCATGGAGGCCGTCGGCCTCTTGGTCCGGGGGTTTTCCCCACCCTCCGAGGGCGTGCGGGGGTGCGCCGGGGGTGCGGCTACTCCTGGCGGTCCCGCCAGGGCAGCTCCGCCGTGACCACCGTCGGGCCGCCGACCGGCGAGTCGACCACGAACAGGCCGTCCACCGCGCCCAGCCGCTCAGCCAGCCCACGCATCCCGCTGCCGCCCTCCAGGCTGGCGCCGCCACGGCCGTCGTCCCGGACCTGGATGAGCAGCCGGTCGTCCGAGCGCCACACCTCCACCGAGGCCGAGCGCGCCTGGCTGTGCTTGCTGATGTTCTGCAGCAGCTCGGAGACGGTGAAGTAGGCGATGCCCTCGATGGCCGCGGCCGGCCGGGCCGGCAGGTCCGCCGTCACCTGCACCGGGACCGTGCAGCGGGAGGCGACCGAGGAGAGGGCTGCGTCCAGGCCCCGGTCGGTCAGCACGGCCGGATGGATGCCCCGGGCGAGATCCCGCAGCTCCTGCAGCGCGAGCTTCACCTCGCCGTGCGCCTCGGCCACCATCGTGGCGACGTGCTCGTCGGCCTGGCCCTCCCGCAGCTTCTCCTTGGCCAGGCCGAGGCCCATCGCCAGGTTCACCAGCCGGGCCTGCGCCCCGTCGTGCAGGTCCCGCTCGATGCGGCGCAGATCTGCGGCCGCCGTGTCGACCACGATCCCGCGGTCCGACTCCAGCTCGGCGATACGGCGTTCCAGCTCGTCGGAGGGCGACAGCAGCCCGCGCACCATCGCCCGGTCCACGTTGGCCAGTCCCCGCGTGATGAACGGCAGCACCGGCCACAGCACGAACAGCGAGGTCAGCACGAGGGTGAAGGTGAGGATCCCCCAGGGCAGCCGGATGAAGTCGTACAGCAGCGTCCGCCAGCCCACCGGGTCCTTCAGCGCCAGCCACAGCCGCTGCATCGGACCCCCGCCCCGGGCGATCGGCAGCGGCGTCGGTTCCTCGACCCGCACCCCGAGCAGCGCCCGGGACCGGATCCGCTCCAGCTTGCCCAGCTGCCGGGCGCCCAGCAGACAGACGGCCAGCAGCGGGAGCCCGATCACCGTGAGGGTGAGGATTCCGCTGACGAACACCACGGTGAACACGTAGGTGAAGCCGAGCAGCGCCACCGGCAGGTTCAGCAGGAGATGCGCGATCTCCTTCCAGGTGTGCACGTCGAGGGCGAACCGGGCCGGAGGCGGACGGTCGGAGCCGTCGGTCCGGCCGGCGGCGGAGGCGGGAGCGGTCATACCGGCCAGCCTGCCGTCCCCAACACCCCTTGCGCCATGCGGTCCACCGCCCCTGTTCCCTGGGGAAAACCCCACCCTCCGCACGCTCCCCACTTCTCACGGTGTGACGGGCTGCTTACCGTGTCTTTATCAGGGCCTAGACTCCCGTGCGTACAGATCCTCGAATCACGTTGCATCACAGGGTTCACCAAGTCACGAGGTCAGGGAGCGAGGGCGGACGGTGCGGGAGACGTTGGGACACTCGACGATCGCCGCGGCGGACGTCGCGGCCGGGTACTTCCAGTCCTACTCGGTCGTGGGACTGCTCGCCCTCATCGGCGTGCTCTTCGTCGCGGTCGCGTTCGGCGCGGGCCGGCTGCTGCGCCCGGTCGTGCCCACCCCCGAGAAACTCCTGACCTACGAGTGCGGCGTCGACCCCGTCGGCGAGGGCTGGGCCCACACCCAGGTCCGCTACTACGTCTACGCCTTCCTCTACGTGATCTTCGCGGTCGACTCGATCTTCCTGTTCCCCTGGGCGACGGTCTTCGCCGCCCCCGGCTACGGCGCGACGACCCTGGTGGAGATGTTCATCTTCCTCGGCTTCCTCGCCGTGGGCCTGCTGTACGCCTACAAGAAGGGGGTCCTGACATGGGCGTGAACCCGTCCGCCGACGCGAACCCGTCCGGTGCGGAGCCTCTCCTGCTTCCCGAGCCGAAGCGGCTGGGCGCCCTCGCCCGGCTCGCACCCGAGCCAATGAAGGTGGTCCTGAACTGGGGCCGCCGCTACTCGCTGTGGGTGTTCAACTTCGGCCTGGCCTGCTGCGCGATCGAGTTCATCGCCGCGTCGATGGCCCGCCACGACTTCATCCGCCTCGGCGTCATCCCCTTCGCGCCGGGCCCCCGTCAGGCCGACCTGATGGTCGTCTCCGGCACGGTCACGGACAAGATGGCCCCGGCCGTGAAGCGCCTGTACGAGCAGATGCCGGAACCCAAGTACGTCATCTCCTTCGGCGCCTGCTCCAACTGCGGCGGCCCGTACTGGGACTCCTACTCCGTCACCAAGGGCGTCGACCAGATCATCCCGGTCGACGTGTACGTCCCCGGCTGCCCGCCGCGGCCCGAGGCGCTGCTCCAGGGCATCCTCAAGCTCCAGGAGAAGATCGCCCGCGAGTCGCTGGAGGAGCGGTACGCCTCCCACCGGCCGTCCGCCGCCGCCCTGCAGAGCGGTCTGGTGAAGCCTCCAGTGCCTGCCTCGGCTTCGGCTTCGGCCTCGTCTGAGGAGGGCGCGCGATGAGCACGGCCGGCTGGCTGCCCGCCCCCGCCGAGGAACTCTTCGGTCCGCAGGCCACGGCCGAGGAGTCGTACGAGGTCCTGACGGTGGACGTCCCGCCGTCCTCCTGGCTCAGCGCCCTGGAGACGGCCCGTACCACCCTGTCCTGCACCTACTTCGACTGGCTGAGCGCCGTCGACGAACCGGGCACGGGCTTCCGCGTCACCGCCCACGTCGTCGCCCTCGCGCCGGTCCGCCGCCTGCTCCTGCGGACGACGGTCCCGCACGAGGCGCCGAAGCTGCCGTCCGCCGTCGGCGTCTACGCGGGCGCGGCCTGGCACGAGCGCGAGACCCACGAGATGTTCGGGGTCGACTTCGAGGGCCACCCGGGCCTGGATCACCTCCTCCTCCCGGAGACCTTCGAGGGCCACCCCCTGCGCAAGGACTTCGTCCTCGCCGCCCGCGTGGCCAAGGCCTGGCCCGGCGCCAAGGAGCCGGGCGAATCCGAGCACGGCGGCCCCAAGCGCCGCCAGATGCTCCCGCCGGGTGTCCCGGACCCGAACGAGTGGGGCCCGCTGAAGGGCCAGCTGCCGCCTGCCCCGGCCCGCCCGGCCCGTCCCGCCCGCGCGGCGGGGGAGCGGCCGACGCGTGCGGCCGGGGAGCGCGCCGCGACCGGCGAGCGTCCGGTACGGCGGACGCGTACGGCGGCGGAGGGCTCGGCCAGCCAGACGACCGGCCAGGCCGAAGCCGAAGAGACTGCGGCTGGAGCGGCTGGAGCGGCTGGAGCGGCCGGGACCGGCGGTGCTGCCGCGCGGCCGCGTCGGATGAGGAGCGCGAGCGAGGGCTCGGTGAGCCAGGCGGCAGCCGAGGGTGCGGCGGAGGCACCCGCAGGTCCGCGCCGCGCGCGCAGCGCCTCGGAAGGCTCGGCCTCCCAGCGCGCCCCGCGCAGCTCGGACGCCCCCTGGCACCACGCGCGCCCGGCATTCGAGGAGCAGCAGAAGCCGGAGCAGGCACCGGAGCGAGGGCAGGCACCCGAGGAGAACCGGGTGCCCGAGCCGCAACCCGAAGCACCTGAGGCACCCAAGGCGCCTGAAGCACCCCAGGCACCTGAAGCACCCCAGGCCCCCGAAGCCTCCAAGGCCCCTGAAGCTCCCAAGGCCCCCGAAGACCAGAGCACCTCCGGCAGCCCTGACACCCCCGAGACTCTCGAGACCCCTGACACCCCCGACGACCCCACAGGAGGCCCGCAGTGAACGACGCGCTGGACGTCGCCCTGCGACTCGTGGCCGTGTTCGTCGTCTTCCTGACCTTCCCCCTCATCGTCGGCCAGACCGAGCACAAGGTGATGGCCCACATGCAGGGCCGCCTCGGCCCGATGTACGCGGGCGGCTTCCACGGCTGGGCGCAGCTCATCGCCGATGGTGTGAAGTTCGCGCAGAAGGAGGACGTGGTCCCGGCTGGCGCCGACCGCCGCGTCTTCCAGCTGGCCCCCGCCGTGGCCCTGCTGCCATATCTGCTCGTGCTGCTCGCCATCCCGATCGGGCCGAGCGAGGGAGCGGTCGGCCAGGTCCTGGACGCGGGCGTCTTCTTCGTGCTCGCGGTGATGGGCGTGGGCGTCCTCGGCTCGCTCATGGCCGGCTGGGCCAGCGCGAACAAGTTCTCCCTGCTCGGCGGCCTGCGCACGGCTGCCCAGCTGCTCGCCTACGAACTCCCGATGCTGCTCGCCGCGGCCTCCGTGGCCATGGCGGCCGGCACCGTCTCCCTGCCGGGCATCCTGCACGCCTTCCACTGGTGGTGGCTGCCCTGGCAGATCGTGGGCGCCGTCGTGTTCTTCGTGGCCGGCCTCGCCGAACTGCAGCGCCCGCCCTTCGACATGCCCGTCGCCGACTCGGAGATCATCTTCGGCGCGTACACCGAGTACACCGGCCTGCGCTTCGCGCTGTTCCTGCTCGCCGAGTACGCCGGAATCATCGTCCTGTGCGGTCTGACCACCGTCCTCTTCCTGGGCGGCTGGCACGGCCCCTGGGGTGCCGACGGCCTGGGCTGGCTGTGGACCCTGCTGAAGACCGCGATCCTCGCCTTCGTCGTCATCTGGCTCCGCGTCACGTACCCCCGCCTGCGCGAGGACCAGCTCCAGAAGCTCTCCTGGACCCTCCTCGTCCCCCTCTCCCTCGCCCAGATCGCCCTCACCGGCATCGTCAAGGTGGTGATCTCCTAGTGGCCCCCTTCCCCGGCTCAGGCCTCGCCAAGGGCCTGGCCGTCACCCTGCGCACGATGACGAGGAAGCACGTCACCGAGCAGTACCCGGACGCCCAGCCCGAACTGCCGCCCCGCACCCGTGGTGTGATCGGCCTGTTCGAGGAGAACTGCACGGTCTGCATGCTGTGCGCCCGCGAGTGCCCGGACTGGTGCATCTACATCGACTCCCACAAGGAGACGGTCCCGCCGGCCGCCCCCGGTGGCCGCGAGCGCAGCCGCAACGTCCTCGACCGGTTCGCCATCGACTTCTCCCTGTGCATGTACTGCGGCATCTGCATCGAGGTCTGTCCTTTCGACGCGCTGTTCTGGTCCCCGGAGTTCGAGTACGCCGAGACCGACATCCGCGAACTCACCCACGAGCGCGACAAGCTCCGCGAGTGGATGTGGACCGTCCCGGCCCCGCCCGCCCTGGACGCCGGCGCGGAGGAGCCGAAGGAGATCGCCGCCGCCCGCAAGACCGCCGAGAAGCTGGCCGCCGCGCAGGCCGAACCGCAGGAGGGGGAGTCGTGAGCCTCGCCGCAGCCCAGCACGGCTTCCTGTCCCCGACCGGTGTCGAGATCGCCTTCCTGCTCGTCGGCCTGGTCACCTTCGGCGCGGCCCTCGTCACCGTCACCACCCGGCAGCTGGTGCACGCCGCCCTGTGGCTGGTGGTCACGCTCGGCGGCCTCGCCGTCGAGTACCTCCTGCTCACCGCCGAGTTCATCGCCTGGGTGCAGGTCCTCATCTACGTCGGCTCCGTCGTCGTCCTCCTCCTGTTCGGGCTGATGCTCACCAAGGCCCCCATCGGCCGCTCCCCGGACGCCGACTCCGGCAACCGCTGGATCGCCCTTGCCGTCGCGGTGGCCGCCGCCGGCGCCCTGGTGTGGGTGGTCGTCGATGCGTTCCGCACGACCTGGATGGACCTGACCGGCCCGGCCGCCGGCAGCACCCGGGTCACCGGCGAGAGCCTCTTCCAGAACTGGGTCCTGCCCTTCGAGGCTCTCTCCGTCCTCCTGCTCGCGGCCCTGGTCGGCGCGATCGTCCTGTCCCGCAAGGCGAAGGCGGACACGGCCTCCGGCACCCCGGACAAGGCCTCCGGTACCCCGGCCACCCCCGCGACCGTCCCCGGCGAGAAGGAAGGCGCCCGCTGATGCACCTCGCCTACCCCGCCGTCCTCTCCGCCCTCCTCTTCTGCACCGGCCTGTACGGCGTCCTCGCCCGCCGCAACGCGATCCTGGTCCTGATGTCGGTCGAGCTGATGCTCAACGCCGTCAACCTCAACCTGGTCGCCTTCGACGTCTGGCTCAGCCGGGCCGCCGAGGAGACCCTGCACTCCGGTCAGGCGCTGACCCTGTTCATCATCGCCATCGCCGCCGCCGAGATCGGCATCGGCCTGGCGATCGTGCTCGCCGTGTACCGCAACCGCGGCACCTCCGACATCGACAAGCTCCGCGACACCGCCGAGGGCCCCGAGACCGAAGGCCCTGACACTTCCGCGGCCGAGAAGGCTGAGGCCACCACGTGACCACGACCACCCTCGCCGTCCTCGTCCCCCTCCTGCCGTTCCTGGGCGCCGCTGCCGGCCTGCTGCTGGGCCGCACCGCCCCCGGTTTCGTCCGCCCGCTCGCCGTGCTGCCGGCCCTGGCCGCGCTCGTGCTGGCCGCGCTGGTCGCCGTACGCCAGGGCGGCGGCCGGCCCATCGTGGCCCACACCGAGCTGACCCCGACCGGTTCGGTGCCGATCGAGCTGTCCCTGGACATCGACGGCTTCGCCGCGCTCGTCGCCGTCCTGGTCGCCTTCGTCGCGACGTGCGTGCAGATCTACTCCACGGGCTACCTGCGCGACGACCCGCGCTACCCCTCGTACGCGGCCCTCGTCTCCCTGTTCACCTCCGCGATGCTCCTGGTCGTCTACTCCGGCGACCTGATCGTGCTGCTGGTCGGCTGGGAAGTCATGGGCATCTGCTCCTACTTCCTGGTCGGGCACTACTGGGAGACCCCCGAGGCCCGCGCCGCGTCCCTGAAGGCCTTCCTGGTCACCAAGCTCGGTGACGTGCCGTTCCTCATCGGCCTGTTCGCCCTGGGCACGGACGCCGGCTCGTTCCAGATCACCCGCGTCCTGGGGGCCGCGGCGAGCGGTGGCATCGACCACCCGACCCTGGTCGCCCTGCTGCTGCTCGCGGGCGTGGCCGGCAAGTCGGCCCAGTTCCCGCTGCACACCTGGCTTCCCGACGCGATGGCGGGCCCGACGCCCGTCTCGGCGCTGATCCACGCCGCGACGATGGTCGCCGCCGGTGTCTACTTCGTCGCCCGTCTCCTTCCGGTGTTCGAGGCGTCCCAGGCAGCGATGGTGGTCCTCGCCGTCATGGCCGCCGTCACGATGACCGGCTCCGGCCTCGCCGCGCTCGCCCAGGACGACATCAAGCGCGTCCTCGCCTACTCGACGATCGGCCAGCTCGGCTACATGACCGGCGCCCTCGCCGTCGGCGACCGCGGCGCCGCCGTCTTCCACCTCCTGTCGCACGGCGCCTTCAAGGCGCTGCTGTTCCTCGCGGCCGGCGTGATCATCCACGCCGCGGGCACCAACTCGCTGGCCGCCATGTCCCGCATGAGCCACCTGCGCGACCGCGTCCCGGACGCCTACTGGACGATGACCGTGGCGCTCCTCGCGCTGGCCGCCGTCCCTCCCTTCAGTGGCTTCTTCTCCAAGGAGTCCGTGCTGGGCGCCGCCGAGCACGTGGCCACCGGCCACACCGACCACGCCCCCGGCGCGGCGGGCTGGATCGTCCTCGCCGCCGGTCTGCTCACGGCCCTGCTCACCGCCGCCTACGCCACGCGCCTGTGGCTGCTGGCCTTCCGCGGCAAGGGCGCCGAAGCTCCCGACCACGGCCGCCAGCCGCTCACGATGACTGTCGTGCTGTGGGTTCTCGCCGTGCCGTCCCTGGCCTTCGGCGGGCTCGCCTACCGCTCGCTGCCCGCCTGGTTCGACAGCCGCGACCTGACCCCGACGCTCCTCACCTCCGTCCTCGGCACCGGCCTCGCGCTGGTCGGCGGGCTCCTCACCTACGGCACCTGGCAGCGCACCCGCGCGCTCGCCGCCCGCGTCCCGGCAGCGCCGGCACCCTCCTTCGAGTGGGAGAGCCTCCAGGGCGAGGCCGCCGCCCACCCGGAGGGCGACGCAAGCCTGGTCGAGGCCCATGCCCTCGCCGACCACGGGCCGGCCTACGGCGACCTCGCCCACGCGCCCGACCCCGGGCGGCTGCTGCTCGGCCCGCTGTACCGGCACGCGGCCGTCGGCTTCCACCTGGACGCCGTCTACTCGGCGCTGTTCGTCCGCCCCGTGCAGGCCGGAGCGAGCCTCGTGCGGTTCCTCGACAGCGCGGTCGTCGAGACCTACGTCAGCGGCGCGGCCGCGCTGCCCCGGCTGCTCGGGGCCGCGGTGCGGCGCGCGCAGACCGGCAATGTGCAGACCTATGTGAGCGCGCTGCTCGCCGGTGCCGTCGTCCTGACGGTGACCGTCGTCCTCGTCGCCACGGGAGCGTGAGCAGGCGTGATCGATATCAACGAGTCCGTGATGCAGTTCCTTCTGGCATTCGTCGTCGTCGGCCCGCTCCTCGGCGCGGTCGCCGCTCTCCTGCCGGCGCCGCCCGGGCTGAAGGGGAAATCACCCGAGCAGGCCGTGCTGCGGCACGGTGTGACCGTGACCGGCGCGATCCTCATCGCGGCGATCGTCCTCGCGCTCGGCTTCGACCACGACCAGCCGTCGAAGATGCAGGCCACGACCGACATCAGCTGGATCCCCGCACTCGACGTGCGGATCCACCTCGGCATCGACGGCATCTCCCTCCCCCTTCTGGTCCTGACCGCGCTGCTGACCTTCCTCTGCGCGCTCTACTCGTACTTCAAGCCGCCGGCGGGCCCGTCCCCGAAGGCGTTCGTCGCGCTGGTGCTCCTGCTCGAGTCCGGCACCCTCGCGACCTTCGCCGTCCTCGACCTGCTGCTGTTCTTCCTCGCGTTCGAGATGGTGCTCATCCCGATGTACTTCCTCATCGCCCGCTGGGGCGGCGAGGGCCGGACCCGGGCCGCGTGGAAGTTCATCCTGTTCACGCTGCTCGGCTCCGTCGTCATGCTGCTCGGCCTGCTCCTGATCGGAATCAAGGCGGGCACGTTCGACATGGTGGCACTCGCCACTGACAACGGCCGGTCGCTGACCACATCCGTGCAGGTCATCGCCGTTCTGACGATCGGGCTCGGGCTCGCGGTCAAGACGCCGATGTGGCCGCTGCACAGCTGGCTGCCCGACGCCCACACCGCCGCCCCGACCGTCGGCTCGGTCCTGCTGGCCGGCGTGCTGCTGAAGATGGGTACGTACGGGTTCGTCCGGATCCTGCTGCCGATCGCGCCGGACGGCTTCCGCACCTTCGCGCCCTACCTCGCGGCGTTCGCGGTCGTCGGCATCATCTACGGGTCCCTGGCCTGCCTGGCCCTCGCCAAGCAGGGCGCGAAGGGCGACCTGAAGCGGCTGATCGCCTACTCCTCCGTCGGCCACATGGGCTTCGTCCTGCTGGGCATCGCCACCATGACCCCGACCGGCGTGAACGGCGCCCTCTTCGCCAACATCGCCCACGGCCTCATCACCGGCCTCCTGTTCTTCCTGGTCGGCGCGCTGAAGGACCGCACCGGCAGCACCGACCTCGACACCCTTGCCGAGGAGACGGGGGCAGCCCTGTACGGCAAGGCCCCGCGCCTCGGCGGACTGCTCGCCTTCGGCGCCGTGGCCTCGCTCGGCCTGCCCGGACTCGCCGGGTTCTGGGGCGAGATGCTGGCCCTGTTCGGCTCGTTCAACCCCGCCGCCGACCTCAGCCGGCCCGCGTTTCTCACCTTCATGGCGATCGGCGCGTTCGGCACCCTGCTGACGGCCGCGTACCTGCTCATCGTGGTCCGCCGGGTCTGCATGGGCGCCGTACCGCAGGACATGCCGAAGCTCGCGGACGTCCACGGCTACGAGTTCGCGGCCTGGACCCCGCTCGTCGCCCTCACCGTCGTCGCCGGACTGTGGCCGAGGGTCCTGCTCGGCCTGACCGACCCGGCCGTGCAGCAGCTCCTGGCAGGAGGCACCCGATGAGCGCCCTGGCCCAGCCGCTGGCCCAGTCCGTGGTCCAGTCCGTCGACTGGCTCGCGATCGCGCCGCCCACCATCGCCGCGGTGGTCGGGCTCGCCGTCCTCGTCGCAGACCTGTTCGTCCCCGAGGCGCGCAAGCCCCTCCTCGGCTGGATCTCCGTCGCGGGCCTCGCCGCCGCCACGCTGATGCTGCTGCCGCTGCTGGACGGCGACCGCAGCACCTTCTGCCTGCCCGGCGACGCGAGCGTGTGCAGCTACACCGCCGACCACTTCACCCTCGTCATCCAGTTCCTCGCCCTCGGCGGCGCCCTGCTGGCCGCCCTGATGTCGGTGACGAACCTCAGGGACGGTCACCAGCGTGTCCCGGCCGGGGAGTTCTGGTTCCTGCTGCTGTCCTCCGCGGCCGGCGCCGCCCTGTTGCCCGCCTCCCGTGATCTGGCCACGCTGATCGTCGCCCTGGAGGTCGCCTCCCTGCCCGCCTTCGCCCTCGTCGGCATCCGGCACGGTGACAAGCGGTCCTCCGAGGCGGCCCTGAAGTTCTTCCTGTCCTCGGTCACCGCCACCGCGGTCAGCCTGATGGGCATCAGCTTCGTCTACGCCTCCACCGGCACCCTCTACCTCACCCAGATCGCCCAGCGGATCCAGCACGTCGACGGCCGGCTCGACACCCTCGCCCAGACCGGCGTCGTCCTCACCCTCGTCGGCTTCGCCTTCAAGACGGCCGCCGTCCCGTTCCACTTCTGGGTGCCCGACACCTACGTGGGCGCGCCGCTGCCCGTCGCCGCCTATCTGTCGGTCGTCGGCAAGGCCGTCGGCTTCTCCGGCCTGATCCTCGTCACCGTCGTCGCCCTCCCGTCCTACGCCGACGTCTGGGGGCCCGCGCTCGCCGCGCTGGCCGCCCTCACCATGACCGTCGGCAACGTCGGCGCCCTGTGCCAGCAGGCCACGCGCGCGTACAGCGCCGTACGACTGCTCGCCTGGTCCTCGGTCGGCCAGGCCGGCTACCTCCTGGTGCCGATCGCCGCCGCCGCGTACGTCAAGGACGGCCAGAAGGCGATCGGTTCCACGGTCGCGTACGCCCTCATGTACGGCGCCGTGAACCTCGGCGCCTTCGCGGTGGCCGCCCTGGTGGGCCGTACGAAGTCCCTGAACCGGATCAGCGACTACCGGGGCCTGTACGCGTCCAACCCGGCCGCCGCCCTTCTCCTGGCGTTCTTCCTGCTCTGCCTCGCCGGGCTGCCGCCCGGCGTCATCGGCCTGTTCGCGAAGGTCACCGTGTTCGCGTCGGCCGTCGACGCGGGCCTGGGCTGGCTCGCCGTGGTCATGGCCGTCAACGTGGTGATTGCCCTCTTCTACTACCTCCAGTGGACGGCCCTGCTGTTCCGCGCCCCCGAGGGTGCCCCCGCGCGGCACCGGGTCCCGGCCCCCCTCACCGCCGCGCTCGCCCTCACCGGAGTCCTCGGCGTGGTCCTCTCCGGCGCACCCCAGCTGGTCCTGCGCTTCGCGGCCACCGGACTGTTCTGAGGGCACGCCGGCGCCCGCGTGGGGCACCCGTGATCCCACGCGCGCGGCGAGGCGCAAGAGGCGCGCGGAAGGACGTAAGAGCACGTCACCCGTACGGCCGACGTGCGCCGACGCCTGCTCAAGGGAACTTGCCGCCGCCGCCTGGCGTTGACCAGAGCGGGAGGGTCCACTGGACCAAAGGGTTCCCCTGCTGCACGACTTGGAGGGCGTACCGTGCACCGCCGGCACAACGGGCTCAGGACCGCCGTACTCCTCGGGGGGCTGTCCGCACTCATCATCGTCATCGGCAGCTTCTTCGGCCGTACGGGACTG
This sequence comes from Streptomyces sp. NPDC001816, assembly GCF_042892235.1. Taxonomy (NCBI): domain Bacteria; kingdom Bacillati; phylum Actinomycetota; class Actinomycetes; order Kitasatosporales; family Streptomycetaceae; genus Streptomyces; species Streptomyces sp. NPDC001816. Next base: position 197,250 of record NZ_JBIATY010000016.1, read on the forward strand.
ATCGTGGCGGTCCTGGTCGCGCTGGGCACGAACGCCTACGCGTACTGGAACAGCGACAAGCTGGCGCTCCGCGCGATGCGTGCCCGCCCGGTGAGCGAATTCGAGGCCCCCGCGCTGTACCGAATGGTCCGCGAGCTGTCCACGCAGGCCCGCCAGCCCATGCCCCGCCTGTACATCTCCCCGACGGAGGCACCCAACGCCTTCGCGACCGGCCGCAACCCGCGCAACGCGGCCGTGTGCTGCACCGAGGGCATCCTGCGCCTGCTCGACGAACGAGAGCTGCGTGGGGTCATCGGCCACGAGCTGAGCCACGTCTACAACCGCGACATCCTGATCTCCTCCGTGGCCGGCGCCCTCGCCTCGGTGATCATGTTCCTGGTCAACTTCGCCTGGCTGATCCCGGTCGGCCGCTCGGACGACGACGACGGCCCGGGCCTGCTCGGCCTGCTGCTGATCATGATCCTGGGCCCCATCGCCGCCTCCCTCATCCAGCTGGCCATCAGCCGCTCCAGGGAGTACGAGGCGGACGCCTCGGGCGCCCAGATCACCGGCGACCCGCTGGCCCTCGCCAGCGCCCTGCGCAAGCTGGAGGTCGGCACGCAGCAGCTCCCGCTGCCCCCTGAGCCCCGCATCGAGACCGCGAGCCACATGATGATCGCGAACCCCTTCCGGGCGGGCCAGGGACTGTCCAAGATGTTCTCCACGCACCCGCCGATGGCGGAACGCATCGCCCGGCTCGAGAAGATGGCAGGTCGCTACCAGTGAAGACCATCCTGAACGTCATTTGGCTCGTCCTGAGCGGCTTCTGGCTGTTCCTCGCCTACCTGCTCGCCGGCGTGCTGCTGTGCATCACGATCATCGGCATCCCGTTCGGCGTCGCCGCGTTCCGCATCGGCGTCTACGCCCTGTGGCCCTTCGGGTACACCACGGTCGAGCGCCGGGACGCGGGCGCGCCCTCGTGCATCGGCAACGTGCTGTGGCTGATCCTGGCCGGCTGGTGGCTGGCCCTCGCCCACATCACCACCGGCATCGCCCTGTGCCTGACGATCATCGGCATCCCGTTCGGCATCGCCAACTTCAAGATGATCCCGGTCTCCCTGCTGCCGCTGGGCCGCGAGATCGTCCCGACGGACCAGCCGTTCGCGACCCGCTGACCTACCGCCCCGAAGCCTCGTCCGCCACATCGGCCGTATCGGCCGTGCCTGAATGGCGCCCCGCCCACCACCGCCGTACGCCGTAGGCCACCACGCCCACGGCCAGCACGCCCGCCCCGACGGCGACCGAGGTCGCCGGGAGGGCGAACGCCAGCGTCGCGCAGCCCAGCAGCCCCACGGCCGGCAGGAGACGTGCCGACAGGGCCGGACTCAGCGTCCAGGCAGAGGCGTTGGCCACGGCGTAGTAGGCCAGCACGCCGAACGAGGAGAAGCCGATCGCGCCGCGCACGTCCACCGTCGCGGCCAGCACGGCGACCACCGCGCCCACGGCCAGCTCCGCCCGGTGCGGGACCTGGAACCGCGGATGTACGGCGGCCAGCGCCCGGGGCAGATGGCGGTCGCGGGCCATGGCGAGCGTGGTCCGGGACACCCCGAGGATCAGCGCGAGCAGCGACCCCAGCGCGGCCACCGCGGCCCCCACCCGGACCACGGGTGCGAGCCCCGGCGCCCCGGCCGCCCGCACCGCTTCGGCCAGCGGCGCCGCCGCGTGCCCCAGCCGGTCCGCGCCTAGGACGGCGAGCACCGCCACCGCCACGGCCACGTACACGACCAGCGCGATCCCGAGCGCCAGCGGGATGGCGCGCGGAATGGTGCGCGCGGGATCCCGCACCTCCTCGCCCAGGGTCGCGATGCGCGCGTACCCGGCGAACGCGAAGAACAGCAGTCCGGCCGCCTGCAGCACCCCGCCCACACCCGACGACACCCCGAGACCGAGGCGCCCGGCATCGGCCTGTGCGGAGGTCAGGCACACGACCACCACACACGCGAGGACGGCCAGCACCACGGCCACGATCACCCGCGTCAGCCACGCCGACTTCTGGATGCCCCCGTAGTTCACCGCGGTCAGAGCCACCACGGCGGCCACCGCCACCGCGTGCGCCTGTCCCGGCCACACGTACGCCCCCACGGTGAGCGCCATGGCCGCGCAGGAGGCCGTCTTGCCGACCACGAACGCCCAGCCGGCGAGATACCCCCAGAACGCGCCCAGCCGCTCCCTGCCGTACACGTACGTGCCACCGGAGGCCGGATAGAGAGCGGCCAGGCGGGCCGAGGACATGGCGTTGCAGTAGGCCACCACGGCCGCGACGGCCAGCCCGACCAGCAGCCCCGGCCCGGCGGCGCGCGCGGCCGGGCCCAGGGCGGAGAAGATGCCGGCCCCGACCATCGAGCCGAGGCCGACGATCACGGCGTCCCGCACGCCCAGGGTGCGGCGCAGGCCGGTGTCGGAGGGTGCCATGAGCCGCACCCTACTGATCGCCGCAACCGCGTGGTGGACCGGTGACGTCCTCTTCATCGACACGGCACGAACACGCGCGCGACGGACAGCCGATCCTCACCGGATTCTCAAGGGCCGGGCAGTGCGGACACAGCGCGGGAGGGCAGGTTCACGGCATGAGCATCATCGGTTGGATCATCCTGGGGCTTCTGGCCGGAGCCATCGCCAAGGTCCTGCTGCCGGGCCGCGACCCGGGCGGCTTCATCGGCACGACCGTCATCGGCGTTGCGGGCGCGTTCATCGGCGGCTGGATATCGGCGCGCTGGCTGGACCACCCGATCAGCAAGCACTTCTACGACGGCGCGACCTGGGCCGCAGCGATCGGCGGCTCGCTCGTGCTCCTGATCCTCTACCGCATCCTGTTCGGCAACTCGCGCGACTGACGGACGCACACCGCGTGCGAGGAAGGGTGGGCACCGCATGGTGCCCACCCTTCCTGCTCGTCTCCCGCCGGTGTCCTACCGGTAGTTCACGAACTGCAGCGCGAAGTCGAAGTCCTTGCCCTTGAGCAGCGCGATCACGGCCTGCAGGTCGTCGCGGCTCTTGGAGGTGACCCGCAGCTCGTCGCCCTGGACCTGGGCCTTGATGCCCTTCGGGCCCTCGTCGCGGATGATCTTCGCCACCTTCTTCGCGTTCTCCTGGGAGATGCCCTCCTGGATGGACGCGAAGATCTTGTATTCCTTGCCGGAGAGCTGGGGCTCGCCCGCGTCCAGCGCCTTGAGCGAGATGCCGCGCTTGATCAGCTTGGACTGGAAGACGTCGAGGACAGCGTTGACCCGGTCCTCGGAGTTCGCCTCCATGAGGATCTTGTCACCGGACCACGAGATCGAGGCACCCACGCCCTTGAAGTCGTAGCGCTGCGAGATCTCCTTGGCGGCCTGGTTGAGGGCGTTGTCGACCTCCTGCCGCTCGACCTTCGAGACGATGTCGAAACTGGAGTCGGCCATGTCCTGTGGCTCCTTGTATCGGGTGCGAATCGGGTGCGTGGCGGCGGCCGCCTAGCCCGGTGTGACACCGGGCCGCATCCGCACCAGCCTAGCCACCCCGCGACCTCAGGGGCGCAGATGAATCGAGTGGCGAAGCACCCCTCGGCATCGGGTATTGTTTACGTCGTTGCCAGGGAGCACCGCCGAAAAGCGGTTCGAACGGCAGCAACCCCGGCGGTGTGCCCGAGCGGCCAAAGGGAGCAGACTGTAAATCTGCCGGCTCAGCCTTCCCAGGTTCGAATCCTGGCGCCGCCACACTGGGGATGACCCCCTCCACTCTGCGGAAACGCAAAGCGGAGGGGGTCTCTTCGTTGTGTGACGGGCACACTGGCGGCATGGCCTCCCGTCGTAGAACCTGTCCTGTGTGCCGTCGCGAGATCGCCGTCGTCGCCGGGCGCTTCGCGCGGCACGACCCGCCCGGGGCGCGGGAGGGCGGGGAACTCGTCTCGTGTTCCGGATCCCGGCGGCAGGCCCAACTCGGGGCGGTCCAGCCGGCGTTGGACGGGTACGCCGTGCCGGACTTTCCCGGGCAGCTACCTCTCTTCTGATGGTCTGACGGTCTGACGGGTGAACGGCCGGCGGCCGCCTCATTCCCCCGCGACCGACTTCACCGCGACCGACACCGGCGTCGACCCGCCGATCAGCTCCAGCGTCAGGCCGGCCGTCGCCGAGGTGTCCACCAGCTCCGCCAGCACGGCTGCCACGTCGTCCCGGGGGATCGCGCCGCGCCCGGTGTGGGCCTCCAGGCGGACCTGGCCGGTGCCCGCGTCGTTCGTCAGCGCACCAGGGCGCAGGATCGTCCAGTCGAGGGCGTCCTGACGGGTGACGTACGCGTCGGCCATGCCCTTGGCGCGCAGGTACACGTCGAACACGTCGTCGCCCTCGTGCGCGGGGTCCGCGCCCATCGAGGAGACCACCACGAAACGGCGTACGCCCGCGCGTACCGCCGCGTCCGCGAACAGCACCGCCGCACCCTTGTCCACCGTGTCCTTGCGGGCCGTACCGCTGCCCGGGCCCGCGCCCGCCGCGAACACCGCCGCGTCCGCGCCCTGCAGATGCGCCGCGACCTCCTCGACCGAGGCGGACTCCAGGTCGAGCAGGACCGGTTCGGCGCCGGCCGCCCGCAGATCGTCGCCCTGCTCCGCGTTGCGGATGATCCCCGCGACCTCATCCCCGCGCGCGGAGAGCACTCGCTCCAGCCGCAGCGCGATCTGACCATGACCACCAGCGATGACAATGCGCATGATTCAGACCGTACGCCCGAAGAAGCGCGTCCGCCGCACGGGTTCACACCAGGGCGCGCTGTGGCTCGGGGGCGCGCCGGAGCATGGTCAGGGGCGTACGGCGGCTTGAGAGCGCCTGGGGGCGCGATTCGGGCGTGCAGCCCGGAATGCGCGCCCCCTCGATGCGAACATGCGCCCCCGAGTCGTACGGACGACCCGGACGCCGACGAGTGCACCGCCGCAATCAGTGCCACCTCACGACAACTCCTTGCGCCCCTGCCGTGGCAACCCGAGTTCCGCCGCAGCCGCCGAGTTGCAGTACTCGCGCACCGCGCTCGTGCGCGCCACCACCCGCCCCCGGTGCACCACGATCCGGCTGTAGGCGAGGGAGAGGGCACCGGACAGGCGGTCGCCGCGCACGGCGAGGAGTTCGGCGGGGAAGCCGGCCTCCACGCGGACCTCGGGCAGGCCCAGGACCGCGCGCGCCGAGGTGCTCACCGCGTCGTAGGCGTCCTTGGGGCGCAGGCCGTGGGCGGAGGCGAGGAGGTAGGCGGCCTCCAGGGGGTCGCCGCGGCCGACGGGGTTCGAGACGTCCCGCAGGGCGCCGCTGCCGGCCGCCACCCGCACCCCGGCCGCGCGCAACAGCCGTACCGGGGCCGTGCCCCGCCGGTCCACGCCCCCGCAACCGCCCTGGGGCAGGCACACCACCGTCACACCGGCCGCCGCGAGCTGGTCCGCGAGCCGGGAGGCGGCCTCGGTGTTCAGGCGCGCGAGACCGGCGCACGGGCCGATCGTCACGCCGGGGCGCAGCCCACCCGCCATGGCCGCGAGCCGGGACAGCCGGGCCGGGTCCGCCGCGTCCGTGTGCAGATCCACCGGGCAGCCGTGCTCCGAGGCCACCTCCAGCACGGCCTCCACGTAGCCCGTGGGATCCGGGTCCAGGTCCGGGCAGCCGCCCACCACGGAGGCGCCCATCTTCAGTGCGTCCCGCAGCATCGCGAGCCCGTCGGCCCCGGCCGCCCCGGTCAGCAGGCGCGGCATCGCCACCGTGGTCAGTTCCGCGAGCCCCCGCAGCGAGCGCCGTGCCTGCAGTACGGCGCCGAGCGAGCCCAGGCCCTGGACGTCGCCCACGCGCACGTGTGCGCGCAACGCGGTCGCTCCGTGGCCGAGTTGGAGCAAGGCCGCCTCCGTGGCCCGGCGCTGGACGTCCTCGGGGGCGTACGAGACCGGTCCCGGCTGCTCGGCGGAGAGCGCGGTGTCGCCGTGGGCGTGCGGTTCGGCCGGGGCCGCGAGGAGCAGGTAGCCGCCGAGGTCCACGCGCGCGGCGCCCTTCCGGGCCGGCCCCAGGGTCAGGCTGCCGGCCGTGCCGACCGCCTCGATGCGCCCGCCACCCAGCCGCACGTCCACGGTCCGGCCGTCGGTGAGCCGAGCCCCGCACAGCAGCAGGGCGGCCGGGTCGGGCTGCCCGGAGGACCCGGACGGGTTCGACGACGACGAGGGTGGCTGCGGCTGACTGTCGGGCATCGGACTCCAGGGGTCGGGCCGGGGGCTCGGGGCAGGGCCGCGACGGACCCAAGATCACGCAGAGTGAGTCGAGCCTAGGGTGGCGAACGGTGCGCGGCGCGGAGGAGCGCAATAGTCGTACCGGCGTGGTCCGCCGCTGGCGGTACGTGCTTCGCCCGCCGGTGTGACCAGCGCTCATGCATGCGCGCGCCGCGCTTCGCGGCCGTTCGTGACCTGTGTTTCACGCGCGCGTGCCCGCGCCGCCAGGGGACTCGCGAGGTTTCCGGGAGGCCCGGGAACGGCACGCGAACGAGCCTGTGGCGGACGGCCGGATACGGATTTGGGTGAACGGCGGCGGACCGTGTAATGTCTTCATCGCTCGCCCCAATAGCTCAGTCGGCAGAGCGTCTCCATGGTAAGGAGAAGGTCAACGGTTCGATTCCGTTTTGGGGCTCTGGTGTGAGAGGTTCCCGTCGCAAGGCGGGGCTGATCTCATCAAAGCGGTGTAGCTCAGTCGGTAGAGCAAGCGGCTCATAATCGCTGTGTCACCGGTTCAAGTCCGGTCACCGCTACTGACAGTAGCCGATTGCGGGGTCGGTCCTTCGATCGGCTACTCTTTATGCGTTAGTTCAGTCCATCCGTTCGTCAAGGAGCACTCACGTGGCTGCCACCGACGTCCGCCCGAAGATCACGCTGGCCTGCGTGGAGTGCAAGGAGCGGAACTACATCACCAAGAAGAACCGGCGTAACAACCCGGACCGTCTTGAGATGAAGAAGCACTGCCCGCGTTGCAACGCGCACACCGCGCACCGCGAGACGCGATAAATCAGGCTCGTACGTAAGGCCGCCCCCGCAAGCATGGGGGGCGGCCTTACGTCGTTTCACACGCTGCCGAGACCAGGAGGTGCCGGGCCATGGCGCTCGACCAGTCCTTCGTGGGGCGGACCTATCCGCCCACCGAGCCCTACGAGGTGGGCCGGGAGAAGATCCGCGAGTTCGCCGAGGCGGTCGGGGAGGCCAACCCCGTGTACACGGACCAGGAGGCCGCCAAGGCGTTCGGGCACCCCGATGTGATCGCGCCGCCGACGTTCGTGTTCGCCATCACCTACCGGGCGGCCGGGTCGGTCATCCAGGACCCGCAGCTCGGACTCGACTACAGCCGCGTGGTGCACGGCAGCCAGAAGTTCGCCTACACCCGCCCGGTGCGCGTCGGCGACCGGCTCACGGTCACCTCCACCATCGAGGCGATCAAGTCCCTCGCGGGCAACGACGTGCTGGACATCCGCGGTGAGGTGCACGACGAGGCAGGCGAGCACGTGGTGACCGCCTGGACCAAGCTCGTGGCCCGTGCGGCCGAGGAGGCGTGAGACAGCGATGACGGCGAAGATCGCGTACGACGACGTCGAGGTCGGCACCGAACTGCCGGCGCAGACCTTCTCCGTGGACCGGGCCACGCTGGTGCGGTACGCGGGTGCCTCCGGGGACTTCAACCCCATCCACTGGAACGAGAAGTTCGCCAAGGAGGTGGGCCTGCCGGACGTCATCGCGCACGGCATGTTCACCATGGCCGAGGCAATCCGCGTGGTCACCGACTGGACCGGCGACCCGGGCGCGGTCGTGGAGTACGGTGTCCGCTTCACCAAGCCGGTCGTCGTTCCGAACGACGACAAGGGCGCGGTGATCGAGGTCAGCGGCAAGGTCGCGGCCAAGCTGGACGACAACACGGTCCGCGTGGACCTGACCGCGACCAGCGGGGGCGAGAAGGTGCTGGGCATGTCCCGGGCGGTCGTACGACTGGCCTGACGGCAGATCCGGGTAAGGGGCGCTGACCATGGGTGGGCGCCCCTTACGCATGGGCCTGGGCAGCCCGCTTGACTAGTTAGTGATTGAGTACTAACTTTCTCGCATGGTCAGGATGAGCGCAGAAGAGCGACGCGAGAGCGTCATCCGCGCGGCGATCGCGGAGTTCGCGCAGAGGGGCTACTTCGGCACCTCCACCGAGGCGATCGCCCAGCGGGTCGGCGTCTCGCAGCCGTACCTCTTCCGGCTCTTCCCGGGCAAGAAGGCGATCTTCGCCGCCGCATCCCTCCGCTGCATCGAGGACACCTGCCGGATCCTTGAGGATGCCGCCGAGGGGCTGGAGGGTGACGAAGCCCGGCATGCCATGGCGAACGCCTATGTGCGCCTGCTCACGGAGCACCCCGAGACGCTCCAGATGCAGATGCAGACGTACATCACGGTGGCAGCCGCCGAGGCGGAGGGCGACCACGCGTTCGGCGAGGCCGTGCGGGCGGGCTGGATGAAGCTCTGGGGCACCGTGCATCTGCCGCTCGGGGCGGACGTGAGTGACACCACGACCTTCCTGGCGTACGGAATGCTCATCAACACCCTTACCGCCATGGGCTTTCCGGCGGAACATCAGGTCTGGCAGGGGATGTACCCGTCGGCCCGGATCACCGGGCGGCTGGAGAAGTAGCGCAACGGAGAGCGAAGTCCGGCCCGTTCTTCATGGGCTCCAAAGTTAGTCAGCAATAACTAATCAACGGCAGTGATCACCCGCTGGGGGAGAGATGTCACAGCAGACCGCACGTCGCGGGGGCGCCGTCTGGGCCCTCGTCATCACCAGCGTCGCCGGGTTCATGGCGGCCCTCGACAACCTCGTCGTCACCACCGCCCTGCCCTCCATCCGCAAGGACCTCGGCGGCGCGCTGGACGATCTGGAATGGACGGTGAGCGCCTACACGCTCACCTTCGCCGTCCTGCTGATGTTCGGAGCCGCGCTCGGCGACCGCTTCGGGCGCCGCCGGCTCTTCCTCGCCGGACTCACCGTCTTCACCGGCGCCTCCGCCGCCGCGGCCATGGCCCCCGGCATCGGCTCCCTCATCGCCGCCCGCGCGGTCCAGGGCGTCGGCGCGGCCGTGATGATGCCGCTCACACTGACCCTGCTGACCGCGGCCGTGCCCGTCGCCAAGCGCGGTATGGCGTACGGCATCTGGGGGGCCGTCAACGGACTCGCCGTCGCCTCCGGGCCGCTCATCGGGGGCAGCCTCACCGAGCACATCTCCTGGCACTGGATCTTCTGGCTGAACGTCCCGCTCGGCGTGGCCCTGCTGCCGCTCGCCCGCCTGCGCCTCGCCGAGTCCTACGGCGCCGGCGCCCGGCTCGACCTCCCCGGCACCCTGCTGGTCAGCGGCGGGCTCTTCGGGATCGTGTACGGACTGGTCCGCGGCCCGGTCGACGGCTGGACCGGCTCCCTCGTGCTGACCGGCCTGATCGCGGGCGCCGCGCTGCTCGCCGGCTTCGTGTACCACGGCAGCCACAACAAGCACCCCATGCTGCCGATGCGGCTGTTCCGCTCCCGCGCCTTCTCCGGGATCAACGCCGCGAGCCTGCTGATGTTCCTCGGGATGTTCGGCTCGATCTTCCTGCTCAGCCAGTACATGCAGGGCGTGCTCGGCTACTCGCCCACCGAGGCGGGCCTCAGGATGCTGCCGTGGACCGGCATGCCGATGCTCGTGGCACCGATCGCCGGCATCCTCTCCGACCGCATCGGCGGCCGCCCGGTCGTCGCCACCGGCCTGTTCCTGCAGGCCGCAGGGCTCGGCTACCTGGCCTCCGTGGCCACCGCGGACGTCTCCTACGCCGCCCAGCTGCCCGGCCTGATCATCAGCGGCATCGGCATGGCCCTGTTCTTCGCGCCCGCCTCCAACCTGGTCATGTCCAGCGTCCTGCCCGCGGAGCAGGGCATCGCCTCCGGCGCCAACAACGCCCTGCGCGAGGTGGGCGGCGCGCTCGGCATCGCGGTCATGTCGTCGATCTTCTCGGCCCAGGGCGGCTACGAGAGCGCCCAGGCCTTCGTCGACGGACTGCGGCCCGCGCTGGTCGTCGGTGCCGCCGTGGTCGCCCTCGCCGGGGTCGCGGCCCTGCTGATCCCCACCCGGCGCCGCACGGTCCTCGCCACCGGCACGACCGAGCCCGCGTCGGTCCTGGAGACCACCGCCCACTGAGCGCACGCCGCCCGGCGCCGGCAGCCCGGCTCGGTGCACGAACACCGCCCGGCACGCGCCCGCCGCCCGGCACGCGCCCGGTGTCCGGCACGCGCCCGGTGTCCGGCACGCGCCTCCGCTGTCCGGCACGCGCACGGCCCCGTCCTCGCCGACGGGGCCGTACGCGTGCGCGTGCGCGTGCCGGGCCGGAGGGACGGTCCCGGTCGGGCCGAGTCCGTGCCGCCTCGCGGCGCTGTCCGTGCCGTCTCGTAGTCTTGGGCGCGTGCAGGAACTCCACGACGCCCCCCTCGCCCCGCTGACCACCTTCCGGCTGGGCGGCCCCGCCACCCGACTGGTCACCGCGACGACCGACGCCGAGGTGATCGCCGCCGTCCGCGAGGCCGACGACACCGGGACGCCACTGCTGGTCATCGGCGGCGGATCCAACCTGGTCATCGGCGACAAGGGCTTCGACGGCACCGCCCTGCGCATCGCCACGACCGGCTTCGAACTGCGCGGCACCACGCTGGAGCTGGCGGCCGGCGAGATCTGGACCGACGCCGTCGCCCGCGCCGTCGAGGCCGGGCTCGCCGGCATCGAGTGCCTGGCCGGGATCCCGGGCTCCGCGGGCGCCACCCCGATCCAGAACGTGGGCGCCTACGGCCAGGAGGTCTCCTCGACGATCACCGAGGTGATCGCGTACGACCGCCGGGCCGGCCGGACCGTCACGCTGACGAACGAGGAGTGCGCCTTCTCGTACCGGCACAGCCGCTTCAAGGCCGACCCCGAGCGCTATGTAGTGCTGCGCGTCCGCTTCGAGCTGGAGGACGCGGACGGGCTGTCGGCGCCCCTCAGGTACGCCGAGACGGCCCGGGCACTCGGTGTGGAGCCGGGGGAGCGGGTGCCGCTCGCCGCGGCCCGCGAGACCGTGCTGAAGCTGCGCGCCGGCAAGGGCATGGTCCTCGACCCCGAGGACCACGACACCTGGTCCGCCGGGTCCTTCTTCACCAACCCGATCCTCACCGACGAGCAGTTCGCCGCGTTCCACGCGCGCGTGCGGGAGCGGCTGGGCGAGGGCGTCGAGCCGCCCGCCTACCCGTCGGGTGAGGGCCGTACCAAGACCTCGGCCGCCTGGCTGATCGACAAGGCGGGCTTCACCAAGGGCTACGGCAGCGGACCGGCCCGTATCTCCACCAAGCACACGCTCGCCCTCACCAACCGTGGCGCCGCCACCACCGAGGACCTGCTGGCCCTGGCCCGCGAGGTCGTCGCCGGGGTCCACGAGGCCTTCGGGATCACACTGGTCAACGAGCCGGTGACCGTCGGCGTGAGCCTGTAGCCGGGTTCAGTATGCGACCCCCACCCCCTGCTTCACCGTCCCCATGTCGTCGATCATCGACAGCATCGCGTGGGCGACGTCCGCGCGCGCGATGAAGCGGCCCCTGGGCGGGAAGCCGCCGACGACCGTGCGGTAGCGGCCGCTGCGCGGCTTGTCCTGCAGGCGCGGCGGCCGCACGGACGTCCAGTCCGTGCCGCTGCGCGCCAGCTCGGCCTCCATCTCGCGCAGGTCGGCGTAGACGTCCTTCAGGATCGCCGAGACCAGTCCCCGCATCCCGCGGTCGAGGAAGCCGTCGTTCTCCGGCGCCGGTCCGACCGGGCCGGCGCTGACCACCAGCAGCCGCCGTACCCCCTCGGCCTCCATGGCCCCGAGCACCGTACGGGTGAGCCGGGCGGCCACCCCCGCGTCCTTGCGGCTGCGTGCGCCCAGGCCCGACAGGACCGCGTCCCGGCCGGCGACAGCAGCGCGCAGCTCCTGCGGGTCGGTGAGGTCCGCGCGGAACACCTCCAGGGCGTCCCCGGTGACGTCCAGCCGGGCCGGATCGCGGACGACGGCGGTCACCTGGTGACCTGCGCCCAGCGCCTGACGGACGATCTCCCGGCCGATGCCGCCGGTGGCGCCGAAAACGGTGAGTTTCATGGGGACTCAAGCCCTCCCGAGAGGTGGGTGAGCGTTCACTCACCCTGGTTTCTCCTAGGGTGGGTAAGCACTCACCCACCCGTCAACCCCGATTGGACGTCCCATGGAGACGAAGCCGGCGCGTGTCCGCATCCTCGACGCCGCTCACGAGCTGATGCTCACCGTCGGACTCGCCCGCGCCACCACCAAGGAGATCGCCAGGGCGGCCGGCTGCTCCGAGGCGGCGCTCTACAAGTACTTCGACAGCAAGGAGGAGCTGTTCGTCCGGGTGCTCGCCGAGCGCCTGCCACGGCTCACCCCGCTGCTGAGCAGTCTCGCGGCCGAGCCGGGCCGGGGCACCCTGGAGGAGAACCTCACCGAGATCGCCCGCCAGGCGGCCCTCTTCTACGAGCAGAGCTTCCCGATCGCCGCCTCCCTGTACGCCGAGACGCAGCTCAAGCGGCGGCACTACGAGGCGCTGCGGAAGATCGGCTCCGGCCCGCACACGCCGATCGAGAGCCTGGACGCCTATCTGCGCGCCGAGCAGGCCGCCGGCCGCGTCCGCGCCGACGCCGACACCTTCTCGGCCGCCTCGCTCCTCCTCGGCGCCTGCGCCCAGCGCGCGTTCGCCTACGACGCCACGGAGAGCGGCGAAGGACCGCCCGTGGACGCGTTCGCCGCAGGGCTGGCCCGGACCCTGCTGGGCGGCGTGGCCGCGTAAAACCCCGTTGCGCGGGACGGCGGCCGGTCGCCACGCTGATGCCATGAGGCATCGCACATGCGGCTGAGGCTGCGAGAGTTCCGGTTCAGGACGGGGCCGCACGAGCATCGTGTCGTCCAGCCCCGGTGGCCCCTGCGCCATACCTCACTGACCGCTCCTGACCCCATCGGCATGCTGCGCGGCGACCACGACGGCCTGAACCGGCTGGCGGGTCTGTTCTCCTTCGCCGCGTATTCCCGGCACACGATCGTCCACATTCCGCTGCGCGACGGGGTCCCGCCCGACGAGGGCTGGGGCGAGCGCGTCGACCTCGTCCTGGCCCACCACACGCTCGGCCTGCGCCCCAGCCAGTGGCCCGAACTGCGCCGGAAACTGCGCAACAGCAGCCCGCTGACCGTCCGCACCGACGAGGCGCGCACCGCGCGGGACGCCGTCTCCTGGCGCGGGCGCAGGGAACGGGCGGACGTACGGGACGAGCTGCGCCACATCACGCATGCCCGCACGTTCTTCCTGTTCGGCAACCGGGACGTGTTCGCCGAGACCGCCACCGACTTCGCCCACGCGGCAGGCTGGGGGCCGCGTCAGAAGGGCGTCGTCAAGGGGCACTCGGTGCTGATGGCGGGGCTGCCGCTGGTCCAGCCGCCCGGCGGTGGGCACCCCGTCGAGGTGCTGATCTGCTTCAAGCCCTATCCGCCCTACGCCCACTTCAGACGGCCGGGCGAGTCAGCCACTCGTCCACGCCGGCCAGCAGCCGCGCCCTGACGTCCTCCGGCGCCGCCGAACCCCGCACCGACTGCCGGGCCAGCTCCGCCAGCTCCGCGTCCGTGAAGCCGTGGTGCTGGCGGGCGATCTCGTACTGGGCGGCCAGCCGGGAGCCGAAGAGCAGCGGGTCGTCGGCGCCCAGGGCGAGTGGGACGCCCGCCTCGAAGAGCGTGCGCAGCGGCACGTCCTCCGGCTTCTCGTAGACACCGAGCGCCACGTTCGACGCCGGGCAGACCTCGCAGGTCACGCCACGGTCGGCGAGCCGCTTCAGCAGCCGCGGGTCCTCCGCCGCGCGCACGCCGTGCCCGATCCGCGAGGCGTGCAGGTCGTCCAGACAGTCGCGCACCGACGCCGGGCCGGTCAGCTCGCCGCCGTGCGGGGCCGACAGCAGGCCGCCGTCGCGTGCGATGGCGAAGGCGCGGTCGAAGTCCCGCGCCATGCCCCGCCGTTCGTCGTTCGACAGCCCGAAGCCGACCACGCCCCGGTCGGCGTACCGCACCGCGAGCCGGGCCAGCGTGCGCGCGTCCAGCGGGTGCTTCATGCGGTTCGCCGCCACCAGGACCCGCATCCCGAGCCCGGTCTCCCGCACCGTCGTGTCCACCGCGTCCAGGATGATCTCCAGGGCCGGGATCAGACCGCCCAGCCGGGGCGCGTACGACGTCGGGTCCACCTGGATCTCCAGCCAGCCCGAGCCGTCCTTCAGGTCCTCCTCGGCGGCCTCCCGGACCAGCCGCTGGATGTCCTCCGGCTCCCGGAGGCAGGAGCGCGCCGCGTCGTACAGCCGCTGGAAGCGGAACCAGCCGCGCTCGTCGGTCGCGCGCAGCTTCGGGGGCTCGCCGCTGGTCAGTGCCTCGGTCAGGGCCTCGGGCAGGCGCACGCCGTACTTGTCGGCCAGCTCCAGGACGGTCCCCGGCCGCATCGAGCCGGTGAAGTGCAGGTGCAGATGGGCTTTCGGCAGCTCAGAGAGATCACGTACACGCTCCATCCCAGGATCCTGCCGCACGTCCCGGTCACGCGGGTAGCTCTTTCCCCGAACGTGGTCTTGCTCGCACATGCGAACGGGGGCTGCTCCCGAAAAAGGGAAGCAGCCCCCGTGTGCGGAGCGGACCTCAGTCCCGCGCCTCCGCGAGCAGCTTCTGCATCCGGCTCACGCCCTCGACGAGGTCCTCGTCACCGAGCGCGTACGACAGCCGCAGGTAGCCCGGCGTGCCGAAGGCCTCACCCGGGACGACCGCGACCTCGGCCTCCTCCAGGATCAGCGCGGCCAGCTCGACGGTGTCCTGCGGGCGCTTGCCGCGGATCTCCTTGCCGAGCAGGCCCTTGACCGACGGGTAGGCGTAGAACGCGCCCTCGGGCTCGGGGCACAGCACGCCGTCGATCTCGTTGAGCATCCGCACGATGGTCTTGCGGCGCCGGTCGAAGGCCTCACGCATCTTCGCCACGGCCTCCAGGTCGCCGGAGACGGCGGCCAGGGCGGCCACCTGGGCCACGTTGGAGACGTTCGAGGTGGCGTGCGACTGCAGGTTCGTCGCGGCCTTGACGACGTCCTTCGGACCGATGACCCAGCCCACGCGCCAGCCGGTCATGGCGTACGTCTTCGCCACACCGTTGACCACGATGCACTTGTCGCGCAGCTCGGGCAGGAGCGCCGGCAGGGACACGGAGGCCGCGTCGCCGTAGACGAGGTGCTCGTAGATCTCGTCGGTGAGCACCCACAGGCCGTGCTCGGCGGCCCAGCGGCCGATGGCCTCGGTCTCGGCCTCGGAGTACACCGCGCCGGTCGGGTTGGACGGGGAGACGAAGAGCACGACCTTCGTCTTCTCCGTGCGCGCCGCCTCCAGCTGCTCGACGGAGACGCGGTAGCCGGTCGTCTCGTCGGCGACGACCTCCACCGGGACACCGCCGGCCAGGCGGATCGACTCCGGGTACGTCGTCCAGTACGGCGCCGGGACGATGACCTCGTCGCCCGGGTCGAGGATCGCGGCGAAGGCCTCGTAGATGGCCTGCTTGCCGCCGTTGGTGACGAGGATCTGGGAGACGTCGGGCTCCCAGCCGGAGTCGCGCAGCGTCTTCGCGGCGATCGCGGCCTTCAGCTCGGGCAGGCCGCCGGCCGGCGTGTAGCGGTGGTACTTCGGGTTCTTGCAGGCCTCGACGGCCGCCTCGACGATGTAGTCCGGCGTCGGGAAGTCGGGCTCACCGGCGCCGAAGCCGATCACCGGACGCCCGGCGGCCTTCAGGGCCTTGGCCTTGGCGTCCACGGCGAGGGTGGCGGACTCGGAGATCGCGCCGACTCGGGCGGAGACCCGGCGCTCGGTGGGAGGGGTTGCAGCGCTCATGGGCCCCATCGTTTCAGACCGGAAACGCCCCCGGCACGCGGGTTTCACGGACTGAACAGCAAGGGGTCGAGACGTGAACAGGGATCCGAATCCGGCCCCCGGCCAGGACGATCTTCGGTCCGGTGACTCCGTACAGGCACTTTCTGTTCGACGCCGGGCCGCGGACCACGTACACTCTCACCTCGTTGGCCTTCAGCAGCCGCTCCACAACCGGTGCACACCGAGCACCCGTCCGGATGCGGTACGTTGGGGGACACGCAAAGGGTCGTAGCTCAATTGGTAGAGCACCGGTCTCCAAAACCGGCGGTTGGGGGTTCAAGTCCCTCCGGCCCTGCTACACACACCGCAAAGATGTGTGCACATGTACGTACAGCGATGCACCGCCGTGCGGCTCAGACCGGGCGCGGCACGGCCACGACCCGGAATCAGGTGAGGACGAATGACGGACGCCGTGGGCTCCATCGACACGCCTGATGCCCAGGATGAGGCGCTGGAGACCAAGAAGAAGGCCCGCAAGGGTGGTAAGCGCGCCAAGAAGGGCCCGCTGAAGCGCCTCGCCATCTTCTACCGACAGGTCATCGCGGAACTCCGCAAGGTCGTCTGGCCGACGCGCAATCAGCTGACGTCGTACACCACCGTGGTGATCTTCTTCGTCACCATCATGATCGCCCTGGTGACCGTGATTGACTATGGGCTCAACCACGCGGCCAAGTACGTCTTCGGCTGAGCCAAGAGCGAAGGGCGCCGTGGTACCGGCGCCCGTTTTCGCATGTTCTACCCCTATGTATCCAGGAAGAAGCAGCCATCGTGTCTGACCCGAACCTGAACGACGCCATCGAGCCGGACGAGACGGTGGACGACGAGCTCGACATCGTCGAGGGCGCGGACGAGCAGGACGAGTTCGAGGCTGCCGAGGCCGAGGCGGGCGAGCCGGCCGAGGAGGCCGCCGTGCACGTCGAGGACGAGGACGAGGCCGAGGAAACGGTCGAGACCGAGGAAGAGGTCGAGGCGGAGGCCGCCGCCCCGGTCGACCCGGTCGAGGCTCTGCGCGCGGAGCTGCGGTCCCTGCCCGGCGAGTGGTACGTCATCCACACGTACGCCGGCTACGAGAACCGCGTGAAGACGAACCTGGAGCAGCGTGCCGTCTCGCTGAACGTCGAGGACTACATCTTCCAGGCCGAGGTGCCGCAGGAAGAGGTCGTCCAGATCAAGAACGGCGACCGCAAGACGATCAAGCAGAACAAGCTGCCGGGTTACGTCCTGGTCCGCATGGACCTGACCAACGAGTCCTGGGGCGTCGTCCGCAACACCCCCGGCGTCACCGGCTTCGTGGGCAACGCCTACGACCCCTACCCGCTGACCCTGGACGAGATCGTCAAGATGCTCGCCCCGGAGGCGGAGGAGAAGGCCGCCCGCGAGGCCGCCGAGGCCGAGGGCAAGCCCGCCCCGCAGCGCAAGGTCGAGGTCCAGGTGCTGGACTTCGAGGTCGGCGACTCGGTCACCGTCACCGACGGCCCGTTCGCCACGCTCCAGGCGACCATCAACGAGATCAACCCCGACTCGAAGAAGGTCAAGGGCCTGGTGGAGATCTTCGGCCGCGAGACGCCGGTCGAGCTCTCCTTCGACCAGATCCAGAAGAACTAGCTCCTTCTGGAGCAATTGCTTCCGCGCAGGTCAGGCAGGCTCTCGCTGGGGGTACCCCCGCTTGCGGGGGACAGTCTGACCTGCACGGTTTTTGGCCGCACATCCATACCCGTTATCGTTGTGCGGTATGCCTGCGTCCGGGTGGCCCCCGGATGCCGGCAGGACCCGAATCGAAAGGACCCGGAGAGCTATGCCTCCCAAGAAGAAGAAGGTCACGGGGCTCATCAAGCTCCAGATCAACGCCGGTGCGGCGAACCCGGCCCCGCCGGTCGGCCCCGCGCTCGGCCAGCACGGCGTCAACATCATGGAGTTCTGCAAGGCCTACAACGCCGCGACCGAGTCGCAGCGTGGCTGGGTGATCCCGGTGGAGATCACGGTCTACGAGGACCGCTCCTTCACCTTCGTCACCAAGACTCCGCCGGCCGCGAAGATGATCCTCAAGGCCGCTGGTGTCGAGAAGGGCTCCGGCGAGCCGCACAAGACCAAGGTCGCCAAGATCACCGAGGCGCAGGTCCGCGAGATCGCCCAGACCAAGCTTCCCGACCTGAACGCCAACGACCTGGACGCCGCGTCCAAGATCATCGCCGGCACCGCCCGCTCCATGGGCATCACGGTCGAGGGCTGAAGCCCACCTTCGTAGAACCACCGTGGTAGGGCCTGCTCGGCCCGTACACCACGACTCCTCTCAGAACACACAGGAGCAGTTGTGAGCAAGCGCAGCAAGGCTCTCCGCGCTGCGGACGCCAAGGTCGACCGGGAGAAGCTGTACGCCCCGCTCGAGGCCGTCCGTCTCGCCAAGGAGACCTCCACGACCAAGTTCGACGGCACCGTCGAGGTCGCCTTCCGTCTGGGTGTCGACCCGCGTAAGGCCGACCAGATGGTCCGTGGCACCGTGAACCTCCCGCACGGCACCGGTAAGACCGCCCGGGTCCTGGTCTTCGCGACCGGTGACCGTGCCGAGGCCGCGCGTGCCGCGGGCGCCGACATCGTCGGCGCCGACGAGCTGATCGACGAGGTCTCGAAGGGCCGCCTGGACTTCGACTCCGTCGTCGCCACCCCGGACCTCATGGGCAAGGTCGGCCGCCTCGGCCGCGTGCTCGGTCCGCGTGGTCTGATGCCGAACCCGAAGACCGGCACCGTCACCCCCGACGTGGCCAAGGCCGTCACCGAGATCAAGGGCGGCAAGATCGAGTTCCGCGTCGACAAGCACTCGAACCTGCACTTCATCATCGGCAAGACGTCCTTCGAGGACACCCAGCTGGTGGAGAACTACGCCGCGGCGCTCGAGGAGATCACCCGTCTCAAGCCGTCCGCCGCCAAGGGTCGCTACATCAAGAAGGCCGCCATCAGCACCACGATGGGCCCCGGCATTCCGGTCGACTCGAACCGCACCCGTAACCTCCTCGTCGAGGAGGACCCGGCCGCCGTCTGAGCCCCGCGCTCACCCCGGTAGCCGCGTCAGGTACGCGTAAGCAGAGGGCGGGCCCTGGAACCTGAAAGGTTCGGGGCCCGTCCTTTCTTTGTGCGACTTTTCGTACGACTGTCAGTGGCCTGGGTTACGTTGCAGGCACAGGACTCGCATAGGGGTGGGACTACATGAAGAGCACGACCGTACGCCGGGTGACCCTTTCCGTCGCAGTGGTGACCGCGCTGACCGGTGTGGCCGCCTGCGGCTCGCAATCCGGGAGCGACAAGACGGTCGGCAAGAGCGTCACGCATGTCAGCCCCCTCGCCGCCCTGCTCTCCGCCGAGAAGTCCACGGACAAGGCCGAGTCGGCCAAGGTGCGCTCCAGCACGACCCTCGGCGACACCATGTCGATGACGGCCGACGGCGCCCTCGCCTGGGACGACGGCCTCAAGGGCAACCTCACCATCACGTACACCGGCGGCAAGATGGCCGAAGCGATGCGCAAGGCCGGCACCACGTCGATGCAGGCCCGCTATCTGCCCGACGCCTACTACGCGAAGATGAGCGAGAAGTTCGCCGCGCAGTTCGGCGGCAAGCACTGGATCAAGTACGCGTACGACGACCTCGCCAAGCTCGGCGGCGGCTCCGGCGCGTACCTCAAGGACCAGATGCAGAACACCACGCCGAACCAGTCGGTGAAGCTGCTGCTGGCCTCCGGTGACGTGAAGAAGGTCGGCCAGGAGAAGGTCTCCGGCGTCGACGCCACGCACTACTCGGGCACGGTCGACGTCGCCGACCTCGCCGGCAAGAACAGCCACCTCACCGCCGACCAGCTGGCCGGCCTGAAGAAGCAGCTCAGCCAGGCGGGCGTCACCACCGAGAAGATCGACATCTGGGTCAACGGCCAGGACCTGCTGGTCAAGAAGATCGAGAAGGCGGACATGGCGACCGGCACCATGACCAGCACGGCCTACTACACCGACTACGGCGTGAAGGTCGCCGCCGAGGCGCCCCCGGCCGCCGACACCAAGGACTTCACGGAGCTGATGAAGGCCGGCGGCCCCGGGACCGTGTCGGGCAGCAGCACCAGCACCGCCTCCTGAGGCCTGCACACAGAAGGACCGGGGCGGCCCCGTAGGGCCCGATTTGCTCGACACCGCCCCGGTCCCGTACTCTCCTACCGAAGCCAAAGACCGCTGGTCGTTGCCGCGCGCTCTCACGAGGGTGCGGTGGCCGAAGGATCCGCTGCAAAGCGGGCGACCCGCGCAGGTGACGTGGAAGAACTCCCGGAGCATACGCGCTCATGCGTGTGCGGCCGGTCGAGTCCGCCCCGAGCGCCTGCGCCGGGGCGTTTGTTTTACCCAGTCCTCCTTCGGGTCCGCGCGGTCCGAATCACCCGGAAGGAGGCCGAGGCTCTATGGCGAGGCCCGACAAGGCTGCCGCGGTTGCCGAGCTGACGGACAAGTTCCGCAGCTCCAACGCCGCCGTGCTGACCGAGTACCGCGGTCTCACCGTGGCGCAGCTCAAGACGCTGCGCCGGTCGCTCGGTGAGAACGCCCAGTACGCCGTGGTGAAGAACACGCTGACCAAGATTGCGGCCAACGAGGCCGGGATCACGCTGGACGACCAGCTCTTCGCTGGTCCGACGGCCGTCGCCTTCGTCACCGGTGACCCGGTGGAGTCGGCGAAGGGTCTGCGTGACTTCGCCAAGGACAACCCGAATCTCATCATCAAGGGCGGTGTCCTTGAGGGTAAGGCGCTGTCCGCCGATGAGATCAAGAAGCTTGCGGACCTCGAGTCCCGCGAGGTTCTGCTCTCCAAGCTGGCGGGTGCCTTCAAGGGCAAGCAGTCGCAGGCTGCTCAGCTCTTCCAGGCGCTTCCCTCGAAGCTCGTCCGCACCGTGGACGCTCTTCGTGCCAAGCAGGACGAGCAGGGCGGTGCCGAGTAACTCGGCTCGCTTTCTGACCCTGGCCGTCTAGGCGGCACGGGTCGCAGCGGGCCGACGTACGCCCGCCTCACCCAGTACATCCGGCACCTGCCGAATCAGTGGAAGGATCGCCCATCATGGCGAAGCTCAGCCAGGAAGACCTGCTCGCCCAGTTCGAGGAGATGACCCTCATCGAGCTCTCCGAGTTCGTGAAGGCCTTCGAGGAGAAGTTCGACGTCACCGCCGCCGCCGCGGTCGCCGTTGCGGGCCCCGCCGTCCCCGGCGCCCCGGTCGAGGCCGCTGAGGAGAAGGACGAGTTCGACGTCATCCTCACCGGCGCCGGCGACAAGAAGATCCAGGTCATCAAGGTCGTGCGTGAGCTGACCTCGCTGGGTCTGAAGGAGGCCAAGGACCTCGTCGACGGTGCCCCGAAGCCCGTCCTCGAGAAGGTCGCCAAGGACGCCGCCGAGAAGGCCGCCGAGTCCCTCAAGGGCGCCGGCGCCTCCGTCGAGGTCAAGTAAGACCTCTCGGAGTCTTCGTGACTCTCTCCGCGCGCTGAGTACGGCCTCCTAGGGCTGTAACGCGAACGCACCGAAGAGCGATCATCCATCCGGGTGGTCGCTCTTCGGCGTATCCGGGGGGTCCGGCCTCGGTTGCCTTGCACCCGTGGTGGCGGCGGGTATGGTGATCTTCGTCGTGTCTCCGGACGGTTCCGTTTGGGCTGGGGGGCCTTGACGAACCGCACGCAGCGCGCAATTCTCAGGACGCGTCGTCACAAGGATCCGAATCCGAGGCATGGATCGACGACGAAGAGGGCAGTATCAACGTGCGTTGAGGGCAGCATGCCGAGGGCGTTGACAAGGGTGTTGAGCACAACGAGGGTCTCGAAAAACCCGCACTGGACATCAGTGTGCCAAGTGGCTACACTGACCCTTTGCGCTGCCTGTTAGCTGTCCCCTGCCCGTCACCAGGGGTCTGCCCTCACTCCAGCATCGATGACCGAAGCTCCCTTGACCTGGGGTTTCTGTCTCTGTGTACGGAGAGGGACCGGCACGCGCGTAGTGAGTCCGAGCCCTCGGAAGGACCCCCTCTTGGCCGCCTCGCGCAACGCCTCGACCGCGAATACGAACAACGGCGCCAGCACCGCCCCGCTGCGCATCTCCTTTGCAAAGATCAAGGAGCCTCTCGAGGTTCCGAACCTGCTCGCGCTGCAGACCGAGAGCTTCGACTGGCTGCTCGGCAACACCGCCTGGCAGAGTCGGGTCGAGGAGGCTCTTGAGAACGGTCAGGACGTCCCCACCAAGTCCGGTCTGGAGGAGATCTTCGAGGAGATCTCCCCGATCGAGGACTTCTCCGGGTCGATGTCCCTGACGTTCCGGGACCACCGCTTCGAGCCGCCGAAGAACTCCATCGACGAGTGCAAGGAGCGCGACTTCACGTACGCGGCTCCGCTCTTCGTCACTGCCGAGTTCACCAACAACGAGACCGGCGAGATCAAGTCCCAGACCGTCTTCATGGGCGACTTCCCGCTCATGACGAACAAGGGCACCTTCGTCATCAACGGCACCGAGCGTGTCGTGGTGTCGCAGCTGGTCCGTTCCCCCGGTGTCTACTTCGACTCCAGCATCGACAAGACGTCCGACAAGGACATCTTCTCCGCCAAGATCATCCCGTCCCGGGGTGCCTGGCTGGAGATGGAGATCGACAAGCGCGACATGGTCGGTGTCCGCATCGACCGCAAGCGCAAGCAGTCGGTCACCGTGCTGCTCAAGGCGCTCGGCTGGACGACCGAGCAGATCCTCGAGGAGTTCGGCGACTACGAGTCGATGCGCGCCACCCTGGAGAAGGACCACACCCAGGGCCAGGACGACGCGCTGCTCGACATCTACCGCAAGCTGCGTCCGGGCGAGCCCCCCACGCGTGAGGCCGCGCAGACGCTGCTCGAGAACCTCTACTTCAACCCGAAGCGCTACGACCTCGCCAAGGTCGGCCGCTACAAGGTCAACAAGAAGCTGGGCGCGGACGCTCCGCTCGACGCGGGCATCCTGACCGTCGAGGACATCATCTCGACGATCAAGTACCTGGTGCAGCTGCACGCCGGCGAGACCGAGACCACCGGTGACAACGGCGACACGATCGTCGTCGAGACGGACGACATCGACCACTTCGGCAACCGTCGCCTGCGCAGCGTCGGCGAGCTGATCCAGAACCAGGTCCGTACGGGTCTCGCCCGTATGGAGCGTGTCGTGCGCGAGCGCATGACCACCCAGGACGTCGAGGCGATCACGCCGCAGACCCTGATCAACATCCGGCCGGTCGTCGCCTCCATCAAGGAGTTCTTCGGCACCAGCCAGCTGTCCCAGTTCATGGACCAGAACAACCCGCTGTCGGGTCTCACCCACAAGCGCCGTCTGTCGGCTCTTGGCCCGGGTGGTCTCTCCCGTGAGCGGGCCGGCTTCGAGGTCCGTGACGTGCACCCGTCGCACTACGGCCGCATGTGCCCGATCGAGACCCCTGAAGGCCCGAACATCGGTCTGATCGGCTCGCTCGCCTCCTACGGCCGGGTCAACGCGTTCGGTTTCGTCGAGACCCCGTACCGCAAGGTGAACAACGGCCAGGTCACCGACGAGGTCGACTACCTGACCGCCGACGAGGAGGACCGCTTCGTCATCGCGCAGGCCAACGCCACGCTGAACGACGAGCTCCGGTTCGTCGAGGCGCGTGTCCTGGTCCGCCGCCGTGGCGGTGAGGTCGACTACGTCAGCCCCGAGGACGTCGACTACATGGACGTCTCGCCGCGCCAGATGGTGTCGGTCGCGACCGCCATGATCCCCTTCCTCGAGCACGACGACGCCAACCGTGCCCTCATGGGCGCGAACATGATGCGTCAGGCCGTTCCGCTCATTAAGTCGGAGGCCCCGCTCGTCGGTACCGGCATGGAGTACCGCTCCGCCGTCGACGCCGGTGACGTGGTCAAGGCCGAGAAGGCGGGTGTGGTCCAGGAGGTCTCCGCGGACTACATCACCACGGCCAACGACGACGGCACGTACATCACGTACCGCCTGCACAAGTTCGCCCGCTCCAACCAGGGCACCTCGGTCAACCAGAAGGTCGTCGTCAACGAGGGCGACCGGATCATCGAGGGCCAGGTCCTCGCCGACGGTCCGGCCACCGAGAACGGTGAGATGGCCCTCGGCAAGAACCTGCTCGTGGCGTTCATGCCGTGGGAGGGTCACAACTACGAGGACGCGATCATCCTGTCGCAGCGCCTCGTGCAGGACGACGTCCTCTCCTCGATCCACATCGAGGAGCACGAGGTCGACGCCCGTGACACCAAGCTCGGCCCCGAGGAGATCACCCGGGACATCCCGAACGTCTCCGAGGAGGTCCTCGCCGACCTCGACGAGCGCGGCATCATCCGCATCGGTGCCGAGGTCATCGCCGGCGACATCCTCGTCGGCAAGGTGACCCCGAAGGGTGAGACCGAGCTGACCCCCGAGGAGCGCCTGCTGCGCGCGATCTTCGGTGAGAAGGCCCGTGAGGTCCGTGACACCTCGCTGAAGGTGCCGCACGGTGAGACCGGCAAGGTCATCGGCGTGCGCGTCTTCGACCGCGAGGAGGGCGACGAGCTGCCGCCGGGCGTGAACCAGCTGGTCCGCGTCTACGTCGCGCAGAAGCGCAAGATCACCGACGGTGACAAGCTCGCCGGCCGCCACGGCAACAAGGGTGTCATCTCCAAGATCAACCCGATCGAGGACATGCCGTTCCTGGAGGACGGCACCCCGGTCGACATCATCCTCAACCCGCTGGGTGTCCCGTCCCGAATGAACCCGGGACAGGTCCTGGAGATCCACCTCGGCTGGCTCGCCAGCCGCGGCTGGGACGTCTCCGGCCTCGCGGACGAGTGGGCGCAGCGTCTGCAGGCCATCGGCGCCGACCAGGTCGCCCCCGGCACCAACGTCGCCACCCCGGTGTTCGACGGTGCCCGTGAGGACGAGCTGGCGGGTCTGCTGCAGCACACCATCCCGAACCGCGACGGCGAGCGCATGGTGCTCCCGTCCGGCAAGGCGCGGCTGTTCGACGGCCGTAGCGGTGAGCCGTTCCCGGACCCGATCTCGGTCGGCTACATGTACATCCTGAAGCTGCACCACCTGGTCGACGACAAGCTGCACGCCCGTTCGACCGGCCCGTACTCGATGATCACCCAGCAGCCGCTGGGTGGTAAGGCCCAGTTCGGTGGCCAGCGCTTCGGCGAGATGGAGGTGTGGGCCCTCGAGGCCTACGGCGCCGCATACGCCCTCCAGGAGCTGCTGACCATCAAGTCCGACGACGTCACCGGCCGCGTGAAGGTCTACGAGGCCATCGTCAAGGGCGAGAACATCCCCGAGCCCGGCATCCCCGAGTCCTTCAAGGTGCTCATCAAGGAGATGCAGTCGCTCTGCCTGAACGTGGAGGTGCTGTCCAGCGACGGTATGTCCATCGAGATGCGTGACACCGACGAGGACGTCTTCCGCGCTGCGGAGGAGCTCGGTATCGACCTGTCCCGGCGCGAGCCGAGCAGCGTCGAAGAGGTCTGACGGGAGTTAGGCGGGGCCCTCACCCACAGGGCCCCGCCGACCCCCAGGCCCCCGTTTCAGACCACAGACTTACGACCCTGAGAGGGATTGACGCATAGTGCTCGACGTCAACTTCTTCGACGAGCTCCGGATCGGCCTGGCCACCGCGGACGACATCCGTCAGTGGAGCCACGGCGAGGTCAAGAAGCCCGAGACCATCAACTACCGCACCCTCAAGCCCGAGAAGGACGGACTCTTCTGCGAGAAGATCTTCGGTCCGACCCGGGACTGGGAGTGCTACTGCGGCAAGTACAAGCGCGTCCGCTTCAAGGGCATCATCTGCGAGCGCTGTGGCGTCGAGGTCACGCGCGCCAAGGTGCGCCGTGAGCGGATGGGCCACATCGAGCTGGCTGCGCCCGTCACGCACATCTGGTACTTCAAGGGTGTTCCTTCGCGCCTCGGCTACCTGCTGGACCTGGCGCCCAAGGACCTCGAGAAGGTCATCTACTTCGCGGCGTACATGATCACGTACGTCGACGAGGAGCGCCGCACCCGCGACCTGCCCTCCCTGGAGGCGCACGTCTCGGTCGAGCGCCAGCAGATCGAGAACCGTCGCGACTCCGACCTGGAGGCCCGCGCCAAGAAGCTCGAGGCCGACCTGGCCGAGCTGGAGGCCGAGGGTGCCAAGGCCGACGTGCGCCGCAAGGTGCGCGAGGGTGCCGAGCGCGAGATGAAGCAGCTGCGCGACCGTGCGCAGCGCGAGATCGACCGTCTCGACGAGGTGTGGAACCGGTTCAAGAACCTCAAGGTCCAGGACCTCGAGGGCGACGAGCTGCTCTACCGCGAGCTGCGTGACCGCTTCGGCACGTACTTCGACGGCTCGATGGGTGCCGCGGCGCTGCAGAAGCGCCTGGAGTCCTTCGACCTCGAGGAGGAGGCCGAGCGCCTCCGCGAGATCATCCGTACCGGCAAGGGCCAGAAGAAGACCCGTGCGCTCAAGCGCCTCAAGGTCGTCTCCGCGTTCCTGCAGACCAGCAACAGCCCCAAGGGCATGGTGCTCGACTGCGTGCCGGTCATCCCGCCGGACCTGCGTCCGATGGTGCAGCTGGACGGTGGCCGCTTCGCGACCTCCGACCTGAACGACCTGTACCGCCGTGTGATCAACCGCAACAACCGCCTGAAGCGCCTTCTCGACCTCGGTGCGCCCGAGATCATCGTGAACAACGAGAAGCGCATGCTCCAGGAGGCCGTCGACGCGCTCTTCGACAACGGCCGTCGTGGTCGCCCGGTCACGGGCCCCGGCAACCGTCCGCTGAAGTCCCTCAGCGACATGCTGAAGGGTAAGCAGGGTCGATTCCGTCAGAACCTGCTCGGTAAGCGAGTCGACTACTCGGCGCGTTCCGTCATCGTCGTCGGCCCGCAGCTGAAGCTGCACCAGTGTGGTCTGCCCAAGGCCATGGCGCTGGAGCTGTTCAAGCCGTTCGTGATGAAGCGCCTGGTCGACCTGAACCACGCGCAGAACATCAAGAGCGCCAAGCGCATGGTGGAGCGCGGCCGCACCGTCGTGTACGACGTCCTCGAAGAGGTCATCGCCGAGCACCCGGTGCTGCTGAACCGTGCTCCCACCCTGCACCGCCTCGGCATCCAGGCCTTCGAGCCGCAGCTGGTCGAGGGCAAGGCCATCCAGATCCACCCGCTCGTCTGCACCGCGTTCAACGCGGACTTCGACGGTGACCAGATGGCCGTGCACCTGCCGCTGTCCGCGGAGGCGCAGGCCGAGGCCCGCATCCTGATGCTGTCCTCGAACAACATCCTCAAGCCGGCCGACGGCCGTCCGGTGACGATGCCGACCCAGGACATGGTCCTCGGTCTGTTCTTCCTCACCACCGACGGCGAGCTGCGGGACACCAAGGGCGAGGGCCGGGCGTTCGGCTCCACGGCCGAGGCGACCATGGCGTTCGACGCCGGCGAGCTCGCGCTCCAGTCCGCGGTCGACATCCGCTTCCCGGTGGGCACCATCCCGCCGCGCGGCTGGACCCCGCCGGTGCGCGAGGAGGGCGAGCCCGAGTGGCAGCCGGGTGACACCTTCCGTCTGCGGACGACCCTGGGCCGTGCGCTCTTCAACGAGCTGCTGCCCGAGGACTACCCGTTCGTCGACTACTCGGTGGGCAAGAAGCAGCTCGGCGAGATCGTCAACGACCTCGCGGAGCGCTACCCCAAGGTCATCGTGGCGGCGACGCTCGACAACCTGAAGGCGGCCGGCTTCTACTGGGGCACCCGTTCCGGTGTCACCGTGGCCATCTCCGACGTCGTCGTCCCCGAGGCGAAGAAGGCCATCGTCGCGGGCTACGAGGCGCAGGACGAGAAGGTCCAGAAGCAGTACGAGCGCGGTCTGATCACCAAGGAAGAGCGCACTCAGGAGCTCATCGCGATCTGGACCAAGGCGACCAACGAGGTCGCCGAGGCGATGAACGAGAACTTCCCCAAGACGAACCCCATCTTCATGATGGTTGACTCGGGTGCCCGAGGAAACATGATGCAGATGCGGCAGATCGCCGGTATGCGTGGTCTGGTGTCGAACGCGAAGAACGAGACCATCCCGCGTCCGATCAAGGCGTCCTTCCGTGAGGGCCTCTCCGTGCTGGAGTACTTCATCTCCACGCACGGTGCCCGTAAGGGTCTGGCGGACACCGCCCTGCGTACCGCCGACTCGGGTTACCTGACCCGTCGTCTGGTGGACGTCTCGCAGGACGTCATCATCCGCGAGGAGGACTGCGGCACCGAGCGCGGTCTCAAGCTCCGGATCGCGGACCGTGCCGCGGACGGCACGCTGCGCAAGACGGAGAACGTCGAGACGTCCGTGTACGCGCGCTGCCTCGCCGAGGACATCGTGGTCGACGGCCAGGTGCTGGCCCCGGCCGGCACCGACCTGGGCGACGTCCTCATCGAGGAGCTGGTCGGCCGTGGCGTCGAGGAGGTCAAGACCCGCTCGGTCCTGACCTGCGAGTCCGCCGTCGGTACCTGCGCGATGTGCTACGGCCGTTCGCTGGCCACCGGCAAGCTGGTCGACATCGGTGAGGCGGTCGGCATCATCGCCGCCCAGTCCATCGGTGAGCCCGGTACCCAGCTGACGATGCGTACCTTCCACACCGGTGGTGTGGCCGGTGACGACATCACCCAGGGTCTGCCCCGTGTCGTCGAGCTCTTCGAGGCCCGTACCCCGAAGGGTGTCGCCCCGATCTCCGAGGCCTCCGGCCGCGTCCGGATCGAGGAGACCGAGAAGACCAAGAAGATCGTCGTCACCCCGGACGACGGCAGCGACGAGACGGCGTTCCCGATCTCGAAGCGTGCCAAGGTCCTGGTCCGCGAGGGCGACCACGTCGAGGTGGGCCAGCAGCTCACCGTGGGTGCCACCAACCCGCACGACGTGCTGCGCATCCTGGGTCAGCGTGCCGTCCAGGTCCACCTGGTCGGCGAGGTCCAGAAGGTCTACAACTCGCAGGGTGTGTCGATCCACGACAAGCACATCGAGATCATCATCCGGCAGATGCTCCGCCGCGTGACGATCATCGAGTCCGGCGACGCCGAGCTGCTGCCCGGTGAGCTGGTCGAGCGCTCGAAGTTCGAGACCGAGAACCGTCGTGTGGTCCAGGAGGGCGGTCACCCGGCCTCCGGTCGTCCGCAGCTGATGGGTATCACCAAGGCCTCGCTGGCGACGGAGTCCTGGCTGTCGGCCGCCTCCTTCCAGGAGACGACCCGAGTTCTGACGGACGCGGCGATCAACGCCAAGTCCGACAGCCTCATCGGCCTCAAGGAGAACGTCATCATCGGTAAGCTCATCCCGGCCGGTACGGGTCTGTCCCGCTACCGCAACATCCGGGTCGAGCCGACCGAGGAGGCCAAGGCCGCGATGTA
This sequence comes from Streptomyces sp. NPDC001816, assembly GCF_042892235.1. NCBI lineage: Bacteria > Bacillati > Actinomycetota > Actinomycetes > Kitasatosporales > Streptomycetaceae > Streptomyces > Streptomyces sp. NPDC001816. Next base: position 226,664 of record NZ_JBIATY010000016.1, read on the forward strand.
CTCGGCCGTCGGCTACGACGACATCGACTACTCGCCGTTCGGCACCGGCTCCGGCCAGGCCGTTCCGCTGGAGGACTACGACTACGGTCCGTACAACCAGTAAGCGAGCAGCTTGAACTGAAGGGCGGTCACCCCGTGGGGTGACCGCCCTTCGGCGTTGTTCGGGTCTTTCGTTCGAGTGATCGCTCCGTGTCGGCCACGTCCGTCCGCGCTTCCCGGCCGGCCGGTGTGCGAGGTTGTGCCGAACCCGGCCGAAGTGGAGGCGGAGGTGGCGACGTCATGACTTCAGCGACTGCCCGGCGTCTTGTCGTGGCGGCGGCGCTGGCCGCGCTGGCGACGACGGCTGCCTGCGGGGGCGGCGGGCCGACGCCGCCGGCGCCCATCGAGACCGAGCCCACCGACACGGAGGACAACGGGTCCGAGACGCCGACCCCGGACGAGACCGTGACGACCTCGGACCCGGCCGAGTCGGACGCGGACGTCTTCCTGGACGGTGACAACGAGGAGTCCACCGCGTCGGACATCAAGCTGTCGAGGACACAGGTGGGTGAGCCGGTCCAGGGGGAGGTGGAGATCACGGTGTCGCAGGAGCGGCCGCCCCCGCCCCTGCAGGACGTCAGGGGCGAGATCAACGGTGAGGAGGTCGAGATCGTCGAGGGGTGTGTGGGCGAGGTGCCGTCGGACGGCTGCACGGTGACCTTCCGGTACACGCCGACGGAACCGGGGCCGTACGAGGGGGAGTTGACCCTCACGATGGCCGACGGTTCCACCGTCACCGCCCCCATCCACGGTGAGGCGGACGAGGCCCCGACCTCGGACACGGGCTCGACCACCCCGGGTCCCACGAGCCCCGAGCCGGTCACCACCGAGCCGGAGACCCCGTCCGAGGACGAGACGCCGGAGCTGCAGACGTAGCGCCCGGCGTCCCGGAGGCGCGGATCTCCAGCCAGACGGTGCCGTCGTCGGGCAGCACCACCACACGGCCCCTGTAGCCCGCGGTGCGGGAGATCAGATAGAAGCGGGTCGGTGCCTTCGCCAGGAGGCGGAAGCCCCGGTACTGGTACCGGTACGGCCCGTTCGCGCTGCCGTAGTCCTTGAACTCGATGCCCGTCGCGTGGTGGGTGAGGGGCACCCGGGAATGGACTATCACGGCTGGTAGCCGCCTGTACCCCTGCTCCGCGTCCAGCCTGGCGTTGCTGTGACCGACGACCGCCGCGTACTGCGCCATGTCGAAGAACAGGCTCACCGTCAGGAGCCCGATGAGCAGCGCGCCGATCGCCAGCCACACCCGGTCGCCGTCAGGGGTCCGCCGCCGGGCCCGTAGGCCGGTGCTCTGGTTGAGCCGCAGATGGACCGCGCAGACGGCCAGCGTGGACCCCAGGGCCACCAGCACGGCCGGCATGAACACGCGTGGCCAGCCCGCCGGGAAAGGGACCACCGGGTCCGCCACGAGCGCCGGGAGGCCCAGGAACACCATGGCGATGCCGACGGCGAGCAGCAGGATGATCGACGCACGGCGACGCACGGCATGCTCCGGCCCGGCCAGCGCCTGTTCCAGCCAGCCGAACACCAGGAACACGATCAGCCCGCCGGCCAGCAGGACGCACAGGGGAAGGAAGATCGCGCTCGTGCTGGTGGCCATGACGTTCTGGATGGACATCCCGAGGTCCTCGGGCACCACGCCGAGGGTGGAGTAGTACGCCCTGACGTAGAGGCTGCCGAAGTAGTACAGCAGGGCGAGCGCGATGGTCCCAGGTGCCGCGACGAGCGCCGCCTTTTCCACGAACGTCGACACGGGGGAGCGCCCTGGCGGGGGCTGGGGGCCGGCCGGCGGCTCCTGCGGCGCGGTCATGGGTCTCAGTCTGTTCGCGCGCTGTCGGGCCCGCACGCGGAGACCTCCGCCCGGCTGACCGTTCCCCGGGAACCGGTCGTCCTGACATGCGTCGATCGCCGATTCGAAGATCACGTAGCGTACAGCGGCTTGACATCGCCCGCAGCCCGGGGCCGCCGGACTCCATTTGTTTTGACCACAGCGAATGAGGTAGGTACGCTCAGACCTTGTGCCTGGGGTGTGCCCTGGCTTTCGTGCGTGCCTTCAACCGCATGGCGAGCCGACACCGGCCACCGTAATCTGCGCCCTTTTCGCCTTGCGGCAAAGGTCCGCGAGATTCGACACACCCGACCGCGTGGGTCGGCGACGTTCCAGGTTAGCTGTACCTATCGGCACACAGAAACCGGAGAAGTAGTGCCTACGATCCAGCAGCTGGTCCGCAAGGGCCGGCAGGACAAGGTCGAGAAGAACAAGACGCCCGCACTTGAGGGTTCTCCTCAGCGTCGTGGCGTCTGCACGCGTGTGTTCACGACCACCCCGAAGAAGCCGAACTCGGCCCTGCGTAAGGTCGCGCGTGTGCGTCTGACCAGCGGGATCGAGGTCACCGCTTACATTCCGGGTGAGGGACACAACCTGCAGGAGCACTCCATCGTGCTCGTGCGCGGCGGCCGTGTGAAGGACCTGCCGGGTGTTCGCTACAAGATCATCCGTGGTTCGCTCGACACCCAGGGTGTCAAGAACCGCAAGCAGGCCCGCAGCCGCTACGGCGCCAAGAAGGAGAAGTAAGAATGCCTCGTAAGGGCCCCGCCCCGAAGCGCCCGGTCATCATCGACCCGGTCTACGGTTCTCCTCTGGTGACCTCCCTGATCAACAAGGTGCTGCTGAACGGCAAGCGCTCCACCGCCGAGCGCATCGTCTACGGCGCCATGGAGGGTCTGCGTGAGAAGACGGGCAACGACCCGATCATCACGCTGAAGCGCGCGCTGGAGAACATCAAGCCGACCCTCGAGGTCAAGTCCCGCCGTGTCGGTGGTGCGACGTACCAGGTGCCGATCGAGGTCAAGCCCGGTCGCGCCAACACCCTCGCGCTGCGCTGGCTCGTCGGTTACTCCCGCGCCCGTCGCGAGAAGACCATGACCGAGCGTCTGCTCAACGAGCTCCTCGACGCCTCCAACGGCCTTGGTGCCGCTGTGAAGAAGCGCGAGGACACGCACAAGATGGCCGAGTCCAACAAGGCCTTCGCGCACTACCGCTGGTAGTCGCTACCCACATCGAGACCGAGAGAAGACTGAAGCCTTATGGCTACCACTTCACTTGACCTGGCCAAGGTCCGCAACATCGGGATCATGGCCCACATCGACGCGGGCAAGACGACCACCACCGAGCGGATCCTGTTCTACACCGGCGTTTCGTACAAGATCGGTGAGGTCCACGACGGCGCTGCCACCATGGACTGGATGGAGCAGGAGCAGGAGCGTGGCATCACGATCACCTCTGCTGCCACCACCTGCCACTGGCCGCTGGAAGACGTCGACCACACCATCAACATCATCGACACGCCGGGCCACGTCGACTTCACCGTCGAGGTGGAGCGTTCCCTGCGCGTGCTCGACGGTGCCGTGACGGTGTTCGACGGCGTCGCCGGCGTTGAGCCGCAGTCCGAGACCGTGTGGCGTCAGGCGGACCGTTACGGCGTTCCGCGTATCTGCTTCGTCAACAAGCTCGACCGGACCGGTGCCGAGTTCCACCGCTGCGTCGACATGATCTCTGACCGCCTGGGCGCTCAGCCGATCGTGATGCAGCTCCCGATCGGTGCCGAGGCCGACTTCAAGGGCGTCGTCGACCTCGTGACGATGAAGGCCCTGGTCTGGTCCGCCGAGGCCACCAAGGGCGAGATGTACGACGTCGTCGACATCCCGGACACGCACACCGAGGCTGCCGAGGAGTACCGCGGCAAGCTGCTCGAGGCCGTGGCCGAGAACGACGAAGAGATCATGGAGCTGTACCTGGAGGGCACCGAGCCTTCCGTGGAGCAGCTGTACGCCGCGATCCGTCGCATCACCATCGCGTCCGGCAAGTCGAAGGACACCACGGTCACCCCGGTGTTCTGCGGTACCGCGTTCAAGAACAAGGGTGTTCAGCCCCTGCTCGACGCGGTCGTGCGCTACCTCCCCTCCCCCCTGGACGTCGAGGCCATCGAGGGCCACGACGTCAAGGACCCGGAGACGGTCGTCAAGCGCAAGCCGTCCGACGAGGAGCCGCTGTCGGCTCTGGCGTTCAAGATCATGAGCGACCCGCACCTCGGCAAGCTCACCTTCGTCCGGGTCTACTCGGGCCGCCTGGAGTCCGGCACCGCCGTGCTGAACTCCGTCAAGGGCAAGAAGGAGCGCATCGGCAAGATCTACCGCATGCACGCGAACAAGCGTGAGGAGATCGACTCGGTGGGCGCCGGCGACATCATCGCCGTCATGGGTCTGAAGCAGACCACGACCGGTGAGACGCTGTGCGACGACAAGGCCCCGGTCATCCTGGAGTCCATGGACTTCCCGGCGCCGGTCATCCAGGTCGCCATCGAGCCCAAGTCGAAGGGCGACCAGGAGAAGCTGGGCGTCGCGATCCAGCGCCTGGCCGAGGAGGACCCGTCCTTCCAGGTCCACTCGGACGAGGAGACCGGCCAGACCATCATCGGTGGTATGGGCGAGCTGCACCTCGAGGTGCTGGTCGACCGTATGCGCCGTGAGTTCAAGGTCGAGGCCAACGTCGGCAAGCCGCAGGTGGCGTACCGCGAGACGATCCGCAAGGCCGTCGAGCGTGTCGACTACACGCACAAGAAGCAGACTGGTGGTACCGGCCAGTTCGCCAAGGTGCAGATCGCGATCGAGCCCATCGAGGGCGGCGACGCCTCGTACGAGTTCGTGAACAAGGTGACCGGTGGCCGTATCCCGAAGGAGTACATCCCTTCGGTGGACGCCGGTGCTCAGGAGGCCATGCAGTTCGGCATCCTCGCGGGCTACGAGATGACCGGCGTGCGCGTCATCCTCATCGACGGTGGCTACCACGAGGTCGACTCCTCCGAGCTCGCGTTCAAGATCGCCGGTTCGCAGGCCTTCAAGGAGGCCGCGCGCAAGGCCAGCCCTGTGCTGCTCGAGCCGATGATGGCCGTCGAGGTCACCACGCCCGAGGACTACATGGGTGAGGTCATCGGCGACATCAACTCCCGCCGTGGCCAGATCCAGGCCATGGAGGAGCGGGCCGGTGCCCGCGTCGTGAAGGGCCTCGTGCCCCTCTCGGAGATGTTCGGTTACGTCGGCGACCTGCGCAGCAAGACGTCCGGCCGTGCGAGCTACTCCATGCAGTTCGACTCCTACGCCGAGGTTCCGCGGAACGTCGCCGAGGAGATCATCGCGAAGGCCAAGGGCGAGTAACGCACCGCGTTCACACGCTTTAGGCTTGACTCCGGAGCCTCAAGGGGCAAACACCCGCATTCCCGGATGTTTGCCCCGGGTTCCGGGCTTTCCAGCAAAGATCACCTGGCGCCGATGAAGTAAGGCGTACAGAACCACTCCACAGGAGGACCCCAGTGGCGAAGGCGAAGTTCGAGCGGACTAAGCCGCACGTCAACATCGGCACCATCGGTCACATCGACCACGGTAAGACGACCCTCACGGCCGCCATTACCAAGGTGCTGCACGACGCGTTCCCGGACCTGAACGAGGCCTCGGCGTTCGACCAGATCGACAAGGCTCCTGAGGAGCGCCAGCGCGGTATCACCATCTCCATCGCGCACGTCGAGTACCAGACGGAGACCCGTCACTACGCCCACGTCGACTGCCCCGGTCACGCGGACTACATCAAGAACATGATCACCGGTGCTGCCCAGATGGACGGCGCCATCCTCGTGGTCGCCGCCACCGACGGCCCGATGCCGCAGACCAAGGAGCACGTGCTCCTGGCCCGCCAGGTCGGCGTTCCGTACATCGTCGTCGCCCTGAACAAGGCCGACATGGTGGACGACGAGGAGATCCTGGAGCTCGTCGAGCTCGAGGTCCGTGAGCTGCTCTCCGAGTACGAGTTCCCGGGCGACGACCTGCCGGTCGTCCGCGTCTCCGCGCTCAAGGCCCTCGAGGGCGACAAGGAGTGGGGCCAGTCCGTCCTCAACCTGATGCAGGCTGTGGACGAGAACATCCCCGAGCCCGAGCGTGACGTCGACAAGCCGTTCCTGATGCCGATCGAGGACGTCTTCACGATCACCGGTCGTGGCACCGTCGTCACCGGTCGTATCGAGCGTGGTGTCCTCAAGGTCAACGAGACCGTCGACATCATCGGCATCAAGACCGAGAAGACCACCACCACGGTCACCGGCATCGAGATGTTCCGCAAGCTGCTCGACGAGGGCCAGGCCGGTGAGAACGTCGGTCTGCTGCTCCGCGGCATCAAGCGCGAGGACGTCGAGCGCGGCCAGGTCATCATCAAGCCGGGCTCGGTCACCCCGCACACCGAGTTCGAGGCGCAGGCCTACATCCTCTCCAAGGACGAGGGTGGCCGCCACACGCCGTTCTTCAACAACTACCGTCCGCAGTTCTACTTCCGTACGACGGACGTGACCGGCGTTGTGACCCTCCCCGAGGGCACCGAGATGGTCATGCCGGGTGACAACACCGAGATGAAGGTGGAGCTCATCCAGCCCGTCGCCATGGAAGAGGGCCTGAAGTTCGCCATCCGTGAGGGTGGCCGGACCGTGGGCGCCGGCCAGGTCACCAAGATCAACAAGTGATCTTGAGCTGATCCGGCCCGGGTCTTCGACCTGGTAGCTGTCGGAGGGGCCCGTACGACTTCGGTCGTACGGGCCCTTCTGCTGTTCGAAACCATTCGGTGCCGACGACCGGTTCCGCACGCGTACCGCCCCCTCGTACCTCTCCTTCACGGGCGGCGCGTTCTCGCTGGTGGGCTCCCCCGTGGTCGTCAGCGCCGAGGATCACCCCGGAGTCGTACGGGTGGCAGGGGGCCTCCGGGGCGACATCGAGCGGGTGACGGGCGTACGCCCCGGCTCGACGATCGCCCGCCATCCGGTCCTGCTCGGCACGATCGGCCGCAGCCCGCTGATCGACGGCCTGATCGAGGCCGGCACGCTGGACGTGTCCGGCGCGCGAGGGCGCTGGGAGACCTCGCTGCAGACCGTCGTGGACCACCCGATGCCCGGAGTGGAGCGGGCGTTCGTCATCGCGGGCAGCGATCCGCGGGGCACGATCTTCGGGGCGTACGACGTCTCGTACGGCATCGGAGTCTCGCCCTCGTACTGGTGGGACGACGTACCGTCGGCGCGGCGCTCCTGCTGCGCCTGAAGGGGAACTACCCGTGGCCGGCGGTGTGGGGCCGGGCCTTCGCGGAGGACGATCCGGACAACCACAAGCGTGCTGCACGGGCGGGCTGCCGGCGCTGTACCTGGGTCCGCTGGAGAGTTGACGGATCTAGGCACGTACGCCTCACGGCTCGCCTGACCCGCAGTAAAGGAAACGGCAAGGCTGTAGCTCAACTCCCCGATGGTGCAAGGTCAGTTGTTAGCGTGACGGGGGCACGCCAGAGTTGCAAACGGGGGTTGGCATCATGGCAGGAAGTGGCGGCGAACACGCCGTGAGTATGCGGCTCAACCAGTACCCGGCCGACCCGGGCGGCGGCGGATCGACGGGTGGCGGCGGGCCCGACCTCGCGTCCTCTCCCGCCGAGAAGAAGGCCGCGGCGAACACGCTTCACAACGAGATCGAGCCGCACACCACGACGGCGGGGGCCTGGGCGGACGACGAGACGAGCGCGGTGGTGAAGGCGTTCGACGCGAAGGACGGGCATGGCTGGCTCACTTCCGGTGCTGTGAGCAAGGCCCACACGACCTGGAGCGAACAGGTTCAGAACCTGGTGAAGCAACTGGTGCAGGACGAATCGGCCCTCCGGAACAACAACACCTTGCTGAGCGGGACGGATTTCGGAGTGGGCGCCAGCGCGCGCAAGGTGTCCGTGCTGGACACGTACTCACTGCCACCTGAGCAGTGACAGACAGCCGCGCTCTCTCGCACGCCATCGGAATCAACGGGGACCCCATGCCGACGTACCACGAGATCCTGACGACCGACCTGTCCACGCTCACCACGGCCGCCGAACGCTGGGACGGCATGGCGAAGGAGCTCCACAAGCAGGAGACCGCGTACCAGCGGGACGTGCATGGCATCACCCTGCGCCCGACGTGGGCCGGTGAGAGCCGGCAGGCCGCCAACGCGCGCTTCGGCATCAGGCTGACGGAGTTCCAGAACGCCCAGACCGAGGCCAAGGCGATCGCCTCCCTCCTGCGCGATGCGCACACCCAGTTCGTGGACCTGCGCAAGAAGCTGGAGTCGGCGCGGGACGACGCCATTGCCAACGGGATGAAGGTGTCGGACCAGGGAGTGGTCTCGTACGACCACGAGCGGCTCAGCCAGGGAGATCGCCAGGAACTCGCGCATGATCCCGACTACCAGGAGAGCGTACGCAAAGCCGTCGCCTCCTGGCAGGCCCGCATCGACCAGTGCGTGAAGGACGTGGGCGACGCCGACACGGGCGTCGAGGTCGCCTTCACCGCCGTTGTGAAGGGCCCCGACACGGGCCTCGGCACGGTCCCCGACTTCAACGGCAAGGCCCAGGGCGACATCGAGAAGTACGAGGCCGACGAGGGCAAGGACATCGCGCAGCGCGTCAACGCCGGCAAGGCCACGGCGGCCGACTACCGGGAGCTGCAGCGCCTCTTCCACGACAACTCCGGCGACAAAGCGTTCAGTCAGACCCTGCTGGACGAACTGGGCGCCAAGGGCACGCTGCAGCTCTCCAACAGCCTCGACGGGCTTGCCTACCACGACGACAAGCAGCACAGCGGCCAGTACCTGGACATCCAGAAGGGTCTCGCCACCACACTGGCGACCGCGACCCAGGACCCGCACTCGGACTTCTACAAGGACTTCCGCGAGGACATGCGCAAGGCCGGAACCGAACAGTTCAAGGTCGACGGCCTCAGCCCCATCCCGGACGAGAAGGTCCGCGGCTACCAGAGCCTCGTCACGCTGATGCAGCAGGGGCACGGCTACAACGGGCAGTTCCTGGAGGACACCGCGGACGACATCCGGCACGCGGAGGAGTCGTACACGGCCAAGGGCAACACCGAGTCCATCTGGGCCCTGCGGGACAAGTTCAGCGGCAAGGACCGGGGCTGGTTCGCCAACGATCCGCTCGACGGCGTGCTCGGCATCATGTCCCACGACCCGAAGACCAGCAGCGAGTACTTGGACCCTGCGCACACCGACAACCTGGACTATCTGCTCCACGGGCGTGACTGGGACACCGTCATCGACCACTACGCGACCCCGCCCGGCGGGACCACGACGGGCATGCCGGTCATGGCGGCGGATGGAGACGACCGGAAAGGCTTCGGAGACGCCCTGGCCGCGGCGGCCACCGGCGTCGACCCGAACGGCCCACGCCCCATGAGCCCGACTTCGCACACCGACGCCAACAACCGGGTGTTCGTCCACGCGCTGGATGTCCTTTCCGGGCAGGGCGACGACATGCCGGCCTCACTGCGCGACGACATGGCGAAGATCATGGTCAATCACGGCCATGAGACGTATGTGGCGATGAGCGACCCGAGTGGTGGTCGGCACCCCGCCGACGGCCCGAACCTGGACCGTGACCAGGTCCTGGAGATGACGAAGCAGATATCGCGGAGTCAGGACACCTACAACCTGCTTCACGAGGGCATGAACCACGCCATCATGGACGACATCCACGACCCCTCGCGCCACCCGGAAGACACCCTGCACTCCGCCGGCACAGCGATCGGCTTCATGGAGGAGGGTCGGTACCTGGCGCTCAAGGGCGACCAGCACGACTACACCTGGGACAAGGCGTGGAGCTATCACGCGTCCGGGGCGCTGGTCAATTTCATCCCGGTGTACGGGGACATCTATCAGCGCGGTGCCGACGTGCTCACCAGCGCGTGGATCATGGACGAACAGCAGGATCAGGCGGCCAAGCTGACCAGCGACAGCCAGGCGACGTACCACCTGCGCCAGAACCAGCTCAATGCCATCGCCCACCAGTGGTACGCGGCCAACTCGGACTGGGCCGACAGCCACACCGGCTACTCGCACGACCAGGGCATGTACGACCAGATCAACGGGGCGGCCAACGACGGCAACGCACGCGCCCGTGGCATGGCGGGAGCGCAGTGATGACGGCCCTGAGGCGTAGGGCGACGGCCCTGGTGTGCGCCGCTGCCATGGCAGCGGCGGCCGGCTGCAGCGGCAGCACTCATGCCGCCGTTCCCGCCGAGTTCTGCAAGGTCCCGCTGCCGAAGGGGGCCCTGTCACCGCTCATCCCGAAAAGCGGATCGGTGAAGCAGACGTACACGGCCATCCAGGCACAGCCGGGTGCGGCCTGTGCCCTGAGTGCCGACGGCCACCGGGTGCTGTACGTCGACATCACGCGCTGGGACCGCGCCCCGGAACCGGTGGACTGGAAGGCCGTGGCATCACCGTACAAGTACGCCGCCGAGCGGGCCGTGTCCTTCCCGGGACATGCGGTGATCGGAAGCAACCGCGCCGTGATCCAGGCGAACTGCACCTCTCGGAACGCATACATGTCCTTCGGGGTCTACTTCTTCGGCGACCGCGTCGAGAACACCCCCACCGGCTACAAGAAGCTGCAGCGGTTCGTCGACGCCTTCGTACCGGGGGAAACCAAGAAATTCGGCTGCACCAAGTGAAAAATGCTCGACCGACGGGCGGGAAACGAGGACCGAGACGGTCGCGCTGCTGAAGACGGGTGGCGGTCGCGACCACCAACAGCGCGAAGCGGCGTGTCCTGCTCTTGACCGTCGCGGTCGAGTCGAAACGGCTGGGCTGGGGTCCGCTGGAGATCCGGATCCCCTCGGGCGACTCCGCTCAGTAGCGCTTCGTTACGCGGACGGCTGTTGTCAACGTGATGGTCACGAAACACACCGTGACGGAGATCGGCGTGCGCCGGTTGAAGTTCTGGATGGTGGATCCGACGGTGATGTGGCGAGGGGTGGACTGGTGAGCTGGCTGGTCGGGGACCATGGACCTGAGCCTGGTCCGAAGGGGCTGGCGTCCTCGCCCGCCGAGAAGCGGGCGGCGGCCCACGCGATCCAGGACCACATCGAGTCGCAGACCCGCAAGGCCGGGGACTGGGCGGACGAGGAGACCGCGGCGGCGGTCAAGGCGTTCGGCGCGCGGGACGGGGACGGCTGGCAGACCTCGGCGGCGCTGCGGAAGGCCCACGAGACCTGGGGCGACCAGGTGAAGAACTTGATGGACCGGCTGGGCGCGGAGAAGGACTCCCTGGGTAGCTCGAACACGGTACTGACGGGCAGCGACCTGGCCGTCGGATCACGGCTCCGGCAGGTGTCCGCGCTGGACCGGTACTGACGGGACACGGCAGGGGATGCCGACCTACCACGAGATCATGAGCGCCGACCTTTCCGCGCTCACCTCCGCCGCCGAGCGCTGGGAGGGCATGGCGGGCGAGTTCGCGCAGCAGGAGAGGGCGTACCGCCGGGATGTGTACGGCATCACGATGGGGCCCGCCTGGACGGGCATGAGCGCGGAGGCGGCGCACGGGCGCTTCGACGTCACGCTCAAGGAGTTCCAGTACGCGCAGACGGAGGCGAAGGCGATCGCCTCCCTGCTGCGGGATGCATACGCCCAGTTCGTGGAGCTGAAGGGCCGGCTGACGGCGGCGCGGCGGGAGGCGGTGGCGGCGGGGATGCGGGTCTCGGAGCGCGGCCTGGTCGGCGCGGACGGGGAGCATGACGCCGACGCTGAATCCGTACGGGACTGGCAGGACCGGATCGACAAGGCGGTGCGGGACGTGACGGACGCGGACACCGGCGTCCAGCTCGCGCTGACGGCAGCGGTCGTCGACTCGGACCCGCTGGTCGGGGGCCGGGGCTTCAACGGCAGGGCGATGGGAGACGTCGAGAGGTACGAGGCGCTGGAGGCGGAGGGGGCGCTGGAGCGGCTGAGCGCCGGCCGGCCTCTCTCGGGGCGCGAACTGACGGAACTGCAACGGCTGTTCCGCGACAACTCCGACGACGAGGTGTTCTCCCGCACGCTGCTGGACGACCTGGGTGCGGCGGGCACGATCAGGCTGACCAATGAGCTGAACGACCTGATCCATGTGCGGGGCGGGTCGGCCGTGGGCGCGTATGCCTCGATCGAAACGGGCCTGGCGGACACGCTGGCGACGGCTACGCGGGACACGGACTCGGCCTGGTACAAGCGCTGGCGCGCGGCGATGCGGCACGCCGGCGTCGAGCACTATGCCACGGACGCGCAGGGGGAGCGGCTGGACAAGGCGGTGGGGTACCAGTCGCTGGTGACGCTCATGGAGCGGGGGCATGGGTATGCACCGGGGATGCTCGAGAACCTGACCGACGACATGATCGCGGCGGAGAAGCGGGATCCCGGGATCTGGCGGATGAAGGGCGGGTACTCCGGCGAGCGGGGTGGCTGGTTCGCCAACGACCCGGTGGACGGGGTGCTCGGCATCATGAGCCACGATCCGAAGACGGCGGCGCACTATCTGGGCTCGGACGCGCACATGAAGTACCTGATGCAGGAGCGTGACTGGAAGGTCACCCTGCATGATCCGAAGAACTCGGACGTGGGTACGTACGAGGCTCGTGTCGACGGAGACGACCGAGCGGGCTTCGGGGCAGCGCTGCAGGCGGCGGCGACAGGCATCGATCCCACCGACAAGCACGCGCATTATGCGACCCACACCCACGCGAACGACGCGGTCTTCACATCGGCTCTGGGCTACCTGGCCGACCGGGGCGACGACTTCCCACCCTCGCTGCGCCGTCCGATGGCCAACATCCTCGTCAACCATGGCGACACGGTTCACGCATCCATGAGCGAGATCGACATCCGACACTCACCTCTTCCTCAGGACCAGCTCTTCGAGGTGGCGAAACAGGTGTCGAAGGACAAGAGTGCGTACGGCGTCTTGAACGGGGGGTTGAACCAGGCGATGGTGGCGAATATTCACGGCGACCACACCGAGTCAGCGGAATCACTTCGTCGAGCCGGTCGGACCGTCGGCTTTCTGGAGGAGGCTCGGATCCAGGCCCAGGGGGACCCCAAGACCGCGGAATTCGAAACAAAGCCAATCTTCGACAAGGCGATCAGTTATATCCCTGTGGCAAGCAGCGACGTACAGGCTGGCTTTGACTATGTGACGGCCAAGTGGCTGGAGGATGAGCAGAAGAGGCTGGATGCGAAGCAGACGGCTGCGAATGTCCAGATGTACTCCGACAGGAATCAGCAATTGATGGCTCTCTCCCAGGAATGGTCAAGGACGCACCGAACAGGTGATGACCCTCGCTTTGATCCGCAGACCGAGATCAACAGGTCTACCGGGGATGGCATCGACCATGCCACTGGTGTGTCCGGAGTGGCGGGCAAATGAGTGCGTGCCTGCGTGCCATTTGTCTCAGCTTCGCCGTGATCTTGGTGTCGTGCGCCCGTCCAGTGCACAACGAGGTTCCGGACGTAATCTGCGGAACGCACATCGACCCCACGCTCACTCGTCGACTCGTGACGCGGTCCGAGGGATGGCACGAGTACAGCCGAGTCGATCGGGCGCAAGCGGTCACGGCGCCATGCCTGGCCTTCTCGGGAAAAGATGTGATGCTCAGTTTCCGCTTCTCCTGGCGGCCTGTGGCGACAGACTTGATGTATCTGGCCAAGGACACCGGTACAGTCTCCGGCGTCACTGATCCACGCAGTATCAGTTTCGGTTACAAGACAATCGTCGGCACCGACGGGGCAATCTCACAAGCCCCTTGCAAAACCAAAGGCGGCAACTACTTCACCCTCACCCTCCAGCTCCCCCAAATCAAACTAACGGACCAAACCCGCCGCAAGGACATCGAAAAGTTCATGCGTGCCTACTTTCCTGCCACCGTCAAGACCCTCGGCTGTAAATAAAAGGGAGTAAGGGACGCGTAAGCAGCTCCTCAAGTCAAAGGCCGCGGCGCTGGCACGGCGGCAAGGCGGGATGCGGCTGGACAGCGCCACCGCTGACGGCGGAGGCGGACTCGCCGGGGCGGGGCACCGAGAACTGGGACATCCGGGCTCGTGACGCCGGCATGGGCATCGGCACCTTCAACGCCATCGGCTCGGACGTCATCCTCGACGACCGGGACGCCCGGAAGGGCTGGGCCGACGACGTGGCCAAGTACACGTACCACGTCGGCGGTGCGCCCATCACGCTCATCCCCGGGGTCGGCGACGCGGCGCAGCGCGTACTGGACAGCGCGACCTACGAGTGGTCGAAGGACGTGAAGGCCGAGGCGGACCAGGCCGCCGGAGACGCCACGCGGCAGGGAACTGCTCGGTGCGTCGGGTGGTTCGGAGGGGCTGTGCTGGCCGGCGGCGCCCTGTGGTGCGAGCAGCGCGTTGTACACGGTGGAGCCGCTCGACCAGGGCGACGGACTCGTGCCGCCCGATCCCCGACTGGAGACATGGTCACTGAGGGCGTTCGCCGCGCGCGCTCGGCCGAGCGTCACGGCTGCTCGGTACCCGCGCTCAGAACTGATCGTTCATGATCGGTGACCATCCCGTCACGCACCGCGCAGCCCGCTCAAGATCGACGGCCCGTTCACCGGGTCTGTGTTTGACCTGCGTCACCCTGGGGGTATTCTCTCCGCCCCGATTGGCCAGGCCCCCGCCCCATATGGCAGACTGTCGGAGTTGCTCGGTCGAGTGTTGATGCTGCGCGCCTCCCGCCGGGAGGACCGGAAGCGAGTCCCACAGTACTCGTCGCCCTAACTGCCTGCGGGCAGCACTGGGGCGGACGTACGGGAATCTTCCGGGAAGTGTCAGTGCAGCACCGGCCAGGCACCCGGTGGGCCTTCCGCCCCCGGCTTGCGGTTCCGGAAGGGCCGTGTGCATTCCCCGCAGGGATGTTCGAACAAGGGGCATCTGTGTCAGCGGGAGCGCGACACGCCCGACCGCGTGGGTCGGAGGACGGGAAGACGGAACACCGGGTTCCAGAGCGTTAGAGAGACAGGACTACGGAGTAGCCATGGCGGGACAGAAGATCCGCATCCGGCTCAAGGCCTACGACCACGAGGTCATCGACTCCTCGGCGAAGAAGATCGTCGAGACGGTGACCCGCACTGGTGCGTCGGTCGCGGGCCCGGTGCCGCTGCCCACTGAGAAGAACGTGTACTGCGTCATCAAGTCGCCGCACAAGTACAAGGACTCGCGCGAGCACTTCGAGATGCGCACGCACAAGCGCCTGATCGACATTCTCGACCCCACCCCCAAGACCGTTGACTCTCTGATGCGACTCGACCTCCCGGCCGGTGTCGACATCGAGATCAAGCTCTGAGGGTCGGTGAGCTGAGAATGGCTAAGCAGATCAAGGGCATCCTGGGCGAGAAGCTCGGCATGACGCAGGTGTGGGACGAGAACAACCGCGTTGTTCCGGTCACCGTCGTCAAGGCCGGCCCCAACGTCGTCACCCAGGTCCGTACGAACGATGTCGACGGCTACGAGTCCGTCCAGATCGCTTTCGGCGAGATCGACCCGCGCAAGGTGAACAAGCCCCTCAAGGGCCACTTCGCCAAGGCCGACGTCACCCCCCGTCGTCACCTCGTCGAGATCCGCACCGCGGACGCCTCCGAGTACACGCTCGGCCAGGAGATCACCGCTGAGGTGTTCGAGGCCGGCATCAAGGTCGACGTGACCGGCAAGAGCAAGGGCAAGGGCTTCGCCGGTGTCATGAAGCGTCACAACTTCAAGGGCCTCGGCGCCGGACACGGCACCCAGCGCAAGCACCGCTCGCCCGGTTCCATCGGTGGCTGCGCCACCCCGGGCCGCGTGTTCAAGGGCCTCCGCATGGCGGGTCGCATGGGCAACGAGCGGGTCACCACCCAGAACCTGACCGTCCACGCCGTTGACGCGGAGAAGGGTCTGCTGCTCATCAAGGGCGCGGTTCCCGGTCCGAACGGCGGCCTCGTCCTGGTCCGCACCGCGGCCAAGGGGGCCTGAGGTAACCGATGAGCACTGTTGACATCCTTTCGCCGGCGGGCGACAAGGCCGGTTCCGTCGAGCTCCCCGCGGAGATCTTCGACGCCAAGGTCAGCGTTCCGCTGATCCACCAGGTCGTCGTCGCGCAGCTGGCCGCTGCCCGTCAGGGCACGCACAAGACGAAGACCCGTGGCGAGGTCCGTGGTGGTGGCAAGAAGCCTTACCGCCAGAAGGGCACCGGTCGCGCCCGTCAGGGTTCGACCCGCGCGCCGCAGTTCGCCGGTGGTGGCGTCGTGCACGGTCCCGTGCCGCGTGACTACTCGCAGCGCACCCCCAAGAAGATGAAGGCCGCCGCCCTGCGCGGTGCCCTCACCGACCGGGCGCGTCACAACCGCATCCACGTCGTCGCCGGCGTGGTCGAGGGTGCGAACCCGTCCACCAAGGCCGCGAAGAGCCTGTTCGGCAAGATCTCGGAGCGCAAGAACCTGCTCCTGGTCGTCGAGCGCGCCGACGAGGCCGCGTGGCTGTCCGCCCGCAACCTGCCCCAGGTCCACATCCTGGAGCCGGGCCAGCTGAACACGTACGACGTTCTCGTCTCGGACGACGTGGTCTTCACCCAGGCCGCTTTCGAGTCCTTCGTGTCTGGCCCCAAGGCCGCTGACACCGAAGGGAGCGAGGCCTGATGGCTACGCGTCACCCGAGCATTGCCTCGAAGGCCGCCAAGGCCGCCAAGGCCGCGCGCGTCGCCAAGGCGCGTCGCCACGCCACCGAGGGCAAGAACACCGTCGAGACCCCGCTGAGCAAGTCGTACACGGACCCCCGTGACGTCCTGCTGAAGCCGGTCGTCTCCGAGAAGAGCTACGCGCTCCTCGACGAGAACAAGTACACGTTCATCGTCGACCCGAACGCCAACAAGACCCAGATCAAGCAGGCCGTCCAGGCGGTCTTCTCGGTCAAGGTCACCGGGGTCAACACGATCAACCGCCAGGGCAAGCGCAAGCGCACGAAGACCGGTTTCGGTCAGCGTGCCGGCAGCAAGCGCGCGATCGTGACCCTCGCCGAGGGCGACCGTATCGACATCTTCGGCGGTCCGACCGCCTAAGGGCGGTCCGGATCGTCCGATATCGGACGAGGACTGAGAAATGGGAATCCGCAAGTACAAGCCGACTACGCCGGGCCGTCGTGGCGCCAGCGTCGCCGACTTCGTCGAGGTCACGCGGTCCACGCCGGAGAAGTCGCTGGTCCGCCCGCTGCACAGCAAGGGCGGCCGTAACAACGCCGGTCGTGTGACCGTTCGCCACCAGGGTGGCGGACACAAGCGCGCCTACCGTGTGATCGACTTCCGTCGTCACGACAAGGACGGCGTGCCGGCGAAGGTCGCGCACATCGAGTACGACCCCAACCGCACCGCGCGCATCGCGCTGCTGCACTACGCCGACGGCGAGAAGCGCTACATCCTCGCCCCGCGCAACCTGCAGCAGGGTGACCGCATCGAGAACGGTCCCGGGGCCGACATCAAGCCGGGCAACAACCTGGCCCTCCGCAACATCCCGGTCGGTACCACGATCCACGCGATCGAGCTCCGTCCCGGTGGCGGTGCCAAGTTCGCCCGCTCCGCCGGTGCCTCCGTGCAGCTGCTCGCGAAGGAGGGCTCGATGGCCCACCTGCGCATGCCGTCCGGCGAGGTCCGCCTGGTCGACGTCCGCTGCCGCGCCACCATCGGTGAGGTCGGCAACGCCGAGCAGAGCAACATCAACTGGGGTAAGGCCGGCCGTAAGCGGTGGCTGGGCGTTCGCCCGACCGTCCGTGGTGTGGTCATGAACCCGGTTGACCACCCGCACGGTGGTGGTGAGGGCCGGACCTCCGGTGGTCGCCACCCTGTGTCCCCGTGGGGCAAGAAGGAAGGCCGTACTCGTTCGCCCAAGAAGGCGTCGAACAAGTACATCGTCCGCCGCCGCAAGACGAACAAGAAGCGCTAAGGACGGGTTGAGATGCCTCGTAGCCTGAAGAAGGGGCCCTTCGTCGACGACCACCTGATCAAGAAGGTGGACGCCCAGAACGAAGCCGGCACCAAGAACGTCATCAAGACCTGGTCCCGCCGCTCGATGATCGTCCCGGCCATGCTGGGCCACACGCTCGCGGTGCACAACGGCAAGACCCACATCCCGGTGTTCGTCACCGAGTCGATGGTCGGCCACAAGCTCGGCGAGTTCTCGCCGACGCGCACCTTCCGGGGTCACGTCAAGGAAGACCGGAAGTCGAAGCGCCGCTAGTAGCGGATCGCATTCAGACACGTAAGTAACTGAGAGGGACAACCATGGAAGCCAGGGCCCAGGCGCGGTACATCCGCGTTACGCCCATGAAGGCCCGCCGCGTGGTGGACCTTATCCGTGGCATGGATGCCACGGAGGCTCAGGCTGTTCTGCGATTCGCTCCGCAGGCAGCCTCCGTGCCGGTCGGCAAGGTGCTCGACAGCGCCATCGCCAACGCCGCGCACAACTACGACCACACCGACGCCGACAGCCTCTTCATCTCCGAGGCGTACGTCGACGAGGGTCCGACCCTGAAGCGGTTCCGGCCGCGCGCCCAGGGCCGTGCCTACCGGATCCGCAAGCGGACCAGCCACATCACCGTGGTCGTCAGCAGCAAGGAAGGAACCCGGTAATGGGCCAGAAGGTTAACCCGCATGGGTTCCGGCTCGGTGTCACCACGGACTTCAAGTCCCGGTGGTACGCCGACAAGCTGTACAAGGACTACGTCAAGGAAGACGTCGCCATCCGTCGGATGATGACGTCCGGCATGGAGCGCGCCGGTATCTCGAAGGTTGAGATCGAGCGCACCCGTGACCGCGTGCGGGTGGACATCCACACCGCTCGTCCGGGCATCGTCATCGGCCGCCGTGGCGCCGAGGCCGACCGCATCCGCGGCGACCTCGAGAAGCTCACGGGCAAGCAGGTCCAGCTGAACATCCTCGAGGTCAAGAACCCCGAGACCGACGCTCAGCTGGTGGCCCAGGCCGTTGCCGAGCAGCTCTCCTCCCGCGTCTCCTTCCGCCGCGCCATGCGTAAGAGCATGCAGTCGGCGATGAAGGCGGGCGCCAAGGGCATCAAGATCCAGTGCGGTGGCCGCCTCGGCGGCGCCGAGATGTCCCGCTCGGAGTTCTACCGCGAGGGCCGTGTGCCCCTGCACACGCTCCGCGCGAACGTGGACTACGGCTTCTTCGAGGCCAAGACGACCTTCGGCCGCATCGGTGTGAAGGTCTGGATCTACAAGGGCGACGTCAAGAACATCGCCGAGGTCCGCGCCGAGAACGCTGCGGCCCGTGCGGGTAACCGCCCGGCCCGTGGCGGTGCCGACCGCCCGGCCCGTGGTGGCCGCGGTGGCGAGCGGCGCGGTCGCAAGCCGCAGCAGGCTGCCGGCGCCGAGGCCCCCAAGGCCGAGGCCCCCGCCGCTCCGGCTGAGAGCACCGGAACGGAGGCCTGACCGACATGCTGATCCCCCGTAGGGTCAAGCACCGCAAGCAGCACCACCCGAAGCGCCGCGGTATGGCCAAGGGTGGTACGACGGTTGCGTTCGGCGAGTACGGCATCCAGGCCCTCACGCCGGCGTACGTGACCAACCGCCAGATCGAGGCGGCTCGTATCGCGATGACCCGCCACATCAAGCGTGGCGGCAAGGTCTGGATCAACATCTACCCGGACCGTCCGCTGACCAAGAAGCCTGCCGAGACCCGCATGGGTTCCGGTAAGGGTTCGCCGGAGTGGTGGATCGCGAACGTTCACCCGGGCCGGGTGATGTTCGAGCTGTCCTACCCGAACGAGAAGATTGCGCGTGAGGCTCTCACTCGTGCGGCCCACAAGCTGCCGATGAAGTGCCGGATCGTCAAGCGCGAGGCAGGTGAAGCGTGATGTCGGTCGGTACCAAGGCGTCCGAGCTGCGCGAGCTGGGCAACGAGGAGCTTCTGGGCAAGCTCCGCGAGGCCAAGGAAGAGCTGTTCAACCTCCGCTTCCAGGCGGCGACGGGCCAGCTCGAGAACCACGGCCGTCTGAAGGCGGTCCGCAAGGACATCGCGCGGATCTACACCCTGATGCGCGAGCGTGAGCTGGGCATCGAAACGGTGGAGAACGCCTGATGAGCGAGAAGAACGTGACTGAGAACGCAGAGGCGCGCGGTTTCCGCAAGACCCGTGAGGGTCTCGTCGTCAGCGACAAGATGGACAAGACCGTCGTCGTCGCTGTCGAGGACCGCGTGAAGCACGCGCTGTACGGCAAGGTCATCCGCCGTACGAACAAGCTCAAGGCGCACGACGAGCAGAACGCTGCGGGTGTCGGCGACCGCGTCCTCCTCATGGAGACCCGGCCGCTGTCCGCGACGAAGCGCTGGCGCGTCGTCGAGATCCTCGAGAAGGCCAAGTAATTCTCCTGCGGGGCACCCCTCGCAGGACAGTTCCGCCAGGCTCCGGGAGCCGCTCAGCTGAGCGGCTCCCGGGGAACCGGCAGACACACAGGAGATAGACGTGATCCAGCAGGAGTCGCGACTGCGCGTCGCCGACAACACTGGTGCGAAGGAAATCCTTTGCATCCGTGTGCTCGGTGGCTCCGGTCGCCGCTACGCGGGCATCGGTGACGTCATCGTCGCCACCGTCAAGGACGCGATCCCCGGTGGCAACGTGAAGAAGGGTGACGTCGTCAAGGCGGTCATCGTTCGCACCGTCAAGGAGCGCCGCCGTCCGGACGGCTCGTACATCCGCTTCGACGAGAACGCCGCCGTCATTCTGAAGAACGACGGCGACCCTCGCGGCACCCGCATCTTCGGCCCGGTCGGCCGTGAGCTGCGCGAGAAGAAGTTCATGAAGATCATCTCGCTCGCGCCGGAGGTGCTGTAAGCATGAAGATCAAGAAGGGCGACCTGGTCCAGGTCATCACCGGTAAGGACAAGGGCAAGCAGGGCAAGGTCATTGCCGCTTACCCGCGCGAGGAGCGTGTCCTGGTCGAGGGTGTCAACCGGGTCAAGAAGCACACCAAGGCCGGTCCGACCGCCAGCGGTTCGCAGGCCGGCGGCATCGTCACGACCGAGGCGCCGATCCACGTCTCCAACGTCCAGCTGGTCGTTGAGAAGGACGGCAACAAGGTTGTCACGCGTGTCGGTTACCGCTTCGACGACGAAGGCAACAAGATCCGCGTTGCCAAGCGGACGGGTGAGGACATCTGATGGCTACCACCACCACTCCGCGTCTGAAGCAGAAGTACCGCGAGGAGATCGCGGGCAAGCTGCGTGACGAGTTCAAGTACGAGAACGTCATGCAGATCCCCGGCCTCGTCAAGATCGTGGTCAACATGGGTGTGGGCGACGCCGCCCGCGACTCCAAGCTGATCGAGGGCGCCATCCGCGACCTCTCCACGATCACCGGCCAGAAGCCGCAGGTCACCAAGGCCCGCAAGTCCATCGCGCAGTTCAAGCTGCGTGAGGGCCAGCCGATCGGTGCCCACGTCACGCTCCGTGGCGACCGCATGTGGGAGTTCCTGGACCGCACCCTGTCGCTCGCGCTGCCGCGCATCCGCGACTTCCGCGGCCTGTCCCCGAAGCAGTTCGACGGCCGTGGCAACTACACCTTCGGTCTCACGGAGCAGGTCATGTTCCACGAGATCGACCAGGACAAGATCGACCGCGTCCGGGGTATGGACATCACCGTGGTCACCACGGCGACCAACGACGCTGAGGGCCGCGCGCTCCTTCGTCACCTCGGCTTCCCGTTCAAGGAGGCGTGAGCGAGATGGCGAAGAAGGCTCTGATCGCTAAGGCTGCTCGCAAGCCCAAGTTCGGTGTGCGTGGCTACACGCGCTGCCAGCGCTGCGGCCGTCCGCACTCCGTGTACCGCAAGTTCGGCCTGTGCCGCGTGTGCCTTCGTGAGATGGCTCACCGTGGCGAGCTGCCGGGCGTGACCAAGAGCTCCTGGTAATCCCCGCTTTTTAGGGATTCCTGAAGCTCTCGGTAAGCATCTGGGTCGGCAGGGGCCCTTCTCCGCATGCCGTAGGCTTGTGGGGTTGGGCGTCTGCCGCGCCCGTACGACTTACTACGCCGTAGGTCCACCGCGCCGCACCCGTCCCGTCTCGGATCGGGGAGAGGGATGGCGCACCAGGAAACCCCGGCGAGAGAGGCCGAAGGCCAATTCATGACCATGACTGATCCGATCGCAGACATGCTTACGCGTCTGCGGAACGCGAACTCGGCATACCACGACTCCGTGACGATGCCGGCGTCCAAGATCAAGTCTCACATCGCGGAGATCCTCCAGCAGGAGGGCTTCATCACGGGCTGGCGCGTCGAGGACGCCGAGGTGGGCAAGAACCTCACCCTCGAGCTGAAGTTCGGCCCGAACCGTGAGCGCTCCATCGCGGGCATCAAGCGGATCTCCAAGCCCGGTCTCCGGGTGTACGCGAAGTCCACCAACCTGCCCAAGGTGCTGGGCGGCCTCGGCGTGGCGATCATCTCCACGTCGCACGGGCTCCTCACCGACAAGCAGGCCGGCAAGAAGGGCGTGGGTGGGGAAGTCCTCGCCTACGTCTGGTAGCGGAAGGGAACGGAGGAAACAGCTATGTCGCGTATTGGCAAGCTCCCCATCACGGTTCCCGCCGGCGTGGACGTCACCATCGACGGCCGTACGGTCTCGGTCAAGGGCCCCAAGGGCACGCTGACCCACACCGTCGTCGCGCCGATCGACATCGTCAAGGGTGAGGACGGCGTTCTGAACGTCACCCGTCCGAACGACGAGCGTCAGAACAAGGCCCTGCACGGCCTGTCCCGCACGCTGGTGGCGAACATGATCACCGGCGTGACCCAGGGTTACGTGAAGAAGCTCGAGATCAGCGGTGTCGGTTACCGCGTCACGGCCAAGGGCTCGAACCTCGAGTTCGCGCTCGGCTACAGCCACCCGATCACCGTCGAGGCGCCCGAGGGCATCACCTTCAAGGTGGAGACCCCGACCCGCTTCCAGGTCGAGGGCATCGACAAGCAGAAGGTCGGCGAGGTTGCGGCCAACATCCGCAAGCTGCGCAAGCCTGACCCGTACAAGGCCAAGGGCGTCAAGTACGAGGGCGAAGTCATCCGCCGCAAGGTCGGAAAGGCGGGTAAGTAAGCCATGGCATACGGGCAGAAGATCCTCAAGGGCGACGCCTACAAGCGCGCCGCGATCAAGCGCCGTCACATCCGGATCCGCAAGCGGATCGCCGGTACGGCGGAGCGTCCCCGTCTGGTCGTGACCCGCTCCAACCGCCACATCGTGGCGCAGGTGATCGACGACCTCAAGGGCCACACCCTGGCGTCCGCGTCCACCCTGGACGCGTCCGTCCGCGGTGGCGAGGGCGACAAGTCCTCGCAGGCCAAGCAGGTCGGCGCCCTGGTCGCCGAGCGTGCCAAGGCCGCCGGTGTCGAGGCTGTCGTGTTCGACCGTGGTGGCAACCAGTACGCCGGGCGCATCGCCGCCCTGGCGGACGCCGCCCGCGAAGCCGGGCTCAAGTTCTGAGCCTGCCGTAGCTAGCGGAAACAGAGAGAGGTAATTCCAATGGCTGGACCCCAGCGCCGCGGTGGCGGTGCCGGTGGCGGCGAGCGGCGGGACCGGAAGGGCCGTGACGGCGGCGCTGCTGCCGCCGAGAAGACCGCGTACGTTGAGCGCGTTGTCGCGATCAACCGCGTCGCCAAGGTTGTGAAGGGTGGTCGTCGCTTCAGCTTCACCGCGCTGGTCGTGGTGGGCGACGGTGACGGCACCGTGGGTGTCGGTTACGGCAAGGCCAAGGAGGTGCCGGCCGCCATCGCCAAGGGCGTTGAGGAGGCCAAGAAGCACTTCTTCAAGGTCCCCCGTATCCAGGGCACCATCCCGCACCCGATCCAGGGTGAGAAGGCTGCCGGCGTCGTGCTGCTCAAGCCCGCGTCCCCGGGTACCGGTGTTATCGCCGGTGGTCCGGTGCGTGCCGTGCTCGAGTGCGCCGGTATCCACGACATCCTGTCGAAGTCGCTCGGCTCCGACAACGCGATCAACATCGTGCACGCGACCGTGGAGGCCCTGAAGGGCCTGCAGCGTCCCGAGGAGGTCGCGGCCCGCCGCGGCCTGCCCCTCGAGGACGTCGCTCCCGCGGCTCTGCTGCGTGCGCGTGCCGGGGCGGGTGCGTGATGGCTCAGCTCAAGATCACGCAGGTCAAGTCCTACATCGGCAGCAAGCAGAACCACCGTGACACCCTGCGCTCCCTTGGTCTCAAGGGCATCAACACGCAGGTCGTCAAGGAGGACCGCCCCGAGTTCCGCGGCATGGTGCACACCGTCCGCCACCTCGTGACGGTCGAGGAGGTCGACTGATCATGGCGGAGCAGAACCCGCTCAAGATCCACAACCTCCGTCCCGCCCCGGGCGCCAAGACCGCCAAGACCCGTGTCGGTCGTGGTGAGGCGTCGAAGGGTAAGACGGCCGGTCGTGGTACCAAGGGTACGAAGGCCCGTTACCAGGTTCCGGAGCGCTTCGAGGGTGGCCAGATGCCGCTCCACATGCGCCTCCCGAAGCTGAAGGGTTTCAAGAACCCGTTCAAGACCGAGTTCCAGGTCGTGAACCTCGACAAGCTGGCCGCGCTCTACCCCGAGGGTGGCGAGGTCACGGTCGAGGGTCTGGTGGCCAAGGGTGCCGTTCGCAAGAACAGCCTCGTCAAGGTCCTCGGCCAGGGCGAGATCTCCGTGGCGCTGCAGGTGACGGTCGACGCCGTCTCCGGCTCCGCCAAGGAGAAGATCACCGCCGCCGGCGGTACGGTCACCGAGCTCGTCTGATTCTTGCAGGCGCCTCGATGACGTAGACGATCCCGACCGGGGATACCTCACAATGGGGTATCCCCGGTTGGTCGTTCCGGGGGAGGCAGTGTCGCCGGTAAGGTGGCCTGCACTGTTCTTTTTCTGTATCCGTCGTTCTGTATCCGTCGAACCTCAAGACCGTCACCCTTGACGCAGTTGCGCGGGGGTCGCAGGAGGCACCGTGCTCACCGCGTTCGCCCGGGCGTTCAGGACGCCCGACCTGCGCAAGAAGCTGCTGTTCACGCTGGCCATCATCGTGGTCTACCGGGTCGGTACCCACGTTCCGATCCCGGGCGTCAACTACAAGGCCGTCCAGCAGTGCATGGACGAGGCGTCCGCCAACCAGGGCCTCTTCGGTCTGGTCAACATGTTCAGCGGTGGCGCACTGCTGCAGATCACGATCTTCGCGCTCGGGATCATGCCGTACATCACGGCGAGCATCATTCTGCAGCTGCTGACCGTGGTCATCCCGCGCCTGGAAGCCCTGAAGAAGGAGGGCCAGTCGGGTACGGCGAAGATCACCCAGTACACCCGGTACCTGACGGTGGCGCTGGCCATCCTGCAGGGCACGGGTCTGGTGGCCACCGCCCGCAGCGGCGCGCTGTTCAATGGCTGCCAGGTGGCCAGCTCGATCGTCCCGGACCAGGCGATCTTCACCACCATCACCATGGTCATCTGCATGACCGCCGGTACGGCCGTCGTCATGTGGCTCGGTGAGCTGATCACCGACCGCGGCATCGGCAACGGCATGTCGATCCTGATGTTCATCTCGATCGCCGCGACCTTCCCGTCCGCGCTGTGGGCCATCAAGAAGCAGGGCTCCCTGGCCGGCGGCTGGATCGAGTTCGGCACCGTCATCCTGGTCGGCCTGGTCATGGTCGCGCTCGTCGTCTTCGTGGAGCAGGCCCAGCGCCGCATCCCGGTGCAGTACGCGAAGCGCATGATCGGGCGTCGTTCCTACGGTGGTACGTCCACGTACATCCCGCTCAAGGTGAACCAGGCGGGTGTGATTCCCGTCATCTTCGCCTCGTCGCTGCTCTACATTCCCGCGCTGGTGGCCCAGTTCGCCGGGGGCAACTCGGGCTGGAAGCAGTGGGTCGAGGGTCATCTGACCAAGGGCAACCACCCGATTTACATCGTTTCGTACTTCTTGCTCATCGTTTTCTTCGCGTTCTTCTATGTGGCGATCTCCTTCAACCCCGAGGAAGTCGCCGACAACATGAAGAAGTATGGTGGCTTCATCCCGGGCATCCGGGCTGGCCGACCGACCGCTGAGTACCTGAGCTACGTGCTCAACCGGATCACCTGGCCGGGTTCGCTGTATCTGGGAGTGATCGCTCTCGTGCCGACAATGGCGTTGGTGGGCTTCAACGCGAGCGGGAACTTCCCGTTCGGCGGGACCAGCATCCTGATCATTGTGGGTGTCGGTCTCGAGACGGTGAAGCAGATCGAGAGCCAGCTCCAGCAGCGCAATTACGAAGGGTTCCTCCGCTGATGCGTATCGTCCTCGTCGGGCCGCCCGGTGCCGGTAAGGGAACGCAAGCCGTCCGGCTCGCAGAGAAGCTGGCCATCCCGCACATCTCCACCGGTGACCTGTTCCGGGCCAACATCAGTCGGCAGACCGAGCTGGGCAAGCTCGCGAAGTCCTACATGGACGCCGGCAACCTCGTACCCGACGAGGTCACCATCGCGATGGCCAAGGACCGCATGGAGCAGGCGGACGCGGAGAACGGCTTCCTGCTGGACGGCTTCCCGCGCAACGTCTCGCAGGCCGAGGCGCTGGACCGGCTGCTGGACGAAGAGGGCATCAAGCTGGACGCCGTCCTGGACCTGGAGGTCCCGGAGGAGGAGGTCGTCAAGCGGATCGCCGGCCGGCGCATCTGCCGCAACGACTCGTCCCACGTCTTCCACGTGACGTACAGCCAGCCGAAGCAGGAGGGCGTGTGCGACGTCTGCGGCGGTGAGCTGTACCAGCGCGACGACGACTCCGAGGAGACCGTCCGCACGCGGCTGGAGGTCTACCACACGCAGACCGAGCCGATCATCGACTACTACAAGTCGCAGGGCCTGGTCGTGACGATCTCCTCCCTGGGCCCGGTGGACGAGATCACGCAGCGGGCGCTGGAGGCGCTCAAGCGCGAGAAGGCCGAGAACAAGTAGATCGCGGTCCTTCCGGCCGCGGTGCCCTCCCCGGGCGCCGCGGCCGTAGTGTTGTGTAGGTAACCCAGTCGACGTGAGTGACGGAGAGCGCAGGCCCCCCATGGTGCAGATCAAGACCCCCGAGCAGATCGCCAAGATGCGTGCGGCGGGCCTGGTCGTAGCCGCCATCCACGCGGCCACTCGCGAAGTCGCCGTCCCCGGCGCCAGCACCAAGGACCTGGACGAGGTCGCCCGCAAGGTGCTCGCCGAGCACGGTGCCAAGTCGAACTTCCTCGGCTACGGCGGCTTCCCCGCGACGATCTGCACCTCGGTCAACGACGTCGTGGTCCACGGCATCCCCTCCGACGACGTCGTCCTGAAGGACGGCGACGTCATCTCCATCGACTGCGGCGCGATCGTCGACGGCTGGCACGGCGACGCCGCGTACACCGCCTTCGTGGGCTCCGGTCACGCTCCGGAGCTGATCGAGCTCTCCCGGGTGACCGAGGAGTCCATGTGGGCCGGCATCGCGGCCATGAAGCAGGGCAACCGCCTGGTCGACGTCTCCCGGGCCATCGAGACGTACATCCGCCGGCAGCCGAAGCCCGGCGGCGGCCGCTACGGCATCATCGAGGACTACGGTGGCCACGGCATCGGCACCGAGATGCACATGGACCCGCACCTGCTGAACTACGTCGACCGCCGCCGCGGCAAGGGCCCCAAGCTGGTCCCCGGCTTCTGCCTCGCGATCGAGCCGATGGTCTCCCTCGGCACCCCGCGGACCGAGGTCCTCGAGGACGACTGGACGGTCATCACGACCGACGGCAGCTGGTCCTCCCACTGGGAGCACTCGATCGCACTGACCGAACAGGGCCCGCTGGTGCTGACGGCTCCGGACGGCGGCAAGGCGAAGCTGGCCGAGTACGGGGTGACGGCGGCGCCGGATCCGATGGGCTGATGACGGCCGAGCCACGAGCCGCCGGTCGGAGGCCGGCGCAGCCCCGCGAAGCTTGTGAGGCGCCCCTGGCGCCGAGCCCGCGAGCGGGGCGTCGAAGATCGGTCGACTGGACGGTCATCACGACCGACGGCAGCTGGTCCTCCCACTGGGAGCACTCGATCGCGCTGACCGAACAGGGCCCGCTGGTGCTGACGGCTCCGGACGGCGGCAAGGCCAAGCTCGCCGAATACGGCATCACGGCCGCCCCGGACCCGCTGGGCTGATGACGGCTCCCGCCGCGACCGCTGGCAGCTACTCCTCCCACCCCTTGCATGACGATCTTCTGTGCGGGGCAGGTTTCCTCGATTCGTGTTTCCGGGTGCGCTGACGTAGACTGACTCGTCGGCTCTCGTGTACCCGCATGTCCGCATGCGCCCGTAAGGGAAGCAAGAGAGTCGATCAAGGTAGTCGATTCGAAGGGCGAAGCGTGGCCAAGAAGCAAGGTGCCATCGAGATCGAGGGCACTGTCGTCGAGTCTCTGCCGAACGCCATGTTCAAGGTCGAGCTCCAGAACGGCCACCAGGTCCTGGCACACATCAGCGGCAAGATGCGTATGCACTACATCCGCATCCTCCCTGACGACCGGGTCGTGGTGGAGCTGTCTCCGTACGACCTGACGCGTGGCCGGATCGTCTACCGGTACAAGTAGATCTTGCCCGTATCCCGCTTCGGCGGGGTGGTGGCACTGACCCGGAGAACCTCAATCCCATGAAGGTCAAGCCGAGCGTCAAGAAGATCTGCGACAAGTGCAGGGTGATCCGCCGTCACGGTCGGGTCATGGTCATCTGCGAGAACCCGCGCCACAAGCAGCGCCAGGGCTGACGCACGACCGATCCCTCTGCACCCGCAGAGATTCGCGCGACGCAAGCTGAATATGTTCATACGCAGAGCCCGAGCCATCCAGCTCGACACCCCCGGTTCGGAGGCCGGGGACCCGGTTCGTACCTCGTACGGCGGCCGGGAGCCGGCTTTGCGGAAGACCTCCGAAGATCACCAGGAGCCATTGAATGGCACGCGTTTCCGGTGTTGACATCCCGCGCGAAAAGCGTGTGGAAGTCGCCCTCACCTACGTGTTCGGCATCGGCCGGACGCTCTCCCAGCAGACGCTGGCCGAGACCGGTATCGACCCGAACACCCGCGTTCGTGACCTGAGCGAAGAGCAGCTGGTCGCGATCCGCGAGTACGTCGACAACAACATCAAGACCGAGGGTGACCTCCGTCGCGAGATCCAGGCCGACATCCGCCGCAAGGTCGAGATCGGCTGCTACCAGGG
Source organism: Streptomyces sp. NPDC001816 (assembly GCF_042892235.1). NCBI lineage: Bacteria > Bacillati > Actinomycetota > Actinomycetes > Kitasatosporales > Streptomycetaceae > Streptomyces > Streptomyces sp. NPDC001816. Next base: position 255,810 of record NZ_JBIATY010000016.1, read on the forward strand.
TCTGCGGCACCGCCGCGGTCTGCCCGTCCGCGGTCAGCGCACCAGCACCAACGCCCGCACCCGCAAGGGCCCGCGTCGCGCCATCGCCGGCAAGAAGAAGCCGGGCAAGAAGTAGTCCTCAGCGGACAACGCTTCATCAGCGGTCTTCGCTGTAGGACCGACCACCTCCCCGTAGGAGTTACTAGATGCCCCCCAAGGGACGTCAGGGCGCTGCCAAGAAGGTGCGCCGCAAGGAAAAGAAGAACGTCGCTCACGGCCACGCGCACATCAAGAGCACGTTCAACAACACGATCGTGTCGATCACGGACCCGTCCGGCAACGTGATCTCCTGGGCCTCCGCCGGCCACGTCGGCTTCAAGGGCTCCCGGAAGTCCACGCCGTTCGCCGCGCAGATGGCCGCCGAGTCGGCTGCCCGCCGCGCCCAGGAGCACGGCATGCGCAAGGTCGACGTGTTCGTCAAGGGCCCGGGCTCCGGTCGTGAGACCGCGATCCGCTCCCTGCAGGCCACGGGCCTCGAGGTCGGCTCCATCCAGGACGTCACCCCGACCCCGCACAATGGCTGCCGTCCGCCGAAGCGTCGTCGCGTCTGACGCGTCGCCTTCGCGGCCTGCGGTTCCGGGCGGTACCACCCCTTCGGGTCGTACCGCCCGTACCCTTGCAGTACCCCGTGTTGCGTGAGCGGCACGGTCCGTCGGGCGTCAAATAGCGGGCGTCCACGAAAGAAGGATCTGATCCACACATGCTGATCGCTCAGCGTCCCTCGTTGACCGAAGAGGTCGTCGACGAGTTCCGCTCCCGGTTCGTGATCGAGCCGCTGGAGCCGGGCTTCGGCTACACCCTCGGCAACTCCCTGCGCCGC
>NZ_JBIATY010000017.1:0-187835 GCF_042892235.1 Streptomyces sp. NPDC001816
CTGCGCGATCTGGCACAACCGGACCATCGGCGCACCCATCACCAGGTCACTGATCGCCTACGACCACTGAGCCACATCGGAACTACTCGTCTAGGCCTGTCGTCAGACGCTGTGAGCCCCGGCCGGGGTGGAGCGGAGGAACGCGGTGCCGTTCCATCGCCACTTGGCCGGGGTTTTCACGTCGGGGCAGCAACTGGGCACGTCGGACGAGGAGTAGCCGAGCAGGGTGGCGCTGACGGCACCCGCGCGCAGGGCGAAGTCGGTGACGGTGAGGCGGTCCTTGGGGTCGACGAGGGTGGCGACCACGCGGGCCTTGCCGCCGTCCGTGCCCCGGGTGAGGACGTAGACGCCGTCGGGCGGGGTGCCCATGGGGGCGTCGCAGTGCACGACCGCGACGGTTTCCGGTCTGCCGTCGCCGTCCAGGTCGCCGGCTCCCTGCTTCACCACCAGCGCCTTCACCGGTCCGCAGTCGAGGGGGAAGTCGACGCCCGTGGTGCTGGGTGGTGCGACGGCGGCGGGGGCCGACTTGGCCTCGGTGCCGGGGGCCGGTTGGGCGGCCGTGGCCGAACCGGGCTGGACGACGGAGGACAGGGCGATCACGCCGGCGACCGCGGTGGCCGTGGCGACCCAGTGGATGGGTCCGGCGTGCGTGTGGGCGAGCTCCGGAACGGCGGATTGCTGCACTAGGAGTGTCTCCTGTGAGGGCTGTGCCGGTGGGGGGGGTGGCCTGCATGGTGCCACACGTCACAGTGCGGGGGAACGGCGGGGTCGGTACGGGATTTTCGCCGGCGAAGTGCACACGCGCGCGTGGGGCCGTACACCTCCTGGTGCCGTGTCAACGCAAGGGCGCCGTGCCCGAGTTCCCCGGATCGTCCGGGAACTTGGGCACGGCGCCCTTGCGTTGTGCTCGGTGGGAGCGGGTCAGCGGCCGGAGCCGCCCTCGGCGTTGGGGCCGGCGTAGTCCTCGCCGTAGGCGCCCTTGGCGGGGCGGCGGCGGCGCATGGGCGGCTCGACGCCGTCCGCGAGGCGGCGGGCGGTGAGCAGGAAGCCGGTGTGGCCGATCATCCGGTGGTCCGGGCGGACGGCCAGGCCCTCGATGTGCCAGTTGCGGATCATCGTCTCCCAGGCGGTCGGCTCGTTGAAGCAGCCGATCTCCCGGATGGACTCGACGGTCCGGGCGAGCTGGGTGGTGGTGGCCACGTAGCAGCACAGGATGCCGCCGGGCACCAGCGCCTTGGAGACGGCCTCCAGGCATTCCCAGGGGGCGAGCATGTCGAGGATGACGCGGTCCACGTCGACGTCGGACAGGTTGTCCTGCAGGTCGCCGACGGTGAGCTGCCAGGCGGGGTGCGGGCCGCCGAAGTAGCGCTCCACGTTCTGCTGGGCGATCTCGGCGAAGTCCTCGCGGCGCTCGTAGGAGTGCAGCATGCCCTGGTCGCCGATGGCGCGCAGCAGGAAGCTGCTGAGCGAGCCGGAGCCGACACCGGCCTCCACGACGCGGGCGCCGGGGAAGATGTCGGCGAAGGCGAGGATCTGCCCCGCGTCCTTGGGGTAGACGACGGCTGCCCCGCGGGGCATGGACAGGACGTAGTCGGGGAGCAGGGGGCGCAGCGCGAGGTAGGCCACGTTGCCGGTGGTGCGGACAACGCTGCCCTCGGGAGCACCGATCAGTTCGTCGTGCGGGAAGGAGCCCTTGTGGGTGTGGAAGTTCTTCCCGGCTTCGAGCGTGAACGTGTAGTGGCGGCCCTTGGGGTCGGTCAGCTGAACCTGGTCCCCGACCTTGAAGGGCCCGCGCCTGCGGGCGGCACCGGTCGGTTCGGACATGTGACCAGCCTACCGGCACCTGAGGGGGCCGCCGACCACTAGGGCCTGTCCTAGGACGGCCTCGCCATGGCCTTCACGAAGGCGCGTTCGACGTCCGCGGCGGACAGGACGCCGTAGATCTCACCGCTCTCCTCGACCACCAGGTACTCGGTCGCCGGTGTGGCCCGCAGGACGTCCAGCAGCTCCTCCCCGGACAGCTCGGCGGAGACCCGCATGCCGTCGGTCAGCTCCTGGGCGAGGCCGCTGACGGCGACCCAGGGGCGGCGGTGCTCGGGTACGCCGACGATGGCGGCCTCGCGGACGAGGGAGAGGGGGTGTCCCTCGGCGTCGACGACGACCAGGGCGCGGGCACCGGCGGCGTTGGCGCGACGCAGGGCCTCGGAGAGCGGGGTGTCGGTCTGCACCGGTACGGCCCGCCGGGTCAGGGTGCGGGCCCGCAGCTCGGGGAGGTGCTCGCGCAGCCGGGCCATGCGCAGGCTGTTGCCGGCGCCGGTCCAGATGATCGCGGCGAGGATGGCGGCGAGCAGGGCGTCGGTGACGGTGTCCATGCCGCTGATCTCCTCGCTGCCGCCGCCGAGGGCACCGGACTGGTTGAGCAGCGGGAGACCGACCAGGACCGAGATGGCGAGGGCGCGGCCGACCCAGGCGGCGGCGACGGTGCCGCTCATGGGCTTGCCGGTGATCTTCCAGACGACGGCGCGGAGCATGCGGCCGCCGTCCAGGGGCAGGCCGGGCAGCAGGTTGAAGGCGGCGACGATGAGGTTGGAGATCATCAGGCCGGCCAGCAGGACGCCGGGGACGGTGTCGGGCTCCACCGGCTTCATCGCGAGGTAGAAGATCCCGGCGAGGACGAGCGAGAGCAGCGGCCCGACGAAGGCCAGGACGAACTCCCGGCCCGGGGTCTCGGCCTCCTTCTCGATCTCGGAGACGCCGCCGAAGAACTGGAGCTGGATGCGGCGGACCGGGAGCTTGAAGCGGATCGCGGCGACCGTGTGGGCCAGCTCGTGGACCAGCACGGAGGCGTAGAAGGCGACGGCGAAGAACAGGGACACCAGATAGCGGGCGGCGCCCAGTTCGGGCAGCACACGGTCCAGCTGGCCGCCGAAGACCCAGGTGATCAGCGCGGCGACCAGGAACCAGCTCGGCGCGACGTACACCGGCACGCCGAAGGGCCGGCCCATGAGCAGCCCGCCACCGGGTTCCCTGGCCGGCGGCTGGGGCGGCTCCCCCTTGGCGATCCCGGAGTGGGCGAGGGTCCGGTGCTCGCCGGACCCGGTGCGGGTGCCTGCGGCGGGCGTCTCTTCGCCGGCCCTGGTGTCCCCGGTGTCCCCGGCATTCTTGGCGTTCCCGGCGTTCTTGCCGGTCGTCGGGTGCGGGGGCTCGGTCGGGGTGTCTTCGGCGGTGTCGGGATCCGGGTGGGGGTCCCGGTCCGCGGGAGGCGGGGGCGTCGGGGCGTCGTGGGGCTCCGGCCCGGGGTGGTCGGTGGTTCCGGTCGTCGGGGCCGTAGGACCTGCGAGGTGCTCGGCCGGCTCGTCGTTGCCGGACCGCGGCTGCCCGCTCCCGCCGCTCACGTCCACGCTGTCCCCTCGTTCGAAGCGTCTTCCGCACCAACCGGGCGGAAGGGTCTGGGTCGATGGTATGCGGCCGTGGTGACGCGTTCCGCCCCGGCACCCCCTGTGTTTGCCCCGCCGTCGAGCGCCCGACGCGCCCGCGGCTGGGTCACTGTCAGTGCCGGGCCGTATGGTCTGGGGACATGGACAGCAGCAGCGAGGACGCGGGGGCACGGCCCGGCGCGGTCGAGGACTCAGGGACAGCCGGCTCCAGCGGTGGCGCCGCCGGGTCGGCGGGTGAGCGTGCCGCCATGGCGCCCACGTCGTTGTCCCCGTCGCGCGCCGGTGACTTCATGCAGTGTCCGCTGTTGTACCGGTTCCGGGTGATCGACCGGTTGCCGGAGAAGCCGAGCGAGGCGGCGACCCGGGGCACGCTGGTGCACGCCGTGCTGGAGCGGTTGTTCGACGCCCCCGCCGGGGAGCGGACCGCGCCGCGGGCCAAGGCGCTGATCCCGGGCCAGTGGGACCGGCTGCGGGAGAGCAGGCCCGAGCTCGGCGAGCTGTTCGCCGACGACCCCGAGGGTGAGCGGCTGGCCCGCTGGCTCGGCGAGGCCGAGCAGCTCGTGGAGCGCTGGTTCACGCTGGAGGACCCGTCCCGGCTGGAGCCCGCCGAGCGGGAGCTGTTCGTGGAGGCCGAGCTGGAGTCGGGTCTGCGGCTGCGCGGGATCATCGACCGGGTGGACGTGGCGCCCACGGGCGAGGTGCGGATCGTCGACTACAAGACGGGCAAGGCGCCGCGGCCGGAGTACGCCGAGGGCGCGCTGTTCCAGATGAAGTTCTACGCGCTCGTCGTGTGGCGGCTGAAGCAGGTGGTCCCGCGCCGGCTCCAGCTCGTCTATCTCGGCAGCGGGGACGTGCTGACGTACGACCCCGTCCTCGCCGACCTGGAGCGCGTGGAGCGCAAGCTGCTCGCCCTGTGGGAGGCCATCAGGCGGGCCACGGACACCGGGGAGTGGCGGCCCCGGCCGACCAAGCTGTGCGGCTGGTGCGACCACCAGGCGCACTGCCCGGAGTTCGGCGGCACTCCCCCGCCCTATCCGCTGCCCGTGAGGGCGCCTGAGTCGGAGGCCGTGCAGCAGGGCAGAATGGGCCGGGACTAGCGAAGGAGTGTCACGTGGCCATCCGCGTCCTACTGGTCGACGACCAGCCCCTGCTGCGTACCGGTTTCCGCATGATTCTGGAGGCCGAGCAGGACATCGCGGTCGTGGGCGAGGCCGGTGACGGCCTGCAGGCTCTCGACCAGGTGCGCGCCCTGCAGCCCGATGTCGTGCTCATGGACATCCGGATGCCGCGGATGGACGGGGTGGAGGCGACCCGGCAGATCTCCGGTCCGGGTCGGGACGGCCCGGCGAAGGTGCTCGTGCTGACCACGTTCGACCTCGACGAGTACGTGGTGGAGGCGCTGCGGGCCGGGGCGAGCGGCTTCCTGCTCAAGGACGCGCCCGCCGACGAGCTGGTGCAGGCGATCCGGGTCGTGGCGGCCGGCGAGGCCATGCTGGCGCCGAGCATCACCCGCCGTCTGCTGGACAAGTACGCCACGCACCTGCCCTCCGGCGAGGAGCCCGTGCCGGACACCCTGCACACCCTCACCGACCGCGAGGTGGAGGTGCTGAAGCTGGTGGCGCGCGGGCTGTCCAACGCCGAGATCGCCGCCGACCTGTTCGTCAGCGAGACCACGGTCAAGACGCACGTCGGGCACGTCCTGACCAAGCTGGGCCTGAGGGACCGGGTGCAGGCCGCGGTGTACGCGTACGAGAGCGGCCTGGTGCGGCCCGGCGCGCAGTAGCACGTACGGGCGGTACGGAAAAACGCCGAGGGCGCCCTCCCCCGCAGGGAAGGGCGCCCTTTCGCGCCGGGACCGGGGTCGTCAGCTCTTGCTCAGTTCCCAGAACCGGAACACCGTCGAGGCGTCCAGGCAGTACTCCAGGCCGTAGACGCCGTCGCGGACGAGCGCGTACTGCTTGGCCTGCCAGACCGGCAGCACGGGCAGCTCGTCGGCGACGATGTCCTGCAGCTTCCCGAAGTCCTTGTCGGTCGCGGTGCGGTCGCTCTGCGCGGCCGTGCCGGGGATGAGGGAGCCGGTGATGGTGTTGTTGCTGTAGTTGTTGCCCAGCACGTTGCCCTTGCCGAAGAAGGGGGCCGTGAAGTTGTCGGCGTCCGGGTAGTCCGGCACCCAGCCCTTCACGTACACGCCGTACTTGCCCTGGGCGATGTCCTTCTCGTACTGGTCGAAGCCGACGGACTTGACGTCGGCCTGGAACAGTCCGCTCGCGTTGAGCTGGCCGGCGATGGCCTTCAGCTCCTCGTCGGTGGCGGGGCCGTAACGGGACGGCGTGGACCACAGGGTGAGCTTCACCTTGCCGGTGATGCCGTCGGCGCGCAGCGCGGCGGCGGCCTTCTCCTTGGAGGGGCGGGCGCCATAGGTGTCGAAGAACGCCGTGTTGTGGCCCGCGATGCCCGCCGGGATGATCGAGTACAGCGGGGTGGCCGTGCCCTGGTAGACGTTCTTGACCAGGGCGTCGCGGTCGAGGAGGTAGGCCATGGCCTTGCGGACGCCGACCTTGCCGGCGACCGGGTCCTTCATGTTGAAGACCAGGTGCTGGACCTCGGCGCTGCTGCCCTCGATGACGTCGACGCCCTTCTTGCCGTCCTGCTGGTCGAGGTCGGCGATGTCGGTCGCGGACAGACCACGGTAGGCGATGTCCACGTCACCGCTTTCGAGGGCCGTCTTCAGGCCGGCCCGGTCGCCGTGGAAGAACTTCAGCGTGACGCCGGAGTTCTTGGCCTCGGCGGTGCCCTTGTAGTGGGAGTTGACGGAGAAGACCGCCTCGTCCTTGTCGAAGGAGTCCAGCTTGTAGGGCCCGGAGCCGACGGCCTTGTCGTCGGTGCGCAGGCCGTTCGCGTCGTACTGCTGGTGGTCGACGATGGAGCCGGCACCGGAGGCGATCTTGCTGGGGAAGGTGGCGTCGGGGACCTTGAGCCGGAAGACGACCGTCTTCGCGTCCGGTGCGTCGACCTTGTCGAGCATCGGGAACATGATCGCCGGGCCGGCGGAGTCGTTGATCTTCAGCATGCGGTCGAAGGAGAACTTCACGTCCTCGGAGGTGAGGTCGTCACCGTTGCTGAACGTCAGGCCGTCCTTCAGCTCGCACCTGTACACCATTGCCCGGGTGTCGGTGAAGGAGCACTGCTTCGCCGCCTCCGGCTCGGGCTCCGTGCCGCCCTTGGGGAAGCTGAGCAGCGACTGGAAGACGTTGTTGAACAACAGCCAGGAACCGGGGTCGTAACCGGAAGCCGGGTCCGTGGCGAGGACGTCGTCGGACATCCCCATCACCACGGAGGAGCCGGTACCCCCGGATGCACCGTCTTCCGTGCCGCAGCCGGTCAACAGGCCGGAGGCCAGCCCCGCCACGATGGGAAGAACTGGCCACTGGTTGCGCATGTTCACTGTGTGCCTTGTCGTCGGTTCGTCGATCCGAGGCCCCCGTTCCGTGCCCCGGACAAGAGAAGCGTCAGCCGCTCACACCGCGGCCGAGCTCCCACAACTGAAGCGTCGAGGAGGAGTTGAGGGCGTAGGAGACGCCCGTGATGTCGTTCCGTGCGGCGACGTACTGCTTGCCCTGCCACAGGGGCAGCACGGGGACGTCCTCGGCGACGATGTCCTGAATCTCGGTCAGGGTCTTGGTGGCGTTGAGCCGGTCGGCCTCGCGGCGGGACTCCGGGATCAGCTTGCGCTGGACCGTGCCGTTGGAGTACGGCGAGCTCAGGAAGTTGCCCTTGTCGAGGAAGGGCGCGACGAAGTTGTCGGCGTCCGGGAAGTCGGGGAACCAGCCCATGCCGTAGACGTCGTACTGGCCCTTCTTCTCGGCGGGCCGGAAGGACGCCCAGGGGTGGCCCTGGATGCTGACGTCGAACAGACCGCTGCCGCGCAGCTGCTGCTGCAGGATCTGGAACTCCTGCTTGGTGGCCGAGCCGTAGTGGTCGGTGGTGTAGTGCAGCGTCAGCTTCACCGGGGTGGTGATGCCGGCCTTGGCGAGCAGGTCCTTCGCCTTGCCGACGTTGGGGTCGCCGTACTTGTTGAAGAACGAGTTGGAGTGGCCGGTGAGGGTCGCCGGGACCAGCGAGTACAGCGGCTCGGCCTGGGTGCCGTAGACCTTGGAGACGAGTTCGCCGCGGTTGATGATCTGGGCCATGGCCTGGCGGACGGCCTTGCTCTTCACCGTCGGCGCGTCGGTGTTGAAGGCGAGGTAGCGGATCTCCAGGCCCGGCATGTCCACCAGGTCGACGTTCGCGTCCGAGCCGCTGTCCAGCTTGGTGATCTGCGCCGGGGACATGGCGCGGGTCATGACGTCGATGTCGCCCTTGTCGATCGCGGCGCCCATGGCGTCCGCGTCCTCGTAGGTGCGCAGCACGACCTCGCTGTTGTTCACCTGCACGCTGCCCTTGTAGGACGGGTTCTTGGTGAAGGTGCCGCTGACGATCGCGTTGTCCTTGACGTCGGCCTTGAAGGTGTACGGGCCGGAGCCGTCGACCTCGAAGCCGTCGCGCAGCTTGCGCCGGTCGTAGTCCTTGGGGTCGATGATGCCCGCGACCGGGGTGGACAGCTTGTACGGGAAGGTGGCGTCGGCCGTCTTGAGGTGGAAGATGACCTCGCGGTCGCCCTGGGTCTCGACCGTGTCGATGGTGTTCAGCAGGGCGGCGACACCGCTGTCGGCGTTGATGCGCAGGGCACGCTCGATGGAGTACTTGACGTCCTCGGCCGTGACCTTGTCGCCGCCCGCGAACGTCAGGCCGTCCCGCAGCTTGCAGGCGTAGCGCTCGTTGCCGCTGTCGGTGAAGGAGCAGCTCTCGGCCGCCTCCGGCACCGGCTCGCCCTCGCCCTTGGGCTGGGTCATCAGGGTCTGCACCGTCTGGCGCAGGATGTTCCAGGTGCCGACGTCGTAGGCGTAGGCGGGGTCGAGGGGGGCGGGCGCATCACTCGTGACGGTGAACCGGTCCGTGGTGCCGACGACGATGGCGTTCCCGCTCTTGCTCCCGCCGGCGGATCCGCCGCACGCGGCGAGAACCGGCGTGAGCAGGCCGGCGACTGCCGGAAGCACCAAAGTCTTGCGGTTCATGCGGGACTTTCTCCAGAGCTGTACGAATCCGTGTACCCGGCATGCAGGGGTGGCTGCGGCGGATCACGGGGGTTGCTGCGATGTTCTCGCGACGAGATTAGACCGCCCCCGCAGGAGGGTTCACAGCCGCGCGAGTTGAGACCCCATCACGCAGTGAAACCGGGTGTGGACAGACCGAAAACCCGACAGTGGCAGGTTTGGTGCAGCGTCCCATCAATCGGGACACAAGGGCACGCCCGATGACCCCGAACCGGGGTGATCGGCACACCTGGGCAACGTTGTCGAGCCCGTCACACGTGGGGAACGTCACACTTCCAACTGGGTTGGCGGTTACCGGAATTAGGTCGGGCGGCCCGCTTCGAATTCCACCCAGGTGTACTTCCCCGGAATTTTGTCCACCGCGTCCAATGGACTTTGACTCCCCCAAGCTCTGCGAGCAGGGGGTACCCCCAGTGAACGGCTAACACATTTCCGTCATGAGGCTGCACAGAAATGCCAGGTCGACCTCTTCCAGCGAACTCACGACCGTGCGCCCGTCGGTCTGGGCGATGGGCGCCACCGAGGGCACGGCGACCACCCGGCAGCCCGCGGCCTCCGCGGACTCGACGCCGGTCGCGGTGTCCTCGATCACCGCGCACCGGGCCGGATCGGCACCGAGCCCGGCGGCGGCGAGCAGATACGGGTCCGGGTACGGCTTGGTGCGCGACACCTCGTCGCCGGCCACGGTCAGGGCGAAGTGCTGGGGGCCGAGGGCGGCCAGCACGCGGTCGATGATGCGCCGATGGGAGGCGGAGACCAGGGCGGTCGGGATGTCGTGCTCGTACAGCTCGGCGAGCAGCCGGCCGGCGCCCGGCATCAGCGGCAGGGAGCGGCCGATGCGGTCCTCGAACCCGTCGTTGAGCAGCGTGGTCAGCTCGGCGAGGGTGATGTCGGCGCCGGTGGCCTCGATCAGGAATCCCGCGCTGCGGGTCATGGGGCCGCCGACCACGACATGGCGCCAGGTCTCGTCCAGGGTGTGGCCCAGGGCGGCGAAGACCTCGACCTCCACGTCCCACCAGAAGCCCTCGGTGTCCACCAGGGTGCCGTCCATGTCGAGGAGTACGGCCTGCAGGGCTGAGCCTTCGGCCGTACGGGTTCCGAGCGCGGGGACCGTACTGGTCATCCTGGCGCACCTCCTTGAGGGACGACCAGGCCGGTTCCCGGACAGGGAACCGGCCTGCGGTGGACCGACCAGTGTACGACTTATCCGATCAGTGTGCTGTGCGACGCGCCTCACCGGGCGTTGAAGTACTTCGCCTCCGGGTGGTGGATCACGATCGCGTCGGTGGACTGCTCGGGGTGGAGCTGGAACTCCTCGGACAGGTGGACGCCGATCCGCTCGGGCTGCAGCAGTTCGGCGATCTTGGCGCGGTCCTCCAGGTCGGGGCAGGCGCCGTAGCCGAGGGAGAAGCGGGCGCCCCGGTACTTCAGGGCGAACATGTCTTCGATATCGGCCGGGTCCTCGCCGGCGAAGCCGAGTTCGGAGCGGACGCGGGCGTGCCAGTACTCGGCCAGCGCCTCCGCCAACTGCACGGACAGGCCGTGCAGTTCGAGGTAGTCGCGGTAGGAGTTCGACTCGAAGAGCTTCGCCGTCTCCTCGCCGATGCGGGAGCCGACGGTGACCACCTGGAGGCCGACGACGTCCGTCTCCCCGGACTCCTCCGGGCGGAAGAAGTCGGCGAGGCACAGCCGGCGGCCGCGGCGCTGGCGCGGGAACGTGAACCGGGTGCGCTCGTTGCCCCGCTCGTCCAGGATGATCAGGTCGTCGTCCTTGGAGACGCACGGGAAGTAGCCGTAGACCACGGCCGCCTCCAGCAGGTTCTCCGTCTGGAGCCGGTCGAGCAGGCCGCGCAGGCGGGGGCGGCCCTCGGTCTCCGCCAGTTCCTCGTACGTCGGACCGTCCCCGGTGCGGGCCTGCTTCAGCCCCCACTGGCCCTTGAACAGTGCGCCCTCGTCCAGCCAGCTCGCGTACTCCTTGAGCTGGATGCCCTTGATGACGCGGGTGTCCCAGAACGGCGGGGTCGGCACCGGGTTGTCGGTGGCGACGTCGGAGCGGACGTGCCCCTCCTCGGGGCGCTCCTCGACCTGGACGGCGGCCGTCGCGCGGACGCGGCGCTGCCTCAGCTCGGGCAGCTGTGCGCCGGGCACGCCCCGCTTGACGCCGATCAGGGCGTCCATCAGGTGCAGGCCCTCGAAGGCGTCGCGGGCGTAGCGGACCTCGCCCTCGTAGATCTCGTGCAGATCCTGCTCGACGTAGGCGCGGGTGAGGGCGGCGCCGCCGAGGATGACCGGGAAGCGGGCGGCGAGACCGCGCTGGTTCAGCTCCTCCAGGTTCTCCTTCATGATCACCGTGGACTTCACCAGGAGGCCGGACATGCCGATGACGTCGGCCCGGTGCTCCTCGGCGGCTTCCAGGATCGCGGAGACCGGCTGCTTGATGCCCAGGTTGACGACGTTGTAGCCGTTGTTGGACAGGATGATGTCGACGAGGTTCTTGCCGATGTCGTGCACGTCGCCGCGCACGGTGGCGAGGACGATGGTGCCCTTGCCCTCGGCGTCCGACTTCTCCATGTGCGGTTCGAGGTAGGCGACGGCCGTCTTCATGACCTCGGCGGACTGGAGCACGAACGGCAGCTGCATCTGGCCGGAGCCGAACAGTTCGCCGACGACCTTCATGCCGTCCAGGAGAGTGTCGTTGACGATGTCCAGGGCGGGGCGGGTCTCCAGGGCCGCGTCGAGGTCGGCCTCCAGGCCATTGCGCTCGCCGTCGATGATGCGGCGCTTGAGGCGCTCCTCCAGCGGGAGGGCGGCCAGTTCCTCGGCCTTGCCCGCCTTCAGGGACTTCGCGGTGGCGCCCTCGAAGAGCTGCATGAGCTTCTGGAGGGGGTCGTAGCCCTCACTGCGGCGGTCGTAGATCAGGTCGAGGGCGGTCTGGACCTGCTCCTCGTCGAAGCGGGCGATCGGCAGGATCTTGGAGGCGTGCACGATCGCCGAGTCCAGGCCCGCCTTGACGCACTCGTCCAGGAAGACGGAGTTCAGCAGGATGCGGGCGGCCGGGTTGAGGCCGAAGGAGATGTTCGACAGGCCCAGCGTGGTCTGTACCGCCGGGTGCCGCCTCTTCAGCTCGCGGATCGCCTCGATGGTGGCGATGCCGTCCTTGCGGGACTCCTCCTGGCCGGTGCAGATGGTGAAGGTCAGAGTGTCGACGAGGATGTCCTCCTCGCGGATGCCCCAGTTCCCGCTGAGGTCGTCGATCAGCCGCTCGGCGATCTCGACCTTCTTCTCGGGGGTGCGGGCCTGGCCCTCCTCGTCGATGGTCAGCGCGATCAGGGCGGCGCCGTGCTCCTGGGCCAGCCGGGTGACCTTGGCGAAGCGGGAGTCGGGGCCGTCGCCGTCCTCGTAGTTGACCGAGTTGATCACCGCGCGGCCGCCGAGCCTCTCCAGGCCCGCCCGGATGACGTCGACCTCGGTGGAGTCGAGGACGATCGGCAGGGTGGACGCGGTGGCGAAGCGGCCGGCCAGTTCCTCCATGTCGGCGACGCCGTCGCGGCCGACATAGTCCACGCACAGGTCGAGCATGTGCGCGCCCTCGCGGATCTGCTCGCGCGCCATCTCCACGCAGTCGTCCCAGCGGGCGCCCAGCATGGCCTCGCGGAACTTCTTGGAGCCGTTGGCGTTGGTGCGCTCGCCGATGGCCAGGTAGGAGGTGTCCTGGCGGAACGGCACGGTCTGGTAGAGGGAGGCGGCGCCGGGCTCGGGCTGCGGCTGCCGCTCGGTCGGGGTGAGGCCCCGGACGCGCTCGACGACCTGGCGCAGGTGCTCCGGGGTGGTGCCGCAGCAGCCGCCGACCAGCGAGAGGCCGTACTCGCGGACGAAGGTTTCCTGGGCGTCGGCCAGTTCCGGCGCGGTCAGCGGGTAGTGGGCGCCGTCCTTGCCGAGGACCGGCAGGCCCGCGTTGGGCATGCAGGACAGCGGGATACGGGCGTTGCGGGCGAGGTAGCGCAGGTGCTCGCTCATCTCGGCCGGGCCGGTGGCGCAGTTCAGGCCGATCATGTCGATGCCGAGCGGCTCCAGCGCGGTGAGGGCCGCGCCGATCTCGGAGCCGAGCAGCATGGTGCCGGTGGTCTCGACGGTCACGGACACGATCACCGGCACGTCCAGGCCGAGGGCGGTGAGGCCCCGGCGGGCGCCGAGGACGGCGGCCTTGGTCTGCAGCAGGTCCTGGGTGGTCTCCACGAGCAGGGCGTCGGCGCCGCCGGTGATCAGGCCCTCGGCGTTGCGCTGGTAGGCGTCGCGCAGGGTGGTGTAGGGGGCGTGGCCGAGGGTGGGCAGCTTGGTGCCGGGGCCGATGGAGCCGAGGACCCAGCGGGGCCTGCCGTCCTTGGCTGTGAACTCGTCGGCGACCTCGCGGGCCACGCGGGCGCCGGCCTCGGACAGCTCGTGGACGCGGCCCGGGATGTCGTACTCGGCGAGCGCGGAGTGGTTGGCACCGAAGGTGTTGGTCTCGACGCAGTCGACGCCCACGGCGAAGTACGCCTCGTGGACGGAGCGGACGATGTCGGGGCGGGTGAGGTTGAGAATCTCGTTGCAGCCCTCGAGGTCCTGGAAGTCCTCGAGCGTCGGTTCCTGGGCCTGGAGCATCGTGCCCATGGCTCCGTCGGCGACCACCACACGGGTGGCGAGTGCTTCGCGGAGCGCGGACGCACGGGTCCGGCTGTCGGCGGAAGGGGTCGTTGGCAACGAGGCCATGAAGGGGCTCCCTGGGGTGCGACGGCTGTCGGCTATGCGCCTTCCCCGGACATTGCTGGGCAAGGGCACGGCGTCAGAGTAACCGGCAGTGGGCTTGGATGGGCAGCGGCGTCCACGAGGCGGACTCGGGTGGCGGACCCTCGGATGGCCGCGGCGCCGCTTGCAGGCGACGGGAGATGTAACAGGTGTCGGTCGACCATTAGCGGGAGGCCGTCATGGACCGGTAGTGTTCGACATTGCCGAACGGTGTCTTCGATGCTGTTCGGGAATGGTCGAAGGGGACGGAGGGCAGGACGGCGATGGCACGGAACATCCAGTCGCTCGAACGGGCGGCCGCGATGCTGCGGCTGCTCGCGGGCGGCGAACGACGGCTCGGTCTGTCGGACATCGCCTCGTCGCTGGGCCTCGCCAAGGGCACCGCCCACGGCATCCTGCGCACCCTCCAGCAGGAGGGCTTCGTCGAACAGGACGACGCCTCCGGGCGCTACCAACTGGGCGCCGAGCTGCTGCGCCTGGGCACCACCTATCTCGACGTGCACGAGCTGCGGGCGCGCGCCCTGGTGTGGACCGACGACCTGGCCCGGGCCAGCGGGGAGAGCGTGTACCTGGGCGTCCTGCACCAGCAGGGCGTACTGATCGTGCACCACGTCTTCCGGCCCGACGACAGCCGGCAGGTGCTGGAGATAGGGGCCATGCAGCCGCTGCACTCCACGGCACTGGGCAAGGTGCTGTCGGCGTACGACCCGGTGGCGCACAGCGAGGCCATGGAGGCCGACCGCAAACCCTTCACCGACCGCACGGTGTGCGAGCAGGCGGACTTCGAGCACATCCTCGACATCACGCGCGCGCGTGGGTACGCGGCGGACGTGGAGGAGACCTGGGAGGGCGTGGCCTCGGTCGCCGCGCCCATCCACGACCGGCGCCGGATGCCCGTGGGCGCCGTCGGCATCACGGGCGCCGTGGAACGGCTCGGCCGGGACGGCGAACTGCGCCCCGAACTGATCGCGGCGGTACGGGACTGCGCCCGCGCGGTCTCCCGCGACCTGGGCGCGGGGCGGTTCTGAGCAGCCGGGCGATGCGCCGCTGACCAGCGGATGACCCACCGGGGACGACCGGGACGCTAGGCGGCGTTCCGGTTCTCGCCATACCCTGAAGTGGACATATAGGGCGAGAAGGTACGTCAGCGCACGAAGAGCGATAACCGGCAGCGATCAATAACGATCCTGTTTTCGATAACAGAACCCTTGACGCATACGTAACGCCGAAGCAAGACTCCCGTCCATCGGTCGGCATTGTCGAACACCTACCGGCAATACGCGCTAGAGTGTGACAACGCCAAGGGCCGGAACATCGCTCTCACCCCCGAGGGCGCCAGAACCCCCGGCGGGACCCGGGGTTCGGCTTCCCTGGACGAAGGACAAAGGAGTCGCGGGTGTCCAGCTCCGACATCTTCATCGGCGAGACCATCGGTACCGCCATACTCATCCTGCTCGGTGGCGGCGTCTGCGCCGCCGTGACGCTGAAGGCCTCCAAGGCCCGTAACGCCGGTTGGCTCGCCATCACCTTCGGGTGGGGTTTCGCCGTACTGACGGCCGTTTACACCTCGGCGCCGCTCTCCGGCGCCCACCTGAATCCGGCCGTGACGCTCGCGCTCGCGATCAAGGACAAGGACTTCAGCAACCTGCCCGTCTACTGGGGCGGCCAGCTGCTCGGCGCCATGATCGGTGCCACCCTGGTCTGGGTCGCCTACTACGGTCAGTTCCACGCGCACCTCACCGACAAGGAGATCGTCGGCGGTCCGGGTGCACAGGCCACGGCGGCCAAGGCCGTCGAGGCGCAGGAGACGGGCGCCGGCCCGGTCCTGGGCGTCTTCTCCACCGGTCCCGAGATCCGGAACGCGGTGCAGAACCTCCTCACCGAGATCATCGGCACCGTGGTGCTGGTGCTCGCCGTCCTCACACAGGGCCTGAACGACAAGGGCAACGGCCTCGGCACCCTGGGTGCCCTGATCACCGCCTTCGTGGTCGTCGGCATCGGCCTCTCGCTCGGCGGTCCGACCGGCTACGCGATCAACCCGGCCCGTGACCTCGGCCCGCGCATCGTGCACGCCCTCCTGCCCCTGCCCAACAAGGGCGGCTCCGACTGGAGCTACGCCTGGATCCCGGTGGTCGGTCCGCTGATCGGCGCCGCCATCGCTGCAGGCATCTACAACGTCGCCTTTGCTTAAGAAGAACCGAGAGAAGAACCGAGTCTTCCAGCACGCGCCGTACGTACAGCCCCATCACCACGGATCTTTCAGGAGCACACAGTGACCGACGCCCACACCGCAGGCCCGTTCATCGCGGCCATCGACCAGGGCACGACTTCCTCGCGCTGCATCGTCTTCGACAAGGACGGCCGTATCGTCTCGGTCGACCAGAAGGAGCACGAGCAGATCTTCCCGAAGCCGGGCTGGGTCGAGCACAACGCCAACGAGATCTGGACCAACGTCCAGGAGGTCGTCGCCGGAGCCATCCAGAAGGCCGGCATCACCCGCGACGACATCAAGGCCATCGGCATCACCAACCAGCGCGAGACCACCGTGCTGTGGGACAAGAACACCGGTGAGCCCGTCCACAACGCCCTGGTCTGGCAGGACACCCGCACCGACGCCCTGTGCAAGGAGCTCGGGCGCAACGTCGGCCAGGACCGCTTCCGCCGCGAGACCGGTCTCCCGCTCGCGTCGTACTTCTCCGGTCCCAAGGCCCGCTGGCTGCTCGACCACGTCGACGGCCTGCGGGAGCGCGCCGAGGCGGGCGACATCCTCTTCGGCACCATGGACACCTGGGTCATCTGGAACCTGACCGGCGGTGTCAACGGCGGCCACCACGTCACCGACGTGACCAACGCCTCCCGCACCATGCTGATGAACCTGCACACCATGCAGTGGGACGAGAAGATCGCCGAGTCCATCGGTGTCCCGCTGCAGATCCTGCCGGAGATCCGCTCCTCCGCCGAGGTCTACGGCGAGGTCACCGGCGGCAAGCTCGGCGACCTGCTCGGCGGCATCCCGGTCGCGTCCGCGCTCGGCGACCAGCAGGCGGCCCTGTTCGGCCAGACCTGCTTCTCCGAGGGCGAGACCAAGTCCACCTACGGCACCGGCACCTTCATGGTGATGAACACCGGTGACAAGATCATCAACTCCTACGCGGGCCTGCTGACCACGGTCGGCTACAAGATCGGCGACCAGCCGACCGTGTACGCCCTGGAGGGCTCGATCGCCGTCACCGGCTCCCTGGTGCAGTGGATGCGCGACCAGATGGGCCTGATCTCCACCGCCGCCGAGATCGAGACGCTCGCGCTCTCGGTCGAGGACAACGGCGGCGCCTACTTCGTGCCGGCCTTCTCCGGCCTGTTCGCCCCGCACTGGCGCTCCGACGCCCGCGGTGTGATCGCCGGCCTGACCCGGTACGTCACCAAGGCGCACCTCGCCCGTGCGGTCCTGGAGGCGACCGCCTGGCAGACCCGGGAGATCGCCGACGCGATGGTCAAGGACTCCGGCGACGAGCTGGTGACCCTGAAGGTCGACGGCGGCATGACCTCCAACAACCTGCTGATGCAGACGCTCTCGGACGTCCTGGACGCACCGGTGGTGCGCCCGATGGTCGCCGAGACCACCTGCCTCGGCGCCGCCTACGCCGCCGGCCTGGCCGTCGGCTTCTGGTCCAGCACCGACGAACTGCGCGCCAACTGGCGCCGGGCCGCCGAGTGGACCCCCCAGATGGACGCGGACACCCGCGACCGCGAGTACAAGAACTGGCTCAAGGCCGTCGACCGGACCATGGGCTGGATCGAGCACGAGGACTGAGCGGCCCGAACCGCTCAGACAGCTCTGACGAGGAGTAAGAACCCGAAATGACCAGTCAGCCCACCCTGCAGTCCGTGCCTGCCCTGGGGACGCACCCGGCCTCCGGCTCCAACCCGAGCCGGGCCGAGACCAGGGAGCAGCTCTCCAAGGCGTCGTACGACCTTCTTGTGATCGGCGGCGGCATCCTGGGCATCTCCACCGCCTGGCACGCCGCGCAGTCCGGACTCAGGGTGGCGCTGGTCGACTCCGGCGACTTCGCCGGTGCCACCTCCTCCGCCTCCTCCAAGCTGCTCCACGGCGGTCTGCGCTACCTGCAGACCGGCGCGGTGAAGCTGGTGGCGGAGAACCACTTCGAGCGCCGTGCGGTCTCCCGCCAGGTGGCCCCCCACCTGGCGAACCCGCTCACCTTCTACCTCCCCGTGTACAAGGGCGGGCCGCACGGCGCGGCGAAGCTCGGCGCGGGCGTCTTCGCCTACTCCGCGCTCTCCGCGTTCGGGGACGGCGTCGGCCACCTGCTCTCCCCCGCCAAGGCGGCGCAGGACGTGCCCGAGCTGCGCACCGAGAACCTCAAGGCCGTGGCCGTGTACGGCGACGACCAGATGAACGACGCGCGCATGGCGCTGATGACGGTCCGCGCGGCCGTCGAGGCGGGCGCGGTCGTCCTCAACCACGCCGAGGTCACCGGACTGCGCTTCACCAAGGGCCGGGTCACCGGCGCCGACCTCCGGGACCGCATATCCGGCGAGGAGTTCGGGGCCAATGCCCGCCTGGTGCTGAACGCGACCGGCCCCTGGGTCGACCACCTGCGCCGGATGGAGGACCCGAACGCGGCCCCGTCCATCCGCCTGTCCAAGGGCGCGCACCTGGTCCTGAAGCGCACCTCCCCCTGGAAGGCCGCGCTCGCCACCCCCATCGACAAGTACCGCATCACCTTCGCCCTCCCCTGGGAGGACATGCTGCTGCTCGGCACCACCGACGAGGAGTACGAGGGCGACCCGGCGGACGTCGCGGTCAACGAGAAGGACATCGCCCAGATCCTGGACGAGGCCGCGTTCTCCGTCCGGGACCAGCAGCTGCAGCGCGACCTGATCACCTACGCCTTCGCCGGCTTGCGTGTGCTGCCGGGCGGCCCCGGTGACACCGCCAAGGCCAAGCGCGAGACCGTCGTCACCGAGGGCAAGGCCGGCATGCTGTCGGTCGCCGGCGGCAAGTGGACGACCTTCCGGCACATCGGCCGCACGGTGATGCAGAAGCTGGAGGAGCTGCCGGGCCACCCGCTCGGCGACGACTTCGAGCCCATCTCCTCGCTGCCGAAGAAGCTCCCGCTGCCCGGTGTCGCCAACCCGCGCGCGGTCGCCCACCGCCTCCTGGTGGACCACCCGGCGCCCGGCCCGCGCATGGCCGCCGACACCGCCAAGCACCTCGCCACCCACTACGGTTCGCTGGCCTTCGACATCGCCCGGCTGGCGAACGAGAGCCCGGAGCTGGCCGAGCGCGTCCACCCGGACGCTCCGGAGATCTGGGCGCAGGTCGTGTGGGCCCGCGACCACGAGTGGGCCGAGACGGCGGACGACGTGCTGCGCCGGCGCACCACGCTGACCATCCGTGGCCTGGCCACGGACGAGGTCCGCGACAAGGTCCAGGGCCTGCTCGACAAGAAGTAGGTCCCGGCCGGCCCCTCCCCCCTGACCGGGGCCGGAACGGATGAGGGACGGCTCCTCCCGCACGAGGAGCCGTAGAGACGAAGGGGGCGGCTCCGCGCCGACGGAGCCGCCCCTTTCGTGTGCGCGCGCGTGTGCACCAACTACGGCGGTGCCACGAAGACCGCCTGCACCAGCACCACGTGGACGTACTACCAGGCCGTGAAGGCCTTCGGCTGACAGTGCTCGCCGACCCTCTCCCCGGTGCCCCCATAATGTGCTGAGACATCCGATGTCTGAGCCGCTGGGAGGCCGGTCATGGCAGTCACCGATGAGGCGATCGAGAAGATCAAGGACATGATCGTCTCCGGTGCCCTGCGCCCTGGCGACCGGCTGCCCAAGGAGAGCGAACTCGCCGCCGACCTCGGCCTGTCCCGCAACTCGCTGCGAGAGGCCGTACGGGCCCTGTCGCTGATCCGGATCCTGGACGTCCGGCAGGGCGACGGCACCTACGTCACCAGCCTCGATCCGCAGTTGCTGCTGGAGGCGATGAGCTTCGTCGTGGACTTCCACCGTGACGACACGGTGCTGGAGTTCCTGGCCGTGCGCCGGATCCTGGAGCCGGCCGCGACCGCGATGGCCGCCTCGCGGATCGGCGAGCAGCAACTGGACGCGCTGTCGGCCCAGTTGGACGCGCTCGGCGCCGAGCCCTCGGTGGAGGAGCTGGTCGCCTGCGACCTGGAGTTCCACCGGGGCATCGTGCAGAGCGCGCACAACTCGGTGCTGTGCTCGCTGCTTGACGGCCTGTCGGGTCCCACCACCCGGGCCCGGATCTGGCGGGGGCTCACCCAGGAGGACGCGGTCAGCCGCACCCTGCGCGAACACCGGGCGATCCTCGCCGCACTGCGCGACCGGGACGCGGAGGCGGCCCGCTCCTGGGCCACCGTGCACATCGCGAGCGTGGAGCAGTGGTTGCGCAGCACCTTGTGATGTTGCAGCACCTTGTGCAGTTCCTGTGCGAAGCGGGCCGGGCGCCCCGTTGACAGGTGGGGTGTTCCGAGGTGGCGAACGGGGCAGTGATCCGTGCATCCCCCGGCCCGGGGGGCTGCGGACGCCCCCGCCGGACGCCGTAAGGTTGGGACGTCAGGCGAGGGCACGTCGGAAGGAGGCACTGGGTGATCGAGCTGGAGGGGGTTCCCGAGCTGATCGACCCAGTCATGGTGGCCGCGTTCGAGGGCTGGAACGATGCCGGCGACGCCGCCTCCACGGCGGTCGCGCATCTGGAACGCGAGTGGAAGGGCGAGGTGTTCGCGGCGCTCGACGCCGAGGACTACTACGACTTCCAGGTGAACCGCCCCACGGTGTTCATGGACGGCGGAGTGCGCAAGATCACGTGGCCGACGACGAGACTGTCGGTGGTCCGGGTCGGCGGCGAGAAACCGCGCGACCTGGTGCTGGTCCGCGGCATCGAACCGTCCATGCGCTGGCGCTCGTTCTGCAACGAGCTGCTCGGCTTCGCGCACGAGCTGGGTGTGGAGCTGGTGGTCATCCTGGGCGCTCTGCTCGGTGACACCCCGCACACGCGTCCGGTCCCGGTCAGCGGCGTCACGTCCGACCCGGACCTGGCCCGCCGCATGGACCTGGAGGAGACCAAGTACGAGGGCCCGACGGGCATCGTCGGTGTGCTGCAGGAGGCGTGCACGCACGCGGGCGTCCCGGCGGTGTCGCTGTGGGCAGCCGTACCGCACTACGTCTCCCAGCCGCCCAACCCGAAGGCCACGCTGGCGCTGCTGAACCGGCTGGAGGACCTGCTCGATCTGCGCATCCCGCAGGGCGAGCTGTCCGAGGACGCGCGCGCCTGGCAGGTGGGCGTGGACCAGCTGGCGGCCGAGGACAGCGAGGTCGCCGAGTACGTCCAGACGCTGGAGGAGGCCCGGGACACCGCCGAGTTGCCGGAGGCCTCCGGCGAGGCGATCGCCCGCGAGTTCGAGCGGTATCTGCGGCGCCGCGACGTGAGCCCGCCGGGCGGGCACGCCACGGCGGACGGCGGGGACGCCTCGTACCTGCGGGACAGCCCCGGCGGCAAGGCCCGGCCGCCCCGTCCGCCGAGGCCGGGAGCCTCCGGGACCTCGGAGGGCTCCTCGGAGGGTTCTGCCGACGGTCCCGCCGATGGCTCCGCCGAGGGTTCGTCCGAGGGCGGCGACGAGGACACGTCGGAGGACTGAGCCGACGGATCGGGACGACGAAAGAGGGGCGGTTCCCTTGCCGGGAACCGCCCCTTCGCCGTACCTGCGGTTACAGGGCCACGCCGAGCAGCGCGTCCACCGCCCGGGTCACGAGACCGGGCGCGGCGGTGTCGGTACCGCCCTCCGCCTCCTGGCGGGCCGCCCAGCGGTCCACGGCGGCGAGCGCCGCGGGGGCGTCCAGGTCGTGCGTGAGGGCCTCGCGGATCTCCTCCACCAGCGCGTCGGCGGACGGGCCGTCGGGCCGGGAGACGGCCGCGCGCCAGCGGCCGAGGCGGTCCACGGCGTCCTGGAGCACCTGGTCGGTCCACTCCCAGTCGGAGCGGTAGTGGTGGGCGAGCAGGGACAGCCGGATGGCGGCCGGGTCGACGCCGTCGCGGCGCAGCTTCGAGACGAAGACGAGGTTGCCCTTGGACTTGGACATCTTCTCGCCGTGCAGGGCGACCATGCCGGCGTGCACGTACGCCTTGGCCATGGGGAACTCGCCGGTGAGCACCTGGGCGTGCGAGGCGCCCATCTCGTGGTGCGGGAAGGCCAGGTCGGAGCCGCCGCCCTGGACGTCGAAGCCCATGCCGAGGTGGTCGAGGGCGATGGCCACGCACTCGATGTGCCAGCCGGGGCGGCCACGGCCGAGCGAACCGCCGTCCCAGCTGGGCTCGCCCGCACGGGCGGCCATCCACAGCATCGGGTCGAGCGGGTTCTTCTTGCCCGGGCGGTCCGGGTCGCCGCCGCGCTCGGCGGACAGCAGCCTCATCGCGGCCGCGTCCAGGCCCGAGACCTCGCCGAAGTGCGGGTCGGACTCGACGGAGAAGTAGACGTCGCCCTCCAGCTCGTAGGCCGCGCCGAGGTCGCGCAGCCGCTCCACGAGCGGGACGATGCCGGGTATCGCCTCGACGGCGCCTATGTAGTGCTGGGGCGGGAGCATCCGCAGGGCGGTCATGTCCTCGCGGAAGAGGGCCGTCTCCTGTTCGGCGAGGGCGACCCAGTCGACGCCGTCCCGCTCCGCGCGCTCCAGCAGCGGATCGTCGACGTCGGTGACGTTCTGGACGTAGTGAACCTGCCGCTTGGTGTCGAGCCACACGCGCTGAACGAGGTCGAACGCGTTGTAGGTCGCCGCGTGACCCATGTGGGTCGCGTCGTACGGCGTGATGCCGCAGACGTAGATACGGGCGACGGGACCGGGGTCGAGGGTGACGAGGCCGCCGGTCGCGGTGTCGTGGATCCTCAGGTCGCGGCCCTGACCAGGCAGGGCGGGGACCTCGGAAGCGGGCCAGGCATGCATGTACATGAGCCTAACCGGCCGCGAGCTGCCGATACGAACGGGATCTGGCCGGATGGCCTGTCGGGCCCTCTTGTACCTCGGCCCCGGATGTGCTCACACCGGTGGCCAGGGGATGGCCGGCCACTCCCCGCTCGGCTCCGGGTGGCGACCGGCGGCCAGCAACGCCTCGACACGCACGCGCGTGGCATCGATTTCGGCCGTCGTGATGAGTCCGGCCAGCCGCACGGCCAGCTCCCCGCCGTCGGAAAGGGTCTTCTTCAGCCGTTGGAGCACCTCGACGGCCTCCGGGGTGAGCGGCTCACCGGCCCAGCCCCACAGCAGCGTGCGGAGCTTGTTCTCGACGTTGAAGGCGACCCCGTGGTCGATGCCGTAGAGCCGGCCGTCCACGGTGGGCAGCAGGTGGCCGCCCTTGCGGTCGGCGTTGTTGATCACCGCGTCCAGGACGGCGAGGCGGCGCAGCCGCTCGTCGTCGGCGTGCACCAGCAGCGCGGTGCGGCCCTCGCCGACCTCGGCGAACCCGATCGCCTTCCAGCCGGGCTCGGGCTCCTCGCCGTCGACCAGGGCGAGCAGCTCGGCCTCGGCGCTCACGTCGATCCACAGCTGGCACATGCCCTCGCCGTAGGGACCGTCGCGCAGCACGGTCGCCGGGACGAGCCCCCAGCCGGTGGCCTCGGAGACCTCGTAGGCGGCCACCTCGCGGCCGGCCAGGGTGCCGTCGGGGAAGTCCCACAGCGGGCGCTCGCCGGCGACCGGCTTGTACACGCAGGATGCTTCCTGCCCGTCGTAGGCGACCGTGCAGAACAGCGTCGCGTTGGACGCCTCGCGGATGCGGCCGCGCACCTTCAGCTCACCGTTGGTGAGCAGTTCGGCGGCGGTCACGCTCCGCGGCGGTATCCGTTCTGGCGCGGACATACGTGTCCTTCCGGGTCGAGCGGGAGGCTGCACAGCGGGCACGGCGGCCGCCCGGCGTTGACGACGTCCAGGGCGCGCTTGGCGAAGGCCCTGGCCTGCGCGCCGGTCAGCCGGACCCGCAGCATGGGGGGCCCGTTCTCCTCGTCCTGGAGCAGCCGCTCCTCGGCCTCGGCGAGGTCCTCCTCGGTGTCGGCGTCCAGCTCCACGAGGGCCTGGGCCTCCACGATCATGCGCTGTTCCTCGCCGTCCCAGGCCAGGGCCATGGTGCCGACCCGGAACTCCTCCTCGATGGGGGTGTCCAGCGGGCCGGTGTCGGCGACCTCCGTGGGGGCCATGGCGGGGACGGCCGCACTGCCGCCACTACGGCGTACGACCTCGTCCAACAGCTCGTCCATACGCTCGGCGAGCGCGGCCACCTGGGTCTTCTCCAGAGCCACGCTGGTCACCCGGGAGCCTGCGGTGGCCTGGAGGAAGAACGTACGGCGTCCGGGCAGTCCTACCGTGCCCGCCACGAAGCGGTCCGGCGGATCGTAGAGGAACACCTGACGGGACACGTCCTGTCTCCATTGGATTCGAGAGTGGGTGCGGTGCGGGCCCTGCGTGAAGGCGACTGTACGGATCGCTTCACCCTACTGCGCCCGACGATCACGGTGCGCCCGCACCGCCCCCGACCGGTGCGTCTTCCCCCGGAGGTTCCTCGCGCGGGGCAAGGGAGGCGAAATCGCCGGTGTCGCCGAGACGAACGAGAAACGGCCTGAGACGGGTGTAGCGGATCGCGGTGACGGAGCACGGCTCCACCGAGATCCGCTGGAAGAGGTCGAGGTGCAGTCCGAGGGCGTCCGCGACCAGTGACTTGATGACGTCGCCGTGCGAGCACATCAGGTAGACGGCGTCGGCGCCGTGGTCGCGCTCCACGCGCGCGTTCCACTCGCGTACGGCCTCGGCGGCGCGGGTCTGCATGGCCCGCATCGACTCGCCGCCGGGGAAGGCCGCGGCCGAGGGGTGGGCCTGGACGACCTCCATCAGCGGCTCGTCCTTCAGCTCGGCGAGCTTGCGGCCGGACCAGTCGCCGTAGTGGCACTCACCGATCCGTTCGTCGGTGTGGGCGCGCAGCCCGGGCCGGGCTTCCAGCAGCGGCTGTACGGTTTCCTGACAGCGTTCCAGGGGGCTGACGACGACCTCGGAGATCGGCAGCCCGTCGAGGCGGCCGGGCAGCGCGGCGGCCTGTGCGGCCCCCCGCTCGTCGAGGGCGACGCCTGGCGTCCACCCGGCGAGCACGCCCGAAGTGTTGGCGGTCGACCGTCCGTGCCTGACGAGGATCAGCGTGGGCATGCGGCCCAGCGTAAGCGCATCACGACGTGCGCAGGCGGCCCGGTGAGGGGAGAATGCGCTCCGTGATCGTGGACTGCGCCATCTACCGGGACGGTCACCGTACCGAGGGCCCGGAGGACCTGTCCGACGCCCTGGACGAGGCACGGGCGGCCGGCGGTTTCATGTGGATCGGGCTGTACGAGCCGTCGGAGCGGGAGTTCGACCTGGTCACCCAGGAGTTCGCGCTGCATCCTCTGGCGGTCGAGGACGCCTTGAAGGCGCACCAGCGGCCCAAGCTGGAGGTGTACGACGACTCGCTGTTCATGGTCCTCAAGCCGGTGGTGTACGAGCAGGAGAGCGACGCCGTCTCGGCCGGCGAGGTCATGGTCTTCATCGGCGACGGCTTCGTGGTGACCGTCCGGCACGGCGAGGGCTCGCCGCTCGCCGCTCTGCGGCACCGGCTGGAGGAGGACCCGGAGATGCTGTCCAAGGGCCCCACGGCGGTGCTGTACGCGATCGCCGACGCCACCGTCGACCACTACCTGGAGGTGGCGACGGAGCTGCAGACGGACCTGGAGGAACTGGAGGCCGAGGTGTTCCAGCCGGAGCGCGGCGGCACCCGCCACACCGCGTCCCGGGTCTACACCTTCAAGCGGCAGATCCTGGAGTTCCGCCGGGCCACCGTGCCGCTGGCGGTACCGCTGACCCGGCTGGCCGGTACCGGCGCGCTCGGCGTCGCGGTGCCCTTCGTGCACGAGAAGGCGCGGCCCTTCTTCCGGGACGTGAACGACCACCTCGCGCGCGTGAACGAGTCCGTGGAAAACCTGGACCGGCTGGTGTCGGACATCCTGTCGGCGCATCTGGCGCAGATGAGCGTGCGGCAGAACGACGACATGCGGAAGATCTCGGCCTGGGCGGCGATGGCCGCGGTCCCCACCATGCTGGCGGGGATCTACGGCATGAACTTCGACCACATGCCCGAGCTGCACTGGCTGTGGTCCTACCCGGCGGTGATCCTGCTGCTGGTCGCCCTGGAGGTGCTGCTGTACCGGACCTTCAAGCGGCGCGGCTGGCTGTGAACGCGGCTCAGGCGTACTCGGGGGCGGGGGTGGCGGGCCCGCCGAGGGCGTTGCGGTGCTCGGGCATGCGCAGGCTCACCATGCGGTGCCAGCCCGCCAGCCGCTCGTGGGCGTACACGGCGTGGATACCGGCCGTGAGGGCTGCCGACCTGGCCCGCGGCCAGCCGAGGATGCGGCCCATGTGGGCCATCACGGCGAGGCTGACGTCGCGGTAGACACGGATCTCGGCGAGCGCGCACTCGCGCAGGGTGCGCTGGATGAGCCGGCCGTGTCCGGCGGCGGCGAAGCGGAGCAGTTCCTCGTGGGCGTAGGCGAGGTGGTTGTCCTCGTCGCCCGAGATCATCCGTACCGCCGTGCCGACCTCGGGATGGTCGCCGAAGTATCTGCGGAGCATCTCCATCTGTTCGGAGGCCCGCTGTTCGGTGACCCGGCTGTGCGAGAGGTAGACGATGACGTCCCGCACGGTGAGCGGCTCGTCCCGCCTGAGCTTGTCGTGGGCGAGACCGATGCCCTCGCGTTCCAGGAGCATCGTGTAGTCGGTCTCGGGCGGGACCGGGACCGGGGTGAGGCCGCGCTTCTTCAGCAGGGCGTGGAAGATGCGCCCGTGCTTGTCCTCGTCGGCGCCGTGCCGGGCGATCTTGGGGGCCATCGCCCGTTCGCTCTGCGGTACCAGCGCGGAGATCCGGCCGTTCTCCCAGCCGCCCTGGGACTCCCCGCTGGCGGCGATGGAGCAGAAGAGCCGGAAGGACTCGTCGTCGTCGAGGATCTCCTGGAACAGACTCTTGGCCGAGAACATGGCAGACACCTCTCTGCAGGATTCCGCAAAGAACGAGTCAAATGCGGACAGAGTGGAGCCGCAACAGCTGCGCGGGCCGACTCGGCCGAAAGGCGTAGCACCGGGGTCGTAACCGCGCGGCGCCCGGCGCGTTGTTCCCCGTGACGGCCGTGGCGGGGAAGACCCCCGAGCCCCCACCACGGCCGCGGAAAACTCCCCCTGTCAGGCGAGCCCGGCGCGCTCCATGGCCTCGGTGCCGGCCCGCAGGGAGGCGAGCCGCTCGTCCAGCGTGAAGCCGGCGGGGGCGAGGGTGAGGGTGGTGACCCCGGCTGCGGCGTAGGCCTTCATGCGGTCGGCGATGCGCTCCACCGAGCCGAGCAGCGTGGTCTTGTCGATGAGGTCCTGCGGGATGGCGGCCGCGGCACCCTCCTTGTCCCCGGACAGGTACTTGTCCTGGATCTCGGCGGCCTCCTTCTCGTATCCCATGCGCTGGGCGAGCTGGTTGTAGAAGTTCTGCTTGCGGCTGCCCATGCCGCCCACGTACAGCGCCGTGTAGGGGCGGAAGGTGTCGGCCAGCCGGGGTACGTCCTTGTCGTCGCCGACGGCGAGCGGCAGCGTCGGGCAGATGTCGAACCCGTCGAGGGTCTTGCCGGCCTTCTCCCGGCCCGCCCGCAGGTACTTGACCGCGGTGTCCTCGAGGTGTTCGGCCGCGGGGAAGATCAGCAGCGCGCCGTCGGCGATCTCACCGGTCTGCTCCAGGTTCTTGGGGCCGATGGCGGCGATGTACAGCGGGATGTGCTCGCGCTCCGGGTGCACGGTCAGCTTGATCGGCTTGCCCGGACCGCCGGGCAGCGGCAGCGTCCAGTGCTCGCCCTCGTACGACAGCCGCTCGCGCGTCATCGCCTTCCGGATGATCTCCACGTACTCGCGCGTGCGGGCCAGCGGCTTGTCGAACTTGACGCCGTACCAGCCCTCGGAGACCTGCGGCCCGGAGACGCCGAGGCCGAGCCGGAAGCGACCCTTGGACAGCGAGTCGAGCGTCGCCGCGGTCATCGCCGTCATCGCCGGCTGCCGGGCCGGGATCTGGAAGATGGCCGAGCCGACGTCGATGCGCTCGGTCTGGGCGGCGACCCAGGTGAGCACCGTGGCCGCGTCGGAGCCGTACGCCTCGGCGGCCCAGCACACGGCGTACCCCAGCCGCTCGGCCTCCTGCGCCACGGCCAGATTGTCCGCGTCCATCCCGGCACCCCAGTAGCCGAGGTTGATCCCGAGCTGCATGGCCGATTCCCCTTACCCGTGAGTAACGTCGCTTGGCGGAGACCATAGCGCGGGGTCGGGGCCGACGGGCAGGGCATGCCGGGGATCGGGGGGCACCCGGCCCTGCCGATCACACCGGACGGAGTTGTCCACAGGCAACCCACCGCACCAGTTCTGGCCAGTAATCTCGCGCACATGGAGCAGAGGCATCTCGGCCGCACAGGCCTGCGCGTGTCCCGGATCGGACTCGGCACCCTCACCTGGGGCCGGGACACCGACGAGCACGACGCCGCGGACATGCTGAAGGCGTTCTGGGAGGCCGGCGGAAGCCTCGTCGACACCGCGGACGTGTACGGCGACGGCGAGGCGGAGTATCTGCTCGGACAGCTGATAGACGGACTGGTGCCGCGCCGGGACCTGGTGATCTCGACCAAGGCGGGCAGCGTGCCCGACCCCGACCGGCGCTTCGACGGCTCCCGCGGCCATCTGCTCGCCGCCCTGGACGCGTCGCTGGCCCGCCTCGGCACCGACTACGTCGACATCTGGCACGTCCACGCCTTCGACCCCGACACCCCGCTCGAGGAGACGCTCCAGGCCCTCGACCTGGCGGTGAGCAGCGGTCGCGCCCGGTACGCGGGCGTCTCCAACTTCTGCGGCTGGCAGCTCGCCAAGGCGGCCACCTGGCAGCTCGCCGCGCCGGGCACCCGTACCCGGCTGGCCAGCACACAGCTGGAGTACTCGCTGCTCCAGCGCGGCGTCGAGCGGGAGGTGCTGCCCGCCGCGCTCGACCTGGGCGTCGGCCTGCTGCCTTCCTCCCCGCTGGGCCGCGGCGTGCTGACCGCCAAGTACCGGCACACCACTCCCGCGGACTCGCGCGGCGCCTCCGAGCACCTGGCGCCGTTCGTCGCGCCGTATCTCGACGACACCGCGACGCGCATCGTGGACGCGGTGCAGACGGCCGCCGACGGGCTCGCGGTCACCCCGCTCCAGGTGGCCCTCGCCTGGGTCCGGGACCGGCCCGGAGTGGCCGCCCCGATCGTCGGCGCGCGCAACGCACAGCAGCTCACGGCGGCGTTGTCAGTGGAGGCGCTTAATCTTCCTGACGAGATCTGCCGGGCGCTCGACGATGTGTCGGCGCCCGTGCACCGCTATCCCGATCACGACTGGAGCACGCTGTGAGCACGGAGCCGGAGACCACGGAGGACACCGGGCCGGGGACCCCGGAGAACCCGGCGAGCCCGGAAACCCCGGAGCAGGACACGGCGGCCGACGACAGCCGTGGGACCGCCGCTGCCGAGACCGCAGAGGGCGAGACCGCGGAGGGCGAGACCGCGGAGGGCGAGACCGCGGAGGGCGAGACCGCGGAGGGCGAAACCACCGCCGGCGAGACGGCCGAGGGCGCAGCCGCGCCCGAGCGGTCGGAGGCCGAGGCCGAGCTGGCCGCGCAGCAGGTCGAGCGGGAGCGGATCGAGCGACGCAAGGCGGAGAAGAAGGGGCCCATCGAGAGCGGCACCAAGCTCAGCGGCAAGGCCGCCGACCTGCTCGCCGCGGTCCGCGCGGTGGAGAGCGGCGAGAAGCCGGTCGCCACGGCCTTCGCCGAGCCGGAGCCGGCCCCGCGCCGACCCGCCCCGGCGCCCGTACGGCCTGCGCAGCCCGCCCCAGCGGCCGCCGCACCCGCTGCCCCGGCCGCCGAGGCCGTCGAGACCGTGCGGCGTGTGCTGCGCGAGGGCGGCGCACCCGAGGCCCTCGCGCCCCAGGTGGCGGCAGCCCTCGGCGAGGGCGCCGACACCGCGCTCCGGGAGGACCCCTGGCAGCTGCTGCGGATCGGCGGTGTACGGCCGGAGCAGGCCGACGGGTTCGCGCGGGCGCTGCTCGGCGCGGCGTGCGGTCCGGACGACGAGCGGCGGGTCCGCGCGCTGGCCGTCTGGCTGCTGGAGCAGGCGGCGCTGGCCGGGCACACCGCCCTGGAACTGCCGGCGCTCACCGCGGCCCTGGCCCAGCGGGGCGTGCCCGACGCGGACGCGGCCGTGCAGGACACCATCGCCGAGGGCGAGGCGCTGGTCTTCCAGGACGCCCTGGAGGAGCCCGGCGCCCCGGCCCCGCAGGAGGAGGACGGCGAGGAGGAGGAGCGCCCGGTCCGCGTCCTCGTCGGCCTTGAGCGGTATGCGCTCGCCGAGGAGAGCCTCGCCGACGGCCTGGCCCGCCTGGTCAACTCGACCTCCAAGGAAGCTGCCGAGCGGTGGGAGGCGGCCGCTGCCGGGGCGGCCGGCGGTGCTGCCGAGCTGGCCCGCGCGGTCGCCGGGCACGGCCTGGTGCTGCACACCGGCGCCGAGGCGGCCCGCGCCGAACCGGCCGCCCTGCTCGGCGCCGCCCGCTCCGCCGGTCTGCGTGCCTTCGCCGTCTGCCACACCCCCGACGGCAGCCGTCGCCTCGCCGCGCTGGTGGGCGAGGGAGCGGAGGAGGCCGTGGGCACCGTCGCCGGTCTCCTGTCCGGTGCCGAGGGCCCCGGCCGGGACGCCGACGGCGCCCTGGATCTCGACCTGCTGATCGTGCTGGACGCGCCCCAACTCGACGTGGAGAGCGCCGCGATGCTGGTGGAGTCGCTGCCCGACGGCGCCCGCCTGGTGCTGAGCGGCGACCCCGCGGTGCTGTGGTCGGCCGGACCCGGGCGGGTCTTCGCCGATCTGCTCGCGGCCCGTGCCTGCCCACAGATCGCCTCCCGCACCCCGGACCCCGGCCCGCTCGGCGAGCTGGTCTCCGGCATCGGCGTCGGCGAGCTGAACCAGGTCGAGGCGCCCGGCAAGGAGATCGTCATCGTCCCGGTGCGGGACGCCGGCGAGGCCGTGCACCGGACCGTGCAGCTGGTCGCGGACTCGGTGCCGCGGGCCATCGGCGTGCCGGCCGAGCAGGCCGTGGTGATCACCCCGGGCCACGGCGGCGCAGCGGGCACCCGGGCGCTCAACTCCGCTTTGAAGGAACGCCTCAACCCGGGCCCCGGCCGCTTCGGCGGCTTCGACGCCGGCGACCGGATCGCCTACTCCCCCGCCCCGGGCCGTACGGTGCCGGGCCGGGTGGTGAACGCCGACGCCGACGGGCTGCACCTGGAGTGCGCCGGCGCTCCCGTCGTCGTACCGCGGGAGCGGGTGGAGCAGTGCGTACGGCACGGCTGGGCGCTGACCGCACACCAGGCGGTGGGCGGCCGCTGGCCGGCCGCGGTGGTCGTGCTGCCCGGCGACGCCGCGCAGACGCTCAGCAGACCCTGGGTGTACACGGCGTTCGGCCGGGCGGAGCGGCATCTGTCGGTGGTGCACGGTGTGGAGCAGGCCCTGCCGAAGGCGGTCGCCGAGGTCTCGGCCAAGCCCCGCTCGACGCGCCTGCAGACGCTGCTGCGCACGCAGGTCTCGCCGGCCGGCTGACGAGTCCTGCGCCGCAACGGCGATCAGCCGCAAGGCCGATCAGCCACAACGGCGGATCTGGGGGGTCCCCCCACGCCCTTGAGGCAGTGAGGGAGGTGCCGTACGGGCGTCCGGCCCCACGGCACCGCCGCCTCGGCTCACCGCTCGGCGTCGATCGGCTCCAGGTCCTCGTCCTGGTCCTCGTCCTGGTCCTCGTCCTGGTCCTCGTCCTCGTCGCCGTCGAACTCCAGGTCGTCCTCCTCCTCGATGTCGTCGGAGACGTCCTCGTCGAACACCGCGCTGACGTCGAATCGGCACACCACCCGCTGCGGGTCGACCTGCTCGAACGGCGCCTCCAGCCACTCCCCGGGCTCGGCCGGCTCGTCCGCGGCCGTGACCCAGAGCGTGGAGTCGCCCTCCTCCAGGCCGAACTCCTTGTGCCGGGAAGCGATCTCGTCCGGTTCGAACTCGCCGAACAGGACGCCCAGCGCGCCGTGGACCGTACCGGCGGCGTCCTCCCCCGCGCCGCCGTCGTCCTCGTACTCCACCGCTTCGACCCGCTGGGCCTGCGCCAGCAGCCGCTGGGGCTCCGCCACGGCGTAGTCGCGTCGGATCAGCACACTGATCGCGTTCGGTTCCTCGGGGCCCGCGTACGGCGGCAGCGAGTCGTCCGCACCGGGGATCTCGAAGGGCGTGACCTCGTCGTAGCGGTCGTAGAGCAGCTCGTCGTACACCTCGGCGGCCGCGGCCAGCTCGTTGAACGCCTCGTAGACGGCCGGGTCGTCCTCCCCCGACCTGGCTTCGACCGCCGCCAGGTGACGGTCGAGCGCGGTCTTGACCGCCTCGGCGGCGGCGCGTACCTCGGCAGCGGTGGGCTGCGCAGCATCAGACATAGTGCAGACGCTATCCGTACCGGGCACCAGCCCGCACAATAGATGCGATGCCGGAATACGAATTTGTCGACGTGTACGTACCGCGCGGGGTGTCCCGCAAGG
The DNA here is from genome assembly GCF_042892235.1 of Streptomyces sp. NPDC001816. NCBI lineage: Bacteria > Bacillati > Actinomycetota > Actinomycetes > Kitasatosporales > Streptomycetaceae > Streptomyces > Streptomyces sp. NPDC001816. The sequence continues at coordinate 32,076 of NZ_JBIATY010000017.1, forward strand.
ACGCGACACGTCTGCTGACGGACCATGCCGAGTACGGACACTGGGAGTTGGACCGACTGAGCCTGCTGCGAGACGGCAGCCGCAGGGTGCGGTTGCGCCGACGGATCATCCGCCAGGTGCGGGCCACGTGGTGAGGCGGCACGCATGAACAGAGCGGGCCCCGCCGTCCTGGCAGGGCCCGCTCCGTTGTCCGGCCGCTGTCGCGCTACGCCGAGGCCCGGGCCTTGCGGTACAGCACGGCGCCCGCGAGCAGCGCGCCCGCGCCCGCCGGCAGCGCGAGGCCCAGCGGCAGGTCACTGCCGGTGTGGGCGAGCTGGGCGGTGTTCAGGTACGTGCTGGTGTGTCCGCCCTGCTGCTTGACCTGGGACGAGCCGTTCGGGGTGTGGCCGCCGCCTGCGGGCGGGGTCCCCGGGTGGCCCGGAGTTCCCGGGTGCCCAGGCTGACCGGGCGTACCCGGGTGACCAGGCGTACCGGGATGGCCCGGGGTGCCAGGGTGGCCCGGCTGACCGGGCTGGCCCGGGTGCCCCGGCTGACCGGGATGCCCCGGCTCGCCCGGATTCCCGGGCGGCTGGCTCTGCTGACCGCCGCCGTTGGCACAGTCGTTGCCCGTGGTGGCGTTGCCTGCCCCGACGACGTCCACGCTGTTGCCGCACACGTTCACCGGGACGTCGATCGGCACCTGGACGGTGTTGCCCGAGCCGACGCCCGGCGAGTCACTGGTGTCGCCGCCCGCGTGCGAACCGCCGGAGCCACCGGACCCGCCGTGACCCCCCGCGTCGCTGCCGCCATGATTGGCGCATTTGTTGCCCACGGCCGGGTTGAGGAGCCCGACCACGTTGACGGTGTTGCCGCAGACGTTCACCGGCACGTGTACCGGCGCCTGCACCGTGTTGCCGGACAGTACGCCGGGCGAGCCGGCCGCGGAGCCGATCGCGCCCGAGTCGGCCTGTGCGTAGCCGCTCGCGGCGGCGATCACACCGGTGGCGGCCGCCATGGTCAGCAGGCCCTTGCGGGTGCTCTGTCGCATTTCTGGATTCCCCCCTGCCTTCGATTCTCCGTGCATTCCACGGAAAGGAGTTCCGCGGTAAAAAGACCGGTCGGCCTCGGAGCGCATGGCGCGCACCCCGAGGCCGACGGCTCGTGATAGACGCTCTTCAGAAAGTCGGCGTCAGTCGTTGATGCAGGTGTTGCCGAAGGCGGGGTTCAGGAGCCCGATCACGTTGATCGTGTTGCCGCACACGTTCACCGGGACGTGCACGGGCACCTGGACGACGTTGCCGGAAACGACGCCGGGCGAGTTCACGGCGGCACCCTGGGCACCCGAGTCGGCAACGGCCAGGCCCGCGCCGGCGAGAACCAGACCACCGGTGGCAGCGGCGGCAGCGACGACCTTCTTGATCATTATTCCTCCTTGTAGGCAAATGCGATCCACAATGCGGCATCGCATCACCTGTAACGAGGAGGGAGTAATGGAGCTACGAGCTTATCGTCGCATTCACTCTTCTCAGTCGATCTCGTACGGACGCCCGAATACCAGCGCCCAAGACTTCACGACGCGTCGATAAACCGGTCCAGGACCCGCACGCCGAACTTCAGCCCGTCCACCGGCACCCGCTCGTCCACGCCGTGGAACATGCCGGCGAAGTCCAGCTCCGGCGGCAGCTTGAGCGGCGCGAAGCCGAAGCCGCGGATGCCGAGGTCGTCGAAGGACTTGGCGTCGGTGCCGCCGGAGAGCATGTAGGGGATCGCCTTGGCGGTCGGGTCCTCGGCCAGCAGCGCGGACTGCATGGCCTCGACGAGCGCGCCGTCGAAGCTCGTCTCCAGCGCCTTGTCGGAGTGCACGTCCTCGCGCCGGACGTGCGGTCCGAGCAGCCGGTCGAGGTCGCCGAGGAACTCCTCCTCGTGGCCCGGCAGGAAGCGTCCGTCGATGTGCGCGGTGGCCTGGCCCGGGATGACGTTGACCTTGTAACCGGCGTTCAGCTGGGTGGGGTTGGCGGTGTTGCTCAGGGTCGCGCCGATGAGCTTGGCGATGCCGCCGAGCTTGGCCAGGGTGGACTCCATGTCCTCCGGGTCCAGCTCGGTGCCGAGCGCGTCGCCCAGCTCGTCGAGGAAGGCCCGGGTGGTCTTGGTGACCCGCACCGGGAACCTGTGCCGGCCGACCCGGGCGACCGCCTCGGACAGCTCGGTGATGGCGTTGTCCCGGTGGATCATCGACCCGTGCCCGGCGGTGCCGGCCACGGTGAGCTTCATCCAGTGCATGCCCTTCTCGGCCGTCTGGATCAGATAGAGCCGCCGCTGCTCGTTCACGGTGAAGGAGAAGCCGCCCACCTCGCTGATCGCCTCGGTCACGCCCTCGAACAGGTCCGGGTGCCGGTCGACCAGGTGCCGGGCGCCGTACGTGCCGCCGGCCTCCTCGTCGGCGAGGAAGGCGAGCACGATGTCCCGCGGCGGCCGCCGCCCGCTGCGCAGCCGGTCGCGCACGACCGCGAGGGTCATGGCGTCCATGTCCTTCATGTCGACGGCCCCGCGCCCCCAGACGCATCCGTCGGTGACCTCACCGGAGAACGGGTGGTGGGTCCAGTCGTCGGCGTTGGCCGGTACGACGTCCAGGTGGCCGTGGATGAGCAGCGCGGGCCGGGAGGGGTCCTCGCCCTCGATCCGGGCCACGGTGGAGGCGCGCCCCGGGTGCGACTCGAAGATCTTCGGCTCCAGCCCGACCTCGGCGAGCTTCTCCGCGACGTACTCGGCGGCCGTGCGCTCGCCGGGGCCCGAGTGGTCGCCGTAGTTGCTGGTGTCGAACCGGATCAGCTCGCGGCAGAGGTCCACGACCTCGTCCTCGCCGGTGACGCCCTTCGCCGTGTCCGTCTCGCTCACGCTGCGTCCTTCCGCTGTCTGCTGGTTGTCCCCCTCATCCTCTCTCCGGCCCGACCCCGGGCCCAAGACCGGTCCCGGCCCGTCACACGCCGTTCACGCGGGACCGGGGCAGCGGGACGGGGTGTGATCAGCCACCCCCGAAAGCCTGGTAATGTTTCCTTCGTCGCCGCGAGGGAAACCCCGCACGACAGACACCTTGTCCGGGTGGCGGAATGGCAGACGCGCTAGCTTGAGGTGCTAGTGCCCTTTATCGGGCGTGGGGGTTCAAGTCCCCCCTCGGACACCAGTGAGGGCCCCTGTTCATCAGGGGCCCTCTGCTTTTCCTCATCCGCGGCGGCACCGGGCATCAGCTCCTCACGTACATCGCCGGATACACCACACCGGACGCCCCGCCCGCCGCCCTCGTCCACCCGGTCCGGAGGGTGCCACGAGCCGTACCGTGCGTATCGACGGACCGGGCGGGCGGCATCTCGGGACCATCCGCGCCCTGGGCATCGACACCCGGCCGGCGCCCGAGCAGGCGGCACAGCCCCTGCGGGAACTCGTAGCGAAGTTCGCTGCGGGCGGCGGGAGCTGACGGCCACACAAATTGCCCTGTGTGTCCGCTCCCTTGCGGTGCGTGTGGGGCATCTCTCGTGGAGCAGGAAAACAGCAGGTCAGCAGCGTCAGTCCGGTCCGCTCCCAGTCACCCGGACAGCCTTGCCGGGTGGCTGGACCAAGTGGCGGAGCCTAGCGTCGTACTAATATTTCCGGCTTGTTACCGAGCTGGAGCCGGACAACCCCAGGCAGACCTGCGGGCCCGCCAGCGCCCCGGAGGCTTCCGGGATCGAGACGCGAGGACCGATGGCAGCCATAGACGAGAGCAGCGCTCTCGGCCTGCTCGACGAAGAGTTCCGCACGCAGTTCGGCGACAGGGCACGCTTCTCCGCGGGGCCCGCCGCCTCACCGCGCACGCTGGTCGACATCTTCGACGCCTCCGTGCGGTCGTACCCCGACGAACTCGCCCTGGACGACGGCACCCACCGCCTCACCTACCGCGGACTGGCCGTGGAGGTGGAGCAGTTGCGGCGGCAGCTCGCCGAGGCGGGCGTCGGGCTCGGGGACCGGGTCGGGGTGCGGGTTCCCTCCGGGACCAACGAGCTGTACGTGGCGATTCTCGCCGTGCTCGCCGCCGGTGCCGCCTACGTCCCCGTGGACGCCGAGGACCCGGAGGAGCGGGCCGAGTTGGTGTTCGGGGAGGCGGCCGTACGGGCCGTCATCGGGGCCGGGCGCACTGTCACCACCCAGGGCGCCGCCGGCTCCCCCGCCGCCCGGCCCGGTGTCGAGCACGACGCCTGGATCATCTTCACCTCCGGGTCCACCGGGAAGCCGAAGGGCGTGGCCGTCACGCACCGCAGCGCCGCCGCGTTCGTGGACGCGGAGGCGGCCCTCTTCCTCGCCGACGAGCCGATCGGGCCCGGCGACCGGGTCATGGCGGGGCTGTCCGTGGCGTTCGACGCGTCCTGCGAGGAGATGTGGCTGGCCTGGCGGTACGGCGCCTGTCTGGTGCCCGTGCCCCGGTCGCAGGTCAGGAGCGGTGCCGATCTGGGGCCCTGGCTGGTCGAGCAGGAGATCACGGTCGTGTCGACCGTGCCCACTCTGGCCGCGCTGTGGGAGCCCGAGACCCTGAACGACGTACGGCTGCTGATCTTCGGCGGCGAGGCCTGCCCGCCCGAGCTGGCGCAGCGGCTGGTCACCGAGGGGCGCGAGGTGTGGAACACCTACGGGCCGACCGAGGCGACCGTCGTGGCTTGCGCGGCGCTGCTCACGGGTGAGGAGCCGGTGCGGATCGGGCTGCCGCTGAACGGGTGGGAGCTGGCCGTCGTCGACGAGAGCGGGGAGCCCGTGCCCCTGGGGGGCAGTGGGCAGCTCGTGATCGGCGGGGTCGGGCTCGCGCGGTATCTCGATCCCGAGAAGGACGCGGAGAAGTATGCGCCGCTGGAGTCGCTGGGCTGGGAGCGGGCGTATCGCAGTGGTGACCTGGTCAAGGCCGAGCCCGAGGGACTGATCTTCCTGGGGCGGGCCGACGAGCAGATCAAGCTCGGCGGGCGGCGGATCGAGCTGGGCGAGGTGGACGCCGCGCTGCAGGCGCTGCCCGGTGTCGCGGGGGCCGCCGCCGCGGTGCGCACCGCCCGTAGCGGCAACCAGCTCCTCGTCGGGTACGTCGTCACCCAGGACGGCTGGGACCAGGCGGCCGCCGTCGAGAAGCTGCGCGCGGAGCTGCCCGCCGCGCTGGTGCCGCTGCTCGCGCCCGTCGCCGAGCTGCCGACCCGGACGTCCGGAAAGGTGGACCGGAACGCCCTGCCGTGGCCGCTGGAGGGCGTGGAGACCCCCAAGGCCGATCTGTACGGCACCGAGGCCTGGCTCGCCGAGCAGTGGGCCGAGGTGCTGGGCATCCCGGTGACCAGCGCCTCCGACGACTTCTTCGCGATCGGCGGCGGCAGCCTGGCCGCCGCCCAGCTCACCACCCGGCTGCGCACCCGCTACCCGAGCGCCGCCGTGCTCGACATCTACCAGCAGCCCACCCTGCGCAAGCTGGCCCGGCGCCTGGAGGCCTCGGCGCAGGACGACGGCGCACAGCGGACGGTCGCTCCGGTGCCGGTGCGCGCCCAGGCCGTCCAGCTCCTGCTGCTCGTCCCGCTGCTCACGCTGCTCGGGCTGCGCTGGACGGTGGTCCTGGCCGCCGTCGGGAACCTGCTGCCGGCCTACGCCTGGCTGCCGACCGCTCCCTGGTGGCTGCTCGCGGCCGGCGCCCTGTTGTTCTTCAGCCCGCCCGGCCGGATCGCGATCGCGGCGGGCGGGGCGCGGCTGCTGCTGCGGGGCCTTGCGCCCGGGCGGTACCCGCGGGGCGGGAGCGTGCATCTGCGGCTGTGGACCGCCGAGCGGCTGGCCGAGTTCAGCGGCGCCACCTCGCTGACCGGCTCGTGGCTGGAGCGGTACGCGCGGGCGCTGGGCGCACGGATCGGGCCCGAGGTGGACCTGCACTCGCTGCCGCCGGTCACCGGCCTGCTCCGGCTGGGGCGCGGGGCGGCCGTAGAGTCCGAGGTGGACCTGAGCGGGTACTGGCTGGACGGTGACCGATTGGAGGTCGGTCCGGTGCGGGTCGGCGCGCACGCCGTCGTGGGGACGCGCAGCATGCTCTTCCCGGGCGCGCGGGTCGGCAAGCGGGCCGAGGTGGCGCCGGGGTCGGCGGTGACCGGGCAGGTGCCCACCGGTCAGCGGTGGGCGGGCGCGCCCGCGGTCAAGCTCGGCAAGGCCAAGCGCAACTGGCCGAAGGAGCGGCCGCAGCGGGGCACGTACTGGCGGGTCATGTACGGCGTGACGGGCGTTGCGCTGAGTGCCATGCCGGTGTCGGCGGGTGTGGCCGCGCTGCTGGTCGCTCGTGTCTTTGTGGCACCCGGGGCCGGACTCACCGAGGCCCTTGGCAAAGCCGCGCTCGCGCTCGTCCCGGCCACACTGGCCTTCGGGCTGGCGTACGCGCTGCTGATCCTCATCGCCGTACGCCTGCTCAGCCTCGGGCTGCGCGAGGGTACGCACCCGACGCACAGCCGGGTCGGCTGGCAGGCGTGGACCGTGACGCAGCTGATGGACCGGTCCCGCGAGACGCTGTTCCCGCTGTACGCCGGGCTGGTCACGCCGGTGTGGCTGCGGCTGCTGGGAATGCGCGTGGGGCGGGGCGCCGAGGTGTCGACCGTGCTCGCGCTGCCGAGCCTGACCACGGTCGGCGACGGGGCCTTCCTGGCCGACGACACGCTGACCGCGCCGTACGAGCTGGGTGGCGGCTGGGTGCGGATCGGGCGTGCGGAGATCGGGCGGCGGGCCTTCCTCGGGAACTCCGGGATGACCGCGCCGGGGCGGAGCGTGCCGGACGGCGGCCTGGTCGGCGTGCTGTCGGCGACGCCCAAGAAGGCGAAGAAGGGCACCTCGTATCTGGGGCTGCCGCCGGTGAAGCTGCCGCGCAGCGCAACCGGCGGGGATCAGAGCCGTACGTACGACCCGCCCGCCCGGCTGCTGTGGGCGCGCGGTCTGGTGGAGCTGTGCCGGATCGTGCCGGTGTTCTGCTCGGCGGGGCTGGCCGTGCTGACGGTGGCGGCGCTGTGTGCGCTGGGGCCGTGGGCGCCGCTGCTGTCGGGGCTGGTGCTGCTCGCGGCCGGGGCCGCGGCCGCGCTCGCGTCCGTCGTGGCGAAGTGGCTGCTGGTGGGGCGGCACCGCGCCGGGGAGCATCCGCTGTGGAGTTCCTTCGTGTGGCGGGGCGAGCTGGCGGACACGTTCGTCGAGGTGCTGGCCGTGCCGTGGCTGGCCGGGGCCGTGCCGGGGACCCCGGTGATGACGGCGTGGCTGCGCGGGCTCGGCGCCCGCATCGGCAAGGGCGTCTGGGTGGAGAGCTACTGGCTGCCGGAGACGGACCTGGTGACCCTGGAGGACGCGGCCACCGTGAACCGCGGCTGCGTCCTGCAGACTCACCTCTTCCACGACCGGATCTTGCGGACGGATACTGTGGTCCTCCGTGAGGGCGCCACGCTGGGTCCTGGCGGGATCGTGCTGCCCGGCAGCACGGTCGGGGCCCGTACGACCCTGGGTCCCGCGTCGCTCGTCATGGCCGCGGAGTCCGTACCGGACGACACCCGCTGGCTCGGCAACCCGATCGAGGCATGGCGTCCGTGAGCGCAGCCTTTTCGGGCTCGGTGAGCGGTGCACCGGCACGGAGTGGTGGCACAGCGCAGGGAGCGGACACAGCAGTGGCAGTTCAGCAGTCGGTCGGCCCGGACCCGTACTTCCCGGACAACGGTGACTCCCGCTACCGGGTGCACCGCTACGAACTCACGCTGGACTACCGCCCGGGCCCGAACCGGCTGGCGGGCACGGCCCGGATCAACGCCATCGCGGGACGGACGGCGCTCACCGAGTTCCAGCTCAACCTGGCCGACTTCAAGATCGGCCGGGTGCGGGTGGACGGCCGGCAGCCGCACTACACGCACCGTGGCGGCAGGCTGCGCATCCGCCCGGCCAAGCCGGTCCGGGCCGGGGCCGCCTTCACGGTCGAGGTGCACTGGTCCGGCAACCCCGGCCCGGTGTCGAGCCCCTGGGGCGGGATCGGCTGGGAGGAGCTGTCGGACGGGGCGCTGGTGGCGAGCCAGCCGATCGGGGCGCCGACCTGGTACCCGTGCAACGACCGGCCGGCCGACAAGGCGTCGTACCTGATCTCGGTCACCACGCCGTCGGCGTACGCGGTGGTCGCGGGCGGGCGCCTGCTGACCCGTACGACGAAGGCCTCGACGACCACCTGGGTGTACGAGCAGGCCGCGCCCACGTCCAGCTATCTGGTGGGTCTCGCGATCGGCAAGTTCCAGACGGTGCTGCTGGGCGACCCGGGGCCGGGCGGCATCCCGCAGCACGGGCACATCCCGGCGCAGCTGCTGCCCGAGTTCTCCCGGGACTTCGCGCGGCAGCCCGCGATGATGGAGCTGTTCCAGGAGCTGTTCGGGCCGTACCCGTTCGACGAGTACGCGGTCGCGGTGACCGAGGAGGAACTCGATGTGCCCGTCGAGGCACAGGGGTTGTCGCTGTTCGGCTCCAACCACGTGGACGGGGCGCGGGGTTCGGAGCGGCTGGTGGCGCACGAGCTGGCGCACCAGTGGTTCGGCAACTGCGTGTCCATCGCCGACTGGCGGCACATCTGGCTGAACGAGGGCTTCGCCAAGTACGCGGAGTGGCTGTGGTCGGAGCGCTCGGGCGGCCGCAGCGCCCAGCAACTGGCTGCCGCCGCACACCGGTTGCTGTCCACGCTGCCGCAGGACCTCCGGCTGGCCGACCCGGGCCGCAAGTCGATGTTCGACGACCGGCTCTACGAGCGGGGCGGCCTGACCCTGCACGCGGTGCGCTGCGCGCTGGGCGACGAGGCGTTCTTCCTCATGGTGCGCAGCTGGGTGCGGCTGCACCGGAACGGTTCGGTGACGACGTCGGCGTTCACGGCGCACGTGGCCCGGTTCGCGGACGAGCCGGTGGACGGGCTGTTCGAGGCGTGGGTGTACGGGGCGGCACTGCCGCCGCTGCCGATGCAGGGCACGCGGGCGGCCGTCTAGCTCTCGAAGTCGAGCAGCACTTTGCACGACCGGCTCCGGTAGGCGGCCAGGGCGAACGCCGCCTCGGCCTGCCGTACCGGAACGACCGCGCTGATCAGCCGGCCGTCGAACTCCGCGCGGGCCGCCAGCAGGCGCAGTGCCTCGTCGAACTCGGTGTCGAAGCGGAACGCGCCCCGCAGCTCGATCTCCCGGCTCACCAGGAGGTTTCCGGGGAAGGGGCGCTGTCCCGGCCGTCATCGCCGTACCGCTCCTAGATCACCAGGGACAGCAGCAGGACCAGTCCGCCGGCGACCACCGAGATGATCGTCTCCATCACTGACCAGGTCTTGACGGTCTGTCCGACGCTCAGCCCGAAGTACTCCTTCACCAGCCAGAAGCCGGCGTCGTTGACATGGCTGAAGAAGAGCGAGCCGGCGCCGATGGCGAGGACCAGCAGGGCGGTGTGGGTGGTCGACATGTCGGCCGCGAGCGGCGCGACCAGACCGGCCGCGGAGATCGTCGCCACCGTCGCCGAGCCGGTGGCCAGCCGGATCGCCACCGCGATCAGCCAGGCCAGCAGCAGCGCCGGGATCGACCAGTCCTTGGAGATGTCCAGGATCATCTGGCCGACGCCGGAGTCGATCAGCGTCTGCTTGAAGCCGCCGCCCGCACCGACGATCAGCAGGATGCCCGCGATGGGCATCAGGCCCTTGTCGACCGTCTGCTGGAGCCGGTCCTTGCCGAACCCGGCGGCCCGGCCCAGTGTGAAGAAGCCGACGATGACCGCGGCGAGCAGCGCGATCAGCGGGGAGCCGACGACGTCGAAGACCCGCTGGGTCATGTCGGTGGGGTCGTCGACGACGATGTCCACCAGGGCCTTGGCCAGCATCAGCACCACGGGGAGCAGCATGGTGGCGAGCGTCGCGCCGAAGCCGGGCCGGCGCTCCAACTCCTCGGAGGCACGCTGCGGGAGCATGCGGTCTGGGGCCGGGACGTCCACCCAGCGGGCGGCGAACCGGGAGAAGACGGGGCCGGCGATGATCACCGTGGGTATGGCGACGAGGATGCCGAGCGCCAGGGTCACGCCCAGGTTGGCGCCGACCGCGTCGATCGCGACCAGCGGGCCGGGGTGCGGCGGGATCAGGCCGTGCATCACGGACAGACCGGCCAGCGCCGGGATGCCGATGCGCATCAGGGAGTAGTTGCCGCGCTTGGCGACCATCAGCACGACCGGGATCAGCAGCACGATGCCGACCTCGAAGAACAGCGGCAGGCCGACCACGGACGCGATCAGCACCATCGCCCAGGGCATCGCACGTCCGCCCGCCTTGGCGAGGATCGTGTCGACGATCTGGTCGGCGCCGCCGGAGTCGGCGAGGAGCTTGCCCAGGATCGCCCCGAGCGCGATCAGGACGCCGACGCCGGCCACCGTGGCGCCGAGCCCGGTGGTGAAGCTGGTGATGGCCTTGTCCAGCGGTGCCCCGGCGACGGCCCCGAGGACCAGCGAGCCGATGGTCAGCGCCAGGAAGGCGTGGAGCTTGAACTTGGTGATGAGCAGGACGATGACGGCGATGCCCGCCAGGACGGCGATGCCGAGCTGCGCGTGGCCGGCCGAGGTGATGGGCTGGACGGTGTCCGATGCCAGCATCTCGACGCTGAGTCTGGTCACGGGGGTTCCCTTGCAGGTACGGGGGACGGGGGTGGGGTGCTACGCGGATGTGTCGGAGAGCGCGTCGAGCGCCTTCACGGCTCGATCGGTGATCTCCTCGGGGCTGCCGCTGACGTCCACGGCGACTCCCTGTTCGTCGGACTCCAGGGGCTGGAGGGTGGCGAACTGGGAGTCCAGCAGGGCGGTCGGCATGAAGTGACCCTGCCGGTGGGACATGCGGTCCTCGATGAGCCGGCGGTCGCCCGTGAGGTGCACGAACACGATCCCGGGCGCCACGGCCCGGAGCCGGTCCCGGTACGACCGCTTCAGCGCCGAGCTGCTGACCACCCCGCCGAGCCCGGCCCGCCCGTGCGCCCAGTGACCGATGGCGTCGAGCCACGGCCACCTGTCGGCGTCCTGGAGCGGGATCCCGGCCGACATCTTGTCGATGTTGGCCTTGGGGTGGAAGTCGTCGCCCTCGGCGTACGGGACGCCCAGCCGGGCGGCGAGCAGAGGACCGATCGTGGTCTTGCCCGTCCCGGCGACGCCCATCACGACGACGACCTGGGGGGTGCGCATGACTGCCTCGCTGTCTTCCTCGACATCCGACGCCGACGTCCGGCGTCGCCACACTGAAACCTATTAGGTACGACGAATTCAAGGGTGTGTGACATATAAGTCTGACTTTTTGGCTCTGTGATCCACGCCGTACTCTGAGTGCATGAGCACACCGGGCCGGGGGCTGCACGGCCGCGTACTGGACACCCTCGGTCCCGCGATCACCGCCGGCGAGTACCCGCCGGGCAGCGTGCTGCGCACCGACGAGCTGGCACAGCACTTCGAGGTGTCACGTTCCGTGATGCGCGAGGCGGTTCGGGTGCTGGAGTCCATGCACCTGGTCGAGTCCCGTCGCCGGGTGGGCGTGACGGTCCGCCCCAAGGCCGAGTGGAACGTCTACGACCCGCAGGTCATCCGCTGGCGCCTCGCGGGCGCCGACCGCCCGCACCAGCTGCGCTCCCTGACCGTGCTGCGCTCGGCGATCGAGCCGGTGGCGGCGGGCCTGACCGCGAAGAACGCCACGGCCGAGCAGTGCGCAGAACTCACCGAGTGCGCACTGGGCATGGTGTCCAACTCACGCGGTCACCGGCTGGAGGCGTATCTGGTCCACGACATCGCCTTCCACCGGGTCATCCTCACGGCTTCGGGCAACGAGATGTTCGCGCGTCTCGGCGACGTCGTCGCGGAGGTGCTGGCGGGGCGCACCCATCACGAGGTGATGTTCGAGGACCCCGACCCGGCTGCCGTGACCCTGCATGTGCAGGTCGCGGAGGCGGTGCGCGCGGGCGACGCCGCCCGCGCCGAACAGCTGACCCGCGAGATCACCGTGGGCGCCCTCCAGGAACTCGACATCCTGGCGCCCTAGTCGAGGAAGTCCCCGTCGACGTACACCCACGCCCCGTCCACCCGCTCGAACCGGCTGCGCTCGTGCAGTGAGCCGCCGCGGTAGGAGGCGCGGAACGTCACCGTGCCGGTGGTGTGGAAGGCGGACCCGTCGGTGCTGCCGAGGATCTCCAGCCCCGTCCACTTCATGCCCGGGTCCAGGTCCAGCCGTTCCGGCCGGGTCCGGGGATGCCAGGTCCGCAGCAGGTACCCCGTGTCCCCCTTCACGAACGCGCTGTACCGCGACCGCATCAGCGCCTCGGCGGTCGGCGCGGCGGCGGACCCCGAGTGGAAGCGGCCGCAGCAGGCGTCGTAGGACTCGGGTCGGCCGCAGGGGCAGGTGCGCGTGGTCATGGCCCACATTCTGCCCGTGACCGGGGAGGCGCCCGCCGCCGGTGCGGTGCACAGTGGAAGAGGAGACGCGCCGGTGCGTCCCGTTGCCTCGCAGCGCAGTGAGGAGAGACGGACGATGACTCGACCCGTGAGCAACCGTCCTCCGTCCGTCAAGGAATGGCGGCTGAACCTGTACCTGTCCGAACACGACCCGGACACCACGGCCCGGATCATCCTGGACACCGGGGACAACGTCCTGGAGAGCCACGCGGAGGCCCGCAGGAGCCCCTACGACACGGCGGTGCCCGAGATCGGTGACGAACTCGCGGCCGGACGTGCGCTGATCGCCATGGGCCGCCTGCTGCTGCGCGCGGCCGCGGGCGACATGAAGGAGATGGGCGCGATCGAGATCGACACTCCCGCGCCCCTCTGGCCGACCCAGGGATGACGGAGCTGTGCCGTGCTCTTCACCGACCGAGTCGAGGCGGGGCGGCTGCTGGGCGCCCGTCTCGAGTACCTGAGGGGTCAGGACGTCGTGGTGCTGGGACTGCCGCGCGGCGGGGTGCCGGTCGGCGCGGCGGTCGCCGAGGCGCTCGACGCCCCCCTGGACGTCTGCCTGGTGCGCAAGCTGGGCGTGCCCGACCAGCCGGAGCTGGGCATGGGCGCGATCGGCGAGGGCGGCGTACGGGTGATCAACGACGAGGTGCTGCGCCTCACCGGCGTCGGCCCGGCGGCACTGGAACGGGTCGAGAGACACGAGCGCGAGGTGCTCGCACAGCGGGCCGCCCGCTACCGGGGCGACCGCACGCCCGTCGCCGTCGCGGGCCGGACCGCCGTGGTCGTCGACGACGGTGTGGCCACCGGCTCGACCGCGCGGGCGGCCTGCCAGATCGCCCGGGCCCGGGGCGCGGCGCGGATCGTGCTGGCGGTCCCCGTGGCGCCACGGGACTTCGCCCGGCGGCTCGGCGGGGACGCCGACGAACTGGTCAGCCTGGACACCCCGGACGACTTCCTCGCGATCGGCCAGTTCTACGTCGACTTCGCCCAGACCGACGACGACGAGGTCACGGCCTGTCTGCGGCAGGCGGCCAGGCGGCACGACCGGTTCGCCGGCACCGGCGCCGAGGACCGCGAGGTGGAGGTGGCGGCCGGTGCCGTACGGCTGCGCGGGCGGCTCACCCTGCCCGAGGGCGCGACCGGGGTCGTCGCCTTCGCCCACGGCAGCGGCAGCAGCCGACACAGCCCGCGCAACCGGTTCGTGGCCGAGGGACTGAACCGGGCCGGCCTCGGCACCCTTCTGTTCGACCTGCTCACCGAGGCCGAGGAGCGCGACCGGGCCAACGTGTTCGACATCGGGCTGCTGGCCGGGCGGCTGGCCGGCGCCACCGGATGGCTGCGCGAGGAACCCGACGTCGAAGGGCTCGCCGTCGGCTACTTCGGCGCCAGCACCGGCGCGGCCGCCGCCCTGTGGGCGGCCGCCGAACCGTCGGCGCGCCCCGCCGCGGTCGTCTCCCGCGGTGGCCGGCCCGACCTCGCCGGGCCGCGGCTGCCCGAGGTGACGGCGCCCACGCTGCTCATCGTGGGCGGGGCCGACATCCAGGTGCTCGGGCTCAACCAGGAGGCACAGGCGCAACTGCGGTGCGAGAACCGGCTTGAGGTGGTCCCCGGCGCCACGCATCTGTTCGAGGAGCCCGGCACCCTGGAGCGGGTGACCGAGCTGGCCCGCGACTGGTTCACCGACCACATGGCACCCGCGCACGTGTAGGTGGGGATCATGCCCGAGGGGCTCGTCACCCTGTTCCTCGCCGGTGACGTCATGCTCGGCCGGGGCGTCGACCAGATCCTCCCGCACCCCGGTGACCCCGCCCTTCGGGAGGGCTACCTGCACGACGCCCGCGACTACGTCGCCCTGGCGGAGGCGGCAAACGGTCCGGTACCGCAGCCGGTGGCCCCCGCCTGGCCCTGGGGCGAGGCGCTGCCGGTGCTGGAGCGTGCCGCGCCCGACGTGCGGGTGATCAATCTGGAGACGGCGGTCACCGAGGACGGCCGCTTCGCGCCGGGCAAGGGAGTCCACTACCGGATGAACCCGGCCAACCTGCCCGCTCTCGCCGCGGCGCGGCCCGACGTCTGTGTGCTCGCCAACAACCACGTGCTCGACTTCGGGATGCAGGGCCTCCTGGAGACGCTGGACTCCCTTGCGGCGGCCGGGCTGCGCATCGCGGGTGCCGGCCGGGACGAGGACGCGGCCTGGCGTCCGGCGGCCGTACCGCTGCAGGCGGGCGGACGTGTGCTGGTCTTCTCCTTCGGGATGCCGTCCAGCGGCATCCCGCACGGCTGGGCCGCCGGTGCCGAGCGGTCCGGGGTGGCCCTGGTCGCCGCGCCGACCGAGGACGCCGCGGCCGCCTTCGCCGACCGGCTGCGACAGGCCGGCCGCCCGGACGACATCGTGGTCGCCTCCGTCCACTGGGGCTCCAACTGGGGCTACGGCGTCTCGCACGCCGAGGTCCGCTTCGCCCACGCGCTCGTCGACGCCGGGGTGGACGTCGTCCACGGCCACTCCTCGCACCACCCGCGCCCGGTGGAGGTGTACCGCGACCGACTTGTGCTGTACGGCTGCGGCGACCTGGTCGACGACTACGAGGGCATCGGCGGCTACGAGCGTTACCGGGACGACCTGCGGCTGCTGTACCTGGCCTCGCTCGAACCCGGTACAGGCCGGCTGACCGGCCTGCGGATGGTGCCGCTCCAGGCCCGCCGGATGCGCCTGGAGCACGCGTCGGCCGAGGACACCGCCTGGCTGCGCGCCACCCTCGACCGGTGCAGCCATGACTTCGGCACCCGGGTCGAGCTGGGGGACGACGGCACACTCACGGTGCGGGCCCTGCGGTGAAACGGGAGTTCAGCTCCGCCCGGCCTTGCGCAGGAACTTGCGCAGGCGGGTCAGGGGCCAGGTGTTGATCACGTCGTCCTTGGTGAGCCAGCCGCGCTGTGCGGTGGCGACGCCGTAGCGCAGTTGGTCGAGGTGGAGGACGGAGTGGGCGTCGGTGTTCACGGCGAACTTCACCCCGTGCTCCCGGGCCCGCAGGATGTCCTCGTCACGCAGGTCCAGCCGGTCCGGCTGGGCGTTGACCTCCAGCGCGGTGCCGTGGCGGGCGCAGGCGGCGAACACCTCGTCCCAGTCGGCGTCGACGCCCGGCCGTTTGCCGATGAGCCGGGTGGTCGGGTGGCCGATGACGTTCACGTACGGGTTCTCGCAGGCCCGCAGGAGCCGCCGGGTCATCGCCCCCCGGTCCAGGTCGAAGTGCGAGTGCAGGGAGGCCACGCACAGGTCGAAGCCGGCCAGGAAGTCGTCCGGCCAGTCCACGTCGCCGTCGGGGCCGATGTTCAGCTCCGTACCGTGCAGGAGTCTCATCCTGCCCAACGTGCCGTCCAGTTCTCGCAGTTGCTCCCGCTGGGCGAGGATCTTCTCGTCGGTCATGCGCTGCATGTACAGGTTGGGCGCGTGGTCGGTGACCGCGTAGTAGGCGTAGCCGCGTGCGGCGGCGGCCTCCAGCATCGTCTCCAGCGGTGCGAGGCCGTCGGTGAGGTCCGTGTGGGTGTGCAGGTCGCCGCGGATGTCACGCTCGCTCAGGACCTCGGGCAGCTCGCCATGCAGGGCCGCTTCGATCTCTCCCCGGTCCTCGCGCAGCGTGGGCGGGATCCAGGGCAGGCCGAGCCGGTCGTACACCTCCTCCTCCGTGCGGGAGGCGAGCGATTCGTCGCTCTCCGCGTCGAACAGGCCGTACTCGGACAGCTTCAGCCCCTGGTGGACGGCGATGGTGCGGGTGCGGATGTTGTGCGCCTTGGAGCCGGTGAAGTACTGCAGTCCGGCGCCCCATGAGTCTGGCGGCAGCACCCGCAGGTCGACCTGGAGGCCCTTGCCGGTGCGGATCGACGTCTTCTTCGTGCCCTGGGCGATGACCTCGGCGGTGGACGGCAGGGCACACAAGGCCTCCATGAAGGGGGCGGACCGTTTCGCCGCCACGAGCACGTCAAGGTCCCCGATGGTCTCCCTCATCCGGCGCACGGACCCGGCGTAGGTGCAGCGCTTGCAGCCGGTCACCGCGGACAGCTCGGCGACGATCTCCTCGGCGGTCTCCAGCGCGAGGGACAGCGGGATCCGCCCGCCCGCGCGCTGCATCAGCTCGATGCCGTGCCGGAGGTTCTCCTGCGTCTTCTCGCCGAACCCCTTCAGGTCGGCCAGCGCGTCCGCCTCGATGGCCGCGGCCAGTTCGTCGACCGAGGAGATGTGCAGGTCCTCGTAGAGCCGCAGTGCCTTCTTCGGACCGAGCGTGGGGATCGTGATCAGTGCCCGCACGCCGGCGGGGATCTTCGCCCGACGCTCCTCGACCACGGCCATCTTGCCGGTGCGCAGGTACTCGATCACCTTCTCGGCGATCGACTTACCCACGTTCGGGATCTCCTTCAAGCCGTCGGCGTCCAGCTGGGAGATGTCCGTGGGATGGCCGCCGATGGCACGCGCGGCCTTCTCGTAGGCGCGCGCCTTGAAGGCGTCGCCTCCCGTGATCGCGATGAGGTCCGCGTACTCCTGCAGGAGCGCCTCGACCTCTTCATTGCGCCGGGCCACCCTTCAAGTCTAGGAAGAGACCGCTCGCCGCGTCCTCAGGGACGCCACAAGGGGTGCTCCCGCTTGGCCCACTCCCTGCTCACCGACCCCGTCCGCAGTCCCCGGCGTGCCTCCGGGTCCGCCAGTGCCATGCCGATGTGGCCGGCCAGGACCACGCCGATGGTCAGCGCCAGCCAGTCGTGGACGAAGGTCGCCGAGGTGCGCCACATCAGCGGGGTGAGGTGGGTGAACCACATCATCAGGCCGGTGCCGAGCATGACCAGGGTGGCCCCGGCGATCCAGGCGGCGTAGACCTTCTGGCCCGCGTTGAACTTGCCCGCCGGGCGCGAGGAGTGGCGCTTGTCGCGCACGAGCACGGCGCGCAGCCACACGCGGTCGTGGGGGCCGAAGCGGTTGAGGAAGCGCAGGTCGGTGCGGAAGGCCCGGGAGGCCAGGCCGAGCAGGACCGGGACGGGCAGGGCCAGCCCGGCGCACTCGTGGATGCGTACGACCAGTGCGCGGCGCCCGACGAGCACGGCCAGCTGCGGGATGTAGAGGCAGGCCGCGGTCACCACGCACACGCCCATCAGGGCGGCCGTGGTGCGGTGCACCCACCGTTCGGCCCGGCTGAAGCGGTGGACGCGCGCGTTCGTCGGGGCCGGGGTCTCAGCTCGTAGGCTCATCGGTCCGTCCGTTCGAGCGGCCGACCCAGGCGTCGACGTCGTAGCCGAGGTTCTCCCAGTAACCGGGCCGGACCTCGTCGGTCACGGTGATGCCGGAGAGCCATTTGGCCGACTTGTAGAAGTACATGGGGGCGACGTAGAGCCGGGCCGGGCCGCCGTGGTCGTGGCCGATGTCCTTGTCCTGCATGCGCAGGGCGACCAGGACGTCCGGGCGGCGGGCCTGGGCGAGGGTGAGGCTCTCGGTGTAGGTGCCGTCGAAGCAGGTGAAGCGGATGGCCTTGCCGGAGGCCCGGACGCCTGCGGCGTCCAGCAGGTGGGAGAGGCGTACGCCCTCGAAGGGGGTGCCCGGGACCCGCCAGCCGGTGACGCACTGGACGTCCTTGACCAGCCGGGTCTGCGGCAGGGCACGCAGCTCGGCGAGGGTGTAGGTGTGCGGGTGGTCGACCAGGCCGTCGACGGTGAGCCGGTAGTCGGCGGGGCTCTTGTGCGGGACGGACGCGGCGACCGAGTAGTAGCGGAAGCCGCCGCCGTTGGGCAGCAGGCCGGTCAGGCCCGTGGGGTCCTTGCCGGAGACGGTGCCGAGGAAGCCCTCCAGGCCGCGTTGCAGCACCGGAGCGGCGGCGACGCCGAGGGCGCCCAGGCCGAGGGTGCCGAGGAAGACACGGCGGCCGATCGGCCTGCCCTCCGGTTCCTCGGCTGGTTCAGAGTTCACGTAGTCATTCGAGCACTTCCGGCCTCTCTCGGGCCAGGGAGTCGGGCCACAGGTCAGACTTCCGTAATCACTTCTCACCTACGGCTCGGGAAACGACGCCTCGGGTAACGGTCTGCCGAGTGCGCGGGAGCGGGCGGTGCGGAAGGCCTGCCAGGCGTCGCGGTGCGGGTAGGACCAGGGGGCCCGGGTGGCGTGCCGGCCGATGCGCTGGAAGAGGGCCGCGGCCTCGGCCGGGCGGCCGGCCGAGGACATGGCGAACGCCAGGTGGTTGAGGTCGATGTGGCGGCGGGGGTGGTCGTCGTGCTCCCACTCCAGCCACCAGTCGAAGGCCGCGCGCAGGATCCGGCGGGCCCGGGGGCCCGACCAGTGCCCGGAGCCGACCGGGTCGCCGGGGGTCGGCCCGGTGGCGGCCAGGACCCGGTAGCGCTCGGCGTACGCGACCACCGGCAGGACGGCCAGCGGGGAGTCGGCAGGGGCCTCGGCGGCGGCCAGCTCGGCGAGGTCGTACACCTCGTGGGACTCGGCCCGGCCGCCCTGGGGCCGCTCGGCGAGCCGGGCGACCAGCAGGTGGTGTCCGTGGTGGTGCTCGGGATGCCGCTCGCGCAGTTGGGCGAAGGTGCGCAGCACCTCGTGCTCCGGGCCCTGGGTGCGGGCCAGCTGGAGCAGGCCGAGCCAGGGGGTGGGGTCGGCGGGGGCGAGCGTGGCGGCGGTGTGGCAGGCCTCGCGGGCCCGGTCGGCGTCGTCCTTGCCGCGCAGGGTGCGCTGGACCAGGGCGAGGGCGTGCAGGGTGGCGGCGTCGGCTGAGCCGGGCTCGGCGAGCAGCCACTCGTGCGACCAGGCGGCGGCGTAGGGCTCCGCGGCGAGCACGGTGGCCCGGTGCCCCCGCCGGTCCCAGTCGTCGCCGGTGTGCAGCAGCAACGACCGGGCGACCTGCCAGCGGCCCTGGGCCAGCGCGGCCCGGGCGGCGAGGAGTTCGGCGTCGCCGAGCGCGTCGTCGAAGGCATCCGGTAAGACGCCGGAGTCGTCCGGGGCGGTGTCGCCGGACTGGTCCGTGGGGGCCCGGCGAGCGCCGAGCAGAGGCGGGAGTGGGGTCACCGCAGGACTTCCTGTTTCTCGGGCTGCCATCGACCGATCACGCACAGCAAACCCCCAGCCAAGGTTTGCGTCAAGCGGAACCCGGGTTGGTGCTCACTTCAACCATCTTGCGGGGCAAGGCACTTGACGTGCAGACGCCCTGTTTGCCGTACCACAGAGGCGAGGTGGGGACGGGCTTCTGTGGCGTACGCCATGGCGCCGCGCGTCCGCGCGGCCGACCATGGCCGGACTGTTCCGGGTCTCTCCGGGGCGATGCGGCCCCGGGAGCGCTACAGTCGGCCACTACGCGTCCGTGGTCCGGCCGGATGATCGAGGTACGCAGCGTGTCGGTTCTGGTTCTCTTCCTCGCCGTGAGCGCGGCCGGCTGTGTCGGTTTCGGATTCGTGCTCCAGCAGAACGCCGCCCAGAAGGCACCGCTCGGCGACTTCCTGTCGTTCCGGCTGCTGCTCGACCTGATGCGGGTGCCGCGCTGGCTCGGCGGCATCGGCCTGATGACGGCCGGCATGGCGCTGGGTGCCGTCGCGCTCGGCAAGGGTGAGATCTCGCTCGTCGAGCCGCTGCTCGCCACGAACCTGCTGTTCGCGCTCGCCCTCTCCCGCCACCAGACCAGACAGTCCCTGGGCCGTCAGGGCTGGACCGGCCTCGCGCTGCTCGCGGGCGGCGTGAGCGCGTTCATCATGGCGGGCGAGCCGCGCGGTGGCAGCGCGGTCGCCGACCCGGTGCGGCACTGGCTGATCATCGGCGCGATGCTCGGCGCGGCCATGGTGCTCACGACGTACGCCAAGCGGTCCCGGCTGAGCTGGGGCCCGGTGCTGCTGGCGACCGCCGCCGGGCTGCTGTACGGCGTGCAGGACGCGCTGACCCGGGTGAGCGGCACCCGCTTCTCCGAGGGCGGCTTCACGGAACTGCTCACCAGCTGGCAGCCGTACGGCGTGCTCGCGCTGGGCATCACCGGTCTCGTCCTGGTGCAGAGCGCCTTCGAGACGGCCCCGCTGCGCATGTCGCTGCCCGCGCTCACCGCGGCCCAGCCGCTCGCCGGCATCCTGTGCGGGGTGGGCTTCCTCGGCGACCGGCTGCACACCGACACCGGGGCGCTGGCCTGGGAGGCCGCGGGGCTCGCGGCGATCGTCGCGGGCATCGTGCTGCTCGGGCTGCACCCGGCGATGCCGTGCGGCACGCAGGCGGAGCGCGCGAGGGACCTGACGGCACGCTGAGCCGGCCGCGCGGGGCCCTGCTTGGATACGGGCATGAACCCTGCTGACGAGATCCTCGACATCGTCGACGAGCACGACCGCGTCGTCGCCCAGGTCGCGCGCGGCGAGGCGTACGCCCGGGGCCTGCGCCACCGGTGCGTGTTCATCCAGGCCCGGGACGCGGCCGGGCGGCTCTTCGTCCACCGGCGCACCGCGACCAAGCTGGTGTTCCCGGCCCTCTACGACATGTTCGTCGGCGGGGTCGTGGGCGCCGGCGAGTCCTACGACGAGGCGGCGCTGCGGGAGGCGGAGGAGGAGCTGGGCGTGACCGGCCTGCCCCGGCCGGCCTTCCTGTTCAAGTTCCTCTACGACGACGGGGCCGGGAACAGCTGGTGGTCGGCGGTGTACGAGGTGCGGTGCGACCTTCCGGTACAGCCCCAGGCGGAGGAGGTCCAGTGGCACGACTTCCTGCCCGAGGACGAGGTCGAGCAGCGGCTCGGCGACTGGGAGTGGGTGCCGGACGGTCTGGCGGCGTACGAGCGCCTGAGGGCGTTTCGTGCCGCCCGTTGAGGCCCCGGTAGGGTCCTGCGCGTGATCGAATTCGTACGGAACGTCCGGCTCTGGTTCGCCCCGGAACAGGTGCGCGAGGAGGGCAGCACACCCGACTACCGGTTCTCGCTGGCCAACGAGCGCACGTTCCTGGCCTGGCTGCGCACCGCGCTCGCGCTGATCGGCGGCGGTTTCGCGGTGGACCAGTTCCTGCCGGACCTGCGCTGGGCGTCGCGGGTCGGCCTGGCGCTCGCGCTGCTCGGCGCCGGTCTGCTGTGCTCGCTGCGTGCGGTGAACCACTGGGTGGCCTGCGAGCGGGCGATGCGGCGGGGCGAGGATCTTCCGGCGTCCCGCTTCCCGGCGATGCTGAGCCTGGTGGTCGCGGTGGTGGCGGTCGCGATGGTCGTGGTGGTGCTGGTCGGATGGGAAGGGTGAGCACCGAGGCCCGGGATCCCGGGCTGCAGCCGGAGCGCACCCGGCTGGCCTGGCGGCGTACGACGCTGTCGAGCACCGTGGCCGCCGTACTCGCCGTGCGGACCGCGCTGCACGGCGGACCCACGGCCGTCGGTGTCGTCCTGGGCGCCCTGTGCTGCGCCCTCTGGCTGGGCTTCCTGTGGGTGGCCCACCACCGGATCCGCGCGCTCGCGGCCGGCCCGCACCCGGCCGCGCTGACACCCCGGCACGCGACGGCGGCGGTGCTGTGCACGGTGGCGATGGCCGCGTGCGCGGCCGTACTCGTGTTCTAGGCGGTGCCTCCCCCTGCCGGTCCAGGCGGTGCCTCCCCCTGCCGGTCCAGACGGCGCCTTCCCCTGCCGGGTCTAGTCGGTGCCCTCCTCGGCCTCCCAGTCCACCGTGACCACGATCTTGCCCCGGGTGCGCCCCTCCTGGCTCAGCCGGTGCGCGTCCGCCGTCCGCTCCAGCGGCAGGGCCTCCTGGACGTGCACGGACACGGCCCCCTGCTCCGCCAGCTCGGTCAGGCGGGCCAGGTCCGCGGCGTCGGGGCGGACGAAGCAGTACCGGCCGCCGTAGCTCAGCACCTCGGCGTCGGCGATGGACGCGAGCCGGCCCTCGGGGGCGAGCAGGTTGGCGGAGACCTTCAGCGTGTCACCGCCGACGGTGTCGAAGACCGCGTCCACGCCCTCGGGAGCCATTCCGCGCACCCGTTCGGCCAGGCCCTCGCCGTAGGTGACCGGCTCGCCGCCGAGGCTGCGTACGAAGTCGTGGTTGCGCTCGCTCGCCGTGCCGATCATCCGGGCGCCCACGTGGGCGCCGATCTGGACGGCCAGCGAGCCGACCCCGCCGGCCGCCGCGTGCACCAGCACGGTCTCACCGCGCTTGATCTCCAGCGTCTTCACCAGGACCTGGTAGGCGGTGAGCCCGGCCAGCGGCAGTCCCGCGGCCTCCTCGAAGGACAGGTTGCGCGGCTTGCGGGCCAGGGTGCGCACGGGCGCGGCGACGTACTCGGCGAAGGTGCCCCGGGACAGGAAGTCCTCGCGGACGTAGCCGATCACCTCGTCGCCGACGGAGAACTCCGTGACGGCGACTCCGGGCTGCACCACCACACCGCTCACGTCCCAGCCCGGGACGACCGGGAAGACGGCGTCCAGGACGGGGTCGAGGTAGCCCTCGCGACACTTCCAGTCGACCGGGTTGACCGCTGCCGCGCGCACCTTGACCAGCACCTGGTCGGGGCCGACCTTCGGGTCGCGGACCTCCCCGTACTCCAGCACCTCGGGTCCGCCGTAGCGGCTGTAGCTGATGCCCTTCATGCCCTCGACCTTCCGGGGTACTCGTGCGCCACGCAACCGGTATGCCCCGATATGTCCCGTTTGCGCGCGTAGCCTGTCGGTCGCCACCGTTCCGTACCCCTCGAAGGTGAACACATGACCACGCTCCACCAGGAACACACCGAGCACGGCACCCACAGCCACGGCCCGGGCTGCGGGCACACCGCCGTCCAGCACCTCGACCACCTCGACTACGCACACGACGGCCATCTGCACCGCGAGCACGGCGGCCACTGGGACGAGTGCGAACCGGCCGGCCACACCCCGCACGAGGGCCACGAGCACGTGCACCACGAGGAGTGCGGGCACGCCCAGGTGCAGCACGGCGACCACGTCGACTACCTGCACGACGGACACCGGCACGCCGAGCACGGGGACCACTGGGACGACCACTGACCCCTGCGATAGAAGGGCCGACGGCTCCCCGGGCAGCACGCGGGGAGCCGTCGGCCTATCGTGGCTCCGGTCACGTTTCTCGCCACGTTCGGCGTATGCACTGGACGGCATACCGACCGGTCGGCATCATAAGTCGGGTCCAGTTCACCCGTTCGTAGGAGTGATGTATGAGCGCCGACCACCCGCCCGGACTCGATCTCGACCGGCTGCGCGGCCTGCTCGACCGTGAGCGGCCCGGTCTGGTGAACGGCCCGCTGACCGGTCGGCTGATCGAGGGCGGACGGTCGAACCTCACCTACGCGCTCTCCGACGGCACCTCGAAGTGGGTCGTCCGGCGCCCGCCACTCGGCCATGTGCTGGCCACCGCGCACGACATGAAGCGCGAGCACCGGGTGATCAGCGCCCTGCACCCGACGAAGGTGCCGGTCCCCCGCCCGGTGCTGCTGTGCGAGGACGAGGAGGTGCTCGGGGCGCCGTTCTACGTCATGGAGTTCGTCGAGGGCACCCCGTACCGCACCGCGGACCAGCTCGCCCCGCTGGGCGAGGAGCGCACCCGGAACGCGGTGCTGTCACTGGTGGACACGCTGGTCGAACTGCACGCGGTGGACCCCGCCGAGGTGGGCCTGGGCGACTTCGGCCGGCCCGAGGGCTTCCTCGACCGGCAGCTGCGCCGCTGGGGCAAGCAGCTGGACGCCTCCCGCAACCGCGAACTGGCCGGCATCGACGAGCTGCACGCGGCCCTCGGACGCGCCCTGCCCACCTCCCCCGCCCCCGCCGTCGTGCACGGCGACTACCGGCTGGACAACGTCCTGATCGGATCCGACGACAAGATCAAGGCGATCCTCGACTGGGAGATGTCAACGCTGGGCGACCCGCTGACCGACCTGGGCCTGCTGGTGATGTACAGCCAGCCGCTCGGGATGCCCCACTCGCCGGTGTCCACGACCGCCGAGGCCCCGGGGCACCCGTCCCCGCAGGAGCTGATCGAGCGGTACGCGGCACGCTCGGGGCGCGACGTCTCCGCCGTCTCCTGGTACACGGCGTTCGCCTGGTTCAAACTCGCCGTGATCCTGGAGGGCATCCACTACCGGTACACGCTCGGCCAGACGGTCGGGCGCGGCTTCGACCGCATCGGCGAACTCGTGCCCGTCTTCATCGACCACGGACTGACCACTCTTCAGGAAGGCTGACCGGACATGGACTTCGCGTTCGACGCGCGTACGGAGGAGCTGCGCGCCAAGCTGCTCGCCTTCATGGACGAGTACGTCTATCCGGCGGAGGCGGTGGCGGAGGAGCAGCGGGCCGCGCTTGCCTCGCCCTGGGACACCCCGGCCGTGGTCGAGGAGCTGAAGGCGGAGGCGCGCAGGCAGGGCCTGTGGAACCTCTTCCTGCCGGACGCCGAGTACGGCGCCGGGCTGACGAACCTCCAGTACGCGCCGCTCGCCGAGATCACCGGCCGCTCCCCGCACCTCGCGCCCACGGCGACGAACTGCGCTGCGCCCGACACCGGGAACATGGAGGTGCTGGCGCAGTTCGGCAACGAGCAGCAGAAGAAGCAGTGGCTGGAGCCGCTGCTCGCCGGTGAGATCCGCTCGGCGTTCGCGATGACCGAGCCGGACGTGGCCTCCTCCGACGCCACGAACATCACCACGCTCATAGAGCGAGCCTCCGATGGCACAGACGAGTACGTCATCACCGGCCGCAAGTGGTACATCTCCGGGGCGATGAACCCCGACTGCAAGATCTTCATCGTCATGGGCAAGACGGACCCGGACGGGGCGGACATCCGGCACCAGCAGTCGATGGTCCTGGTCCCGCGCGACACCCCGGGCGTGACCGTCAAGCGCGCCATGCAGGTCTTCGGTTACGAGGACCACTCCCATGGCGGCCACGCCGAGGTGATCTTCGACCAGGCGCGCGTGCCGGTGTCGAACCTCATCGGCGAGGAGGGCGGCGGCTTCGCCATCGCCCAGGCCCGGCTCGGCCCCGGCCGGATCCACCACTGCATGCGGCTGATCGGCATGGCCGAGCGCGCGATCGAGCTGATGTGCAGGCGGGCCGTCTCGCGCACCGCCTTCGGCAAGACGCTGGCCCAGCAGGGTGTCGTCCAGAACTGGATCGCCGACGCCCGGGTCGCCGTCGAGCAGCTGCGGCTGCTGGTGCTGAAGACGGCCTGGCTGATGGACACCGTCGGCAACAAGGGCGCCCACACGGAGATCCAGGCCATCAAGATCGCCACCCCGCGCACGGTGGTCGGCATCCTGGACCGGGCGATCCAGCTGTACGGCGCGGGCGGTGTGAGCCAGGACTTCCCGCTGGCCGAGCTGTACGCGAGTGCCCGCACCCTGATGCTGGCCGACGGCCCGGACGAGGTGCACCAGCGGTCGCTGGCGCGACGGGAACTGAAGAAGTACCTCTAGGGAAGCGTGTGTAAGGGGCGGCCGCCATGGGCGACCGCCCCTTACAGGTACGTCTGCGCAGGTACGTCTGCGCAGGTACGTCTGTGCAGGTACGCCCACGAGGCTACGGACGCAGCGCCCGCAGCAGCAGGTCGGCCAGGTGGTCGGCGACCTCCTGGGGGGTGAGGGGGCCGTCGGGGCGGTACCAGGTCGACAGGTGGTGGACCGAGCCGAAGTGGTAGTCCACGACCAGGTCGGCGGGGGTCGCCGTGGAGAAGACGCCCTCGCGCTGGCCCTCCTCGATGAGCGCGCGGAACTGCTCGTGGTAGCGCCGGCGCTCGGCGCGCACCTGCTTGTTCTTCTCCGGGCTCAGATGGTGCATGGAGCGGAAGAAGATCGACGCGTCGTCGAGGTTCTCGATCGTCGTGACGACGACGTCCGCGGCCGCGCCCCTGAGCCGCTCCTCCACCGGCGCGTCCATGGTGGCGAAGTGGTCCAGCCGCTCCTGCTGGACGCGCAGCACCCGCGCGTACACCTCGTGCAGAAGGTCGTCCTTGGAGCCGAAGTAGTGGTACAGCGCCCCCTTGGTGACGCCGGCCGCCTCCACGATCTCCTGCACCGAGGTGCGGTCGTAGCCCTGCTCGGCGAAGAGGCGGGTGGCGGCGTTCAGCAGCCGCTGCGGAACGGGCGTCCCGTCTCCGTCCGTCGTCCTGGCCACTGCCGCCACCTGCCTTTTCCGTCGTTACTGCTGATTGTCGTGGGCCCGGGAACGCAGTTCCCGACGGAGGATCTTCCCACTCGTCGTCTTCGGCAAGTCGGGCAGGATCTCCACCTGGCGCGGGTACTTGTAGGCAGCCAGTCTCTCCTTGCAGTACACCGCAAGTTCATCCGGGTCCGCGTCGGCACCCGGCCGCAGGCTGATGTAGGCCTTCACGGTCTCGCCGCGGTAGCCGTCGGGGACGCCCACGACGGCGGCCTCGCGCACCGCCGGATGGGTGTAGAGGACGTCCTCGACCTCGCGCGGCCAGACCTTGAAGCCGGACGCGTTGATCATGTCCTTCTTGCGGTCGACGACGTAGAGCCAGCCCTGCGGGTCCATGAAGCCGATGTCGCCGGTGCGCAGCTCCCCGTCCGGGAAGGTCTCGGCGGTGGCCTCGGCGCGCCGCCAGTAGCCGGGGACCACCTGGGGCCCGCGGACGACGATCTCGCCCTGCTCGCCGAAGGGGACCTCCTCGCCCCGCTCGTCCAGGATGCGCACGAAGGTGTCGCCGCCGGGCACGCCCACGGCGAGCGTCCCGGAGGCCGGGTCGACGGGCGACTCCAGGCCGGGCGGGACGGCCGCGGCGGCCCCGCTGCACTCGGTCAGCCCGTAGCCGGTGCGGATGTACTTGCCGCACTGGGCGCGGAACTTCTCCACCAGGGCGGGCGGCACGGGGGCACCGCCCGAGGCGATGCCCACGAAGGAGGTGAAGTGCTCCGCGGTGACGTCCGGGTGGGCGGCCAGCGCCATGTAGGCGGTGGACGGGCCGACGGTGTAGTGCGGACGGTGCTCGGCGAACGCGTCCAGGACGACGCCCGGCTCGAAGCGGTAGGCGAGCACCAGCGTGCCCGCGCTGGTGAGGCAGGACGCGAGTTCGCTGACCATCCCGGTGATGTGGAACAGCGGCGCGAGCGCGAAGTAGACGGGTGCCTCCGGCAGGGCGAGCCCGGTCCGCTGCCGCTCGGCGTTGTGCATGATGTTGCCGTGCGTGTTGGTGGCGCCCTTCGGGGTGCCGCTGGTGCCCGAGGTGTAGCTGATCAGCGCGATGTCGCCGGGGCCCGGGTCGCGGCCCTCGGGCGCCGTGCCACCCTGCCGGGCGACGGCCACGAGGTCGTCGGCGTCCGGGGCCTGGGGCAGCCGCTCGAAGGTGAGTACGCGCGCGTCGTGGCGCGTCTGGAAGTCCAGCTCGCACCCGGTGAGCACGATCCGCACCGGCGAGTCGGCGGCCGTGTCCCGCAGGTACGACTCCCAGGCCCGGTCGGAGCAGATCAGCGCGGCGACCTCGCCGTCCCGCAGCACATGGGCGACCTCGGCCGTCTTGTACATGGGGTTGACGGGCACCACGGTCGCGCCCGCCTTCCAGGCGCCGAGGACGGCCAGGACGAAGTGCGGGGAGTTCTGCAGCAGGACGGCGACCCGGTCGCCGCGCTCCAGACCGCGCCCGGCGAGGTGGGCGGCCACGGAGTCGCTCAGCTCGTCGACCTCGCGGTAGCTCAGCCGGGCGTCGAAGTAGGCGAGGAAGGTCCGGTCGGGGGCGTCGGCCACGGCCGCGCGCAGGGCGTGCACGAGCGAGTCGGCGGGGTCGACCGGCCCGCGCTGGACCTCGTTGAGCAGGGCCAGCCAGGGGCGTGCCGCGTACGGCGAGGCGCTCACCGGGTGGCCTCCCACTTCTGCTGGATGTGGTTCATGCCGGCGAGCCAGCGGTCGGGGGTGGCGGCCCGCGCCCGGTAGTACTCGGCGACCTCGGGGTGCGGCAGGATCAGGAAGCGGTCCTCCGCGATGCCCTGGAACAGCGCCTCGGCGACCGCCTCCGGTTCGATCGCGGTCGGCTGCAGCACCAGGTCGCCCGCGCTGCCGGTGGCGGCCAGCATGTCGGTGCGGACGCCCTGCGGGCAGATGGCGTGGACCTTGACGCCCCGGTGACCGTAGGTGAGCGACAGCCACTCGGCGAAGGCCAGCGCGCCGTGCTTGGTGACGGCGTAGGAGGGGGCGCCGATCATGGTGAGGAGTCCGGCGGCCGACACGGTGGAGACGAACCGTCCGCGCCCGCGCTCCAGCCAGTCCGGCAGCAGCGCGTGGGCCGCCCGGACGTGGGCCATCACGTTGACGTCCCAGGACAGCGCCCAAGCCTTCTCGTCGAAAGATTCACCAGCACCCGCGTCCTCGAAGGCGACGCCGGCGTTGGCGCAGAAGACGTCCACGGCACCGCCGAGCGCGTCACGGGCGTCGCCGACGATCGCGGAGGCGTCGCCCGGCACGGCGATCCCCCCGATCTCCTCAGCCACCGCCTCGGCCTTCCCGGCGTCCAGATCATTGACGACGACCCGGGCACCTTCGGCCGCGAACCTGCGGGCCAACGCGGCCCCGATCCCCCCGCCGGCCCCGGTGACGACCACTCCGGCATCCTGCACGGCTTCCACCATCGGTCTCCTTCGGCACGGTGAGATTCGGCTCGGCGATCGCCAGACTAACCAGTCGGTATGTGTAAAGGAAAGGGTGACTGCAACAACCTAAGGGGCGCGGGGCTGTATCGATTTGCGGCTCCGCCGCGCGGGCGCGAGCAACCACATACGGCCCGCACCTTCCACACATCGGAGGTCACCCTATGCGCCTGTCCAGACGAAGCCTTCTCGCATCGGCCACGATGGCAGCCGTTCCTGTCACACCCCAACAGCGCGAACAACTGCACACCGGCTTCGAAAGACTCGCAGCCGACGGATACGCCCTCCTGGCCGGCCAGAAAGTCGGCGTCGTCACCAACCCCACGGGCATCACGAGAGACGCCAGCCACATCGTCGACGTCATGCACGCCGACCCCCGCTGCGAACTCACCGCGGTCTTCGGCCCCGAGCACGGCTTCCGCGGCACCGCGCAGGCCGGCGGCTCCGAGGGCCGCTACGACGACCCGGCGACCGGCCTGCCGGTCTACGACACGTACCTGAAGAGCGGCCGCCCGCTGGCGGACATCTTCACCGCCTCCGGCGTCGGCACGATCGTCTTCGACATCCAGGACGTGGGCGCCCGCTTCTACACGTACATCTGGACCCTGTACGACTGCATGGAGGCGGCCCAGCTCGCGGGCAAGAGGTTCGTCGTGCTCGACCGCCCGAACCCGGTCACCGGCCGCTCGGCCCAGGGCCCCGTCCTGCACAAGGAGTTCGCCAGCTTCGTCGGCCGCGGGCCCATCGCGCAGGCGCACGGCATGACGGTCGCCGAGCTGGCCCGGCTGTTCAACGGGGAGTTCCTGAGCACGCCGGTCCCGCTGGAGACCGTCCTGATGACGGGGTGGAAGCGCACGCGGTTCTACGACGCCTCCGGCCTGCCCTGGGTGCCGCCGAGCCCGAACATGCCGACCCCGGACACCGCGCTGGTGTACTCGGGCACCTGCATGTTCGAGGGCACCAACCTCTCCGAGGGGCGCGGCACGACCCGGCCCTTCGAACTCCTCGGTGCCGAGGACGTCGACGGGCGCTGGGCCGCCGCGGTCAACGAACTGGGGCTGCCGGGTGTGCGGTTCCGGGAGGCGTACTTCGCGCCCACGTTCTCCAAGTTCCAGGGCAGGACCGTCGGGGGCGTGCAGATCCATGTACAGGACCGGGCCGCCTACGACCCCGTACGCACCGGGATCGCCCTGCTGGTGACCGCGCGGAAGGTCTGGGACGGCTTCGCCTGGCGGTCGGACAACTGGATCGACAAGCTCACCGGCTCCACCCTGGTGCGGACGATGATCGACGCGGGGGCCCGCACGGACGACGTGGTCGCCGCCTGGCAGGACGAGCTGGCGGCTTTCCGCAGTATTCGAAAGGAATATCTGCTCTACAAGTGACCCGCGTTGTATGGCCAACTCTGCCCCGGCGCAGGACGATACGTCCACATCGCATCGTTCGGGGGACGAGGGAGCCCGGCATGGCGGATCCTGGGATGAGCGTGACTCCCTACTGGGAGCTGACCTTCGATGCGGACGGGGACGTGGACGGCCCCGAACGCGACCGGCTGCTGGCGCAGGTCACGGACCGGAGCGTCCGTGACCTGATCGTCTTCGCGCACGGCTGGAACAACGACCGTTCGGGCGCCACCGCGCTGTACCGGCATTTCTTCGCCCCGATCCCGAAGCTCGCGCCGAAGGCGCGGATCGGGTACGTGGGGGTGATCTGGCCGTCGATGCGGTTCTGCGACGAGCCGATCCCGGACTTCCCGAGCGCCGCGCCCGCTCTCGCGGCGGGCCCGGCGCTGGACCCGGACACCCGGCGCGCACTGCTGACGACCTTCCCGGACCGCGCCGAGCAGCTCGACCGGCTGGCCCGGATGCTGGACGAACAGCCGGACGGGGAACAGGGGTTGGCGGAGTTCGGGCAGCTGGTGCGGCAACTGGTCGGGACGGCCCGGCCGCTCGCCGCGGCGGACACCTCGCAGCAGGGCGAGCCCCTCATGTTCAGCGCGGACACGACGACCGCCTGCGAGGAGTTCGCCGCGGCGCTCACCGGGCCGCACGCCGAGTTCAGCCTGCCGAACCCCTGGGAGGGCGCCAAGGAGCTGCTGCGGCAGGCGACGTACTACACGATGAAACGGCGGGCCGGGACGGTCGGCGAGCACGGACTCGGGCCCTTCGTCGGGCAGTTGGCCCAGGCGGCCCCCGGTGTGCGGGTGCATCTGGTCGGACACAGCTTCGGCGGGCGGCTGGTGGCGTTCGCGCTGCGCGGGCTGCCCGAGGGAGTGCGCGCGGTGAAGTCCGTGACGCTGCTGCAGGGCGCCTTCTCGCACTACGCCTTCGCGGCCCGGCTGCCCCAGGACTCGGGCACCGCGGGCGCGCTCAAGGACCGGCACAAGCGGATCGACGGCCCGCTGGTGTGCTGCTACTCGCACTTCGACGACGCGCTCGGCACCTTCTATCCGCTCGCCTCGCGTCTCGCGGGGGACGACCGCTCGGTCCTGGGCGTCGACGTCGCGGGCGTGCTGGGCCCCGAGTGGGGGGCCATGGGGCACGACGGGGTGCAGGCGGTACCGGGCACCGCGAAGCTGGACCTCGCCGCGGCCCTGAACGGGGCGCTGCCCGGCTCGGGCTGTGTGAACGTCGACGCGGCCGCGGTCGTCCACCGCGGGGGCCCGCCGTCCGGGGCGCACAGCGACATCGTGCACCCGGAGCTGGCGCGGGTGGTGCTGGCGGCGGGCCGTATCCACTGACCCGCCGCCGTTCGGACGTCACCGGTGTGACGTGTACTCCACGACCTGCTGGAAGGTCGGCCGGTTCTGCCAGCTGATCCTGCCGTGCTTGATGCCGCCCAGGGTGCGCTGGACGATCGAGTCGGCGCACCACTGGTCGCCGTCCGAGCACTGGTCGTCGCCCGGGTAGACCTGGGCGGCGGTCAGCCCTGCCGCCTGCTTCAGAGTGCTGATCAGGCTGTCCCGGCAGGCGCTGAGGCTGCCGCCGCCGCAGTACTGCTGGGCGAGCGGGCCCTGCACGGACTCACCGAGGACCGACCGGATGTCCTTGTCGACATAGCTCCACCAGCCGTACTGGAAGGAGCTTCCGGCGTGCGAGCCGGTCGGGCCATGCCCGGCGGACGGGGCCTCGTCCACGGGCAGGTTGTCGGTGAACGCGGTGTACAGGTCGCTGCCCAGGCCGGGCTGGAACTCCGCCTTCACCAGCAGCGGCCACCAGGCGTCCAGGATGCGGATCGCGTCCGCGTTGGCGTACGCCTTCGAACCCGCCGACGTCTCCGTGCGCCTGGCACCCGCGGTCACCCACGCCTGGAGCTTGTTCACCGCGGCGGCGGCCGTGGAGTCGGTCACCGGGGAGGAGTTGATCACCTTGAGCAGCTTGGGCAGCACGTCCTCGGCGCGCAGGTCGGCGAGGGCCGGGTCCGCCATGGCCTGCACCAGCTTCGTACGGGTCACCCCGCCGGCCGCGACCAGCTTCTTCACCCGGTCCTCCAGCAGGTTGCCGCGGTGCACCGACCCGTCGCCCCAGGGCGCGGTCGTGTAGTCCTTGGCCTGCTTGTTGTTCCAGGAGACGTAGTAGTCCTGGTCGACCGAGTTGGGGTGCGCGGAGGCCGGGGTGTAGTCGGCCGTGTTGGTGGCCGGGTCCCAGTTCCGCCACTCGTACGCCGGCTGCGCCCGCACCGGGAACTCGGCGTCGACACCGCTCGCCCGGACCGGGTTGTCACCGCTGTTGTAGTACGCGGTGTGCTGGGAGTCGGCGTAGAACCAGTTGAAGGTGTAGTTGATGTGCTGGGCCGCGCTCTGGAAGTCCTTCGGGCCCTTGACGTAGTCGGGGTCGTTCAGCATCTGGAAGCCGATGATCGAGTCGGCCTCGTGCAGATAGGAGGAGCGCAGGGTGGTGTAGGCGACCTTCTTGCCGCCGACGGTGGCGCGGTACTCGACCGGGCCGTACTTCGTCCGCCACACCCGCATGGTGTACGACCCCGCGGCCGTGCCGTCGGCCACGGTCGGCTTCCAGGCGTTCTTCTGCTCGACCTTGTCCATCGCGGTGCAGGTGCCGTGGTACAGGTAGTGGGAGTCGTCCTGGCACAGCTCGACGGCGTAGGTGTCGATGATGTCCTGGCCCGAGGTGGTCGCGCTCCACGAGTAGTCCTGGCCGCGGCCCAGCTCGACGTACATGCTCAGGCCCGCGAAGGAGGCGCCGCGGGCGCTGATGCCCGGGCCCTGGATCTCCTGGAGCATGAGCAGCTGCGGGGCGAAGTAGCCGGTCTGCGGCCCGAAGACGGCGATGGGGTGGCCGCTCGCGGTGTACTTGCCGCTGACCACGAGGGCGTTGGACATGCCGCGCCTGGCGGAGCCGAGGGTGGTCCTGGCCGCCGTGGTGGAGGCGCCGGTGGCGCTCGCGGTGGCGGCGCTGCCCGTGCGGTCGTAGACGAGCGGCTCCTGGGTGACCGAGCCGGGGTCGGGCAAGGCCTCGCCCTGGGGGTCGTCGGGCTTGGACGCGTAGGGGAAGCTCTCGCCGTCGTGGACGGTCAGGACGGCCTCGGCGTCGTTGCGCTCGCGGAAGGACTCCCAGACCTTGGTGCCCTCCGCCACGCCGTACTTGGACTGGGCGGCGATCAGGGAGAGCGCGTTGTTGACCTCGCCGCCCCCGCCGGAGCCGAACAGCGAGCCGACGACGGAGCCGAGCGCCACCAGGTCGGTGATCTTGAAGTGGTCTATGGTGCCGGCGTTGGTGATGGAGTCCTTGTGGCCGGTCAGGACGTACTCGCCGGGGAAGTAACGGCCGCTGTCGGAGGCGTCGATGTAGGAGTTGATGCCGGCGAGGTAGGCGTTGGCGTCGGCCAGGGCCTGCTGCCCGCGGGCGCCGTTGTTCGCCACGGCGTTGTCGATCTGCGCCTGCAGGTCGGCCTCGGTGTACGGCGCGTTGCGGTAGAACTGCTGCTCAAGGCCCTGGTTGGCGGCCGCGCCGCCGGCGAAGGTGGTCAGCCGGCCGCGGCCCACGTGCCGGAAGACGTCCATCAGCCACAGCCGGTCCTCGGCGGCCGCGTACCCGGCGCCGAACTCGGTGCCGTACCGGGTGGTGCCTGTGATGTGCGGCACACCGGTCTTCTTGTCGCGGACGATCGTCACGTCGCTGCGCCCGGCCGGCTTCTCGGTGGAGGCGACCTGGTCGGAAGGGACGCCGAAGGAGGCGTCGTTGAAGAAGGTGTTGATCTTCGCGTCGGTGAGCGCCGAGTAGCCGGTCGCCAGGTTGGCGTACGGGCCGAGCTGGTCCTCGGCGTGGGAGGGCTGGGTGCCGAAGGCCTGGTTGAGCAGAATCTGGGCGAGGGTGGCGTTGCCGTTCTCGCCCGGCGGCAGGATGTCCGAACACTGGCCGCCGCAGTAGTCGTTCGAGGTCGTGGCGCTCTCCGCCGCCGCTGCCTGGGTGAGCGGGGAGAGGACTCCCGCGACGAGAACGCATACGGATGCCGTCTTCAGGAACCCGGTGAGCCTGCGGGGAGTTCTCAGTTTGTCGAACAACACGTTGCGTGGGGTGCGCCGTGGCATGGCAGCTCCTCCCGACGGGGGTGGGCCGGACGTTACCGCCGGTATCCCCGGGATTGAAGATGAACATGCGTCAACTTTTGGAGTCACGAAGACCGGTGCGCCCGGCGGTCAACCCGGGGCGCCTTATGGGAGGGCATCGGAAATCGGATGGAGCCGGATCGCGTGTCGATACGTCTACTCGGCGACGTCGCGCGAAAGCCGTACGGCGACGCCGAAGTGACCGAAGTGCGGACGCAGGTGTGACGGAGGTGCAGGGCGATGGCCGGATTCCGAAGTCTGGCGAGACAGGTGCGCGATCCGCGGTGTGATCTGGCACTGCGGCGCTACTCACTGCGTAAGTGCCTGGAGCGGTTCGCTCCTTACGGGCACCGGGCGACCTGGGACCACTTGTGCTCCCGGGCCGGTTTCGGTCCGGAGGACCGCTCCCCCGACCCGGCGCGGCTCGTGGCCGCACTGGAGGAGTTGGAGGAGGCGCGCGAGGTCTGGCTCACCTATGAGGGCGAGTTCGCCGAGCGCCGCAAGAAGGAGAAGCACGATGGGCTCCGGCGGCCGGGCACCGTGGACGACTGGCACCGGCTGACCTGGGGCGGGTTCGGGGTCGCCTGGTGCGACGACCCACGGGTCCACCCCGACGAGCCCTTGGCCGAGGTGCTGCGCCGGCTGATCGCCGCGCTGGAGCGGGAACCGGGCTCGGCCTGCCCGGTGTGTTCCGGTGAGCGCCTCGTGTGGAAGTACGACCTGGACCACGAGCCCTCGTCCGGTCCGGTCTGCACGGACTGCGGGATCCTCGTGCCCCGGCCCGTGCTCACGCCCCAGGCGTCGGCGTGCGCCGGGCGGGGACAGCTGCTGATCTCGGCCTGATCGGCAGGGGGGTGGAACCGGGGGGTGCGCAGGGGGATGCCGCACCCCTTGCCGAGACGCGCCGCCCGGCACTGTCAGTGGCGTCCGGCACCATCGACTCATGATGCAGGTGTGTCTCAACGGCCGCCGCTCGGCCATGGACGGCGCGTGCGTGCCGTTGTCCCCCGAGGACTTGGCACGGTCCGCCGCCGAAGCGGTCGCGGCCGGCGCCACGGAGATCCACGTCCACCCCAAGACACCGTGCGGGCACGACAGCCTGTCCCCAAGGGTCCTCGCCCCGACCCTGGACGCGATACGGGCGCGGGTGCGGGTGCCGGTCGGGGTGACCACCGGCGCCTGGACCGACCCCGACCCGGCCGCCCGCCTCGACCGAGTGCGCAGCTGGTCGGTACTGCCCGACTTCGCCTCGGTCAACTGGCACGAGCCGGGCGCCGAGGAACTCGCCGCGCAACTGCTCTCCCTCGGCGTCGACGTGGAGGCGGGCATCCGGTCCGGCACCGACGCGGCGTCCCGCTTCGCGACCTCACCGCTCGGACCGAGGGCCCTGCGGGTGCTCGCGGAGGTGACCGACCCGGATCCGGCGACGGCTCAGGCGTCGGCGCGCACCCTGCTGGCCGAGCTGGGCGAAGCCCACGGCCGCCCGGTACTGCTGCACGGCGAGGAGGGCGGCACCTGGCCGGTGCTGCGCCTGGCCGGACGGCTGGGCCTGGCCACCCGCATCGGCCTGGAGGACACCCTGGTCCTGCCGGACGGTGAACGGGCCCGGTCCAACGCTCAGTTGGTGGTGGCGGCGCTCTCCCAGTAGGCGTGCGCCCAGCGCTCGTCGTGGGGCAGGGCCAGGAGTTCGCTGCGCACGGCGAGGTCGTACTCGCCCAGGGCGTGCAGGCGGGCGGCACCGGAGCCGGCCAGCCAGGTACGCAGCTCGGCGACGCCCGTCTCCTCGCTGTCGTCGTACCACCAGGAGAAGGGGGAATTGTCGTTGAGCAGGTCGTAGAGCCACTCGTCGGCACAGTCGATGAGGTGTCTGTCGGCGACCGGTCCTCGGGGCCAGCCGTCGAGGAACGGAGTCACGCTCCCCGCGATCGTGGCACAGACGCCGAAGATCTCGTCGATGGGGTAGGGCGGTTCGGCGGTCGCCAGGGCGTCCTGCCACCAGGCGCGCAGGAAGGCATCGATCGCCGCGGCCTGCTCGGCCGGCCAGGAGCGCCAGTCCACCCGGCTCAACCCGTGGCAGCCCATGTCGATATAGCCGAGGGTGCCGTCGGCCATCGCCCGTGCGCCCTGCGGGAGCAGGCGGCGCATCGCGGCCGCGTGGTCGTCGAAGTGGTCGGACACCTCGAAGAGGTACATCTGCACCACGTCGACGGGCATGCGGACGTTCGGCGTGCGCAGATACGCGGTCTCCTCGGGCAGATGACACCGGCCGCAGCCGGTCTCGTCCGGGCTCGTGAAGCCGTTGAAGACCGTGTCGATGTCCGCGAGGG
Source organism: Streptomyces sp. NPDC001816 (assembly GCF_042892235.1). NCBI lineage: Bacteria > Bacillati > Actinomycetota > Actinomycetes > Kitasatosporales > Streptomycetaceae > Streptomyces > Streptomyces sp. NPDC001816. The sequence continues at coordinate 68,986 of NZ_JBIATY010000017.1, forward strand.
CGGCGTCAAGTGCGGGTGAGGTCATGGGAGTCGGTCCCGTCGTGACTCCGTGCGCGGCGTCGCCGCCGGCCGAAGATCGCGACGTTACCAGCCTCTAATCCGCTCGCTCCACCCCTTTCCCGTGCGGAGAGTGGGTGCCGATGAAACCGAACTGAGGAACCGAGGAGTCCCCAGATGTCGACGCTGCGCGTCACCGCCGAAGTGCTGACCGTCCACGAGCATCCGAACGCCGATGCGCTCGAGTTGGCCCAGGTGGGCCTGTACCGGGCCGTCGTCGCCAAGGGTGCGTACCGCACCGGTGAGGCCGCCGTGTACATCCCCGAGCAGTCCGTGCTCCCGCCGGGCCTGATCGAGGAGCTGGGGCTGACCGGGCGGCTGGCGGGCGGCGACGCCAACCGGGTCAAGGCGGTACGGCTGCGGGGTGAGCTGTCGCAGGGCATCGTGTGCCGGCCGAAGGCGCTGGCGGACGTGGACCTGGCGCGGGCCGCGGCCGAGGGGACCGACTTCGCCGAGCGGCTGGGCATCACCAAGTGGGTGCCGCCGGTCCCGCCCACGATGGACGGGGACGTGGAGTCCGCGCCCGATCTGCTGCCCTGGGTGGACATCGAGAACATCCAGCGGTTTCCGGACATCTTTACAGCGGGCGAGGATGTGGTCCTGACCGAGAAGCTGCACGGCTCGGCCTGCCTGCTGACGTATCTCGCCGACGAGGACCGGGTGCACGTCTCCTCCAAGGGCTTCGGCGCCAAGTCCCTCGCCCTGAAAGAGGATCCGCGCAATCTGTACTGGCGGGCGGTGCGCGGACACGGCGTCGCCGAGGCCGCGGCCCGGCTCGCCGAGCGGCTGGGGGCGCGCCGGATCGGCATCTTCGGCGAGGTGTACGGGGCGGGGGTGCAGGACCTGACGTACGGGGCCGACGGCCGGCGGGAGACGCTGGGGTACGCGGCGTTCGACGTGTCCGCCGAGATCGACGGCACGGTGCGCTGGCTGGACGCGGCCGAACTCCTCGACGGTGAGCTGCCGTTGGTGCCTCGGCTGTTCTCGGGGCCGTACGACATCGAGCGGGTGCTGGAGTTCGCGAGCGGGCGGGAGACGGTGTCCGGGCGGGGGCTGCATCTGCGGGAGGGCGTGGTGATACGGCCCCTCGCGGAGCGCTACAGCGGGGTGACCGGAGGTCGGGCGATCGCGAAGGCGGTCAGCCCGGCGTACCTGACGCGCAAGGGCGGGACCGAGTACGAGTAGGTCTCTGGTTGCCCGGCGCTGGGGCTTCGCTCGAGCAGGGGGACCCCCATCGCCCCAGCGGCACGACTGCCCGCAGCTACGCAGGCATCTCCAGCGGCCGTGCAGCCGACGGGGCTGCAACCCCTAGGGGCGCGGGGCTGTATCGATATGCGGCTCCGCCGCGTGGGCGCGACCAGCCCCCACGCACCCGCACCCGCACCCGCACCCGCACCCGCACCCGGCGACGCTCCGCATCCGCTACGGCGGAGGCCCGCGCTCAGCGGCCCTCCGCCATCAGCCGCGACCCCACCCTCCGCTCGCCGAACACATCGTCCGGGTTGGACAGGACGCACGTGTCCAAGGACAGGCAGCCGCAGCCGATGCAGTCGGTGAGGTGGTCGCGGAGGCGGTTGAGCTGGTTGATGCGTTCGTCCAGCTCGGAGCGCCACGCCTCGGACAGGCGGGTCCAGTCCTCGCGGGTCGGGGTGCGCTCCTCGGGGAGTTGCGCGAGGGCCTCGCGGATCGTGGCCAGCGGGATGCCGACCCGTTGGGCCGCGCGGACGAAGGCGACGCGGCGCAGCGTGTCGCGGGCGTAGCGGCGCTGGTTTCCGGAGGTGCGGCGGCTGGTGATGAGCCCCTTGGACTCGTAGAAGTGCAGGGCGGAGACGGCGGCGCCGCTGCGCGCGGACAGCTGGCCGACGGTCAGCTCGTGGATCTTCTCGGGAATCTGGGGCACTCCTCAGAGACTACCGACAGACACCATCCGACCGGTCGGGCCGGTATCCGTTGACATCACCTCCTCACCCGACCATGCTAAGCAGTTGCTTAGACATGCGAGCGAGAGGCCGGGAACATGGCAGAACCGAGGACCTTCACCTCCCCCGACGAGCTGAAGGGCGCGGTGGGCGAGCAGCTGGGCTACACGGACTGGCTGGAGATCGACCAGAAGCGGATCGACCTGTTCGCGGAGGCGACCGGGGATCACCAGTGGATCCACGTGGACCCGGAGAAGGCCGCGGCGGGACCGTTCAAGACCACCATCGCCCACGGCTACCTGACCCTGTCGCTGCTCCCGCTCTTCGGGCCGCAGCTCATCAAGGTCGAGGGCGTGCGGATGGGCGTCAACTACGGGACGAACAAGGTCCGCTTCCCCTCCCCCGTCCCCGTCGGCTCCCGGCTGCGCGCCACCGGGACGATCACCGGCGTCGAGGACGTCCCGGGCGGCGTCCAGGTGGCCATCGCCTTCACCGTCGAGCGCGAGGGCGGCGACAAGCCGGTCTGCGTCGCGGAGTCGGTGTCCCGGTACTACCTCTGAGTTCCCCCGGGGGGCGCCTTACTTGGCGCCCACCATCCTCAGCACGAGGTCGGCGTACAGCGCGCCGACCTCCTCGGGGGTGCGCGGGCCGTCCAGGGTGAACCAGCGGGCCACGTCGATGCACAGCGACAGCACGGCGAGGGTGGTGCCCTTCACGTCGAGCACATCGAACTCGCCGGAGGCCACACCGTCCTCGATGATCCCCTGCACCTCGGCGTCCACCTGGCGGCGCAGCGCGACGATCTCGGCGCGGGCCTCGGGGCCGAGCGCTTCGAGTTCGTACTGCACGACCCGCGCGGTGGTGCGCCGCCCGGCGTGCCAGCGGACGAAGGAGCCGACGGCGTCGGCGAGCCGCTCCGCGGCCGTGCCCTCGCGCCGGGCCGCCGTCCGCAGGATGTCCAGGGCCTTGTCGTGGCCGATCCGGCTGATCCGGTGGAGCAGCTCTTCCTTGGTCTTGTAGTGGATGTAGAGCGCGGCCGGGCTCATGCCGGCCCGGCCCGCGATGTCGCGGGTCGTCGTCGCGTGGTAGCCGCGCTCGGCGAAGGCCTCCACGGCGGCGACCAGCAGTCGCCGGGCCGCCTCAGGGGTGACCTCTTCCCACGGCTCGACCTCGCCGCCGGCCGTCTCCTGCGCCGTACTCATCGCTCGCTCGCCCCTCTCGGTGACAGGAGCACCACCATACCGCCGAAGGTGAGCGCTCGCTTAGAGTGCCCGCTCAGAGCCTGCCGTTGGTTTTCACAGCTTTTCGAAGGGGTCGTGCTCGGCGAGCAGCTTCTCCAGTCGGGCCTGGTCGACTCGGCTGACGATCTGCCCCGCCTCCTGACGGTCCCGGATCACCTTGGCGAGCGTGAAGGCGGACGTGACGAGGTAGAGAACGGCGATGGCCAGGAAGCCCCGCACCCAGGCGCTGGCGTCCAGACGGGCGATGCCGATGGCGGTGGCCGCCATGGCGACCGCGAAGGAGGCGACGGCCTGGCCGTAGAAGGCAGCCGTGCTCTGCTGTTTGACGGGTGTGTCACTCATAGGAGAAAGGATCGGCGGACGTGGCCTGCGCCACATCCGCCGAAGTACTCAGGAACGTACTCAGAAGGCGGAGACCCCGGTGAGGGCCCGGCCGATGAGCAGCTTCTGGATCTGGGTGGTGCCCTCGTAGAGGGTCATCACGCGGGCGTCGCGCAGGAGTTTGCCGGCCGGGTACTCGTCGATGTAGCCGTAGCCGCCGAAGACCTGAAGGGCGTTGTTGGCGGCACGGACGGCCGCCTCGGAGGCGAACAGCTTGGCCTTGGAGGACTCGACGGCGAACGGCTGCCCGCGGTCGACGAGGTCGGCGACCCGCCAGGTGAGCAGCCGGGCCGCGTCCACGTCGACGGCGATGTCGCTGATCAGCTCCTGCACCAGCTGGTGATGGGCGATGGACCTGCCGAACTGCTCGCGCTCACCGGCGTACCGCACGGCCGCGTCCAGCGCGGCCTGGGCTATGCCGACACAGCCCGCCGCCACCGACATCCGCCCCTTGGCCAGCGCGGACATGGCGACGGAGAAGCCCTTGCCCTCCTCGCCGAGCAGCGCGGAGGCGGGCACCCGGACGTCCTGAAGGACCAGTTCGGCGGTGGCCTGGCCGCGCAGGCCGAGCTTGCCGTGGATGGCACGGCGGGTCAGTCCGGGGGTGTCGGTGGGGACCAGGAAGGCGGAGACGCCCTTGTGTCCGGGGGCGTCGGTGGAGCGGGCGAAGAGCAGGACGACGTCGGCCCAGGTGCCGTTCGTGATGAACATCTTGGTGCCGTTCAGGACGTAGTCGTCGCCGTCGCGCACTGCACGGGTGGTCAGGTTGCCCGCGTCGGAGCCGGTGCCGGGCTCGGTGAGGCCGAAGCAGCCGACGTACTCCCCTGCGGTCAGGCCCGGCAGCCAGTGCCGCTTCTGCTCCTCGCTCCCCCAGGCCGCGATCGACTTGGCGACCAGCCCCAGGGACACCGATACGATCCCGCGGACCGAGGAGTCGCCGCGGCCCAGCTCCTCGGTGACCAGGCAGTACGCGAGGTGGTCGCCGCCCGAACCGCCGTGCTCCTCGCCGATGGTCAGGCCCAGGAAGCCGACCTCGCCGAGCTTCTTCACGATGCCCCGGTCGACCTCCTCGGCGCGGTCCCAGGCGACCACGTGCGGGGCGACCTCGCGCTCCACGAAGTCCCGGGCGAGCTGCCGTACCGCGGTCTGCTCGGCGCTGAGCCCCAGGTTCACCACGAGATCGCCCCACACCAGATGGATCTTGAAAGCCGGACCTTTAAATTAGCACTGCTAGTTTCCTGTCGCAGCCCTACTATGTGCGCCATGGCCCGACCGCGCAAGCCCCTCCTCAGCACCGACCGGATCGTCGAGACGGCACGGGAACTCGTGGACGCGGAGGGCCTGGCGGCCGTCTCCACCCGACGGCTCGCCGCCGAGCTGGGGGTGAGCGGGCCCTCGCTCTACAACCACTTCCGCACCAAGGACGAGATCCTGGAGGCGGTCGCCGACTCGGTGAGCGGTCTGGTGGACCTGTCGATGTTCGAGGACGTCCGGGACTGGCGGACCGCGCTGCACGACTGGGCGGTCTCCTACCGCGCCGCCCTGCGCGACCACCCGAACATCGTCCCGGTCCTCGCCCGCGGGCCCGGCCGCCGCCCCGCCGCGCTGCGACTCGCCGACGCCGTGTACGGCGCGATGGTCGCGGCGGGCTGGCCGCCGGCGCAGGCCACGTCCATCGGCGCGCTGATGCGGTACTTCATCATGGGCTCCGCGCTCGGCTCCTTCGCCGGGGGCTTCGTGGACGACGCGAGCGCGTACGACCCGGCCGACTATCCCCACCTCGGGCAGGCGCACCTCCTCGCCGAACAGCAGGAGAAGATCGACGAGCGGGCCTTCGAGACGGGACTGAGCGCGCTGCTGGACGGCCTGGCGCAGCAGTACGAGCAGGTACGGCAGAGCGTGTGAGCACACTTCGGCCGGCGCCGAAATGTCGGTGCCGCATGCTGAAGCCATGACCACCAAGGACTCCCGGGCCGCCGGCCTCGCCGCACTCGCCTCGCTGGTCGCCGACGAGACCCGGGCCGCATGCCTGCTCGCGCTCCTCGACGGGCGGGCCTGGACCGCCGGGGAACTGGCCCGGCATGCCGGGGTCGCCGCGTCCACACTGAGCGAGCACCTGGGCAAGCTGGTCGGGGGCGGACTGCTGACCGAGGAACGACAGGGCCGCCACCGATACGTCCGGCTGGCCGACGCCCGCGTGGCACAGCTCGTCGAGGACCTCGCGGCGCACGTGCCTGCGGCGGCTCTACGGCACCCTGGCCGCACCCTGCGGGAATCGAGCGCCCGCTCCGCGATGGCTCGCGGCCGTACCTGTTACGACCATCTCGCCGGACGGCTCGGGATCGCGGTCACGGATGCGCTGACTTCGCGCGGGCTGCTTCGGCAGGACAACGGGTTCGCGCTGACGGACGCGGGCGTGGAGTGGTTCGGTACGGCGGGAATCTCCCTCGACCGGTCGACCCGGCGTCCGCTGGCCCGGGCGTGCCTCGACTGGACCGAGCGGCGACCTCATCTCGCGGGGGTGGCGGGGGCGGCACTGTGGCGACACGCGATGGATGCGTGCTGGTGCGTGCGTATCGGCTCCGAGCGGGCCGTGAAGGTGACTCCGTCGGGGGAGCGGGCGCTATTTGAGTTGCTCGGTATCGAGGTGGCGGGGTTGGGTTGAGTTCGGGTACGGGGGTGGGGGGTTGTGTGGTGTGCCGGGTGCGGGTGCGATGTGGCTGGTCGCGCCCACGCGGCGGAGCCGCATATCGATACAGTCCCGCGCCCCTGGGGAGTTGCGGTGCCGTCGGCTCCATAAGCGCTGTAGCCGCGCGCCCGCCATTCCCGCGCAGCTGCGGGCAGTCGTGCCGCTGGGGCGGCACGGGTGGGCGCAGCGGCACCCCGCCCGCGCCGGTGAGCGGACCCACCCCCGCCCGGCCAGCGCACCGGGCAACCGGAAACGCCGTCCGATTCCCGCCAGTTCGCAATCCCTTCGCTGCCTAGCCTCAGGAGCATGATGAACAGCGCCCCACGCCAACAGCTGCTCGCCACCGCCGCAGCCGTAGTCTCTGTCGTGCTCTGGGCCTCCGCCTTCGTGGCGATCCGGACCGCGGGGGACGCCTACTCGCCGGGGGCGCTCGCGCTCGGGCGGCTGGTCGCGGGGGTCGTGGCGCTGGGCGTCATCTGTGTCGTACGGCGGGAGGGGCCGCCGCCCAGGAGTGCGTGGCGGGGTATCGGACTGTCCGGGGTGCTGTGGTTCGGGTTCTACATGGTGGTCCTGAACTGGGGTGAGCAGCAGGTGGACGCGGGCACCGCCGCTCTCGTCGTGAACGTGGGCCCGCTGCTGATAGCCCTGCTCGGTGCCAGGCTGCTCGGCGATCCGATGCCGCCCCGGCTGCTGGCGGGGATGGCCGTGTCGTTCGCCGGTGCCGTGACCGTGGGGCTGTCGATGTCGGCCGGGGGCGGATCCTCGGTGTTCGGGGTGGTGCTGTGTCTGCTCGCGGCGGCGGCCTACGCCGCCGGGGTCGTTGCGCAGAAGCCGGCCCTCGGGCACGCAAGTGCCCTGCAGGTGACGACCTACGGGTGCCTCGTCGGGGCCGTGGTCTGCCTGCCGTTCGCCGGACAGCTGGTGCGGGAGGCGGCCCGTGCGCCGGTCTCGGCCACCCTCGACATGGTGTATCTCGGCGTCTTTCCCACCGCGCTCGCCTTCACCACCTGGGCCTACGCCCTCGCCCGCACCACCGCCAGCCGGATGGGCGCGACGACGTACGCCGTTCCGGCCCTGGTCGTGCTGATGTCGTGGCTGGCGCTCGGCGAGGTGCCGGGGCTGCTCACGCTGGTGGGCGGGGTGCTGTGCCTCGCGGGCGTGGCGGTGTCCCGGTCCCGGGTGCGCGGGCGGACCCGGCGGGTCGCGGCCGGGGAGCCGCGACCCGAGAAGGTCGGCTGAGCGTCAGAACACCACCAGGGACCGGCCGCCCTTGCCCGCCAGCATGTTCTCGAAGGCCGCCGGGATGCCCTCCAGGGCGATCCGTTCGGTGACCAGGGCCGAGAGGTCGAGCCGGCCCTCCCGTACGTGTTCGGCGAGCACCGGCAGGTCGCGGGCCGGGTCGGTGTTGCCGTAGACGCAACCGGACAGGGTGCGGCCCCACTGGAAGATCTCCAGGGCGTTGAAGGTGACCTCCTGGTCCTTGCCGCCGATGCCGACGACCGTCGTACGGCCGCCCCGGCGGGTGGACTCCCAGGCGGCGCGGATGGTGACCGCGCGGCCCACGCACTCCACGGAGACGTCGACGCCCTGCTTGTCGGTGAGGGCGCGGATCTCGCGGGGGGTGGTGTCGGAGGCGAGGACGAAGTCCGTGGCGCCGGCGGCGCGGGCGAGTTCCTCCTTCTCCGGGGAGACGTCGACGGCGATGATGCGGGACGCGCCCGCGATGCGCGCGGACTGGAGGGTGGCCAGGCCCACTCCCCCGACACCGAACACGGCGACCTTCTCGTCCGGCCGGACCTTGGCCGAGTGGTGGACGGCGCCGTAGCCGGTGAGGACGGCGCAGCCGAGGAGGGCCGCGTCGGTGAGCGGGACGCCCTCCGGGAGGGGCAGCACGCAGGAGGAGGCGACGACGGTCTCCTCGGCGAACGCGGCGACGTTCAGGCCGGGGTGGAGGTCGGTGCCGTCCGCAGTGCGGGCGTAGACGTCCGCGGTGCCGTTCAGCGCGTTGGCGCACAGCCAGACCTCGCCGAGCGTGCAGGCGTGGCAGGTGCCGCAGGACGGCGCCCAGTTGAGGACCACGGGGCTGCCGGGCGACACGTGGGTGACGCCCTCGCCCACGGCCACGACCGTTCCGGCGCCCTCGTGGCCGAGGACCACCGGGACCGGTACCCGCAGGGTGCCGTTGGACAGGGACAGGTCGGAGTGGCAGACACCGGCGGCGGCGAGGCGGACGCGGACCTGTCCGGGGCCCGGCTCGGGCAGCTCGATGTCGGTGATCTTCAGCGGGGCGCCGATGGCGGGCAGGACGGCGGCTCGTACGGCCATGGGTCGTGGACTTCCTTAGAACTGGAGGGACTTGGTCTGGAGGTACTCGGCGAGCCCGTGGCTGCCCAGTTCCCGGCCGACGCCGGACTGCTTGTAGCCGCCGAAGGGGGCGAGGGGGTTGAACCGGCCGCCGTTGATGTCGACCTGGCCGGTGTCCATGCGGCGGGCGAAGGCGACGGCCTCGGCCTCGTCTGCGGCCCAGACGGCGCCGGCGAGACCGTAGACGGTGCCGTTGGCGATGCGCAGGGCGTCCTCCTCGTCCTCGTAGCGGAGGATCGTGAGGACCGGGCCGAAGATCTCCTCCTGCGCGATCGTCATCTCCGGTGTGACGTCCGCGAAGACCGTCGGGCTGACGAAGCAGCCCTTCTCGCGCGGGGATTCGGGGCCGCCGGCGACCAGACGGGCGCCCTCGGCAACGCCCTTCTCGATGTAACCGCGCACACGTGCCTGCTGCTTGGCGCTGACGACCGGGCCGATGCGCTCGCCGTACTTGGCGGCGGCCGCGGCGGCCAGTTCGACGGCCTCGTCGTACCGGTCGCGGTGGACCAGCATCCGGGTCCAGGCACTGCACGTCTGGCCGGAGTTGGACATGACGTTGGCGACGCCGACGTTGACGGCCTTGGCGAGGTCGGCGCTCGGCAGGATGACGTTGGCGGACTTGCCGCCCAGCTCCAGCGCCACCTTCTTGACGGCCGCGCCGGCCACCGCGCCGATCTGCCGGCCGACGGCCGTGGAGCCGGTGAAGGAGACCAGGTCGACGCCCGGGTGCTCGGCGAGCGCCTGTCCGGCGACCGGGCCGAGGCCGGTGACGAGGTTGAACACACCGGCCGGGACGCCCGCCTCGTGGACCGCCTCGGCGAAGAGCTGGGCGGTGAGCGGCGTGTACTCGGCGGGCTTGAGGACGAGCGTGCAGCCCGCGGCGAGCGCCGGGGCGACCTTGGCGACGATCTGGTGGAGCGGGTAGTTCCAGGGGGTGATCGCGCCGACGACGCCGATCGGCTCGTGCAGGACGGTGGAGTTGCCGACCTTCTCCTCGAAGGAGTGGGTGGCGGCCAGGTCGGCGTAGGAGCCCGCGACGGCGATCGGCACGCCGGCGTGGACCGCCTGCGCGAACTGCGGCGGGGCGCCCAGTTCGGCGGTGACCGTCTCGGCGATCTCGTCCTTGCGGGCCGCGAGCGCGTCCCGCAGCGCGGCCAGGCGCGCGGCCCGCTCGGCCGGGGGTGTGGCGGCCCAGGCCGGGAGGGCGGCGCGTGCGGCGCGTACGGCGGTGTCCACGTCCAGGGCGCTCCCGGCCGGGACCCGGCCGATGACCTGCTCGTCGGCCGGGTTCACGACCTCGATCACGTCCCGGCCCTCGGCGGGGCGCCAGGCGCCGTCGATGTACAGGCCGTCGTGTGCCTTCATGCTGCTTCCTCCCGGCAGGGCTATGTCGTCCGGCAACAAACTAGCGGCGTTAGTTTTCAGGCGCCATACAGGACCGGACGTCCCCGGGATATCAGAAGTCGACCTGCGCCCGTTCGTCCACCCTGCCCACGGACTCCTGGCCGAAAGCCTTCTCGTAGGCGCGCCGGATGTCCTCGATGCTGCGGTCGCTCGCGTCCGCCCGCCCCTGCGGGTACAGCAGGATCAGCTCGTACGACCGCTCCTTCTCGATGGTGCCGTGCGCGTCGCGCCACTGCCCGCGCCCGCTCTGCACGGTGAGCCCGGCCGGGAAGCCGGGTGTGACCTCCTTGTCGACGAAGGTCATGAACTGCCGGTCGGTGACGGCCGGACCGCCGTCCGGGCGCGCCGTGCCGAAGAAGAGCCGGGTCTCGACGTACGGCTCTGCGCGGGTGTGCGCGGCCGAGTCCGGGGTGGCGAGCGTGGCGTACGCGGTCGGCGCGGCGGCCAGCAGCAGACCGGCCGCGGTGAGGGCGGCACGGGTGGAGGTGAGGTGATTGCGCATGCCCCCACGCCTAACGGGCTCACTCCTCCAGGTCCGGCAGCCGCGCCGGGGACGGGCTGATGCGTTCGCCGTGCTGGTCGAAGACGAACAGGTGGGCGATGTCGACGAGAAGAGGGACCTGCATGCCGTGCCGGAGCCGGATGTCCGGGGTGGTGCGCACGACCAGGTCGCCGGGCAGCCGGCCCTCCACAGGCACGGGTGCGGGGCCGTCGTCCGGCGGGTCCTCCAGGACCACGACCGGCCCGGCGCGCAGGGCACCGGCCCGCTCCCTGAGCCGGTCCAGGACCGTGGAGCCGTCCCGGCGGCGGCGCCGCGCGGGTCGGCCGGACGGGCGCGGGGCCTCCAGCTCCGGTACGACGGCCGGGCTCGAACCGGTGTTGAAGTGGACGAGGACCTCGTGCCCCTGGAACTCCACGTGCTCCACCAGGCCGCTGATCGGCACCTCCCCGGGCCGGGCGGCGGCGGGCTTGGCGATCCGGATCGCCTCCGAGCGCAGTCCGACGATCACCTCACGGCCCTGCTGGACGCGCAGCAACCGGTGGTCGAGGGAGAGGGGTTCGGGCAGGCGCAGCGCCTGTCTGCCGAGGCTGATGGTCATGGCGCCGTCCAGCGGGGCGCGGACCAGGCCGCGCAGCAGATTGATGCGCGGGGTGCCGATGAAGGCGGCGACGAAGACGTTGCGGGGCAGTGCGTAGACCTCGCGCGGGCTGCCGACCTGCTGGAGCACCCCGCCGCGCAGGACGGCGACCCGGTCGCCGAGCGACATGGCCTCGGCCTGGTCGTGGGTGACGTACACCGTGGTCACGCCCAGCTCCCGGGTGAGCTGGGATATTTCTGCCCTTAAGTGGTTGCGGAGCTTGGCGTCGAGGTTGGACAGCGGCTCGTCCATGAGGAACGCGGAGGGGTGGCGGGCGATGGCCCGGCCCATGGCGACGCGCTGGCGTTCGCCGCCGGAGAGCTGGCTGGGGAAGCGGTCGAGCAGGTCCTCGATGCCGAGCATGCGGGCGGTCGCCTCCACGCGCGGGCGGGGGTCGGCGCCCGGGGCCTCGATGCGCAGCGGGAAGCCGATGTTGTCGCGGCTGGTCATGCTCGGGTAGAGGGCGAAGTTCTGGAAGACCATCGCGATGTGCCGGTCGGAGGGCTGCCATTCGTTGGCGTACTCGCCGTCGAGGAGCAGTTCGCCCTCGTCGATCTCCTCCAGGCCGGCGATCATGCGCAGCACGGTGGACTTGCCGCAGCCGGAGGGGCCCAGCAGGACCAGGAACTCGCCGGGTGCGATGTCCAGCGAGAGCCGGTCCACCACGCGGGTGCCCCGCGTGTAGGACTTGCTCACGTCGTGCAGAGAGATGGCGCGTGTCATGGCTGGTGCCCCCGGGGGCTGTCCGGAGCGCCGCTGCTCCGTGGGTCAGAAGGCCGCGTGCGGGTCGTACGAGGCCTGTGGGTCACGGAAGTTAACGGAATGTGCTCGGCCGGGGAAGACGGGGCGCGACATCGGACGCCGCGCCCCTGGCAGGGGCGGAAACGGACGGCGGGATTCGGGTCGCCGGGTGCGGTCACCGCCGTGCGCGCCGTGCGGTCACTTGGTCGCGGTCAGGTGGGCGAAGACCACCACGTTGCTCGAGTAGCCCGTGCGCCGGCTGAACAGGCCGCCGCAGGTGAGCACGCGCAGCTCCGGGCGGCGGACCGGGCCGTACACCTCTTTGTCGGGGAAGTCGGCCTTGTCGAAGACCTTCACCCGGTCCACGGTGTAGACGGCGGTACGGCCGTCCGCCCGCTTGGCCTCGATCGGCTTCCCGGGCTTCACCTGGGCGAGTGCGGCGAAGACGGCGGGGCCGGTCCTGGTGTCGCGGTGGCCGACGGCGATCGCGATGCCGGACTCGCCCGGCGTGGCACCGCCCTGGTACCAGCCGACCTCCTTCGGCCGGCCGAGCGGTGGTGTCTCCAGCTGCCGGTTCCGGTCGAGCCGTAGCCCGATGACCGGCGCGTCGATCCCGAGGGACGGGATACGGAGGGATGTCGGGCGGGACCGGGGCAGCGGGCGGGGCGGGGGCGTCGGGCGGGCCGGGGCGGGATCCTCCCGGCCGGCGCCCCGCCCGTCGGTGCGGGCGGAGCCCGGGTCGGCGGCCGGGCCGCCCGCCTGGAGGGAGGCGGCCGGTCCGCCGGCTCCGCCGCACCGGACCCCCACCGTCACCAGGACGGTGGCGAGCAGGGCCGTCCTGACGAGACGGTAGGCGCGGGTCCTGTGCCACGGCCTGCGTCTGCGCCTACGCGGCGCCATGCGGCCGTCGGCGGATCAGCCGGAGGTACGCCACTCCACTGACCGCAACCAGTCCGACAGCCGCGGCCGCGGCCACGGGCGAGAACGCACCCGAGGTGTCGACGAGGCCGCCGGCGCCCGCGTGCACACCGCCCTTCGGGGGGTCGTTGTGGTCGCCGCCCTGGCCCCAGGGGTCGCCCTGTTGGTTGTTCTGCTGGTTGTTCTGCTGGTGGTCCTCGATCTGGCCCGGACCGTGCGCCGCGTCGTCCTTGCTCAGCTCGCGGCAGTTGACGCGGAAGACCTTTTCCTTGGTGGCACCCGAGACGATCCAGGTGACCTTGTACTGACCGTCCGCCAGCCCCAGCGGGTCGGTGTGTCCGGCGCCGCCGGCGAGCGGGATGGCGCCGGTGACGGTGGCGGCCGTGGGCAGCGGGGGCTGCGGGGTGATGGTGTAGGCGATGCTGGAGAGGGTGTCGAAGTTGACGGCGTCGAGATAGAACCGGCAGACCTGCGACTCCTCCTTCCCCGTGCCGGGAAGCGCGTAGACCCGGTGGACCCTGATGTCGCCGTTTTCCCCTTGGGCCACCGCGGTCGGCGCCGCCACCCAGGATGCTCCACTCGCGGCGAGGGCTGTGAGGACGACAGTGGCGCTCGCGCGGGAGCCGACGGCACGTGGGAGTGTCAGGGTGGGCATGCGCATTCCTCCGAGTTCAGAAGATTTTCATACAAATCGCTCGTTCGCCTGGACTCTGCTTCACGAGCACCGCGCCCCGCGGCATCGACGCCCGGCGCGTCGTCAGATATCGCTCGTGCGGCGCAATGCCGAGCGCCCGGGCCGCTCCCGCTCCGCACGTCCCGGCCCTTCGGGCCGCCCCGGCGACCGCAGCGCCACCCCCGACGACAGCAGCAGCAACGCCCCGAGCATCACGAACGGCGCGGCCACCCCCGCCACGCCCGCGACCAGGCCCGCGGTGGCCGGTGCGGCGACCTGACCGAGCCGGTTGCCGGTCAGCCGCAGCGCGAGCGCGGTGGAGCGGGCGCCCTCGGGGGCGGCCTGGACGACCGTCGTCATGGACAGCGGCTGCCCGACACCGAGGCAGAAACCGAGGACGGTGAGCATGAGGCCGAGCACCCACACCGGCACGGGCAGGGCCACCCCGGCGCACAGGACGGCCGCGAGGAGGCAGGTCACGGTGAGCAGCGCGGGCCGGCCGAGCAGCCGGAGCAGCGGGGTCAGGACCAGACGGCAGGCGATGGTGGCCCCGGCGCGCAGACTGAGCAGGACGCCGATCACCGAGGGGGCGATGCCCCGGTGCTCGCCGACCACCGGGAGGTAGGCGGTGAGGATGTCGGTGGCGGAGAGCACGGAGAGACTGATGAGCATGCCCGCAGGCACGCCCCGGGCGCGCAGGATCCCGCCGACGGGCACCCGGCCGCCTTGCGGGGAACGGGAGTTGACCGCCGTACGGTCCTCGATGCGCCACATCGAGGTGAGCGCGACCGCACCCCCGCGCCCGCCACCACGAGCGCCAGCGCGCTGCTGCCCGCCATGTCGGGGCCGCTGATCAGGGCGCCCGCGGCGACCGGGCCGATGAGCCGGCCGAGGGAGGCGCCGATGGTGAAGTGCCCGAAGTTGCGGTCCTGTTCGTGCGGCGCGGACTGGCGGGCCACCAGGGACTGGGCGCCGATCACGAAGCACAGGTGGCCGAGCCCCATCACTCCGCTCCACAGGGCCATCACCCACAGGGAGTTGACGACTCCGCTCAGGACGCAGCCGCCGGAGACGAGGACCACGCCCACCGGGAGCAGGGGTGCACAGCGGCCGTGGTCGGTGCGCCGGCCGAGCGGTACGGCGGCGAAGAGCGGGAGCAGGGCGTACACACCGGCGATGACGCCGACCGCGCGCTCGTCGGCGCCCAGGGCGAGGGCCTGCCGTCAAAGCTGCCGTCGTCCGCCCGCAGGGCGGGCCGCGCGGTGTCTGGTGCGTGCGAGCGTGCGTGCCAGACGCCGCGCGGCAGGCGGCAGCTTTGACGGCAGGCCCTGGGCCCGGTAGGAGACGGCGGGGCGGGCCATCGACACCGCCGCCTGCGCGAGGCCGAATGCGATGACGAGACGGAGCAGCCAGCCGCGGTTCTTACCGGGCCTCATGAGTACATCCTCCCTCTGCTGGTCAGATGATGCCGAAGAGGATCCCTGACCCGAGCACCACCAGGGAGGTCAGGGCGGCCCACTTCACGACGAACCTGGTGTGGTCGCCGAACTCGACCTTGGCCATGCCGACGAGAACGTACACGGCCGGGACGAGCGGGCTGGACATGTGCAGCGGCTGGCCGACGAGCGAGGCGCGGGCGATCTCGACGGAGGAGACGCCGTGCGCCTGACCGGCCTCGGCGAGCACCGGCAGGATGCCGAAGTAGAAGCCGTCGTTGGACATGAAGTACGTGAGCGGGATGCTCAGCACGCCGGTGACGAAGGCCATGTGCGGGCCCATGCCGGCGGGGATGTTGTCCACCAGCCACTTGGCCATGTGGTCGACCATGCCGGTGCCCTGGAGGACGCCGGTGAAGACGGCGGCGGCGAAGACCATGCCGGAGACGTTGAGCACGTTCTCGGCGTGGGCGGCGATGCGGGCCTTCTGGTCCGGCATGTGCGGGAAGTTGACGGTCAGCGCGAGCGCGGCGCCGAGCAGGAACAGCACCGGGATCGGCAGCCACTCCATGATCATGGCGGTGAGCAGGGCGACCGTGAGCAGCGCGTTGAACCAGTAGAGCCTGGGGCGCAGGGTGGCGCGGTTCGGGTCGAGACCCTGGAAGCGCTCGCCCTCGTGCTCCTCGGGCAGGTCCGCTCCGGTGCCGGAACCACCGCTGCTCCGGGGGCCCTTGCCGGTGCCGGCACCGACCAGGACGGTCTCCGTGCGGGTCTCCTCCACCAGTACCTCGTCCAGCGTCAGCACGCCGAGCCGCTTCCGCTCGCGGCGGCCGAGGACGTAGGCGAGGGCGAAGACGAACAGCAGGCCCACGGCGAGCGCCGGGATCATCGGCACGAAGATGTCGCCGGCATCCAGCTTCAGTGCGGTCGCGGCCCGGGCGGTCGGACCGCCCCAGGGCAGCGTGTTCATCACGCCGTTGGCCATGGCGGCCACACCGGTCATCACGACCAGGCTCATCCTCAGGCGCTTGTACAGCGGGTACATCGCCGAGACCGTGATCATGAAGGTGGTCGAGCCGTCGCCGTCGAGCGACACGATCGCGGCGAGGACGGCCGTTCCGACGACGATCCGCAGCGGATCGGCCTTGCAGAACCTCAGGATCGCCCGGACGATCGGGTCGAAGAGGCCGACGTCGATCATCACACCGAAGTAGACGATCGCGAACATGAGCATCGCCGCGGTGGGGGCGAGGCCGGTGACGCCGTCGATGACGTAGTCGCCGAGCCCCGCCCCCTTACCGACGAAGACGCAGAACAGTGCCGGGATCAGCACGAGCGCCGCGATCGGCGACATCTTCTTCAGCATGATCAGGACCAGGAAGGTCGCGATCATGGCGAAGCCGAGGATGGTCAACATGAGTGGATACCTAACGTTCGCCCTTGAACATCCCACCTGGGGCTGGCGGTGCGACGACGTTAGGTCGCGTCAAACGGCGTTAACAAGACGTTGACGCGCGAGCAATAAGCGCAAAACTCCAGGTCACAGCTGTGCGGCGAGCGCGGCGATCTCGACGGGCACGCCGTTGAGGACCGCGTTGCCCGACAGCGGGTCGAGCAGGCTGCCGTCGAGGAGCTGGTTGACGTTGACACCGGGCTCCCGGACCGCATGGCTCATCCGGGTCCCGGGGCGGTCGTGACCCCAGCCGTGCGGCAGGCTCACCACGCCCGGCCGGACGCCGTCGGTGACCTCGGCGGGGGCGACCACCTCTCCCCCGGCCCCCTTCACGCGTACGTCCGCCCCGTCCCGCACGCCGAGGCGCTCCGCGTCCTCGGGGTGGATGTGCAGGGTGCAGCGGTTGCTGCCGCCGGTGAGGGCGGGCACGTTGTGCATCCAGCTGTTGTTGGAGCGCAGATGGCGGCGGCCGACGAGGACAAGCCCCGCGGGGCGCTCGCGCAGGGCCGCCCGGAGCCGGGGCAGGTCGCCGGCGATCGGCTCGGGCAGCAGCTCGACCTTGCCGCTCACGGTCTTCAGCGGCTGCGGCAGCCGGGGCCGCAGCGGGCCGAGGTCGATGCCGTGCGGGTGGGCGAGCAGCCGGTCCAGGTTCAGTCCGTCGGGCCGTACGCCGAAGCCGTCGCCGTAGGGGCCGAGGCGCAGCATCAGGTCGAGCCGGCGCTCGGGGCCGGTGTCCCCGGTGAGCAGGTCGGCGAGTTCCTTCGGGTCGCGGCCGTGCACCGGGGAGTGGGGCTCCTGGACGGCCTTGCCGAGGGTCTGCTCGATCACCATCGCGTCGACCGCGCCCGGGTCGGCGCCGTGCATGCCGATCGCGGCCAGGGTCAGCCGGGCGAGGATCTCGGTCTCGGCCATGCGGCCGGGTTCGAGGGGGACGGCGGGGCGGCTGTAGCGGACCTGGTTGCGGACGGCGAGGGTGTTGAAGGCGAAGTCGTGGTGCGGGCTCTGCGCGGGCGGCGGCGGGGGCAGTACGACGTCGGCGTGGCGGGAGGTCTCGTTGAGGTAGGGGTCGACGCTGACCATGAAGTCCAGCGAGTCCAGGGCCTTGTCGAGGCGCCGGCCGTCGGGGGCGGACAGCACCGGGTTGGCCGCGACCACGACGAGCGCCCGGACGGGCTCGCCCGCCTCGGTGGCGGTGTCGATCTCCTCGGCGAGCGCGGAGAGCGGCAACTCGCCCTTGGCCTCCGGCAGTTGCCGTACGCGAGAGTGCCAGCGGCCGAGCGTGAAGCCGTGTCCGGGGCCCGCCGGGCGGGGCGTCCTGTCGGTGGCGGCCTGCGGGAACAGGGCGCCGCCCGGCCGGTCCAGGTTGCCGGTGAGGATGTTGAGGACGTCGACCAGCCAGCTCGCCAGGGTGCCGTGCGGGACGGTGCAGCTGCCGATGCGGGCGTAGACGGCGGCGGTGGGGGCGGCGGCGAGTTCGCGGGCGAGGGTGCGGATGAGGCCGGGCTCGACGTCGCACGCCTCGGCGACGGCCTCGGGAGTGAACTCGCGCAGGGCGTCGCGGAGTTCGGGCAGTCCTTGGACGTGCGGGCCGAGGTCCCCGAGGTCGGTCAGGTCCTCCTCGAACAGCACGGTGGCCAGCGCTGCGAGCAGCAGGGCGTCGGCGCCGGGCCGGACGGCGATGTGCCGGTCGGCGAGCTTCGCGGTGCGGGTGCGGCGCGGGTCCACGACGGTGAGCCGGCCGCCGCGGGCGCGGAGGGCCTTGAGCTTGCCGGGGAAGTCGGGTGCGGTGCACAGACTGCCGTTGGATTCCAGGGGGTTGGCGCCGATGAGGAGCAGGTGGTCGGTGTGGTCGAGGTCCGGCACCGGGATGGCGTTGGCATCGCCGAAGAGCAGCCCGCTGGAGACGTGCTTGGGCATCTGGTCGACCGTGGAGGCGGTGAACAGGCTGCGGGTGCGCAGCGCGCCGAGCAGGACCGGCGGGTAGAGGGCGCCGGCCATGGTGTGCACGTTGGGGTTGCCGAGGACGATGCCGAGGGCGTCGGCGCCGTACCGCTCCACGACCGGGCGCAGGCCCGCGGCGACCGCGTCGAAGGCCTCCTCCCAGGTGGCCTCGCGCAGGGCGCCGTCCTCGCGGACGAGCGGGGTGCGCAGCCGGTCGGGGTCGCCGTCGACGGCGCCGAAGGAGGCGCCCTTGGGGCAGATGAACCCCTTGCTGAAGACGTCCTCGCGGTCGCCGCGGGCGCCGGTGACACGGGTGCCCTCGATGGTGAGGGTCAGCCCGCAGGTCGCCTCGCAGAGGGGGCAGATTCGCAGGGCGGTGCGGGACACGGGTCCTCCCGGAGGGTCGGCGGCGGCCGTACCGCTGGGGCACAGGCGGGCTCGGGCGAGCATACCGACCGGTAGGCATGGAGGGGAGCCCTTTGTCGTCACCGGGATCCTTACGAAGGCTCAGTCGAGCACACGTCCCAGGTACGCCCGCAGCAGTTCCCGTGTCTCGTGGATGATCGCCTCGTCGCCCTGAGGGTCGATCCGGAAGGCCAGCTGCACCAGGGTGTCCGCGCTCTCCACGGCGACCAGGAAGACGCGTCGCAGCTCGTCGTCCGGGGTGCGGCCGAGGTAGCCGGAGAGCAGGTCGGTGAGGCGGTCGGCGACCCGGGTGTTGGGTTCGGCCTGGCGGGCGCCGACCGGGATCTGGTTGCCGAAGTCGACGAGGGAGAAGCCGGGCGCGGTGCGCTTCATGCTCAGGTACTCGTCCAGTACGGCGTCCATGGCACCCCGCCAGTCGCCCCGCTGCGCCTGTCCGAGGCGCTGGGTGACGCGGTCGGTGTACCGCTCCAGATTGCGCTGGGCGAGGGCGTCGGCCATCTGCCGCTTGTTGCCGAAGAAGCGGTAGACCGAGCCGATGGGCACTCCGGCGCGCAGGGCCACCGCGCGGGTGCTCAGCTCGTCGTAGCCGACCTCGTCGAGGAGGTCGGCGCAGGCATCCAGGATCCTGGTCAGCCGTTCGGCGCTGCGCCGCTGGACAGGCGCGCGACGAAGCGATGTCGCGTGGGGCACGGGCTTCATGATGCCTTTCCGCCGGAGTCCGGTGAACCTCGCCCCCCAGTACGGAAAAGGGTGCCCTTTGCACTCATCAGGGGTCACCTGCACTCGTCAGAGGTCGCCCGCACTCGCCAGGGGCCGCCCGCACGCATCAGGGGCCGCCCGCACTCGCCAGAGGCCGCCCGCACGCATCATCGGCCGCCCGCACTCGTCAGGGGGTCGCCGCCGACCCCGTCTCCGCGCCGGACGCCGTGATGTCGGCGGTGCTCTGGACCGGCTTGCCGTGCACGGCCCACACCGTGCCGTCGTCGGCGTACAGGCGGGCGGTGACGTGGTGGGTGCCGTGCGGGAACAGGCGGGGGGCCAGGTGGTACTCGGGTGCGTCCAGCCGGGCCACCCGGCGGCCGTCGACGAAGAGGGACGCAAGGCCGCGCCCGTGGACCGCCTTCGACCGCGCGCCGGCCGGGGAGAAACGGAAGTGGCGCAGCCTCAGCCTGACGTCCCAGCCGCCGGCCGCGTCCGGGGTCACCTCGACGCCGACCTCGGGCGCGTCCTCCTTGCCGACCTCGCGCAGATGCCGGCCGGCCTCGTCCGTGTCATCCAGGACCTTGCCCACCGGCGAGGGTGAGATGGCACCGGCATCCCCGTGCGCCTCACTGGTCCCGCAGCCCTGCGCCCCGAGCGGCAGCAGGACGCAGACCGAGAGCAGGGTCAGGGCTCTGCGCCTCCACGACGTCCACGACATGCCGGGGAGATTAGAACAACGTTCCGCCAACCGAATCCCCCTGAAGTCTGGTTCCGGCCCCTCCCCCGGAGGGAGGACGACCCGGCGCCCTCTTGCGCCCGCCCGCGCTCATTCCTACGGTGATGCATAGGAATGAGAAGCGCAAGGGAGCGATCATGAGCGGGGACGCACGGAAGACCGCCGAGGGCCTGTCGTATCTGTCCGGGTTCGGCAATGAACACGCCTCGGAGGCAGTGCCGGGCGCCCTGCCCGAGGGCCGCAACTCGCCGCAGCGCGCGCCGCTCGGCCTGTACGCAGAGCAGCTGAGCGGTTCGGCCTTCACCGAGCCGCGGGCGCACAACCGCCGCTCCTGGCTGTACCGCATCCGCCCGTCGGCCGCGCACCCGGCGTTCACCCGGACCGACAACGGCGCGATCCGCACCGCTCCCTTCACCGAGACCGTGCCCGACCCCAACCGGCTGCGCTGGAACCCGCTCCCCGAGCCGCCGGCCGGCACGGACTTCCTGGCGGGCCTGTGGACCCTCGGCGGCAACGGCGACGCGAGCCAGCGCACCGGCATGGCCGTGCACCTGTACCATGCCAACTCCTCGATGGAGCGGGTCTTCTCCGACGCCGACGGAGAGCTGCTGATTGTGCCGGAGCGCGGCGGGCTGCTGCTGCACACCGAGTTCGGCAGGCTCCATGTGGAACCGGCCCATGTGGCGCTGATTCCGCGTGGGGTGCGCTTCCGTGTGGAGCTGTTGGACGCTGCATCTGACGGCGGGCAGAGCCCGACGGCGCGCGGCTATGTGTGCGAGAACTACGGGGCGCCCTTCCAGCTCCCCGACCTGGGGCCCATCGGCGCCAACGGGCTCGCCAACGCCCGGGACTTCCGGGCGCCGGTCGCCGCGTACGAGGACGTGGAGGGCCCGGTGGAGGTCGTGAACAAGTTCTGCGGCAACCTCTGGACGGCGACGTACGAGCACTCGCCCCTCGACGTGGTCGCCTGGCACGGCAACCATGTGCCGTACGTCTACGACCTGCGCCGTTTCAATGTGATCGGCACCATCTCGTACGACCACCCGGACCCGTCGATCTTCACGGTGCTGACCTCCCCGTCGGACACCCCGGGCCTGGCCGGCGTCGACTTCGTGGTCTTCGCGCCCCGCTGGCTGGTGGGCGAGGACACGTTCCGGCCGCCGTACTTCCACCGGAACGTGATGAGCGAGTACATGGGCCTCGTCGAGGGCGCCTACGACGCCAAGGCGGAGGGCTTCGTGCCGGGCGGCGGCTCGCTGCACAACATGATGTCCGCGCACGGCCCGGACCGGGAGACCTTCGACAAGGCGAGCGCCGCCGAACTGAAGCCGCAGAAGGTCGACGACGGGCTGGCGTTCATGTTCGAGACGCGCTGGCCGGTGACGCTCACCCCGCACGCGGCCGGGGCGGACCACCTCCAGCAGCGCTACGACGACGTGTGGCAGGGACTCGAGCGTCACTTCCGCGCGCTGTGACACCCGCGTTGCACCGGACGTTCCTCAACAGGTACGGATAGCCATGTGACCTCCTTCGCTCCGGATTCGATCGTCCTGAACCGCAAGCTGCCGCTGTGGTACCAGGTGTCGCAGTCGCTGCGCGCCTCGATACTCGGCCGCTCGCCGCGGGATCCGCTGCGCCTGCCCACCGAGGAGCAGCTGGCCGAGCACTACGGGGTCAGCGTGCTGACCATGCGGCAGGCGCTGAAGGAGCTGGAGGACGAGGGGCTGATCAGCAGGCACCGGCGGCGCGGCACGTTCATCGAGCCGGATGTGCGGCGCGGTGCTCCGGTGCGGCTTCTCGGCTCGGTGGACGCGATCGTGGCCCAGCAGTCCGGCATGACGACCGAGCTGCTGGACCACGGCAGCACCCCCGTGCCGGCCGATCTCGCCGAGCACTTCCCGGACCTCACGGAGGTGGCGACGTACCACCGTCTGCGCAGCGACGAGACGACCGGCGAGCCGACCAACCACGCCCTCAACCACGTGCGCCCCGAACTGGCCGCGCGCATCGACCTGGACGACCTGGTCCGCTGGCCGATGACGAAGGTGCTGCGGGATGTCGTCGGGGCGGACATCAGCCGCATCACGGACACCGTGGAGGCACGGCTCGCCGACCCGGAGACCGCCCGCCTGCTGGAGGTGCCGCTGCTCAGCCCGATCCTGCACTACACGGGCGTGACGTACGACGCCGAGGGCCGGGTCCTGGACGTGGCGGTCATCCACTACCGGGGGGACCGCTTCTCCTTCACGGTGACCTTGGACGCCACCTGACCCGGCGACCGGAGGCAGGCCGTACCATGCCCAGCGTGACGCGCGACGACGCTCCGCTGCTCGCGGACCTCATGCCGTGGTCCGTCGCACCGCTGCGGCCGGGCCGCGCCTGGCCGACGGCACCCGACGCGGCTTCCCTGAAGGCCCGCTGGGACGCCCTGCTCAAGGCCGAGGGGCCGGACCGGGAGGCCCTGTTCGAGCCGACCCGCTCCCGCACACCGCAGTCCGCGGTGGGGCAGCTGCCCGGCCAGTCCACCGGCACGGAGCGGCTGGCGCGCGCCGATGGCCCCTGCGCCGAGCCGGTACGGGTCCTGGCGGCGCCCTTCGACGAGCAGTGGCTGATCCCCGACCACCGGCTGATCGACACGGCCCGCCCGGAGTTGTGGCGGGTGGCGGACGAACACCAGGTGTTCGTGGTGGAGACAGGCGCGGAGACACCCGAGCACACCCCTCTCCTGGCAACCTCCCTCCTCCCCACCCTCCGCACAGGCCGTATCCGCCCGCTCTACCGCCGCCCGAACGGCACGGAACCCAACCTGGCACCGGGCCTGCTGGACCACCTCTCCACCCGCCTCGGCACTCGCCCCACCCCGCCGGACGTACTGGCCTGGATCCTGGCGACGATCCGCCCCGACCTCACCGTGCCGCTCACCGAGGACACGGAACTCTGGTCCGGGGGCGTCGAGCTGGGCCACCGCATGCTGTGGCTGATGCGCCGCGACGGCGACCGCCCCAAACTCCCCGGCGGCCGCCGCCCGTACGTCCGCGCCCCCCTCCCCACCCGCCCTCTCACCCTCGACTACGACCGCGACGCGGAGACCCTCCACCTCGACGAGGGCCGCATCTCCCCCGTCCCACCGGAGGCCTGGGACTACGAGGTGTCGGGAGCCCGCGTCCTGGAGACCTGGTTCGCCGCCCGCACGACCCCGCCCGAGCCGGGCACGCTGGCCGCCATCCGCCCGACCGCCTGGCCCCAGCCCTGGACCTCCGAACTCCTCGAACTGATCACGGTCCTGGCCCTGCTGTCGGAACTCCGCCCACAGCGGGCCGACTTGAAGCCGACCTCGACGATCACCGCGACCGACCTCCGCAAGGCGGACATCCTCCCGGCCCCGGACTCCTCCCACCGCCCCGCCTCGGTCCTGGACCACCACGAGGAGGGCCCGGAGGGCCAGTTCGCGCTGCTCTAGCGCGGCTTGTCCAGGGCGGCCCGCAGCCGTGCGATGTCCTCGACATCCTTGGCACGGCGAGGCCGGGACGGATCCCAGACGGGCATCATCCGCTCGATCTCGATCTGGGCGCGCGGGCTGACGATCGATTAGTTGGCGCTCAGCGCGCTCCTTGTCCAGCATCGAGCCACCGATCCGATCAAGGCAGCCTCACGGCAACTCCCAAGGGCGCGCGGGGCCGTATCGACATGCGGCTCCGCCGCATGGGCGCGACCAGCCCCCACACAGCCGCACCCGCCAAACCACGCAAGCTAGCGCCGCGCAAACGCATCCAACACCCGCTCCAACGCCCTCTGAAAAACCGCCTCCAGATCAACCGGCCCCGGATCCTCCGTGAACGCCGCCGCCATCCTCGGATAGGCGCCGGAGGCGAGCCGGCCGGTCAGGTACGCCGCGCGGGCCGTGTTCTCCTCGTCCTCCGACCAGGGCAGGGCACGTACCCGCTCAGCGGTGTCGAACTCGTTGCGGACGTACGTGGTCACCACGCCGTTCAGCATCGCGATCAGTTCCAATTTGGTGCCGTTGGACACCTCCAGCGGGTCCAGGCACGCCAGGCAGTGCTCCAGATAGCGCAGGGCGTGCGGGCTGAAGCCGTAGACCGGGGACATCAGGCGCGGCACCCACGGGTGGCGGTGCATCAGCGCGCGCGTCTCGTGGGCCACCCGGAGCAGATCCGCCCGCCAGTCCCCGCTGGGCTCCCACGGGACGTGCTCCGCGCTCACGGCGTCCATCATCAGCTCGTACAGGTCCTCCTTGCGGGGGACGTAGTTGTACAGCGACATGGTGCCGCAGCCCAGCTCGGCCGCGACGTGCCGCATCGAGACCCCGTCGAGTCCCTGCGCGTCGGCGATCCGGACGGCCGCCGCCGCGACGTCGTCGCGCGTGTACGCCGGCTTCGGGCCCCGGCCCGTGCGCTCGGGGCGCGCCCAGATCACTTCGGGGACGACCCCTCGGACTGCCATCGATCATCACCTCGGCCACCATCGTAGTTACGTACGGCGTACGTAGTGCGGTATGGCCGCGACATGACTACTACGTACGCTGTACTCAGTGAGGGGCTGGAGAAGCGCTTCGGCGCTGTACACGCCCTGCGGGGGCTCGACCTTGCCGTGGGGCAGGGCACGGTGTGCGGGCTGTTGGGTCCGAACGGCGCGGGGAAGACGACGGCAGTACGGCTGCTGACCACGCTGCTGCGGCCCGACGCGGGTTCGGCGCGGGTCGCCGGGCACGACCTGGTGCGGAACCCGGCCGCGGTACGGAGCCGGATCGGGGTCACCGGGCAGTACGCCTCGGTCGACGGGGACCTCACCGGCCGGCAGAACCTGCGGCTGTTCGCGCGGCTGCACCGGGTGCGGGGCCCGGCCGGCCGCGCCGACGAGCTGCTGGAGCGGTTCGGGCTGGCCGAGGCCGCGGACCGCAGGGCGTCCACCTACTCGGGCGGCATGCGGCGCCGGCTGGACCTCGCGGCGAGCCTGATCCGCCGGCCCGACGTGCTCTTCCTCGACGAGCCGACCACCGGACTGGACCCGGCCAGCCGCACCCGCATCTGGGAGGCGGTGCGCGACCTGAAGGCGGACGGCACGACGGTGCTGCTCACCACGCAGTACCTGGAGGAGGCCGACCAACTCGCCGACGACATCGCCCTGGTGGACCGGGGCAGCGTCGCGCACACCGGCTCGCCCGCCGAACTCAAGGCGCTCATCGGGTCGTACGCCGAGGCCGTCGTCGCACACGCCGACGGGCTGCCGGACGCGGCCGCCGTGCTCGACCAACTCACCGGCTCCGCACCCGTGTTCGACCGTGAGCGCAACGCGGTCGGCGCGGTCACCACCGATCCGACCCTCACCCTGCCCCGCCTGGTGCGCGAACTCGACGCGGCCGGGGTGCCGTTGCTCGACGCGAGTCTGCGGCCGCCGACCCTCGACGACGTCTTCCTGCGGCTCACCGGGGAGTCCGCCGACGACAGGGAGCTGGTGGCATGAGCGCGTTGACCCACGACGGACTGGCGATGACGGGCCGGCAGCTGCGCCGGGTCCGCAACAACCCCGGCCTCGCCGTGCTGACCCAGCTGATGCCGGTCAACATGCTGCTGTTCTTCGGCTACGTCTTCGGCAGCGCCCTGGCGATGCCCGGCCGCGAGTACCGCTCCTTCCTCGTGCCGGGCCTGCTGGTCGCGACCGCCGCCGGTGGCCTCATGACGGGCATGTTCCAGGCCGCCCAGGACACGCACCGGGGCGTGATGGACCGCTTCCGCACGATGCCGGTGAGCCGGGCCGCGGTACCGCTCGGGCAGGCGGTGGCGGACCTCGTCGTCACCACCCTCGGCACCGTGCCCCTGCTGCTGGTGGGGCTCGCGGTGGGCTGGCGGATCGAGGGCTCCGCGCCCGCGGCCGCCGGAGCCGTGGGTCTGCTGCTGCTCTTCCGGTTCGCCTGCACCTGCGCCGGGATCTTCCTCGGGCTGCTCACCCGCAGCGAGGACGCCGCCGGGCAGCTCGGCGCCTCCTCCTTCGTGCTGCCGCTGCTGTCGAACGCCTACATTCCCACCGGCAACCTGCCCGGCTGGCTGCGCACGCTCGCCGAGTGGAACCCGATCAGCGCGGTGACCACCGCCCTGCGGAAGCTGTTCGGCAACGCGCGGGTCCCGGCGGACTCCGCCTGGCCCGTGGCTCACCCCGTCGCCGGGGCGCTGCTGTGGAGCCTCGTCCTGATCGCCGTGTTCCTGCCGCTCGCCGTACACCGGTACGCGCACGGCGAGCGATGACCCACTGCTGACAAAGTCGCCGGTCAGGGGAGATCATCCACCCCATGGATCTTCTCCCGCTGCCCCTGGAGGGCATCACCGTCGTCGCCGTCGAACAAGCCGTGTCCGCGCCCTTCGCGACCCGGCAGCTCGCCGACCTGGGGGCCAGGGTCATCAAGGTGGAGCGGATCGACGGCGGCGACTTCGCACGCGGGTACGACACCGCGGCCGGAGGTCTCGCCTCGCACTTCGTGTGGTGCAACCGGGGCAAGGAGTCCATCGCCCTCGACCTCAAGGACCCGCGCGGCCTGGACGTCGTACGGCGGCTGATCGCGGACGCGGACGTGTTCGTGCAGAACCTCGCCCAGGGAGCCGCGGCCCGGCTGGGGCTCGACGCGGCCACGCTGTGCGCGGCGGATCCGCGGCTGATCGCCGTGGACATCTCGGGGTACGGCCGCTCGGGGCCGTACGCGGACAAGCGGGCGTACGACATGCTCGTGCAGTGCGAGGCGGGGCTGGTGTCGGTGACCGGTACGCCCGGGCAGCCCGTCAAGGCGGGGATCCCTGCGGCGGACATCGCGGCGGCCATGTACGCCTTCTCGGGGGTGCTGGCCGCGCTGGTGCGGCGCGGCACGACCGGCCGGGGCGGGCCGGTGGAGGTGTCCATGCTGGAGGCGCTCGCCGAGTGGATGGGACATCCGCTGCACCACGCGATGCACGGGGGTGAGCCCCCGGCCCGTACCGGGCTCGCACACGCCGTCATCGCGCCCTACGACGCCTATGCGACGGCCGACGGCGGGCGGGTGCTGTTGTCGGTGCAGAACGACCGTGAGTGGCGACGGCTCGCCGAGCAGGTCATAGGACGGCCGGAACTGGGGGCGGATCCGGCCTGTGCGACGAATGCGGCGCGGGTGGCCAACCGGGAACGGACCGATGAGCTGGTCGCCGGGGCGCTCGGCGCGCTGAGCGCGGACGAGGCGCTGGCCCGGCTGGAGCAGGCGGGCATCGCCTGCGCACGGCTCAGGGACCTGCACGAGCTGGCAGAACATCCGCAGCTGACGGCCAGGGAGCGGTGGCGTCAGGTGGGTTCGCCGGTCGGGCCACTGAAGGCGTTGCTGCCTCCCATCACACTGCCGGGCGGGGACGACGCGCGGATGGGTGATGTGCCCGCGCTCGGACAGCACACCGGGGCGCTGCTGCATGCCGTGGGGATGACGGACGACGAGATCGCAGCGTTGCGCCGGGACGGTGTGGCGGCCTGAGCGCGGGCCTCCTGGATCGGACTCCAGGGACTGCCGGTGCGCTCAGTGACCGCTCACTGTCCGCCGACCGCCGAACAGCGAGCGGCGCAGCCGACGCAGCGGCGCGAAGAGGGAGACGCGGCTGACCCGCCTGCCTCGGTCGCTGCGCTCGTGCGGAGTGTCACGTGCCGTCAGCTCGCGCATCAGTGAAGTCGCCTCGGCCGCCTTCTGGTGCGGTACGGCGGGACCCGCCAGCACCGAGAGATGGCGGTCGAGGCGCGAACTGGTCGCGCTGCTCCCGCAGGTGATAGCAGGGACCCTGGCCCTGCTCCGTGTTATCTGCTCCATGTCACTCCCCACCCGTACGAGTCCACCCGGCCCGGGCAGAGTAACCCTATCTCCCCAGTGGGGCACGCGTGTATCGCGCCCACAGGATTCACCTTCCCCGCAAGGCGGTTGACCATCCCTCGACGACTACTCTCCGAATCCGACCGATTTCAGGGTGAGTTGGACAAGCGGCTGGCCGGTGGGCTGCGCTGACCCTCCGTCAGGCTCGACGGTTACAGCGAGTGACGTCGAGGACTTCCCGAGACCCTTGGCGACCAAGGGCGTGTCGCCCGCGAAGAGCCCGAGGGAGCGCGGTTGCACATGGGGGCGCATGAGCCAGAGCTGGTGCACGCGGCCGCCGGACGGGGTGCCGTATCCGCTGAGGGTGACGACGGCCCGCCCCTGCGATGCGGAGGCGATTACTCCGATACTGCGGCCCCGCGCATCCTCGCTGTTCGCGGCGCGGGCGTCGGGAGCGGCCAGAACGTGTGCGATCTCACGCGCCTGGGCCCGTTCGGCGTCGAGCTGGTCCCGGGTGCGGTTCGCCTGGACCGCGAAGAGGGAGGCGACGACGAGGGCCGCGGCGGCGGTCGCCGTGGCGAACGGGACGAAGAGGGGGCGCCCACGGGGCGTACGGGTGCGCGACGGCGGAGGCTGGGTGCCCCAGACGTGCGGCGGCAGTTGGGGTGAGCGCTCCCGCGCGGGCGCGGGCGCCTGCTCCTGCGGGATGGTGCGGACGGCGGCCAGGACCCGGTCGCGCAGGGCGGCCGGCGCAGGGGCCGCCGTGGACCAGGCGAGGCGCACCGCGTCCTCGGACAGGGCCCGCACCTCGGCGGCGCAGCGGTCACAGCCCTTGAGGTGCTTCTCGAAGCGGCGCCGCTCGGCGGGGTCGAGGGCGTCGAGCGCGTAGGGAGCGGCGAGGGAGTGCAGATCCTCGCGGCCCAGCATGCGGCCGAGGACGCTCATGCGGCACCTCCCAGACACTCGCGCAGCCGGGTGAGTCCGTCGCGCATCCGCGTCTTGACCGTGCCCAGCGGCAGCTTCAGCCGCTCGGCCACCTCACGGTACGTGTAGCCGTCGTAGTAGGCGAGCGTCACGGACTGCCGCTGCAGTGCGGTGAGCCGGTCCAGGCAGCGGCGCACCCACTCGCGCTCCAGACCGGCTTCGACCTCCTCGGCCACCTGGTCGAAGGCGGGCTCCCCGGCTCGCTGGGCCTCGCGCTGTTCGCGTTCGCCGGCCGCGCGGGCGCTGCGCACCCGGTCGACGGCGCGGCGGTGGGCGAGGGTGAGGATCCAGGAGAGGGCGCTGCCCCGGGCGGGGTCGAACCGGGCGGCGGAGCGCCACAGTTCGAGCAGCACCTCCTGGGCGACCTCCTCGGACTGGGCGGGGTCGCGCACCACCCGTCGTACGAGCCCGAACACCGGTCCGGACACCACTGCATACAGATCCTCGAACGCCCGCTGGTCACCGCCCGCCACGAGCACGAGCAGTTCGTCAGCCTCCACCCCGTTCCCCCTTCTGTGGCCGCAGCCGACCGCCCTGCCTCTGACTCCACGCATCCGCACGAGCGCACACCTCCGGCGGGTGATACGGATCAGCATGCCGAAAACGCGGGTCTGAAAAGGGGAAAAGATTTTTTCCGTCAGACCAATCCGATCGGCATCCCGGCTCCGTATACCCGTCCGTCAAGGCAAGTTGGCACTGAGGACGGACGGCATGACAC
Source organism: Streptomyces sp. NPDC001816 (assembly GCF_042892235.1). Lineage (NCBI taxonomy): Bacteria > Bacillati > Actinomycetota > Actinomycetes > Kitasatosporales > Streptomycetaceae > Streptomyces > Streptomyces sp. NPDC001816. The sequence continues at coordinate 98,736 of NZ_JBIATY010000017.1, forward strand.
CTCTCATCTCCAGGAGCGGCACGGGACGCAAGGGCCTGGTCACGCTCATCTGTGGTGCGCTGGCCGCCGGAGGGCTCGCAGCCGCCGGCGTCGCCACGCTGGAACCCGGGGCGGCATCCGCCTCCTCCCACCGGGAGGCCCCGCTGATCTCGGGGACCCCGCAGTACGACAACACGGACCTGTACGCGTTCGTGAGCCCGGACAAGCCGGACACGACGACGATCGTGGCCAACTGGATCCCCTTCGAGGAGCCGGCCGGCGGACCGAACTTCTACACGTTCGCGGACGACGCGCAGTACGACATCCACGTCGACAACAACGGTGACGCGCAGGGCGAGCTGCTGTTCCGCTACATGTTCAAGACGCACGTCAAGAACAAGAACACCTTCCTCTACAACACGGGGGCGGTGAAGAGCCTCGACGACCCGAACCTGAACATCACGCAGACGTACGACATCGACCTGGTCAAGCTGCACAACCAGAAGGTGGTCTCCAAGACACGGCTCGCGGACAACGTGCCGGTCGCGCCGTCGAACGTGGGCAAGGCGTCGATGCCGGACTACGGCAAGCTGCGGTCCCAGGCCATCTACAAGACGGCGGGCGGCGGCGCGACCTTCGCCGGCCAGGCCGACGACCCGTTCTTCGCCGACCTGCGGGTCTTCGACCTGCTCTACGGCGGGAACCTCTCCGAGGTCGGACGGGACACGCTCAAGGGCTACAACGTCAACACGATCGCGCTGCAGGTGCCCAACGACCTGATCCGCGAGTCGTCCAAGCAGCCGGTCGTCGGCATCTGGTCGACGACCCAGCGAAAGAACGCGCAGGGCTACTACGAGCAGGTCTCGCGCCTGGGCAACCCGCTGGTGAACGAGGTCGTCAACCCGCAGAAGGACAAGGACAAGTTCAACGCGTCCCAGCCCTGGTACGACGCGCAGTTCCTGAAGAACGTGACCAACCCCGAACTGCCGAAGCTCATCGAGTCGATCTACAAGATCAAGGCACCCGCCGAGCCGCGCAACGACCTCGTCGACGTGTTCCTCAAGGGGGTCAAGGGCCTCAACCAGCCGCCGTACGTGAAGCCCGCGGAGGAGCTGCGCCTCAACACCTCGATCAAGCCGAGCATGCACCCCAAGCGGCTGGGCGTCCTCGACGGTGACAACGCGGGCTTCCCGAACGGCCGTCGCCTCACGGACGACGTGATCGACGCCTCCCTCCAGGTGGTCGAGGGCGAACTGGTCGGTTCCAAGAACGACTTGGGCGACGCCGTCGACAAGAACGACAAGGGCTTCGAGAAGTACTTCCCGTACGTGGCCCAGCCGACGGCCGGTTCCCGCGGCGCCCTGGCCAAGGGCACGTCCGGCAACGCCGACGTCCGCAGCCAGCTCGGCGACGCCCTGCAGCCGGCCGGGTCCTCCTCCGACGGCTCCGGCAACACGATGCTGATCGCCGCCTCGGCGGCCTCGGGTGCGGCCGGGATCCTGCTGATCGGCACCGCCTTCGCCTGGTGGCGCCGCCGGATGCAGCGCCCGTACTAAACCCCACACCCCCTGACCGGCGCGGCCCGTATCCCCCTCCCCCACGGCGGGCCGCGCCCTTTTTCTTCCGAGCACGACCAGGCGACCGAGGAGAGGGCATGTCCCCGCGTACGAACGACGACGAGGCCGGCGAGCGGCCGGTGAGCACGGGCGGGGACGGCGCTTCGGCACTTTCCGCTCCCGAAGCCGATCCGACCAGGTCCGAGGCGGGGCCTGCCGGATCCGAGGCGGGGCCGGCCGGATCCGAGGCGGGGGCGGCCGAGTCCGAAACAGGTCAGGCCCGGTCCGAAACCGAGCCGGCCGCATCCCAGGCGGAGCCGGTCGCGGGCGGGGCAGACCCCGCCGTGGCGGAAACCGCGGCCGTCGTCTCCGAGTCGTGTTCCTTCGCGTCCGGCACCGATCAGCGCGTCGCCGCTGTCCGCCGGGTCGCCGCCACCGGGCGGCGCTGGCGAGCGGTTCAACTGGGCAGCTGTGCAGCGCTGTTGGCCGTGGCGCTGACGGGTGGAGCGATCGCCGTCGGGGCGGCGCGGGACGGCGGACCCGCGGTGGCGGCCGCCTCCACTGCCGTCGATCCCGGGGTGCTGGGCAGCGGGAACCTGGACGCGAGCATCACCGCACTTCAGGTGCATCTGCGGTCCCAGCCGAGGGACTTCGGCAGCTGGGCCACCCTCGGCCTGGCCTACGTCGAGCAGGCGCGGACCAAGGGCGACCCGGCCCGGTACCCACAGGCCGAGAAGGCCCTGAAGCGGGCCCTGGACCTGTCCCCCGGCAATGACCAGGCCCTGGCCGGCCGGGCCGCCCTCGCCGCCGCGCGGCACGACTTCAAGGACGCCCTGACCTACGCGGACCAGGCCCTGAAGCAGAACCCGTACAGCGAGCGCGCCCTGTCCTCGCGCATCGACGCCCTGGTCGAACTGGGCCGGTACGCCGAAGCGGACAAGGCCGCCAGGACCGCCGACACGCGCAAGCCGGGTGTGCCGGTCTTCACGCGGTACGCGTACGTGCACGAGCTGCGCGGCGACGTGACGACCGCCCGGCGCGTGCTCAAGCAGGCCCTCGACGCGGCCACTTCACCGGGCGACGTCGCCTACGTGGCCGCCCAGCTCGGCCAACTCGCCTGGAACCAGGGCGACTACGACTCCGCACTCACCTACTACGCCCGGGCCCTGGCCGCCGACGAGAACTACCTCCCCGCGCTGGAGGGCCGGGCCCGCGCCCAGGCGGCGAGCGGCGACCGGGACGAGGCGATCAAGGGCCTGGAGACCGTGGTCTCCCGCTATCCGCTGCCCGGACCCCTCGTCGAACTCGGCGAGCTGTACGAGGCCCGAGGCGCAGCCGGCGACAGGGCCAGGGCGCACGACCAGTACGCGCTCGTGGACGCCTGGATCGCCCTGGCCCGCGCCAACGGCGTCAACGCCGACCTCGACACCGCGCTGGCCGCCGCCGACCACGGCGACAAGGCGTCCGCCCTGCGCGCGGCCCGCGCCGAGTGGGCGCGCCGGCACACCGTGCACACCGCGGACGCCCTCGCCTGGGCACTGCACGTCAACGGCCGGGACAAGGAAGCACTTCCCTACGCCCGCCGGGCCACGGCCACCGGCTACCGCAGCGCCGCCTTCCGCTACCACCGCGGCATGATCGAGCTGGCCACGGGCCACACCAAGGACGGCCGCACCTCGCTGAAGGCAGCCCTGAAACTGAACCCCGGCTTCTCCCCCCTGGGCGCGGCCCAGGCCCGCAAGGCGCTGGAGGCCGCCCAGTGAACCTCCGTCGCCCGCTCGCCTGTGCCGCGGCGGTCCTCACCGCCGCCTGCGCCCTCGTGCTCACCCCGGCCGCGGCCGCGAGCGCGCACCCCCTCGGCAACTTCACCGTCAACCGCTACGACGGTCTCGTCGCCGCCCCCGGACAGCTCCGCGTCGACCATGTGGAGGACCTCGCCGAGATCCCGGCCACCCAGGCCAAGCCGGACATCAAGCGCCTGGGCCTGTCCACCTGGGCCGAGCAGCGCTGTGCCGCGGCCGCGAAGGGCAGCAGGCTCACCGTCGGCGGACACTCCGCCCCGCTCACCCCCGGCTCCGCCCGTGCGAGCCTGCGGCCCGGGCAGGCCGGGCTCAACACGCTGCGCGTGGAGTGCCGGTTCACCGCACCGCTCCCCCACGGGAAGTCCGTCGCCCTCGGCTTTCACAGCGCGGGTGCCACCACCGGGCCCGGCTGGCGGGAGATCACCGCGCGCGGCGACCGCATGACGCTCACCGCGACGGACGTACCGAAGAAGTCGGTCTCGCACGAACTCACCAGCTACCCCAAGGACTTGCTGTCCTCCCCCGCCGACACCGCCGCCGCCTCGCTGCGGGTGCGCCCCGGCGGCCCGGCCCTGGCGCAGGAGCGGCAGGACGCCCCGGGCGCCTCCGTACTGCCGCGGGGCGCCGACCGCTGGACCCGCGCCCTGGACGACCTCGTCGCCCGCCACGACCTCACCCTCGGCTTCGCCGCGCTGGCCCTGCTCATCGCCGTCGTCCTCGGCGCGATGCACGCCCTGGCTCCGGGCCACGGCAAAACCCTCATGGCCGCGACGGCGGCCGCGCGCGGCGGCCGGGCCCGGATGCGGGACGTGCTGCCCCTGGCCGCCTCGGTCACGGTGACGCACACCCTCGGCGTGGTCGCCCTGGGCCTGCTCGTCACGGCCGGTTCCGCCGCCACGCCCTCGGTCATCGCCTGGCTGGGCATCGCCAGCGGCGCCCTGGTGCTCGTGGCGGGCGCGAACCTCGTACGCCGCGCCTGGCGCAACCGCACTCACGAACATCCGCATCCCCACCCCCATCCCCACCCGCATACGCACGAGGAAGCCGAAGAACGCCCGCTGGCCCTGGTGGGCGCACACCAGGACGAGGAAGCAGCCCGCTCTCACCATCACCACCACCACGACGGCCACCACCATCACCACCATGAGCACGAACACGAACACGAACACGAACACGGGCACGACCACGGCGTGGTGCACACCCACGGCGGCCACACCCACAGCCACCCCACCGCCCCCACCCTCCGCGGCACGATCCTGCTCGGGTTCGCCGGCGGTCTGGTCCCCAGCCCCTCCGCGGTCGTCGTGCTGGTCGGTGCCGCGGCGCTCGGGAAGGCCTGGTTCGGGCTGCTGCTCGTCGTGGCGTACGGCGCCGGGCTGGCGCTGACGCTCACGGCGGCTGGGTTCGCCGTCGTCCGGCTGGGCGCGGGCGTCACCCGGGTGCTGGACCGGCGCCCGCGCTGGACCGCCCACCCGGTTGCCACCCTCGTGCGCCGGACCCTGCCGCTCGCGTCCGCGCTGGTCGTCGTCGCCCTGGGTGCCGGATTGGTGCTCAAGGGGGCCGCATCCGCGCTCGGCTGAGCTACGTTTGTGGAGAATTCACGTGAGATGCCGTGGGGGTCGCCCGTGTCCGAAGAGCCGGGCCGTGAACGTGTGATCGCGGGCCGCTACCGCCTGCTGTCCCCGCTGGGCGAGGGCGGCATGGGCACCGTGTGGCGCGCCCGTGACGAGGTGCTGCACCGTGAGGTGGCGGTCAAGGAGGTGCGGGCCCCGGCCGGGCTGCCCGCTTCGGACGTCGAGCGGATGTACGCCCGCCTGGAGCGCGAGGCGTGGGCGGCGGCGCGGGTCACCAACCGCAACGTGGTCACGGTGTACGACGTGGCGATGGAGGGCGGCCGCCCCTGGATCGTGATGGAGCTGGTGCGCGGGCTGTCCCTCGCCGACCAGTTGGAGGCCGAGGGTCCGCTGCCGCCGCAGCGGGCCGCGCACATCGGTGCCGAGGTGCTGGCCGCGCTGCGTGCCGCGCATGCCGCCGGGGTGCTGCACCGGGACGTGAAGCCGGCCAACGTGCTGCTGGCGGGCGACGGCCGGGTCGTCCTCACCGACTTCGGCATCGCGACGGTCGAGGGCAGTTCGGCGCTGACCATGACGGGTGAGGTGATCGGCTCGCCCGAGTTCCTGGCTCCGGAGCGGGCCTTGGGCCGTACACCGGGCCCGGAGTCGGACCTGTGGTCGCTGGGCGTCCTGTTGTACGCGGCCGTCGAGGGCAACACCCCGTTCCGGCAGGACACTCCGCTGAGCACCCTGCGTGCCGTGGTGGACGAGGAGTTGCCGCCGCCGCTCCGGGCCGGACCTCTCGCCCCGGTCATCGACGGCCTGCTGCGCAAGGATCCCGCCGATCGGCTGTCCGGCGACCGGGCCGAGCACGATCTGCGGATCGTGGCGGCGGGCGAGACCCTCGGACCGGCGCGCCCGGATTCGGTGCAGGCCTCGCCGTACGCCCCGACGATCGCGGCCGAGTCCGGGCGGCCCTCTCCCACACCGCCGATGCCCCTGTCCACCGGGTACCCGCAGCCGCAGACCACCTCCGTCGAGCCGCGACGCAACCGGCGGGCCGGCGTGGTGCTGGTCGCCGGTCTCCTCGCGGTCGTCCTGGCGGTGGCGGGACTGACGTACGCGCTGCTCAACCGGAACAGCGGCAGCGGTGGCGGGAACACCGGCGCCAACACCAGCCGGGCGAGCGGCGCCACGCACTCCCCCAGCCCGAGCGCGAGCGCCCGCTCGGACACCGCGGCCCCGCCTCCCGCGCAGAGCAGCAGCGCCACGGCGAGCAGTCAGCCGGCCCAGTCCGTGCGGGTCACCCTGACGGGCGCGCACACGGAGTACGACGGAAACTGCCCACCGCCGACGGCGCAGGCGCCCACGTTCACGGCGACGTTCACGGTGGGGCGGGTGCCCGCGCAGGTGGAGTACCGGTGGGTGCTCGCGCACGGGTCGGTCTCCGACCCGGGGTGGAAGACGCTGTCGTTCCCCGCGGACGGCGGGAAGACCCAGCAGGTGCAGGTGGTCGTGACCGCCTACTCCGACAGCGGGACGATCGAGAACGAGATCAGCGTGGAGGTGCGCAGTCCGGTGCGGACCACGTCGAACTCGGTGCCTTTCACGGTGACCTGTGCAACGACGGAGACCCCGACGGGCGGGGCCTCCGCTTCACCTTCGGCCTCGTGAGGGTCAGGCCGCGTTCGTGAGCACCGGCAGGTAGCCGCCGGACTGGCCGGCCGCGGTGGGGTGGTACGACTCGCCGATGGAGAGCCAGTTGACGCTGTGCAGCCAGGAGTCGCCGGAGCAGATCTCGTGGCCGGTGAACGTGGTGCGGACGTCGCCGAAGACGAAGTTGTGGTCCAGGGCGCGCTTCTGGATGGCTGCGTCGATGTAGTCGGCCGCGCTGTTGATCGCGGACCGCTTGGTCTCGGAGAGGCCGAGGCAGGTCTGGCCGAGCTTGTAGAAGCGGGGGTAGCCGATGACGACCACCCGGGCGGACGGGGATTTGGCGCTGATCGCGTTGTACACGGCGTCGAGCTTGCCGGGGAGCGTGGAGTCGACGTACGCCTTCGCCGTGTTGATCCGGGACACGCACGAGCTGTCGGACTGGAGCACACAGGTCGTCATGACGTCGGCGAAGCCGGCGTCGTTGCCGCCGATGGTGATCGAGACCAGGGCGGTGGAGGAGTTGAGGGAGCCGAGCTGATTGGCGAGCACGTCGTCCGTCTTGGCGCCCGAGCAGGCGTTGAAGGCGAACGAGGACGGGCTGTGAGCGGCGTTCCACAGGTACGGGTACGCCTTGGTGCTGCGGTCGCAGCTGCCGCTCGAACTGATGTAGCTGCCCGCTCCGACTCCGGAGGAGTAGGAGTCGCCGAGCGCCACATAACCGCCGTTCGCGGCAACTGTGGAGGCCTGCGCCGTGGCGGCCCCGGTGAGGGCGAGGCCGGTGGCGAGGAGGAGTGAGGTCACGTATGCCGCAAATCGGGAACGTCTCATGGAACCTCCCTTTAGCAGGATCTCTGCCACAACTGTCGTAGCAACTACGCGTGTTGACTGGAAGTGTTCATGCCAAGACTTTTTAGCCCTCAACGACGTCTCGACGGGATCGGCCCAGAACATTCACGCTGCTGGCGTGTGCATGCCAGACCGAGGCTCCAAAAGGCCGCCGGGGAACACACGTTCACGAAGGGACGTCGTCTTGACGGTCCACAGAGGCCTGCGCCACATTGAAGCCCGACATCCGGCGCGTCGGGGGGCAAAGTCGCCAATGCAGACCTTACGCATCAAGACACCTTCGGCAGACGGTGCCGGGGACGACGCCGAGCGGGCGCGGCAAGGTCCGGGGAGGGACCTGTCTCCGCTGCTCGCGGGGGCAGCCACGGCTGTGGGCGCGATCGGCGCACTGCTCGCGCTCACTGACGCCGACTCACCGCTGCGCGGTCCGTGCACGCTGTTCTTCCTGCTCGCGGCGCCGGCCGTGGCGATCGGGGCGGCGCTGCGCGGGCTGGATCCCTTCGGCCGGGCGCTCACCGCGCTTGCGGGCTCGGTCGCACTGGACATGCTGGTTGCTCAGGGCATGCTCGCCGTGCACCGCTGGTCGGTCCGCGGCGGTGTGGTCGCGGTGACCGCGCTCAGCGTGCTGTTGCTCCTGCTCGTCCTCGGCCGGGAGAAATTCCGTACGAGGAAACCGGCACAAGAGTGATGAAGCCGGGCCTAAGTTACGCAATGGCTAAACCAACAAAAACGTGAGATGCCGTTCCAGGTCTTGCCATTCTGCTTCAATCGTCAATATCGTCGTACATCTCACCCGCATCGGTCCGTCAGCACACGGTTCAGGGGAGGGCTCAGGGCCGTGACGTTCCGGCGCGGGGCGCGGTAGGGGGGTGCCGTGCTCGGTGACCGCACTGGTGACCGGGCCGTGCCGCGCGACCGGCTGTCGTCTTTGTCCGGCAGCCCGGCCAGCTTTGCCAGCTCGTCCGCGTGCACGGAGACCGTTTCGCCGTGCCGCGGGTGAGAACCCCCCTTTCGAACCGGAGCAAAGAGCCGGGCCGCCCAGGGGCGGGCGGTCCACCGGACGAGAGGGACCACACTCATGAGTTCCGTTCTGCATCCGCCGAGTTCGGGCCAGGATCCTTTAATGGCCGCCCACTACCGGCCCATCTCCTCTCACCTGGCGATCACTCCGCCGGTGAGCGTGGTGATCCCCGCCATGAATGAGGCGGAGAATCTGCCCTACGTCTTCAAGACCCTTCCGGACTGGATACACGAAGTGGTTCTTGTGGACGGCAATTCCACCGACGACACCGTGTCAGTGGCCCGCTCGCTGTGGCCCGGGGTGCGCGTCGTCGCGCAGCAGGGGAAGGGCAAGGGGGATGCCCTGATCACCGGGTTCGAGGCGTGCACCGGCGACATCATCGTGATGGTCGACGCGGACGGCTCGGCCGACGGCAACGAGATCGTGTCGTACGTCTCCGCCCTCGTCTCGGGCGCCGACTTCGCCAAGGGCTCGCGCTTCGCCAACGGTGGCGGCACGGACGACATGACCTTCATCCGCAAGCTCGGCAACTGGGCGCTGTGCACCGTCGTCAACCGCAAGTTCGGCGCCCGCTACACCGATCTCTGCTACGGGTACAACGCGTTCTGGCGACACTGCCTCAACAAGATCGAACTCGACTGCACCGGCTTCGAGGTCGAGACGCTGATGAACATCAGAGTGGTCAAGGCGGGACTGAAGGTGCAGGAGATCCCCAGCCACGAGTACCTCCGCATCCACGGCACGAGCAATCTGCGGGCCGTACGGGACGGGATCCGGGTGCTGAAGGTCATCCTCGCCGAGCGCTCCAACCGGCGCGCCCTGCGCCGCGAGGCCCACCAGGAACGACTGCTGAACATCGGGCGGGGAGAGGTGTCTTGAGAGATCCCGGCATCTCCGTCGTGATCTGCGTGTACACCGAGGACCGCTGGGAGGACATCCTCGCGGCGGTCTCCTCGGTGCGCGGGCAGTCGTATCCGGCGCTGGAGACGCTCCTGGTCGTCGACCACAACCGGGCCCTGCTGGAGAGGCTGGACCGCGAGTACAAGGAGGCCGGCGACGTGCGCGTGCTCGCCAACGCCGGCCCGCGCGGTCTGTCGGCCGGCCGCAACACCGGAGTGGCCGCCTCGCACGGCGAGGTGATCGCCTTCCTGGACGACGACGCCGTGGCCGAGCGGGACTGGCTGCGCCGCTTCGCCGAGGGATACGCCGACCCGCGGGTGCTGGCGGTCGGCGGCCGTACGCTGCCCGTCTGGGCCTCGGGCCGCCGTCCCGCCTGGTTCCCGGAGGAGTTCGACTGGGTGGTGGGCTGCACCTACCGGGGGCTGCCGCCGGGCCGGGTCCGGGTGCGCAACGTGCTGGGCGGGAACGCTTCGTTCCGGCGTACCGCGTTCGACGCGGCGGGCGGCTTCGCGACCGGCATCGGCCGCGACGGCGACCGCCGACCGCTGGGCTGCGAGGAGACGGAACTGTGCATCCGTCTCACCCGGGCCCGCCCCGACGCGCTCTTGCTCATCGACGACCGCGCGGTGATCCACCATCGGGTGCCCGCCGCCCGCGAGCACTTCGCGTACTTCCGCACCCGCGCCTACGCCGAGGGCCTGTCCAAGGCGCTGGTGGCCCGCAGCGTCGGCGCCGGCAAGGGGCTCGAGTCCGAACGCCGGTACACCACCCGGGTCCTGCCCGCCGGGATCGCCCGCGGCCTGCGGGACGCCCTGCTGGCCCGCCCGGGGGGCGCCGGACGCGCGGGCGCGATCGTCGCGGGGGTGCTCGCCGCGGCGGGCGGCTATGTGGTGGGCAGCGTGCGGGCGCGGCGAGGCGGGCCGGCGTTCTCCGTCGTGCCGGTCGCGTCGGCGAGCACACCGGGGAGCGACACGGGCGCGGGGACGGAGGAGGGGGAACGCCCATGAGCCGCACGGGCGTACGGACCGAGAGGGAACGCCCATGAGCGACACCGCCGTACCCATCCTCATGTACCACGCGGTGGCGAGCGCACCGAACGACGCCACCCGGGCCCTCTCGGTCGCGCCGGAGGCCTTCGCCGAGCAGATGGCACTCATCGGGGACCTGGGCCTGACCCCCGTCACCACCGCCGACCTCGCGACCCGCTGGCGCTCCGGCCGCCCGCTGCCCGAGCGGCCGGTGCTGATCACCTTCGACGACGGCTACGAGGGGGTTCACCGGCACGCTCTGCCCGTGCTCGCCAAGCACGGCTTCCCGGCCACGCTGTTCGTCTCCACCGGCTGGATCAGGGGCGCGTACGACACCGGAGGCGGCCTGGACGCCATGCTCGACTGGCAGCAGGTGCGTGACCTCGCCGGCACCGGCATCGAGATCGGCGGGCACAGCCACTCCCACCCTCAGCTCGACCAGCTCGACGACGCCGCCCTGCGCGCCGAACTGGTCCGCAGCACGGAGATCGTCACCGGCGAACTGGGCGCACGGCCGGTGTCGTTCGCCTACCCGTACGGCTACTCCAGCCGCCGGGTCCGCGTCGCGGTGCGGGAGGCCGGGTACGGCCAGGCGCTCGCCGTCGGCAACGGGCTCGCCCGCCGCCGCCAGGGGCCGTACGCCCTGCAACGCGTCACCGTCCGTCGCGGCACGGACGTCGAGGAGTTCGAGCGGCTGCTCCAGGGCCGTGCCATCGCCCGCAACTTCGCCAAGGACCGCGCTCTGACCAAGGGGTACGCCCTCGTCCGCAGAGCCCGGCAGGTCCGCCGGAAGGCCATCCGTTCCCGTGTCTGACACGACCACCACAACCGAGGCCGCAACGCCCGAGGACCGGGCGCCCGAGCAGTCGGGGCGCCGCCTCCGCCTGCCCGGGGCGGGCCGGGGGTCCGGCGGCAACCAGCTGTTCCGCAACGCCTACGCGCTGATGCTCAATACCGGCATCTCCGCCGTCCTCGGGCTGGGCTACTGGCTGGCCGCGGCACGCTACTACTCCGAGTCGGCGGTCGGGCAGGGCTCCGCCGCCATCGCCGCGATGAAGCTGCTCGCGGGGCTGACCGCGGTGACCCTGACCGGCGCCCTGGCCCGCTTCATACCGGTGTCCGGGCAGCGCACCGGACGGCTCATCTTCCGTACCTACGCCGGAAGTTCGCTGGTCGTGGCGGTGGCTGCGGGGATCTTCCTGCTGACGCTGGACGCGTGGGGGCCGTCGTACCGCTTCCTGCACGGTCCGCTCAACGGGCTCGGCTTCATCCTGGCCGTCGTCGCCTGGAACCTGCTCACCCTCCAGGACGGCGTGCTGACCGGGCTGCGCAGCGCGCCCTGGGTGCCGGTGGGCAACACCGTGTTCTCGGCGGTGAAGCTGGGGCTGCTCGTCGCGTTCGCCGTGGCGATCCCGACCACCGGCGTCTTCGTGTCCTGGGTCGCCGCGATCGCCACCTCGGTGGTGCCGCTGGGCTGGCTGGTGTTCCGGCGCCTGGTGCCCCGGCACGTCAGGGCGACCGAGAACCACGCCAGGCCGCCGACGGTGAGGGAGATCGGGCGGTTCCTCGCCGGCGACTACACCGGCTCGCTTTTCTCGCTCGCCGTGGTCTACCTCGTCCCGGTGATCATCGCCTCGCAGGTCAGCTCCGAGGACAACGCGTACTTCTACATCACCACCACCATCGGCGGCACGATCAACCTGCTCGCCATCAACATGGGCGCGTCCCTGACGGTCGAGGGCTCGCACGCCCCGGGGCGGCTCGCCGCCGACACCCGTGCCGCGCTCAAGCGGATGGCCCGGATCATGCTGCCGATCGCGAGCGTGCTGTTCGTCGGCGCCCCGTGGATCCTGGGCGTCTTCGGCGCCGGCTACGCGGACGCGGCGACCCCGCTGCTGCGCTGGTTCGCGGTGGGCGCGGTGCTGCGGGTCGTCATGGAGACGTACTTCGCGGTGCTGCGCGCGCAGAGCCGTACCGCCGGACTCGCCTGGCTGCAGGGCCTGTTGTGCGTGCTCGTGCTCGGCCTGACGCTGCTGCTCCTGCCCCGGATGGGCCTGACCGGAGCGGGCGTCGCCGAGATCTCCAGCCTCGCGGTGATCGTCGCGATCGCGGCGCCGAAGCTGTGGCGGACCATCCGGTCCGCACCTCCCGCCCTGCCGGAGACGGCGGCACCGGACGGGGACCTCGCCGACCTGGGAGTGCGCGAAGTCCCGGCCGTCGCCTCGGCCCACCGGCACAGCCCGGCCTGGGCGCTGGACAACGACACCCTCGCGCTCGGCATCCACGTCGACTTCGACCACGTCGAACGCCGGCCGGACGTCCGCCCGGGCCCCGGCACCCCGCCCGCGGGCACGCCCGTGCCGCGACCGGTCGAGGAGCCGGAACCGGGCGCGGAGGCGTCACTGGGTCCGGCCGAGGCGGCGCTGCTGAGGGAGGCGGAGGTAGACGCGCCGTTCGAGGTGGCGCTGTTGAAGGAGGCGGAGGTCGACGCGCCGTTCGAGGCCGGGGCGCCCGATAATGCCGCGGTGGACGAAGTCGTGGACGAATCCCCGGACGTGGCAGTGGATGAGGCCGTGGACGAGGAGTCGTCCGCACCACCGACCCGTCCACGGCTCACCCGCTCCGGTGTCGTCCTCGGCTGTCTGCTGATCGCGGCGCTCCTGCTGTACTGGGTGCCCGCGCTGCGGCTCGGCGAGGCCGACCTCGACAAGATGGGCGGGCTCGGCCTGGTCTCCGTGCTGCCGATGCCGACGCTGGTGGGCGCCGCCCTGCTGATCACGGTGTTCGCCTCGCTGCTCTGGCTGCGCCGCGAGCACCGGGCCCTGCTGCTGGTCACACTGCTGGCGACCGTGGTGTCCCTGCACGCGCTGCCCGCGGTGCTGGAGACCGAGCCACGGTTCGCGACGGCCTGGCAGCACCTCGGCTTCATCGACTACATCGACCGCACCGGGTCCGCCGTACCGGACCTGGACGCCCGCTGGAGCTGGCCGGGATTCTTCGCGGTGGCCGCGTTCGTCGCCCGGGCGTGCGGGGTCGACGACTTCACGGAGATCATCCGCTGGTGGCCGACGGCCATCCAACTGGCCTATCTGGCCCCGATGTTCCTGCTCACCCGGTCGCTGCGGGCGAGCTGGCGGGCCAAGTGGACCGGCGTGTGGCTCTTCGTGCTCAGCGGCTGGGTCGGCCAGGACTACTTCTCCCCGCAGGGCTTCACGTTCCTCCTGTACCTCGTCTTCGTGGCGATCCTGCTGGTGTGGTTCCGCGCCCCCCACGTGATCTGGACGAAGTTCCGCCCCGGCGAGGCCGAGGTAGAACCCGCCGACCGGCGCCAACGGGCCGTGCTGCTCCTGGTGCTGATCGGCCTGTACGCGGCGAGCGTCCCGGCGCACCAGCTCACCCCGTTCGTGATGCTCGGCGTGCTCGCCGCGCTGGTGCTGCTCGGCCGGTCCGAACTGCGCGGGCTGCCCATCCTGTTCGCGGTGCTGGTCGCGGCCTGGGTCGGCTTCATGGCCGAGCCGTACTGGTCCGGGCACTTCGACGACCTCTTCGGCGGGGTCGGCGGAGTCGGCAGCAATGTCTCGACCTCGGTCTCCGGCCGTATCCAGGGCGGGAACTCGACGCACAAGCTGGTCCTGTACACCCGGGTCCTGCTGGCCGGCTCGGTGCTGGCCCTCGCCTGCTGGGGCTGGTGGCGGCGGCGCTTTCACCGGTACCGCGAACGGTCGCTGCTGGTGCTCACCTTCGTCCCGTTCCTGGGCTTCGGCATGCAGTCGTACGGCGGCGAGATGGCGCTGCGTGTCTTCATGTTCGCGGTACCGGGGGCGGCCCTGCTCGGCGCGCTCGCCCTGTTCCCGCGCACCGGCGTCACCGCGCAGGAACGCGAGAAGGAGCGGGTCAGCCTCGCCCCGCTGGCCGCGCTGCTGGCCGGGCTGCTGCTGATGGGCGGCTTCCTGGTGGCCCGGTGGGGCAACGAGTCGTTCGAGCGGACCCGGCCTGGCGAGGTCGCGGCCATGGACTGGGTGTACGCCCACGACCGGCCGACGGTACGGCTGCTGTGGCTGAGCCAGGACACGGTCAACGACGTGACCCCGGCCATGCCGTGGGGCGCCCGGGACATGGAGCGGGTGAACTACGTGCCGACCCTGGCACCCGTCGACCCGGTGCTGGTGTCCGGGCTGGTCAAGGCGCTCAAGGACGCGGGCCCGAACTCGTATCTGATGATCAACGAGAGTCAGGTCACCTATCTGGAGCTGGACGCGGGCTACTCGGCGACCTGGAAGTCCCGGCTGATCCACAACCTGGACAACCGGCAGGAGCTGACGCAGGTCCTGGTCAACGACGACGTCACCGTGTACGCGCTGCGCAAGCAGCCGGCGGGCCCGGTGCCGGAGCCGAACCCGGGCCGGATCGGGCCGCAGGTGACGTGGACGTCGTGGTCGGTGGTCGGCGCACTGGCCGCCGTCGCGCTGGTCCTGCTGCTCACCGCGCGCGAGGTGGTCCGGGTCGCGGCGCGGCCGAGCACCAGGCAACTGCGCCGGCTGCAGGGCAGCTTCTGGTTCTCGCTGCCGCTGCTGGCGGTGCTGCTGGCCTCGCTGGTGCAGCGGTTCCTGACGATGAAGTGACGGGTACGGGGTGGTGGCTCAGCGGTCGAGCCACCGCACCTCGTACGCGTGCATGTCGAACCGCTTCCCGTCGACCTGGGCGCTGATCGTCCGGTCGAGGGTGTTGACCACGAGGACCGTCCTGCTGGTGGCCAGCACGCGCACGTTGGGCACGTCGTCCTGGGCGACGGACACCGTCTCGTACCGGGTGCCCGGCGGGAACGCCCGGTCGAACCGGGACACCAGGTCGTACATGGGGAGTTCTCTGCCCCCGTCGGGCGTGTCGGTCGGCGTCCACAGGCAGCCGGGGCAGTCGGTGCCCGTCTTCTCCTCCGGGTTCCAGTAGAAGCCGGAGTCGGCGCCGCCCTTGACCATGGCGATCATCCCGGTGGCGTGCACCGCGAGGCGGTGCGCCTCGGACCAGGTCCTGCGTTCGTCCTTGCCGTCGGCGGGCTCGACGTAGTACTCGGCCCACCACAGGGGCAGGTCATGGGTCTGCTGCCGTACCCACTCGCCCACCGCGGTGAGCTTGTCGGTGGCCGCGAACCCGTCGGGCAGCAGGTCGTCGTCGTTGGTGTAGCTGGAGCCGTCTACGACCACGAAGTCGGCGCCGGTCCTGTGGCTGTTCCAGTACGCGAAGGCGTCGAGGACCCGCTGGTCCAGGGCGCCCCAAGGGCCCTTCAGCGCGGTGGAGGCCTTCTGGTCGCGCGGGTCGAGGCTGTCCATGACCAGGTACGGGCCGCCGACCATGATGTCCTTGTCGACCTTCTTCAGCGCCTTGTAGACGAGGTTGTACATCGTCGTGTAGCCCTCGTAGTCCCAGCGGCCCTCGGCGTTGTTCCAGAAGCCCTTGAACTCGTTCCACACGATGAAGTGGCGTACGTCGGGATAGCGCCTGGCGACGGTTGCGGCGAGGTCGGCGAAGTCCTGGTAGTGGTCCGGGGTGGGCGCGGTCTCCAGGGCGGCCTGGCTCCAGTCGGTGTTGTCGACGCCGGCCCTGCCGCCCTTCATCCAGTCCGGCGAGCAGCACAGCGTGACCACGGGGGTGCCGCCGGACCTGCGGATGAAGTCGATCCGGCGGTCCATGGCACCGAAGTCGTAATGGCCCTTCACCGGCTCGGGGTTGTCGGCGCCCCAGCCCATGAGGGCCTGGTCCTGCGGCAGCCCGCCGTTCTGCGCGAGCAGCGCGGCGACCCGGTCGGTGGCCGCGTCGCTGCCCTGGTCGGCGCTGTACTGGGTGTGGGTGAAGCCCCAGCCCACGTACGGCTCCAGGCGCCCCGGCGGGATGGCGGGCGTGCCGTGGACCTTGTCGCCGTCGCGCGAGGTACCGGCGGTGCTTGCGCCGCCGGGCAGCGTGTTGATCAGGGTGACGATCAGGGCCACAGCGGCCACGCCCACCCCGAGCAGGGCGGTGAGCCGCCACCGCCGAGTCCCCGTATACCACTCATGACGTCCCATCACGGACAACAGTAACGGCGCAGACCACGTACGGGGCAGGTCTTGGGAACACCCGGGACAAGGGGTGGAAATGCCGTGCGCGGAGGGCATCGGTGCCGGATCATGGCGGCATGGCCGCGAACCCGCACGACGCTCTGCCGATCCGGCTCCACGTCGATGACTCCGACTCTCCGTCCGACGTCGTCGACGCGCTGTTCCTCGGCCGCTTCGCGACGGGCGAGCAGCCGTACTCGCACGCGGCGAACATCGACCGCGTGCGCTCCGGCGCGACCTTGCTGCCGGAGGGCGCCCGGGTGCTGCGGATCGCCCGCGACGACGACCGCAGCGCGACCCTCGCGGAGGGCGAGGGCTGGACCCTGCTGGTCTCCCGCTGGAACCGCGGTGCGGACGTCACGGTGACCGCGACCAGCGCCGAGCTGGCGAAGACGGTTCTCGACCGGGCCACCGACGGCGCGGCCGACGAGCCGGAACCGCAGCCGGAGAACGTGACCATGGGCTTCTGGTACGTCTCCCCGCGGCGCGGCCCGCACCGCACCACCCGCCAGATCTCCGCGGGCACCTGGGACGAGGTGCGTCCCAACTACACGGCCCCCGTGGCGGACGCGATGGACCGCCTGATGAAGACGACCCCGGAGGACATCGCGGGCCGGCTGCTCCTGCTGCACGGCCCGCCCGGGACCGGCAAGACCTCCGCGCTGCGCACGCTCGCCCGCTCCTGGCGCGACTGGTGCCAGGTGGACTGTGTGCTGGACCCGGAGCGGCTCTTCTCCGACGTCGGCTACCTGATGGACATCGCGATCGGCGAGGAGGACAGCGCGGGCAAGGGCCGCTGGCGGCTGCTCCTGCTGGAGGACTGCGACGAGCTGATCCGCGGCGAGGCCAGGCACACCGCCGGCCAGGCCCTGTCCCGGCTGCTCAACCTCACCGACGGCCTGCTCGGCCAGGGCCGCAACGTCCTGGTCGGCGTCACCACCAACGAGGACCTGGAGCGTCTGCACCCGGCCGTGGTCCGCCCCGGCCGCTGCCTGGCCCGCATCGAGGTGGGCCCGCTGACCCGCCGCGAGGCGGTGAACTGGCTCGGCACCGAGGAGGGCGTCGGCCGCGAGGGCGCGACCCTGGCCGAGCTGTTCGCACTGCGCCGGGGCACGGCACCGACGTCGGTCCCGGGGGCCCGGGACGGCGCGGACGCGGGGCTGTACCTGTAGCCGATCGCTTTCGGTGCTTTGATGGACGTATGACCCTGTTCGTCGGCACGTCCGGGTGGCAGTACAAGGACTGGCGGGGGGTCCTGTACCCGGGCGACTGTCCGACCCGGCTGTGGCTGGAGGAGTACGCGACGCACTTCGCCACGGTGGAGATCAACAACGCCTTCTACCGGCTGCCGACACGGGAGAACTTCGAGGCCTGGCGGGACCGGGTGCCGGACGACTTCGTGGTGGCGGTGAAGGCGAGCCGGTACCTCACGCACATCAAGCGGCTGAAGGACCCCGAGGAGCCGGTCCACCGCCTGATGACCCACGCGGCGGGCCTGGGCACCCGCCTCGGCCCGGTCCTCCTCCAGCTCCCACCCACCCTGCGCGCGGACCCGTCCCTGCTGGACACCTGCCTGGCCTGCTTCCCCTCCGGCACGAGAGTCGCGGTCGAGCCGCGCCACGACTCGTGGTGGACCCCCGAGGTGCGCAAGGTCCTGGAGTCCCGGGGCGCGGCCCTGTGCTGGGCGGACGTCCAGGCCCACCCGGTGACCCCGCTGTGGCGCACCAGCGACTGGGGCTACGTCCGCTTCCACGAGGGCCGGGCCCAGCCTTGGCCGCGCTACGGCAAACAGTCCCTGGAGACCTGGGTGGATCGCATCGCGACCACCTGGTCCGACGCATGTGAGGTCTATACGTACTTCAACAACGACCCCGGTGGGGCGGCGGTGGAGGACGCGGTGACGTTCGGGAGGGCGGCGACGAGAGCGAGCCTGACGGTGACACGAACGCCGGGCGCCCTCTCATCGCGCCGTTAGGCGATGTCCGCCGCAACGGTGCTCAGCCACGGCGGCCCTTCCCGGCGGTGCCGAATCCTGCTCAGCCCTCCCCGTAAGCCGCCCGCAGGGCGTCCCGCACCGCGGCCAACGCCTCGTCCTCGGTGAGCCCGAGCCGCCGAACCCGCTCCACGTAGGCCTGAGCGGCCAGCGACGCCTCACGCACCGCGGCCGAGCCGGCGGCTGCCACGAACGTGCCGTTGCGCCCCCGCGTCTCGATCACCCCGTCGCCCTCCAGCGCCCGGTACGCCTTGGCGACCGTGTTCACCGCGAGCCCCAGCGACTCGGCCAGCCCCCGCACGGTCGGCAGCCGGTACCCCACCGGCAGCACCCCGGACCGCGCCTGCTCGGAAATCTGCGCCCGCACCTGCTCGTACGGCGGCGCGCTGTCATCGATGCTGATCTTCAGGCTCACAAGGCCGATTGTCCCGTACCCACCGGAAAATCAGAGGCATCCCCCGCACATCTCCCCGTACGGTCCCTCCTCATGACTGTGATCGTGCGCGACCTGCAGCCCGACGTCCGAGCCGACGCCGAGGGCTATACCCGGGTGCGCCATCTCGCCCTGCCGTACATCCTGTTCACCCCGGAGTCCGTCCGCCACACCCTCGCCCACAGCCACCCCGACGCCCACTTCCGCGCGCTGGTCGCGGTCGAGGACGGTGAGGTGATCGGCACGGCCGGGGTCTCCCTGGCGCACGACAGCACGGAGCCGGGCCAGGGGTACCTCAACATCTACGTACGCCCGGACCGCGTCCACCGCGGTGCCGGCGGGCTCCTCGCCCGGACCGCCGAGGAGCATCTCGCCACCGTGGGCGCGACCAAGCTGTACACCTGGGTCCTCGACGAGCCGGCCCATCGCGCCTTCGCCGAACGGCGCGGCTACACCCGGGGCCGCCCCGCGCACTTCCTCCGTCTGGACCTGGCGCACGGCACCCTCCCGCCGCTCCCGGAGATCCCGCCGGGCGTGGAGCTGCGCACGGCCGCCGACTTCGCGGACGACCCACGGCCGCTGTTCGAGCTGGACGCGGAGACGGTGTCGGACGAACCCGGCGAGGTCAACGTCGAGTTCACGGACTACGACGCCTGGCTGGAGCAGACGTGGCAGCATCCGCTGCTGCACCCCGAACTGACCATGGCCGCGGTCGTCGACGGCCGCCCGGTGGCCTTCAGCGTGGCCTACACCGACGGCGCAACCCGGTACACCACCGCGATGACCGGCACCGCCCGGACCCACCGCGGCCGTGGCCTGGCCAAGCTCGCCAAGATCCACTCCCTGTACCGGGCGCGTGCCGCCGGCCTCACCGAGGCCTTCACGGGCAACGACGCCGGCAACGACCCGATGATCGCGATCAACAAGTGGCTCGGGTACGAGATCTGCGCGACGGAGGTGCGCTATGTCCGTGAACTCGGCTGAGACCGCTGCCCGGGTGGAGGTCGTCCTGGTCAAGGGCGGCCGTACGAAGATCCGTTATCCGGCGGAGCTGCTGGCCGACGACGGCGTCCGCGTCTCGGTCCGCGCCCCGTGGGCAGGTGGGGGCGTGCGCGACTTCGGCTTCGTGCGGTTCGAGGCGGGCGACGTGTTCACCGAGCACTACTGGCGGGACCGCTGGTACTCGGTGAAGGAGGTCCGGGCCGGGGACGGCACCCTCAAGGGCTGGTACTGCGACATCACCCGCCCGGCCGTCCTGTCCGGCACCGAGCTGGTCGTCGAGGACCTCGACCTGGACCTGTGGCGCTCCGCCGACGGCACGGACGTACGACGCCTGGACGAGGACGAGTTCGCCGAGAGCGGGCTGGCGGAGACGGACCCCGAGGCCGCGTCCGCCGCCGTGGCCGCCCTGGACGAACTGGAGGCACTGGCCCGCGGGGGCGGCTTCGAGAAGCTGCTCGCCTGACGCCCGCAGACCCCGCCGGCCCCGGCTGCACCGGTCTGCACCGTCTACACGGTCGCGACCACCGCATACCGCTCGTCGTCCACGACCTTCCCCCACAACACGGGATCGCCGGACAGTCGCTCCACGCGCACGTGCCCGGCAACGGGCGCCAGCAGGGCGGTGAGCCGGTCGGCGGGTATGCCGACCGGGGTGAGGGTCCCCCAGACGCCCTCGACCAGCACGAACCGGCCTCCGGGCCGCAGCAGGGTGCGCCAGTGCCGCAGGACGCGCGCGGGGTCGGGCAGCGTCCACAGCACATGCCGGACGAGGACGACGTCGTACCGCCGCTCCCCCACCGGCGGCGCGGCAGCGTCCCCGTGCAGGACCGTCGCGTCCCGTCCGGCGAGCTTGGCCCGGGCCCGCTCGACCATGGCCGGCGCGCTGTCGACCCCGGTCACCCGATGTCCCTGCTCGGTGGCGAGCAGCGACAGGCTGCCGGTGCCGCAGCCGAGGTCCAGCACGTCGGCGGGGTGCTCGGGCAGCCAGGACCGGAGCAGGGCCGCCCAGCCGGCCCGCACCTCGGGTGCGCGCAGGCCGTGGTCCGGCTCGTCGTCGAACGCGGTGGCCGCCGCGTCCCAGTCCACCTCGGCACCCACCGCAACCATGTGCTCACTCTCGTTCGTCATTCCCCCAGAGTGACACCCGCCACTGACAGTCCCGACGTGACAGCCGCCACTGACAGACCGGCACCGATGAGGAACTCTCGCCCGAAGGGTCTACCTCCGTGACGCCGCGGATCCAGGTGGGCACTGAAGGAGGCAGCCATGCGCCGAGTGACCGTGCAGAAGCCCCTGAAGAGGACGGACGGCCGCCGGATCCGCGAAGAGGCGGAGGAGCGCCCCGCGGGGCGTCCGGAGGTGCGCAAGGACATCGCACGCACCTGGTGGCCGGACAGCTGACCGGGCCGGCAGATTCCGGCGCCCGGTGTCAGACCAGTCGTTTCCGGTAGTGGATGCGGTCGTACGGCCCGTCCACGCGCCGCTCCACGACCTCGTAGCCGAACCTCGGATAGATCTTCTGGTTCTCCCACATCAGCGCGTTCGTGTAGAGCCTGACCTCGGGCAGACCGAGCGCACGCGCGCGTGCGTCCACGAACTCCAGCAGGCGCCGCCCCGCCCCCTTGCCGTGCGCGTCGGGATGGACGGCGATGCTGTCGAGAAACAGGTGGTCGTCGTGAGCGTCGACCACGACGAGCCCGACCACCGGCTCCCCGAACACGAACACCCGGCCCGCGGCCACGTCCGCCGCATGGTCCGCCTCCATGGGCTGCGGCACCACCCCGATGCGCTCGATGTAGCGGTGGTACGCCGCATCCGTCACGGCCTTCACGGCCGGCACGTCGGCAGCCCGGGCGGGCCGGATCTCGTCGTTCGTCATGGCGGGAACGCTATCCCGCCTCTCGCGACGGTACCGCCCGGCATTCACCCCTGAAGGGTGATGCTCACGGCCCGAAGCGGCGACGAACGTGGTTGGAGTAAGGCCGGCCAGACGTTCGGCAGGGAGTATCGGATGTCAACTACCCACGAGACCAGGCAGCTCGACGGGGTCCGCAACGCCCGCTACGGAGAGATCATCCTGATCAGCCCTGGGGAACGGGGAGAGCTTCGGGCCGAGGTGTACAACACCATGGGTCTCAACGACTGCCCGCCGGAGAAGTGGTCGGCTCTGGATGCAGTCAGCGTCGCCCGTGAAGCCGAGGTGCCTGCCGCTTGGTTGAACGGTCCACGGTTCTGGCTGATGGACCGCATCACCGCGTCCGGGGCCGGCGACATCCGCTCGTTCCAGGGGCTGGAGGCACGCCGGGTCGCCGAACTGGAGATTCCCGCGGGCTTGGACCTCAACAGCAGGGGAAATGAACGCTTCTACAAGGACCTGGTGGTCAACCGGGACAACGAATGGCTGTTCGCCGCGGGCAAGCCCGTCTATCAACTGCTCGATGCCGATGGCCGTACGTACGTGATGCAGGCGTACTCACACATCGTGGACGACACCCTCACCACGGACGCGCTTCCCAGGCTGGCGCACCGGCTACAACTCCCGGATGGATGGACGTACCGCGAGGACACCCCGGCACGCGACCTCTCGCTGCGTACCGTGAACGGAGAGGCGCACGTCCTGCAGGACGAGCTCGAGAACACCTACATGCTCTTGACACAGTGAGGTCCCCCCTCCTTCCTGAGCCCCCGGTTAGGCCCGCCTTAACGGCACCATAAGGATCTCCATCACCTGCCCCAGACAGGCGATTTCACGGTTTCTTGGGGCTAGCTTCTGATCGCCCCCACGGGATTCACCCCCACCCCCGAGGACCGTTCCTAGGAGTTCCCCATGCCCTTCCCCAAGCTCTCGACTTCGCTCGAGCAGGGGATACCCCAACGCCGTAAGGCTGCCCTCGTCGCCGCCCTCGGCAGCGCCGCGCTCGCGCTGTCCGCCGCGCCCGCCTCCGCGCACGGTTCGATGGGCGACCCGGTCAGCAGGGTGTCGCAGTGCTACGCGGAGGGACCGGAGAGCCCCGAGTCGGCCGCGTGCAGGGCCGCGGTCGCGGCGGGCGGTACGCAGGCGCTGTACGACTGGAACGGCATCCGCATCGGCGACGCAGCCGGACGGCACCAGGAGCTGATCCCGGACGGCAAGCTGTGCAGCGCGAACAACGAGGAGTTCAAGGGGCTGGACCTGGCCCGCGCGGACTGGCCGGCGACGAGCGTGCGCAGTGGGTCGTACACCTTCAAGTACCGGGTGACCGCCCCGCACAAGGGCACCTTCAAGGTCTACGTCACCAAGCCCGGCTACGACCCGGCGAAGCCGCTGGCCTGGGGAGACCTGGACCTGGAGCACCCGGTCGCGACGGCCACCGACCCGGTCCCCTCGGGCGGCTTCTCCACCTTCACGGGCACCCTTCCCGAGCGCTCGGGCAAGCAGCTGCTGTACGCGGTCTGGCAGCGCTCGGACAGCCCGGAGGCCTTCTACTCCTGCTCCGACGTCGACTTCGGCGGCGGTTCGGCGGGCGGCACCACCCCCGCTCCGAGCGCCTCCGCGCCCTCCGACGGGCAGATCGCGGACGGTGCCGACAAGTCGACGATCGAGCACCACGGGCACGGGGACGACGACGCGAGCACGTCCGCCGAGCCGGCCGCCGCGGCTCCGGCGACCCCGGCCAACGAGCCGAAGGCGGCCGGGACTTCGGAGAACCTCGCCGAGACCGGTGCCTCCACCGGCACCACGTACGTGGCGATCGGCGGCGCGGCGGCGCTGGCGCTGGGTTCGGCGGTGCTGTTCCTGTCGGTGCGACGGCGTGCCGCGGGCGGCCTGCACGGGCGGTGATCCAGGACTCCGGGGCCTGTCCGGCGGCTCAGGTCGGACAGGCCCCGGCGGCGCGTCAGCTGAAGGCCGACGCGCAGGTGGTGGCCTTGGCGTGGGCCGGGTCGAGGGCGTTGGCCACCTCGTGGAAGGCGATCCGGTCGAAGAGCCCGATCGCCACGTGCTCGGAGAGGTCGAGCGGGCACAGGTCCTGGAGCAGGACGTTGTGGACGTCCGAGCCGCTCAGGTACTGGTCGCGCCAGGGTGTGGCCACCTCGTCGTACTTGGTGGCGATGACCGTGTAGTGCACTCCGGGGACGGTGTCGCCGCCCGCGTTGAGCTTGGTGAGGAAGGCGGAGCCGGCGATCTGGTCGGCGAGGCCGGGGGTGGTGGCCTTGATCAGGTCCTCGGCGCCGGGGAAGTACGGCAGCAGGTTGGTGAGGCCGTTCAGGTCGGTGCCGTGGTTGTCGGGGGCGAGGCCGACGAGGGAGTTCACCTTCGCGGATCCGCCGAGGAACTTCAGGTAGTAGCGGGGCATCATGCCGCCCTGCGAGTGCCCGACCAGGTCGGCCTTGGCGGCACCGGTCGCGGAGAGCACCTTGTCGACGAAGGCGGACAGTTGCTCGGCCGACTTGTCGATGGGGCCGAGGCCGTAGAAGAGCGGGACGCCGGGCAGTTGGCCGTAGTCGAGGGAGTAGACGCAGTATCCGCGGGTCTTCAGATACGGTGCGAGGGACAGCCAGTTGTCGATGGAGTTGCCCAGGGTGCCGTGGACCAGGATCACCGGGCGGGGGTGGTCGGCGGAGGGCTTGCAGGAGTAGTTGTTCCAGCCGCTGCTGGGAGCGGCGTCGGCGGCGTGGGCGGTGGCGGCGGGAACGACGGCCACTGCGGCGGTCAGGAGCAGCGCTGCGAGGGGTCTGAACACTCGCGTCCAGGGCAGCATCGTGTGATCTCCTTGCGGCTCAAGGGAGGTGCGACGGCCTAACCCTGTGATCCGGATCACGAGGATGCTGTTCACTCGTCAAGTTACGGGCGAGTAGCGCAGCTGTGAAGTTACGCGTCAGTAAAAACTTCCAGTGATAACCAGCGGCTCGTCCAGCTACCGATGAACCGTCACCAGGCAGGCCTGATCGGACCGTAGGGCGCGATCCGCGTCAAACGCTCCCGCAACGCCCGCACTTCACCCTCGCCCAGCAGTTCGGCCCACGCGCCCACGACCTCGGCGGCCGCCTCCTCCGCGGCCCGGGTGCAGGCCCAGCCCTGCGCGGTGAGCACGATGAGCCGGGCCCGGGCGTCCTCGGGATGCGGGCGCCGCTCGGCGTACCCCTTGCGTACGATCTCGTCCACCAGCTGGCTGGCGGCCTGTTTGGTCACCCCGAGGTGCGCGGCGAGGTCGGTGACGGTGGCGCCGTCCGGCGCGAGCCGCGCGAAGGCGAAGCCATGCGCCGGCCGAATGTCCGTGAAGCCGCGGGCCACGACCCCGTCGTGGATGCGTTGCGTGAGGTCACCCGCGACGGCGAGCAGGGCGGCGGACAGGGCCATGGCTTCGGAGTTGTGCACGGAGGCATTGAAACACCCTTGACGGATCGGTCAAGCAGCTTGACCATGTAGTCAAGCTGCTTGACCAAATGAAACGGAGACCACCGTGCCCGTCGTCCGCTCGTCCGAGGCCGTGACCCATGAGATCCACGGCGCCCGCTTCGTCTCGTACGCGACTCCCCTCGCCGGGAGCAAGGAACTGTGCGCCTGGCGCGGCGAGATCCCGCCCGGCACCAAGGCACCCGCCCACACCGTCAACCGGGAGGAGATCTTCCACCTGCTCATCGGCGAACTGCTGATCACCCTCGACGGCCGCACCGAACGGATCTCCGCCGGCGACACGGTGATCATCAACCCCGGCGCGACCCTGGCCGTCGAGAACCCCACCGACCACACCGCGATCTCCTGGGTCACCACCTCCGTCGGCCTCACGGCGGAGCTGGCCGACGGCACGGTCCTCACCCCGCCGTGGGCCAACTAGTTCGCGTCTTTCGGATCAGGCCGGCTCAGCGGCCCACGGCCAAGCGGCCTCGCGGCCGGCCTCGATGAGGCCGACCATCCGGAACGCGGCGTCCGTGAGGCCGCCGAAGGTGTGCCGGTGGGGGCCCGTGGGGCCGTGGGCGGGCCGGTATCCCGCCAGGTTCCAGGTGTAGACCGGGATGTCGGCCGGGACCGGTTCGGCCGGCCCGCCCGGGCCGTAGGGGGCGGTCTGCTCGTCGGTGACGATCAGGACCCGGTCGTGCTCCCGGTAATGCTTGCGCACCGCCTTCGTGGTGTGGGTGCCTCCGAGACTGTGGAACCGTTTCAGCACCTCGAGCACCGGCTCGCCCGGCTCGAACGGCACCGCTGCGCTGCCCCAGCCGAACTCCACCAGATCCGCCTGCTCCGCACGCAGGGCCAGCGCAGTGCCGAACACGGCCGCCGCGTCCGCCCGAGTCAGCTTGGACCGCTCGGAGACGGTGTCCCAGAACATGGAGTCGGACCGGTCCACCAGGATCAGAGTCCGGCCGGGCAGGGGCGGTACGTTGGCCAGGGAGTGGACCAGCGCCCGTTCCAGCGCGGCCGCCCAGCGCTGCGACGGCGCGTGCTGGTGGGCGGCCAGGTAGCGGAAGGGGAACTGCCGGGACCGGGCGACCTCGGAGGCGTCCGAGAGCCGTGCGGCGACCCGGGCCGCGACTTCGTCCGAGACCCCCGCCTCGTCGAAGTTCCGCAGATTCCGCAGGAGCGCCATCGGCGCCATCGTGGGGATCACGGCTTCCCAGACGGCGGCGTCCATCGGTCCGTGGAGCCAGCCCGCCAAGGCTTCCCACGTCATGCCCGCCGCGGCCAGCCGCTCGGGGCCGCCCGGCCCGGTCACCACCGCCCGCCGCTCGTCCGCAGCCGACTCCATCAACGCCCGGTGGGCGGTCAGCAGGTGGTCGGAGACCGGCGGAACCGCCTGCTCCGGGTGGTGGCGGCGGTCCAGGGCGTACCGGAAGAGCGCGCCCTGCCAGGGCTTGTCCGGGTCGGGGGAGGCATGCACCAGGTTGAGCACATCGCCGAAGCGGAAGCCCTTGGACGCGGTGTCGTACTTGAGCAGGGACCGGGACGTGTACAGCCGGCGTACGCCGTCGGTGATGCCCCGCTTCACGGGCTGCGGCACGTTCCGCCCGTACACCGAGATCCAATAGGCGAGCAGCTCGCCGGGCTCGTCGGCGCGCTGGAGCACCGAGTCGATCACGGACCGATTGGACGGGCCTTGGGACGCCCCGGTCTTGAGCCGGGCCCGCACGTACGCGGCGGCGCCCACCAGGGATGCCGTGCGCATGTTGCCCTCGCCGCGAAGCCAGCGCAGCAGGCCTGCCGTCCACACGGGGTCCTGGACAGCGAGTTCACCGACGAGACGGGCGTACCGGTCGTCCCGCTCCTCACCGTTCTCGTAAAAGGTCCGCTGGGAGACGAAGTTGCCGACCGCAAGGAGGAAGAGTTCCTCGCGGGGCTCCCGGACGAAGGCCGGGCCACCCTCGTAGGTGCGGAAATCCGGCCTGGCGGGCCCGTGGTGGAGCCGTGGTGGGGGCAGGGAGCGGGCGGCCGCCGAGACGTGCGGGGCCACCAGCATCTCGGGCCAGATCTTGGAGACGCGTGGGGTGTGACGAGGCAGCGAATCCCCCCGGATTCAACGGATTGGACGGCCCCGGCCAAAAGGTCCGACGGGGCGAAGACGCCCGCGCCTGCCGAGATCAAAGGGGCGGCGGCGTCACTTGGTTGTCAGAAGGAAGGAGCCGCAGCCGAGCGCATCGGAGGCGCGGTCGCGATGCCAACCTACAAGGGTCACTGGGCCGCACACCAGCGATTAATACAGGCCCGTTCTCGGACTCCGGCATGGCCGCCATCGGCCGAGGGAGAGGTCCTGGCCCTTACCTGAGGGAGGTCACGCCGCCAGCGCCCCCGGCATCACCGCTCGTGGCCCGAACTTCGCCCGGGCCCGGTCCACGACCTCCTCGATGCGGCGGACCTTCTCGTCCACGGGGTCGAAGGTGAGCTGGTAGGAGGCCTGGCCGGCGGGGGTCAGGCCCTCGGCACGCAGGGTGAGCGCGCGGACCCGGGCGCGCTGGAGGCCGAGCGCCTCGTACATGCCGTAGGCCGTCCTCGTCAGGGACGCCGAGTGTGCGGTCGGTTCCTTGAGGGTGCGGCTGCGGGTGGTCGAGGAGCGGTCGGCGTAGCGCACGGTGAGGGTCAGGGTGCGGCAGACCTTCTCCACCGCACGCAGCCGGGCCCCGAGTTCCTCGGCGGCGGACAGCAGTGCCGTGCGGTGCCGGTCGGGGTCCAGCTCGTCCAGGTCGAAGGAGCGGTCGGCGGCGAGGGATCGGGAGACGGCGTTCGGTACGACCCGGCCCCGGTCGATGCCGCTCGCCTTCTCGCGCAGCTCGCGCCCCGCCTTCGCGCCGATCAGCCGCTGCAGCGTGGACAGGGGTGCGGCGGCGACCAGACCCAGCGTGTCCAGGCCGTACTCGCACAGGGTACGGGCGGTCGCCGTACCGACGCCGGGCAGCGCGGACACGGGCCGCTCGGCAAGGAACTCCGCGATGGCGGCCGGCTCCTCGGGCACGGCACAGGTCACCCCGGGACGGGCGTCGCGCAGCGCCACGCGGGCCAGCATCGGTCCCGGTCCGGCGCCGATCACACAGTCGACGCCGTACAGCGCGAGGGCCCGGACCCGGATCACCGAGGCCAGTTCCACACCGCTGCGCCCGAAGTACCGCTCGGCACCCCGGAGATCGGCCAGCGCCGCGTCCGGGGGCAGAGCCTCCACGACCGGGGTGAACTCCTCCAGCAGCCCGAGCAGCCCGGGCAGGGCCGCCTCGTACATCGGCGGCAGCTGGAAACGTACGCAGAGGATGGTCATCCCGCACTCCCCGGACTCTGGTGCCACAACTTCCGTACCGCTGAAGGCCCTTGTGAGGCCTCCTGGCCCGCGGGCCGCAGGTCGGCCCACGGATGCATCTCGTACCCGGTCGGCAGATGGATCCGGCGGCCACCCGTCGGGTCCGCCCCGTCCGCGCCGTCCGGCCCGGCCGCGCCTTCTGTGCCTTCCCGAACGGGCTCCGCCAGCCGGGCGGCCACCTCGTCGAGACCGCCCTCGGCGCGCAGTTCGACCAGTTCGGCGAGGTTCCAGGCGGCGGAGCCCACCACGCTCAGGCTGCGTGGGCCGCGCCGCTGCACCACTCCGCGCACCAGCAGCAGCCAGGAGTGGAAGACGGTGTGCGCGCAGGTGTCGTGCGAGTCGTCGAAGAAGGCGAGGTCGACCAGGCCCGTGCCGTCGTCCAGCGTGCTGAAGATGACCCGCTTGCCGGACCGGATCGGCGGGGTCTGGGTGGCCGCCTTGGCGCCCGCGACCAGCACCGTCTCCCCGTGCCGGGCCTCGCGCAGCCGACGCGCGGACACCACGCCCAGCTCCTTGAGGAACTCCCGGTGGTCGTCCATCAGATTGCGCGAGGCGTCCATGGACAGCACGCCCAGCTCGGCACTGAGCCGCTCCGCCGAGGTCAGGTCGGGCAGCCCGGCCGAGGCCGTCTTCCGGCCACCGGCCAGAGGGAGCTGACCACCGCCCCCGCCTCGGGCGCCCCGGTGCAGCTCGGTCAGATGCAGCTGCAGATCCCGCCGGTTGGCGCCGAAGGCGTCCAACGCGCCCACCTGTGCGAGCCGCTGGGCGAGGGGACGGCTCGGCCGCGCCCGCTCCCAGAAGTCGAGCAGCGAGGCGTACGGCTGCCCGTCCGCGATCCGCTTCGCCTCGGCTTCGCTGATGCCGTACACGTCACAGAGCGCGAGCCGCAGCCCCCACCCCCCGGATTCAGACACCAGTTCGATCCTGTGTGCCACCCCGGACACATTCACGTCCAGCGGCAGGATCGGCACTCCGCGCCGCCGCGCGTCCGCCAGCAGCAGCCGCTTCGGATACATCCCGGGATCATGCGTGAGCAGCCCGGCGTAGAAGGCGGCCGGGTGATGGGCCTTCAGCCACGCCGACTGGTACGTCGGTACGGCGAAGGCGACCGCATGCGCCTTGCAGAAGCCGTACGACCCGAACGCCTCGACGATCTCCCAGGTCCGCTGAATCGTTTCCGCGTCATATCCGTTGGCCGCCGCATGCTGCGCGAACCAGACCCGGATCCGCCCCTGCGACTCCGGATCGGACAGCCCGCGCCGCACCGCGTCCGCCTCGGCCCGGCCGCAGCCGGTCATGATGTCGACGATGTGGATGATCTGCTCGTGGAAGACGACGACCCCGTACGTCTCCTTCAGCGGCCCCTCCAGATCCGGGTGCGGATAGCGGATCGGCGCCCGCCCGTGCCGCGCCTCGATGAACGGCCGCACCATGTCGGCGGCGACCGGCCCCGGCCGGAACAGCGAGATGTCGACGACCAGGTCGTGAAAGGTGGCCGGCTGGAGCCGCCCCACCAGATCCCGCTGCCCGGGCGACTCGATCTGGAAGCAGCCCAAGGTCTCGGCGGACCGGATCAGTTGATACGTCGCCGGGTCACCTCCCTGCACGGCATCCAGATCGATCCGCTCCCCCGTCGCCCGCTCCACCTCGGCGACCGCGTGCGCCATGGCCGACTGCATCCGCACGCCCAGCACATCCAGCTTGAGCAGCCCGAGGTCCTCCACGTCCTCCTTGTCGAACTGCGACATGGGGAACCCCTCGCCGCTGGTCGGCATGACCGGCGTACGGGCGAGCAGCGAGGCATCGGACAGGAGCACCCCGCACGGATGCATGGCGATCCCGCGCGGCAGGGCGTCGAGGCCCTCGACCAGCTCCCACATCCTGCTGTACCTCGTACCTTCCCGCTGAAGCTCCCCCGCGAGCTGCTTCAGCTCGGGCAGCTCCTCCAGCGCGGCTCGGGCGTCCCGGGCCCGGATGTGCGGGAAGGACTTGGCGATGCGGTCGATGTCGGCGGGGTCCATGGACAGGGCGGCCCCGACATCACGAATCGCGTGCCGCACCCGATAGGTCTCCGGCATGGCGACGGTCGCGACCCGCTCGGTGCCGAACCGGCCGATGATCGCGCGGTAGACCTCCAGCCTGCGCGCGGACTCCACGTCGATGTCGATGTCGGGCAGGGCGAGGCGGCGCTTGGACAGGAAGCGCTCCATCAGCAGCCCGTGCTCGATCGGATCGGCGTGCGCGATCCCGAGCAGATGATTGACGAGGGAGCCGGCGCCGGACCCACGGGCGGCCACCCGAATCCCCATGCCCCTTACGTCGTCCACCACTTGGGCAACCGTCAGGAAGTAGGAGGCGAAGCCGTGATGGGCGATGATGTCCAGCTCGTCATGCATCCGCGCCCAGTACTCCCGGCGGTCGGCATAGCCGCGCAGCACCATCCCCGCGGCGGCCCGCGAGGCGAGCGCCCGCTGGGCGGTGCGACGCCCGGCACCGACAAGATGCGCCTCGGGGAAATGAACGCTCCCCATGCCGAGGTCGTCCTCGGGATCGACCAGGCACTCGGCGGCCGTGGCCCGGGTCTGCTCCAGCAGCCGATGAGCGGTGTCGCGCCGATAGCCGGCCGCCTCCACCACCCGCTCGGCGACCCGCAGCATGGCCTGCGCGTCCTTCAGCCAGGCCTCGCCCGAATCCAGCTCCTTGCGAGGATCGATCGGAACCAGACGGCGAGCGGCATCCAGCACGTCGGCGACCGGCCCCTGACCGGGATCGGCGTACCGAACCGCGTTGCTGAGCACGGGCCGGACCCGCTGCTCGGCGGCGAAGCCGACCGTGCGGGCGGCCAGCCGCAGAGAACCGGGCCCCGTACCTTCACGACCGTGCCAGACGGTCTCCAGACGCAGCGCGTCGCCGTAGACCTCACGCCAGGGAACGAGCAGCTTGGCGGCCCGATCGGGACGCCCCGCGGCAAGAGCACGCCCCACATCGGAGCCCGGCCCCAGCAGCACACTCACACCATCGCCGTGATTGCCGTCCCAGGGCAGCAAAGGCGCACCCTCACCCTCATGCGCCGCCGTGACGATCCTGCACAGATCGGCCCAGCCACGGGCGCCGTCCCGGGCAAGGAAGGTCACCCGGGCTGCCGACTCATCGACAAAGGCACCACCGCGCACCGGCGCACGCCGCCGCTCACGCCGCGCGTCCGCCGGCTCACCCACTGCGAGATTCACACCGAACAGCGGACGGACCCCGGCCTTGGTACACGCCTTGGCGAACCGCACCGCGCCCGCAAGGGTGTCGCGATCGGTGAGGGCAAGAGCGTCCATGCCCCGCTCCGAGGCACGCTCGGCCAGCCGCTCCGGGTGTGAGGCTCCATACCGCAGGGAGAACCCGGAGACGGTGTGCAGATGCGCGAAGCCCGGCACACGCACCTCCCGCACTCGTGAGCCCCAAACGACTCTCGAACATCTGTTCCCACCCCCACCATACCCCCATTCCCGAACAAGCGTGCGACATCCGTTCGGGCACCTCTCACCTGCACGGATGCCTGAAACGACGAAGCCCGCCCCACACCCGGGACGGGACTTCGACGAAGCAGGACTGGCTCAGGGAAGCGTCACACCGTAGTAGCTCAGCGCCTCGGTGACCGGCTGGAAGAACGTCGTACCGCCGGAGGTGCAGTTGCCGCTGCCGCCGGAGGTCAGACCGTAGGCCACGCTGCCCGCGTAGAGCGGACCGCCGCTGTCGCCGCCCTCGGCGCAGACCGTGGTCTGGATCAGGCCGCGGACGATGTCACCGCTGCCGTAGTTGACGGTCGCGTTCAGCGCGGTGACCCGGCCGCTGTGGGTGCCGGTGGTGGAGCCGCGCCGGTAGACGGTCGTGCCCACGGACGGGGTGGCCGCGCTGCTGATGGTCTGGTTGCCGACCGCACTCGGGTGCGCGATCGAGGAGTTGGTGTAGCGCACCAGCGCGAAGTCGTTGCCCGGGAAGCTGTAGCCGACGTTCGTGCCCAGCGTCGTGGTGTGGCCGGAGTTGCTGTACCAGGTCGAGGCGACCTCGCCGCAGTGACCGGCGGTCAGGAAGTAGTACGTGCTGCCGCTGCGCACGTTGAAGCCGAGCGAGCAGCGGTAGGAGCCGCCGTAGATGGCGTCGCCGCCGGTGATCAGCTTGTTGAACTTGCCGGACGTGTGCTTGATGGCCAGCGCGCCCGCGTTGCCGCCGGCCTGCCGCTTGATCTTGGCGATCTCGGCCTGGGAGACCGTGCTGTCGACGGTGACGACGACACGGTTGGTCTTGCTGTCCACCGCCCAGGCCGTGCCGGCGATGTCGGCCTTGAGGACGGAGTCGCTCGCCTTGGTGAGCTGGGTGGCGCTGAACGTGTGGGCGTCGCTGGCGTTCGCGGTGGGGGCGGCGAACGCGGCCGCGGCCAGGAAGCCGGTGGCCACGGCGATCAGCCGGGTCCGTCTTGCGATGCCGCTGCGGGGAGTGGTGCGCTTGATCCTCACGTTTCGTTCCCTCCCAGGGGAAGTCGGGGGCCCGCGTGGGGTCGGGGCCCGTGAGGCGCAGCCAGGGGCCGGTCCTGGGTTCCGAACACGTATGCCCCTGACAAGCGCTGAGGGGGAGTATTCGGCCGAACGGCCGGTAGGCACAAGAGTGCCTTTCGGCCGTCAACATTTGAACCACCCCTGCGCACCAGCCCCCTGACGTCAGCTCAGGACGCGTTCCCCCGCCTCGATCGCCACGTCCAGCCGGTTGCCCGGCGGCGGGAAGGGGCAGATGAAGTGATCGGCGAAGGCGCACGGCGGGAGCTGGGCGCGGTTGAAGTCGACCGTGGTACGCCCCTCGGCGTCCGGTGCCTGCGGGAACAGGAACCGGAAGCGGAAGCTGGTGTCGCCGCTGGTGGCGTCGCCGAACACCGCCCACAGCCGGCCGTCGCCCTGCTGCGCGACCTGGAGCGTGAGATCGTTTCCGGCCAGGGAGAAGGCGAGTTCCCCGGCGAGGGCGAGCCCGCGCTCCCGTCCGTCCGCGTTGCCGACCCGCACGGTGCGCGTGTCGTCGTACGGCGTGAAGCGCCCCGGCACCGACCAGCGCGGGTCGTACGGGGTGGCCTCGATGCCCCCGAAGGCGCGGCGGGCCTCGGCGGCGGGGTCGTAGACCCGTACTCCCCACACGTCCTCGCGGACCAGCACGACCAGCCGCTTCTCGCCCAGCGCGACCCGCGACTCGGCCTCCGGCCCGAGGTCGGCGGCGAGGTGGGCCTCCCCGGCGAAGGGCCTGCCGTCCAGGGTCAGCCCGTCGCCCTCGGCGGCCGCGAGCACCACCCCGTCACCATCCGCCACCCACGTCCCGGGAATGTCCGGAAGTCGCCCCTCCGGATGGTCCTCGACCCAGTGGGTGGCGGTCAGCGCGAGCGGCCCATAGGGCGCCGAGATCCTCTCCACGCGCTGCTCGTGCCACTGCTTCCAGGCAGCATCCGGTGCATCGCCGGTCATACGATCCATTCCTCTCCTACGCGCTCGACCCTCCCGCGGCGGGTCGGGCAGCCCGAGGGGTGAGCGCGGAGTTGCGCCCCGGTATTCCGTGCGGAACGAGGCAGGGCACCCGGGTTTCTACCGAACTCCCCCGCCTGTTCCTGCAGTTGTCTGCGCAAGGCGCCGACCTGCGCCGGGATCGGCGACCCGGTCCAGGGCCACATCGGCGGCAGCAGGGTCTGTCCCGGATCAGCCCACCGGAGCTGAAGAACTGACGTTCATTCACCCGTACGCTCCGGGCATCACCCATCCGCCTCCGAACATCATATTTCACTCACAGTCAGCAGCCGTACGAGTCAAGACCCTTGGGGCACAAGGACTCTCGACGGATCGTCTCTGCACCAGTACCGTCACAAACCCCCCGCGCGGCGTCTATCCACTTGGCGCGCCGTCCGCATCATGGATGACCATAGGGATGCGCAAGTAAGAAGGACCGCTGTGAGAGGAGGCGTCCATGGGATCGGTACGCAAGGCGAGTGCGTGGCTCGGCCTCGTCGACGACAACGATGACGAGCGCTACTACGACGACGACTACTCCGAGGGCGCCGAGCCCGCGGACGCCTGGGTCACGGACCCCCGGGTGAAGGTGGCCACGGACACGGCCGAGGAGAAGGGCCGCCGGATCGGCACGGTCACCCCGGACAGCTTCCGGGACGCCCGCGCCATCGGCGAGCTGTTCCGGGACGGGGTCCCGGTCATCATGAACCTCACGGTGATGGAGCCCGCCGACGCCAAGCGCGTGGTGGACTTCGCGGCCGGGCTGACCTTCGGCCTGCGGGGCACGATCGAGCGGGTGGCCAACCGGGTCTTCCTGCTGACGCCCGCGAACACGGAGATCATCAGCGGTGAGCCGGCGGCGCGCCGCGAGGACGGCTTCTTCAACCAGAGCTGAGGCAGGGCCGCTCACCGGCCCTGCCCCGGCCCCAAGGGGTCAGCGGAAGGCGTCGAGCCCGGTGAGCGCCTTGCCCAGCACGAGCTGGTGCATCTCGACGGTGCCCTCGTAGGTGAGCACCGACTCGAGGTTGGTCGCGTGCCGCATCACGGGGTATTCGAGGGAGATCCCGTTGGCACCGAGGATCGTCCGCGCCGTACGGCAGATCTCGATGGCCTCGCGGACGTTGTTGAGCTTGCCGAAGCTGACCTGCTCGGGACGCAGGCGGCCGGCGTCCATCCGCCGCCCCAGATGGTGGGCGAGCAGGATTCCCTTGTGCAGTTCGACCGCCATGTCGGCGAGCTTGGCCTGGGTGAGCTGGAAGCCGCCGATGGGCCGCCCGAACTGCTCCCGCGTCTTCGCGTACTCCAGGGCCGCCTCGAAGCTGCTGCGCGCCGCGCCCATCGCGCCCCAGACGATGCCGTAGCGGGCGTGCGACAGACAGCCGAGCGGTCCGCGCAGCCCGGTGACCTCGGGGAGTACGGCGGTGGCGGGCAGCCGTACGTCGTCCATGACGAGTTCGCTGGTGACCGAGGCGCGCAGGGACCACTTGTGCTTGATCTCGGGCGCCGAGAAGCCGGGGCGGTCGGTCGGTACGACGAACCCGCGGATGCCGTCCTCGGTCTGCGCCCAGACGACGGCCACGCCGGCCACGGAGCCGTTGGTGATCCACATCTTGCGGCCGTTGAGGACCCAGTCGTCGCCGTCGCGCTTGGCGTGGGTGCGCATGGAGGCGGGGTCGGAACCGTGGTCGGGCTCGGTGAGCCCGAAGCAGCCGATCACCTCGCCGGAGGCCATGCGGGGCAGCCACTCCTGTTTCTGCTCCTCGCTGCCGAACCGGTGGATCGCGTACATGGCGAGCGAGCCCTGCACGGAGACGAGGGACCGGATGCCCGAGTCGGCGGCCTCCAGCTCAAGACAGGCGAGGCCGTACTGCACGGCCGACGCGCCCGCGCAGCCGTACCCGGTGAGCGACATGCCGAGGGCGCCGATGCCGCCGAGTTCGCGCGCCAGCTCCCTGATGACGGGCAGCTCGCCCTTCTCGTACCAGTCGGCGACGTAGGGCAGCACGCGGTCGGCCGCCCAGCTGCGGACCGAGTCCCGTACGGCCAGGTCCTCCGGCTCCAGGAGGTCGTCGATCCCGAGCGGGTCGGCGGCGTCGAACGGGGGCAACTTCGCGGACATGGAACACCCTCCGGCACACTGAGGCACGGTGAAAACTAGCAACGCTAGTTACGCTGTGCGGCCGACGTTACGGCGCGACGTCCCGCACGTCCAGAGCCGCCACGGCGACCCTCGGCTTCTCGGCCTCCCGCGGGGACGGCAGCTCCACCTCGGCAGGCTCCTCCCCGCACTGCATGATCCGGGGCAGCCTGAGCGCCATCACCGCGCCCAGCAGCAACAGGCCCGCGCTCACCAGGAGGGTCACATGCAGTCCGTGCACGAAGGAGTCCCGGGCCGCCTGGCGCAGTGCGTCTCCCACGGGCCCGCCGAGCCGCCCGGCGACCTCGTAGGCCTCGCCCAGCGAGTGGCTCGCCGCGTCCGAGGCGTGCGGGGGCACGCCCGGCACCGACGTGAGACCGGGTGCGTAGGCCGCGTTCATCACGCTGCCGAGCAACGCGATCCCGATCCCGGCGCCAAGCTGGTACGACGTCTCGCCGATCGCCGCGGCCCCGCCGGCCTGCTCGGCCGGGGCCTCGCTCAGCATCGACTCGTACGCCCCGAAGAGGGTCGTCTCCAGGCCGAACCCGAGCAGGACGAAGCCGAACAGCAGCAGGCCCGCGTTGTCGGTCGCGCCCATCGCGGTCAGGGTCAGGACCGCCGCGGCGGTGAGGCAGAAGCCGAAGCACACCATCCGGCGCGGTCCGAAGCGGCGCAGCATCCGGGCGCCGGCGAGGCCCGACGCCATCGCCGCGACGGTCAGGGGCAGCAGCCTCAGGCCCGTCTCCAGCGGCGACAGACCGAGCACCAGCTGGAGGTACTGCGCGGCGATCAGCTCCAGGCCGACCAGCGCGAGCATCGCCAGCACGATGCAGCCCACCGAGGTGCTGAACGCCGGCCGCCGGAACATCCGCAGATCCACCAGCGGGTGCGGGCGCCGCCCCTGCCGTCGTACGAAGAGGAAGAGGAGCGCCGCGCCCACCAGCAGCGGCACCACGGTGAACAGGCCGGCGGGCGACTCACCGCCGCCGAGCCGCTTCACGCCCAGCACGACCCCGAACAGGCCGACCGCCGCCATCAGCGCGCCGACCACGTCCCACGGGCCGCTGCGGTCACCGCGCGACTCGGGCAGCAGCATCCGGCCGACCGGCAGGCTCACGAGCATCAGCGGGATGTTGACGAGGAAGACCGCGCCCCACCAGAAGTGCTCCAGCAGGAAGCCGCCGAGCAGCGGACCGACCGCCGCGCCGACGGCCGCGACCGCGCTCCAGATGCCGATGGCCAGCGCGCGCTCGCGCCGGTCCGGGAAGACCTGGCGGAGGATCGACAGGGTCGCGGGCATGATCATCGCGCCGCCGACGCCGAGCAGCGCCCGGGCGAGGATCAGCGTCTCGGCGGTCTGTGCGAAGGCGGCCACGGCGGAGGCGACACCGAAGAGGGCGTAGCCGAGGAGCAGGATGCGCCGGCGGCCGACCCGGTCGCCCAGGGTGCCGAAGAGGATCAAAAGGGAGGCGCAGACCAGCGGGTAGACGTCGACGATCCAGAGCAGCTCTATCGCGCCGGGCCTGAGGTCCTCGGTGACGGCGGGGACCGCCACGTGCAGCACGGTCGCGTCGAGGGCGACGAGCAGCAGGCTGACGCAGAGGACGACGAGGACGACCCAGCGGTTTGCACCGGCCCCGGTCGCCCGACGGCGCGGCCGTACGGCAGCCGTGGTCGTCCCGGACATCTACGTACCTCCCAGATGATCCCTCGCGGGCGGCGGATCGGCGGGGTGGGGACTCCCCGTCGTACGGCCGGAGAGGAGCGGTGTCTCCGGCCCGCGCAAACCCACGCGGGTGACTCGTCAGCGTACGCGAGTTCACTGCGGGGTCACGTGGCGGACCTCTCACACGCAGGACCGAACCCGTGTGGCGTACGCCACTGCGCCCGCTCTTGACCACGCCCCGGCGGGCGGTCCGGTTCCCCGTCCGGTCGATAATCGAGCCCGTGACCGATCTTGACACGCGCGCGGCACCGCCCCGCACCCCCGCTCTGCGCCGGGCGGCGCCGGCCCTCCTCGGGTACGCGGCCGTCCGCGCCCTGGGCCTGGTCGCGCTGGCCGTGTGGAGCGGCGCGCGCGACAAGAGCCCGTACACACTGCTGACCGCGCGCTGGGACTCCCTTTGGTACACCCGGGTCGCCGAGCTGGGCTACGGCTACGAGGTGCGGCTGCCGAACGGCGACATCCACTCCAACCTGGCGTTCTTCCCGCTGCTGCCCTGGCTGGAGCGGCTGCTGCACGCGGTCACGCCGCTGTCGTACGCGGACGCCGGCTTCGCCGTCAGCCTGCTCGCCTCGCTGGCGGCGGCCTGGGGGATCTTCGCGGTCGCGGAGTGGGTGTACGGGCCGAGGGCTGGGGTCTGCGCGGTACTGCTGTGGGCGGTGCTGCCGGTCGGGATCGTGCAGTCGATGGCGTACAGCGAGTCCTTGTTCACGGCGCTGGCCGCGTGGTCGCTGTACGCGGTGCTGACCGGCCGGTGGGTGAGCGCGGGCGCACTGGCCGCGCTTGCCGGGCTGACCCGGCCGGTGGGGCTCGCGGTGGTGGCGGCGGTGTGGGTGGCGGGCGTGATCTCGTTCGTGCAGGACCGAAGCGCGCCGGGCACGTACGGCGCACGCGGTACAACACGCGCCCCCTCTTTCACCACCGGCGCGCCCGTCTGGCAACGCGCCCTCGGCATGCTTCTCGCGCCCCTGGGTGCCGCCGGCTATGTCCTCTGGGTCGGTCACCACACCGGCAAAGGCCCGCTCGGATATCTCGATGTGCAGGCCGGGTGGCGCAACGGGTTCGACGGCGGGTACGCCTTCGCACGCTTCGTAGTCGACAAGTTCACGTCATTTCCGTCGGCTCTCGCCGGCGCGGGCCTGATCATCGGAGTGGCTCTGCTGATCTGGCTCTACGTGACCGGCGTACGCCAGGGCCAGCCCGTCACGCTGCTGGTGTACACGGGCGTCGTGCTGGCCCTCGCCCTGTGCGCGTCGAGTTACTTCGGGTCGAAACCGCGGCTGCTGATGCCGGCCTTCCCGGTGCTGTTCCCGCCCGCCCGCGCCCTGGCCCGGCTGCGAACGTCCAGATCGGCGCTGGTCACGGCGGGTGTGGCGGTGGTGACGGCGGCCTACGGGGCCTTCTGGCTGAACGGCTCGGGCCCCCCGTGATCAACTCCGGCGGTTCGATGAGCACCCCCTGAATTCCACCCCATGATTCGGTGAACGAATTCATAAGCGCCATAAAACCGGCCTCCCGGCATGATCAAAGGAATTGCAGGAAGCAGGCTCACAGGATTGCGGAATCCCAGGAATTCGGACCGCTCCTGAGAGGTTTCCCACATCACATCGTCATCACAAAGCCGCTGTTTCGACCGGGAACAGAGCTCACTCGCTGTAACGTCGATTGGGTGCGTACCGAACGAAACCTCACCCGGAGTCTGGACCGGGTGTTCGCCAGGCTGGACCGTGAGCCGGAACGACCGGCTCACATCGATGTGCCGAGGATGAGCCGGCACCGGGTCGTGCTGTTCACCGCGACCCTCGCCTTTTACCTGGCGATCGTCTGGGCCGTGGTGATCACCTCCTGGCTGGTCCGGCTCGACTGGCAGGTCATGTTCTTCCGGCCCTACCAGCAGTGGCCGCAGATCCACGCCTTCCTCGACTACTACGTGGTGCTAGGCCAGCGCGGCCCCACCGCCGTGATGGTCGCGGCCTGGCTCGGCTGGCGCTCCTGGCGGCAGCACACGCTCCGCCCGCTGCTGACCCTGGCCACCTCGCTGCTGCTGCTCAACATCACGGTCGGCGCCGCCAAGCTCGGCATGGGGCGGCTCGGTCCGCACTACGCGACCGTGATCGGCTCGAACGAGATGGGTCTGGGCGGCGATATATTTCCCAGCGGCCACACCGCCAACGCGGTGGTGACCTGGGGAATCCTGGCGTATCTGGCCTCCTCCCCGAGAGCGCGCCGCTGGCTGTCCGCGCTCTCCGCGGTCACCTCGCTCGGCGTCGGCCTCACCACCGTCTACCTCGGTACGCACTGGCTGAGCGACGTGCTGCTGGGCTGGGCCGCGGGCCTGCTGATCCTGCTCGCCCTGCCCTGGTTCGAGCCGCTGATCACCAGGGCCGAGACCGCGCTCTTCGACCTGCGCGACCGCTGGCGCGCCCGCGGCGACCGTACGGTGCCCGCGCCAGCCGTCCCGGTCACGCCCTCACCGGTGCTGCTCAAGCCGCGCCCCGCGCCCGCCGAGCAGAGCGTCGCCCCGGCGCGCGAGCCGGTGTCGCCGGTGCGCGGCTCCCGGGTCCCGATCCATCTGGCCCCGGGCCCGCACACGGCCCGTTCGGAGCGCACCCCGGTCACCCCGGCGGGCAGCCGCCGTCCGCCGCACGCCGACCGCATCCCGCGCGGCACCTCCCAGCCGGCCCGCCCGCTGACCGGCAACTGACGCTCCACCACGGCGGCGGGGCCGGTACGCACAGCCAACCCCCCGCCATGACGAAGGCCCCGCTCCCTGTTCCCGGGAGCGGGGCCTTCGTCGCAGCGGCCGGCGGGAGCGGGGTCAGCCCTTCCAGGCGCGGGCCACCCGGCCGTCCCGCACCTCGAAGTTGAGCCGGCCCACCCGGTACTCCATGGTGATGATCGTGCCCGGCGGCAGCGACCGTACCGTCGACCACCCGCGCTCCCGAGCGAGCCGCTCGGCGCGCGCGGCGTCGAGGCCGACGTACCCGTCCGGACTGTCCTGGGGCTCCGCTGGCGGAGTGGGAATCGGTGCCATGCGGCCACGCTAGGCCGCATCGGACGGCGACGGAAGCCGGTACCGGCGTACCGCGTCCCGGCGCTCTCCCGGTCCCTCTCCGGTCACACTTCTGTCACAGGTTCCCGACACTCGTTTCCGTCGCCGTGACATCAACTGCTGTCGCAGCAGGCATCACACGTACGGGGGTTTCCGTACCGCCCACCGGGGCAATCGAACAGAATTCCCGCGTGTCGGAGCAGCCCCTCGAATTACCCGCCGGAATACCCCTCGATGCGGATCTGAGTGGGTCCCGGGTGCGATTCCCCGCGGAATCCGGCGCCATGACCGGCGAGCTGACACCGCATAGGAAATTCACGGATTCAGCACACGACCGACGTACGCGTCAGTCCGTCCCGGATCCGCCCCGCGGCCCCGCCGCCCGCGCCAGTGCGGCGTCCAGCCGGTCCCGGACGCTCCTGATCACCTCGTTCAGCTCGACGGGCTCCAGCACCTCGAAGGGGAGGCCCGTCATCATGATGTGAATGACCATCACCTCGAGGTTCGGGGCACCGCTGCGCAGGATGCACGCGTCCTCTCCGTCGGCCTCCAGCATCCCCGCGGACGGCGAGATCCGCTCGGCCGCCGTCCGCAGCGGCGCCAGCAGCCGGACGGTGGACTGCGCGGCGTACGCGCTCGTGGAGACGCCCTTCGACACATAGGCGGCGAGATCCTCCGCGGGTGGCTCACGCGGGTCGAAGCGCGGGCCGTGCGGCGGCTTCGGCGTGATGCGGTCGACGCGGAAGGTCCGCCAGTCCGCCCGGTCCACGTCCCAGGCGACCAGGTACCAGCGCCGCTCGGTGCACACCAGCCGGTGCGGCTCGACGGTACGGCGGCTGACCGTGCCCTCGTGGCTCAGGTACTCGAAGCGCAGCCGCTCGGCGTCCCGGCACAGATGGGCGAGTTCGGTGAGCACGGCCGGGTCGACGGGGGCCGACGGCGGACCGGGGCGCAGCATCGGCACGGTGAAGGCGTTGAGGGCGCCAACCCGGCGGCGCAGCCGGTCCGGCAGCACCTGTTCCAGTTTGGCCAGGGCGCGTACGGAGGTCTCGCCGATGCCCTCGATGCCCTGTCCCGCCGCGGTGCGCAGTCCGACGGCGACGGCGACGGCCTCGTCGTCGTCCAGCAGCAGCGGGGGCAGTTCGGCGCCCACACCGAGCTGGTAGCCACCGCCGGTGCCGGGGCTCGCGTTGACCGGGTAGCCCAGTTCGCGCAGCCGGTCCACGTCCCGGCGGACCGTGCGCGGGGTGACACCGAGCCGCTCGGCGAGTTCGGCGCCGGACCACTCGCGGTGGGCCTGGAGCAGCGAGAGCAGGCGCAGCAGTCGTGCCGAGGTCTCCAACATGAGGCCGAGTCTGCCAGCCGATGCGGACAGCCGCTGTCCTCATTCAGGACAGCGGCTGTACCGGTCGGGCGCTCGGCACCCGTCGTCTGTCTCAGAGCGCGAGGTGCTGGCCGGGCACGATCAGGTTCGGGTCGCCGCCGATGACCTTCTCGTTGGCGGCGTAGATCCGCTGCCAGGTGGTCCCGTGCCGGGCGGCGATGGCGCTCAGGGTGTCGCCCTCGCGGACGGTGTAGTCACCGCGGGAGGCACTGCGGTCGGTGTGGCCCGTCGCGCGTTCCGGCGCCTTCGCCGGTGCGGACCTGGCCGGGGCGGCGGACTTGGACGGGGCGGACTTCGTCGTCGCGCTGCTCTTCGAGGCGCTCGTGCCCGAGGTGTTCGTGCTCGGGGAGCCGGCCGCCGGTGCCGAACCGGAGGCTCCGGCCCGCGCCGAGCAGACCGGCCAGGCGCCCCAGCCCTGGGCGTGCTGAACCTTGGTGGCGACGGCGATCTGCGCGCTCCTGGAGGCCTGGTCGGCCGTCGGGGCGTAGGCGGTGCCGCCGTACGCGCGCCAGGTGCCGGCGGAGAACTGGAGCCCGCCGTAGTAGCCGTTGCCGGTGTTGATGTGCCAGTTGCCACCGCTCTCGCACTGGGCGATGCGGTCCCACACTCCGTTGTCCGCCGCGGCGGCGTTGCCGGTCGCGGCCAGCAGCCCCAGCGGGGCCAGCAGCGCCGCCCCGGCGAGGGCGGCCGTCGTACGGCCCTTGCGGGCGCTGTCGTGACGAGCGGTGTTGCGGGTGGTATCGGCACACTCGGACATGTAATTCCCTCTCCACGAACCCGGGCTCCCCCAGGCGGAGCACGCCTCCCCGCGTAGGACCGCGGTTCGTCGCGCCCGCCCCGTCCGCCGCGGCCGGTACCTGATCGTGCTCTGCCTGGTGCCGGCCGGCGGACGTACCCGAGCGGTGCTCGCTGCACACGGCGGAGGAATGTAGGGAGATCCGGCCGCCGATATCAACCAACTCCCTGTCATTCCAGGCCAGTTCGCCGTTACCCTGGGTATCGGCGATTTTAGGCCAGCCCTTTCATCCGCCGATTTCATGATTTTTCGACCACCCGCTCAGGCGATCCGTGACCCACTTCACCCATTCAAGTTCCTTGACTGCGCGAGGAGTTGACGGGGAGTGGCCGATTCCGTGCAGACGGTGACCCTGTGCGGTGGTTGGTTCGATTCCGTTATCCCCTGGGCGTGACCACCACCACAGGACGCCCGTTGTCTTCTTCATGAGCCCGGAACCCCGGGGCTCAGGGGCCGGGAGCCACCCGGCCGACCCAGCACCGCATCCCGATGGGAGCCACCGTGCCGCGCATGCTCGACGTCAGTGACGCCGTACGCGCCGAGATCGGCGACGAAGAAGCCGACCGGCTGCTCGCCGGAGAGAACGCCCCGGGCAGTTACGACTGCACGTCCTGCCGCACCCCGGGCGACTCCGAGCAGGAGCGCACCAGCACCGTTCTGTTCGTCGGCGACGAGACCGCCGTGCTCGCCTTCGCCCACGCCAGCTGCCTGCCCTCGCAGGTCGTCCAGGTCACCGAGGAGCAGCTGCAGGGCGCGGTCCGCTCCATCGGCGGCAGCGCCGCCGGTGTGGGCGAGCCGCACCGGGCCGTGCCCGAGCAGGCCGTGCTCGGCGTGACCAGCGGACTCGTCCTCGTCGAGGGCGAGTTGCACCCCGCGCTCGTGGTCGAGCCGACCGCGCCCATCGTGCGCCCCGGCTCCGTCGCGGCCGGTGACGACTTCCTTCCGCTCCTCATCGAGCAGGGCTTCATGCCGCTGACCGAGCTGGCGACCGTTCCGGCGGTGCTGCACGGCTGGTCGGTGCTGCTCGCCGTCGGACAGCTGCACGCGGTGCTGCAGCCGGGCACCAACGGAGGGCAGCCGGTGGCCTGGTGGCAGGCGCATCAGCCGCTGCAGGTGACGGACAGCTGGCGGGCCGCCGCCAACAAGCACCAGCAGGTGCTGATGTTCGCCGCGCCGGTGGGGTCCATCGGGCGGCAGCCTCGGGAGGACCTGCTGCGGGAGGCGCTGGACAAGGCCGCGGCGAACGGAAAGCTGGTGGCTGCGGCGATGCCTCTCGCGGGTACCTGACAGTCGTCTGAGGGCCGGGGGCTGCGGGCAGTTCGGCGGCCGCGGGTGATTCGTGGCTTGTCACGCCCCTGAATGCCGTACACCGGCCGCATCCCTTCAAGG
Organism: Streptomyces sp. NPDC001816; assembly: GCF_042892235.1. Classification (NCBI taxonomy): domain Bacteria; kingdom Bacillati; phylum Actinomycetota; class Actinomycetes; order Kitasatosporales; family Streptomycetaceae; genus Streptomyces; species Streptomyces sp. NPDC001816. The sequence continues at coordinate 143,365 of NZ_JBIATY010000017.1, forward strand.
TTGCCGTCGTTTGGACATACGTGCACGCATACGACGCTTCCTCCCGCCGGTCCGCCTTCCCCTCCGTTCCGTCCGCGCGGACGGGGCAGGAGGGGGTCGGTAGGTCATCGGCCACGCCGATCTACGACTCGCTCTACGCGGAGTGGGTCAAGACCTTCCGTACGCTCCCGGGTGACCGCAGCGGCGAGGAGGGGCTGGACTTCACGGCCTTCGGGAACATGCCGCACGGCACGGGCTCGTACGGCGGACACCGGCCGGGGTCGTTCAGCAGCTCGTACAGCGCCTACAGCGCGGGGGCCTACAGCGCGCGGCAGCAGTCGCAGTGGCAGCGGATCGGCACCCTCGGGCGGCAGCAGGACACCGGGATGCACCATGTTCCGGCGGGGCTGCCGCCTGCTCCGCGCCGGGGTCTGTGACGTACGTACGTACGGGCGAAGGGCGGCTCCTGGCACAGGAGCCGCCCTTCGTGATGTGCCGTGGAGGTACTACTTCTTCTTCGTGCCGCGCTTCTCGCGCACCCGCACCGAGATGTGGATCGGGGTGCCCTCGAAGCCGAACTCCTCGCGCAGGCGTCGCTCGATGAAGCGCCGGTAGCCCGCCTCGATGAAGCCGGAGGCGAAGAGGACGAACCGCGGCGGCTTGGTGCCGGCCTGGGTGCCGAACAGGATGCGCGGCTGCTTGCCGCCCCGGACCGGGTGCGGGTGGGCCGAGACCAGCTCGCCGAGGAAGGCGTTCAGACGGCCGGTGGGCACGCGGGTCTCCCAGCCGGCGAGCGCGGTCTCGATGGCCGGGACCAGCTTCTCCATGTGACGGCCGGTGCGGGCCGAGACGTTGACGCGGGGTGCCCAGGCGATCTGGGCCAGCTCGGTCTCGATCTCCCGCTCCAGGTAGTAGCGGCGCTCCTCGTCGAGGGTGTCCCACTTGTTGTAGGCGATGACCATCGCGCGGCCGGCCTCGACGGCCATGGTGATGATCCGCTGGTCCTGCACGGAGATGTTCTCGGAGGCGTCGATCAGGATGACCGCGACCTCGGCCTTCTCCACGGCCGCGGCCGTGCGCAGGGAGGCGTAGTAGTCGGCGCCCTGCTGGAGGTGGACGCGCTTGCGGATGCCGGCGGTGTCGACGAACTTCCAGGTCACGCCGCCCAGTTCGATCAGCTCGTCGACCGGGTCGCGGGTGGTGCCCGCCAGCTCGTTGACGACGACGCGCTCCTCGCCGGCCACCTTGTTCAGGAGGGAGGACTTGCCCACGTTCGGGCGGCCGATCAGGGCGATGCGGCGCGGGCCGCCGACCGCGGCGCCGCCGAAGGTCTGCTCGGGCGCGGGCGGCAGGGCCTCCAGGACGGCGTCGAGCATGTCGCCGGTGCCGCGGCCGTGCAGGGCCGAGACCGGGTGGGGCTCGCCGAGGCCCAGGGACCACAGGTAGGCCGCGTCGGCCTCGCCGCTCGGGCCGTCGACCTTGTTGGCGCACAGCACGACCGGCTTGCCGGCCTTGCGCAGCAGTCGTACGACCGCCTCGTCGGTGTCGGTGGCGCCGACCTTGGCGTCCACGACGAAGACGACCGCGTCGGCCGCCTCGATCGCGTACTCGGCCTGGGCGGCCACGGAGGCGTCGATGCCGAGGACGTCCTGCTCCCAGCCGCCGGTGTCGACGACCTTGAAGCGGCGGCCCGCCCACTCGGCCTCGTAGGTGACCCGGTCGCGGGTGACGCCCGGCTTGTCCTCGACGACCGCCTCGCGGCGGCCGATGATCCGGTTCACCAGGGTCGACTTGCCGACATTGGGGCGGCCGACGACGGCGAGCACGGGCAGCGGACCATGGCCGGCCGCCTCGATGGCGCCCTCGACATCCTCGATGTCGAAGCCCTCTTCGGCGGCGAGCTCCATGAACTCCGCGTACTCGGCGTCGCCGAGCGCCCCGTGCTCGTACTCGTGCTCGGCCGAGCCGTCGGGCTGGATCTGGTCGTTCATGAAGTCCGTACCTCGTCGTTCATCGTGGTGATCGGTGGAGCGGCCCGTCAGGGGGCTGATCCACTACTCAAGTGTCGCCTAGCGCCCGGTCAGGCGCCTGGCGTTTTCCAGGTGGCTGGTGAGCTGCTTCTGGATGCGCTCGGTCGCCTCGTCCAGCGCCCTGCGCGTACGCCGTCCGCTGCCGTCGCCCGCCTCGAACGGGTCGCCGAAGACGACGTCGACGCGGGAGCGCAGCGGGGGCAGTCCCTTCATCAACCGTCCCGGCTTCTCGGAACTTCCCAGCACCGCCACGGGCACGATCGGTGCCCCGCTGCGGACCGCGAAGTAGGCGAGCCCGGCGCGCAGCGAGGCGAAGTCGCCCTCGCCCCGGGTGCCCTCCGGGAAGATGCCGAGCACTCCCCCGTTGTCCAGGACTCCGAGGGCGTCGCTGATCGCCGTGCGGTCGGCGGAGGTGCGGTCCACCTTCAGCTGGCCGATGCCGGTCAGGAACGTGCCCAGCGGACCGACGAACGCCTCCTTCTTGATCAGGAAGTGCGTCGGCCGGGGCGACACGCCCATGACCATCGGGCCGTCGATGTTGTGGGAGTGGTTGACGGCGAGGATCGCCGGGCCGCTCGCGGGCACCCTCCAGGCGCCGAGCACGCGCGGCTTCCACAGCCCGTTCATCAGGCCGACGCCGATGCGCCGCCCGACCTCGGCGCCCCGCTCGGACGGGAGGCTCACTTCCCGGCTCGCTTCTCCTCGACCAGGGTGACGACGCACTCGATGACCTGGGCGAGGGTGAGCTCGGTGGTGTCGACCTCGACGGCGTCGCCGGCCTTGGCGAGCGGCGAGGTCTTGCGGCTGGAGTCGGCCGCGTCCCGCTTGATCAGCGCCTCGCGGGTGGTGTGGACGTCCACACCCTTCAGCTCGCCGCTGCGGCGGGCCGCACGGGCCTCCGGCGATGCGGTGAGGAAGATCTTCAGGTCGGCGTCCGGCAGCACGGTCGTACCGATGTCGCGGCCCTCGACCACTATGCCGTACTCCGCGCCGGCGGCCAGCGAGCGCTGCAGCTCGGTGATCCGCGAGCGCACCTCGGGCACCGCGCTGACCGCGCTGACCTTGGAGGTGACCTCCTGGGTGCGGATCGGGCCGGCCACGTCGACGCCGTCGACCGTGATGGTCGGGGCGGCCGGGTCGGTGCCGGAGACGATCTCCGGCTTGCCGGCGACGGCCGCGATCGCGGTCGGGTCCTCCAGGTCGATGCCGTTGCTCACCATCCACCAGGTGATCGCCCGGTACTGGGCGCCGGTGTCCAGGTAGCTCAGGCCGAGCTGCGCGGCGACGGCCTTCGACGTGCTCGACTTGCCCGTGCCGGAGGGGCCGTCGATCGCGACGATCACGGGCTTGGCGGTCGGGGCGGCGCCGTTTTCCACGGGAGGGCACCTTCCTGGTGAAGGGTGGTGGGTGGGTGTGGGACGCGAGGGCGTCCCGCACAAGGTTACTGGCTCCCGGGAGGCGCCCTCACCGGGCTTTACTGCCGCAGGGCCCAGCCCCGCTCCCGCAGGGCTTCCTTCAGGACCGGTGCGGCCTTCGGCTCGACCATGAGCTGGACCAGACCGGCCTGCTGTCCGGTCGCGTGCTCGATGCGTACGTCCTCGACGTTGACCCCGGCCCGTCCCGCGTCCGCGAAGATGCGGGCCAGCTGGCCGGGCTGGTCGTCGATGAGGACGACGACGGTGTCGTACACGCGCGGCGCGCTGCCGTGCTTGCCCGGGACCCGCACCTGCCCCGCGTTCCCGCGGCGCAGCACGTCCTCGATGCCCTGGCTGCCCTCGTGCCGCTTGTCCTCGTCGGAGGACTGCAGGGCGCGCAGGGCGCGGACGGTCTCGTCCAGGTCGGAGGAGACGTCGGCGAGGAGGTCGGCGACCGGGCCGGGGTTGGCGGAGAGGATGTCGATCCACATCCGGGGGTCGGAGGCGGCGATCCGGGTCACGTCGCGGATGCCCTGCCCGCACAGGCGTACGGCCGCCTCCTCGGCGTGCTCCAGGCGCGCGGCGACCATGCTGGAGACCAGGTGGGGCATGTGGGAGACGAGGGCGACGGCCCGGTCGTGCGCGTCGGCGTCCATGACGACCGGCACGGCCCGGCAGTGCGAGACCAGTTCCAGGGCGAGGTTCAGCACCTCGGTGTCGGTGTCCCGGGTCGGGGTGAGCACCCAGGGGCGGCCCTCGAAGAGGTCGCCGGTCGCGGCCAGCGGGCCGGACTTCTCCCGGCCGGACATGGGGTGGGTGCCGATGTAGGAGGAGAGGTCGAGGCCGCGGGCCTCCAGCTCGCGGCGCGGGCCGCCCTTGACGCTGGCCACGTCGACGTAGCCGCGCGCCACTCCCCGGGCCATGGCGTCCGCGAGGACCGCGGCCACGTGGGCGGGCGGGGCGGCGACGATCGCGAGGTCGACCGGGCCCTCGGGGGCCGCGTCGGTGCCGGCGCCGAGCGCGGCCGCCGTACGGGCCTGCTCGGGGTCGTGGTCGTCGAGGTGGACGACGACGCCCCGCTGGGTCAGGGCGAGCGCGGCGGAGGTGCCGATGAGCCCGGTGCCGATGACGAGTGCGGTCCTCACTGGGCGATGTCCTTGCGCAGAGCGGCGGCGGCGCCGAGGTAGACGTGGGCGATGTCGGCGCGGGGCGTGTCCGACTCGATGTGCGCGAGCACCCGGACGACCCGGGGCATGGCGCCCTCGATGTCCAGCTCCTGGGCGCAGATCAGCGGGACGTCGACGATGCCGAGCTTGCGGGCGGCGGCCGCCGGGAAGTCGCTGTGCAGGTCGGGGGTGGCCGTGAACCAGATGCTGATCAGGTCGTCGGTGGTGAGCCCGTTCCGCTCCAGGACGGCGGTGAGCAGGGCGCCCACCTGCTCGTCCATGTGACCGGCGTCGTCCCGCTCCAGTTGGACGGCCCCCCGGACCGCTCGTACCGCCACGGCGCTGCTCCTTGCTGACATGCGTATCGGCTCTTGGTCCGTCCAGCGTAGTCAGAGCACGCAGGCAGGGTGCGCGGCGCCCGCGGGCTGAGACTCGTTTCCTTCATCTTGGACACCCTTCAGGCAAAGATGCCGCACGGAAATTCGATCCGCCTGGCGTGAGCGGCGCGCGTACGCTCCGGGGATGCAGCCCGAGGACCTCGTACGCGACCACACGATCTACGCCTGTGTCATGGGATCGCGGGCCTTCGGCCTGGCCACGGACACCAGCGACACCGACCGCAGGGGCGTCTTCCTCGCCCCCACCCCGCTGTTCTGGCGGTTCGAGAAGCCGCCGACGCATGTGGAGGGACCGGACGAGGAGCAGTTCTCCTGGGAGCTGGAGCGGTTCTGCGAGCTGGCCCTGCGCGGCAACCCGAACATCCTGGAGTGCCTGCACTCCCCGCTGGTGGAGCACGTGGACGACACCGGCCGCGAGCTGCTGGCCCTGCGCGGCGCCTTCCTCTCCCGGCGCGCCCACGACACCTTCACCCGCTACGCCCTCGGCCAGCGCCGCAAGCTGGACGCCGACGTGCGTACGACGGGCGCCCCGCGCTGGAAGCACGCGATGCATCTGCTCCGCCTGCTGATGAGCGCCCGCGACCTGCTGCGCACCGGAGAGCTGCGGCTCGACGTCGGTGGCCTGCGGGACCCGCTGCTGGCGGTGAAGCGGGGCGAGGTCCCCTGGACCCGGGTCGAGGCGTGGATGGTCCGGCTCGCGGACGAGACCGAGCAGGCCCTGCACCGCACCCCGCTGCCGCCGGAGCCGGACCACGCGCGCGTGGCCGACTTCCTGTACCGGGTGCGCCGTGCGTCAGCCTGCTCGCCTGACGCGCACCACGAAGTCGTGCAGGGCGTCGTGCGCGCTGGGCGCGTCGGGCAGAGCTGAGGCGGCCTGCGCCGCGTCGAGCACGGCGTGCAGCCGCTCCACGTCGGCCTCCACGCGCGCGTGCTCGACGTCGGCGGTGCCGTGCTCCTGCTCCGCCTTGGCGGCTATCAGCTCGGGCAGGTAGCCGGGCGCGTCCACCTGCTCCAGGAGCGTGGGCAGATGGGCCTGCACCTCGCCGCTGCGCATCAGGTGGACGCCGGTGAGCAGCACACGGAACGTGTAGAGCAGCGGCTTGAGTTCGCCGGTCTTCTCGAACAGCCGCCACTGGGTCACCGCGAACCCGCGGTAGTGGTGGGCGTGGTGGCTGGTGAGCACGCCCGGCACCAGGGCGATCAGCTCCCGGTGCTCCTCGGTGGTGTGCGCGACCAGGGGCGAGAGCAGCTGCTCCAGCACATAGCCGTTGCGCCGGAGCATCAGCCGTACGAACTTGCGCACGTCATGGGTGACGAGGTCCATCTCGACGCCGAACCGCACCCACGCCCGCGACCGCGTCTCCTCCGGCTCGCGCAGCCCGACCAGGTCGGCGGTGGGCAGCAGGTGGGCGCCGCGCAGGTCCAGGTCGGAGTCCTGGGACGGGAAGCCGTAGAGGTGGGCTCCGGAGACGGTCGCGAACAGCAGCGGGTCGGGCTGTTCGGCGATCACCGGCGTCAGGTCCATGTCGAGTTCGTCGATCATGGGCCTAAGCGTCCCAGAGCGCCCCCAGGGCCAACAGGTCCCCCCGGTACTCGATCCGGTCGGCCCACTCGGTGGGCCAGGCGTCCGCACCAAGCCAGGCGCCCGCGAAGGCGCCGGTGAGGCAGGCGATCGAGTCCGAGTCGCCCGAGGAGCAGGCGGCCCGGCGCAGGGCGGTGACGGGCTCGTCGGGGAAGAGCAGGAAGCACAGCAGCCCGGTGGCGAAGGCCTCTTCGGCGATCCAGCCCGCTCCGGTGGCCAGGCACGGGTCAGTCTCCGGGGAGACGGTGCGCACGGCCTCCTGGACGCGGTCGAGGATCTCCAGGCACTCGTCCCAGCCGCGCGCGATGAAGTGCTCGGGGCCGGGGTCCTGGGAGCGGGTCCACAGGTCGCCGAGCCAGGTGTGGTGGTAGCGGCTGCGGTTGTCCTGGGCGTACGAGCGCAGCTGTCCGACGAGCCCGGCCGGGTCGGTGCCCCGGGCGAGCAGGTGGACGGCGCGGGCGGTCAGGTCGGAGGCGGCCAGCGCGGTGGGGTGTCCGTGGGTGAGCGCGGACTGCAACTGGGCGGCGCCGGCGCGCTGTTCGTCGCAGAGGCCGGGGGCGAGCCCGACGGGGGCGACGCGCATGTTGGCGCCGCAGCCCTTGGAGCCGATCTGGCTGGCGTCCTGCCAGATCCGGCCCTCCTCCTTCAGCAGGCTGCAGGCGGTCAGGCAGGTGCGGCCGGGGGCGCGGTCGTTCTCCGGGGACTGGTACCAGTCCACGAACTCCTCGCGCAGCGGCCGCGCCAGCCGCCTCGGCGCGAGCACCCCCCGGTCCATGGCGGTCCTGAGCGCGCGGCCGACGGCGAGGGTCATCTGGGTGTCGTCGGAGACGAAGGCGCGCTGCGGCAGCTGCATCTCCCGCCAGGGTCCGCACTTGGCGAGGATCGAGGGCACGTCGTTGAACTCGGTCGGGAAGCCGAGGGCGTCCCCGAGGGCGAGTCCGGTCAGGGATCCGGAGGCGGGGCGCTTGCTCGCGTGGAAGGTGGTCATGCGGGGCGTCCTTCCCGGGACGGTCGAAGGAGAGGCGGGTGCAGGGTGGTGGCGGTGCCCGCGCGGTAGAGCGCGGCCGGTTTGCCGCGGCCACCGGTCAGCCGGGCGGCGCCGGGGACGGGTTCCACGAATCCGGGGGTGGCAAGCACCTTGCGGCGGAAGTTGGGGCGGTCCAGGGCCGTGCCCCACACCGTCTCGTAGACCTGCTGCAGCTCGCCGAGGGTGAACTCGGGCGGGCAGAAGGCGGTGGCGACGCAGCTGTTCTCCAGCCGGCCGCCGATCCGCTCGTGGGCGTCGGCCAGGATCCGGTCGTGGTCGAAGGCGAGCGGCCGGGCGCAGTCGTACGGCAGCCAGCGGCAGCGTGCATCGAGTCGACATAGCCCGATCGTGTGATGGTCGGCCTGCGAGCTTGCGGCGTCACAGGCAGGTCAGGCTAGCGTAGCTACGCGATCTGGGACGCCGGGTGCGGTGCCAGCGTACGGGGCCCCTGCTCCACCAGAGAGATGGTTCAGGGCCTCCCCGTCGCCTCCGTCCGCATCCTCTGACCAGGTCGTAAGGGACTCCGCCCGCCCGGTTCGGACCACGGACGCGATCCGTGTCGCCGCCCGGGATGCGAAAGCGGACGACCAGTGCGCCCAAGACCGTTTGGGGCGTGCCAGTGCGCGGACCGGGTCCGCGCACTGCTCAGGAACGGTTCGTAGGCGTGCTTGTCAACACGCCGTGTGCCGCGCGTGCGGTCCTGCCCGCCCGCCCCCTTCATGGCCACCACGGCCATGCCGCAAGGCTGTGAAGGGGGCGGGCGATGCTGCGCAACCCCTCAGCGCCCCCTGGAGCCCCGTTCGCGGATACGCCGACGGCCGGTCCCGGGGAACCCGGAACCGGCCGTCAGAACGCCACGCAAGCGCCTCCTAGAGGTCGACCTCCTTCATGAGCATCCCGACCTCGGTGTTGGACAGGCGGCGCAGCCAGCCGGACTTCTGGTCGCCCAGGGTGATCGGGCCGAAGGAGGTGCGCACCAGCTTCTCGACCGGGAAGCCGGCCTCGGCGAGCATGCGGCGCACGATGTGCTTGCGGCCCTCGTGCAGGGTCACCTCGACCAGGTAGTTCTTGCCGGTCTGCTCGACGACCCGGAAGTGGTCCGCGCGCGCGTAGCCGTCCTCCAGCTGAATGCCGTCCTTCAGGCGCTTGCCGAGGTCGCGCGGGATCGGACCCACGATGGCGGCGAGGTAGGTCTTCTTCACGCCGTACTTCGGGTGGGTCAGCCGGTGCGCCAGCTCGCCGTGGTTGGTGAGCAGGATGACGCCCTCGGTCTCGGTGTCGAGCCGCCCGACGTGGAAGAGCCGGGTCTCACGGTTGGTGACGTAGTCACCGAGGCACTGGCGGCCCTCGGGGTCCTCCATCGTCGAGACGACACCGGCGGGCTTGTTCAGCGAGAAGAACTGGTACGACTGGGTCGCGACGGTCAGGCCGTCGACCTTGACCTCGTCCTTCTCCGGGTCGACGCGGCGGCCCTGCTCCAGGACGATCTCGCCGTTGATCTCGACGCGGGCCTGCTCGATCAGCTCCTCGCAGGCACGCCGGGAGCCGTAGCCCGCGCGCGCGAGGACCTTCTGCAGCCGCTCGCCCTCCTGCTCGGCGCCCGGGAAGGTCTTGGGCAGCTTGACGTCCTTCTTGCCCGCGTACCGCTCGCGGTTGCGTTCCTCGGCGCGTGCCTCGTACTCACGGGAGCTTCCCGGAGCCGTCCGCCCGCCGCGCTGCTGGGCCTGCTTGGGGCCGCCCTTGGCACCGCCGCGCGCGGAGCCGCCGCGCCCGGACTTGGGACCGTCCTGGGTGGCGCCGGGGCCCACGTCGTAGCGGCGCTCCTCGGGGCGGGGCTTGCGGGGACGGCCCTGCCCCTGCCGGTCGTCCCTGTTGTTGCCGGCACCGCGGTAGTTACCGCGCCCGCCGCTCTTTCCGCTGCCGCTGCTTCGCATCAAAGTTCCGTCTTAGTCGTCTGCGTCCTGACCGCCGGGCGCGTCGGGCGCGTCCGGGTCGAACGACGGTACGCCCTCCTGGGTCTCGGCCTCGATCGCCTCCGCCTCCGGCAGGAAGGGCGCGAGCTCCGGGAGCTCGTCCAGGCCGCGCAGGCCCATCCGCTCCAGGAAGTAGTTCGTCGTCCTGTACAGGATCGCACCTGTTTCGGGTTCCGTGCCCGCCTCCTCGACCAGACCGCGCTGCAGGAGGGTGCGCATCACGCCGTCGCAGTTGACTCCGCGCACGACGGAGACGCGGCTGCGGCTGACGGGCTGGCGGTAGGCGACGACGGCCAGGGTCTCCAGTGCCGCCTGGGTGAGGCGGGCCGTCTGGCCGTCCAGCACGAGCCGCTCGACGGCGGGGGCGTACTCGGCGCGGCTGTAGAAACGCCAGCCGCCCGCGACGAACCGCAGCTCGAAGCCGCGGCCCTGCACGGTGTAGTCGTCGGCCAGCTCCCGCAGCGCGTCCGCGATCTGCCGCTTCGGCCGTTCCAGGATCCTGGCCAGGTGCTCCTCGGTCGCGGGCTCGTCCACGACCATGAGGACCGCCTCCAGGGCGGGCTTGAGGTCGAGATCGGCGACGGTACGGAGTCCCGCCGGCAGTTCCGCGGTCTCCTCGCTCATGCCTTCTTCTCCTCCTTGGGCTCCTCGGGCGGCCGGTCGAACTCGTCGGTGACCATCGGCGCCGCGTCCTCGTCGCCGCCGGTCCAGCGCACGAGCAGGTCGCCGAGCGCGGTCTCCTGCTCCAGGGCCACAGCCTTCTCGCGGTACAGCTCCAGCAGCGCGAGGAAGCGGGCCACGACCGTGAGGGTGTCGTCGGTGTCCTCCACCAGCACGCGGAAGCTGGCCTCGCCGAGTTCCCTGAGCCGCGCGACCACGATGCCCGCCTGCTCCTGCACGCTGACCAGCGGGGCGTGGATGTGGTCCACGTACACCTGCGGCTTGGCCTTGGGCTGCATCGCCTTGACGGCGAGCTTGGCGAAGCCCTCGGGGCCGATGCGGATGACGACCTCGGGCAGCAGCTCGGCGTGCTGGGGCTCCAGGCCGACGGTACGCGGGTAGCGGCGGGCCTCCTCGTCCAGGCGCTGGTTGAAGATGTCGGCGATCTGCTTGTACGCGCGGTACTGCAGCAGCCGCGCGAACAGCAGGTCCCTCGCCTCCAGCAGCGCGAGGTCGGCCTCGTCCTCGACCTCGGCGGCGGGCAGCAGCCGGGCCGCCTTGAGGTCCAGCAGGGTGGCGGCGACGACGAGGAACTCGGTCGTCTGGTCCAGGTCCCAGTCCGGCCCCATGGCCCGGATGTGCGCCATGAACTCGTCGGTCACCTTGGAGAGCGCGACCTCGGTGACGTCCAGCTTGTGCTTCGAGATGAGCTGGAGCAGAAGGTCGAACGGCCCCTCGAAGTTGGAGAGCCGCACCTTGAAGACACCGTCGGAGGGGGCGGCGTCCTCGGCGAGCGGCTCGCCGGCCCCACGCCCACCCGACAACTCCGCCCGGCCTCCGGCCACCGGTTCCGGTACGAGGGCGGTGTCCGCCCCGCGCCCAGGTGCCACTGCCCCAGAAGTCAGCGCCCCGGGCTCGGACTCGACAACGGCCGGCGAGGCCACCGCCCCCGGCTCCGGCTCCGGCTCCGGCTCCACTCTTGCCTGCGAAGCCACGGCCTCGGGCTCGGCAGCTTCCAGCAGCGCTACGGCCTCAGGCACAGCGGCCGCCCGCGGTGCTGCAGCCTCGGGCTCGGGCTCGGGCTCGGCAGCCTCCAGCGGTGCCGCGGGCGGCGGCGATGTGGACTCGGGCGGTTCGGGGCGCGTGGTCCCTGGGCCCCGTCCGAGCGCACGTCTGCGGCCGGCCGCTGGGCCGGGGGCGGGGGCGTCGTTCGAGGTCATGGCCGTCGCAGGCTACCGCTTACCGCCCGCGACGCCGACTACCGACCCCGCAGCCGCCGTACCAGGATGCTCGCGTCCCCTCGGGACTCCAGGTCGGCCAGGACGACGGCCACTGCCTCGCGGACGATGCGGCCACGGTCGACGGCCAGCCCGTGCTCGCCTCTCAGGACCAGTCGCGCGTGCTCGAGGTCCATCAGCTCCTCGGCGGAGACGTACACGGTGATCTTCTCGTCGTGCCGCTCACGCCCACTGGGCCGCCGGGCCGCCGCCCGTCCCCGCTTGCGGGGTTGCTCGGCGGCGGCAGAACCTTCCTGCGCGGCCTGTCGCCGGGCCGGCCGCGTGCGGGACTCGCCGGCCTCGGCCGGTTCCGCCCCCGCCGCGGCATGCTCCGCGCCCTCTCCGTCACCGCCCTGGACGGGCACCGACGGCGGCGCGTCCTCGGCGGCGGCCGCCTCGTCGCTCTCCCCCGCTGGAGCCGGCACCCGGGCCTCGCCGTTGGCCGCGCGCCGGGGCGTGGACGGCTGGAGTGCCATCCCCCCTGTCGTGCGGAACAGTTCGTCGGCCCCGGGCAGACTCACTCGGCGTGACACCGGGCGAGCACCTCCCTGGCGAGCTGGCGATAGGCGGCGGCACCGACGGAGTTGGAGGCGTACGTGGTGATCGGCTCACCGGCGACCGTGGTCTCCGGGAAGCGGACCGTGCGGCCGATGACCGTGTGGTAGACGTGGTCGTCGAACGCCTCGACCACACGGGCCAGCACCTCGCGGCTGTGGACCGTGCGCGAGTCGTACATCGTGGCCAGGATGCCGTCCAGTTCCAGCTCGGGGTTGAGCCGCTCCTGGACCTTCTCGATGGTCTCGGTGAGCAGCGCGACACCGCGGAGGGCGAAGAACTCGCACTCCAGGGGGACGATCACCTTGTGGGCGGCCGTCAGCGCGTTGACCGTGAGCAGGCCGAGCGAGGGCTGACAGTCGATCACGATGTAGTCGTAGTCGGGCAGCAGGGGCTTCAGGGCCCGCTGCAGCGTCGACTCGCGCGCGACCTCGGAGACCAGCTGGACCTCGGCGGCCGACAGGTCGATGTTGGACGGCAGCAGGTCCATGTTGGGGACCGCCGTCTTGAGCAGGACCTCGTCCGCGGACATGCCCCGCTCCATGAGCAGGTTGTAGACGGTGAGGTCCAGCTCCATCGGGTTGACACCGAGACCCACCGACAGCGCGCCCTGCGGGTCGAAGTCCACGAGCAGCACGCGCCGGCCGTACTCCGCGAGCGCGGCACCCAGGTTGATGGTCGACGTCGTCTTGCCGACGCCGCCCTTCTGGTTGCACATCGCGATGATCTTCGCGGGGCCGTGGTCGGTCAGCGGGCCCGGGATCGGGAAGTACGGCAGCGGGCGTCCGGTCGGGCCGACGCGCTCACGGCGCTGACGGGCAGCGTCGGGCGCGAGCGTGGCCGCGTACTCCGGGTCCGGCTCGTATTCGGCGTCGGGGTCGTAGAAGTGCCCCTCGGGCAGTTCGTCGTAGTCGGCGAAGCGGTTGTGGGGCGCGCCACTTCCCTCGCCGGCCATGGCGTTCACGTGATGGCCATCCATGCTCTGGTGTGCTGTCCGGGCGGTCTGCTGACCCGGACTCTGGTGGGCTGCGAAGGTGCGCACAGCTACGGAGCCGACAGCCTCGAATCCCGCGGAGCCCTGGCCCCGTACAGGCATTCCTGGTTGACCACCCCCGGGAGAAAATGTCGACTCATTCACAAGTCGTCTTACCTCCTTGGTGACCAGGAAACTTCTAGACAAGGTCAGCGTGGCACCATGCCGACGGTTGGCGACTCTATGGCGTGTCGGCGGTCCGCAGCAACACAATCCGCCGGACCCGGCAGGATGTGTCGGCAATGAAACATCCCGCTGTCAAGGGCGTACGGCCGTCGCACAGCAGGTTTCACCGGTGTGCGAATCGGTCGAAGGGTTACGTTCGAGGCGAGTTGACCGAGAGCCGCAAAGTGACCATACACACATCCGGCCGGACCTTGTCGGGCAAGGTCCGGCCGGGTGCGCGGCGTTGACGATGTGTGTTGACGAATCGCCTTTTACCTGTCGGTGACTTAGCGACTCACCAGGTCACAGGCTCAGCCGAGCAGGGTCTCCAGCTCGACGTGCTCCAGGCCGTGGGCCTCGGCGACCTCCTTGTAAACGACCTTGCCGTCATGGGTGTTGAGACCCTTGGCGAGCGCGGCGTCGCGGCGCAGCGCCTCGACCCAGCCGTTGTTGGCCAGCGAGACGATGTACGGCAGCGTCGCGTTGGTGAGGGCGTTGGTGGAGGTGTTCGGCACCGCGCCCGGCATGTTGGCGACGCAGTAGAAGACCGAGTTGTGGACCTGGAAGGTCGGCTCGGCGTGCGTGGTGGGACGCGAGTCCTCGAAGCAGCCGCCCTGGTCGATCGCGATGTCGACAAGGACACTTCCGGGCTTCATGCGGGACACCAGCTCGTTGGTGACCAGCTTCGGGGCCTTGGCGCCCGGGATGAGCACGGCGCCGATGACGAGGTCGGCGTCCAGGACGGCCTTCTCCAGCTCGAAGGAGTTGGACATGATGGCCTTGACCTTGCTGCCGAAGACCTTGTCGGCCTCGCGCAGCTTGTTGATGTCACGGTCGAGCAGGGTCACGTCGAAGCCCATGCCGACGGCGATCTGGGTGGCGTTCCAGCCCGAGACACCGCCACCGATGACGACGACCTTGGCCGGGGTCACGCCCGGCACGCCGCCCGGCAGCACGCCGCGGCCGCCGACCGGGGCCATCAGGTGGTAGGCGCCGACCTGCGGGGCCAGCCGGCCCGCGACCTCGGACATCGGGGCGAGCAGCGGCAGCGCGCGGTTCGGCAGCTCGACGGTCTCGTAGGCGATGGCCGTGGTGCCGGACTCGATGAGCGCGTCCGTGCACTCCTTGGAGGCGGCCAGGTGCAGGTAGGTGAAGAGGATCTGGTCCTTGCGGAGGCGGTGGTACTCCTCCGCGATGGGCTCCTTGACCTTCAGCAGCAGGTCCGCGGCGGCCCAGACCTCGTCCGCCGTCTCGAGGATCCCGGCACCGGCGGAGACGTACTCGCTGTCCGTGATGGAGGAGCCGAGGCCGGCGCCCCGCTCGATGACGACCTGGTGGCCGTTGCGCACCAGCTCGTGCACACCGGCGGGGGTGATGGCCACCCGGAACTCGTTGTTCTTGACCTCGCGGGGGATGCCGACCTTCACGTCGATCACGGTCCTTGGCTCAGAGGGTATGGGGGGTGCGTTACAAGACATACCCAGGCATGCAGGGGCATACCGGGAGACACCGCAGGAGAGCGAGCGGCAGAGCCAGTTTAATGAAGGTGTTCCGAGTGTCTAGCCTTTCATTGCATCAATCTTCGCTGGATGCACTACGGATTTCGCAGGCGTCAGCGTCCTGATCCGGGCCGGAGTCCTCCTCCGGGTGCTCCTCGTTCAGCATGCGCTCTGCCGTCGCGCGGTGCAGGCGGGCGGCCGTGGGGTCGCCGAGCCGGTCCAGGGTGTCGGCCAGCCTGAGCTGCAGCGCGGCCTGCAGCCGGACCTCGTCGGCACGCCGCGCCCACTCCACCGCCTCCTGGCAGGTGCGCAGCGATTCCTCGGGCCGCCCCGCGTACTCCTGGACCCTGGCCAGTTCGCTCAACGCCCGGGCGTGCGCGGCGACATCACCGTCCTTGCGGTACCCGGCGACGGCCGCCCGCCAGTTCCTGAGCGCCTCGCCGTAGCGGCCCGCGTAGGTGTGGGCGGTGGCGATCCGGCCGTACAGCCGGGCGGCCTCGGTGCGCTCGCCGCGGGCCAGCCGCTCGGCGAGAGCCCGGCCGAACCAGTCGGCGGCCCGGTCGTAGTCCCCCAGCTCCTGGTACGCGCCGCCTACGGATTCCATCGCGCGGCGGGTCGCGTACGGGTCGTTCGCCTCGCGTCCGGCGTCCAGGGCGGCCCGGTAGCGGGCCAGCGCGTCCCGGGTGCGGCCGGTCTGCGCGTCCAGATCGCCCAGGTTCAGCAGGGCCGCGGCCCGCTCCCGGTGCAGCCCGCGCCGCTCGGCGACATCCAGGACCAGACCGTGGACGCCGTACAGGTCGGGCGCGGACGCCTGCGTGCCGAAGTGCGCTGCCATGGCCCTGACCAGCTGGGACATCAGCCGGCGGGCGAGGGTGTCCAGCTCGCCGTCGGCCACGGCCACGCGGACGGCGGCCAGCAGGGCGGGCCGGCGCACCCGCAGCCACTCCTCGGCGGCCCGGGGGGTGGGGAAGCGCATCGCCTTGGGCATCTCCTGCAGCTTCTCCCGGGCCTGCGGGCTGTCCGTCTCGGTGATCGCCCGGCACGACTGCAGCAGCCGTACGGTCCGCTCCAGCATGCGGGCGCGGGCCAGCTGCAGCTCCGCCGGGCGCTCCTGGCTCTCGGCGAAGGAGCGCAGCAGCGGGTGCAGACAGCCGGGGATGTCGTACTCGGGCAGCGGGGAGTCCACCGCGCGCACCAGGCCGAGCAGGACGAACTCGTCCAGGGCGGCGCGGGCCGCACCCACCGAGCAGCCGGCCAGGGCCGAGGCGGTGTGCGGGTCGATCAGGCCGGCCGGGGCCAGCGAGAGCAGTCGCAGTATCCGGGCCGCGGGGCCCGCCAGCTGGTCGTGGACGAGCCGGAAGACACGGGCCAGCGGGGTGCTGTCGGCGCCCTCGGCGCCCGCGAGGGCGTCGGTGTGCATCCGCTTGGCGAGGTCGGAGACGGCCGCCTGGGGCCGGGAGGCGAGCCAGCCGCCGGCCAGGGTGAGCGCGGCCGGATGGCCCTGGCACGCCTCGGCCAGGCTCTCGGCGGAGCGCGGGTCGACGGTGATGCGGACCGAGCCGGTGTAGCGGGTGAGGAGTTCCACCGCGGACTTGGTGTCGAGGCCGCCCAGGGTGCAGGGGCGGACGTCCGCGATGCCGGTGAGCGGGCCGCCGGAAACTGCGACCACCAGGCAGTCCGGGGCGTCCGGCAGCAGCGCGTCGACCTGCTCGGCACCGGCCGCGTCGTCCAGCAGGAGCAGGACCCGCCGCTCGGCGAGGGCCGCGCGCAGCTCCTCGGTCAGGTCGTCCTCGGCGGCCCCGGGGGGTGCCTGCACGTCCAGCGCGGCGAGCAGCTCGCGGGCGGTGCGCTCGATCGGTACGGGGGTGCCGTCGGGCTCGCTGAGCCGGGCCCGCAGCACTCCGTCGGGGTAACGCTCGGCGACGTGTCGTACGAGTTCCTCGGCGAGGGCGGTCCGGCCGGAGCCGGGGCGGCCCGCGATGAGGAGCACGCGCGCGCGGGGTGCCTTGCGGCCGGAGAGGGTGTCCAGGCCTGCGCGCTCGATGTCGGCGCGCAGTCCCTTCAACTCCCGTGTGCGGCCCAGGAAATGGTCCGCCGTGACCGGGTGCGCCGACAGCCGCCCGCCGCCTGTGTCCACCGCCTGATCCGTCACGGGCCACGCTCCCGTCCCACCGCACGAGCAAGCCCGCCGGATCTTCCGGTACGGGCGTTTTCCAGAGCCTAGTTCACGCTCTGCGACGTTCCGGGAAGAGCACGGCGGGCACGTCCCCCGATCGGATCAGGCGATCGTCACACCAATGCGCGGACGGGTGGGTTCAGGACTCGAAAGGGCGCGCGGGCCACGGCGCGTCGGCCGGGCGCAGCGCGTCGAGACCCTCCCCGCCGCGGGCCGCGACCAGGGAGAGGACGCCGACGACGAGGCAGTTGTTGTGCACGTCACCGGCGAGCACCAGGCGCACCAGCTCGTCGACCGGCACGCGCGCGTACTCCATGTCGATCTCCTCGTGCTCCGTCTCGAAGCGCTCCCCCTCGGCCTCGGACAGATCACGGGCGAGGAAGATCCGTACGGCCTCGTCACAGCCGCCGGGGGTGGTGTACACGTCGGTCAGCACCCGCCAGTCCTCCGCCTTGACGTGCGCCTCCTCGTACAGCTCGCGCTGGGCGCCGTGCAGCGGGTTCTCGCCGGGCACGTCGAGCAGGCCGGCCGGGATCTCCCACAGCTTGTGCCGCACCGGGTGGCGGTACTGGCGGATGAGCAGGACGCGGTCCTCCTCGTCCAGGGCGAGCACGGCGACCGAGCCGGGATGCACCTGGTAGTCGCGGCGGACCACGGAGCCGTCGGGCATGACCACGTCGTCCGTGCGGACGGAGGTCTTGTTGCCCCGGAAGGGGGTCTCCGTCGCCCGGATCTCCCACTCCTCGGGGGTGTCCTTGATCGTCATGCCCTGTCCTCCCACACATGCTTTCAAAAAGACCGGCCAAAAAGACCGGCACAAGTGAAACCGGGGTGCGCACCTTTGAAGGTATGCACCCCGGCCACCGTACAACTGGTGTGTTACTTGGAATTCTTCCGCTCGACGGCGGCCTTCACCAGGCCGGCGAAGAGCGGGTGCGGACGGGTCGGCCGCGAGCGCAGCTCGGGGTGCGCCTGCGTGGCGACCAGGTAGGGGTGGGTGTCGCGCGGGTACTCGACGTACTCGACGAGCTTGCCGTCCGGCGAGGTGCCCGAGAAGAGGATGCCGGCCTTCTTCTCCAGCTCCGCGCGGTAGGCGTTGTTCACCTCGTAGCGGTGACGGTGCCGCTCCTCGATGTACTCCTTGCCGTCGTACACCTCGCGCACGATGGAGCCCTCGGCCAGCTTCGCCGGGTACATGCCGAGCCGCATCGTGCCGCCCATGTCGCCCTCACCGGCGACGATGTCCATCTGCTCGGCCATGGTGGAGATCACCGGGTGGGCGGTGGCCGGGTCGAACTCGGTGGAGTTGGCGTCCGGGATGTCGGCCAGGTTGCGCGCGGCCTCGATCACGATGCACTGCAGGCCCAGGCAGAGGCCGAGCAGCGGGACCTTGTTCTCGCGGGCGAAGCGGATGGCGCCGACCTTGCCGAGCACACCGCGGTCGCCGAAGCCGCCGGGGATGCAGATGGCGTCGACGTCGCCGAGCTGCGCCTTGGCCCCGGCCGGGGTCTTGCAGTCGTCCGAGGTGACCCACTTGATCTTGACGCGGGCCTTGTTGGCGAAGCCGCCCGCGCGCAGCGCCTCGGTGACCGACAGATAGGCGTCGGGCAGGTCGATGTACTTGCCGACCAGGGCGAGGGTGATCTCGTGGTCGGGGTTGTGGACGCGGTCGAGCAGGTCGTCCCACGTCGTCCAGTCCACGTCCCGGAAGGGCAGGTCGAGCTTGCGCACGACGTAGGCGTCCAGGCCCTCGGTGTGCACGACCTTCGGGATGTCGTAGATCGAGCGGGCGTCCGGGCAGGCGACGACGGCGGCCTCGTCGACGTCGCACATCAGCGAGATCTTGCGCTTGATCGCGGTCGGCACCTCGCGGTCGCAGCGCAGCACGATCGCGTCGGGCTGGATACCGATGTTGCGCAGGGCGGCGACGGAGTGCTGCGTCGGCTTGGTCTTCAGCTCGCCGGAGGGGCCGATGTACGGCAGCAGCGAGATGTGGACGACGAAGACGTTGTCCCGGCCGACCTCGTGGCGGACCTGGCGGACGGTCTCCAGGAACGGCAGCGATTCGATGTCGCCGACCGTGCCGCCGACCTCCGTGATGACGACGTCCACCTCGTCGGTGGCCATGCGCCGGATGCGGTGCTTGATCTCGTTGGTGATGTGCGGGATGACCTGCACGGTGTCGCCCAGGTACTCGCCGCGCCGCTCCTTGGCGATCACGGTGGAGTAGACCTGACCGGTGGTGACGTTGGCGGAGCCGTCCAGGTCGCGGTCGAGGAAGCGCTCGTAGTGGCCGATGTCCAGGTCGGTCTCGGCGCCGTCGTTGGTGACGAACACCTCACCGTGCTGGAAGGGGTTCATCGTGCCCGGGTCGACGTTCAGGTACGGGTCGAGCTTCTGCATCACGACGCGCAGGCCACGGGCCTTGAGCAGCATGCCCAGGCTGGAGGCGGTGAGGCCCTTGCCGAGCGAGGAGGCGACACCCCCGGTGACGAAGATGTGCTTGGTCGTCGTAGATTTCGGCGGCATGGCCAAGAGGGGGCTCCCGTGGTCGCTGTCTGTGCTGTGCGGCTGCCGCCCGGTGATTTCCGGAGGTGCCGTCGCTGCGGTTCGGGGGTTTGTCGCCCACCGGTCCACGGGCTACCAGCGTATCAGCGCCTGGACGGGATGGCTTCCGGCCACGCTCCGCGCTCGCGCCGGCACGGGACGGCGCCACATGCGTATACACAGGTGCACAGTGGTCACATCGATATAACCCGCTGGTCACTCGTTCGGCCCACACGGGTTGCCCGGAGCGGGACGCAGATCATCTACGTGCGTCGTATCCTGCTCGGACACTCACTGCCGAGCCGGGCCGGACCGACGGCACACCCCCGCCTGCATCACCCGGAACAACGAGAGCGCGGCAGTTCGTTGAGCAAAGACTGTCGTGTTGCCTCAGGGCTCGGCGGGCTGCTTTGCTTCACCGCTCAACGACGCACAACAACGACCCCTTGACCGCACTAGCGACAGCCCCCCTGTGCGGGGGTGACGTGGCCGTTCGACTGGAGTTGCACGTGGCCGGGCGCATCGAAGACTACGCACTCATCGGAGACATGCAGACCGCGGCACTGGTCTGCCGGGACGGCACGGTCGACTGGCTGTGCCTGCCCCGCTTCGACTCGCATGCCATCTTCGCCGGCCTGCTGGGCACCGAGGAGCACGGTTTCTGGCGGCTCGGCCCCGCGCACGCGGCCGACGCGCAGCCCCCCACGGCCGCCCGGCGCAGCTACCGCGGCGACTCGCTGATCCTGGAGTCGGAGTGGGACACCCCGCGCGGCACCGTGCGCGTGACGGACTTCATGCCCCCGCGTGACGGCGCGCCGCAGCTGATCCGGATCGTGGAGGGCGTCACCGGCCGGGTGCCGATGCGCTCCGCGCTGCGGATGCGGTTCTCCTACGGCCGGGTGGTGCCCTGGGTGCACAAGCACGAGGGCCGGACGGTGGCGGTCGCCGGACCCGACTCGGTCTGGTTCGACACGGAGGCCGAGACCTACGGAAAGTCGCTGACCACCTACGCCGACTTCACGGTCGCCCCGGGTGACCGGATCGCGTTCACCATCTCGTGGCAGCCCTCGCACAAGGAGCCGCCGCCGCTGCCGGAGCCGGAGCAGTCGCTGGCGGCGACGGAGGACTTCTGGCGCGAGTGGGTCGAGCACTGCACGTACCACGGTCCGTACCGCGAGGCGGTGATCCGTTCGCTGATCACCCTGAAGGCCCTGACGTACGCCCCGACGGGTGGCATCGTCGCGGCCCCCACCACCTCGCTCCCCGAGGACATCGGCGGCGTCCGCAACTGGGACTACCGCTACACCTGGCTGCGGGACGCGGCGATCACCCTGTCCTCGCTGCTGCGCACGGGCTACCGCGAGGAGGCCCGGGCCTGGCGCGAGTGGCTGCTGCGCGCGGTCGCGGGCGACCCGGAGAACCTGCAGATCATGTACGGCATCGCGGGCGAGCGCGAGCTGGGCGAGGCCGAGCTGGACTGGCTGCCGGGCTACGAGGCCTCCGCCCCGGTCCGGGTCGGCAACGGCGCGGCGCACCAGCTCCAGCTGGACGTGTACGGCGAGGTCACCGAGGCCCTGCACCTGGCGCACATGACGGGTCTGGCCCGCAACGACTACGCCTCCCTGCTCCAGCTGAAGCTGATCCGCTACCTGGAGGACCACTGGCAGGAGCCGGACGAGGGCATCTGGGAGGTGCGCGGCCCGCGCCGGCACTTCGTGCACTCGAAGGTGATGGCCTGGGTGGCGGTGGACCGCACCATCAAGCTGATCGAGTCCGGTGACGCGGACGGCCCGCTGGAGCGCTGGAAGGAACTGCGCGACGACATCCACCGGGACGTGTGCGAGAAGGGCTACGACCAGGAGCGCAACACGTTCACCCAGTCCTACGGCTCCAAGGAGCTGGACGCCGCGCTGCTGCTGATTCCGCAGATGGGCTTCCTGCCGCCGGACGACAAGCGGGTGATCGGCACCATCGAGGCGATCCAGCGCGAGCTGTCCACCTCGGACGGGTTCATCCTGCGCTACCCGACGGAGGGCGCGGACGAGGGCGTCGACGGCCTGCCGGGCGACGAGGGTGCCTTCCTGGCCTGCTCGTTCTGGATGGCGGACGACCTGGCGATGATCGGCCGGGTGGACGAGGCCCGCAAGCTGTTCGAGAAGCTCCTCGCGCTGCGCAACGACCTCGGTCTGCTCGCCGAGGAGTGGGACCCGCGGCTGCAGCGCCAGGTCGGCAACTTCCCGCAGGCCTTCAGCCATGTTCCGCTGATCGACACCGCGCTGCGGCTGACGGCGTCCGGGGCGTACGGAGGCTGAGCGGAGCGTTTCGGGACAGGGATGAACGCCCTGGTCCCGGGCGGGCGTTGGAGGCCGCCCTTGTCAGCGTGCCGTTTCGGTGGGCGTCGGCGTCGAGGTCCCTGCCGTGAGTGAATCCCTGCGCATAGGGTGGAGCCGGTAAGTCCGCCGCCATGAGAGGTCTGTGATGCCCGAGCTCCCCTCGGACCCCGCCGTCGCACAGTTCGGCCCCCAGGGGCTGCGCCGCATCAGCGTGCCTGCCTCGTACGGAACCGTGCCGGCCTCGGCCCGCACCCACCTCGCGCAGGTCGGTGTGCCGCTGCACGTCGGCCCGTACTTCATCGCGGCGGACGACACCGACGGGCCCACCCTCGGGATGTACACCGGCCACCGTGGCGTCGCCCTGCAGGGCGACTGGGCGGAGTGGGTGCGCATCGGCACCGACCGGCTGGCGAACCTGTGTGTCCGCACCGACGGCTCCGTACAGGCCCTCTTCCTCGGTCGCGGCGAAGCCGCCCTGTTCGTCAACTCGGACATCGCCGCCTTCACCCACTGCGCCGCCGTCCTGGACCGCGCCCTCCCGGTGATCGCCGCCTCCGACGGACTCCAGTCCGCCGCCGAGACGTTCGCCGCGCTGGTCCGGGAGATCCGGCAGATCGACCCGGCGGCCGTCGCCGACCGGGAGAACTGGTGGTCGCGGGTGCTCGACGACGTCCGCCACACCCTCAGCTTCCCCTTCTCGTCGGCCTTCGAGTACGTCGACAAGGACGGCGCGAAGCAGATCGTCACCGCCCAGACCGGTCCCGGCCGCCTGCACCCCGAGGAACTGCTGTGGCAGCAGCTCTCCTCCGCCGGGGTGGAGCCCGAGCAGGTCCGCCGCGTCTACTGCGAACTGGAACCGTGCATGATGCCGGGCCACTACTGCTCCGCCTGGCTCCAGGCCGTCCTCCCGCATGCCGAGTTCACGCACAGCTTCGACTACGGCGACACCGCGGAGTCCCGCGAGGAGGGCCTCAAGGAACTCATCACCTACGCCGCGCAGCAGGCCCGGCAGTGATGCGCCGCCCGGGTGCCGCAGGAGCAGAGGGGGGTTCATGACCGCCGATCCCGCCCAGCGCTGGTTGCGGCCCGCTTCCGGGCGGGAGCCCGCCGCGGCCGCCCTGCTCGCCTGGCTCGGCGACCCCCGCGCCCCAGGCCTCGCCGTGATCACCGGCGCCGAGGGCAGCGGCAAGTCGCGGCTCCTCGCCTGGTTGATCGGCCACGGCACCCGGCCCGGCACCGTCAGCGAACGCCGCATCCACGGCTTCGTACCGCTGCCCGGCCAGACCGCGACCACGGCCGCCTGGATGCTCGGCGAACAGTTGTCGATCGCCGCCCGCTCCCCGGGCGACCTGCTGGCCGCGCTTGCCGCCGACCGGCGCCGCACCGTCATCGCGCTGCCCGAACTGCACTCCGCCGAGCAGCCCGGCTCCCTGGTCGAACTCGCCCTGGACATGGCCTCGTTGGAGCACGTCCGGGTACTTGTCGAGGTCCGCTCCGGTACGGAATGGGAGCAGGCGCTCACCGCCGGACACTGCGCCCGCATGGACCTGGACGAGCCCCGGTGGACCGACGAGGCCCTCCGCGCGTCCTGGGACGCGGCCCACCCCGTCGGCCCGGCCGGGCTCGCGGGGCAGGACCCGGAGCCGGAGGAGCCGTTCGACCTGGACGATCCCGCCTCGGTCTGCGCCGCCGACCCCTGGAGCGTGACCACCGCGTACGAACGCTCCGCGGAGAGCCACGGCGGACTGCGCGCCGCCTGGCTGCGGGCCGGCGCCTCCCTGACCCGCGAGCAGCCGGCCGCCGAACGCGCCCTGGTCCTGCTCACCGCCCTCGGTGACGCCGGTGATCCGCGACTGCCCGCCGCCCTCGACTCCGCTGCTCAAGACGCCTCCTGGGCCGTCGTCTGGCACCGGGTGCGCGGCGACGTCACCCCGCCGTGGCCCGGCCCGGTCCGCTCCCTGGCGGCCGGTACCGGCCCCTTGGCCGGGCAGCTCGTCGTCGCCGACCACCAGGGCACCGTGCGCGTCCTCGACGCGGAGAGCGCCCGCTCCGCCGGACGTCTGCCGCACTCTGCGCCCGGCGTCCGCGCCATTGCCGAGCACGGCGACGGCACCGTCAGCGTCCTCGACGAGCACGGCCTTCTGCACGCCCAGCGCGCCGCCGAGTCCGCAAAGCCCAAGGGGCTCGCCGCCCTCCTCGACGACGGCCTCTCCGTGCAGGAGCAACTCCGCAAAGCCGTACAGGAGTACACGCAGCGTCAGCAGGAGACGGTCACCGCGCTGACCGGCGTCGGGGACCGTGTCGTCCTCGGTGACGCCGCTGGAACGGTGCACGTGGTGACCGTCGGCGCCGAGCCGCGTACCTCCACTCTGCACCGGGGGCGCGTCACCGCGGTCGCCGGGACCGCCCTGCCCGTCTCCGCGGCGGGTGACACCGTCCTCCTGATGTACACGGGCGGCGCCGACGGCACCGTACGCGCCTGGGCCCCCCACACCGACCCCATGCCCGAGCCGGTGGCCGCCCGCAACTGCGCCGTCAACGCGGTGGCGGTGGCGACGACCGACGCCGGGCTCGTCCTCGCGATCGCCTGGGCCGACGGCCTCGTCGAACACCGCGCCCTGGACGACGACCGGCTGCGTACCTTCCACCCCGGCAGCCAGGCCCACGCCCTTGCCTTCACGGCGGAAGGGGACCTGGTGGTGGGGACGGACGAGGCACTCGTGCGGATGCGGGGGCGGTGACGGCTGCCGCGCGGTGAACGGCGGACACGTCAACTCCGTTGCCGTTCCTGTCAGATTGACCTCTTGTCACAGAGCTGTGACGCGGCCCGTTTACTCTTGTGCACCTGACAACCTGCCCGTTAGCTGGGGGCAGGAGATGCAGCAGTCGACGGGGGACGGAGCACGCGGCCATGGGTCTGGTACTGCCGAGCATCATCGACGAGGCACTCGACCTCATCGGGGTCAACTGGCCCAATGTGGACGAGGACGACTACTTCGAAATGGCGACGTCCATACGGGACTTCGCCGACGAGTTCGAGGGCCACGGCGGTGACGCACACCAAGCCGTGACCCGCATCCTCAACTCCTCCGAGGGCTGGGCCGTGGAGTCCATACAGAGTCACTGGTCGCACGTGAAGACCAGTCACCTGGAGAAGATCCCCGAGGTGGCACGGCTGTTCGCGGACGCCTGCGACGGGGTCGGCCAGATCATCCGCGGCATGAAGGTCAAGGCGGGCGTCGAACTCGGTGTACTCGCCGGCACCATCGTCGCCGAACTCGCCGCCACCCCCCTGACCTTGGGCATATCCGCCGCGGCCGCCGCCGGTGAGGTCGCGCTGATGCGCACCATCGTGAAGCGGCTCATCGACGAGGCGGTCGATCACATAGTCGACGCGCTCATCGCGAAGGTCACCGAGCCCGTCACCGGCAAACTCCAGGAACTCATCTCGGACATGGTCCTCGACCTCGCCGAGGGAGCCTTCCACCCCGGTGCCAACCCGGGCGGCATGCAACTTGCCTCCGCGGGCGGTGACAGCGGCGGCTCCGGCAGCGCGGGCAAGAAGACGGTCATCGACCACGCCGAGTTCGAGGACGGCGCCGGCAAGGTCTCCCGCAAGGGCACCGACATGGGCACCCAGTCCCAGATCCACCTCGGCAAATCGAAGCACACCTTCGGCAGGACCAAGGGCAAGGACGTTTTCACCAAGGCCTTCGATGGCATCCTCGAGGATGCCATCGAAGGCATGGAGAAGGCCGCCAAGAAGGTGACCCACCACGTCACCGACACCTTCCCGGAACGTGTGAAGGGCGCCTCCCGGCACCAGAAGCGCAAGGACCACGACGTCGGCGAGGAGGCCGACAAGGTCGACGTCAAGAAGGCCAAGCATGAGGGCGACACGCCCATGTACCTTCTCAGTGACGACGGTTCGATCCGCCAGCTGCACCACGACGGGACCACCAGTCCCGTCCATCACAACGACTCCTCCGGGGTGAACAACGTACTGGGCGACAAGGCCTGGTACCCGTGGAACAACAAGGGGGAGAAGCAGCGCCCGGACAAGCCCAGCAAGGGCGAGACGGTCGACTCCAAGAAGGTCGCGCCCGGCTCCACCGAGCTGGCCCGCGCCACCCAGCTCGGCCGCTACGCCAACCGCACCGAACGCCCCGGCTCCTACATCTCCGGCGGCAACTACGCCTCGGCGCTGTACGACGACGGCAAGGGGAACCGGTTCATCCTGGTCGGCGCCAGCGGTAAGGCACACTCCGAACGCTCCATCGGACACCCGCTGATAAAGAAGGGCCACGAGGGCAACGTCAGCCAGCTCTACACGGAACGAGAGCCCTGCCAGAAGAATCCGAAGTGCGACAAATATCTCGCACGGGAATTCCCCGACCATCTCGAGGTCACCCACAGCGCGAAATACGACCAGTCCGAAAAGGGGCCGGACGGCACAGAGCTCAGCAAGTACAAGAAGGACCGGGAGCACCGCGCCTACGTCAAGTGGCTGGAAGACCAGTGGGATCAGCACGGTGTTGCCGGCGGACGCACTGATACAGTGCTGAACCTCTCACCCTCGGACAACAAGTTCGTTCCGTAACCCGTCCACTGAAAGTTTCACGGCGCCCATGCCGCCGCCGAGTTCGGAGTTCCGGCAGTGCTTTTCGACATCACCCGCAGCGAACTCGTCGACATCTTCGGCGAGGACCGGCTCGCGACCATCCCCGCCACCGCCTTCCCGCCCGCCGCCGCGGACACCGAGGGCGCCCGCCTCCTCCAGACCGTCGGCGCCCCCACCGGGACGCTCACGCTGCGTCAGCCCGACGAGGAGGACGGCCTGCTGCCCCTCGTCCAGGACGTCGTCTACATCGAGGACTTCGAGGACGCCGCGGAGGGCGCGGGTGACTGGCCCGTCATCGGCTGGCTGCTCAATGCGCACCTCGCCCTCGACCCCGGTTCCGGCAAGGTGCTCGCCTTCGACGCCGACGAGGCGACCGTGCAGGAACTCCACACGGACGTCTCCTCCCTCGTCCAGGTCACCCTCCGGTTGCAGCGCCTGCTCGAGGAGTTCACCTTCAGCGGCGACGAGGCCGAGGAGGAAGCCGACTTCGAGCGCCTGGACGCCGAGGTCGATCGCGTCCGTGAGGAGACGAGCAGCATTGACCCGCTCCCCTTCCAGGACGACGAGACCGTCTGGTCGGTAGTGGGCGACGAGATCGCCATGGGCCAGCGCTTCAGGGGCGACAGCCCGGCAGCCCGCTCGCTCCGCGGGTGATGCGGTCCGTTCGAGGGGTGTCCGGGTGTCCGGGTGACCGGGTGACCGGGTGACCGGGCCTGCCTAGGCTGGAAGCGAACTACCCCCTCTACGGAAGGGGGCGGCCATGGCTTCCCTCTCGAAGGCGGGCGCGGCTCTCGCCGCGCTGCGCGAGGATCTGGCCGGCGAGGTGTTCGCCCCCGGGGACGCGGGCTACGACGACACACGTGCCGTCTTCAACGGGATGATCGACAAGCGTCCGGCCGTGATCGCGCAGTGCGCGGACGCGGCCGACGTGGTCCGGGCGGTGCGCTTCGGACGGGATCTCGACCTGCCGATCGCGGTGCGCGGGGGCGGGCACAGTGTGGCCGGCACGGCCCTGGGCGACGGCGCGCTCGTGGTGGACCTGCGCCGGATGCACCGGGTGACCGTGGATCCGGCCGGCGAGGCGGTCCGGGTCGAGGGCGGCGCCACGATGAGCCTGCTGGACCGGGCCACCCAACCGTACGGCCTCGCGACCACCGGCGGCCGGATGTCGTCCACGGGCGTCGGCGGGTTCGTGCTCGGCGGTGGCACCGGCTGGCTGGACCGCGCCTTCGGCCTGGCCGTCGACAACCTCATCGCGGTGGAACTGGTGACCGCAGACGCCGAGCAGGTGCACGCCAACGCCGACGAGAACCCCGAGTTGTTCTGGGCCCTGCACGGCGGCGGCGGCAATTTCGGCGTCGCCACCGCGCTCACCCTGGAGCTGCACGAGCTGCCCGAGTTCGCCGTCGCCCTCCTGCTGTACCTGCCGGAAGCCGGCCGGAACGCGGTCCGCACCTTCCGGGACGTCCTCGGCACCGGCCCCGACGAGCTGGGCGGCGCGGTGCTGTACCTCACCGGCCCGCCCGCGGAGTTCGTACCGGAGCACCTGGTCGGGCGGCTCGTGTGCGCCGCGCTGCTGACGTACGCCGGCGGCGAGGCGGATCTGCGCAAGCTGGCCGAGCCGCTGCTGGCGCTGCCGCACGAGTCGGAGCTGGTCGGCGCGGTGCCCTACGTGGGCCTGCAGTGCATGCTGGATGTCCCGCCCGGCCTGCGGAACCACTGGTCGGCCGAGTATCTGGCGGGTCTGCCCGACGAGCTGGTGGACGTCTACTGCGCCCGGGCCGCGGGCATGCCCGTGCCGACCTCCAGCCAGCACCTCGTCTTCCCGCAGGGCGGTGCGATCGCCGCCGGTCCGCACGAGTACCCGGTGCCGTACCGGGACGCGCCCTGGGCGGTGCACCCGTTCGCCGTCTGGGAGGACCCGGCCGACGACGAGCGGGCCCTCGCCTGGGTGCGGGACGTCCGCGCGGGCGTCCGGCCGTGGAGCACGGGCGATGTGTACCTGAACTTCATCGGCGATGAGGGCGCCGAGCGGGTGCGCGCGGGTCTCGGCGCCGGGAACCTGCTGCGTCTTGAGAAGGTGAAGCGGGCGTACGACCCCGACAATGTGTTCCGCTTCAACCACAACATCCGTCCGGTGTAGCCGGCTCCCGAGCTGTCGTCCGGGCGTTTGCGCAGGTAGCGTCCGTTCCATGGACAGCGGTACGGAGAGCAGACTCGCCACTCAGGGCGCCGGGATCACCGTTCAACGGGCGCTTGAGCTGCCGGGACTGCGCAGTGGGCTCCCGGAGATCCTCGCGGGCGCCGACCGGCTGGGGCGCACGGTCCGCTGGGTGCACGCGGGCGAGGTGCCGAACATCGCCTCGCTGCTCAAGGGCGGCGAACTGCTGCTGACCACGGGATACGGCCTCGGGACCCGCCCGGCCGAGCAGCGCGCGTTCGTGCGCACGCTCGCCGAGCGCGGGATCGCCGCGCTCGTGGTGGAGCTGGGCCCGCGTTTCACCCGGCTGCCGGCCGCCCTGGTGGACACCGCCCGCGGCGCGGGGCTGCCGCTGGTCCAGCTGCACCGCGAGGTGCCGTTCGTGACCGTCACCGAGGAGATCCACACCGAGATCGTCAACGGCCACTACGCGCTGCTGCAGCGCGCGGAGGAGGTGCACCGGCGGTGCACCGAGGCGCTGTTGGGCGGCGGCGGGGTGCCGCAGGTGCTGGGCATCCTGGCCGACTTCAGCGCCAACCCGGTGTTCCTTGAGACGGTGGACGGCCGGCTGCTGTACGCCGCCGGGTCCGGGCCCGAGGGGGCGGATCCGCTGCAGGTGTGGGAGGGGCTGCGGGGTCCGCACAAGGACGCTCCGCCGCCCGCCGGTTCGGTGCTCGTGGACGTGCCCGGCGGCGGGCCGGGAGCGGGGCCGGGGTCGGTACGGGCCCGGCTGGTGCTGCTGCCGGTGCGCTCGCCGCTGGCTCCGGTGCACCGGATCGCCGCCGAGCGGGCCGCGGGCATCCTGGCCGTGGTGCTGATGCAGGCCCGGCAGGAGGAGGAGCTGGCGGCGCGCGGGCGCGGCGACTTCCTGACCGACCTCGCCGAGGGCCGTATCACCGCCGAGGACGCCCCGGCGCAGGCCCGGGTTCTCGGCTTCAAGCCCGGCAACAGCCCGCTGCTGCCCGTGGTGATGCGGGTCGGGGACTCGCTCTCCCCCGGCGGCGGCTGGGCGGTGCTGGCGCGGGCGGTCGCCGAGGAGCTGGCCGCGGTGGGCGTGCCGGTGCTGCTGGGTGTGCGGCCGGTCGAGGGCCGGGTACCGGTGCTGCTCGGGCTGCGCTCGGAGTCGGAGCGCTCCGCGGTCGCGGACCGGGTGGCGGCGGCGCTGCGGGCGGGCGTCGAGCGGGCCGGGATGCAGCGGCCGGGCGCCCCGCCGCCGGTCGTGGTGGTCGGGGTGGCCGGTGGCTGGGCGGCCGCGTCGGCGGGCCTCAGGCACGCGGCGGAGACGGCGACGGCGGCGCAGGGCCTGACCGACCGCCCCTGGTACGACGCCCGCCGGCTGGACATCGACCTGCTGCTGTGGCGGCTGCGGGACCACCCGGACCTGGCGGCCTTCGTGGACCGCGCGATCGGCCCGCTGCGCGACCACGACCACCGCTCCAAGCCGCCGCTGCTGCCCACCCTGGAGACCTATCTGGCGCACGCGGGCCGCAAGGCGGAAACCGCCCGCGAGCTGCACCTCAACCGCCAGACCCTCTACAACCGGCTCGCCCGCATCGGGGAGTTGCTGGGCACCGACCTCGACGACCCGCAGACCGTACTGGCGTTGAGCCTCGCCCTGCGGGCCCGCCGGCACGTGCCCTAAGCGAGCGGCTGCGGCTGGGTCAACTCGTCATAGACGCTGAGCACTTGGGCGACGGTCTCGTCCTCCGTCGGCCAGGTCGCCGCCTGCCGGGTGCCCCGCTCCCGCAGCAGCTCGCGCCGCTCCGGATCCGCGAGCAGCCGTACGACGGTGTCCGCGAGCGCCTCCGCGTCGCCGTACGGGACGAGTTCGGCGGCGTCGCCGACGAGGTCCGGGACGCCGCCGACGCGCGTCGCGACGAGCGGCACGCGCGCGTACAGCGCCTCCTGGGCGAGGACGGACCGGGACTCCCAGCTGCTGGTCAGCAGCGCGAGATCGGCGGCCGCGAGCAGCTCGGGCACGTCCTCGCGGCGGCCGACGAGCCGCACCGGCAGCTCCTCGTCCTCGATCCGCCGCTGCAGCTCCGGCCGCAGCGGCCCCTCCCCCGCGACGACGACCAGCGGTACCGGGTCGAGGTCCCGCCAGGTGCGGGCCGCGTCGAGCAGGACGTCGTAGCCGCGCTCCCGGTCGAGGGAGCCGACCGCCATGAGCAACGGGCGTCCGGTGGCGCCGAGCTCGGCGCGGGTCTTGGGGCGCAGCCGGTCGGGGTCCTCGCGGTCGACCGGGCGGCGCCGCCCGGGCAGGCCCACGGCCGCGAGCCGGGCGTCCCGGGCGCCCGTCCGGCGCGCCCGGTCGACCAGGTCGGAGGTGGTGCCGAGCACCACGGCGGCCGTCCTGACCACGCGCCGCTCCAGCAGCCGCAGCAGATGCGCCCGCGCGCCCTCGGCCCGGGCCCGGTTGTGCCAGGTGACCACCAGCGGGGTACGGCGCCCGCTGAGCGCGAGCACGGCGCGGAAGGAGGCGTGCAGCCCGTGCGCATGCACCAGGTCGGCGTCGGCGCAGGCCGCCCGGAGCGCGGCCACGGAGCCCGGGTCGCTGCTGCGCGGCACGTGCACATGGTCGGCGCCGACCCCGGTGAAGTCGTAGGCGTGATCGGCCTCGACCGGGGCGCACACCGTGACCCGCACGCCCCGGGCGACGAGCCCCTCGGCCAGGGAGCGCACGTGTGCACTGCTGCCGGCGTTGCCTCCGCCCAGGACCTGCACGGTGCGCAGCGCCGACTGGCCGTGCGGTGCGTTGCTGCTCACGGGGCTCACGAGGCCGGGGCTCCTGACTCGGCGCGGGCGGTCACAAAGAAAGTGCGGTCACAAAGAAAGTACTGAAGGAAGAAACGTACTGAAGGTATCGGGCGGAGAGGGGCGGAAGGACGTACCGCGCGCCTCCCGCGCGGACTGCGTTCGACCCGCACCCGCGCTGCGTCGACCCGCCGCCCGCCCTGCGTTCCCTGCCAAGCATGCCAGGACGTACGGCCGTTCCGGGTAATCCGGGGAGGCGCACAGCGCGGCGGGCCGGAGCAGTGCGCCGGAGCACGTCACCCACACGGGTGAGGAAGGCCCCGGCCGGACGCACCGGCCCGTGCGCCCGTACCGCGAGGTCAGAGGCTCACAGCGCGCGCACCCCGGCACTCACCCGGTCCCCGAATGCCGCGGCCGCCACCACGGCAACGGCGTGCGCGAGCAACCCCGCGCGCCGGTTGCACGCGACCACGGCGGCACCGAGCGCCGCCCCCAGAGCGTGCGCCCCGGCGTCACCGATCATCACGCGCTCCCCGAGGTCGTCGGGCAGCACGGCCGCGGCACCGCCCAGGGCCACCGCGGTCAGTTCCCCGCCCGGCCCGTTCCGCAGCAGCCCCGGCGCCCCGAGCGCGAGGACCGCACCGGCGGCCCGCCCCGGCCGTACGTCGACCAGGTTCACGAAGTGCGCGGCCCCGGCGATCACGACACCCGCCAGCACCTTGTCGAGGGGCCGCTCCTTCATCAGGGCACCCGCCACCAGCCCGGCGGCGGAGACCCCGAACAACTTCACGGCTCCGCTGGTGACTTCTCCGTCCCGCAGCGCGCCCAGGTGTGCCCGGAACCCGCGCCGCGGATCCCCGGCCCCGGCGACGTCGTCGTACGCCCCGCAGGCCCCGGCGGCCAGCACCGCGAGCCCGGCACCGGGGTGCACCCGGGCGGCGGCGACCGCCGTGCCGAGAGCTGCGGCGGGCCCGGCGTACAGCCCGACGGTCCGCCCGGCGTAGTTCTTCCGCTCCCAGCGCTCGCGCCCGCCGGGCGGCTCGGCGCGCAGGAGCGCCTGGCCGGCCCGGGTGAGCGCGGCGGACAGCAGGAACGAGCGGGACCTTCGGGCGCGGTCGATCATCCCGACAGCGTCACAGATCCGCTCGGGCCGTGGCCAGCAGCTCCTCGGCGTGCGCACGCGCCGTCTCCGAGTCCTCCTGGCCGGCCAGCATCCGGGACAGCTCGCGGACCCGCTCCTCGCCCTCCAGGACCTTCACGCCGGAGCGGGTGACCGAGCCGTCGTTGGTCTTCTCGACCAGCAGCTGGCGGTCGGCGAAGGCGGCCACCTGGGGCAGGTGGGTGACCACGACGACCTGTGCGGTCCTGGCGAGCTTCGCCAGGCGCCGGCCGATCTCCACCGCGGCCTTGCCGCCGACACCGGCGTCGACCTCGTCGAACAGGTACGTCGGCACGGGGTCGGTCCCCGCGAACACGACCTCCACGGCGAGCATCACACGGGACAGCTCACCGCCGGAGGCGCCCTTGGCGATGGGCCGCGGCGGCGCGCCCGGGTGCGGGGCGAGCAGCAGCTCGACCTCGTCCGCGCCCGCGGGCCCGTACGCGACCGTGCGCCCGTCGACCTCGACGCCCTCCGGGTCCTCGGTCTGCCGGATGTCGAAGGACACGCGCGCGTGGGGCATCGCCAGCGAGGCCAGCTCGGCGGTCACCGCGGCGGCGAACCGCTCGGCGGCTTCCGTCCGGGCGTCCGTCAGCGCCTGCGCCAGCCCGCCCAGTTCGGTACGGAGCGCGTCCCGCTCGGCGGTCAGCTCGTCGATCCGCTCGTCGTCGCCGTCCAGCTCGGTGAGGCGTGCGGCACTCTGCTCGGCCCAGGCGAGAACGGCGTTGATGTCGTCGCCGTACTTGCGCGTGAGGCCGGTCAGCGCGGCCCGGCGCTCCTCCACGGCGGCCAGCCGCAGCGGGTCGGCGTCCAGGTCGTCGGCGTACCCGGCCAGCTCGCCGGCCACGTCCCCGAGCAGGATCCCGACCTCACCGATCCGGTCGGCGAGGGAGGCGAGCGCGGGATCGTGGGAGCGGACGGCCTCCAGGGCCCGGTGCGCGCCCGCGACGAGGGTCGAGGCGTCGATCCCCTCGGGGTCCTCGGGATTGCCCGCCAGGGCGGCGTGTGCGGCGGTGGCGGCGGACGACAGCGCCTCGGCGTGCCCGAGCCGCTCCGCCTCCTCGGCCAGCTCCAGGTCCTCCCCGGCCCGCGGCTCCACGGCCGCGATCTCCTCCAGCCCGTACCGGAGCATGTCGGCTTCCTGGGCGCGCTCACGCGCGCGCGTGACGATCTCCTCCAGCTCGACGGAGACCGCCCGCAGCCGCCGGTAGGCCTCGGTGTACTTGGCCAGCGGCACGGCGACGCCGTCGCCCGCGTACCGGTCCAGGGCCTGCCGCTGCCGGGACAGCTTCAGCAGCCCCTGCTGGTCGGTCTGCCCGTGCACGGCCACCAGGTCGTCGGCCAGCTCGGCGAGCAGCCCCACGGGCACGCTGCGCCCGCCGAGGTGCGCCCGCGAGCGCCCCTCGGCGGAAACGGTACGGCTGATCAGCAGGGCACCGTCGTCCAGCTCGGCCCCGGCCTCCTCGGCACGTACGACGGCCGTGGCGCCCGCGGGGACGGCGATCCGCCCCTCCACGACCGCCTTCCCGGCCCCGATCCGCACAAGCGCCGGGTCGGCCCGCCCACCGAGCAGCAGCCCGAGGCTGGTGACCACCATGGTCTTGCCCGCACCCGTCTCACCGGTGACGGCGGTGAACCCCGGCGACAACTCGACGACAGCATCGTCGATGACCCCGAGCGACCGTATCCGCATCTCCTCCAACACGGAACAGACCATACGAGGTCCGGGCGGGCGAGTGCACACGGCCCGCCTATCTCACTCCGGCGAGTGGTGCGGCGCTCCCCGCCACCCATGGGTCGGCAGCGCGAACTTGGCCACGAGCCGATCCGTGAACGAAGCGTGATGCAACCGAGCAAGGCGGACGGGCACGGCTCCCCTCCGCACCTCCACCCGCGCTCCGGGGGGCAACTCGATGGTCCGCCGCCCGTCACACCACAACACCCCGGGCGGAATGTGCGGCAGAACCTCCACGGCAAGCACCGAATCCGGCGAAGTGACCAGCGGCTTGGCGAACAGCGCATGGGCACTGATCGGCACCATCAGCAGCGCCTCCACCTCGGGCCACACCACCGGCCCCCCGGCGGAGAACGCGTACGCCGTGGACCCGGTCGGTGTCGACAGCACGATCCCGTCACACCCGAAAGCGGTAACCGGCCGCCCGTCGATCTCCAGCACGACCTCGAGCATCTTCTCGGCGCCGGCCTTCTGCACGGCCGCCTCGTTCAGCGCCCAGTCCGTGTGCACGATGTCGCCGTTGCGGTGCACGACGACATCGACGGTCATCCGCTCCTCGACCTCGTACGACCGCGCGACGACCCGGTCGACCACCCGATCGAGGTCGTCCCGCTCGGCCTCCGCGAGGAACCCCACCCGGCCGAGGTTGACGCCGAGCATCGGCACCCCGGACGCCCGGGCGAACTCGGCGCCGCGCAGCAGCGTGCCGTCGCCGCCGAGCACTATCAGCAGCTCACAGCCGTCGAGGCACTGCGGTGTCGCTTCCTTGACCAGCTCGACCTCTTCGGGCAGCGGCAGGTCGCGCGCCTCCTCCTCCAGCACCCGCACCCCGATGCCCTGTCCCAGCAGTCCCTTGACCACGAGTTCCGCACTGCGGATCGCCGCGGGACGCCCGGTGTGGGCGAGCAGGAAAACAGTACGCGCTCGGTTCTGTGTCAACGCGGCCCCTCCGCCACTGCACGGTCAACGTCGGCCGGGTCCAGTTCGGGGGCACCGGACCGCAGCCAGAGAAAGTACTCGACATTGCCCGAGGGACCGGGCAGCGGACTGGCGGTGACTCCACGCACCCCGAGCCCCAGCTCCCAGGCCTTCTCGGCCACCCCCCGCACGGCCTCCGCCCGCAGCTGCGGACTCCGTACGACACCCCCGCTGCCGAGCCGCTCCTTCCCCACCTCGAACTGCGGCTTGACCATCATCACCAGGTCGGCGTCCGGCTTCACGCACCGCTTCAGGGCGGGCAGCACCAGCCCCAGCGGGATGAAGGACAGATCACCCACGACAAGATCCACAGGTTCCCCATCGATCGCCTCGAGCGTCAACTCGCGTACGTTCGTACGGTCCTTGACGGTGACGCGTTCATCGCTCTGGAGAGACCACGCGAGTTGGCCGTATCCGACGTCCACGGCGACCACGTGCGCGGCGCCGGCGCGCAGCAGGACGTCGGTGAAGCCTCCGGTGGACGCGCCGGCGTCCAGCGCGCGCCGCCCCTCGACCACGAGCCCCTGCGGTACGAAGGCCTCCAGCGCGCCCGCGAGCTTGTGCCCGCCGCGCGACACGTAGTCGGGATCGCTGTCGTCGGACTGGACCACGATCGCCGCCGCGGTCTCCACCTGGGTGGCGGGCTTGGTCGCCACGGTCTTGCCGACGGTGACCCGCCCGGCGGCGATCAGCTGGCTGGCGTGCTCGCGCGAGCGCGCGAGCTTCCGGCGGACCAGCTCCGCGTCCAGACGGCGGCGTGCGACTCCTGCCACGTTCGGTTCAGCTCCTGCTTTCGTACGGCCGCGGGGGCGCCGGAGGTCCCGGGCGGGCGTCGAGCGCGGTGAGCGCG
Organism: Streptomyces sp. NPDC001816; assembly: GCF_042892235.1. Lineage (NCBI taxonomy): Bacteria > Bacillati > Actinomycetota > Actinomycetes > Kitasatosporales > Streptomycetaceae > Streptomyces > Streptomyces sp. NPDC001816. The sequence goes on from NZ_JBIATY010000017.1 coordinate 179,477, forward strand.
TCGCGCAGCCCCCGATGTACATCCTCGTACACCTCGAGATGTCCGTCGGTGGCGAGGTGGTCGGTGTCGCCCAGCCGCTCCAGCTGGGCGTCGACCTCGGCGTTGCCGGTCGGGGTGCGGGGGACGTCCAGGGGGGCGGGGGCGGCGGGGTCGTACTCGGGCTCGACATCGGCCACGGCCTCCGCCCCGGCCATGAACTCGGTGCCGACCTCGGCCTCTGACACGGACTCGCTCATGCCCAGACGCTACCTCGAACCGCTGGGGTACCGTCGTGCGCGATGGCCACGATCGAGGAGTGCCGCGCCGCGCTGGGAAAGCTCTCGGACAACATGCAGGGCGCCGAGGGCGACGTTCGCGCGGCCGCCGCCCTGGACCGCTCCGTGAGCTGCCACATCACCGACCTGGCCGTCACCTTCGCCGGCCGGCTCACCGGCGGCCGGATCGAGGTGGACGAGACGCACCAGGGGCCACCGCGCGAGAAGGCGCAGATCAGGCTCGCCATGGCCGGCGACGACCTGGTGGCTCTGGTGAACGGCGAGCTGAACTTCGCGACCGCCTGGGGCTCGGGCCGGGTGCGCCTTGAGGCGAACCTGCTGGACCTGTTCCGGCTCAGGAAGCTGCTGTAACCCGCGCCGTACGCGCCTTCCTGGCGGCCGGCACCACCAGCGGGGTCCCGGTCTCCGGGTCGTCGATGATCTGGCAGCGCAGCCCGAAGACCTCCTCGACCAGCTCGGCCGTCACGATGTCGTTCGGTGCGCCCTCTGCGATCACCTCGCCGCCGCGCAGGGCGATGAGGTGGGTGGCGTACCGGGCGGCGTGGTTGAGGTCGTGCAGGACGGCGACCAGGGTGCGGCCCTGGGTCTCGTGCAGCTCCGCGCACAGGTCGAGGACGTCGATCTGGTGCTGGATGTCGAGGTAGGTGGTCGGCTCGTCCAGGAGCAGCAGCGGGGTCTGCTGGGCGAGCGCCATGGCGATCCACACGCGCTGGCGCTGGCCGCCGGACAGCTCGTCCACGTACCGGTCGGCGAGTTCGGCGACGCCCGTCTGCGCCATGGATTCCTGGACGACCCGCTCGTCCTCGGCCGACCACTGCCGCAGGATGCCCTGGTGCGGGTAGCGGCCGCGGCCGACGAGGTCGGCGACGGTGATGCCGTCCGGCGCGATGGACGACTGCGGCAGCAGGCCGAGGGTCCGGGCGACCTTCTTGGCGGGCATCGACTGGATGACCTGCCCGTCAAGCAGCACGCGGCCTTCAGTCGGCCTGAGCATCCGCGACAGCGCCCGCAGCAGCGTCGACTTGCCGCACGCGTTCGGGCCGACGATCACCGTGAAGGAGTTGTCGGGGATCTCCACCGACAGCTGTTCGGCGATGACCCGCTGGTCGTAGGCGAGCGTGACGTTCTCGGCGGACAGGCGGTTCACAGTGCTCCTTCGGGTGTTCTTGATCGCTGAGCCTCCCGTGTCCGGCTGCCCCGAGCCGCTCATATCCGGCCCGCCCTGCGCTCGGTGACCAGCAGCCACAGCAGGTAGACGCCGCCGAGGACCCCGGTGACCACGCCCACGGGCAGCTGGTCGGCGCCGAAGGCGCGCTGCGAGGCCAAGTCGGCGGTGACCAGGAGGGCGGCGCCCATGCACAGGGACGGCAGCAGGTTCGGTCCGGGAGACCGGGTCAGGCGACGGGCGAGCTGGGGCGCGGTGAGGGCCACGAAGCTGACCGGGCCGGCCGCAGCGGTGGCGGTCGCGGTGAGCAGGACGGCGGCCACCATCAGCAGCGCCCGTACCCGCTCGACGCGCACGCCGAGGGCGTTCGAGACGTCGTCGCCCATCTCCGTCATCCTGAGGCCGCGCGCATGGGCGAGGACGAGCGGCACGAGTACGGCACACAGCCCGAGCAGCGGCCAGACCTGGTCCCAGTCACGGCCGCCCAGGGACCCCGTCATCCAGACGACGGCACGGGCCGCGTCGACGATGTCGGACACGGTGAGCAGATAGCCGTTGATGGCCGTGACGATCGCGGACACGCCGATTCCGACCAGGACCAGTCGATAGCCGTGCACGCCCTGCTTCCAGGCGAGCCGATAGATGGCGAGCCCGGTCACCAGACCGCCGACGAGCGCGCCCACGGTGACCTGGGCCGTGCTCCCGGAGAACAGCACGATCATCACGAGCGCCCCGGCGGTCGCCCCCTGCCCGAGGCCGAGCACGTCCGGGCTGCCCAGTGGATTGCGGGTGACGGCCTGGAACAGCGCCCCGCCGAGCCCGAGGGATGCGCCGACCAGCAGCCCGACCAGGACCCGCGGCAGCCGCAGCTCGTTGACGATGAACTCCTGGCCGGCGTTGCCGTTGCCGAGCAGCGTCCTGACCACGTCGCTCGCCGAGATCGGGAAGTCGCCGGTACCGATCAGCACGACGCTCGCGGCGAGCGCGCCGAGCAGCAGCAGGACGACTACGGTGACGGCCCGGACGTCCAGCCGCAGCGAGAGCCCGCCCGGCGTCCTGATGACACGGTTGGTCTTCACAGCTGGGCCGTCCTCCGCCGTCGTACGAGATGGATGAAGACCGGGCCGCCGATGATCGCGGTGACGATGCCGACCTGGAGCTCCGAAGGGCGGGCCACGACCCGGCCGATGACATCGGCGCCGAGCAGCAGCACGGGTGACAGGACCGTCGCGTACGGCAGGATCCAGCGCAGGTCGGGGCCGGTGAAGGAGCGCACGACGTGCGGGACCATCAGGCCGACGAAGACGATCGGACCGCAGGCCGCGGTCGCCGCGCCGCAGAGCACGGTGGCGGCGAGCATGGCCAGCGTCCGGGTGCGGGCCAGGTTGGCGCCGAGGGCACGCGCGGTGTCGTCGCCCATCGCCACGGCGTTCAGCGGCCGGGCGAGGGCGAGCGCGAGGAGCGTGCCGGCCGCGAGGAACGGCAGCACCTGCACGATGGTCGAGTCGGTGGCCGAGGAGAGCGAGCCCACCGTCCAGAAGCGCATCCTGCCCAGCGCCGCGTCGTCCATGATCATCACGGACTGGAGATAGCCGTACAACGCCGCGCTGATCGCCGTACCTGCGAGTGCGAGCCGCACCGGTGTGGCGCCCCGGCTGCCGCCGAGGAACCAGACCAGCGCGCCGACCGCCGCCGCCCCGCCGAAGGCGAACCACACATAGCCGGTGAGGCTGGTGACGCCGAAGTAGGTGATGGCCGTGACGACGGCGGCGGAGGCACCGGCGTTGATGCCGAGCAGTCCCGGGTCGGCCAGCGGGTTGCGGGTGAGCGCCTGCAGCACCGCCCCGGACAGGCCGAGCGCGGCACCGGCCAGCAGGCCGAGGACCGTACGCGAGAGCCGCTCGTCGACGACGACGTCGCCGTACGTCCCCGTGTCGTGGAACAGGCCGTGCCAGACCTGGTCCAACGTCAGGGCCTTCGCCCCGATCGCGATGCTCGCCAGGGCGACGAGCATCAGGATCGCGACGGAGAGGAGGAGCCCAAGGGCCCGTACCGCCCGGCGGGTTGGGGGCGCGGGGGCGGTCTCCGCGCGCTGTTCCGGAGGACTGTCGACCAACACGAGGTTAGGTTAGCCTACCCTCGCATACGATCTCGATCCTGAGGTCTCGATCCCGAGGCCCTGACCCCGAGGTTCTCGATCCTGCAGTTATCGATCCCCAGGTTGACGCGCCGTCAGAGCCCGAGCCGCGCCAGCGCCTTCCCTCCGTCCAGCTCGCAGGAACCGTCCCCGGCCGCCGTCCAGGCCGCCGCGCACAACGCCCGCAGCCCGTCCAGAGCGTCGCCCTCGCCCTCCAGCTCCAACCGGTCCGACCCGGCGCTCGCCGTCCAGCCCCCACAGCGGAAACCGGCCCCGTCCTCGGTGACCTCCGGCTGGCCGGTGAGCAACCCGCGCAGATCCGCGTCCACATACGTCGGCCGGTGCTGCGGCGGCGCGGCGAGCAGCTGCGGGCCGTCCGTGACGCCGGTCAGCACCAGCAGCGAGTCCACCCCGCCGTTGAACGCGCCCTCGATGTCGGTGTCCAGCCGGTCCCCGACCACCAACGGCCGCTTCGCGCCCGTACGCAGGACCGTCTCCCGGTGCATGGGGGGCAGCGGCTTGCCCGCCACCTGAGGCTCCGCACCCGTCGCGATCCGGACGACCTCCACGGCCGCCCCGTTGCCCGGCGCGATGCCCCGCCCGCTGGGAATCGTCAGGTCGGTGTTGGACACGAACCACGGCACCCCACGCGCCACGGCGTACGACGCCTCCGCGAACCGTCCCCACGTCAGCTCGGGCCCGCCGTACCCCTGCACCACCGCCGCCGGATCGTCGTCCGCCGACTCCACCGGCGTCAGACCCCGCTCGCGCAGCGCCACGCGCAGCCCCTCACCGCCGATGACCAGCACCCGCGACCCGGCCGGCACCTGCTCACTGATCAGCCGCGCGACCGCCTGCGCGGAGGTGATGACGTCGTCGGCCCCCGTCGGTATCCCCAGCTCCGTCAGGTGCTCCGCCACGGCGTCCGGGGTGCGCAGCGCGTTGTTGGTGACGTAGGCCAGATGCATCCCGCCCGCGCGGGCCTCGGCCAGCGACTCGACGGCGTGCACGATCGCGCTCCCTCCCGCGTACACCACCCCGTCCAGATCGAGCAGCGCCGTGTCGTACGCCTCGCTCAGGGGCTGCCCACTGCCCTCGGGCCTCGTCCTGACGCCCTGGCTCATTCCACATCGCTCCTTGCTCGACGGTCTCTCCCCCGATCATCCCGCACGCCACTGACACACGTACGATGCCGGGATGAACACTGCAGGTCACTCGGAAGCAACGGCGCGCCGAGGCCTGGAACTCACCCCGTTCCGAGGCCTTCGTTACGACCCCGACCGGGTCGGCAGCCTCGCCGCCGTCACCTCCCCGCCGTACGACGTCGTCATCCGCCCCGACGGCCTGCACTACCTCGAGGCCGCAGACCCGTACAACATCGTCCGTCTGATCCTCCCCCAGGCCGGCACCCCCAGTGCCCGCAACGAACAGGCGGCCGACACCCTGCGCCGCTGGCTCGCCGAGGGCGTCCTGACCGCCGACCCGGACCCCGCTCTGTACGTGTACGAGCAGCGGGACGGCAACGGCATGCTCCAGCGTGGTGTCATCGGCGCTCTACGCGTGTCAGAGCCCGCTGAGGGCGTGGTGCTGCCGCACGAGGACGTCATGCCCCCGGTGGTCGCCGACCGCGCGGACCTGATGCGCGCCACCCGCGCCAATCTGGAACCCCTGCTGCTGACCTACCACGGCAACGGCACGGCGGCCGAGGTCGTCGAGCGCACGGCGGAACAGCCCCCGCTGTTGGCCACGACCACCGAGGACGGCTTCCACCACAGCCTGTGGTCGGTCACCGACCCCGCCGACGTGGCTCGCATCCAGTCCGACCTGGCCCACCACCAGGCTCTCATCGCCGACGGCCACCACCGCTGGGCCACCTACCGGCTGCTGCGCGCCGAGCACCCCTCCCCCAGCCCCTGGGACCACGGCCTGGTCCTGCTGGTCGACACCGCCCGCTACCCGCTGCGCGTCCGCGCCATCCACCGCCTGCTGCACGGACTGCCGGTCGCGGACGCGCTGGCAGCCCTGGAGGGCCTGTTCCGGGTACGGCACCTCGACGTGTCGCTGGCCGAGGCGCTGGGACTGCTGGCGGACGCGGCCCGCGTCGGCAACGCCTTCCTGCTGGCCGGCGACGGCGCCTTCCACCTCATCGACCTCCCGGACCCGGACCTGCTGGCCCGCACGATCCCCGAGGACCGTCCGGCCGCCTGGCGCTCCCTGGACGCCACGGTCCTGCACGCCACGCTCCTCGACCACGTCTGGCACATCCCCGAGGACTCCCCGGCCCACATCGCCTACATCCACGACACGGCCGCCACGGTCGCGAAGGCGGAGCGCGACGGCGGTACGGCCGTCCTGCTGCACCCGGTCCACGAGGACGTCGTACGCGACCTGGCCCGCCAGGGTGTGACGATGCCCCGCAAGTCGACGTCGTTCGGCCCCAAGCCGGCGTCGGGCCTCGTGCTGCGGGCACTGGAGATCTGAAGGAGCTGAAGGAGCTGCCAGATCCCACAGATCTGTCAGCGGGCGTGCGAAAGGGCGGGACCGGTCGGTCCCGCCCTTTGTCACGTCGTCACCCGCTCGGGTCAGTCCTTGTCGTCGTCCTGGTCGTCGTCCTGAGCGGCGGTGGCGTCCGCAGAGGCAGCGCTGTCATCGCGCTGGTCCTCGTTGCCGCCCTCGTCCTCGTTGTTCTCGCTCTCGTCCTCGCTGTTCTCGTTCTCGTTCTCGTTCTCGTCGAGAGCGTCGACGAACTCCACGCCGTCCAGCTCGGCGAGCCGGTCGGAGGCGTCCGTGCTGCCGTCCCGGTCCGCCTCGACGGCCTTCGCGAACCACTCGCGCGCCTCGCTCTCCCGGCCGGCGGCCAGCAGGGCGTCGGCATAGGCGTAGCGCAGTCGCGCGGTCCACGGCTGGACGGCGTTGGAGGCCAGCTCCGGGCTCTGCAGGGTCACGATGGCCGCGTCCAGCTGACCCATGTCACGCCGGGCACCCGCCGCGACGAGCCGCATCTCGACCTGCCCGGCCTTGTCCAGCTTGTGCACCTCGGGGGCGCCGGCCATGTCCAGCGTCTTCTCCGGCCGTCCGAGCCCACGCTCGCAGTCGGCCATCACGGGCCACAGGTCGACACTGCCGGTCATGCGCCGCGCGGCGCGGAACTCGGCGAGGGCCTCGCTGTACTTCTGGCTCGCGTACGCCGCGAACCCGGCGGCCTCGCGCACGGCGGCCACACGGGACGCCAGGCGCAGGGCCACCTTGGAGTAGCCGTAGGCACCCTCGGGGTCCTCGTCGATGAGCCGCGCGACCATCACCAGGTTCCTGGCGACGTCGTCCGCGAGCGTCTTGGGCAGGCTCTGCAGCTCCTGCCGGACGTCCTTGTCGATCTCGTCACCGGTGACGTCCTCCGGGATCGGCAGCCGCTTGATCGGCTCACGGTCCCGGTCACGCTCGTCGCGGAAGCGGCCGCCGCCACGCCGGTCATCACGGCGGTCATCACGGCGGTCGTCCCGCCCGTCACGCCCGCGGAAGCCGCCCGGCCGACCACCGCGGTCGTCCCTGCGGGGCCCACGGCCGCCTCGGTCGTCCCGGCCACGGAAGCCACCGCGCTCGCCACGGTCGCGTTCGTCGCGCCGGTCGTCACGGCGGTCATCGCGGCGGAAACCGCCACGGTCGCCGCGGTCGCCGTAGCCGCCGCCACGGCTGTCGTCGCGCCGGTCGTCGCGACGGTAGGCCGGGCGGTCGTCACGGCGCTCGCCACGGTCGCGGTCGTCCCGGCGGTCGTCGCGGCGGAAGCCGCGGTCGTCCCGGCGCGGGCCACGGTCCCGGTCGTCACGCTGGTACGCCGGACGCGAACCCCGGTGGTCACCCTCACGCCGGTCGTCGCGACGGCCATAACCACCACGGTCACCGCGATCGCCGTAGCCACCGCCACGGCTGTCGTCACGGCGGTCATCGCGACGGAAGCCACCGCGCTCACCACGGTCGCGGTCATCACGACGGTCATCACGCCGGTCATCGCGGCGGAAACCGCCACGGTCGCCGTAGCCGCCGCCACGGCTGTCGTCGCGCCGGTCGTCGCGACGGTAGGCCGGGCGGTCGTCACGGCGCTCGCCACGGTCGCGGTCGTCCCGGCGGTCGTCGCGGCGGAAGCCGCGGTCGCCGCGGTCGTCCCGGCGCGGGCCACGGTCCCGGTCGTCACGCTGATACGCCGGACGCGAACCCCGGTGGTCACCCTCACGCCGGTCGTCGCGACGGCCATAGCCACCACGGTCACCACGGTCGCCGCGGTAGCCGCTGCCACGGCTGTCGTCACGGCGGTCGTCGCGACGGAAGCCACCGCGCTCACCACGGTCGCGGTCATCACGCCGGTCATCACGCCGGTCATCACGCCGGTCGTTACGGCGGTCGTCACGGCGGTCATCGCGACGGAAACCGCCACGGTTGTCGTCACGCCGGCCGTAACCACCGCGGTCGGTACGGTCGTTGTCCCGACGGAAGCCACCACGGTCACCACGGTCGCCGCGGTAGCCGCCGCGATCGCCGCGGTCACCACTGTCCCGTCGCCGCTGGTCGCGTTCCGGCCGATCTTCGGGAGAGTTGGTGGACATGGGTGACTCCTGTCTTCGGTACCGCAAGCATTGTAAAAACGAAAGGACCCCTGGTCCCAGCTGAACGCTGGGACCAGGGGTCCTCCAAAGATTGTTCGGCGGCGTCCTACTCTCCCACAGGGTCCCCCCTGCAGTACCATCGGCGCTGTGAGGCTTAGCTTCCGGGTTCGGAATGTAACCGGGC
>NZ_JBIATY010000018.1:0-157269 GCF_042892235.1 Streptomyces sp. NPDC001816
GACGGGTCGCCGATTGCTGGCAGATACTTGCGGAATGGCTGTCCGGGGACCGACCGGAGTCGGCGCTCACGTCGGACAACCCGGAGAACATTACGGATCGGGGGAACCCCGTGTCAACTTTGGTCCTGGGGCCTACCCACCAAGCCCGTCGGCACTGACGAAGGGGCCGGCCCCCCGGGAGCCGGCCCCTTCTGACCTGCGCGCTTGTTACACGTTGAAGCGGAACTCCACCACGTCCCCGTCCTGCATCACATACTCCTTGCCCTCCATGCGGGCCTTGCCCTTGGCGCGGGCCTCGGCGACCGAGCCCGCTTCGAGCAGGTCGGCGAAGGAGATGACCTCGGCCTTGATGAAGCCCTTCTGGAAGTCGGTGTGGATCACACCGGCCGCCTCGGGGGCCGTGGCGCCCTTCTTGATCGTCCAGGCGCGGGACTCCTTGGGGCCGGCCGTCAGGTAGGTCTGCAGGCCGAGGGTGTCGAAGCCGACGCGGGCGAGGGTGGCCAGGCCCGGCTCGTGCTGGCCGACGGACTCCAGCAGCTCAAGGGCCTCCTCCTCGTCCAGCTCGGCGAGGTCGGCCTCCAGCTTGGCGTTCAGGAAGATCGCCTCGGCCGGGGCGACCAGGGCGCGCTGCTCGTTCTTGAAGTCCTCGTCGACCAGCTCGTCCTCGTCGACGTTGAAGACGTAGAGGAAGGGCTTCGTCGTGAGCAGGTGCAGGTCGTGGAGGAGTTCGTTGCGCTCGGTGCCCTGGACGATGCCGTGCGCGAAGAGCGTGTCGCCCTTCTCCAGGATCTCCTTGGCCTCCTCGACGGCCTTGACCTTGGGCGCGATGTCCTTCTTGATCCGCGACTCCTTCTGCAGGCGCGGCAGGACCTTCTCGATGGTCTGGAGGTCGGCGAGGATCAGCTCGGTGTTGATCGTCTCGATGTCGTCCTTCGGCGAGACCTTGCCGTCGACGTGTACGACGTTCTCGTCCTTGAAGGCGCGGATGACCTGGCAGATCGCGTCGGACTCGCGGATGTTCGCGAGGAACTTGTTGCCCAGGCCCTCGCCCTCGGAGGCGCCGCGCACGATGCCGGCGATGTCGACGAAGTCGACCGTGGCCGGAAGGAGGCGCTCGGAGCCGAAGACCGACGCCAGCTGGGCGAGGCGGGGGTCGGGGACGCCGACCACGCCGACGTTCGGCTCGATCGTGGCGAACGGGTAGTTGGCCGCCAGCACGTCGTTCTTGGTCAGGGCGTTGAACAGGGTCGACTTGCCGACATTCGGCAGGCCGACGATTCCGATCGTGAGCGACACGTTGCGACTTCCCGTAGATGAGAGGGGCCAGGGGCTGCCAGGGGCCAGAGACACTGACCGATCCACCAGTCTACGGCGTCGTCCGCCATGGGCTCACGGGAGCGTCGAACGCCTGGCCAAGCTCTCCTCATCGGCGTGTCTGAGGGGCGATTCGGCACATAAACCGACCTAGGTTGGTCCAGTGGAGTATCACAGGACGCGACCCCCGAACGACGGACCACGCCGCGGCACGCCCCGCCCGCCGCTGCCGCCGCAGGCACGGCGGCCGGCCGGTGAGCGCAGGCCCGCGCCGGGTGCGCAGCGGGGGGCGCGGCCGGTACGGACCGCCCGTCCGGTGCCCCCCGGTCCGGTGCCGGGCCTCCGGCTCACCGGGCTCGGCGGGGGGTTGTTCTGCACGGTCGTGATGTTCCTGCTCGGCTTACTGGACCAGCTGCTGTTCGGTTCGTCGCTGACGCTGTACGGGGTGCTGTTCCTGCCGGTGTGCGTGCTGACCGCCCTGTGGGTGCGGGGCAGTGATGTGCTCACCGCGCCCGTCGTCGTACCGATCGCCTTCGCGGTGGGGCTCTTCCCCGCCGTCGACGGCGGCGGGGGTCTGCTCGGCCGGCTGGTGGGTCTGGTCACCGGGCTCGCCACGCAGGCGGGCTGGCTCTACGGGGGGACGCTGATCTCGGGAGTGATCGTGCTCGTGCGCCGGGTGCTGTGGGTGCGGGCCCGCAGGCGCCGCACCTGAGCACCGCTCCGCTATCCCGCGTGGTCGTGCGCCGCGCGCATCGCCGCTCCGACGATCCCCGCGTTGTTCTGCAGCTGGGCGGGCACGATCTCGGCCTGGACGCCGTCGATGAGGTGCAGGAATCTGTCCGCCTTGCGGCTCACCCCGCCGCCGAGGATGAACAGCTCGGGCGAGAAGAGCATCTCGACGTGCGCGAGGTACTTCTGCACGCGGCGGGCCCAGCGCTCCCAGCTCAGCTCGCCGTCCTCCTTGGCCTTGCTGGAGGCTCGCGTCTCGGCGTCGTGGCCGTTCAGCTCCAGGTGGCCCAGTTCGGTATTGGGCACGAGGGTGCCGTCCATGAAGACGGCGCTGCCGATGCCGGTGCCGAAGGTGAGCAGGATGACGGTGCCCTTGCGGCCCTGGCCGGCGCCGAACTGCATCTCGGCGACGCCCGCCGCGTCCGCGTCGTTGACCACGGTCACCGGCAGGCCGCCCAGCCGGTCGCTGAACAGGGCGCGCGCGTCCGTGTCGATCCAGCTCTTGTCGACGTTGGCCGCCGTACGGACCGTGGCGCCGCCGGTGACCACTCCGGGGAAGGTCAGGCCCACCGGGCCCGTCCAGCCGAAGTGGTCGACGACCTGCTTCACCCCGTCGGCCACGCCCTCGGGCGTCGCCGGGTGCGGGGTGAGCACCTTGCACCGCTCCTGAGCCAGGTCGCCCTTGTCCAGGTCCACGGGAGCGCCCTTGATCCCGGATCCGCCGATGTCCACGCCGAAGATCTGCATGGCTCCACGTTACGTCGGACGACTGACAGTCACGCCCCGGACGGACGGACGGTCACGCGTCCGACGTACCCGATCCGCCGCGCTCGGCGACCAGGGCGGCCGCCTCGTCGCGCAGCTCACGGCGGAGTTCCTTGGGCAGCGAGAAGGTGATCGACTCCTCGGCCGCCTTGACGATCTCGACGTCGCCGTAGCCCCGCTCGGCGAGCCACTCGAGGACCTCCTCGACCAGGACCTCCGGGACGGAGGCGCCGGAGGTGACGCCGACCGTGGTGACGCCCTCCAGCCAGGTCTCGTCGATCTCGCTGGCGAAGTCCACCAGGTAGGCCTCGCGGGAGCCGGCGAGCTTGGCGACCTCGACGAGCCGCTTGGAGTTGGAGGAGTTGCGTGAGCCGACCACGATGACCAGCTCGGCCTCGGCGCCCATCTGCTTCACGGCGAGCTGGCGGTTCTGGGTGGCGTAGCAGATGTCGTCGCTGGGCGGGGAGACGAGCCCCGGGAACTTCGTCTTCAGGGCGTCGACGGTCTCCATGGTCTCGTCCACGGAGAGGGTGGTCTGGGACAGCCAGACGACCTTCGACTCGTCGCGGACCGTGACCTTGGCGACGTCCTCGGGGCCGTCGACCAGCTGGATGTGGTCGGGGGCCTCGCCGGAGGTGCCGATGACCTCTTCGTGGCCCTCGTGGCCGATCAGGAGGATGTCGTAGTCCTCGTCCGCATAGCGGAGGGCTTCCTTGTGGACCTTGGTGACCAGCGGGCAGGTCGCGTCGATGGTGGCGAGGCGGCCCTTTCTGGCTTCCTCGTGCACGACCGGGGCGACGCCGTGCGCCGAGAACATCACGATGTTGCCCGGCGGCACCTCCTCCGTCCGCTCGACGAAGATGGCGCCCTTCTTCTCCAGGGTCTGCACGACGTACTTGTTGTGGACGATCTCGTGCCGGACGTAGATCGGGGCCCCGTACTGTTCCAGGGCCTTCTCGACGGCGATCACGGCACGGTCCACACCGGCGCAGTAGCCCCGGGGGGCGGCGAGCAGGACACGGCGGCCAGGCGAAGCGGTCATGGGACCCATCGTAAGGGTGCGTCCGGCGGGCCCGGGATCGCGTGCCCGTCCCCTTCAGGGGAAACCGGTCCCCATGTCCGACACCGGCACGGCCGTATGTCAGTACCGGCCACTACGCTCGCCGCATGGCTGTGAACACGTCGCCCGAAGCGCCGCTCCCCGTCGGTGAGGTCTCGCGGCTGATCGGGGGGTGGATCGAGCGGCTCGGGGCCGTGTGGGTCGAGGGGCAGATCACGCAGTTGTCGCGGCGGCCGGGTGCCGGGGTCGTGTTCCTGACCTTGCGGGATCCGTCGCACGACATCTCGGTGAGCGTGACCTGCTACCGGCAGGTGTTCGACGCGGTCGCAGACGTCGTCGGCGAGGGCGCCCGCGTGGTCGTCCTGGCAAAGCCGGAGTGGTACGCACCGCGCGGGCAGCTCTCGCTGCGGGCCGCCGAGATAAGGCCCGTGGGCGTCGGTGAATTGCTGGCCCGCCTTGAGCAGCTGAAGAAGACGCTCGCGGCCGAGGGGCTGTTCGCGCCGGAGCGGAAGAAGCCGCTGCCGTTTCTGCCTCAGCTGATCGGGCTGGTCTGCGGCCGCGCCTCCGCCGCGGAGCGGGACGTGCTGGAGAACGCCCGCCATCGCTGGCCCGCCGTCCGCTTCGAGGTGCGCAACGTTCCCGTGCAGGGCGTGCACGCCGTCCCGCAGGTCGTGCAGGCCGTGAAGGAGCTGGACGCGATCGAGGACGTGGACGTGATCATCGTCGCGCGGGGCGGCGGGAGCGTGGAGGACCTGCTGCCGTTCTCCGACGAGCAGCTCGTACGGGCGGTGGCTCAGTGCCGTACGCCCGTCGTGTCGGCCATCGGGCACGAGCCGGACAACCCGCTGCTCGACCACGTCGCCGACCTGCGCGCCTCCACGCCGACCGACGCGGCCAAGAAGGTCGTACCGGACGTCGGTGAGGAGTTCGAGCGGGTGCGGATGCTGCGGGACCGGGCCCGGCGGTGCGTGGAGGCGTTGGTGGAGCGGGAGCAGCGGGGCCTGGCGCACGCCCTGGCGCGGCCCTCGATGGAGGATCCGCACCGGATGATCGACGAGCGCGCCGACCACGTGGCCTCCTTGCTGGACCGCGGCCGGCGCACCCTCGGCCACCTCCTGGACCGCGCCGACTCGGAGCTGACGCACACGCGCGCGCGCGTGGTGGCTCTCTCCCCCGCCGCGACCCTCAAGCGCGGCTACGCGGTGCTGCAGAAGGCCGACGGTCATGTGGTGCGCGACCCGGAGGAGGTCGCGGAGGGCGAGGCGCTGCGGGCGCGGGTCGCCGAGGGTGAGTTCACGGTACGTGTTGATGTCTGATGTCTGGGGATGGGTAGATGACCGGCAAGGTGGATGAGGCGCTCTCGTACGAGCAGGCGCGGGACGAGTTGATCGAGGTCGTGCGGCGGCTGGAGGCGGGCGGCACGACGCTGGAGGAGTCCCTGGCGCTGTGGGAGCGCGGCGAGGAGCTGGCCAAGGTGTGCCGGCGCTGGCTGGAGGGCGCACGGGCCCGGCTGGACGCGGCGCTCGCCGAGGAAGAGGCCCAGGAAGAGGGCGAGTAGGCAAGAGCGGGGTGCTGTGAAGCGGGTCACCACACCTCGCTTTTTGTTGAACGTTGAACTTCGCTTGCGTAAGGTCGGGTTCGTCAGCCGGTCACACCCCCGGACCGGACGCGCACCTGAGGAAGTCACGCATGTCTCTCGTTCTTGACCCCACCGCCCAGGACCTGCTGTTCCGCGAGGCCCGTACCGCGAACACCTTCACCAACGAGCCGGTGACCGAGGAGCAGGTCCAGGCGATCTACGACCTGGTCAAGTACGGCCCCACCGCCTTCAACCAGAGCCCGCTGCGCATCACCCTGGTCCGCTCCGCCGAAGCCCGCGAGCGCCTGGTGCAGCACATGGCCGAGGGCAACCAGGCCAAGACCGCCACCGCCCCGCTGGTCGCGATCCTCTCCGCGGACAACGAGTTCCACGAGGAGCTGCCGGCCCTCTTCCCGCACTTCCCGCAGGCCAAGGACGTGTTCTTCAGCGAGCGCCCCGCCCGTGAGGGCGCCGCCGCGCTGAACGCCTCCCTGCAGGCCGCGTACTTCATCATCGGCGTCCGCGCCGCCGGTCTCGCCGCCGGCCCGATGACCGGCCTCGACTTCGAGGGCGTCCGCAAGGAGTTCCTGGACGACGACCACACCCCGCTGATGGTCGTCAACATCGGCCGCCCGGGCCCGGACGCCTGGTTCCCGCGCTCGCCGCGCCTGGCGTACGAGGACGTCGTCACGACCGTCTGAGTCGCCCCAGTACGGCAGGAGGCCCCCAGCAGCGTCGCTGGGGGCCTCCTGCGTGTGCGCTCACGGGCGCGCTCACCGCACCTTCCGCGCGGACACGCTCACTGCATCTTCAGCGCCGCCGCCATCTTCGTCAGCTGGTCGAAGGAGGCCGTACCGGCGACCACCGTCGTGGAGCCGGGGGTGCCTTCCAGGACCAGGGCGTCGTAGCGGCCGCCGGTGTAGCGGGTCCAGGTGCGGTCGCCGATCTTCTCGGTCCGCTTGGTCGCCTTGGCGCCCTGGCCTGCCTGGTCGATGAAATCGGCACGCTTCTTCTGGGCGGACTGCTCGACCTGCACGTACTGCCCGTCGGGGGTCTGGAAGCCGAGGTGCCAGCGGTCGGACTCCTCGCCCTGGTAGCGCACCGAGGTCGCCTTCCAGGTTCCCGGCAGCCCTTCCGGCGCGGCCACCGGGTAGCTCGCCGCGCGGCGCGCCGTGAGCAGCTCGACCCGGTAGTCGACCCGCTTCAGCTCGGGCGCGTGATCGTCGTGCGGGACGAAGAGGTAGATGACCGCCGCCGCGATCCCGATGAGGCCCAGGGAGAGAATCATGTCCCGGGCCGTCTTCTGCTTGCCGTTCGAACCTGCCACGCCCCCTATCGTCGCAGGTGCCCGGAGCGCTCATCCGTGGGGTCCCCTGCTCATTTTGTCTACCTAACGATAGAGTCGGAGGCACACCCTCATCCGGCCGTCGTCGTATCAGAAAGGTGCGCTCCGATGACCGAGAATCATCATCTGCCGTCCGAGCTGGACGTTCCCTCCGAAGCCCCCGACCGCAACCTCGCCCTGGAACTCGTCCGGGTGACCGAGGCCGCGGCGATGGCCGCGGGCCGCTGGGTCGGACGCGGCGACAAGAACGGCGCCGACGGCGCCGCGGTGCGCGCCATGCGAACCCTCGTCTCCACCGTGTCGATGAACGGCATCGTCGTCATCGGTGAGGGCGAGAAGGACGAAGCCCCGATGCTCTTCAACGGCGAACGCGTCGGCGACGGCACCGGGCCCGAGGTCGACATCGCCGTCGACCCGATCGACGGCACCACGCTGACGGCGAAGGGCATGCCGAACGCGATCGCCGTCCTCGCGGCCACCGAGCGCGGTGCCATGTTCGACCCGTCCGCCGTCTTCTACATGGACAAGCTGGTCACGGGCCCCGAGGCCGCCGACTTCGTCGACATCGACGCGCCCGTGGCCGTGAACATCCGCCGGATCGCCAAGGCGAAGCGGTCCACGCCCGAGGACGTCACCGTCGTCATCCTGGACCGGCCGCGGCACGAGGGCATCATCAAGGAGGTCCGGGAGGCCGGCGCGCGCATCAAGCTGATCTCCGACGGCGATGTGGCCGGTTCGATCTACGCGTTGCGCGAGGGCACCGGCGTCGACCTGCTGCTCGGCATCGGCGGCACGCCGGAGGGCATCATCTCGGCCTGTGCCGTGAAGTGCCTGGGCGGCACGATCCAGGGCAAGCTGTGGCCCAAGGACGACGAGGAGCGGGCGCGGGCGATCGACGCCGGGCACGATCTGGACCGGGTGCTGACCACCGAGGACCTGGTGCAGGGGGAGAACGTCTTCTTCGTCGCCACCGGCATCACCGACGGTGAGCTGCTGCGCGGGGTTCGCTACCGGTCCGAGACCGCCACCACCGACTCGATCGTGATGCGGTCGAAGTCCGGGACCGTGCGGCGGATCGACTCCGAGCACCGGCTGAGCAAGCTGCGTGCCTACAGCGCGATCGACTTCGACCGGGCGAAGTAGCACCCGAAGCCTGCAGCAGCAGGCAAAGCCTTGGGCGCCCTCGGTGCGGAGAGGGCGCCCTTGCTCATGCCTGGGCTCTGTCGGACCTAGGCCCTGTCGTCAAACTCCCGTCTGCCGCGCGACGCCATGCACGCTCCCCCAAGCTCTTCGAGCAGGGGGGACCCCCACTCGCCGCACCGGGCCCCGACCCAAGTACATCCAGTACGAGGGTCAGGGCCCGGCACTCCCCCAAGCTCTGCGAGCAGGGGGTACCCCCAGAGCACGCACCTGACGCCGCGCGGCCCGCCCTTCGGGCGGACGACGGGAGTTTGACGACAGGACCTAGCCCGCTATGCGGTTCGCCGTCGCGCGTGCCGCCTTCTTCAGTTCCACCTCGCGCCTGCGCCGCCTGGCCAGGACCACTCGGCGTTCCGCTGCCGTCAGGCCGCCCCAGACGCCGTACGGTTCGGGCTGGAGGAGGGCGTGTTCGCGGCACTCGACCATGACCGGACAGCGCGCGCAGACGCGCTTGGCCGCCTCCTCGCGGGACAGTCGGGCGGCCGTCGGCTCCTTGGACGGGGCGAAGAAGAGACCGGCCTCGTCCCGCCGGCACACCGCCTCGGTGTGCCAGGGTGCGTCTTGGTCCCGGTCGCGCACGGGCACCCGCTGGGCCGGAACGGCAGCGACCTGCAAGGACGAATGCGGCGGTTGCAGCACGGTCTACTCCTGACGACGGCTTCGCGAGTGAGCGACGATGCAGCAAGGCCTACCCGCTGTGCGCGAGCCTATGCACAGCGTTTCCAACCGCAGGCGCACGGCGGCTTGTTCACGCCCCCGGGCACCTCAGCGGCAGTTCCGCGCCCCTCTGGTCACCGGCGGATTCGCGACCGTCAACGGTCCAGGTGTTTGCGCAGCTTCCCGTCGACCTTGTCCTGGACCCGGTCGAGGATGTCCGCCACGCGCCGGCCGCGCTTGGGCCGCGCCTCGACGTTGCCGA
Organism: Streptomyces sp. NPDC001816; assembly: GCF_042892235.1. Taxonomy (NCBI): domain Bacteria; kingdom Bacillati; phylum Actinomycetota; class Actinomycetes; order Kitasatosporales; family Streptomycetaceae; genus Streptomyces; species Streptomyces sp. NPDC001816. The sequence continues at coordinate 8,912 of NZ_JBIATY010000018.1, forward strand.
GCACGGCCCACCCGTCGACGTAGACCACGGGCGCGCCGGAGTCGACCGAATCCAGGGTGTCCACCTCGAAGTTGCCCAGTACACCGCCGCCCGTGCCGCGCAGCGAGACGTTCTCGGGGACGCGGATCTGGATGTCGCCGAAGACCGAGACGGCCTTGATCACGACCTGCTGGTACTCGAAGATCGCCTCGCTCAGGTCGATCTCGACCGAGCCGAAGACCGAGTACGCGTGCAGCCGGCGGCCCGCGCGCCAGCGGCCCCGGCGCACCGCACTGCTGAAGACGGCCACCACGTTGGCGTCGGCCTCGGCGGGTACCGCGCCCGGTGCGGGGCGCGGCGGGACGGGCGTGTACGCCGGGGGCGCGGGCTGCTGGTGGGCGGCCGGGAGGTCGCGGATGAAGACCTCCAGCTCGCCGACCGTCTTGGCGTGCAGCACCCCGTCCACTCGCTCGGCGTGCTCGTCCGCGGTCAGCCGGCCCTCGGCCAGGGCCTCGCGGAGGATGTCGGCGACACGGTCACGGTCGGCGTCGGAGGCGCGCAGTTCGGACGCGAGCGGCGCGCTGTCCTGGGGCTGGGCGTGCTTCTGAAGGTCCACGACAGCAGCGTACCGAAACGCGATAGATCGCGACTAGGGGACCGAGACGACTCGCGTGTCCCGGAACTGAGCCTTACCTCACAGGTTCCGTGTCGGTGGCAGGTTCTACGCTGGGGAGGCCCGCCAGCGTCGGCGGGCAGCCGTCCGTCAGAGTGAGGAATGGGCTGAGATGCCTGAGTTCGCGTACACCGATCTGCTCCCCCAGGGCGAGGACACCACCCCGTACCGGCTGGTGACCTCGGAGGGCGTGTCCACCGTCGAGGGACCGGACGGGCGGACGTTCCTCAAGGTGGAGCCGGAGGCGCTGCGCAAGCTGGCCGAGGAGGCCGTCCACGACATCCAGCACTACCTGCGCCCGGCCCACCTGGCGCAGCTGCGCCGCATCATCGACGACCCGGAGGCGTCGAGCAACGACAAGTTCGTCGCGCTCGACCTGCTGAAGAACGCGAACATCGCGGCGGCGGGCGTACTGCCGATGTGCCAGGACACCGGCACGGCGATCGTCATGGGCAAGCGCGGCCAGAACGTCCTCACCGAAGGTGCGGACGAGAAGCACCTGTCGCACGGCATCTACGACGCCTACACCAAGCTGAACCTGCGCTACTCGCAGATGGCTCCGCTCACCATGTGGGAGGAGAAGAACACCGGCTCCAACCTGCCGGCCCAGATCGAGCTGTACGCGACCGACGGCGGCGCCTACAAGTTCCTGTTCATGGCGAAGGGCGGCGGCTCGGCCAACAAGTCCTTCCTGTACCAGGAGACGAAGGCCGTCCTGAACGAGGCCTCCATGATGAAGTTCCTGGAGGAGAAGATCCGTTCGCTCGGTACGGCCGCCTGCCCGCCGTACCACCTGGCGATCGTCGTCGGCGGTACGAGCGCCGAGTACGCGCTGAAGACCGCGAAGTACGCCTCCGCGCACTACCTGGACGAGATCCCGGCCGAGGGCTCGGAGCTGGGCCACGGCTTCCGGGACAAGGAGCTGGAGCAGAAGGTCTTCGAGCTGACGCAGAAGATCGGCATCGGCGCGCAGTTCGGCGGCAAGTACTTCTGCCACGACGTCCGGGTGGTCCGCCTGCCCCGCCACGGCGCCTCCTGCCCGGTCGCGATCGCCGTCTCCTGCTCGGCCGACCGCCAGGCCGTCGCGAAGATCACCGCCGAGGGCGTGTTCCTGGAGCAGCTGGAGACGGACCCGGCGCGCTTCCTGCCGGAGACGACCGAGGAGCACCTCGACGAGTCCTCCGACGTCGTGAAGATCGACCTCAACCAGCCGATGGACACGATCCTCGCCGAGCTGACCAAGTACCCGGTCAAGACCCGCCTCTCCCTCACCGGCCCGCTGGTCGTGGCCCGCGACATCGCGCACGCCAAGATCAAGGAGCGCCTGGACGCGGGCGAGGAGATGCCGCAGTACCTGAAGGACCACCCGGTCTACTACGCGGGCCCGGCCAAGACCCCCGAGGGTTACGCGTCCGGTTCCTTCGGCCCGACCACGGCCGGCCGTATGGACTCCTACGTCGAGCAGTTCCAGGCGGCGGGCGGCTCCAAGGTGATGCTCGCCAAGGGCAACCGCAGCAAGCAGGTCACCGACGCCTGTGGCACGCACGGCGGCTTCTACCTCGGCTCGATCGGCGGCCCGGCCGCCCGGCTCGCCCAGGACTGCATCAAGAAGGTCGAGGTCCTCGAGTACGAGGAGCTGGGCATGGAGGCCGTCTGGAAGATCGAGGTCGAGGACTTCCCGGCGTTCATCGTCGTGGACGACAAGGGCAACGACTTCTTCCAGGACCCGGCGCCCCAGCCGACGTTCACCTCGATTCCGGTGCGGGGGCCGGGGCTGGCCTGATCGGCGGGCCGAGGCCGGACCGGCCTCGGCCCCCTGTGTCAGTGGGGTACGCAGCCGAACCAGTTCACCGTGTCGCCTCTGGTGGTGTAGCCCATGCACCTGATGGTTCTGTCGTGCAGCGTCTCGGTCCGGTCGACCGGTCCGTTCCGATAGTCCGTCTCGTGGTGGGGCTGTACGAGGGTGTCGATCTCGACGGTGTACCAGCGGCGCCCGTTGGACGGCATGCTGCAGCCGTGGCCGGTCACGTTGCGGCTGGGATCACCGCTCCAGACGGGCCGTTCGGCGCGGTCGCAGTAGGCCCTGCCTCGGGCGTCGGCGGTGCCGGCGCCCGCACCCAGCAGGGCCGTCGCGCCTATGGACACCGCCGCGGTGGCGCCGAGCAGGCGCTTCGGAGTGAGGTTCATCGATCGGTCCTCCTGCAAGCCGTGGTGACGGCGGGGAGTCGCCCTGTCACCTTGGAGTGATAGTCACATTTATCCGTGATGTCCGGCCCGGCAGCCGGTGGAGCTGTCCCCCGACCCGGTGACGTCGGTGGTGCCAATGCAGCAGGCGGCGCTCACCCCAGCCCCGTGCGGCCCACGGTCCGGAACAACCGCCGTGCCCCGATCGCTGACACCGGCATGAGCGAATACCGCATCGAGCACGACTCCATGGGTGAGGTCCGGGTCCCCGCCCACGCCAAGTGGCGGGCGCAGACCCAGCGTGCCGTCGAGAACTTCCCCGTCTCCGGGCAGCGGATCGAGCGGGCGCACATCGAGGCGCTGGCCCGCATCAAGGCGGCTGCGGCGCAGGTGAACGCCGAGCTGGGGGTGCTGGACAAGGACGTCGCGGAGGCGATCCAGGAGGCGGCCGCCGAGGTCGCCGGCGGGAAGTGGGACGAGCACTTTCCCGTCGACGTGTTCCAGACCGGGTCCGGGACCTCGTCCAACATGAACACCAACGAGGTGATCGCCACCCTCGCCACCGAGCGGCTCGGCCGGGACGTGCACCCGAACGACCACGTCAACGCCTCGCAGTCGTCCAACGACGTGTTCCCGTCGTCCCTCCACATCGCCGCCACCGGCGCCGTCACCCACGACCTGATCCCGGCGCTGGAGCACCTCGCCGACGCCCTGACCCGCAAGTCCGAGGAGTTCGCGGACGTCGTGAAGTCCGGGCGGACGCATCTGATGGACGCGACGCCGGTGACGCTGGGGCAGGAGTTCGGCGGGTACGCGGCCCAGGTGCGGTACGGCGTCGAGCGGCTGCGCGCCTCGCTGCCCCGGCTGGCCGAACTGCCGCTGGGCGGCACGGCCGTCGGGACCGGGATCAACACGCCGCCCGGGTTCTCCGCCGCGGTGATCAGGGAGGTCGCGCGGGCCACCGGGCTGCCGCTCACCGAGGCCCGGGACCACTTCGAGGCACAGGGTGCCCGGGACGGGATCGTGGAGACCAGCGGGCAGCTGCGCACCATCGCGGTCGGGCTGACGAAGATCGCCAACGATCTGCGGTGGATGGCATCGGGGCCGCGCACCGGGCTCGCCGAGATCCGGCTGCCCGACCTGCAGCCGGGCTCCTCGATCATGCCCGGCAAGGTCAACCCGGTGATCCCGGAGGCCGTGCTCATGGTCGCGGCCCAGGTGATCGGCAACGACGCGACCATCGCCACCGCCGGCGCCTCCGGGAACTTCGAGCTGAACGTCATGCTCCCGGTCATCGCGAAGAACGTCCTCGAATCCGTGCGACTGCTCGCCAATGTCTCGCGGCTGCTGGCCGACCGCACCGTCGACGGCATCGTCGCCGACCGCGAACGGGCCCGCGAGTACGCCGAGTCGTCGCCCTCCGTGGTGACCCCGCTGAACAAGTACATCGGCTACGAGGAGGCCGCGAAGGTCGCCAAGAAGTCCCTGGCCGAGCGGAAGACCATCCGCGAGGTCGTGCTGGAGAGCGGTTACGTGGAGCGCGGCGACCTCACCCTGGAGCAGCTGGACGAGGCACTGGATGTCCTGCGGATGACGCACCCGTAACAAGTGGTGCCGGCCCGTTGAACCGTGACGCCCGCCGCAGCGTCGTATGCCTGCGGCACCTAATATCTGTGCATGACGGACGACGGAGCGGTGAGGCGAGTGGCGGCAGGGCCTGCGACGTACTGGACCCCCGGGACCCAGATCCTGTGGCGGTACCGGGAGAACGCCGGTGAGCGCTTCCACATCGCGCGGCCCGTCACCGTCGCCCGGGACGACGAGGAGCTGCTCGCGGTGTGGCTGGCGCCCGGCACCGAGTGCGTCAAGCCGGTACTGGCCGACGGCACGCCCGTCCATCAGGAGCCGCTGGAGACCCGCTACACCAAGCCGCGTTCGGTGCAGCGGGACCGGTGGTTCGGCACGGGCGTGCTGAAGCTGGCCCGGCCCGGCGAGCCGTGGTCGGTGTGGCTGTTCTGGGAACCGGGCTGGCGCTTCAAGAACTGGTACGTCAACCTGGAGCAGCCGCTGGCCCGTTGGGCGGGCGGTGTGGACTCCGTGGACTACTTCCTGGACATCTCGGTGCACCCGGACCGCAGTTGGCACTGGCGCGACGAGGACGAGTTCGCGCAGGCCCAGCGGGACGGGCTGATGGACGAGGCGACCGCCGAGCGGGTACGGGCGGCCGGCCGGGCCGCGGTGGAGGCCATCGGCGCCTGGGCCCCGCCGTTCCCGGACGGCTGGCAGCACTGGCGCCCGGACCCCTCCTGGGCGGTACCGTCACTCCCCGAGGACTGGGACCGTACGCCCGCGCACGTGTCCTCATGAGACCCTTGATGCGCCCCCGGTCCACAACCGTAGGATCGTCCTCCGCAAGGGGGCGCGACAGTAACTACCGGAGCGTGCACCGGGCCTGACCAAACGTCACCGAGGGGCGGCAGGACGTGAGCAAGGGGTACGAGGGCAACACCGCCGGGGCCTGCCCTGGCCCGGGCGGGTTCGCCGACGGCACAGGAACGACCTCTGACCACGCCGGAATTCCGTTCCTGGGGCACGTATTCCGGGTATCGGCACTTCGGCGGGACCATCTGCGCGCCCGGCGCGCAGCCCCGGACGGATGGATTCGACACGCGTGACGGAGCACCCCACCTCCTACGAGCGCCCGCAGCCGGGCGCCGACCCCGCGGAGGCCCGCGGGGCGCTCTTGCGTACCCCGAAGCCGCACGGCACCTCGGCCTTACCGGCACAGGCCCGGGCGGACGGACCGCCCTCCGGCCCGGGGACGACCGCGCCCTGCGGCAAGGGGAACAAGGGGAAGGAGCCCCCAGTCAACGGCCCGGAGCACTCCCAGCCCGCCACCGCGGAACCGGACACCCACCGCCCGCGCCCCGCGCCGGAAGCCATTCCGCCGCAGCCGGGCGCCGAGGAGGAGCGGGCGCCGGGCGGCCAGGATCGCCGTACCGGGCGGGGGCTGCCGCCGGGGCGGCCGATGCCGATGCGGCGCGACGGGGACCGGCTCAGGTTCGTGGGCGCGGCGACCCGGCGGATCGCCCGTGGCATCGATCTGGACGAGATCGTGATGGGGCTGTGCCGCGCCACCGTGCCGACCTTCTCGGACGCGATCCTGGTCTATCTGCGGGACCCGCTGCCGGTCGGTGACGAGCGGCCCACCGGCCCGGTGGTGCTGCGGCTGCGCCGTACCGACCGGATACCGGACGAACGGGACACCGAGGGCCTGCTGCTCCCGCCGTTCCCGGAGCCGGAGCCCGAGTCGTCGGCGCTCTCCGAACTGTCGTCGCTGACGAGCGAGCTGTGCGAGGTGCGCCCGGGCGGCGCCCTGAACGAGGTGCTGCGCGGGGTGCGTCCGGTGTTCGCCGACGCGCCCGCCGCCCGGGCCGCGCTGCCCGAGCTGCTCGGCGAGGGCGGCGAGGCGGTCGTACCGAGCGGCCAGCACGCGATCCTCGCGCCGCTGCGCGGCCGGCGCCGGGTGATCGGCGCGGCGCTGTTCCTGCGCCGCCCGGAGCGGCCGGCGTTCGAGGCGGACGACCTGCTGGTGGCCGCCCAGCTCGCCACGCACAGCGCGCTCGGCATCGACAAGGCGGTGCTGTACGGCCGGGAGGCCTACATCGCCGACGAACTGCAGCGCACCATGCTGCCCGAGACCCTGCCCCGCCCGACCGGGGTGCGGCTGGCCTCGCGCTATCTGCCGGCCGCGGAGACCGCCCGGGTGGGCGGCGACTGGTACGACGCGATCCCGCTGCCCGGCAGCCGGGTCGCGCTGGTGGTCGGTGACGTCATGGGCCACTCCATGACCTCGGCGGCGATCATGGGCCAGCTGCGCACCACGGCCCAGACCCTGGCCGGGCTCGACCTGCCCCCGCAGGAGGTGCTGCACCACCTGGACGAGCAGGCGCAGCGGCTGGGCACGGACCGCATGGCGACCTGCCTGTACGCCGTCTACGACCCGGTCACGCACCGCATCACCATCGCCAACGCCGGTCATCCGCCGCCCGTTCTGCTCCACCTGGGCGGCCGCGCGGAGGTGCTCAGGGTGCCGCCGGGCGCGCCGATCGGCGTCGGCGGGGTGGACTTCGAGGCGGTCGAGCTGGACGCGCCGGCCGGGGCCACGCTGCTGCTGTACACCGACGGCCTGGTGGAGTCCCGGCTGCGGGACGTGTGGACCGGCATAGAGCAACTGCGCGAACGGCTCGCCGCGACCGCCCAGTTGACCGGACCGGACCATCCGCCGCCCCTTGAGGCCCTGTGCGACGAGGTGCTGGACATGCTCGGCCCGGGCGACCGGGACGACGACATCGCGCTGCTCGCGGCCCGCTTCGACGGGATCGCGCCGAGCGACGTGGCGTACTGGTCCCTGGATCCGGAGGAGACGGCCCCCGGCCAGGCCCGTCGGCTGGCCCGCCGCGCGCTGGCCCGCTGGGACCTGGAGGAGCTGACGGACTCGGTGGAGCTGCTGGTCAGCGAGGTGGTCACGAACGCCGTGCGTTACGCCTCCCGGCCGGTCACGCTCCGCCTGCTGCGCACCGACGTGCTGCGCTGCGAGGTCGGCGACGACGTCCCCCAGCTGCCGCGGCTGCGCCAGGCCCGGGCCACGGACGAGAACGGCCGCGGGCTGTACCTGGTCAACCGGCTGGCCCGGCGATGGGGTGCGACCCGGCTGAGCACCGGCAAGGTGGTCTGGTTCGAGCTGAACCGGGTCTGAGAGCCGGTCCGGTACGACGCGAAGGGCGCCCGGGGAGTCCCCGGGCGCCCTTTCCATGCGCGGACCTTGGCCTACTGGCCGAGCCCGCCGTTGCCTTCGTCGAGCGGATCCTCCGTGACGTCGCCCGTCGGCGTCCCGGTGGTCGGGGCCCCGGTGGTCGGGGTCCCCGTGGTCGGGGCGCCGGTGGTCGGCGTCTGGGTCGGGGTCCGCGTCGGCGTCGTGGACGGGGTCGTGGACGTCGGCGGAGCGCTGCTCGGGGTGTTCGACGGGGTCTGGGACGGGCTCTGGCTGTACGTCGGCGTGTCCGTCGGCTGGACGGCCGCGCCCTGGGTGGTGTTCAGGTCGAACTTGGCCTGGTCCGTGACGCCGAAGGTGTACGCCGCCCAGATCTGCGCGGGATAGGTGCCGCCGTTGACACGGCCGGGGGGCAGGAGCAGGCCGGTGGCGCCCATCATGGACACGTGGGCCTTGGTCTTGTTGTCCTCGCCGAACAGGCCGACGGAGGTGACCAGGTCGGGCGTGTAGCCGGTGAACCAGGCGGACTTGTTCTCGTCGGAGGTTCCGGTCTTGCCCGCCACCTGCTGGCCGTTGCGCAGCGGGTTGTTCGCCACGTTCCTCTTGGCCGTACCGTCGTCGACCACGCCGGTCAGCACGGAGGTCACCGTGTCGGCGGCCGTGCGGCTGATGACCTGGCTGCCGAGCGGGCTGGGGATGTCGACCGAACGGTCCTTCTGCACCGCCGACTTGAGGATGCCCGGCGTCACCTTGTAGCCGTGGTTGTCGAACGTGGCGTAGATGCCGGCCATCTCCAGCGGGCTGGCCCCCATCGAGCCCAGCGTCTGCGCGGGCACCGCCTGCATGCCGTCGGTGTCCATGCCGAGCTGCTTGGCCGTGTCCATCACCTTGGTCATGCCCACATCGACACCCATCTGGGCGAAGACGGAGTTGACGGACTGGTTCATCGCCTTCTGGACGGTGATGGGCCCGTAGTTGACCTTGTCCTCGTTCGGCGGGCCGAAGCCGACCTTGCTGCCGTGGTCGACGACCTGGCGGCCGCTGGTGCCGTCGTAGACGGTGTTCGCGGCGATCGGCTTGCCGCTCTGCGTGGTGGCGTTGTTCTCCAGCGCGGCGGCGAGGATGACCGGCTTGAACGTCGAGGCGGGCTGGTAGTCGCGGCGCGTCGCGTTGTTGAAGTAGTGCTTGAAGTAGTCCTGGCCGCCGTACAGGGCGACGATCTTGCCGTTCTTGGGGTTCACCGAGACGGCGCCGGCCTGGATGTTGCCGTCGACCTTGCGCTTCTTCGGGTTCAGCTTGCTGGTCAGCTGGGACTTGACCGCCTTCTCCAGCGCGGCCTGCTTCTTCTTGTCGATGTTCAGGGTGATGGTCCAGCCGCGGTCCACGACCGCGTTCTCCGCCTGGGCCTGCGTCAGCCCCTGCTGGTCCATGAGCTGCTGTTCGAGCTGCTGGTTGGCGAGCCGGACCAGGTAGCCCTTCTGGCCCTCTTCACCGGGCGTCCCCTTGGGGTCGTCGGGGATCGCTTCCTTCTTGAAGTTCATCGTCTGCCGCTTGGCGGGGTCGAGCCAGTGCTGCTTGACCATGTTGTCCAAGACGTAGTTCCAGCGTTGCTGGACCAGCTTCTTGCCCACGGGTCCCGCGGCAGCCCAGTCGTACTGGCTCGGCGCCTGGAGCAGCGCGGCGAGGTAGGCGCCCTCCTGGACGCTCAGTTCGGCCGCGTCCTTGCCGTAGTAGGCCTGTGCCGCGGCCTGGATGCCGTAGGCGTTGCGGCCGTAGTAGCTGGTGTTGATGTAGCCCGCGAGGATCTCGTCCTTGGTCAGCCGGCGGTCCACCTTCAGGGAGATGACCATCTCCCTGAGCTTGCGGGAGACCGTCTGGTCCTGGTTGAGGTAGTAGTTCTTGACGTACTGCTGGGTGATCGTCGAGCCGCCCTGGGTGCCCCGGCCGGTCACCGTGTTGAACAGGCCTCGGGCCAGGCCCTTAAAGTCGATTCCGGAGTCGTGGTAGAAGGACTTGTTCTCCGCCGCCACGAAGGTGTGCTGGACCTCCTTGGGCACCTTCTCCAGGTCCACGCTCTCGCGGTTCACGTCGCCCACCCGGGCCAGGACCTTGCCGTCGCTGTACTTGTAGATGTTGCTCTCCTGCTTGGCGGCGGCGTTGCCCTCCGGGACGTCCACGACCAGGTACAGCACGATGAAGCCGCCGATGCCCAGCAGGCACAGGCCCAGGAAGGTGCCGAGCATCTTCTTCCAGGTGAACAGCCGGCGTATTCGGCCCTTGGCGGGCTTGGCACCGGCTGCGGGGGCGGAGCGGCGGCGTTTGGGCGACGCCGCGCGGTGACCGCGCTGCCGCGCTCGTCTCTCTTCCGCTCGTCCCATGGCTCTGTACGCTCCGCTTCCTCTCGGGGTCAGCTCCGAAAGCTAACACCCGTCTATATGACAAAGGGCGTCTGATCCGCTCTTTTACGGACGTGACAATCAGCACCCGCCCCAAAGGAACCGACGGATATCACTGGCCGAAGGTTGCCTGCCAGCGTAATGTGATATCACTTAGCTAGATCGAAGCTAGGCATGACCAGAACGGGGGATCCACCCATGTCCGCACATGACGCATTCGCGACCGCCGACGTACCCGAGATGCCCGCGCCACGCGTGCGGGAGTTCCAGGCACACAGCATCGGGGGCGGGCTCGCCCTGCTCCTCGGCGTGGTCGGGCTCGGCACCTCCGCCGCCCTGCTCGCCACCGCCTCGGCGGTCACCGTGCCCGGCGCCAAGGGCGGGCTCATCGCCGGCGGCATCCTCGTCCTCCTCGCCGCGGTCATCGCGATGCGCGGCCTGAACACGGTCGCGCCCGGCGAGGCTCGGGTCGTGCAGCTCTTCGGCCGGTACCGGGGCACGATCCGGCAGGACGGCCTGCGCTGGGTGAACCCCTTCACCTCGCGGACCCGGATCTCCACCCGGGTGCGCAACCACGAGACCGCCGTACTGAAGGTCAACGACGCGTACGGCAACCCGATCGAACTGGCCGCGGTCGTGGTCTGGAAGGTCCAGGACACCGCCCAGGCGGTGTTCGAGGTGGACGACTACGCCGAGTTCGTCGCCACCCAGACCGAGACGGCCGTCCGGCACATCGCCATCGAGTACCCGTACGACGCCCACGAGGAGGACGGCCTCTCGCTGCGTGGCAACGCCGAGGAGATCACCGAGCGGCTGGCCGTCGAGCTCCAGGCCCGGGTGGAGGCGGCCGGAGTGCGGATCATCGAGTCGCGCTTCACGCATCTCGCGTACTCTCCGGAGATCGCCTCGGCGATGCTCCAGCGGCAGCAGGCCGGTGCGGTGGTCGCGGCCCGGCGGCAGATCGTGGACGGCGCGGTCGGCATGGTGGAGGCGGCGCTCGCCCGGATAGCGGAGCGGGACATCGTGGAGCTGGACGAGGAACGGAAGGCGGCGATGGTGTCCAACCTGATGGTGGTGCTGTGCGGGGACCGCGCTCCGCAGCCCGTACTCAACACGGGGACCCTCTACCAGTGACGGACTCTCCCGAAGAGACTCCGCGGCGCCGGCCGCAGCAGCGCAAGCAGGTGCTGCTGCGGCTGGACCCGTCCGTGTACGAGGCGCTGGCACGGTGGGCCGGGGACGAGCTGCGCTCCGCCAACGCGCAGATCGAGTTCCTGCTGCGCAAGGCGTTGGCCGAGGCCGGGCGGCTGCCGAAGGACACCGGGCCGCTGCCGCGTCGCGGGCGGCCGCCTGTTTCCGAACAGTGACAATCGGCCCCCACCTGCACCTCCACACCCCACGCGCACCCCTCGCATACCCCACGCCATGATCTACACACTCCGCGTATACATGGTGCGTATACACCGTGTGTAGAGTGCTGCCATGTCCATCGGTCACACCCTTCTAGGACTCCTGGAGTCCGGCCCCCGGCACGGCTACGACCTGAAGCGGGCCTTCGACGAGAAGTTCGGTCAGGACCGGCCGCTGCACTACGGCCAGGTCTACTCGACGATGTCCCGGCTGCTGAAGAACGGCCTCGTGGAGGTCGACGGGATCGAGACGGGCGGCGGGCCCGAGCGCAAGCGGTACGCCATCACCGACGCCGGCGTCACGGACGTCGAGCGGTGGCTCGCGACCCCGGAGAAGCCGGAGGAGTACCTCCAGTCGACCCTCTACACCAAGGTCGTCCTGGCGCTGCTGACCCACCGCAACGCGGCCGACGTCCTCGACACCCAGCGCTCCGAACACCTGCGCAGCATGCGGATCCTGACCGACCGCAAGCGCAAGGGCGACCTCGCGGACCAGCTGATCTGCGACCACGCGCTGTTCCACCTGGAGGCGGACCTGCGCTGGCTGGAGCTGACCGCCGCGCGCCTCGACAAGCTCCGTGCGGAGGTGGCCAAGTGATTCCTCCTCCGGGTTCCCTGCTCATAGCCCAGGACCTGCGCAAGGCGTACGGGCCGACCGTCGCGCTCGACGGCGCCGGGTTCTCCATCCACCCCGGCGAGGTCGTCGCCATCATGGGCCCCTCCGGGTCCGGCAAGTCGACGCTGCTGCACTGCCTCGCGGGGATCGTGCCGCCGGACTCGGGCTCGATCACGTACAACGGGCAGGAACTCGCGACGATGAGCGACGCCCAGCGCAGTGCGCTCCGGCGCTCCGAGTTCGGCTTCGTCTTCCAGTTCGGGCAGCTCGTCCCGGAGCTGACCTGCGTGGAGAACGTGGCGCTTCCGCTGCGGCTGAACGGAACCTCCCGCAAGGCGGCCGAGCAGGCGGCACTGGGCTGGATGGAGCGCCTGGAGGTCGACAACCTCAAGGGCAAGCGGCCCGGCGAGGTCTCCGGCGGTCAGGGACAGCGCGTCGCGGTGGCGCGGGCGCTGGTCACCGGGCCCCGGGTGCTGTTCGCCGACGAGCCGACCGGCGCGCTGGACTCCCTCAACGGCGAGCGCGTGATGGAGCTGCTGACCGACGCGGCCCGTTCGACCAACGCGGCCGTGGTGCTGGTCACGCACGAGGCGCGGGTAGCCGCCTACTCCGACCGCGAGATCGTCGTACGCGACGGGAAGTCCCGCGACATGGAGCGGGCCATATGAATGTTCGGCAGTGGTCCAGGGATCTGGCCATGGGGGGCCGGTTCGCCTTCACCGGCGGACGCGAGGGCTGGGTCCGGGTGCTGCTGACGGCGGTCGGTGTCGGGCTCGGCGTCGCGCTGCTGCTGCTGACGACCGCCATACCGAACGCCCTGGCGGTGCGGCACGAGCGCGACGAGGCCCGCCTGGACTACACCTACGACCAGAAGCACAAGCCGAAGGCCGCCGACACCCTGGTGATCTCGGACGCCAACACGAACTACCACGGCTCCGACATCCGCGGCCGTCTGGTGGAGCCCGAGGGGCCGCGGGCGCCGCTCGCACCGGGCCTGGCCAAGTACCCGGCCCCGGGCGACATGGTCGTCTCCCCGGCGCTGAAGCGGCTGCTCGACTCCTCCGACGGCAAGCTGCTGCGCGGGCGGCTGCCGTACCGGGTGGTCGGGACCATCGGCGAGCCCGGGCTCATCGGCTCGCACGAACTCGCCTACTACGCCGGCGCGAAGAACCTGGCACCGCACATCAACGGCTGGCAGACGGCCCGGATCACCGCGTTCGGGAATCCGCACCCGAGCCCGCCCGACAAGACGGACCCCGTGCTGATCCTGCTGGTGCTGGTCGTGTTCGTGGTGCTGCTGATGCCGGTCGCCGTGTTCATCGCCGCGGCCGTACGGTTCGGCGGCGAGCGGCGCGACCGCAGGCTGGCCGCGCTGCGGCTGGTCGGCTCCGACAGCCGGATGACCCGGCGAATCGCCGCGGGCGAGGCGCTCGCGGGTTCCCTGGTCGGGCTGGTCTTCGGCACCGTCTTCTTCCTGCTGGGCCGTCATCTCGCGGGTTCGGTCGAGATCCTGGACGTCAGCGTGTTCCCCAGCTATCTCAACCCGACGCCCGCGCTGGCCCTGCTGGTCGCCGTCACCGTCCCGGCGGCAGCGGTGCTGGTCACCCTGTTCGCGATGCGCGGGGTGGTCATCGAGCCGCTCGGCGTGGTCCGCACGGCCAAGCCCTCGCGGCGCCGGCTGTGGTGGCGGCTGCTGCTGCCGCTGGGCGGCCTCGCGATGCTCGCCCCGATGATCGGCCAGGGCCGCTCGAACGGCGAGTTCAACCAGTACCTGGTGATCGGCGGCGTCCTGCTGCTGCTCGTCGGCGTGACCGCGCTGCTGCCGTGGGTCGTCGAGGCCGTGGTCGCCCGGCTCGGCACGGGCAATGTCGCCTGGCAACTGGCGGTACGGCGGCTGCAGTTGAACAGCGGCTCGGCGGCCCGCATGGTGAACGGCATCGCGGTCGCGGTGGCCGGGGCGGTCGCCCTGCAGATGCTGTTCTCGGGCGTCGAGAGCGACTACACCAAGGTGACCGGCCAGAACGTCGAGCGGACGCAGATGCGGGTCCAGATGTCGCGGGGCGGCGCCTTCCTCTCGGTCTCCGACAAGTTCGACGCCACCAAGGGCGTACGGAAGGCCACCGCGCTCGGCGGCCTCTCGGTGGGCGACCGGAGCTGGAACGACGAGAACGGGCCGAAGACCTCGACGAGCGTGACCGTCGGCGACTGCGCCGCGCTGCGCGAGGTGGCACGGCTGACGTCCTGCCACGACGGGGACATCTTCGTGGCGCGGGGCGGGGACAAGGACATGGACGCCGACGCGGCCAAGCTCGCCAAGCCGGGCCGCAAGCTCTACTTCGACACGGGCAACGGCTTCTACCAGGGCCGGGACTTCGTCTGGTCCGTGCCGAGCGGCCTGCAGCAGGTCCGTGCGGTCATGGGCCCGGACGAAAGCACGGGCAGCGGCTTCCTGATGACCCCCGCCGCCGTGCCGCACCGGATGGCCGGGCTGGTCAGCGGTCAGGTGTATCTGTCGCTGGACGAGTCGGTGGCGGACGTGCACGAGTACGTCCGCAACACGGCGGCCCGGATCGACCCGCTGGCGGACACGATCGTGTGGTCGTCCACCGAGAAGTCCACGAAGTTCACCTCCATCCGGACCGGCCTGCTCGTCGGCGCCACCTGCGTGCTGGCGCTGATCGGCGCGAGCCTGCTGGTGTCCCAGCTGGAGCAGCTGCGCGAGCGCAAGATGCTGCTGTCGGCGCTGGTCGCCTTCGGCACCCGGCGGCGCACCCTGAGCCTGTCGGTGCTGTGGCAGACGGCGATCCCGATCGCGCTCGGTCTGCTGCTCGCCACGACCGTGGGGCTGACGCTGGGCGCGGTGCTGCTGAAGATGGTGGGCGCGACGGTGGGCGTCGACTGGTCGAGCGTGCTGACGATGAGCGGCATCGGTGCGACGGTCGTCCTCGTGGTCACCCTGCTCAGCCTGCCGCCGCTGTGGCGGCTGATGCGCCCGGAGGGCCTGCGCACCGAGTAGCAGGCCCACCCCATGGGCCCTTCCCCGCCGGGAGGGGCCCATGTCCGCTTCCTCACAGGCTGTGCTCGCGCACCACCCTGCGCGCCTGGGCCAGCAGCATGCCGACGTTCACCGACTTACGGCAGACGACGACCGCGACGACGTCCTGCTGCTCGTTCATCCTGACGAACAGGTGAGTGAGGTTGTCGCTGTTGACGAGGATCTCCTGGAAGAAGTGGGCGTCGCCGGTGGCCCCGCGGCGCTCCTTGAAGATGTCCTCGATCATCACGACCGTACGCCCCTGGAACAGGTCGAGGGTGGCCCCGGCCAGCAGGTCCAGGACCTCGGGCGGGTGGTTGTCCACGGTCTCGTACGACAACAGCATGCCGGTGGACATGTCGACCACGCCGGCCGCGACGCAGTCGGGCGCGTTCGAACGCAGCGTCTTGACCAGGCTCATCACCTGGTCGGAGAAACCCGGGGTCATACGCTTCGTCGCCATCCCTTCACACTCCTTCAGTGGTCTTCTCGGTGAGGATCGAGCCGATGCGGTCGAGGGCCGGCCGGGTCGCCCGGTGCAGGCGCTCCAGGTCGAGTCCCTCGTCACCGAGCACGACCATCAGCGCCGTGTCGCCGACGGCGTAGAACGCGGCACAGCCGTGGCTGCCGTAGGCCACCGTCTGCCGCAGCACCCCGCGCGAGGTGGCCTGGGTGGTACGGCGGGCGAGGCCGAGACCGGCCGCGGCGAGGGCCGCGAGCCCCTCCGGGTCTATCGACTCCGCGGTGTCGGCGGCGATGAGCAGGCCGTCGGCGGCCGCGACGGCGGTGTCGGTGATGCCTGTCACCTGTTCCCGAAGCCCGCGCATCTCCAGCGCCAGCGCTTCACGATTCATCTGGTGGAACTCCCTTGTTCTTCGATCGGGTTCAGCCGTCGCGGCGGGCCGTCCGCCCCTCTCACTCGGCGGTTGTGTGCCGCAGCCGGAAGAACCCTTTCCAGCTCGTCCCGTTCTTGGGCGGGGCGAGGGCTTCGGTGATGCCGCTGGCGCCGGGGTCGCGGCGCGGCAGGGCGGTGGGCACGGGGGGCGGCTCGGGCGGTGGGTCGCGGTGCCGTACGGCCCGTACCCGTGCCTCCGGGGGCAGCCGGACCGGGATCTCCGCCGGCGCGTCGGCGCATTCCAGGAACCCCTCGGCGAGCATCCGCGCGACCTCCACCGTGACGGTGTAGACGCCCCGGCCGACGCAGAAGGCCAGGTCCCGTGGGGTGCGGCGGCCGTCGGCGTGGGCGAGCAGCTCCTGTTGCAGCGCGGTGAGCGGGCGGCCGGTCGGTGCGGCGGGCAGCGGGCGTTCCCGGTCGGGGCCGACCGGGTACGGCAGGGTGGCGAGGGCGGCGAGTTTGCGGGCCGCGTCCTGCACCAGCCGGGCCGGGGTCTCGCCGGCGGTGACGGGTGCGTGCGGTTCGGTGCCGACGATGCGTTCGCAGCCGTCCACCCGGCCCGCGACGATGGCGAAGGCGGCGTCGTGGAGCGCCATCACGCACACCACCCTGAGCTGAGCGGCCCCGGCGTAGCCGCGGGCGACCAGCGCCGCGGCCGGCCAGCGCGCTCCGTCGGACTCCCGCACCAGCTCGGCCCACCGCTCGGCGCCGATGCGGTCGGTACGCAGCAGCAGCACTTCCGGCCCGGGGGAACCGGGACTCTCGGCAGCCACCACGAGTCCGTCCCGCAGGTGGAAGGTGCCGCCGGGCCGGCCGGACACCCGCAGCTCTCCGGTGAACTCCGCGTGCCCGCAGGCCGTGAGGGCGTGCGCCAGCCGGTCGTAGCCGACACGGCCCAGGGCGTCCCGAACGTCCGACATCACTCCCCTTGGCTCTTCGCACAGACGCGTGACGCGTCGCACTGAGGGGGTATGTGTATCAGTTCGTAGGCATATTCCGGTCAGGCCTTTCCGACCTGTCCCGAGCTGGCGGAAGTTGACGTTTGATGCCGCCCAACTCGCTTTATCGAAAGCTCATTTGATCGATTCCGGGGCAGGGACGCCCGGCCCTCAGACACCTCGCTCGCACACCCGCACGGGCAGCGGACGCAGTGCCTCGCGCAGGGCGGTCGCCAGCTCCTCGTACTCCGCGCCGCGGGCCGCGCCGGTGCGCATGGCGAAGGCGACACGGCGGCTCGGGGCGGGCTCCGCGAAGGAGCCGGTGAGCAACTGGCTGCTGCGGGTGGTCTCCAGCTTGAGGGCGGTACGCGGGAGCAGGGTGCAGCCGAGGCCGCCCGCGACGAGCTGGACCAGGGTGGAGAGCCCGGCGGCCGTGGTGGTGACCGGGGCGTCCGCCCGCCCCGCCTCCCGGCAGATGTCCAGGGCCTGGTCGCGCAGGCAGTGACCCTCGTCCAGGAGCAGCAGGTTGAGTTCCTTCAGGGCCTCACGCGGGATCCCCTCTCGGCCGCCGAGCCAGTGGTCCAGCGGGGTGACGAGCACGAAGTCCTCGTCGAACAGCGGGAGTTCCACGACCCCGGGCACACCGAGCGGGACTGCCAGCAACAGCAGGTCGAGCCGGCCGGAGTTCAGGCCGTCGATGAGGTTCGTGGTCTGCTCCTCGTGCACCTGGAGGTCGAGCTGCGGGTACCGCTCGTGCACCAGGCGCAGCACGGTGGGCAGCAGGTACGGCGCGACGGTCGGGATCACCCCGAGCCGCAGCACTCCGGTGAACGGCGCCCGGACCGCCTCGGCCTCCTCCAGCAGCGCCCCGACCTCGTCCAGCACCGCCTTCGCCCGTACGGCCAGCCGCTCGCCGGCGGGCGAGAGCAGCACCTTGCGGGTCGTACGCTCGAGGAGGGTCACGCCCAGGGTCTCCTCCAGCGCCGAGACCGCGCCGGACAGGGCGGGCTGGCTCATCCCGATGGCTGCCGCCGCGTCCCGGAAGTGCAGATGCTCGGCCACGGCGGCGAAGGCACGCAGCTGCGCGAGGCTCGGCTGCCTCCGCTTGCCGTTACTGATGGTCACTGATAGCTCCCTCCGATCAACACGACCGAGTGTAGCTATTTCACTAATCAATGCACCCTGTGCCACCATCAGCAGCGTCCAACCCATACGAGAAAACGCCCCCAAAAGGGGCTTTTCTTCGCTGCAAGGAGAGCTAGTGCTCACTGTCGGTGACAAGTTCCCCGAGTTCGAACTGACCGCCTGCGTCTCGCTGGAGAAGGGCAAGGAGTTCGAGACGATCAACCACAAGACCTACGAGGGCAAGTGGAAGATCGTTTTCGCCTGGCCGAAGGACTTCACCTTCGTGTGCCCGACCGAGATCGCCGCGTTCGGCAAGCTGAACGACGAGTTCGCCGACCGTGACGCCCAGGTCCTCGGCTTCTCCGGTGACTCCGAGTTCGTCCACCACGCCTGGCGCAAGGACCACGACGACCTGCGTGACCTGCCGTTCCCGATGATGGCCGACTCCAAGCACGAGCTGATGCGCGACCTGGGCATCGAGGGCGAGGACGGCTTCGCCAAGCGTGCCGTCTTCATCGTCGACCACAACAACGAGATCCAGTTCTCCATGGTGACCGCCGGCTCCGTCGGCCGTAACCCCAAGGAGGTCCTGCGGGTCCTGGACGCCCTGCAGACCGACGAGCTGTGCCCGTGCAACTGGAGCAAGGGCGACGAGACGCTCGACCCGGTCGCGCTGCTGGCCGGTGAGTGACCCATGTCGCTCGACTCGCTGAAGTCCCGCGTCCCGGACTACGCCAAGGACCTGAAGCTCAACCTGGGCTCGGTCATCGGCAACTCCGACCTGCCCGCGCAGCAGCTGTGGGGCACGGTGCTGGCGACCGCCATCGCCTCCCGTTCCCCCATCGTCCTGCGCGAGCTGGAGCCCGAGGCGAAGGCGAACCTCACGCCGGAGGCGTACACCGCGGCCAAGTCCGCGGCCGCGATCATGGCGATGAACAACGTCTTCTACCGGACGCGTCACCTGCTGTCCGACCACGAGTACGGCACCCTGCGCGCGGGCCTGCGGATGAACGTCATCGGCAACCCGGGCGTGGAGAAGGTCGACTTCGAGCTGTGGTCGTTCGCGGTCTCCGCGATCAACGGCTGCGGGCTGTGCCTGGACTCGCACGAGCAGGTGCTGCGCAAGGCCGGGGTCGACCGTGAGGTGGTCCAGGAGGCGTTCAAGATCGCCTCTGTGATTCAGGCGGTCGGCGTCACGCTGGACGCGGAGGCGCTGCTCTCCGAGTAGGCCGTCGTGCCGGGGCCTCGCTCACTCCTGGTGGGCGAGGCCCTCGGTGTTTTCCTGGGCGTCCTCGGGGGCTGCGCCCCCGGACTCCCCTTCGGCCTGAACGGGCTCGTCCTCAAACGCCGTACGGGCTGGTTGTTGCTGGACCTCCAGCGAATACTGGCGCAAGTACCCGACCACCGTGTTCGTCACCGCCACCAGCGGTACGGCGACCACCGCGCCGCCGATGCCCGCCACCATGCCGCCGGCCGCCACCGTGAGGACCACCGCGAGCGGGTGGACACGGACCGCGCGGCCGAGGATGAACGGCTGCAGGATGTGCCCCTCGATCTGCTGGACCAGGAGCACCACCAGGAGGGTCATGACGGCCACGAAGACGCCCTGGGTCACCAGCGCCACGATCACCGCGAGCGCGCCGGAGGCGACCGCGCCCACGAGCGGGATGAACGAGAACAGGAAGATGAAGACGGCCAGCGGGACGGCCATCGGCACATCCAGCCAGTAGATGCCGACGCCGATGCAGATGGCGTCGATCAGGGCGACCAGGACCGTGCCCCGGACGTAGGCCGTCAGGGTGTTCCAGGCGCGGGGGCCGGCGCCGGCCACGCCGGGGCGGGCCGCGGCGGGCACCAGCTTCAGGAACCACTGCCAGATGCGCTCGCCGTCGTAGAGCAGGAACAGCGTCGAGAAGAACACCAGCAGGATGCCGGTCAGGGCCTCGACGATGACCTGGACGCCCTCCAGGCCGGCCGACGTGATCTGGTCGGCGTTGGCGCCGATCGCCTCGCGGAGGTTCTTGGCGATCTGGTTGATCTGCTTGTCGGTGACGTGGAAGGGGCTCTTCAGCAGCCAGTTGCGCAGGTCGTCGATGCCGCCCTGGATCTGGTTGGAGAGCGTGTCGATGTTCTCCATGACCTGCCAGGTCACGAACCAGCCCATCAGGCCGATGACCACGAAGCCGAGGATGGCGGTCATCGCGGTGGCCAGGCCGCGCGGCACCCCGCGGCGCCTGAGCCGGGCGACCGTCGGCTGGAGCAGCGCGGTGATCAGCAGGGCGATGACGAAGGCGAAGACCACCAGTTGTACGGCGGTGATGACCCGCATGAGGACCCACACGGTGCCGGCGAGGACCAGCAGCCGCCAGCCGGCCTCGGCCGCTACGCGTACGCCCCAGGGCACGGCCTCGGCGGGGTCGGGGCGGGGACCGGACGGGGCGGCCGGCCGGGGCGCGGGCACCACCGGGTCGGGGGCGCGCTCGGCGAGGGCGGGTTCGGGGACGGTGTCCTTCTCCACCTCGGCACGGCGCTCGTCCAGCCGCTCGCTCATCTCGGTCAGCCCGGCGCCGAGTCGGCCGAGCCACCCTGGCACTCGCGACATGATCCGTCCTCTTCCCCCGCGTCCCCGGGTGTCTGCCACCACTCCCCCCTGGAGTCGTTCGGGTACGACCGTACAGGGCGAAAGCCCCTCCCCCTAGGACGGGGAGGGGCTGCGCAGGGTCGAGCGAAAGCCGGGCGGCCTAGTACCAGTGGTTGGCCTGCCAGAACGACCAGGCCTCACAGGGGCTGCCGTACCGGCTGTTCATGTAGTTGAGGCCCCACTTGATCTGCGTGGCCGGGTTGGTCTGCCAGTCGGAGCCGACGGACGACATCTTGGAGCCGGGCAGGGCCTGGAAGAGACCGTAGGCGCCGGAGGAGGCGTTGACGGCCCGGTAGTTCCAGCTGGACTCGTGGTCCACGATGTTGCTGAAGCACTGGAACTGGCCGCTGGCCACCATCTGGCGTGCCATCGCCTGGATCTGCGCGACGCTGTAGCTGCTCTGCACGGGGAAGCTGGAGGAGTCGCGGGTCGACCGGGTGGTCGCCTTCTGCGCCTCCGCGCGGGCCTTGGCTTCCTTCTCGGCCTTCTCGGCGGCAGCCTTCTTGGCGACAGCGGTCTCGGCCGCGGCCTTGCGGGCGGCTGCCTCGGCGTCCTTCTTGGCGCTCGCGTCCGCGGCGATGGCCTGCGAGTCGGCCTGCTGCGTCAGGGATGCGGTCTGCACCTGGGCCTGCTCACCCGCGGGTATGTCCGCGAGGAGCGTGGCGTCGGCTGCCGTCGCCTCGGCGTCGTTGGGCTGCGCGGTGCTGCCCGAGGCAACGCCGACGACGCTTCCGACAGCGGTGACCGCGGTGGCCGAGACCACTGCGAATCCCCGGACCGAAATCCGGCTCACACGGTTTCCTTCCAGCATCGCCCGCTTCGGTGACCCTGGCGGACGCAATCGTGCCCCTGACACTGGCCTCCCAACTGCGGGGTCACGGGAGGCGCGGGCCCGGTGGGCAACTCCCGCGAGGGGAGCGCCGCGTGGTGCTCGGGCGGCATACGACAACTCTATGGAGTTAGAGGTGGTTCTTCTGTGGTGCCGTACCGCTGGGGGTACAGGTGTGTCGTATGCGGGGCCTGACAGGAGTGAGACTCTGCCGTAACCCGACACCGGGTGGCAATTCTGCGTTGCGTGTGAAAGCTCACACCCCGTTTGGCCCTGGGGATTTCAGGAAACCCCCACACGCGAAGGCGCCGCCCGGCTAGGCTCTTGGCCTTTGCCGGACGGCGCCAACGGGCGTCGGGCATACGTCAGATGTACGTCAGATGTGACCGTCCTCCAGCATTTCGGTCACAAGCGCCGCAATCTGGGACCTCTCGGAACGCGTCAACGTGACGTGCGCGAAGAGGGGATGCCCCTTCAGCTTCTCCACGACGGCGACCACACCGTCGTAGCGGCCTACGCGCAGATTGTCCCGCTGTGCCACGTCATGGGTGAGAACGACCCGCGAATTCGCGCCGATTCGGGACAGAACGGTCAGCAGGACGTTCCGTTCCAGGGACTGCGCCTCGTCGACGATCACGAACGCGTCGTGCAGGGAGCGGCCCCGGATGTGGGTCAGGGGCAGGACCTCCAGCATCCCGCGCGCGGTGACCTCCTCGATGACGTCGCGGCTGGTGACCGCGGAGAGCGTGTCGAAGACGGCCTGCGCCCACGGGCTCATCTTCTCCGCCTCAGAGCCCGGCAGATAGCCCAGCTCCTGCCCGCCCACCGCGTACAGCGGCCGGAAGACCATCACCTTCTGGTGCTGGCGGCGCTCCAGGACCGCCTCCAGGCCCGCGCACAGGGCGAGCGCCGACTTGCCGGTGCCGGCCCGGCCGCCCATCGAGACGATGCCGACGTCCGGGTCGAGCAGCAGGTCGAGCGCGATGCGCTGCTCGGCGCTGCGACCCTTGATACCGAACGCCTCCCGGTCGCCGCGCACCAGACGGACGTTGCCCTCGGCGGAGATCCGGCCGAGCGCCTTGCCGCGCTCGGACTGGATGGTCAGGCCAGTGTGCACGGGGAGGTCGGAGACCTCCGGGACGTACACATGCCCTTCCTCGAAGAGGATGTCCACCTGCTCACCGGCGAGCGTCAGTTCGGACATTCCGGTCCAGCCGGAGTTCTCCGTGATGGCGAGCTCGGCGCGGTACTCCTCGGCCAGCAGACCGACGGAGGAGGCCTTGATCCTGAGCGGCAGATCCTTCGACACGACGGTGACGTCGTACCCCTCGGCCTGCAGGTTCCGGGCCACCGCGAGGATGCGGGAGTCGTTGTCCCCCAGGCGGTAGCCGGTGGGCAGCACGCTGGGGTCCGAGTGGTTGAGCTCGACACGGATCGTTCCGCCCAGCTCCCCGATCGGGATGGGAGCGTCGAGGCGACCATGCTTGACCCGGTAGTCGTCCAGCAGGCGCAGGGCCTGGCGGGCGAAGTACCCGAGTTCGGGATGGTGCCGCTTGGCCTCCAGCTCCGTGACCACGACGATGGGGAGCACGACCTCGTGCTCGTCGAAGCGGGTCAGGGCGTTCGGATCGGCCAGCAGGACGCTGGTGTCGAGAACATACGTGCGCCGGTCTGGCTTGTGGCGCTTTGTGCTGGTCACCACGGAAGGACGTACCCCCTCGGATGAGGTCGGGGAGCGACGAAGTGGAAGCCGGGCCGGGAGGGAGGGAGCATTGCGACCGGTCCCTGGCCCCCGCGGACGGCGGGCCGGACACCGGACCTCCGCGGCTGCTTCCGTGCAGTGACAGCACGGTCGGGCTGGTGCAAAGGGCCTCCCGGGCGGGCGGCCCCGTGCCGCCCGCTGAGATCCGACGCCCGTGGTTCGGGCGTCGACCTGCTTGGCTTATGCCCTCGAACATGCACCGCCATGCAAAAGCGGCCAACAGCGCGCCGGTGAACTCCTTGTTACTTGCGCCCCAACCGGGGTGAACCGAACACCCCGCCGCAGTGGTGACGGGCGGGGTGTTCGAGGCGGATCAGCCGCCGTAACGGCGGTGACGTGCCGCGTAGTCGCGCAGCGCGCGCAGGAAGTCGACCTTGCGGAAGGCGGGCCAGAAGACCTCGCAGAAGTAGTACTCGGAATGTGCGGTCTGCCACAGCATGAATCCGGACAGCCGCTGCTCGCCGCTGGTACGGATCACCAGGTCCGGGTCGGGCTGGGCTCCGGTGTAGAGATGACGGCCGATCATGTCGATGTCGACGGACTCGGCGAGGTCCTCCATCGACACACCCCTGTCCCGGGCGTCGAGGAGCATGGAGCGCACGGCGTCGGCGATCTCCTGGCGGCCGCCGTAGCCGATGGCGACGTTGACCACTATTCCGTCGACGTGGGCCGTGGTCTCCTCGGCCTCCTTGAGGGTGCGCTGCATCCCGGGCGGCAGCAGGTCGAGGGTGCCGACGTGGTGCACCCGCCAGCGGCCGTCGGCGGCGAGGGTGCGGACGACGTCCTCGATGATGCCGAGGAGAGGACCCAGCTCGTCCTGCGGGCGGTCGAAGTTGTCCGTGGACAGCAGCCACAGGGTGACGACCTCGACGTCGGTCTCGCTGCACCAGCCGAGGAACTCCTCGATCTTCTCGGCACCGGCGCGGTGGCCGTGGACCGTCGTGGAGCCGGCGGCCTTCGCCCAGCGGCGGTTGCCGTCCATGATGACGCCGATGTGCTTGGGCACCTGGGCGTGGTCCAGGTGGCCTTCCACCCGGCGTGCGTAGAGCCTGACGAGCAGGCTGCGCAGCGTGTCGCGCACGTTCACGGGACCCTCCGGGGGTTGGGCGGGTTTTGAGCCTACCCCTGCCGTCGGCTCGGCCCGTCAGGTTGGGACGCTCGTCCGTTGTTCTGAAGTTCCGGGAGTTCCCATGAAAAAACGGGCCGGTCCGTGGGGGGGGAGACGGACCGGCCCGAGGGGGGGTTTCCACCATAACCCTTCGTAAGGGATGGTGGGTGCATCGGCGCGATACAACTACTCTCCGGAATCGCCCGACGACGCCCCGGCGCACGCGGAACGATGGATTCCGGGGCATTTCATGGCTGATTCGCAGCGGAATCCCAGGGGATCGGGGCCCATATGGAGAGATCAAGAGGATTTGGGGCGCCTTGGGGATGGTTCGGCGAGTTGTCCGAGCGTCCCTCCGACGGGCTACCGGGCAGCGAACGGTGACTTGACGGTTCCGCTCCGCGCTCGGCTCGGTATCGCAGCACCGCGCAGCCCCCTCCACTGCGCGGTGCCGCCCGCGCAGCTTTGCTCACGCGAATTACCTTGGTCTGAACTTACGTGACGGGTGGGGCGGGTGTGAACCGCCGCCGATAACGATGTGGAAACCGTGAGAGAACGGCGAGTGAACTGGACGGCGAAATGCCCTTTAAGTCCGGTTCATCAGGGGGTCGGCTTCCGGACGTCGAAGAGATGGCGGGAGCTGTGCGCCACGAACGGCCCCTCTTTCTCGATCCGCTCGTGCAGGGAGCGCAGTTGGGGCGCGTACGCCTCGACGGTGAAGCCGGGGACCATCCAGACGACCTTGCGCAGGAAGTGCACGACGGCGGCGATGTCATGGAACTCCATCCGCAGCCGCTCCGCCCGCAGGTCCACGACCTCGAACCCCGCCGCCTCCGCGTCCTTCCGCTCCCGCTCGGGATCACGGCCGCCGCGCACCTCGTCCGGCTGACGTCCGAGGAAGTACTCGACCAGCTCGAACGCACTGCTGGGCCCGACATGCTGGGCGAAGTACGTACCGCCGGGCCGCAGCACCCGGGCGATCTCCGCCCAGTCCGGCCGCACCGGGTGCCGGCTGAGCACCAGGTCGAAGGCCTCGTCGGCGAACGGCAGCGGCGCGTCGTCCGGTGCGGCGACCACCACCACACCGCGCGGCCGCAGCAGGGCGGTGGCCTTGGCGACGTTCGGCGGCCAGCCCTCCGTGGCCGCGACCAGCCTCGGCCCGTCCTCCCCCGCCCGGCCCAGGGCGAAGCCGAGCACCTCACCGCCCCCGGTCTGGATGTCCAGCGCGGCCTCGGCCCGGGCCAGCCGCTCCCCCGCCGACTGTGCGTACCCCCAGGACGGCCGCGCCTCCGTGGCCCGCCCCTCGAACCACGAGAAGTCCCATCCCTCGGTGGGCTCGGCGACGCCCTCGGCCACGAGCTGTTCAAAGGAGCGGTTGTCCGTCATGAACGCCATGGTCCCAGGGCGTTGTCGGTCGGGCCTGCTAATTTCCGCGGACATGACGACCTCGGGAGCCGGCCACACCGCCGGTGAGAAGAACATCCTGCACGCGAGCCTGAACCGGCACCGGGACGCCGTGCTCTGGAAGCTGGACGGGCTGGACGACGAGCAGCTGCGCCGTCCGATGACACCGAGCGGGACGACCCTGCTCGGCCTGGTCAAGCATCTGGCCTCGGTGGAGTACGGCTGGCTCGTGGAGACGTTCGGGCGTGCGGGGGAACCCCTGTGGTTCGACCCCTACAAGGACGAGGACATGAGCGTGGCCCCCGGTGAGACGACGGAGCAGATCGTCGCCTTCTACGCCCGCGCTCGCGCCGCCGCCGACCGCACGATCGCCGAGCTGCCCCTGGACGCTCCGGGCCGCCCCGCCTGGCGCGACGTCTCCGTCTCCCTGCGCTGGACCCTCGTCCACATGATCGAGGAGACGGCCCGGCACGCCGGCCACATGGACATCCTGCGCGAGCTGATCGACGGGGCGACGGGCGACCACCGCCCGGTCACCGAGGCCTAGGAACCGGGTGCCGTCAGACGCGTTTCTCGGGAGCCAGGCCGCCGAGCACCCGGCCGCCGAGCACCAGCAGAACGTGCTCGTCCTCCCCGTGCCGGACCGTACCGGCGCGCTCGAAGCCGTGCTTCTCCAGCAGGCGGACGGAGGCGGTGTTGCCGGAGAACGGGTCGGCGTACAGGGGCCGTACCCGCTCCAGCTCCAGGAAGAGGCCGAGGGCGCGAGTTCCGACACCACGGGCCCAGTACGGCCGCCCGAGCCAGTAGCCGACGTACCGCTGCCCGCCCTCCGTCCAGGAGACGACGCTCCCGGCCACCTCACCGTCGACGGTGACCGTCCGCACGAGGCAGTCGGGATCGCCGAGCACGCGCTCCCGCCAGTGTCTGAGGAAGGCGTCCCGCGGCCGGGGGGTGAACCTCGACCGCCGGACGGCTTCCGGGTCCTGCTCGTAGTCGTGGAAGACGTGGAGGTCGTCGTCCGTCACGTCCCGCAGACGCACATCGCTGTGTTCGCCGGTCATGCGTGGCAGTGTGGCAGCCGCCACTGACAACGCCCCGCGTCTCCCGCGGCCTCCTCCGCTACGGCACCAGGGGCCGAACCTCCTCCGCGACGAAGCGCACGAAGCCCTCCGGGTCGGGCTCGTCCCCCGTCGGCTGCAGGACGACGGTGTCGGCACCGGCCTCGGCCAGCCGCTGCACCGCCTTGGCCACGGCACCCGCGTCCCCCGCGACCCCGAGATCGGGGACCGACTCCAGCCCCTCGGCGGCGAGTTCGGCGCGCAGCCGGGCTGCGGCGTCGGCTCCGGTGGCGGCCAGCAGATAGACCACGACCCGGTGCGGGCCGGTACGCCCCGCCTCCCGCCGCCCCTCGTCGATGATCCGCCGGGCCTCCCGTACGCCCTCCGCCGAGGTGGAGGCGGTGAGCAGGGTGCCGTCGGCCTTGGCGCCGGAGAGGCGGAGCGTACGGACTCCGGTGGCACCGGCCAGTACGTCGACCGGCTGCAGCGGCGGCCAGTCGAGGCCGACGTCGTCCAGCCGGACGTACCGCCCGCTCACGCTGAACCGCTCCCCGCGCAACAGGGCGCGCAGGGCGTCGAGATGCTCACCCAGCAGGGTGAGGGGCGAGGCGGCCCGCGCGCCGACCTGCCCCATCCAGTCCTGCACACCGTGCCCCACGGTCAGGACGGCCCGGCCCGGGAACATCCGCTCCAGTGACGCGGCCTCCATGGCGGTGACGGCCACGTTCCTGAGCGGCACGGGCATCAGCCCGACGCCCACCCGCACCCGTTCGGTCCAGGCGAGAGCGGCGGCGGCCGTGGAGATCCCGCCCTCCCGGAAACAGTCCTCCCACAGCCAGAGTTCTTCGAGCCCTGTGGCATCCGCGATCCGGGCCACCGCGCGGAGCCGCTCGGGGGGAAGTTGGGGTCGGAATACGGCACCAAGTCCAGTCATGGGGCTTTCCTAGCCATGGACCGGGGTCACGCAAACTCGATCACGCGCGCGGCGGGTCGCCGGTGGGGGTGACGGGTACGGTCGCCTCGACCGGGCGAGAGCGGGCGGAGGTGGCCGGCATGGGGCGGCGCTGGCGGGACGGGCGAGGCAAGTTGGTCGTGCAACGGACGGACGGAACCTCTGTCCCACTCTCCCTGGAGATCGCAACTTCGTACCGCGCCCGGACGAAAGGGCTGCTCGGCCGGGACTCGGTCGACGGGGCGATGCTGCTGTCGCCGGCCAGCGGGGTGCACACCTTCCGGATGCGGATGGCGATCGACGTCGCCTATCTCGATCGCCGGCTGCGGGTCATCGCCGTACGCACGATGAAGCCGGGGCGCATGGGCCTACCCCGGTTCCGTTCCCGGCATGTGCTGGAGGCGGAGGCCGGGGTGATGACCGGGTGGGGGCTGACGGTGGGGGCGGTGGTCGACGTCGAGGCGGAGGGTGGTGTGTCCTGATGGCAGGTCACCGGCCCGTGGCCGTCGTCAGCTGTCGGGGCCGTTGTCAGTGGGGCGGCATAGCATCCGGGCATGCGAGCATCTGGGACGTTCAAGGTTGCGGAGTTCACTCCGGCGGAGGTCGCCGGGCCGGTGGTCGAGACGGCGGTGCCCGTCGGGGTGGCCACAATGCGGAAGCAGTACGAGGGTGAGGTCAGCGGGGTGTCGGCCACGCTGTTCACCGCCGCGTACGACCAGGCCACGGCCACCGGTACCTACGTCGCCATGGAGTCCTTCGAGGGATCCCTCCACGGCGCGGCCGGTTCCTTCAACTTCGCCCACTCGGCGACGACCCTGGGGGAAGGCCGCGAGTCCGAGTTCTTCGTGATCGTGCCGGGAAGCGGGACGGGGGCGCTGGCCGGGATCCGAGGGGCCGGCGGCATGGCGATCGACGCGGACGGCACCCATCGGATCTGGTTCGACTACGAGGTGGGTGAGTAAGGGAGCGCGTGAGCCCTTCTCTCACGGGCGAGGGGACGTCAACGATTCAGGTCCATGACCCCGACGCCGAGCCCGTCATAGGCCTCCGGCGCGACGGTGGCCACCAGCGCCCCTTCGGGAAGCATCGGATTGGGTCGTGCCACGTGCACCGCTGCCGCGACACCGAAGGCGACACCGTCGCGAAGCAGCTCGGCGACAGTCATGGCCATCGCGTAGTCGTCATCGATGACACGGAGTACGTCCAGCAGTACACCCGCGTGAGCGATGATCCCCACGCGCTCACGCTCAGCCTCCAAGAGGCACAGGACGGGCACCCACAGGCGCACGTCATCGCTGGACGCCGCAGCATGGAGGAGGCCGGAGACCTGCTTGTTGCCGCCCATCACCAGCAGTGTGGGGCTGTCGAGGACGTAGTGTTCGATCTGGTTCAACGGGACGACTCTGCCTCTGCGAGAGCAGCCCGGTGAGCGACGGTGGCCTCCCGCATTCTGCGCCGCATCTCGGTGGATTCCTCGTCCGTCACGTAATGCCCGAACCGCTCGGCGAGCAGAGCGCGGGTGCGATCTGCCCGCTCCTTGATCTGCTCGGGAGTCAGGGTCTGCGCCGCTATCTCCTGCATGAGGGCACGGAGGCTGGTCCCACGCGCCTCCGCTACGGCGGCGAGCTGGTCACGGACTTCGGCGGGCACGCGAATCATGACGTCGGACATGCCACGAGTATACGCGGCGTATACGTCGGCTGTCTTCCACTCCAGTGGACGGCTGCCCGCCTCATCAGCTCTCCGTGCGCGGGAACGAGACCTCCACCCGTCGGTTCTTCTTCCGGCCCTCCTCCGTCGAGTTGTCGGCGATCGGGTACTGCTCGCCGTAGCCGCGTACGTCGAAGGTGATGTCCGCGCTGTTCAGGTCCTGGTCCAGGACCGCCTGCACGGCGTTGGCGCGCTGCTTGGACAGGACGTCGCCGTGGGCCGAGGAGCCGAGGTTGTCGGTGAAGCCGAAGACGCGGACCTGGGTCGCGTTCTGCTTCTTGATCTCCTCGGCGATCGTCGCGATGCGGGCCTTGGCCTCCCCGCCGAGCTTGGCGCTGTCCTTGCCGAACAGCACCTCGGCCTGGAGCGCGAATGTCACGTCCGCGTTGGTGTCCTCACGGCGCTCGTCCCCGCTCTGATCTTCCACGACCGACTTGATGTCCAGCACCTTGGGCTGAGCGAGGGTGGCGCCCTCGGGGAGCTTGAGGTCGGGGTCGGTGGGGTCGAGCTTTACGGGGGCGGTGGCGGAGGGTTCCGTGCCCGGGGGGTTGCTGGGGTCGGTGTCGTCGGCGTGGGCGAGGGTGAGGTTGGTGACGGCGAGGAGCGCTGCGGTGGCGAGGGTGAGGGTGAGGCGGGGTGTGGTGGTCACTTTGGCCTCACCCTGAGATTTTGATGGTGGCGGCCGAGAAGGTCGGCAGCTGGAACTCCACCTCGGAGATGTTCGCCGGAGGTGCCGGGAACTGCATGAAGACCGCCAGGTTCGCACCGGCCTTGAGCGTCGAGAAGCCCGTGGTGGTCAAGGGACGCCCCTCCGTGTCACGCAGGACGTAGTACCGCTTCTTCCCCTGGGGATCGACCAGCGTGGCACCGCCGAGGGATCGGCCGTTCCTGATGATCTCGGTCTCGTTGCCGCTCAGGGCAGAGGGGATGACAGCGCTGTTGGCGCCGTCGTTCTTCAAATTGGCGTTCACCGTGACGAATCCACCGGCATCACGCTGAGCGGAGGTGATCTGAAGGAGCAGGCCGTCCGAGCCCTTCAGCTCGGCCAACGGGGTGTCCGACTGCCCCTCTTGGGTACTCGGGTTCGCTCCACCGGACGTGGAGGCGGACGTCGTACGGTCCGGCTTCTTGGCGTCATCGCCACCGCCACCGCCGCAGCCGGCCACGCCGAGGGCCAGACCAGCCACGACAGTCAGCGCGACCATCCCCCTGGTGGCCTTCCCTGTGACCCGAATGCTCATGACTCTGCTTCCTTCGCTTGTCAGTCGGCCAGGTGGACGTCGAAGAGGTCCTCGGGCTTCGGAAGCCCGGCTTGGTCGTCCGGATTCAGGTCCCACGTCTTGCCATCGCAGGTGAGTTGAGGCAGCACGTCGGCCCCTGCATCCTCACCAGGGGGCTTGAACTTGCAGAGCCACTCGATCTCAGCCGTAGCGGACTTCGACGACTTGACGTTCTCTGTCCCAGGTACGACGGAGTGGCCCACCGACTTGTTGGTCGTCACCGTCACCGTGTACTTCAGCGGCTCCAGCGGCTTGCAGGCGTCCAACTCGGCGTCGTTCGCCTCAGCGAGCTGTCCGGCACGCCAGCACGGGTCGTCAACCGCAACCTTGCCTTCGAAAATGTCCTGCCACTTGGTTGGGTCGAGCAGGTCTTTCAACCACTTGCCCGCCAGTTGATCACGGACGTTCTGGGCGGCGGCCAGTGCAGCTGCATCTGCTGCGGTCTGCGCACCGCTCCGATTCACCGATGCCTGTCCGACGGCGAGGTAGGCCAACGCAAGAAAGAGCAGACCTGCCACCACCGTGATGTAGATGGGGAAGGCCTGCCCTGCGTCGCGATACCGGCGGGGGCGGATCAGCCGCCGGTGACTTCGGCGATCTTCGTCGTGATCGCGTCGTAGATCGACTGGCCGATGCTCGTGCCCGTGATCGCCAACACGATCGCCACCACCACAGCGATGATCCCCAGGTACTCGACCGCGGTCTGCCCCTTGTCGTCGGTGCGCCGCTGCATGGCAACCCAGAACTTCAGAAACAGATCGCTCACGGTGTTCCCCTCCGACTTCGCTTCCGATCCCGGCAACGTAAGGCGAAGGCCGGTGCCCCCCAGAGGGCCCCAGGACCCAACCCCGGACCCAATCCACCTCACCCCACCCCCAACCACTTCGCAGCCGCCTGCGACCTGCTCGTGCTGTGGAGCTTGGCGAAGATGCGGTTGATGTGGTTCTTGACCGTCTTCTCGCTGATGAAGCAGGCCGCGGCGATCTGCTGGTTGGTCATGCCGGACGCGATGAGGTCCATGATCTCCGCCTCCCTGGCACTCAGTTGGAACCGCGACCGAAACGACTGTCCCACATCGGATTGCATGTGCGAAAGCTTTTGCGGCGGAATTACGCCGAGAAGAGTTGAGAGTTCAGGTTCCGTGTGTGCAGGTGCACTTGTCTGAAGGTGGGTCAGTAACGCCTTCGCCGCCCCCGGTGTCACATGCGGCCGCCCCTCCCGCACATCCCGCACCGCCCTCACCAGCTGCTCCGCGGTGAACTCCCCGTGCACCAGATATCCCCCCGCCCCCAGCCGCAAAGCCTCCCGCACGGTCTCCGTCTCGTGGCTGTAGGTGAGCATCATGACGGGAGCCAGCCGGACCAGGTGGGGCAACGCCGAGATTCCGTCGATGCCGGGCATGCGGACGTCGAGGAGGATCACGTCGGGGCGGTGCCGCAGTGCCGCCTCGTACGCCTCGCGGCCGTCCGCTGCCTCCGCGACCACCGTGGTGTCCTCGCGGTCGGAGAGAAGAGCCGTGAGGCCGGCGCGGATCACGGGGTTGTCGTCGGCCACCACGAGGCGCAGGGGGGCCGTGGCAGTGGGTGCCGGGAACTCCAGGCCCGGCGGGTTCCGGTGCTGCATCGGGTGCCTCCTCTCAGGTTTCCCGGGATGAAAGATCGACGGCGAGGGCGCGCAGCGGCAGCTCCACCCGAACCTCCGTACCCCGCTCGTGCTCGCCTCGCCCGATACGGATCCGGGCCCCTGCCGAGGCCGCGCGCTCGACCATGCCGAGCAGGCCGAAGTGGCCGGAGTGGCGGAGCTGTTCGAGGGTGGTGCCGGGGGGCAGGCCGCTGCCGT
The DNA here is from genome assembly GCF_042892235.1 of Streptomyces sp. NPDC001816. Lineage (NCBI taxonomy): Bacteria > Bacillati > Actinomycetota > Actinomycetes > Kitasatosporales > Streptomycetaceae > Streptomyces > Streptomyces sp. NPDC001816. The sequence goes on from NZ_JBIATY010000018.1 coordinate 41,518, forward strand.
CGTCGTGGATCGTCAGGCGGAGCAGGTCGCCGTCGATCCCCACGGTCAGGTCCACCCGGGTCGCCGAGGCGTGGCGGTGGGTGTTCTCCAGCGCCTCCGTGGCGATGGCGAGGAGATCGCGGGCGAAGGGCGGGGGGACGGGCGGGACGGGGATTGCGTTCAGTCGCCGGCAGGACACCGGTATGCCCGTACGGGTCGTGAAGTCCGCCGTGCGTGCGCTCAGTTCTGTCCACAGGTCCGTCGGCCGCGCCGCAGTCGGCGTCTCCTCGCGGCGCAGGTCCTCCAGCAGTTCCCTCGACTCCGCCGCCGCCCTGCGTGCCGAGCGGGACACCAGTTCCGCCTGCTGCCGGATGCGCGCCGGGTCGGGTGCGTCGGCCGATGCCGTCGTCGCCAGGCCGTCGGCCGCCAGGGCGACGCCGTACAGGGTCTTGGCCACCGAGTCGTGCATCTCCCGGGCCAGCCGGGCTCGTTCCGCGTGCACCGCCTCCGTCGCCGCCAGGCGGGCCTGGACCGCCGTGAGGGCTTGGGTGGCCGCGCCGAAGCGGAGCATCAGGTTGCGCAGGGTCGAGCCCATCGCCCCGGCTATGACGCACAGGCCGGGCAGGAGGAGGGACTCGGCCACGGCGGTCCGGCCGTCGGGCTTCAGGGTCGCGTGGACCAGGAGCAGGATCAGCGACTGCAGGGAGGCGAAACAGGCCGCGCCCCGCCAGCTGTAGACCAGGCCCGCCAGCAGCGGGGTGCACACGCTGACGTAGGCGAGGGTGGTGTCCGGGCCCGCCGAGATCAGGAGGAGGGACCCGAAGAGGGTGTCGGCGGCGAGCAGGCTGGGGTGGCGCAGAAGGAGGGGGCCGAAGCGCTCCCAGTCGCGGAAGAGGACGTACGACACCATGAAGGTGACGACCACGGCCGCCCCGACCAGGCGGACGCCCAGGCCCGGAGCCGCGTTGAGCAGGGCCGCGGGGGCGGCCACGACGATCATCGCCAGCCGGAAGCCGAAGACCTGGCGGCACATCGCCTGCAGGGCCCGTATCTGGATCTTCTCAGAGGGTTCGGGGACGGGAGCATCCGCCTGCGGTGCCCTGGACATCCGCGCCACCCGGGATATCCGAGGCGGCACCGACAACCGCTTCGGCCGGCCGCGCTCGAACCACGCCCGCCACCCCCTCCCCAGCCCCCGGAGGGTCAGGCGCCTGCCCGGCCGCCCTGTCGCTCCCATCGTCGTCATCCGCCGCTCACCTCCCCGTGAGCGAGCCGAAGTCCACGCCGGAGCCGAGCAGCAGGCCCGCGCCCAGCAGGAGCATCGTCGCCGGGACCATGAACGTGGTGATCATCAGCGTGGCCTTGGGGACCGCGCGGGCGGCCTTGCGGCGGGCGTTCTGGGCGTCCGTGCGGCGCATGTCCTTGGCGAGGGAGACGAGCGTGTCGACGATCGGGGCGCCCAGTTCCTCGCCCTGCTGGAGCGCGGTGACGAACATGGCCACCTGCTCCGAGTCGTTGCGGCGGCGCAGTTCCGCGAAGGCCTGGCGGCGGCTCATGCCGAGGTCCATCTGGCGGAGCGTGATGCGGAGTTCGTCCGCCCAGGGGCCCTCGTAGCGCGAGGCCACCCGGTCCAGGGCCTGGCGGAAGCCCAGTCCGGCGCTGACCACCACCGCCAGCACGTCCAGGAAGTCCGGCAGAGTCCGTTCGATCACGTCCTTGCGGACGCGGATCGCCGACCATATGCCGACCTCCGTCCAGAACGCGCCGAAAAGTAGCAGGAGGAGGGCCACGAACCACTGGCCCCGCAGCAGGAACACCAGGAAGCCGACACCGCCGAGGGCGCCGTACACCGCGCGGCGGGCGGCGTAGCGGTCGATGGTCAGGCCGCCGGGGTTGCCCGCGAGGTCGATCTTGCGGCGGTACTTGGCGACCAGGCGGGGGCCCATCAGGCGCAGCACCGCGGGGGCGTAGCGCATGCCCATGCGGTCGATGACGGAGCCCACGGCGCCGGTGCGGGTGGCGCCCACCTCCAGGGCGAGCGCCAGGTCACCAGGGAGTTTGACGTCCGCGCGGTACATCCGGATGCCGGCGAAGACGCCCCAGACACCGAGGCCCATGAGGAGTGCGAACAGGAATCCCATCAGGTCAGGCCCCTCACACGTCGATCCGGCTCATACGGCGGATGAGCACGAAGCCGACGGCGTACATCGCGAAGGCGATGATCACGCACGCCTGGCCGACCGGTGAGCCGGTCATCCGCTCCAGGGCGCCGTCCTTGACCCCATTCATCAGGAACAGGGCGCCGACGCCGAGGACGGGGACGGCGTACGACGTCATGGTCACCTGGGAGAGCTGGGTGCGGATCTCGCGCCGGGTCTCCTTGCGTTCCTCCAGCGTCTCGGTCAGGTTCCGTAGCGCCGAGACCACTTGGCCGCCCGCGCGGTTGGAGAGGACCAGCGTGGTCACGAGGACGACCAGTTCGCGGGAGGGGAGGCGTTCGGCCAGTTCACCGAGGGCGTCGTCCAGGGAGTGGCCGATCGCCAACTGGCTGGAGACCTTGGCCAGTTCTTCGCCCGCCGGTGCCTCAAGCTCCTCGGCGGCCATGCCGATCGCGGTGCGCAGGGCGAGGCCTGCCTGGGTGGCGTTGGCCAGGATGCGGGCCAGTTCGGGGAGTTGGTTGATGAAGCGCTCGATGCGTTTCTGGCGCTGCCAGTTGAGGAACTGGACCGCGGCCCAGATGCCGAGCAGTCCGGCGAGCGGGCCGAAGAAGGGGGCCAGGGCGGCCTGGCCGATCAGCCAGAGCGCGGCGACCGCGGCGAGCATGTAGGCGAAGAACTCGCCCGGGGTGACGTCCAGGCCGGTGGCCGCCAGCCGCAGCTCCAGCTTTCGGCCCAGTGCCGTACGGCGCAGACGGCGGTCGAGGTTGCGGAAGCGGCGCCTGCGGCCGGTCGCCGGTGCCTGGCCGGTGGACGACAGCCGCTCGACCAGTTCGGCGCGCTGGGCCCGGCCGGCCGCGTAGGTGTGCACTCCGACGACGGCCAGGACGCAGGTCAGCAGCGCGACACCGGTGGTGAGCCGGACGAGGGTGTGGAGTTCCATGGTCCTACCTGGCTTCTCGGGTGGCGAGCTGGTCCGCGGAGTGGGCGACGCCGAAGGCCTGCGGGACGGGCTGGCCCGCCATGAAGAGCCGGTCGGCGGTACGGCGTGGCAGCGGGAAGTACTCGAAGGCGCCGTACACCCGGCCGTCGGGCGTCATGGGCCGGGCGTGGAAGCGGGCCACGGACGCCAGCCGGTACGGGTCGCCGCCGTGGCTGTCGAGCAGGGCGATCTCGGTGATGCGGCGGGCTCCGTCGGCGAACCGGGTGAGCTGGACGAGGACGTCGACGGCGCTGTTGATCTGGTCGTGCAGGGCCACGAACGGCACCTCGACGTCGGACATGGAGGCGAGGGTCTGCAGCCGGGTGAGCGCGTCCTCGGCGCTGTTGGCGTGGACCGTGGCGAGGGAGCCGTCGTGGCCCGTGGACATGGCCTGGAGCATGTCGAGGGACTCGCCGCCGCGGACCTCCCCGACGACGATCCGGTCGGGCCGCATGCGCAGCGAGTTGCGGACCAGGTCGCGGATGGTGACCTCGCCCTTGCCCTCGACGTTCGGCGGCCGTGACTCCAGCCGGACCACATGGGTCTGCTGGAGCTGGAGTTCGGCCGAGTCCTCGATGGTGATGATGCGCTCGTGCGCCGGGATCAGCCCGGAGAGGGCGTTGAGCAGGGTCGTCTTGCCGGTGCCGGTCGCGCCGGAGACGATGATGTTGAACTTCGCCTGCACCAGCCCCGCCAGCAGGTACACCATGTGCTCGTCGAGCGAGCCGAAGCCGATCAGCTCCTGGAGGGTGAAGGAGCGCGGGAAGCGGCGGATGGTGAGGGTGGGGCCGGTCAGCGACAGTGGCGGGATGATGACGTTGACGCGCTCGCCGGAGGGGAGGCGGGCGTCCACCATCGGGTTCGACTCGTCGACGCGGCGGTTGACCGTGGACACGATCCGTTCGATGGTCTGCATCAGCTGGTCCGCCGAGGCGAAGCGGAGCGGCAGCTGCTCGACCCGGCCGCCGCGCTCCACGAAGATCGCGTCGGGTCCGTTCACCATGATCTCGGTGATCGACGCGTCCTCCAGCAGCGGCTCCAGGATGCCGAGGCCGAGTGCCTCGTCCACCACCCGGCGGATCAGCTGGGATCGTTCGACCGTCGACAGCACCGGGCCCTCGCGGCTGATGATGTGCCCGAGCACCCGCTCCAGCCGCGCCCTGCGTTCGGCGGCGGCCAGCGAACTCATCTCGGCGAGGTCGATCTCCTCCAGCAGCTTGGCCCGGTAGGAGGCGACCAGGTGCCCGTCCTCGCCCCGGCTGCCCTGCTCCTCGGGGGAGTTGATGCGTGCCCGCAGGCTCATGGGTCGGCAACTCCTCGGTCAGTGGTCGAGCGGCATGGTGGCGATCTTGTGGGCGTCGCCGAAGTCCCAGACGACCTCGGGGATGTGGACGGTGGCGGTGACGGTGACGGTGACCGAGTCGTCCCCCTCGGCCGACGAGCAGCGCACTGTCATCCCGCCGCTGACCGCCTGCGCACACGCCTGCTGCGCGTCCTGCCGCAGCGACGCGGCCCGCGCCCCTGCCCGGGCCGCCGTACCGGCCTGCTCGGCGGCGTAGGCGACGGCCCCGATCTGGATGCCGGCCAGCCCGACGATCAGCAGGACCGGGATGAACCCGAGGTACTCGATGGCGACTTGACCTGCGTCGCGCCTGCGGCGGTGCGGCATCTCAGTCCTTCACCTCCTCGACGGCGCCGGCGTGGCCGTGGACCGTGACGGGGAAGTCGATCGAGCCAGGGAAGAGGACGGGGACCTTGACACGGACATCGGCCGTGACATAGCCGGACGGACTGCACCTCACCGACGCTCCCCCCTTCCACGCCCCCGACAGATGCTTCAGCCCGGCCGCCTCGCACGCGGCCTGCCGCTCACCGCCCCGATGCGCCGCCGTCCCCGCCCGTACGCCCTCGTCCGCAGCATTCCCCGCGAGCGTGTACGCGTACCCCACGAGCACGCACTGCCACATGAGCACCAGCGTCAGGATGATCAGCGGAGTCATCCCGAGGAACTCGATGCTGACCTGTCCCCGGTCCCCTCCCGGCCGTCCGGTCACCCCTCACTCCTTCCGCCGCCGGAAGCCGACCGCCCCCCGGCCGCTCCCGCGATGGGACCCCTCGGGTGCCTTCGCCAGGCCCAGCTCGCCGGCGAGGGCCCACAGGGCCTGTTTCACCGTGCTCCTGCTGTCGAGTTCGTGCAGGCGCCCCGCGTCCACGACCCCCTGCAACTCCTTGAAGTTGGCGGGTACGGCGGTACGCGCCACCGCCGTACCGGTGATCCGCTGCACCAGCGCGGGCTGGATCTCCGTGCTCCGGGTGTGCCGGTTGACGACGACCGTCGTCTCCTCGGCCTTGCGGATCTGCAGCCGGTCCCACATGCGCACGGTCCGCTTGGCGGCGCGTACGGCGACCACGTCCGGGGTGGTCACCAGCAGGGCGGTGTCGGCCGACTCCACGACGGCCGCATTCGCCGCGCCGAGCTGGGCCCCGCAGTCCACCACGACGACCTCGTACCGGGAGCGCAGGACGCTCACGATCTGGCGGGCGGCCCGGTCGGTGACCTCCTCGCCGCGTTCGCCCTCGCCGGGGGCGAGGAGCAGGGCGAGGCCGGTGTCGTGGCGGAAGACGGCGTCGGCGAGGACGCGCGGGGAGATGTCGCTGATGGCGGCGAGGTCGACGACCGAGCGGCGGAACTGGACGTCCAGGTAGGAGGCGATGTCGCCGGTCTGCAGGTCGAGGTCGACGAGGGCGGTGGGCCGGCCGGAGGCCTGGGCGGCGAGCGCGAGCTGGATCGCGGCCAGGGTCGCGCCGACGCCCCCCTTGGCGCCGCTGACCGTGACGACCGTACCGCCGGCCCCGCCGAACACATCGGCGCCGTGGCCGAGATGGCGGCGTACGCCGGTGGACCACTGGGCGACGGCCTGGACGCGGCTGGCGAGTTCCTCGTACGACAGCGGGAGCGCGACCAGGCCGCGGGCGCCGGAGTCCATGGCGGCGGCGAACAGGCCGGGGCCCGCGTCGGTGGTGACGAGGATGACGCCGACGGCCGGAAAGCGCAGGGCGACCTCGCGGATCAACTCCAGGGCCGGAACCGGACCGATCCGCTCATGTACGACGACGACCTCGGGCAGTTCGTCCACCGACTCGGCGGCGAGGCGGGCGAGGGTGTCGACCAGCTGGGTGGAGTCACCGACGGGCGGCTGCGGTTCGGCGTCGGGGAGCTGGCTGAGCAGCGTGGTGAGGGAGCGGACGGCGTCCGGGTCCGCGCCGGCCGGGAGGATCCTGGTGGGCATGCGGGCCGCCTCTCACTTGTCCGTCGCGAGTTCGTAGGTGCGGTCCTTGTCCGGGACGCCGGTCTCGCTGCCCGGTGCCACCAGCGCGAGCCGGACCCGCTGGGCGAAGGACTCGGCGTAGGTGATCCGCTGGGCGTCGAGGGTGGACAGCGCGAAGGTGATGGGGACGGCCTCGGTGGGCTGCTGGTTCTTGTCGCGGTCGGGGTCGAGGGCGGTGATCTGGCCGACGTCGAGGACCCGGGCGTTGGTAACGATGATCTTCGACTGATCCGGGTCGCCCTCCTTCTTCCCCTCGAAGGTGGCGTACACGTTGACCCGCGACCCCGGGGTGATCTTGCCGGCGACACCGGTCGCCGCGTCGATCATGATGGCGACCTCCTGCTGGCCGGGCTGGAGGGCGGGCTGATCGACGATCATGTCGGTCTGCAGCAGGGAGCCGGCGCGCAGGGTGGTCACGGCGATCTTGCCCTGGATCTGCCGGAGGTCGGTGACGGCGTTGCCCGACAGCCACCGCTTCGGCATCTTGATCTTCTCGAACTGGCCCGTGTTCAGCGCGGTGTACGGCTTCACGTCGGACCTGACCCGGTAGGCGCTGACCTCGGGCCCGACCTTGGACTGGACGTCATCGACGACGGAGAGCACGCCGGCGAACGCGCCGAGGGCGCACAGGACCGACAGGATCAGGAGTATCACGCCGCGGCGCTGACGGGAGTTCATGAACCGTGCAACCTCATTGGGGGAATCGGTCGAGCGGGATGTGAGTGACGTCTGTACGGGTCAGGCGGGCGTTCGTTGTTCCAGCGCACGGGGCGCGGGCGGCTCGTACACGGGCGGGGTGGCCGAGCAGAACACACACAGGTCGCCTATGACGTCGAGGCCGCACCAGTGACATCGGGACTGCCGCACCGAGGTCACCAACTGATACAGGACCGACAGATCGGCGAGATAGCTGCAGAACTCGACCATCCGCCCGGTCCCCCACCACCGCGAGGACTCGGCGGGCAACGGCGTCTCCCGCAGCCCGTGCGGTCCCCACGCCTCGGCGAGCCCGGCGATCCAGTCCGTCTGGAGCTGCCCCTTGGCGACGAGCATCCACGTACTGAACTCAGGTCCCTTGAGCGTGGCACCCGGGGCGACCTTGACGAGCTGCGGCTCGGGATGGGCGACGACGGCGAACTGACTGCCCGGCACCCACGACTTGGCGTGCGCTTTCAGCCCCACGGGCACCCGGTCGAGCCGGGCGACCGACCCGAGAACGGCACCGGAGTGGATGTAGTGGGTGAGCAGCCGCCCGGCGGAGGCGAGCACACCAGGGCTGAGGTCACACGAAGCAAGCTGCCGCAACTGCCTGGCCAGGACGGCGATACCGAGCGGAGGCAGTTCGGGCCGGAAGAAGGCGATGCGATCGCTCTCCAGCAACGACCGCAGGGTGTACAGCCGCCGCACCACAGACTCCGGCGCGGCCTGGGAGCAGACGACCACGACGTACCCGTACTGCTCGATCAGGGCGTGGAGTTCGGTGAGGGCGTGGTCCAACGGGCGCTGGTCGAGGTCGCGCAGCACGGCGGCGGGCATGGTCCGTTCGTCCTGCGCCGGCAGTGCCATGTCGGCACTGGTCACGGCAATGACAGTTGGCACGCTCAGCTCCCCGCTCTTCACACCCTTCGGCCCACCGGTGTTACTCCAATGCGCCAGGACGACTTCATTGCGTGACTACTTGAGCACTGTATCCACGCCCCAACGACCGGAGAACAGCGTTTGTGTAGCTCGTGTGGAACTCTCTGGGCACAAGTCCCGCCAAAACAGGACAGGTTGAGCGCATGAACTTGAGGGCGAGTTCCTGACGACTTCCGGGCGGACGGAGATGGTTTTGGTCTGGACCTCTTGACAGTGAGATTGGTCTGGACCAACTTGTAGGCCAACGGTGGCCACCGTCCTCACCCTTCTCCCCTCTCCTTTCTCCCCTTTCCCCTCTCCCCCACCGGAGGCCCCAGTGGACCGCGCACCAGGCATGCCCAGACGCAGAGGACGGATCGCAATCTGGTCCTCCGCCACGGCCCTCGCCCTCTCACTGGCGGGCCTCGCCGCAACTCCCGCGTCCGCAGCGGACGTCAACAACGTCAAGAACGCCGGCTTCGAGTCCGGCCTGACCAACTGGACATGCACAGCGGGCAGCGGCACGACGGTCACGTCCCCGGTCCACGGCGGCTCATCGGCCCTGAAGGCGACCCCGGCCGGGATGGACAACGCTCAGTGCACCCAGCCGGTGGCGGTGAAGCCCAACGCCACGTACACGCTGAGCGCGTGGGTGCAGGGCGGCTACTCCTACCTGGGCGTGACGGGCACGGGCACGACGGATGTGTCGACGTGGACTCCGGATTCGTCGTCGTGGAAGCAGTTGTCGACGACGTTCACCACAGGCGCGTCCACGACGTCGGTCACGGTGTACACACACGGCTGGTACGGCCAGGCCGCGTACTACGCCGACGACGTCTCGGTCTACGGCCCGGATGGGGGCGGAGGCGGCGACCCGGCCCCGACCGTCCCGTCCACCCCTTCCGGCCTCTCGGTCTCCGGTACGACATCCTCCTCGGTGTCGCTGTCCTGGTCTGCGGTGTCGGGCGCGACGGGCTACAACGTCTACCGCAACGGCACGAAGGTCACGGCGGTGACGGGCACCTCGGCGACGGTGACCGGCCTGTCGGCGTCGACGTCGTACTCCTTCCAGGTCACGGCGACGAACTCGGCGGGTGAGTCGGCGAAGTCGACGGCGGTGACGGCAACGACGGCCGCCACCGGGGGCGGGGGCGGAGGGGGCGGGAACCTTCCCAAGCACGCCGTGACGGGCTACTGGCAGAACTTCAACAACGGCGCGACGGTCCAGAAGCTCTCCGACGTCCCGTCCGCGTACGACATCATCGCCGTGGCCTTCGCGGACGCCACCTCCACGCCGGGCGCGGTGTCCTTCAGCCTCGACTCGGCCGGCCTCGGCGGCTACACGGTCGACCAGTTCAAGGCGGACATCAAGGCCAAGCAGGCGGCCGGCAAGAAGGTCATCGTCTCCATCGGCGGCCAGAACGGCACGGTGTCGATCAACGACTCGACGTCGGCGACGAACTTCGCGAACTCCGTCTATGGGTTGATGCAGACGTACGGCTTCGACGGCGTCGACATCGACCTGGAGAACGGCCTGAACGCGACGTACATGACGCAGGCGCTGCGGTCGTTGTCGTCGAAGGCGGGCTCGTCCCTGATCATCACGATGGCCCCGCAGACGATCGACATGCAGTCGACGTCGAACTCCTACTTCCAGACGGCGTTGAACGTGAAGGACATCCTGACCGTCGTCAACATGCAGTACTACAACAGCGGTTCGATGCTGGGCTGCGACGGCAAGGTGTACAGCCAGGGCTCGGTGGACTTCCTGACGGCCCTCGCCTGCATCCAACTGGAGGGCGGCCTGTCCCCGTCCCAGGTGGGCCTGGGCCTGCCGGCCTCTACGAGCGCGGCGGGGAGCGGCTACGTGTCGCCTTCCGTCGTGAACAACGCGCTGGACTGCCTGGCCAAGGGCACGGGCTGCGGTTCGTTCAAGCCGTCGAAGACGTATCCGGACCTGCGGGGTGCGATGACCTGGTCGACCAACTGGGATGCGGCTTCGGGGAATGCGTGGTCCAACTCGGTGGGGGCGCATGTGCACGGGATGCCGTAGCGGGAGGTTCTTGAGCCTCTCTTAGCTTTCCTGAGCTTTCCTGAGCCTTCCGGGCTTCTCGGCGCCCGGGCCTGAGTGTGGGGTCCGGGCGTCGTCGTCTGCGTGTGTCCCCCTGTATGCCCTTGCGCGTCGGCGGACGGACACATTCGGCCAAAGGCCTTCCACTGTGCCGAGTACCGCGTTGCGTTCGACAACGCACCGATGTGATGATCCCGGACATGGTTGATCACGGGGGTGGCGCCGACTCGTCGGGGCCGATACGCAGGTCACGGCTGGCGGAGTACGCGGAGCTGGCCGACGCGGACGTATCTCCTGTGGCTCCTGCACCCTCCGAAACGGACGCGATAGCGCGCAGGCGGCGCGAGTTCGCTGCTGTGCTGGGCGAGTTCCGCCGTACGGCAGTGCTGCTACCCCTCGATGCGGACGAGACCCCACTGACCACCGACTATGGCGGCATCCGCTGGATCCTGGCCTTCTCGAACGAGCAGACGCTGGCCCGGTTCGCGATCGCGAGAGGTGAAGGGGAGCGGGAGTGGGCGTACCAGCGGGTGCTGGGCGCCAGGTTGCTGGATGCGGGGGTTCCGGCCGTCGGGGTGCCGTGCGGGGTGGCCCTGGATGCGGCCAGTGGGGCTGAAGGGGTGCTGTTCCCGCCCGTGGCGGGGATCGTGCCGGACGCGGCAGCCGTCGACCTGATGCATGAGGAGGCACCGCAGTGAGCGGGGGCAAGGGCGGCAAGGACATCAGGGCTGCCGGGCTGGACGAGATAGCGAAGGGCATCACCCAGACGCTCGCCGAGCTGAAGGAGCTGGGCGTAGACAGCCTGGCGGGCGCAGGCCGGGGCTTCTCGAACCTGGAACTGTCCGGGCTCCAACTGGGCCACGAGGGTCTGACGTCGAAGTTCAAGTCCTTCTGCGAGCGTTGGGAGTGGGGTGTGCGTGCCCTGGTGGTGGAGGGCAACACCTTCGCGGAGGACGTGGGTCTGTCGGCGGGCACGCTGCACGAGACGGACCAGTACGTCGGCGGCGCGCTGAAGGTCGGCTACAACTCGCTGGTGGGCAACCCGTACGCGTCCGAGGACGACGTCGAGAAGATGAGCTGGGACCAGCTGCGCCGGAGCAGCGCCGATGACCTGACCCACCCCGTCTACAGCGAGAAGTCCTTCGACGAGGCGTGGCAGCACAGCAAGCAGAGCTTCAAGGACGCCGGGCGCGACGTGATGACCGGATCGCTGGGGCTGCCGCCGGGCGTGACCATGGACGACATCAACCGGGCGACCGGAAACAACGACGACTACAACCGCATGCTCGACGACACGTGGGGCCCGTCCCCCGAGGAACGTGCGCGGGCCGCTGAGCAGCAACAGAACCAGCAGCAGAACGGGGGTGCCGGCTGATGGGGCTCGGTGACGTGACCAACGACCTCATCAGCGGTGCCGGGCACATCGTCGACTCCGGCAAGAAGTTCGTCGGTGAGGGCATCGACAAAGGCACCGACCTCGTCGGTGAGGGCCTGGACAAGGCCGGTGCCCACGGCTGGGCGGACAAGGTCGAAAACTGGGGCGATGGGGCCGCGTCCGCCCTGGGCGCCACTCCGGGCGAGAAGCAACTCGGCGAGAGTGACGACCCGAAGGACCTGGTCCACGGCAACGCGGCGGACATCCTGGCCACCGCCAAACACTTGAAGGACTTCCACAAGGCCTTCGACAACGTCGGCGAGGGCATGCGGAAGCTGGACTCCTCGCAGTGGCAGGGCGAGGCTGCGGAGGCGTTCCGCAAGAAGTTCGCGATGCACCCGGTGAAGTGGCTGCACGCGGCGGACGCCTGTCAGAAGGCTGCCGCGGCCCTGGAGACTTACGCGGAGACGGTCACCTGGGCACAGAAGCAGGCCAAAGACGCGATCGACCTGTACAAGGCAGGCAAGGAGACCTCCGAGAGGGCAAAGGCGGCGTATGAAAAGCGCTCCGACGCCTACAAGGCCGCTGTCGCTTCGGGTGACAAGCACCCCGGCCCGGCCCCCGGCGACTTCGACGACCCCGGCGCCGCAGACATCACACGGGCCGACGAGATCCTGAACGAAGCCCGCAAGCAGCGCACCCATGCCGCCGACACCGCCACCAAGGCCGTCGACACGGCCCTCGCCCATGCCCCTGCCGAACCGCCTCTGCTGACCCAGTTCAAGGTGGACGCGGCCGACGGCTTCAACGCCTTCAACACGGAGGCCGTCCACTTCGGGGGCGGCGCCATCAAGGCGGGCACGGGTCTGGTGAGCACGGCCCTCAACGCCAACCCACTGAGCCCCTACAACCTGACCCACCCTGCCGAGGCCCTCCAGCACCAGGCGATGACCCTGGCCGGCCTCGTCTCCGGCATCGCGCATCCAGAACAGACGCTGAAGCAGAACCTGGGCGACTTCATCAAGGATCCGTCCGAGTTCGGGGGACGGTTCACTGCCCAAGCGCTTCTGACCGGCGGACTGGGGGTGGAGGCGAACGGGGTGAAGGCCGCGGCGAGGGAGGCGCGGGCGGCCGAGGACGCGGCGAAGGCGGCGGCGAAGCGCGAGGGCGGCGCGGGGGCCGGGACTGGTGGCGAGAACGCCGCTCGGAACAAGGTGAACGAGCACCCGCACGAGTCCTCGCGCCAGGAAAACTGCGTAAAGGGGTGCGGTGACCCGGTCGATGTGGCCTCCGGCAAGATGTTCCTGCCGCAGACCGACGTCATCCTGCCCGGGGTGCTGCCCCTGCTCCTCAAGCGACGCGCGGAATCCGGCTACCGACTGGGCCGCTGGTTCGGCCCCTCCTGGTCCTCCACCCTGGACCAACGTCTGGAGATCGACGCCGAGGGAGTCGTCTTCGTCACGGAGGACGGCCTGCTCCTGGCGTACCCGCACCCGGCTCCCGGCCTGCCCACGCTCCCCAGTCACGGCCCACGCTGGCCCCTGGACCGCGTGGACGACGGCTACACGGTCACGGACCCGCAGACACACCGCATCTGGCACTTCGCTGACCGAAGCGAAAGCCTGGCTGTGCTGGAGCAGATAGACGACCGCAACGGCAACTGGATCACGTTCGAGTACGACGCGGAGGCCACCCCGCTGGCAGTGGTCTCCAGCAGCGGCCAAGGCGTCCACATCACGACAGATTCCGGCCGCATCATCGCCTTCCACTTGGCCGCGACCGGCGAGGAGCTGAAGCGCTACGGCTACACGGACGGCAATCTCACCGAGGTCATCAACTCCTCCGGCCTACCGCTCCGCTTCACCTACGACAAAGCCTGCCGAATCACCTCGTGGACGGACACGAACGACCGCAGCTATGCCTACGAGTACGACGACAAGGACCGGTGCATAGCCCAGGGTGGCCCGGCAGGCCACATGACCATGCGTCTGTCCTATGAGGAGCCCAACCCGACGACCGGTCTGCGGACCACGACGGCCACGACAGGCGAGAGCCACAGCTGGCGCTACTTGATCAATGACGCCCTACAGGTGGTAGCCGAGACCGACCCGCTCGGCGCAACGACTCGATACAGCCGCGACCGCTACAACCGTCTGCTCTCCGAGACGGACCCGCTGGGCCACACGACGACGTTCCGCTATGACGACGAGGGCAACCTGACCTCGGTCGTACGCCCGGACGGGCGCGAGGCGAAAGCGGAGTACAACGACCTCGGCCTACCGGTGAAGGTGGTCAACCCAGACGGCACAGTCGTGCGCCAGACGTACGACGAACGCGGCAACCGCACGTCGGTGACGGACCCGGCGGGCCAGACAACCCGCTTCACCTACACGGAGGGCGGCCACCTCACCTCCGTGACCGACCCACTCGGCAACACCACGACCGCGATCTGCGACCGCTCCGGCCTTCCTCTGGTGGTGACGAACCCGCTCGGCGCGACCACCCGCTACGAGCGAGACGCCTTCGGCCGCACAACCGCGATCACGGACCCCACCGGTGCCACAACCCACCTGTCGTGGACCGTCGAGGGTCACCTGGCTCGCCGCACGGCCCCAGACGGCACAACGGAGGCCTGGACTTATGACGGCGAGGGCAACTGCACCAGCCACACCGACCCGATCGGCGGCGTCTCCCGCTTCGAGTACACCCACTTCGACCTGCTGACGGCACGCACGGGCCCGGACGGCGTCCGCTACGAGTTCGACCATGACATGGAACTGCGCCTGACGAAGGTCGCCAACCCGCAGGGTCTGACTTGGACGTACGAATACGACGCAGCAGGCCGCCTGGCGACGGAGACGGACTTCGACGACCGCACCCTCACCTACACGCACGACGCGGCAGGCCGCCTCACCTCACGCAGAAACGTTCTCGGCGAGGTGATGTCCTTCGAACGGAACGAACTCGGCCAGGTGACCCGCAAGGACGCCGCTGGCCAGGTCACTACCTACGCCTACGACTTCACAGACCAGCTCGCCCAGGCGACCGGCCCGGACGGTACGACGCTCACGCTTCTACGTGACCGCTACGGCCGCCTGCACTCGGAAACGGTCAACGGCCGCACGCTGAGCTACACGTACGACACGCTTGGCCGCTGCACAGGCCGCTCGACCCCCACCGGGGCCTCGACAACCTGGTCGTACGACGCCGGGGGCCGTCGCACCGGCATGGTGGCATCGGGCCGCGCCATCGACTTCACCTACGACGAGGCAGGCCGCGAGCTGTCCCGCCACATCGGCGGAACGATCGCCCTAGAGCACACCTTCGATGCTCTGGGCCGGCTGAAGAACCAGTCAGTGACGGGTGCCGACGGCCGCACCGTCCAACACCGGGCGTACACCTACCGAGCCGACGGCAACCTGATCGGCATCGACGACCAGCTCATGGGCTCCCGCCACTTCGACCTGGACGCGGCGGGCCGGGTGACGGCGGTACATGCGGCGGGATGGACGGAGCGGTACGCGTATGACGAGGCGGGCAACCAAACCCAGGCGTCCTGGCCGTCGGACCACCCAGGTCAGGAGGCGGCAGGCCCCCGCACCTACACCGGCACCCGCATCACCCGAGCGGGTAACGTCCGCTACGAACACGACGCCCTCGGCCGCATCACCCTCCGCCAGAAGACCCGCCTGTCCCGCAAGCCGGACACCTGGCACTACGAATGGGACGCCGAGGACCGCCTGACGTCAGTGGTGACCCCCGACGGCACGCGCTGGCGCTACACCTACGACCCCCTGGGCCGCCGCACGGCAAAGCTCCGCCTGGCGGCGGACGGCGAAACGGCCGTAGAACGCGTCGACTTCACCTGGGACGGCACCACCCTCTGCGAACAGACCACGACGTCCCCCGACCTCCCCAACCCGGTGACCCTCACCTGGGACCACCAGGGCCTACGCCCCCTGACCCAAACGGAACGCATCACAGCGGCCGACACACCCCAGGACGAGATCGACGCCCGCTTCTTCGCCATCGTCACCGACCTCGTCGGCACCCCCAACGAACTCATCGACGAACACGGCGACATCGCCTGGCACACTCGCAGCACCCTGTGGGGTACGACGGCGTGGGCGGCCAACAGCACCGCCTACACACCCCTACGCTTCCCGGGCCAGTACTACGACCCTGAAACAGGCCTGCACTACAACTACTTCCGCCACTACGACCCCGAAGCCGCTCGATACCTCACCTCTGACCCGCTCGGGCTTTCCCCCGCTCCCAACCCCGCAACCTACGTCAATAACCCTCATGCTTGGACTGACGCACTTGGCTTGGCGCCCGAAGAATGCCCAAAGACAGAAGGAGGAGCCAAAAGCAAGGGCAGGATGGCACAGGAGAGGGGAGATTCCTACGAGGGATTCCTGCAGGATCAACTGGGCGGAGGAGGCGGATTCTCAGAGAGCGGCCGCCAGTTCGACGGTGCCTTCATCGATACTGCCACAGGGAGCGGCACCTGGTACGAAGCGAAGTCGGGGCAATTCTGGGAAAAGCTTGAAGCGAACGACAGAATGCGATCGAAATTCTTCTCAACAGAGGGTCAGAAGCAACAGATAGCCACAAGCAAGGGAATCGACTACATAGTGATATCCGAGAATCCGATCCCAGATCGCGTCACGACATGGCTCAATAAAAAAGGAATACCGTGGCGCATAATTCCAATGCAGTAAACCACAGCCGCCCGACGTCCAATTAGGCGATAAAATGACCAGATCTGCGGATATCGACTTTGACTTCTCTAGAGCGGTCAGCGTTTCGGAAATCCTCCACTCCCTCTCCATCGAAGGCGTATCCCTGCACGAAAATAACAGAATCTCCTACGTACTCGACCGGGACGAGTCATTCGACTGGGTTCAGGCGCACTCCAGCGATATTAATCGCATTATTTCCGCCGCAGATGAATCCGACCCGGAAGGCACCACTTTCGTCATCTCGATCTCCTTCTCCGGAACCCGGGTAGGTGGAGAGATTCTTTTCCACAAGGGTCGCAGGGCGGTCTCTTTCATGGCGTCCGTGAATCGTCGATACATCTCCGGCACTTCTGTTTTCTGCGATTTCGGCTGGTATCTGGAGCGACTAGTTCCAGCGTTGGAGCCGTTCGGACTCTCCGAAATTACCGCACGCGACTATAAATAGGGACAATGAGACTTGGGTGACTTATCGCCTCGAGGCTTAGCGCTCGGGCTTTAATCCCTGTGATGTGATAGGCGACGCGATCATCTGGACTGGCCTCGAAGGTTAAAAAGAGGATCATTCGATAATCGAGACGGTGCCGATCGGGTATGGGGCGCGCCATCGAAGATGGCCCGGCGAGGGGTCGGTGCCCGGTGCGGGACACTGACATCGGGGCGGCACACCCCAGGGGCGGCGCGAAGAGGTCTCCGTTTCCCGCGTCCGCGAAGAAGAGCAGCGGATCGAAGAGCATGTAGAGCGTGGCGAGCTCCTCGTCACCGCGAAGAGTGGTGTTCTCGGAGGCGATCCGCTCGGCCGACCAGATGAGACCTTCCCCATACTCGCCCTCGATGCCGTTGCTCTCCCGAAGGAGAGCCACAAGGTCCGCAGGCAGCGGATGCCCAAGGGCGGTGGCGCACCTGAGCAGCGATGCCTCCGAGGCCGGCGGCTGGAAGACCGACGGACCAGGCAGGGCGGTGACCAGTTCGGTCCACACGGCGGGAACGACCTCCATGAGATTGGCCGGCGGTCAAGCGCTCAAGCAGTCACGTCGGCGTGGGCCGGTGCTTCCCGTGGAGCAGGAAGCACGAATGATCATCGCTCGGACAGTATGGCCCTGGCCCGCGCCGGTCGCTTCACGGCCCCTCACCCTTGCAGGAACTGCACGAAGACTTCGGCAACAAGTGGCAGATCTGTGCCACCCGAAGAACCAGTCAGCCTTCTGACCTGCCCCTTTACCCAGGCCCTTGGCTCAACTGCTCCACTCGCCGACTGAGTGGGGAGGGCTGGGATCCTGTGACGAACGGGGCAGTCACCGGCCCCGCCCACAGACCGGCACCCGGCACTGCTGGTGCCGCGTTGGTGGCCTGGTGGGCCTGGAACTGGGAGCTGCCGCCTACACGGGGCGCCGACACCGGGAAGGGGCGTGCGCTGCTTAGCATGTGACGTGGTGAGGGGGTGCGATGCCGACGTTCGGGCTGCTCGGGCCGCTGGTGGTTCATGACGGGACACAGGAGCGACCACTGGGAAGCGGCAAAGTCCGCGTTCTGCTGGCCGCCCTCCTGATCCACCGCAATCGGACCATCTCGAAGGACGGCCTGAAAGAGGCCCTGTGGGGGCCGAATCCCCCGGCGACCGCCGACGCCTCCCTTGCCAATCACGTGGCGCGACTGCGACGGCATTTGGCGCTTCTCGGCGACGATCCGCGACGGCTGGCGGCGGAGCCGCCCGGATACCGGCTGCACGTCGGCGACGGGGAGCTCGATGTCGACGTCTTCGAGGCCCATGTGAGCGCCGCCCGCCAGGCGTATCTGCACCAGGACTGGGCCACGGCGGCACGCCGGAGCGCCGACGCCATGGCGCTGTGGCGCGGGCAGCCGCTGGCGGACATTCCCGATTTCGCGGACGCCGAGCCGCAGGCACGGCTGGTCCAGCAGCTTCTCGAAACCCGGCTCCAGGTGCTGGAGTGGGGGTTCGAAGCGACCCTCGCTCTCGGCAGGCACCACGAGCTGGTCCCACAGTTGACGGCGCTCGCCTCCGAGCACCCGCTGCGCGAGGCCTTCCACCGGCAGCTGATGCTCGCCCTGCACCGCACGAACCGGCAGGCAGAGGCCCTGCAGGTGTACGTACGGCTGCGTCGGAACCTGGTGGAGGAGCTGGGCGTCGAGCCGTCCGCCGCTGTCCGGGCGACCCACCAGGACGTGCTCACCGACGAGGGCACCACCGTTGTGCCGACGCCCGCGGCTGACACCGACGCCGTCTCCGCGCCCGAGCGTCGGCCGTTGCGCCAACTTCCTGCGGATGTGGGTTATTTCACCGGCCGGGACAGGGAGATCGCCGCTCTCACAGAGCTGCTCCGCCCGGACGCCGACGCCGGGAGGCAGCCGTTCGGCCACGGCCCTCGACCGGTGGTCGTCTCCGGAATGGGCGGCATCGGCAAGACGGCCCTGGCCGTCCATGTCGCGCACCGGCTGCACGAGGACTTCCCGGACGGCCAACTGTACGCCGACCTGCGCGGCTTCAGCCCGGGCCGGGAGCGCAGCCCCCGCGATCTGCTCGCACGGTTCCTGTCGGATCTCGGAGTGCACACCGAGTCCCTGCCCGAGGACACGGACGACTGCGCGGTGCTCTTCCGTACGGTCATGGCAGAACGCCGGATGCTGCTGGTGCTCGACAACGCGCGAGATGCCGCCCAGGTCACGCCGCTGCTCCCCGGCAGCGGCAGCTGCGCCGTGGTGGTCACCAGCCGCCACACCCTCGCGGACCTGCCCGATGCCACGCTCGTGCCGCTGTCGCCCCTTGATAACGACGCCCAGAAGGTGCTTCTGGCCGCGCTCTGCGGAGGCCAGCGCGTGCTGGAGGAACCGGCCGCCGCCGCCGACATCCTGGCTGTGTGCGGTGGGCTGCCGCTGGCGCTGCGCGTCGTGGGTGGCAGGCTGGCCTCCCGGCCGGCGTGGCCGCTCGCCCTGCTCGCGCGGCAGTTGTCGTCCAGCTCCGGCCGTCTGCGGGAACTCAGCGTCGGCGGTCTCGACGTCCACGCGACGTTCGCCATGAGCTACGTCGCCATGCGCGACAGCGAAAAGCCCGAGGAGCGGGCGGCCGCCCGAGCCTTCCGCCTGCTGGGGCTGTGGCCCGAGCATCAGCTGACACCGCATGCGGCGGCGGCGCTGCTGGGCCTGCCGGTGCGGGAGGCCGCCCGCCTGCTGGACCTCCTGGCCGACGTCCACCTCGTGCAGAGCCCGACGCCCGACCGGTACGCCTTCCACGATCTTCTCGGCGAGTACGCCGCCGAACGAGCCGCGGCGGAGGAAACCCCGGGGGAGCGGGCGGACGCCTCGCTCCGGCTGCTGTCCTGGTACGTGGCTGCGGTGGAGAAGGCCTCGAGGGTGACCGTCGGTGCGACGCAGCCGCCTCCCCCGCTGGACGAGCAGCCGGCCGAACCCGTTCCGGACTTCGAGGATGCTCAGCAGGCGCTGCGGTGGTACGTGCGGGAGCTGCCCGCCATCCGGCAGGCGATCGGCCGGGCCGGTTCCCTCGGCCGCTCCGACGTGGCCTGGCGCCTCGCCGTCGGTCTGTTCGGGTACGCGGACACGTACTGGTGGACCGGCGAGTGGGACACCTGCCTCCAGGCCGCGCTGGCCATCGCCGTGGAACGTGACGACACCGTGGGGCAGGCCTGGCTGTACCGCCGTCTCGCCGTCGCGCACGGCATGGCCTATCGCAACGACGAGTGCCTGGAAAACCTGGAGATCTCCCTGGACCTCTTCGAGCGGGCCGGGGACATCACCGCCCAGGCATCGATCCTGGGCAACATGGCGGCACTCCACACTCAGGCCGGCCGGGCGGAAGAAGCCCTGGTGTACGCGTTGCGCTCGCAGGAGCTGTACGGCAGGACGGACAACCCCGGCAGCGAGGCCCTCGTACTCGGCAGGATCGCCGACGCGCTCCAGTTGGCCGGGGACTTCAGCGGTGCCGCGGAGCAGCACCGTAAGCGCATCCCGCTGCTGCGGAAACAGGCACGACCCACAGCACTCGCCACCGCTCTGACGAACTACGGCTCCGTGCTGCAGAACCTGGGCCTCCGTGACGATGCCTTCGCGGCCCTGGACGAAGCCATGGCCATACGCCGTCAGCTGGGCGATCACGGCGGCGAGGCGGACTGCCTGGCGGCAACCGCCCAGGCCCACCATCACTTCGGGGAGTGGGAGGCCGCCCGCCACTGCTGGCACGCATGCCTCGACCTCGCGCGCGCCCACGCCCTCCCACAGCGCGCCCAGGAGAGCCTGGACGGTATCGCGGCACTGGAACGAGCCTGCACGACCGGCGCGCCGACGTCGGTGTGACTTCGGGAGTCGCTTTGCGGCGAGCATCAAGATCAATGTCAGTGACTTTTGATGTCACTCGAGTGCGGCGAACCTCAGGCCCTGATATCACCCGAACGACGCTATGAGGCTCCTCGGTACGTCGATCTTTTCGTGATCAAATCTGACCGGCAAGCGGAAGTCACACGGCCGGAAGTGCCGTATTTACCCGCGATCTGCTTAGGAGTGTCTCGGCATGCGCAATTTCGGATTGCTCGGTCGGAGTTCCGTAGCAGCCTTGAGTGCTGTTGTGTTCTCCGCTCCGCTGGCTTCAGCAGCTGCAGCATCATCCCTGGCCGATGGCCAACACGGCGAGCAGGTACTGTCACTGGTCGCGAAAACCACGCAGTTCACACCGAACGGCTCGGGCGATGCCCAGGGCAACGGGTTCACGCTCGCCAACGACCTTTACCGCAACGACCAGAGGGTCGGCTCGGGCGGCGGAGGCTGCGCCATTGTCCGCCTCGAGGCAGGCGCGAGCACCGGCACCTTGCAGTGCCTCATCACCTTCGCCCTCCCCGACGGTGACATCACGGTCCAGGGCTTTGCTCCCTACGCCCCGCCGCCTCGCGACTTCAATCTCTCGATCAACGGCGGCACGGGTCGCTACGCGGCAAGCCGCGGCTACGTGCACGGGCACACCGTGGACGACACGACCACCGAACTTACCTTCCACATCGTGCCCTGAACGACGCGCTCCCCCCGAGTGGGGAGAGCTGGGGCGGCCCACCCCAGCCCCGCTCACTCCTCGGCGATCAGCTCCGCAGCGTCCGTGGCGTGCATAGCCCTCTGCGCCCAGACCTCGAGTTGGTCCAGGTCCGTGACTGACTCGACCCGCTCGCGGACAGTGTCGGTCACCGAGAGGCCGCGCCATTCCAGGATGTGGAGGATCATCTCGGCCTTGGCCTCAGCCCGGCCCTGCTCCCGACCCTCCTCACGCACCTGCTCGGCCAGCGGGTGTCGCCAGAAGTACTGAATCGCCGTCATCAAATCCCTCCACATCTGCTTAGCCTGGGGATCGGCCAGGCACGAGTCGACGAACTGCACGAAGACCGCGGCACTGTCAGGGTCGATGGTCCGCAGAGCGGAGGCCAACGACTCCAGTATGGCCGGAGCCTGCCGGCCACGCCCGTGTGTCATGGCCGAGAGCACCGCAAGGGGGACGTCCCGTTCCGCCTGCCGCTCACTCGTAATCACCGGCACGTTGTCCGGGCCCAGCACCAACGGACGCACCGTCAGCGAGTACCAGCCGGGGATGCCGAGCCGGATCGGGTGCGACGCCCAGCGTGCCGTGGCACTGCTCTGCGTGATCACGATCAGTAGGCGCAGGCTCCGCGAGGCTGCGGGCCTCAGTTCTCGCGAGGCAGCGGCTCTGCTCGGCGTGAACTCCGTTCAGATCAGTCAGATCGAGGCTGGCACCTCAGGAGTGAGCGAGCAGCGCCTACGACGCATGGCAGCCAACTACGCTTGCACGGACGCATAGTTCATTGACGGCTTGGCGGCGATCGCGACCGACCGGACACAGGGCTGGTGGGAGGAGTACCGAGGCCAGCTGCCTACGCCGTTCATGGATCTGCCCGAGCTGGAGCACCACTCCCGCTTCCGATGGGACGTGGAGTTCCTGCACGTGCCCGGCCTTTTCCAGACCGCAGATTACGCTCGCTCCCTCTTCTCGTACGTGAACCCGGAGTTCCCGCAGAGTGATGTCGAGCGATGGGTTGATCACCGGATGAAGCGCAGGGTCATCATCGAGCGCCCGGACCCGGTGCCGTACGAGGCGGTGATCCACGAGGCTGGGCTGCGCATCAGGGTCGGCGATCGGTCCACAGCACGGGCTCAGCTCGCCCGGGTCCTGGAACTGTCCGAGGCTGACCACGTCACCGTGCGCGTAGTCCCCTTCGAACTGAACAACTTCGGCGGGGCCGGGAGTGCGATGGTGTACGCGAGTGGACCCGTCCCCAAGCTGGACACCGTCGTCCGCGACGGCCCCGGCGGCCCGGTCTTCATCGATGCCGAAGCCCAGCTCAACCGATATCGAACGCTCTTCCGTAGGGTGGAGGCAGTGTCACTCGACCCCGACCGTTCGCGTGACTTCATTCACCGGCTGTCGAAGGAGCTGTGAGCATGCCGATTCCCGACACCTGGAAGAAGTCCTCCTTCTCCGGTGGCGGCCAGGGCGATGCCTGCGTCGAAGTCGCAGACCTGGATGCCCACATAACCATCCGCGATTCCAAGGCCCCGGCCAGAGCAACCCTCACCTTCCCACCCGGAGCCTTCACCCCCTTCATAGAAGCCCTGAAGACAGCGGACCTCCCCCTGTAGGCCAAAGATGCCTCCCCACCTGAGACAAACCCTCACCGACCTAGGCGCATACGAAGGCCCCGGCGCCTACGACGCATTCCTCAGCGCCCTCGGCGGATCACTGGCCAGGCTCCCCATCCTCATCAGCCGCGCCGAAGTCGCCCTGGACGTCTCCGACCTCGACGCGGAGCAGCTGAGAGACGCCCTGCGCGCCACCGTCAAGGATGCGGGGCAGGACGTCTGGGCGGCCTGGCCCGCCGAACGTACGGCCGTGCGGGTCACCTACCGCGCCGTACTCGACCGACTCGACGACCTCTGGTACCCGAGCACGGACGACCTGCTGATCATCGACGGTGACGAGCGAGTCCTCGTACTGGACCACGAGGAGCGGCTCTTTCTCACCCGGGCCGACGCGAGGTTGCAGATCTACTCGGTCGAGGAGCGGGATGGGGCGACTGCCACGTGCATCGTCCGGTGCGTGGGCGGAGTCGTACGCGTCGGCCAGCGGTTCGGCGTCGGGCCGGACGAGGGCACGAGAGAAGGCGCGCCACTGGTGACCCTTGAGGGGATTCTTCGCTACGAGCGGCCGGTGGATTTCGTGGGTCCTCCCCACAGCGCCAAGGTCCGGCTGACAGGCAAGGCGGTCCGCCTTCTTGAGGAAGGGTCGGTCATCACCGCCGCCTGAGACCTGGGCCTGAGATCGCGCGGTGTCCTACTTCTTGCCCAGCCTCTGCGTGACAAGCGGGTCCCCGAACGCGTTGTACACCGTCACCGTCTTCGCCTTGGCGGACTTCCCCGCCCCACCCGCATAGTCACGGTAGGCGTCCGCGACCTGCTGCGCCCGGGTCATCGCCTCGTCCACCGCGCCGATGTTCGTCGAGATGAGGATGTGCCCGCCGCCGGCGTCGCGGGCCTGGATGCGTTCGACTTCGCCCGTGACCTTCGCCAGGCTGTGGGTCATGCCGTAGTCGCGGAGGGCCTTGGCGTTCGCCTTCATCTCGGCGCGGTCGCCCGTCGCGGGGAACTTCTCCGGGATCGTCGAAGACTCCTTGGTGGCCGTCTCACTGGTGCAGGCCGTGGCGAACAGGCAGGCGGCCAGCAGGGCCGCCCAGGCGGCAGTTCTCCGGTTGATCACGTCGAGACTCCTTGAGGCTGCTTGAGACTCCTGTGGGGAACGGCGGGGCCCAGCCCCTCCCCTACCAGACGGGTAAACAGAGAGTCAGGTCGCGGTAAAGCGAGGTGAGCTGGACCACTTGCCGGCGAACACCTCATGCAAAACGCGCCGCCCCGCCGAAGCCACCATCCCCGCGTCACATAGCATGACCAGGCAAGTCAAGTCGCCTCAGACGGCCATAAGTTGAAAAGGGCACGACATGTCGTTCGGTCCGCCACCCGCAGGGTTCGGGCCTGCGACACCGCCAGCCTGGACTCCGCCCGGGTCGACCCCGCCGGCCTGGACTCCGCCGACGGCCATCGAACAGGCCCTCCTCGAAACCAAGTCGCGCGAGGACTGGGCGGCCTACTTCGACACCCTGGCGGACAGCCGCCTGTACTTCGAGATACGGCGCGACGGGGCGGATGCCGAACCGAGCAGGACGATTCCCGTCTTCGGACACGATCCCCGAGTCGCTGGCGGGCGGATCTGGGCCGTGTACACGGAGGGGATGCTGCCCGCGCCAGACCCGCACCGGGTGTTCGACTGGCAGAAGCTCGGGTGGTTCGCCCGCGTGTGGGAGCCGAATGATCCGACCATGATCGTGGTCAATCCGGGCAGTCCGTGCGAGGCGTTTCTGCCCTCCGCACCGCCGCACTCCGCCGTGTGGGCGCAGCACAAGGCGAAGGGTCCGCTGAACCGGACGCGGGTGAGCACGCTCCGGCTCGGCGGGCCCCTGGAGGGTCCTGTCGCGCAGGGGCTGGCCTGCGGCGCACTGCTGGTCGTGTGGCACGGGCTGCCCTGGAACGCCATGGCGTATCACGGCAACGGCTATCAGGCGGAGCGCGAGTCGCTCCGGGAGTGGTGGGGTGTCACGAATCGCGAGGAGTGGCAGGTCCAGCAGCGCGCCCTGCTCGATCCCGACGGCGCCAACCCCGTCTGGGAGTTCGCCCTGAACCTGCGTCGCACCATCGCCCGTGACTTCGGCGGCCATGTCGACACCGCCTACTGGCGCGACGCGGTCGCCCGGGTGCTGCGCGGTCGCACCGGTGGCGAGATCGTCATCACCCCGGACGGGGTCACCAGCACCCCCGCCGGTCCGGAGGCGGAGACCGAGGCACGCATCAAGGGCATCCAGGCTCTCGTCGGGCGCATCACCCGCTACGAGGCGCGCTTCCGGGCCGACGGCATCCTCGACGAGAACCGGTTCGTCAGTTCCGTGGACGCCTGGAACTTCGGGCGGGCGTCCGGCATGGCCCGCTGGGGGCTCGGGGCCCGGTACTGCTCACTGCCGGAGGCCGAGTCCGCCGTCATCGAGGCCGGGCGGGCCGCCGCGCGGTCGTACAAGTCCTGGCAGGACTTCGCCGCCGGGTACATCCTCGGGCGCTGTCTGCACTTCGATGACGAAGAGTTCGGCAGCTGGTACACGGACATGGTCGACGTTCATCGGATTTTGATGTCCGAACCCGACAGTCCCTGGCTCACCATTCCCTTCCGGTGAGGCTGCCGTATCTCATGGCTCCGACGAATGGGCCTCTTGACCTGATCATGCCAACACCGCACCATGAGCGCCAACCCCCGCACAGCGGCCCCACAGCAAGAAGCACGTCGCACTGACGCACCCCCCAGCTCCACTCCCCACTTCCGGCGACCCCGGAATCCCTGGAGACCCAAGGAGAGTTCATGCGACTTCGCATCCGCGGCTCCGGCGCGCGCGGCGGCAAACGGCGTACTGCCGCACTCGGCGCCCTGCTGGCGCTCGCCCTCGCGGCACCCGTCTCGGCCGGCGCCACACACGCCACCGCCGGCAGCGTCCGGAAGGCCGAGCCTTCCGGTGACGACATCCGGCAGTACGAGATCCATCAGAGCACCAACCCCGTGACCCGTACGGCCATTCAGCAGGCCGGCGTCACCGTCGACGAGGCCGACGAGGAGACCGTCGTCGTGTCCGGGCGGGCCGAGCAGATCGGCAAGCTGCGGAAACTCGGGTACGACGTCAGCCCGTTGGGGGCGGCACCCCAGCGGTCCGGGGTCCGGCTCTACGACTTCCCCAGCGCCGACTCGAAGTACCACAACTACGCCGAGATGAACGCCGAGATCGACCAGCGGCTCGCCGCCTACCCGGCCATCATGAGCAAGAGGGTGATCGGGAAGTCGTACCAAGGGCGGGACATCGTCGCCATCAAGGTGAGCGACAACGTGGGGACGGATGAGGACGAGCCGGAGGTGCTGTTCACCTTCCACCAGCACGCTCGTGAGCATCTGACCGTGGAGATGGCCCTGTACCTGCTGCGCGAGTTCGGCGCCGGGTACGGGAGCGACTCACGGATCACGAACCTGATCAACAGCCGGGAGATCTGGATCGTCCCCGATCTGAACCCGGACGGCGGCGAGTACGACATCGCCACCGGGTCGTACCGGTCGTGGCGGAAGAACCGGCAGCCCAACTCGGGGTCGTCGTACGTCGGGACCGACCTCAACCGGAACTGGGACTACAAGTGGGGCTGCTGCGGCGGCTCTTCGGGCTCGAAGTCGTCCGAGACCTACCGCGGTTCGGCCGCCGAGTCCGCGCCCGAGGTGAAGGTCGTCTCCGACTTCGTGCGCAGCCGGGTCGTCGGCGGCAAGCAGCAGATCAAGGCCGGCATCGACTTCCACACCTACAGCGAGCTGGTGCTGTGGCCGTTCGGGTACACCTACTCGGACACGGCGACCGGGATGACCGCCGATGACGCCGCCGCGTTCAAGGCCGTGGGGCAGAAGATGGCCGCGAGCAACGGGTACACGCCGGAGCAGTCGAGCGATCTGTACATCACCGACGGGACCATCGACGACTACCTGTGGGGCGTCCACAAGATCTTCGACTACACCTTCGAGATGTATCCGACGTCCAGTTCCGGGGGTGGGTTCTACCCGCCCGACGAGGTCATCGAGCGGGAGACGTCCCGGAACAAGGACGCGGTGTTGCAGTTGCTGGAGAACGCGGACTGCATGTACCGGGCGATCGGGAAGGCCGCCCAGTACTGCAGCTAGGGCCTGTCGTTCGGATCAGGCCTCTTCGAAGTAGGCGTCGAGGACCGCGTCCAGCTGGTCCTCCCACTCCTTGAAGCGCGCCCTGGCCGTCGCCTCGATCTCGATCGGGAACCAGCGGCGGTCAGGGGTGTGCACCGTGATGGTGAAACGCTTGCCGAAGCGGGGCGACTCCGTCTCGACCGCGGCGATCTCGTCCCAGCGGAACTCGCACTTCTCCTCGTCCAGGCTGAGCCGGATGCCGCGGTGGTCGGCGGCGAACTTGGCGCGGCGGTCGGAGGCCTCGAAGACGGGCCCGTCCGCGGGCGCCTGCTCCTCTTCCTCCGGCTCCTCCGGCTCTGCCGGTGCCTCGGCCGCCTGGGCCTTCGGCTCCGGCTCCGGCTCCTCGGCAGGCTCCGGTGCCGCCGCCTGCGGCTCCTGCTCCTGGTCCGACTTCGCCGCCGGTGCGGTGAGCCCGGGGATGAAGGCCGGGTCGAATCCGGCGCCCTCGACGGGCTTGCTGCTCGATCCTATGCGCTGCTCCACGGCGGCAGTATGGACGACATTCCTGTGCCGGAACCAGTCGGACCACCCGACTCACGGATTGACCCTGGTCACTCGTCCAGTCATTCGTCCATGAAGACGATCCTTCGGGTACGGCCTCCGTCGCCCGGTACCGGCGTCACGGCCGCCCGGCCCGCCGGTACCGCGCGCTCGCGGCCCCAGGCTCGGATCTCCTCGATCTGCTCGGGGTTGCTGACGCTGAGGGGACGTACCTGGGCGAAGGTGTCCATGACGTACGAGTCCTTCAGCTGGGGGAAGCCGCCGCGGCGTACCGCCTCCTCGCCCACGTCGTGCAGGGCGGCCTCCAGGTCGGAGCCGGCGAAGCCCTCGGAGAGGTCGACCAGGCGGTCGAGCTGCTCGGGGTCGGGGTCCGCCTGGAGGTAGCGGCGGTGGTAGATGCGGATGATCTCCTTGCGGTCCTGGGCGTCGGGCAGGTCCACGAAGAAGAGCTCGTCGAAGCGGCCCTTGCGCAGCAGCTCCGGGGGCAGGCTGCGGATGTCGTTGGCGGTGGCGACGACGAACGCGCGGGACTGGGACTCCTGGAGCCAGTACAGGAACTGGCCGATGATGCGCTGCGGGACGCCGGACATGTCGTCCCGGCCGGCCAGGCCCTTCTCGATCTCGTCGATCCAGAGCACGCAGGGGGCCACGCGGTCGGCCATCGCCAGGGCCTCGCGGAAGCGGCCCTCGGACTCGCCCAGGTACTTGCCGTGGATGCTGGCCATGTCGAGGCGGTAGAGCGGGAGCTGCCAGTCGTGGGCGATGGCCTTGGCGGAGAGGGACTTGCCGCAGCCGGGGACGCCCACCAGAAGGACCCCGCGCGGCGGGCGCAGGGCCGTGTGGCGCAGGTCGCGGGAGATCATGTCGTGCTTGCGTTCCAGCCAGGTACGCAGGCCGGTCAGGCCGCCGATGGCGTAGTCGCTCTGCTTGAGGTGGACCCGTTCCAGGCCGGTGAGGTCGCTGAAGATGCGGTCCTTGGCCTGGGCGAGGCCGAGGACGTCCTCGCGGCGAATGGCACCCTTCGCGGCGATGGTCGCCATGAGGTTGACGCACTCGGCCTCGGTGACGCCGTTCAGGAACTCGGCCGCGCGGCGGGCGTCCTCCTCGGTCCAGTCGATGGGGATGTGTCCGTGGTGGTCGCCGAGGAAGCCGCTGAGGATGCCGTACATCTCCTCGGAGTCGGGCAGGTCCAGGCGCAGGCTCATGCCGAGGCGCTGCAGGCCGCTCCAGATGGGGGTGTCCGTGATCAGGACGATGCTGCCCATGTTGCTGTCGGCGAGGCGGGCCAGTTCCGCGAAGTGGCGGGTGACCGGGGTGTCCGACTCGAGTTCGTCGGGGTCGACGAAGACGACGGTGGCGTTGGCTCGGCTGCCGAACTGGGCGGCCGCGAAGTCCATCGCACCCGCCAGCGAACGGTCGTCCTGCACGGGCGCGTTGGTGCGCAGGTCGCGCAGGCCGGTGGCCCGGGTGTAGATCCAGAACGGCATGCTGCTGCGCCGGGACTGGGTGGCCGCCTCCCGCAACAGGCGCAGGGCGCGCTGCTGTTCGATGGTGCGCATCGCGATGACCGGGACGCGGGCGGAGATGTAGCTGTCGAGGTGGCTGAGGCTCTCGGCGTAGTTCGACATTCGGGCCTTCTCGGAGGTGTTCGGGGACGGCGGGACGTGCGCGGCAGGCCGTGGCTCGCCGCTGTCCGCCTCAGCCGGAGCCGGGGACGATGCGGCGTCTGGGCGGGGCCGCGGGGTCGTACGCCCAGGCGTCCTGGGCCGGGCGCGCCGTGAGGGTGGCGGTCAGCGCGTTGTCCCGCAGGGTGCGGCGGCGGCGCTCGACCAGGCGGGGGTCGGTGCCGCGCCGGATCTCGGCGTCCAGGTTCCGCTCCAGCTGGGCCTGCACCTCGGTGATCTGGTTGTCGACCAGATCGGTCAGCCGGGTGCGCAGGGACTCCGGGAGGCCCGGGTGGGCGGCCAGGGCGCGGACGGCGTGCAGGCCGGTGCGGGCCTGGGCCAGCTCGCGGCCCCAACTGAAGTCGTCCCGTGCCTCGTTCAGGGCGCGGACGAGATGCTCGGCCCAGGCGACCAGGCGCGTACTCAGGGCGCTGGTGAGGTGTTCGGTCAGCCGGGACCAGGTGTCGCTGTCGTACTGCTCCTCGGCGAGCGTGGGCAGCACGGCCGGGTCGACGGGCTCCAGGGCCGCCCAGCGGCGCAGGAAGCCGACCCAGGCCTGGTACGGGCCGCCGTCGCCCCACAACCCGCTCATGCGCCGCTGCCCGGCCGACGCACGACGGTCTCCCCCGGCGGCAGCGGCTCCCAGTCCGGCAGCCCCTCCACGACCCGCCGAAGCCGGCTGGTGACCCGCTCCTGCTGCGGACGCCGCTGCGCGGCCCAGGGGGAGGCCTGGGCACGGGCGGAGTCGGCGGAGGCGGCCCACGCGGAGGCGGTGGGCTGTTGACCGCTGCCAGTGGGCTGCTGGGCGGGGCCGACGGGCTGGTGGCCGCTGCCAGTGGGCTGGCGGGCGGAGTCGGCGGAGGCGGCCCAAGGGGAGGCGGTGGGCTGTTGACCGCTGCCAGTGGGCTGCTGGGTGGGGCCGACGGGCTGGTGGCCGCTGCCAGTGGGCTGGCGGGCGGAGTCGGCGGAGGCGGCCCAAGGGGAGGCGGTGGGCTGTTGACCGCTGCCAGTGGGCTGCTGGGCGGGGCCGACGGGCTGGTGACCGCTGCCGGTGGGCTGGTGGGCGGGGCCGCCTGCGGCGGGCTGCGGGGCGGCGGCCCAGGGCGCCGCCGGAGTGGGCCCCTGCGCGGGCACCGTGGCCCCGGGCTGCCCGGTCGCGGCCCAGGAACGCTGGGCGGCGGACGCCGACGGAGGTGCCGTGGAGTTCCCTGGCGGCACAGTCCCCGCCTCGTGCGACGCGGGACGCGCGGCGTTCGCCCACGGCGACTCGTCCTGCGCGCCGCGCGGCGCCGGGCCGGGCTGGTGGGCGGGCGGCGGTGGCGTACTCATCGGGCGCTGTCCTCCTGGGACTCGGACGAGATCTCCTGACCGGCCTTGTCCTCCGGCTCGGCCTCCTTGCGCAACGACGACTCGGACACGGAGGTGCCCTCCGCGCGAGCCGACGAACCCGGCGCCGTATCCTCCCGGACCGACGCCCCGGCCACGGCTCCCGAACGAGCCGCAGGCACGGCGTCGCCCTGGGCCGACCCCTCAGGCACGGACGTCTTCCCGGACCGGGACTCGGAAGCAGCCGCCCAACCAGGCCCAGATTCGGACGAGGTCGCCTCGCGGACCGACGACTCGGACGAGGCCTCCGCGCCGCCCAACGACTCAGCCGAGGCCTCCCCGCCGCCCAACGACCCAGACGACGCCTCCCCGCCGGCAAACGACCCTGATGCCGCCTCCCAGCCCGCCGAAGGCGCAGCGCCCCCCTGAGCCGACCCCGCAACCGCCGACTCCTTGCGTACCGTCCGTCCCTCGAACGGCGACGCACCCCCGCCCGCGGTCGGCAGCGTGGCGATCAGTTCGCGGACCTTGGCCTCGGTCTGGTCGGCTGTTGTGAACTTCTCGTACCAATCGGTGAGTTCGGCGGAGGCGCTGCGGAGCTGGTGGAGGGACTCCGTCTTGGCGCGGTCCAGGAGTTCGCGGGCCGCGGCCTGGGCGCGGGCCGCGGTCTGGGCCTGGTTGCGGAGGACGAGGCCCCAGACGAGGGCGACGATGGCTGCCGCGCCGATCGCGAAGGCGGGCCAGCTGCCGGCGAGGAAGAGGAGGATGGCCGCGACGACGCCGGCCAGCGGGGCCACCTTCTTCAGCCACGGGAAGGCGAGCGCTTCCACGAACGGGCCCGTGTAGCGGTCCCAGTGGTCGCTGAGGGACTTCTCCAGGGCGGCCAGGGGTTGGGTGAAGGAGCCGACCCAGGTGGGCAGTTGGAAGAGCTGGGAGCCCACGGAGTGCGACGTGGCGAACTGGGCCTGGACGTCCTGCGGCACGGCGGCCCGGTAGTCGCGGGTGTGGGCGGCGTGCGCCTGCTGGAACCACTCGTGGCAGGCCGCGACGGAGAGCCGCTGGGTGGCCGGCGAGGTACCGATGGCCTGCGGGTTGAGCGCGGCCGTGGTCTGCACGGTGAGGTAGTCGAGGGTCTCCTCGTACGAGGCCGCGTCCGCGTCGGCGGTCTTGCGGGCCGCGGTGAGGTCGCCGTCGTGGTCGACCACCGCCTGGTTGAAGGCGAGGTCGCGGCGCAGCGGCAGTTCCTCGTTGTCGTACTCGGAGACGAGCCGATCGAGGATGTCGTCGACGGCGTCCTCGATGCGCTCGGACGGCTGGAACTCGCGGTCCATGATGGCCCGGTACTTGTCCAGCACGGGCTGCTGGCCGCGCGCGGAGGAGAGCACGCCGTCGAGGGTGACCCACTGCGGGGAGACGGCGGCCAGGCGCGGGAACTCGGCCGCCTGGGACGGACCGCGCAGGGACTCCAGCTCGTCGCGCCAGCGCCGGACCTGCCTGGCCTGCGCGTCGGCGCTGTCCATCAGCTGGGAGCGCCACTCGGCGA
This sequence comes from Streptomyces sp. NPDC001816, assembly GCF_042892235.1. Lineage (NCBI taxonomy): Bacteria > Bacillati > Actinomycetota > Actinomycetes > Kitasatosporales > Streptomycetaceae > Streptomyces > Streptomyces sp. NPDC001816. The sequence continues at coordinate 73,670 of NZ_JBIATY010000018.1, forward strand.
GGGTGCGGTCCAGCAGTTCGCGGCCGACGAGTCCGAACGCGCCCTGGGCGATGGCCTCCAGGATGACCGCGAACTCGCGGCCGAGCGCGGCCGGGTCCTGGGCGAGGAGATAGTGGCGGAGCCACCGCACCGCCCCCTCGGAGCGGCCCTGGCGGCGCAGGACGAGGGCGAAGAACAAGGACGTGCGGTCGGGCGAGCGGCGGAACGCCTCGTCGACCGCGCGCTCGCACAGGGTGCGGTCGTCGGCGGACCAGGAGGCGAGGGCGACCAGGGCGGGGGCGAGCCAGTAGCGGGGGGTCTGGAGCATCAGCTGGTCGCCGACCAGCCGGACGTTGTCCTCCGACACGAGGCCGATGTCGAAGGCCTGGAGCATGCCGACCGCGGTACGGCGGACCGTCTTGTGGTGGCCGAACTCGTGGTCGATCTTGTCCTCGATGGCCCCGATGCGGGTCTCGGCGCGCTGCACGTTCGCGGTGGCCTGCGCCTGCTGGACGAAGGCGAGGAACTCGTCGCGCAGCTGCTGGAGTTCGGTGCGGGTCTGCTGCTGGTTGGCCTCGACGGTGGAGACCTGGCCGGAGACGGAACCGACCTGTTCGCTGAGTCTGATGACGAGGTTGCTGACCTCCTGCACCTGGCGGCGCAGTGTGTAGTCGACCTCGGACATACGGAACTCCGTTCGAGTGCTGCGGGGTGAGCGGGCAGGGGGAGGGGCACGGGCAGGGGGCAGGGATCCGGGCTCAGGGGCGGACTACGGTGCCGTCGTCCAGGACGGGCAGGATCAGGCCGTCGTCGTAGACCTCTACGTAGGCGTAGCCGCCGGAGCGGGCGAGCATGCGGGCCGCCGAGAAAGGGTCGGGCATCGGCTCGGCCGGGGCGAAGTGCCGCACGATGACGTGGAAGAGGTTCAGCTGGTGGTCGACGTACGGCGGGCCCAGGTAACAGCGGGCGACGAAGCCGAGCGGCACCGAGCCGTACGCCGTCGTGTACTGCTCGCGGACCCACTCGGCCAGCGACCGGCAGGCCTGCTCGTCCAGGCCCGCGTCGAGCCGGCCGACGGCGTCGAGCAGCTTGCGGGAGCGCGGTGTGTACAGCTCTCGGCGTACGACGCCGGGCGCCGGGTTCGCGGGCGTGGAGCCCGGCTGGGCGGCCGGGCCGGGCTGGATCCCCGGCCCCTGCTGTGCCGGCCGCACGATACGGCGCGGCCGTTCGGTGTACCCCATGTGTCCCCCGAGAGTCATGGGTGGTGAGCGGTTGTGCGATGCACGGAAGGCGAAGGTTAGTGACGTCACGTCAAGAGTGCATCTGGGTACGCCTGATTGACCCCTGAATGACACTGGCAAACTCTGTTCTCATGGGGAGGATCAAGGCACTCCTGGTGGGCATCGACGACTATCCGGCGTCCGTGGCCAGTGCGCTCGGCGGCTGCGCGAACGACATCGGTGAGGCGCGGCGACTGCTGACCGAGCTGGTCGGGGAACAGGTGGACATCACCGTCCTGTTGGACGCCGACGCGACCGTGGCCGCCGTGACGGACGCGGTGCTGCGGCACCTGGGCTCGGCCGGTCCGGGGGACACCGCGCTGCTGTGGTTCTCCGGGCACGGCACGCAGGAGGCCGCCACCGGCGACGATCTGTTGATCGAGGCGACGGGCCTGAACCAGGCGCTGGTGTGCGTGGACGGTCCGCTGCCCGACAAGCGGCTGGGCGCGCTGCTGGACCGGGTCACGGCGGGCGGTGCCCAGGTCACGGCGGTGCTGGACTGCTGTCACTCGGGGGGCGCGACGCGGGAACTCACCGCGCGGTACGCGCCGCCCCGGCCGGAGTGGGACTTCGGTGCCCGCGGGTACGGCGGGCCGCCCCGGCATGTGCTGCTGGCGGCGAGCCGGCTGGACGAGCCGTCGTACGAGGGCTGGTTCGAGGGGCGCCGGCACGGGGCGTTCACGCACGCGCTGGTCGGCGCGGTGCGCGCGGCCGGTCCCGGCGCCACGTGCCGGGAGCTGCTGGCGGGGGCCGCGGCGCGGGTGCAGCGGGCGGGCAGCACCCAGCATCCGGTGCTCTTCCCCGACCTGCGGGGCGGTGCGGCGGACCGCCCGCTGCTGGGCGGCGCACCCGGCACGGCGAGCCCGCACCTGCTGCGGTACGGCGCCGACGGCTGGGAGGTGGACTGCGGCGCGGTGCACGGGCTCCGGGAGGGCGGTGCCGAGGCGCAGGGCACCACGTTCGCGGCGCTGGAGGAGGGGCCCGGTCGGGGGGTCGTCAGGGCGTTGGAGGTGTCGTCCGCGCGTACGCTGGTCGCGCCGGTGGACTGGGACCCGGAGCCGGAGCGGGTGTATCCGGTCGCGCTGTCGGAGGTCGCGCTGCCGCCGGCCAGTGTGGCGGTGGACGGATCACCGGAGGACGGACGGTGGCTGGCCCGCGAACTCGGCCCGCTGGTACGGCTGGTGGAGGGGCCGGAGGGGGCGCTCGGGCTGCACTTCCAGGTGCGGGTCCGGGACGGGCGGGCGTACGTCCTGCGGCGCGACGGTACCGAGTTCACGGCGCCCCTGCCCTTCAGGGGTCCCGGGGACGCCGGGCGGGTCGCGGACTGCCTGGCCCACCTCGCCCGCTGGCACCAGCTGCGCGACCTCGCCCCGCGGCCCTCGCTGCTGGACGGGCTGGTGGAGCTGGAGATCGTCCCATGGGGCTCGCACGAGCCGCTGCGGCCGGACGCGTCCGGGGAGATCGTCTGCCCGTACACCCAGGGCCCTTCCGGACCGCGCCCGCCATGGGTGTCCATCCGGCTGCACAACCGCTCCCCCGACCGCAGCCTGTGGTGCGTGCTGCTGGATCTGACCGACGGCTACGCCTCCTCCTCGGTGCTGTATCCGGGGCACTTCGTCGGACCCGGCCGTACGGGCCATGCGCTGGACGGCGATCCCGTGCAGCTGTCGCTGCCCGCTTCCCGGGCCGCGGTGCCGGGGGCGGAGGCTCGGGACTGGCTCAAACTGGTGGTGTCCGACCGGGAGTTGAACGCGGTGCCGTTCCAGCTGCCCCCGTGGCAGACCGCCACCGACCGCCGGATCCTGGGGCCCGTGCTGGGGGCGGCGGGCCGCTGGACGGCGGTGACCGTACCGCTGCGCACGCTGGTGCCGGAGCCGGTCAGCGGCCGAGATGCGTGAAGCCGGCCCAGGCACTCAGATCGTGCGGATCGATCCCGCGGGCCCGCTCGGCGAGGAACTCCGGTAGCTCGGACGGTAGTTCACGGTCGGGGTTGAGCATCCACAGCTGGGCGCGGCGCAGGGCGCGGGCCGGGGGTTCGCCGTGGGTGCGCAGGAAGTGGTGGGTGAGGAACATCAGCACCGAGGTCGCCTCGTCCGGGACCGGCCACAGCGAGCCGACGACCGAGCGGGCGCCGGCGGCGAGGAAGGCGGTGGCGAGGCTGTAGGCCTCGTTGTGGCCGCGGCTCGAGACATGGCTGCGGCAGGCGGCCAGCAGCACCAGGCCGAGCCGGTCACCGCCCGCGCCGGTGATCTCCTCCGCCGCCAACTGGCCGTCGTGCAGGGTGAGATGGGCGCTGCGGCGGGCGTTCTCGGCGACGGACGCATGGCAGGCGAGATGCAGCACTCCCCCGTCGTACGGCGACTCGCGCAGCCACCGCAGCACCTCGCCGGGGGTGCCGGGGCCGTCGGTGGGACCGGTCGTGCGGCGGCCCAGGAACCGGGCCTCGGGGTAGAAGGCGCGCTGTACGGCATCGGCCTCCTCGCCCGCGTGGCGCAGGTCGCCGGTGGGGTTGCCGACGATCAGCGCGGCGCCGGTGTGCTCGGCGGCGGGGCGGGCGGCCACCTGGCACAGCAGGCGGGCCGAGGCGGCGTAGGAGATCTCGGCGGCCTGCAGCGCGTACTGCCGCCCACGCGGCCCGCCCGGCTGCCAGGCCGCGTGCCAGGGCACGAGCCCCAGCCTGCCCATCGGCACCAGCACCAGCCGGGGCAACCGCCCGGCCGGCATCTCGAAGGCCTCCAGCAGCGGCCGCATCGCCGCGTACCAGGCCCACCCGCACAGCCGGTCGAGCTGCGCGCGGAGGGTGGCGGGCGCGGAGGGGCGCCGGCCGGGGACGGGGCCGAGGTCGCGGGGGTGGGTGGGGGTGCGGGCAGGGCTGTGGGCGCGGGCGGAGGCGTCCGCCGGCCCGTGCTCCGTCAGCGGGTCCCTGGGGGCGGAGTCCCGGTCGCGGACGAGGCCACCGCCCGGGGCCGAGTCGCCCGCGTCGCCGGACATACCAGCGCCCGAGGTGTGGTCGGGCTGCGGCGCCGCTGAGTCCGGGCTCCTTTCTCGGGACGCCCCCTCCCCCGGCGCGTACTCCTTCAACGGCGCCGCGTCCTCCGTCAGCTTCGGCAGGGGTACGGCGTGCACCGCGCCCTTCGACGTGACGACCAGGGCGGTGCCCGGGGTGTCCTCCGTGCTCGGCACCAGGTAGACCAGGGCGTCCTTGGTGAGGCCGCGCAGGGCCTCGGCGATCTCGTCGGGCGTGGGCGGGTCGAGGAGCTGTGCCTGGTGGGTGCCGGTGAGGGCGGCCAGGACGCGGCGGCGCAGGGTGCTGGGCACGGTGAGCGGGGTCCGGACGGCGGCGAGGGGGTCGGCGGGCTGTTCGGTCGCGTCGGCGCCGGCGCCGGCGCTCCGCCACTCGGCCGCGAGGTCGGTGTGTCCGGTGGCGGTGAGGAGGTCGGGGACGGTCGCCGAGGTGAGGGTCGCGTGCAGGACCAGGCCCCGGCAGGCGTCCAGGGCCTGGAGGGCCTCCTCGGGACGGTCGTCCTTCAGGCACCAGCCGGCCACCTGCAGCGCCGCCCCGGTGGCCTGCGCGGCGGCGACCGTCGCATGGTCGGTGCCGGACTGCAGCAGGGCGGCCCAGGCATACCCGCGCAGGGACTTCAGGCCGAGGGCGCGGGCGCCGGCCCGGTCGCGGCGGTGCAGGTCGTCGCGGGAGCGGCGGGCCTGGGCGAGGGCGAGGCCGATGTCGGCGTAGAGCCGGTGCTCGGGGCCGCCGGTCTCCGCGAAGGCGCCCTCCAGCAGGGTGATGCCCTTGGCGAGGCGCTCGCGGCGGCGCACCCGGTCGATCTCCAGCTCGGACAGGGCGCAGTGGGCGATGCCCAGCGCGTTCGCGTAGCGCAGGCGGCTGTCGCTGCCCGGATCGCACAGCTCGTGGGCCTCCCGGAGCAGGCCGATGGCCGACGCGATGCCCGGCCCGTCGTGCTGCGTGACGGCGTGCACGAACCGGGTCATGCCGCAGTCGCCGAGCACCCAGGCCCGGTGGTCGCGGGGCAACCGCCGTGCCTGGTGGCGCAGTTCGGTGGCGCTCGGGCGGGCTGCGAGCGGCGGCAGCGGGGGTACGCCGAGGCGCTGGGCGAGGTTGTCGCGCCCGGTGCGGGCGTTCTCCAGGAGGGTGAGGATCTCGATGCGGGAGGGGTCCTCGTCGCCGAGCGCGGCGTGGCCCTCGGTGAGCGTGGCGATATGGCCGTCGGCGGCGGCCAGGTCGCCGCGCCGGACGGCGGCGTGCGCGTCGTAGCCCGCCTGCTGGAGGTCCATCAGGTGGCGCAGGTGCGCGGGCAGGGCGGGGTCGGAGCGCAGCCGCCGCCAGGTCGCGGCGCCGGCCTCCATGTCGTCGCCGGCGCCGCCGGTCTGGCCACGCTGGGTCTGGGCGACGAACCGGGCGAGGGCGAGGCCCGTGTCCGCCTCGTCGCCGAGGCCGCCGTCGGCCTCCGCCCGGTCGAAGTGGGCGAGCACCTCGTCGAACCCGGCGCCGGTGCCGCTGCTCATCTCCTGGTGCAGCCGGGCGACGCCGGCGATGGCGTTCGCCGGCCCCTGCCAGGCCGGGTCCCGTTCGGCCCGCTCCAGGACGGCCTGGGTCAGCTCGCGCCGGTGCTCGGCGGTGACGTAGGTGCCGTCGGGGTCGACGAGGGGGAGGTTGCTCAGCAGCAGCGAGGCGAACTGGGCCCGGCGGGGGCTGCCGGGTTCGAGGGAGCGCAGCTGGGCGAGGGCCTGCTCGAAGCCCTGGATGCGACGGTGGGCTCCGAGGACGTCCCGTTCCATGCCCCGCAGGAACTCGTCCTCCCCGAAGTCGACGAAGGCCCGGCCCTCGCGGATGTCGGCGATCGTGTCGTCCCACGTCTGCTTGAGCCGTTCGGCGTCGAGTCCTTCCGGGTATCCGTCGGTCTCGGACAGCACCCCGTGCTCGACGAGGGTGAAGCGGGCCCAGCCGTCGAGCGTGCGGGCGAACTGGAGCATGTCGTGGTTGTCGGTCCCGGAGTCCAGGACGAGACCGGCGGCCCGCAGCACGTCCCGGGCGCGGTCCGGCCGGGGGTCGTCGTGGTGACGGGACTGCTGGAAGAGGGCGAGGAAGAGGGCGGTGGCGGCGATGTCGCCGTCCCGTTCCGGCCGCCAGGTGTCGACGGCCCGGCGGACCAGGGCGATACCGCGGTCCCTGCCCTCGACGTCGTCCCGGGCGGCGGCCCGCTCGTACAGCAGGCGCCCGAACATGTCCAGGTACTGCGGCAGCAGCTGCTCCTCGGCGCCGGGCCGCTCCAGCAGACGGCGCAGCTCGACCTCGGCGGCCAGGCTGTGGCCGACGTCCTTCCAGGTGGACCAGATCAGGGTCCGTACGAGGAGGGCGTTGACCTCGGCCTCGAACGCCCAGTCGGGTGCCGGACCGCCCGCCCGCCGGGCTTCGGTGAGCGCGGTGTCGAAGGCGTCCCGGGCGCTCTCCAGTTCCTCCCGGTCGATCCGCACCCGTCCGCGTACCATCGCGGCCAGGCCCAGGCTGTAGCGCAGGTGCGGGACGTCGGCGGGCGGGGCGGTGTCGAGGAGGGCGCGGTAGTGGCGGGCCGAGGCGTCGGCGGCGTCGAGGTCGCCGTGGAGCAGGGCCCGCCGCATGCACAGGTATCCGGCACCGGCCTTCAGGTCGGCCTCTTCCTCGCTGCCGGGCTCCACGTCCTGAAGGGCGTCGTCGTGCCTGCGCAGGGCCTCCTCCAACAGCTCGGCGGAGTCGGGGTCGGCGAGGCAGCGCAGCTTGGCGCACACGGCGAGCACATGCCGCCCCCACACGCGCTCCCAGGTGAAGTCGGGGTCCGCGGCGGGCAGCCCCTCCACCCCGGCCGCCAGCAGCTCGAAGGCGTCCTCCAGCAGGTGCCGCTCGCCGCTGTCCTCGTACTGCACGCCCCGCAGATGCCCGAACCTGACCCGCCAGGCCGACCAGAGCGGCTCGGTGCCCGGGGTGCGGAACGCGTGCTCGAACGCCTCGACGGCCAGGGCGAGTTCCTCGTCCCGGCCGTCATCCTCCCGCAGCAGGTACAGCCGGTGGCTCAGCTCTCCGGCGTACCCGCACAGCTCGGCACTTTCCGGATCACCGGCGGAGCGCCGGGCCAACTCATCGAGTACGGCGTCGCGTTCGGCGGTGATGTCACCGACAGGACCGGTCGGCCGGGAGGAGGAGAGGGTCACGTACCCATACTGCCTACACGAACACGCTGAGGTGCCGTCAGCTCAGGACGGCGAGGGCGTCGATCTCGATGAGGAGGCCGGCCGGCAGACCGACGTAGACCGTGGTCCGGGCGGCGGGCGGCTGGGTGAGGCCCTGCTGCTCGAAGTACGCGTTGTAGATCTCGTTCATCTCGGCGAAGTGGTCCACGTCCGTCAGATAGACGCGGATCATCATCACGTCGTCCCAGCTCGCGCCGCCCTCTTCGAGGATCGCCTTGACGTTGGCGAGGGTCTGCAGGGTCTGCTCGCGCAGGGTGGGACCGGCCGGCGTCGGGGGCCTGCCCTCCTCGGCGGGCAGGAAGCCGACCTGGCCGGCGACCTGGAGGATGTTGCCCTTCTTCACGCCGTGGGAGAACTTCGCGGGCGGGGTGGTGTGGGTCTTCGGGGTGAGCGCGATCTTCTCGGTCATTCGGGGGTGCCCTTCGCTGGCGACTCGGTCATTCGGGGGTGCCCTTCACCGGCGTTCGTCCGGAGTACTCGCCGCTGATCGCGTCCGCGGTACGGCGCACCTGCGGCAGCAGGGTGAGGAGTTCCTCGGCGGTGACGACGACGTTCGGCGCGGACACCGACATCGCGGCGACCACCCGGCCGTCGGCGCCGCGGACCGGGGCCGCGACGCAGTTGATGGACTCCTCGTGGCCGCCGAGGTCGGTGGCCCAGCCCTGTTCGCGCACCTGCTCCAACTCCCGCAGGAAAGCGGTGGCGTTGGGGGTGGAACGGGCTGTGTACAGGGGATAGTCGAGCTTGTCCGCGAGGGCGCGGCGCTCGGGTTCGGGCAGGTCGGCGAGGAGCAGCTTGGCGACGGCGGCGACCGTGATGGCGACGGGCTTGCCGATCCGCGAGTACATCCGGACCGGGTAGCGGCTCTCGACCTTGTCGATGTACAGCACCTCGTTCTCCTCGTACACGGCGAGGTGGACGGTGTGGCCGCACTGCTCGTTGAGGCGGACGAGGTGGGGGTGGGCGATCTCGCGGATGTCGAGGTTCTCCATCGCCTCCTGGGCGAGGGCGAAGAGGCGGGCGCCGAGGCGGTAGCGCTGGTCGGACTGGCGGTAGACCAGGCCGTGCTCGTGCAGGGTGCGCAGGAGGCGCAGCGCCGTGGACTTGTGGACGCCGAGCCGGTCGGCGACCTGGCCGAGGTCGGCGGGGCCCTCGGCGAGCAGGGGCAGGATGCTCAGGGCACGGTCGACGGTCTGACTCATGGGGTGTTCGCCTCCTCCGGGGCCTCGTCGGCCTGCGTCCAGCCGGGGCCGAGTCGAAGTCTCCCCCATGCGTCGTCGTCCAGGGCGGCGAGGCGGTCGGCGTGGCTTCGGGCGGGCGGGGCAGCCAGGTCGCCGGGGGTGGTGAGGGTGGCTGCCGCCATGAGGTGGCCGTGCCGGAGGCGGTCGCGCATCGGAAGTCCACGCAGGGTGCCGGAGAGGAATCCCGCGGCGAAGGCGTCTCCGGCGCCGACGTGGGCGACGACATCGACCCGCGGCGCCCGGACGAGGGTTGCCGTACCGTCGGCGTCCTCCATTGCGTCGGTGTTCTTGTCGAACGCGACCGCTCCACCCCTGCCCTGCTTCACGACCACGATCTCCGGCCCGGGCAGCGCGTCCACGATGGCCCGGCCGCCGTGCAGCCCCCAGGCCTGGCGTGCCTCGTCGTGCCCCACGAACACGATGTCGGCCGCCCGCGCCAGCTCCAGCAGCACCCGGGCGTCGTCGGCGTCCCGCCACAGTCCGGGCCGGTGGTTCACGTCGAAGGAGACCAAGGGCCGCCCCTCGCCGGGCTTCACCAGCTCGCGTACAAGTTCCAGGCACCCCTCGGACAACGCCGCCGTGATCCCCGAAAGGTGCAGCACCCGCCCCGCCCGCACCGCCGCCACGTCCACGTTGTCCACCGTCATCGCGGAAGCCGCAGAGCCCGCCCGGTAGTACGCCACCTCGTGCTCGTCCGTCGCCCGGTCCCCCGCCGTGCGGAAGTACAGGCCGGTCGGGCGTGCCGCGTCCCGGCGGACGTGGGCGACGTCGACGCCGTACGCCCCGATCGTCTCGACCAGGTGTTCCCCGAACCCGTCGGCCCCCACCCGGCTCACCCACCGCGTGGAGTGGCCGGAGGCCGCCAGCGCGCAGGCCACGTTGGACTCGGCTCCGCCGATCCCGCGCTCGAAGGAGGGGACGTCGGCGAGGCGGCCCGGGCGGGTGGGGAGGAAGGTGACCATGGACTCGCCGAGCGCCACTACGTCCACAATGTCGGGGGCGTTGCGGGCTCCGGTGGCGGTCACGATCGTCGTAGCTCCTCGGTGGGGGGAGTCCGTTGACCCCGCGTGGCCGAGATGTTAGACAGCAGTGAGCGACATGCGCAATGAATGTTGCAGAGGGTGCAACGCACCAGATTGGGGAGGCCTCATGGCCCATGAAGCCGGCACCGAAGCGCTCGCCCGCCTCGCCGAGGAACGGGTCGACCACCGCTTCAAGGGCCTCCCGCCGGACGCCGTGGGCCTGACCGTCGCCGAGCTGGCATCCGAGCGCCGCAACCTCTTCACCGACGGCTTCACCACTCCCATGCTCGCGCTCTCGGCCGAGCGCCTGGAGCACAACCTGCGGCTCATGGAGACGTACGCAGCCCGGCACGGCCTCGCCTTCGCCCCGCACGGCAAGACGTCCATGGCACCCCAGCTCTTCCGGCGCCAGATCGAGCACGGGGCGTGGGGCATCACCCTCGCGGTGCCGCACCAGGTGTGGGTGGCCCGGGCGTTCGGGATCGAGCGGATCTTCCTGGCCAACGAGCTGGTCGACCCGGCGGCCCTGCGCCGGATCGCCGCCGACCTGGCGGCCGACCCCGACTTCCGTTTCGTCTGCTACGTCGACTCCGTGCGCGGCGTCGAGCTGATGGACGCGGCCCTGCGCGGCGCCGCCCGCCCGGTGGACGTCGTGGTGGAACTGGGCGCGGGCGAGGGTGCCCGTACCGGTGTACGCACGGACGCGGACGCGCGGGCTGTCGCGGACGCGGTGGCGGGCGTTCAGACGCTGCGTCTTGTGGGCGTGGCGGGCTACGAGGCCCAGGTGCCCGGCGCCGCCCCCGAGCCGGTGCGGGCCTGGCTGGGCCGGATGGTCGCGCTCGCGGCGGAGTTCGACAAGGCCGGGCGGTTCGCCGGGGCCGAGGAGATCGTGGTGAGCGCGGGCGGCAGCGAGTGGTTCGACGCGGTCGCCGACGTCTTCGCCGGCATCCCCGAACTCTCCTTGCCGGTCCTTAAGTTGCTCCGCTCGGGCGCGTACGTCTCGCACGACGACGTGCACTACAGCAGGCTCACCCCGTTCAACCGGGTGCCCGAGGAGGGCGCGTTGGAGCCCGCGTTCCGGCTGTGGGCGCAGGTCGTCTCCCGCCCGTCCCCCGAGCAGGCCTTCGTCAACGCGGGCAAGCGGGACGCCGCCTACGACCTCGACCACCCAGTGGCCCACGTGGTGCGCCGGGACGGCCGCGAGCACCCGGCGACCGGCATCGAGGTGACCGCCCTGTCCGACCAGCACCTCTGGCTGGGCACCGGCCCCGAGGCGGACGTCGAGGTCGGTGACTGGATCGGCTTCGGCCTGTCCCACCCCTGCACGTCGTTCGACAAGTGGCAGCTGATCCCGGTGGCCAAGGCGGACGGGACGGTCGTCGACTTCATCCGTACGTTCTTCTAGAGATCCGGCTTCTGGAGATCCGGGGAGAGCCATGGAGCAGCTCGTCATCCGTGACGCGGACGTCGTCGACGGCAGCGGTGCGGACTCCTACCGCGCCGATGTCGTGGTCGACGGCGGCCGGATCGTCTCGATCGTCAAGGAGGCCGCGGCGGCGGGCTGTCAGCGGCCCCGGGCGCGGCTCGAGCTGGAGGCGGAGGGGCTCGTCCTCGCCCCCGGCTTCATCGACATGCACGCCCACTCCGACCTGGCCCTGCTGCGCGACCCCGACCACAGTGCGAAGGCCGCGCAGGGGGTCACGCTCGAAGTCGTCGGCCAGGACGGTCTTTCGTACGCGCCCGTGGACGACCGCACGCTGGAGGAGGTCCGGCGGGCGATCACCGGCTGGAACGGGTACGGCGACGATCTCGACATGGACTGGCGGACGGTCGGCGAGTATCTCGACCGGCTGGACCGGGGCATCGCCGTCAACGCCGCCTATCTCGTCCCGCAGGGCACGGTCCGCGCGCTCGCCGTCGGCTGGGAGGACCGCCCGGCCACGCCCGCGGAGCTCGACCGGATGCGGCACCTGGTGGCACAGGGGCTGGAGCAGGGCGCGGTCGGCCTGTCCTCGGGGCTCACGTACACGCCGGGGATGTATGCCGCGGACGCCGAACTGAGCGCGCTGTGCCGGGTGGTGGCGGAGTACGGCGGCTACTACTGCCCGCACCACCGGTCCTACGGCGCCGGCGCCCTGGAGGCCTACGCCGAGATGGTGGCGCTGACCCGGGAGGCGGGCTGCCCGCTGCATCTGGCCCACGCGACGCTGAACTTCGGCGTGAACGAGGGCCGGGCGCCCGAGCTGCTGGCCCTGCTCGACGACGCGCTCGACTCCGGCGCGGACATCACGCTGGACACCTATCCCTACACCCCGGGCTCCACCACCCTGGCCGCGCTGCTGCCGAGCTGGGCGAGCGCGGGCGGCCCGGAGCGGGTCCTGGCCCGGCTCGGCGACCCGGCGACCGCCGCGCGGATCCGGCACGACCTGGAGGTGACCGGCGCGGACGGCTGCCACGGCGTGCCCGTGGAGTGGGAGACGATCGAGATCTCCGGCGTGACCGCACCGGCCCTGGCGGACCACGTCGGCCGCACGGTCCGGGAGTCGGCGGACCTGCGCGGCGAGAGTCCCTGGACGACCGTCCGCCGCCTGCTGGTCGAGGACCGGCTCGGTACGACGATCCTGCAGCACGTCGGCCATGAGGAGAACGTCCGCACGATCATGCGGCACCGCGCCCACACCGGCGGCTCGGACGGCATCCTGCGGGGCGCCAAGCCGCACCCGCGGGCCTACGGCACCTTCCCCCGCTATCTGGGGCACTACGTACGGGAGTTGGGCGTGCTGACGCTGGAGGAGTGCGTCGCGCACCTCACGGCGCGGCCCGCGGCCCGGCTGCGACTGCCGGACCGCGGGCTGGTGCGCGAGGGATACCGGGCCGACCTGGTGCTCTTCGACCCGCGGACGGTGTCGCCCGGCGCGACCTTCGCCGAGCCCCGCACGCTCCCGACCGGGATCCCGTACGTCCTGGTCGACGGCAGGTTCGTCATCGAGGACGGCCGGCGAACGGACGTACTGGCGGGCCGGGCGGTGCGCCGTACACCGGTGTGACCGCCCGGCCCGCGGGCACTACGGCTTGGGCAGGGTGCAGCCGGAGGCGCTCAGGTTGAGCTTGTTGCCGGTCGTGAAGCAGGCCGGGATCTGGTAGGTCTCCTCGGCGTAGTTGATGCCCTTGCGGACGGTCACGTTGCCGCTCTCGTCCACCTCGCACGGGTTGTTCTCGGTGCAGCTCTCGCCGTCCTCGTTGCCCGTGTTGTTGACGGCGACGACGTTGCCGGTGGCCGTGTCGATCACCGGGGAGCCGGAGGTGCCGCCGATGGTGTTGCAGGAGGAGGTGTAGCGCATCGAGTCCTTCCAGGTCCAGCCGCCCTCCTTCAGCCGGTACACGAACCCGTCCACATTGCAGCTGTAGGTCCGCTTCCAGTAGCCGGAGACGACCTTGATGGCGGTGCCGGTGGTCGGGTGCGTGTTCTGCACGGTGAGCGGGCTGATGCCGTACGAGCTCTTGATCGCCGCGTAGGTGGTGGTCAGCCGGTAGATCGTGACGTCCGTGTCCGTCATGGTCGAGTAGACGACCTGGTTGGCGCGGAGCGTGCCGATCCGGCTGCCGGAGGCGTTCAGGAGGCCGAAGCTGCGGCTGGAGGACTGGCCGGTGATGACCTCGCCCGGGTCCGGGAAGCCGGTCTCCAGGCAGTGGCCGTTGGTCATCACGAGCGCCGGGTCGCTGTCCGCGGAGTTCGGGAAGCGGATGACGGAGCCGGAGCAGTTGCTGAGCGAGACGGTGCCGGCGTAGCTGACGGTCACCGCCTTTGCCGTCTTGCCCTGGGGCGCGGCGACGGCGGGGGTCGCGCCGAGCCCGGCGATGGCCAGGGCGGACAGCGCGGCCAGGAGAGGCTTGTTCATGTGGGGGTCCCCTCTGCAGACATAAGCGACCGGAGATCTTCCGGCCGCCCACTGTCTTGTCATGAGCATTCTCATGAGAGGGGCATGCCTGAGCAAGCAGTTGTATGCGAACTGTTTTACTGACGGTACGTCAATCCTGGGACGATCTAGGCTTCTTGCCGACACCGCGGCCATGTCCCCGGACGCTGGGCGCGGTCGTCGTCGCGGTCGCCGACGGGGCAGTCGCCGTCGGCGTGGGCGCGGCGGAGGTCTTCGCGCCCGGAGAGGTGGCCGCGCCCGCCGAGGTGGCGGTGGACGTGGGAGTGGGAGTGGGGGACGGCGAGGTCCCGCCCGGGGTGCCTGCGGTGTCCGTGGCGCTCGGCGTGCCGCTGTCCTGCCGCGTGCTCGCGGAGTCGTCGGAGGAGACCCGGCCGCCCTTCGCGGGCTGCTGTCCGGCCGGGGAACCCGAGCCGCCCGTCAGACCGGCGATCACCGCGACGACACCGGCCGCCCCGAGGACCCCCGCGACGGCCACCCGGCGACGGCCACCCTGCTTCCTCCGGCGCCGGAGATCGGCCCGGCCGCCGCCGGGTATGAGAGGGGGCGGCCCGGCGGGATCGTCCGGCGCGGGCACCTGGGGCAGCTCACGGGTCTCGTCGTAGGCGTTCTGCCAGCCGTGGGCGGCGGCAGGATCGGCGTACTCCTCGTACGACGGGGTCGGGGCGGCATGCGGGTGGTAGACGTTCGGCGGCGCCCCCGGCTCGCCGCCCGCTCCGTGCGCGCCGTACGTCTCCGCCCCGTGCTCACGATCGGTGGCCATGGGCGGGAATTGTAGAGACGTGTGTGACTCCTGAGACAGCTACCGGCGATAACAGCACAAAGCTCCGCGTCTCACGTGTCGGAAAACACGACCCGTGAGGCGTTACCGGGCCGTAAGCTCACGGACATGCAGGTGATCCAGTCGACCAAGCTCGCCAACGTCTGTTACGAGATCCGGGGCCCGGTTCTCGAGGAGGCGATGCGCCTGGAAGCGGCAGGTCACCGCATCCTGAAGCTCAACACAGGCAACCCTGCCGCCTTCGGCTTCGAGTGCCCGCCGGAGATCCTGGAGGACATCCTCCGCAACGTCTCCACCGCGCACGGCTACGGCGACGCCAAGGGCCTGCTGGCCGCGCGCCGGGCGGTCGTCATGCACAACCAGACCCTCGGCATCGAGACCGACGTCGAGCACGTCTTCGTCGGCAACGGCGTCTCCGAGCTGATCGTGATGGCGATGCAGGGCCTGCTGGACGACGGCGACGAGGTCCTCGTACCGGCCCCCGACTACCCCCTGTGGACGGCGGCCGTCTCGCTGTCCGGCGGTACGGCGGTGCACTACCGCTGCGACGAGCAGTCGGACTGGATGCCCGACCTCGCCGACATCGAGCGCAAGGTCACCGACCGCACCAAGGCGATCGTCATCATCAACCCGAACAACCCCACGGGCGCGGTCTACGACGAGGCGATGCTCAAGGGGCTGACGGACATCGCCCGCCGGCACAACCTGCTGGTCTGCTCCGACGAGATCTACGACAAGATCCTCTACGACGACGCCACGCACGTCCCGACCGCCAAGGTCGCCCCCGATCTGCTCACCCTCACCTTCAACGGCATGTCCAAGGCGTACCGGGTGGCCGGCTACCGCGTCGGCTGGATGTCGATCTCCGGCCCCCGCGCGCACGCCGACTCCTACATCGAGGGCCTGACGATCCTGGCCAACATGCGGCTGTGCGCCAACATGCCGGGCCAGCACGGCGTGGTCGCCGCGCTCAGCGGGCGCCAGTCGATCAACGACCTGGTGCTGCCGGGCGGCCGGCTGAAGGAGCAGCTGGACGTCGCCTACGAGCTGCTCACCCAGATCCCGGGCGTGACCTGCGTACGGCCCAAGGGTGCGCTGTATCTCTTCCCGCGCCTCGACCCCAAGGTCTTCAAGATCAAGGACGACCGGCAGATGGTGCTGGACCTGCTGCGCCGGGAAAAGATCATGGTCGTCCAGGGCACCGGCTTCAACTGGCCCGAGCCCGATCACTTCCGTGTGGTGACCCTGCCGACCGTCGGCGATCTCCGGGACGCGATGACCCGGATCGGGAACTTCCTGGACGGGTACGGCCAGCCGTAGCGGACGGAGACCGGCGGACCGCAGTCCGTGACACGACTCAACTTTAGACGAAATCCAAGCTAGGATGGTTTCCTGTCAGAGCACAGGAGGCCATCCCCATGTACGAACCGATCCGCACCAAGTCGGTCCACAGCACGATGGCCGGCACCACCTCGGACTTCCCCCACCGGTCGCGCGAGGAGGAGCTGGACATCCAGCTCGCGGGACACCTCGCGGCCCTGCTCGCCGTCACGGACGAGCTGCGGGCGCTCGCGCCCTCCGCCGACCTGGACCTGGCGGCCGAACGGCTCGCCGAGCAGGTGGCCAGGCTGCGCAGCGGGCGTACGCCGGCCCGCGCAACCGGCACCGGGCCCGACTCCCGGCCGGCGGCCCTGCACGAGCGGGCCCACACCCTCGCCGGTCGCGCCCTCGTCGTCGCGGCCTCCCGCGCCGATACGGCGGCGGCGATCCTGTCCGCCGAACGCATGGACGCGCACACCGCCGCGCTGGCCGACCCGAAGGAACTCAGCGCGGCCCACTGACCCCCCTCCCCCGGGGTCCCCTCGTCGGCCCCGGTCCGCGTGCACCCGCAGCGACGCGCGGACCGGGCGCCATTTTTTTGTGATACGACACGTACATTCGGGTGGACTGCGCGTCCCTCATGCCCGCCAAACGGCGGCCGCATCACCACTGCCTCGTAACGTCGGTGGAAATGACGGTGGTTCGGACTCCGACACCCCATCGTCCCTCACTATTCCACGAGATGTGACAAAGTGAAACGTAGGCAATTGTTGGTGGGACTCGTCGCTGTGGCTGCAGTTGCCACCGGAGTGACGTCGTGGGCGGTCATGTCCTACTCGGCAGCGCCCCCGGACGCCAAGGCCCCGTCATCGGCGGACCAGAACCTGCGGGACGCCGATACGCTTTTGCAGGCAGGCATTGCGCAGCAGCAGAACCATGACATCGAAGGGGCCGACCGCACCTACCGGCGCGTCCTGGAGCTGGACCCACAGAACAAGTACGCCTGGTACAACCTGGGAGTCATGGCGCACCAGGCCGGCCGGACGGCCGATGCCCGTGCCGACTACGACAAGGCCCTGAAGATCGACCCGGTGTTCACATCGGCTCTCTTCAACAAGGCGCTTCTGGTGGAGTCGAGCGATCCCGACCAGGCCGGCGAACTTCTGAAGCGTGTCATTGCCGGCAATCCCGATGCGGCCACGGCACATCTGCACCTCGGACGAATCCGGGCGCAGCAGAACCGTGACAAGGACGCCGCGGACGAGTTCCGTCGCGCAATCGCCGCCGATCCGTCACTGCGTTCCCAAGTGCCGGAGGAATTCCGGTGATTCCCGACCCTTCAACCCTCTCACCGACATCGAGCCAAGCAGGGAGCAACAGATGACGTCGACCGCGACACCGAGGTTCTCCGTCTTCACCCCCAGCCACCGGCCCCGTTTCCTCGATGAGTGCCTGGCAACCCTGCAGGCACAGACCTGTTCGGACTGGGAATGGATCGTCCTGCTCAACAACGGCGCCCGGTGGCGGCCGGAGCGGCCGGACGACCGGGTCCGCATCGAGATCGCTGACGACGTCGAGGGCGTGGGGGCCGCGAAGCGCAGGGCCTGCGAACTGGCGCGCGGCGAGATCCTCGTGGAACTCGACCACGACGACCTGCTCGCGAAGGCGTGCCTGGCGGAGCTCGGCAAGGCGTTCGACGAGCATCCCGAGGCCGTGTTCGTCTACAGCAACACCGCGCAGATCACCGAGGAGGGGAAGCGGGACGACAGCCGCTTCGACGAGACGTTCGGCTGGCAGTACGAAGAGGTGAAGGTCGACGGCCGCAAGCTGCTGCAGGTCGTCTCCCTGGCGCCGACCCCGCACAACGTCGCCTACATCTGGTACGCGCCCAACCACGTGCGGGCGTTCCGCAAGGACAGCTACGAGAAGGCCGGCGGGTACGACGCCGCGCGCACGGTGCTGGACGACCAGGACCTGATGTGCCGCCTGTTCCACCTCGGCGACTTCCACCACATCAACCGCTGCCTCTACCTGCAGCGGGTGCACGCCGGGAACACCCAGCGCGACCCGGAGATCAATGCGCACATCCAGCGCGAGACGGTCGCCCTGTACGACAAGTACATCGAGGCCAACGCCCTCGCCTGGACCTACCGGCGCGGACTGATCGCGCTGGACCTCGGCGCCGCCCGCCGGAAGCCGCCGGGCTACGTCGGCGTGGACCAGCGGGCGGGAGACGGTGTCGACATCGTCGCGACCCTGCCCGGGAAGCTGGACCTGCCCGACGGCTCCGTGGGCCTGATGCGGGCGGTGGACTTCCTTGAGTACGTCCCCGCCAAGGTGCCGCTGATCAACGAGCTGTACCGGCTGCTGGCGCCCGGCGGCATGCTCCTCACCATGACGCCCAGCTCCGACGGCCGCGGCGCTTACCAGGACCCGACGCACACCGCCTACTACAACGAGAACTCGTTCTGGTACTACACGGACGACCAGTACCGCGCCTTCGTGCCGGACCTCGAGGCCCGGTTCCAGTCATCGCGTCTGGTCACCTACTTCCCGAGCGAGTGGCACTCCAAGAACGACATCTCGTACGTGGTCGCCAACCTCATCGCGATGAAGGACGGCACCGCACGGCACGGCGGAAAGCTGCTCGTCTAGGCCGTCCGAAACAGCGGGCGCCCGGTGGACCTGAGGTTCCACCGGGCGCCCTCGACGTCTGTGGGCCGGACTCACATCGCTTCAGACTCCAACGCGTTGCTTCGCCCCGACGAGCTGCCTCGAGCGCAGGTGGCGTCGTGAGAGCTCCAGGTTCTGGAGCACGCGGTCACGATGTTCGGCGGGCAACTTGTTGCCTGCAAGCAGGCGTTCACAGCAGTCCTCCGATTCCTCGTACTCCCCCACCCAGTAGGCGGACACCCCGAGTTCGTCGAGTGCGCGCCAGTGGTACCAGTCGGGCTCGACGAACAGGTGGTCGGCCCTCGGACAGGGGAGGCGCGCCGCCTGTCGCGCGAACAGGTGGGCGAGCGGCCATCGCTGCCCGTTGAGGCGGCACCAGCGCGCGAGCTCACCGAGTGCTTCGGCGCGTGTGGGGCGACTCTCGTGCGCACCGAGGTAGCGGTCCATCACTTCCGCCGGCGGCCGCTCCAGCCTCTCGGCCAACTGTGCGGCGAACAGTCGGGAGCAGAAGACCTCCTCGTCCCAGCCGCCCATGCCCGCCCGGCGGTCGTAGGCTTCGATCGCCTTCTCGAACTCACCCACGTTGCGCCAACTCTGGGCCAGGTAGAACACATAGCGCTCGTTGCCGGGCTCCTTGAGCAGCCCCTGCTGGAGGATCTCGACATCTCCCAGGTACTTCTCCCGCTGGCTTTTTCCCCTGCTGCGTCCCCCGCCGCCCACGACGACGATGGTGGCGCCCTCCAGATTCCCGAGGCTGTACTGCGTACCGCAGTCGAGGTACTCGTGCAGGACACCGACGTACCGCCACGGCAGCCGGGTCGAGACCAGGGCGCGGCGCCGGTGGGTGTAGCGCTCGCTTCTGACGTTGAGCCGGTAGGCGTCGAGAGTCAGATCGGGCATGACAGCGCCGGGCGCCACCTCCATCATGTCGTCGGCGTCCATGAAGAGCAGGTAGTCCGCGCCGGCACGAGCGAGTTCGATCGCCTCGGTACGGCTGCCGTCGAACCCCTTCCAAGGCCGTTCGTGGAGTTCGCCGGGCAGATCGCTGTAGACGTCGCGGATGACGTCCTGCGTGCCGTCGGTCGAGCCGGTGTCCACGATGACCCAGGTGTCGATCAGGGGCCGTACGGATTCGAGACAGCGCCTGATCACCGGAGCCTCGTCTTTGACGATCATGTTGAGACAGACCGTTGATTTCACGGGCCACATCCAATCCATCCGATGAAAGCCACGCAAAGAGGCTGGGCCGCAACCGTTCTCAGGACTCGTGCATTCGAGTGGACTGAACGCCCCTCGCGCCTGCCGTACGACTGCACTGTCGAGGGCGCCTCGTAACGTCGGTGCCAACGACCTGAGACAGGCGAACTCGATCCGTCCGCCACCTTCACGAAAAGTGACCAAGTGAAACGTACGAGATTGTGGGCAGGGCTCGCCACGGCGGCGGCGGTTGCCACCGGGGTGACCGTCTGGGCGATTCATTCTCCGTCGGCCGAGCCATCGGAATCCAAGGCCGCTTCAGTGACCCGGAGCGCGAAGTCGGTGGACGCGCTGCTGAAGTCCGCCCTTCAGCACCAGATTCAGCAGGATTCCCCAGGGGCCGCCCGGGACTACCGGCACGCTCTGGAACTGGACCCCCAGAACAAACGTGCCTGGTACGGCCTCGGGCTCGTCGATCAGCAGTCCGGCAGGACGGCGGATGCCCGGGCAGAATTCGACAGGGCGCTCGAAATCGATCCGCACTTCATGTCCCCTCTCTACAGCGAGGCGTACATGCTGAGAACGAGTGACCCCGACCGGGCCATTGAACTCCTCAAGCGTGTCGCTGCCATCGATCCCAGGGCGACAGTGCCCCAACTGCAACTGGGTCGGCTCCTGGCGGAGAACAACCGCAAGGGCGAGGCCGAGGCCGCGTTCCGCCGTGCGGTCGCCGCCGATCCCAAGTCCCTCTCCCAAGTGCCGCAAGAGTTCCGGGACGCCGTGAGCCGATGAGTGCCTGGCGCTCGGACGGCGCCCGGCGGACCGCGAGGTTCCGCCGGGCGCCTGTCATGTGCGCCGCGTGCTGGTGCGCGCCGCGGCGGCCAGTGCGGCGAACTCGGGCGCCTTCAGCGCGGCCGTCAGCTGGTCGCACCATGGGGAAAGGGGCGCCAGACCGGCCCGCAGCCAGTTGCCGTGACCGAGGACACCGAAGGCCGGGCGGACGGCCGGACGCGGGAACTTGTCCGAGCCGACCGGGCGGATCCGCTCGGGATCGAGTCCGCTGAGCCGGAAGGTCTCACGCGCCAGACCGCACCATGTGGTGCGGCCAGCCGCCGTGCCGTGGTAGATGCCGGCCGGTGCCCGTCCGGTCAGCGCGGCGCGGCCGAGCGCGGCCAGCTGCCGGGCGAGCGCCCGGGACCAGGTCGGCTGACCGTGCTGGTCGGCCACCACGTCCAAATTCTCCCGCCGGGCGGCAAGTTCGAGCATGGTGGCCACGAAGTTCGGGCCGTGAGAGCCGTACAGCCAGGCAGTGCGCACGATGTAGCCGGTGTGCGGGAGCAGTTCGACGACGGCCCGCTCCCCCGCCAACTTGCTTCGCCCGTATGCGTTGACGGGCCGCGTCGGCGCGTCTTCCGGGTACGGACGGCGGGCGTCGCCCGGGAACACGTAGTCGGTGGAGATGTGCAGCAGGACGGCGCCGGCGTCTGCACACGCGCGTCCGAGGTGGCGGACGCCCGTGCCGTTCACGGCCGTGGCCGCCGCCTCGGACCGCTCGGCGCCGTCGACGTCCGTCCATGCGGCACAGTTGACGACCACTCGGTGATCGGTGACGGCGGCGCGGACGGCTGTCGGGTCGGTGATGTCGAGCCCGTCCCGGCTCAGTCCCGTCACCGTGGCCTCCGGATCGGCGGCGAGCTCGGCCAGCACGTCCTGGCCGAGGAGGCCGCGTGCACCGGTCACCAGCCAGCTCGTGGTCATCGCAGCTCGGCCCTCTTCTTGAGCGGCTCCCACCAGGAGCGGTGTGCGCGGTACCAGGCGACCGTGTCGGCCAGCCCCTCCGTGAAGGACACCTGCGGGACATAGCCGAGGTGCTCCCGGATCTTGCTGTCGTCCAGCGAATAGCGCAGGTCGTGGCCCTTGCGGTCAGCCACGTACTCGACCCGGTCCCAGCCCGCGCCGGTCGCGTCCAGCAACAGTCCGGTGAGCTTGTGGTTGCTCAGCTCGGTCCCGCCGCCGATGTTGTAGACCTCCCCGGCCCTGCCGCCGTGCAGGACCAGGTCGATGCCCCGGCAGTGGTCAAGGACGTGCACCCAGTCGCGGATGTTGCGGCCGTCTCCGTAGAGGGGGACCGTCTTCCCGTCGATGAGGTTGGTGATGAAGAGCGGGATTACCTTCTCGGGGAACTGGTACGGCCCGTAGTTGTTGGAGCACCGGGTGATCACGACGTCCAGGCCGTGGGTGCGGTGGTAGGCGAGCGCCAGCAGGTCGGAGCCGGCTTTCGACGCGGAGTAGGGGGAGTTCGGCGCCAGGGGCCACTCCTCGGTCCATGAGCCTTCGCCGATCGAGCCGTAGACCTCGTCGGTGGAGACGTGGACGAAGCGGCCGACACCGTGCCGGTGGGCCGCGTCCAGGAGCACCTGCGTGCCCATCACATTGCTGCGGACGAACGGACCGGCCCCGTCGATCGACCGGTCCACGTGCGACTCGGCGGCGAAATGGACCACCGCGTCGTGGCCCGCCATCACCTGGTCGACCACATCCGGGTCACAGATGTCGCCGTGGAGGAAGGTGTAGCCCGGATGCCCCGCCACCGGGGCCAGATTTTGCTCTACCCCCGAGTAGGTGAGTTTGTCCAGGACGGTGACCCGCGCCGACGGGTCCGAGCTCAGCCGTCGGCGGACGTATTGCGAACCGATGAATCCAGCACCACCGGTTACGAGGACGCGCATGATTCTCCAGGTGTCTTGCTGCGTCGGGGATGCGGGCACATGCGGACGGTGCCCGCGAGGCCGAAGTCTCGGGGCACCGTCACTAGTTCCCATGTGGAGCGGCCGACCAGAACGGAACTGCCGCTCGCGCGGGATTCAGGAGGCGTTGCAGACCACGTAGGCAGTGATCGTGGAGGTGGCGCCAGGAGGCGTGGCCGAGGTAGCCGGGGTCCCGGCCTGCCACCCGTGGGGGATGGTTCCATCAGGGAGAGGACCACCGGGCGGGACAGCAACGGCGGGGAGGGGCCTGTTGATCGAGATCTGGACGCCGCCCGGCTCGACCTCGTATCCGCCGCCGGTGGCCACGTCGCCGGTGTCGCAGAAGACTTCCACGTGGTGCACGTTCGAGTCGACGGTAGCGCTCTTGTAGTACGTGTGGACGCCGCTGGCGCCCTGAGCGCCCTGCGCGCCCTGCGCACCCTGAGCACCCTGCGCACCCTGCGCACCCTGCGGTCCCTGCGGACCCTGCGGTCCCTGGGTACCCTCGCCCTGCGCACCCTGGGCGCCCTGCGCACCCTGCGGACCCTGCGGACCCTGCTCGCCCTGGGCACCCTGCGCGCCCTGGGCACCCTGCGCGCCCTGGGCTCCCTGGGGTCCCTGCGGACCCCGCTTGCCGGGCTTGCCCGGCTTGCCTGCGGGGCCCTGGGGGCCCCGGTCGCCGCCCCTGCCGCCGGCCATGTCTTCGTTCGTGCTGCTGGACGCCGCCTGGGGCACAGAGCCCGACCTGTGGATCGCGTCGGCGATGGCCACCGAGCTCTGCCCAACGTTGAGCGCCACCGCGAGAGCGCCTGCGGTCACCAGTGTGGCGGACCTCAGGCGTGAACTTCGGATCGTTCGACGGTTCAAGAGAACCTTCCTCAGTAACTTGGGGGGAGTCAGACCGCAAGCGCGCGCACCCGGTGCGCTTTTTCGCATGCGCGTCACGTCGCCTCTGCTACGGACAGATCTATTTTTAAACTCGCGGCAATTGAAAGGTCACGGGTCACGCCACGAGTTGCGTGAGGATCACCCGTGCGGCCTCAATGAACCTACTTTCTCTGTGTCTTCCTCACGGATTCCCTCGGCGAGCCCTCCGCGATACGCGACGCAGTCCTCGAAGGAAGGCAGCAGACCTTGCCGCCCGGCCTCCTCCAGCGTGGGCGCGGCGGCGTCCTTGCCGGAAAGTTTCGGGACGAGTTCCTCGGGCCATGCGATGGCCAAATCGGGGTCGAGCGGGTTGATCCCGTATTCACGGTGCGGCGCATATCCCGCTGAACAGAGGTAGACGACGGTCGAATTGTCCTCCAGGGCCATGAAGCCGTGGCCCAGGCCTTCCGAGATATAGACGCAGCGGTGCGCCGTGTCATCGAGCCCGACCGCTTCCCATTTGCCGAAGGTCGGCGAGCCGATACGGATGTCGACCACCACGTCGAGGACGGCGCCGCTGACGCAGGTGACGAACTTGGCCTGGCCCGGTGGGGCCGCTGCGTAGTGGATGCCGCGGAGAGTGCCGAGAACGGAGCGCGAGCAGTTGGCCTGCTCAAGCCGCAGTCCCTGGCCGGTGGTCTCACGAAACTGTTCTCCCTTGAACCACTCATGGAATCTGCCCCTGGGGTCCGTGAACACCTTGGGCGTGTCCACCCAGGCCCCTTCGATGCCAAGTGGCTCCATGTGAATGCTCCTTTCCGCCGCGCATTCGGTTCAGGGACGGCTCGTCGGTTCCTCGTGGCGCGCTTCGCCGGCTCTCTGCGGCACGACGACTTGCCGGTAGTCCTCCAGCAGCCCGAGCAGGTAGTGGCCGTATCCGCTCTTGAGCAGGGGCCGGGCCAGTTCCCGGAGCCGGTCGTCGTCGATCAGGCCGGCACGCCACACCGCTTCCTCCACGCACCCGACCTTGAAGCCCTGGCGCTCCTCGATCACCCGGACGAACTCGGACGCCTGCATCAGGGAAGTGAAGGTTCCGGTGTCCAGCCATGCGGTGCCGCGGTCCAGCCGGGTGACCTGCAGCGTCCCGGCCTCCATATAGACCCGGTTGAGGTCGGAGATCTCCAACTCGCCCCTGGCGCTGGGTCGCAGACCGCGGGCCACCTCCACGACGTGACGGTCGTAGAAGTAGAGGCCGGGCACGGCGTAGCGGGACTTCGGCCGGGCCGGTTTCTCTTCGATGGACAGTGCCCGGCCCGACGCGTCGAACTCCACGACGCCGTAGGCCGAGGGGTTGGCGACCGGGTAGGCGAACACTCTTCCGCCCTTGAGGTCGTCGTGGCGGGCCAGCCGGGTACCGAGGCCGCTCCCGTAGAAGATGTTGTCGCCCAGGATCAGGGCCACCGACTCGTCGCCGATGAAGTCGGCCCCCAGGAGGAACGCCTGGGCAATGCCTTCCGGGCGCTCCTGTGCCATGTATTGGAGCCGCAGGCCGAGTTGGCGGCCGTCGCCGAGCAAGCGACGGAACTGGTACTGGTCTTCGGATGTGGTGATGACAAGGATGTCGCGCACACCGGCCATCACCAGTGTGGAAAGCGGGTAATAGACCATCGGTTTGTCGAAGACCGGCAGCAGCTGTTTCGACACCGAGTGGGTCAGTGGCCACAGTCGCGAACCGGTGCCCCCGGCCAGGAGAATTCCGCGCATGGCAGCACCATAGGTGGATTGCCTATCGGTGCCACCATTACACGCGACGGACGGCGTAAGCGGCGAAAAGCGGGGACCGGCCGGTCGGCCATTCGGTGGATTCTCGGCACACGGGAGTTCGCTCGTGTCCAAATGCCGCATGGTGCTGGCATCTTGATGGCCGCACGTCTCTGTTTCCCGAGGGGGTTCCCGATGCAGACACCGCTCGTCAACGGCGCGACAGTTCCTGCGCAACAACAGACTCGTGACAAAACGGCGGTGGCCGAACCACCGCGCAAAGGCCGCTTCGATGGCACATGGTGGGTCTGGGCCATGGCGGGAGCGCTGTTCGTGATGTACGCGGCGGTGTCACTGCGACTCCACCAGCGCATGTTCACGAGCAGTTACGACCTGGGAATCTTCCAACAGGTCGTGCGCTCGTACGCGGAAGGACACCTGCCGGTCTCCGAGGTGAAGGGCCAGGACTTTCCCGTCCTGGGGGACCACTTCTCTCCGATCCTGGCGCTTGTGGCGCCCTTCTACCGGGTGTGGCAGGGAGCGGAGACACTCCTTGTCGTACAGGCCGCGCTTCTCGCCCTGAGCGTCGTCCCGTTGGCTCTCTGGGCGCGCCGAGCCCTGGGCCCCTTGGCCGGCGCGGCGATCGGTGCCTGCTACGGGCTTTCCTGGGGAATCGCGAGCACGGTCGGCTACGACTTCCACGAAGTGGCATTCGCCGCTCCGCTCCTGGTGCTCTCGCTGACCGCCCTCGGGAGCGGCCGGCTGACCGCCGCGGCATGCTGGGCCCTGCCCCTGCTGCTCGTGAAGGAGGACCTCGGGCTCACGGTTCTCGTCATCGGCCTCGTCATCGCCTGGCGAGGCGACCGCAGACTCGGACTGCTCACGGCTGTGGCCGGCCTTGCCGGGAGTGCGCTGGCTCTGTTCGTGGTCCTGCCGGCCTTCAACCCGGGCGGGTCCTTCGCCTATTGGTCTCTGGTGCAGGGTCCCGCCACAGGTGGCCACGGGGCGACCGGAGGCGGCGGGGGCAGTCTGCTGGATCTGCTCGACCAGGGCACCATCGGTCTCGTCACCCCCCTGCCCAAGGTGACGACCTTTGCCCTCCTGCTGGCTCCCACCCTGTTCCTGGCGATGCGATCGCCCCTGCTGTGGGTCGCCCTGCCCACGCTGGTGTGGCGCTTCGCGTCCAGCAACAACCTGCACTGGGGGACCAGCTTCCACTATTCGCTGGTCCTGATGCCGATCGTCTTCGCGGCTTTCGTCGACGCCCTGGTGCGACGCGGGACGAGCGGACGTGGCCTGCGCCGCTACCTCGCGGGCTCCGCCGCGATCACCCTCATGATCCTTCCGAGCTTCCCCTTGTTCCAGCTGGTGCAGCCCGACACCTGGCGAACCGACTCCCGCGTCATCGTCGCCCGCCGTCTGCTGGCCATGATCCCCGACGGCGCCACGGTCCAGACGTCCGACCATCTGGTACCCCAGCTCGCCGACCGTACGAGCGTCGGCCTCTACGGCTCCACCGGCAGCCGCCCCGATCCCCAGTGGGTCATGGTGGACACCTGGGTGCCGGCCGACCAGCGATGGTGGCCGGGCCAGCCGCTCGGCGTCGAGGAGGAGCAGCGGCGCTTGGCCGCCGACCGCCGCAATGGGTACGACCTGGTGGCCTTGCAGGACGGCTACATGCTGCTGCACCGCCGGGCGTGAGCCCGCGCAGCCGCGGCACACGAAGGAGCCCGGGGCCCGCCCGTACGCCGTTGTACAGGCGGGCCCCGGGCCCTTTGGTGCCGTCACCGCGGCCGGCCGTGACGATCGCTGGTCAGGGCATCCGAGGACCGGCCGCGGAGTCTTTTCGTGCGGGGCTCAGCCCAGACGCTCGACCAGCGCCCGGTACTCGTCCCACAGCTCCTTCGGCGTGTGGTCGCCGAAGGTGTTGAGGTGCTCGGGGACGAGGGCCGCCTCCTCGCGCCAGACGTCCTTGTCGACCGTGAGCAGGAACTCCAGGTCGGACTCGGCCAGTTCCAGGCCGTTGGTGTCCAGCGCGTCCCGGGTCGGCAGGATGCCGATCGGGGTCTCGACGCCCTCGGCCTTGCCGTCCAGGCGCTCCACGATCCACTTCAGGACGCGGCTGTTCTCACCGAAGCCCGGCCAGACGAACTTGCCCTCGTTGTTCTTCCGGAACCAGTTGACGTAGTAGATCTTCGGCAGCTTCGCCGCGTCCGCGGACTTGCCGACCTTGATCCAGTGGGCCATGTAGTCGCCCATGTTGTAGCCGCAGAACGGCAGCATCGCGAAGGGGTCGCGGCGCAGTTCGCCGACCTTGCCCTCGGCGGCGGCGGTCTTCTCGCTCGCCACGTTGGCGCCGAGGAACACGCCGTGGTTCCAGTCGAAGGACTCCGTCACCAGCGGCACCGCGGTGGCGCGGCGGCCGCCGAAGAGGATCGCCGAGATCGGCACACCCTTCGGGTCCTCCCACTCCGGCGCGATGATCGGGCACTGGGCGGCGGAGACCGTGAAGCGGGAGTTGGGGTGCGCGGCGGGCTCCGAGGACTCCGGCGTCCAGTCCCGGCCCTTCCAGTCCGTCAGGTGGGCCGGAGTCTCCTCCGTCATCCCCTCCCACCACACGTCGCCGTCGTCGGTGAGCGCGACGTTGGTGAAGACCGCGTTGCCCCACAGCGTCTTCATCGCGTTGGCGTTGGTGTGCTCACCGGTGCCGGGCGCGACGCCGAAGAAGCCGGCCTCGGGGTTGATCGCGTACAGCCGGCCGTCCTCGCCGAACCGCATCCAGGCGATGTCGTCGCCGATGGTCTCCACGGTCCAGCCCGAGATCGTGGGCTCCAGCATGGCGAGGTTGGTCTTGCCGCAGGCGCTCGGGAAGGCGGCGGCGACGTACTTGGACTCGCCCTGCGGCGGGGTGAGCTTGAGGATCAGCATGTGCTCGGCCAGCCAGCCCTCGTCGCGGGCCATGACGGAGGCGATGCGCAGGGCGTAGCACTTCTTGCCGAGCAGCGCGTTGCCGCCGTAGCCGGAGCCGTACGACCAGATCTCGCGGGTCTCCGGGAAGTGGGAGATGTACTTGGTCTGGTTGCAGGGCCACGGGACGTCCGCCTGGCCGGGCTCCAGCGGGGCGCCGACCGAGTGCACGGCGCGCACGAAGAAGCCGTCGTCGCCCAGCTCGTCGAGGACGGCCTGGCCCATGCGGGTCATGGTGCGCATGGAGACGGCGACGTATGCGGAGTCGGTGATCTCCACGCCGATGGCGGAGAGCTTGGAGCCGAGCGGGCCCATGCAGAAGGGGACGACGTACATGGTGCGGCCGCGCATCGAGCCGCGGAAGACGCCCTTCTCACCGGCGAAGACCTCGCGCATCTGCGCGGGGGCCATCCAGTGGTTCGTCGGGCCGGCGTCCTCCTCCTTCTCCGAGCAGATGAAGGTCCGGTCCTCGACGCGCGCGACGTCGGTCGGGTCGGAGGCGGCGTAGTAGGAGTGCGGGCGCTTGATCGGGTCGAGCTTCTTGAAGGTCCCCTTGCCGACGAGCTCCTCGCACAGTCGCTCGTACTCGGCCTCGGATCCGTCACACCAGACCACGCTGTCCGGCTGGGTCAGTTCGACGATCTCGTTGACCCACGAGATCAGTTCCTGGTGGTTGGTGGGGATGCCGGTGGGAGCCGCGATGTCGCGCGCCACGATCGCTCCTAAATGAGGGATTTTTTGTCTTGTCGCCCCGTGGGGGCTGCGACCCGGACGCTTCGTAGCTGCTCATCCGGTGCCGACCGCACTCATTTGATCATCCGATTCTAGTGCCCATCTGTCCAGAGGGCATCACAGGTGAGCAACGTGAGGAATCCCACGGTTTCCGTGATTCTTTGCGTGCACGTGGAGTTCAGCAGAAGGACCTTTTGCGTACGGCCACTCACAAGGGCGCCCTGACACGCGACTTACGGGGCCGTAGGTACCATGCCCCGCATGACTGCGCCCGTCCCCGACGCGCCCACGGACTCGCCGGCCGCCGGCCGTGGTCCCAGCGCGCTCTCCCTGCCGCATCCGGTCAAGCCCAGGCTCCGCGGCTGGCTGCACCTCGGCATGTTCCCGGCCGTACTCATCGCGGGGCTGGTACTCACCGCCCTCGCCGACTCCACCAGAGGCCGCATCGCCTGCGGGATCTACGTCCTGACGGCATGCCTGCTCTTCGGCGTCAGCGCCCTGTACCACCGGGGCAACTGGAGCCCCCGGATGGACGGCGTCCTGCGCCGCCTCGACCACGCCAACATCTTCCTGATCATCGCGGGCACCTACACGCCGCTGACCATGCTGCTGCTGCCCAGCGCCAAGGGCCAGTGGCTGCTGTGGGGCATCTGGGCCGCGGCCGCGGCGGGCATCGTCTTCCGCGTCTTCTGGGTCGGCGCCCCGCGCTGGCTCTACACCCCCTGCTACATCGCGATGGGCTGGGCGGCCGTCTTCTTCCTGCCCGACTTCATGCGCACCGGCGGCATCGCCGTCCTGGTCCTGGTGATCGTCGGCGGCCTCCTCTACAGCGCGGGCGGCGTGATCTACGGCATCAAGCGCCCGAACCCCTCACCGCGCTGGTTCGGCTTCCACGAGGTCTTCCACTCCTTCACGCTCGCCGCGTTCGTCGTCCACTACGTGGGTATCTCGCTGGTGGCGTACCAGCACGCATAACCCTTCCGAGCGAGCCTCTTTCCGGCCACGGCACTCCTGCCGTGGCCGTTTTTCATGCCATGACAGCACATCCCTATTGACGGCGGCCATCTTTTGAGAGCTACTCTCATTTCATGGTTGCTGTCACCCAGACCGACGAGACGCGGCACGACCCCCGCCGCTGGTGGGCCCTCGGGGCCCTGGTCGCGAGCATGCTCACGCTCGGCTTCGACATGACGATCCTCAATGTGGCGCTGCCGACCATGGCGGAGCAGCTCGGCGCCACCACCGGTCAGCAGCAGTGGATGGCGGACGCGTACGTCGTCGTGTTCGCCGCGCTGATGCTCCCGGCCGGACTGCTCGGTGACCGGTTCGGACGGCGACGGATGCTGATCACCGGACTCGGGATCTTCCTGGCGGGCTCCCTCATGGGTGCCCTGGCCGGGGACGTGGACTGGGTGATCGCCGCCCGCACCGTCATGGGTGTCGGCGCCGCGCTGATCACGCCGCTGGCGATGTCCGTGCTGCCGTCCCTGTTCACGCCCGACGAGCAGGGCAAGGCCCTCGGCCTCGTCTCCACCGGCTCGGCCCTGGGCCTGCCGCTGGGCCCGATCATCGGCGGCTGGCTGCTCGACCACTTCTGGTGGGGCTCGGTCTTCCTGATCAACATCCCGATGGTCGCGCTCGGCATCCTCGCCTGCGTCCTGCTGCTGCCCGAAACCCGCGACCCGGCCACCCCCGCGATCGACTCCCTCTCCACCGTGTTCACCACCGCCGGACTCGGCGCCCTCATCTACGCGATCATCGAGGCCCCCGACCGAGGCTGGGGCGATCCGCTGGTCCTCGCCATGTTCGCGGGAGCCGCGGTCCTGATCACCGGGCTGGTGCTGCGCTCGCGCCGGGTCCGGCGCCCCATGCTGGACATGAGCCTGCTCGCCCAGCGCGGCTTCCTGCTCAACACCGTCGCCGCGACCCTCGTGATGTTCGTGCTGTCCGGCCTGATGTTCGTGCTGCCGCCCTATCTCCAGGCCGTCCTCGGCAACGACACCCTCGGCACCGGCGTCCGGATGCTGCCGATGGTCCTCGGCCTGTCCGTCGCCGCGAAGCTCGCTCCCCCGCTCGCCGACCGCTTCGGGTCGCGCGCCACGGTCAGCGCGGGCCTGGTGGTGCTGGCCTTCGCCGCCCTGCTCGGCAGCCGTACGACGACGGACTCGGGCTACGGCTTCACCGCGCTGTGGCTCACCATCGCCGGACTCGGCTTCGGCTGCGCGCTCGTACCGGCCATGACCGGTGCCCTCGCGACCCTGCCCCGCGACCGGGCCGGCAGCGGATCCGGCCTGCTGATGACCCTGCGCCAGGTCGGCTCCGCGATCGGCATCGCCCTGCTCGGCAGCCTGCTGGCAGGCGTCTTCCGCGACCGGCTCGACGTGACCGGCCTGCCCGCACCGGCCGCCCACACGGCCGGGGACTCGGTGGTCGCCGCGCATCTGATCGCCGAGAAGACGGGCTCCGCCCACCTCGCCGCCTCCGCCAACGGCGCGTACGTCCACGGCATGGGCGTGGTCCTGCTGGTGTGCGGCGTTGCCTCCCTGGTCTCCGCGCTGCTGGCGGCGGCGTTCCTGCCGAACACCCCGGCCGCGCGGCGCACGGAACGCCAGGGGGCCCCGGCCGTGGCCGCCCCCGCGGGAGATGCCGGACAATGACGGGCATGACGGCCGCTCACTCCCCCGCCTCCAACTCCGCCGCCGACCGCCCCCGCCTCGGTCTGCGCGAACGCAAGAAGATCAAGACCCGTGAGGCGATCCGCGCGGCGACGTACGCCCTGGTCGAGGAGCAGGGGTACGACGCCACGACGATCGACCAGATCGCCGACCGGGCGGAGGTGTCGCCGTCGACCGTCTTCCGCTACTTCCCCACCAAGGAGGACATCGTCCTCACCGACGAGTACGACCCGTTCATCCTGGAGGAGATCAGGCAGCGGCCCGCGGAGGAACCCTGGGCGGACACCCTCCGGTACGTGCTGCGGCGGGCCGTCCGGCAGGCTGTCGACGAGGACGAGCGGATCCTGCGGCTGCGGACGCACCTGATGGTCCAGGTCCCCGCGGTGCGCTCGCGCATGATGGAGAGCATGTCGGTGACCGGCCGCATGCTCTGCCAGGCCATCGGCCAGCGCACCGGCCGCGATCCGGAGAGCCTGGAGGTGCGGGTCTACGCCATGTCGCTGATCGGCGGCCTGATGGAGACGTCCATGTACTGGGCCGAGCACGGCCAGCGGGACGACTACGAGAGCCTCGTCGACCGCACCCTGAACGTCCTGGAACACGGCCTCCCCGCCGAAAAACCCTGAGGCCCCGGCCCGGCCCCGTGCGATCCTGACGATGTGAACGGACCCGAGATCCACGTCGAAGTCGCCCCCGCCCTGCACCTGTTCGTGCCGCCCGTGCGGCGGGCGGGCGCCAGCGCCCTGGGCACGGACGGCGTCTCGACCCTCGGCCATGTGGTCGAGTCCCTCGGGATCCCGCTGACGGAGGTCGGCGCCCTGGTGGTGGACGGCCGCGAGGTGCCGCCGTCCCACATCCCGGCGGCGGACGAGCGTGTCTCGGTCCGTGCCGTGCAGCGCCCCCAGCAGGTCCCCGGCGCCCCGCTCCGCTTCCTCCTCGACGTCCACCTCGGCACCCTCGCCCGCCGGCTGCGGCTGCTCGGTGTGGACACGGCGTACGAGTCGACCGACATCGGCGACCCGGCGCTGGCCTCCCGCTCGGCCGCGGAGAAGCGGGTCATGCTCAGCCGCGACCGGGGCCTGCTGCGCCGCCGCGAGCTGTGGGCCGGGGCGTACGTCTACAGCACCCGCCCCGACGACCAGCTGCAGGACGTCCTCGACCGCTTCGCCCCCGACCTGCGCCCCTGGACCCGCTGCACCGCCTGCAACGGCCTGCTGAAGGACGCCACCAAGGAAGAGGTGGCCGACCGGCTCAAGGGCGGCACGCAACGCTCGTACGACGTCTTCGCCCAGTGCACGGAATGCGGCCGCGCCTACTGGAAGGGCGCGCACCACGACCAGCTGGAAGCCATCGTGGAGCGCGCCCTCGCCGGCCGGGGCTAAGCCCTGCGGGTGTCTCCCCTCCCGCAGGCCACGCCGTCCCTGTTGCGGTCGAGACCCAGCGGGTCGTCACCGCCGTTGACCTTGAGGCGGCCGTAGTGGTTCTGCTTCAGCCAGGTGCAGCGGGCGGCGGTCGTCTTCTTCACCTGGGGCGGGAAGACCGTCGGCACGCACACGTTGACCGAGCCGTAGTGCCGGTCGCAGCCGGAGATCGTCGGGCTGACCTTCTGCGACGTCCGCTTCCTGCCCGGCCCGGAGACCTTGCCCGACAGGGAGTCGGCGAAGGAGTGGACGTGCGGGGAGGCGGCCGAGGCGCTCAGCGCGGCCGGCCCCTGCAGGTGCACCCACTTGGCCACCGACGGCACGCCGCCCGCGTCCACCGCGAAGAGCATGTACCAGCCGGGCGGGGCCAGGTTGGGGTTGCTCGTCACGTTCAGGTCGACGTTGTTGCCGTCGACGGACAGCGGCAGGTCGACGAAGCGCTGGTTCGGGTCGGAGGAGTGGGTGACCGCGGCCGGGCGGATCAGCTCGGCCTTGGCGATGGGCCGGTCGACCGTGATCCGCTGGGTGTCGCCGTACTTCCACTCCTGGTTGATCACCGAGGTGATCGTCGGGCGGCTGCCCTTGTAGAGGTAGGGCGGTGTGTAGATCGACACGTTGTGGTTCCAGGTGCCGTTGCCCGGGTTGTCGCCGGTGGCCATCACCCGGCCGTCGGGCAGGAGGAACGCGGAGGAGTGGTAGCCGCGGGCCTCAGGGTCGGCCGCCACCGGGTCGAAGGTGTTCGTGCCCGGGTCGTAGATCGAGGACTCGTACACCGGGTCGGCGCGGTTGTGCAGGGCGCCGCCCGTCTCCAGGACCTTGCCGTCGGGCAGCAGCACCGCTGAGACGTACATCTTGCCCTGGTTGCCCGTCTCGGCGACCTTGCCGGCTCCCAGGTCGACGGTGCCCTGTGGGAGCGGGGGACCTGCGACGTACGACGGGTTCGCCTGCTTGAGGTCGATCAGGTCGGTGAGGCGGTTGCCGTCGGGGTTGGAGTCGATGTTGCCGCCGCCGAGGGTGAGGACCCTCTGGTCCTGCGCCGGAGGCAGCAGCACGCTCGCCGACTGGTCCCGCTGGTCCTTGTTCTGCAGCCCCGGGATCTGGGTGACCGTGTTGGCGTTGTAGTCGTAGACCGCCGAGCCGGTGCCGGGGATGTTGTTGCCGAAGACATGGCTGCCCGTGTAGAAGAGGCGGCCGTCCTGCATGAGGACCATCGACGGGTACAGACCCCAGTACGACCAGGTCTGGTTCACCTTCCACAGCGGCAGCCACTGCTGGTCCTTGTCCGACCAGTACTCGGCTGTCACCGAGCCGGTGGAGTCCTCGCGCAGACCGCCGAAGGAGATGACGTCACCGTTGCCCAGCTCGGTCGCCGACGGGTACCAGTGGCCGTCGTTGAGGTCGTTGGTCTTGCTGTAGGTCTCGGTCTTCGGGTCGAAGATGTACGAGTCCTTGAACCCCTCGTAGCCGTGCCCGCCCGGGACCGGGTAGGCCTTGTTGCCGCTCATGACGAGCACCCGCCCGTCCTGGAGCTGCACATGGCCCGCGCAGAACATGTCCTTCGGCGTCGGGATCACCTTGTAGGTGCCGGCTGCCGGGTCGTACACCGCGCTGGTGAAGCTGCCCGCGGCGAAGTTCTCCTCGCTGTTGCCGGAGCCCGCGATCAGCAGCACCTTGCCGTTGTTGAGGACGACCGAGTGCATGGAGCGGACCGGGTTCTGCGTCGGCAGCACGGACCAGCTGCCGTTCGCGCACTGGTCGCCCGTGCCCGTGCACTGGGCGGGCGGGACCGGATCCGCGACCTGCTCCATGGAGTAGTCGTCGGTGGTCGCCGAGCCGGTGCCGTAGACGGAGACGCCCCAGGTGATCCGGTCGGTGCCGGCCGGGACCTCGGGGGTGCGGACCGTGGCCTGCGTCCACGCGGACGCCATGTCCAGCGTCTTGAGGTCGGTCCAGTACTGCCAGCCGGCGGTGGTGTCGTGCCGGAACAGGGTGATGTTGGCGTCGGGTGTCGTGGTCTTGTACCAGAGCCCGAGGTCGTACTGCTTGCCGGCGCTCACCACCGGCGCGCACGCGATGGACTCGGTGATCAGCGCCTTGCGGTCGCCGTCCACCCGGCGGGTCAGCGTCACCTTCATGGCCTTGGCGCCGGAGTGCGCGTCGGAGGTGGTCTGGAAGCTGAAGTCGTTGTCGCCCCAGCCGGACTTCTCCCAGCAGTACGGCATGTCGTCCGTGCCGGCGGTCTCGAAGCCCGGGTTCTTGACCAGGTTGGCGGCCTCGGCGCTCTGTGGCGAGGTGAGGAGCAGACCGGCGGTCAGGGCCCCCACCCCGACCAGCGCGGTCCGTCTGCGGTGTTTGTTCACACGGCTCTCCTTGCGGTTGTACGGTCCCCCCGCCTGCGCGGGAGATAGACCAGCGCTTCGGTCCCGACGAAGCGCACGACGAACGTCGTCACCAGCGCGAGCGCGGTGGCGGGCAGCGCGCCCATCCCGAACCGGCCGACGAGCAGCGCGATCAGCGGAATGCGCAGCACCAGGTCCGCGTTGGCGAGCAGCGCGAACCGGCCGAGCCGGTCCCACCAGCGGCGGTGCGCGCGCCGGTCGCGGAACAGCAGCTGCTCGATGAGCAGGAAGTTCCAGGCGACGCCGAACTGGTTGGCGAGGATCTCGGCGGGGACGTAGTGCAGGCCGAGCGCGGTCAGCGCCCACAGTCCGACGAGGTTCGGCACGAAGCCGCTCGCCCCGATCAGCCCGAAGCCCACCATGCGGGCGACCGGCGAGGCGGTGCGCAGCCCGACCAGGTGGCGCAGGAAGCGGAAACCCTCCTGCGCGCTCGACTTGGACTCGCCCGCGAACCGGTCCTGGAAGACGAACGGCACCTCGGCGACCTGCCGGGGCCGGCTGCGTACGGCCAGCTCCAGGAGGATCTTGTAGCCGAGCGGCTTGAGCACGTCGGCGGTGACCGCGCTGCGCCGGATGGCGAAGAAGCCGCTCATCGGGTCGCTGATGCCGTGCAGCCGGCGCGGGAAGAGCGCCTTGGTCAGCCAGGTTGCGCCGCGCGAGACGGCCACCCGGTAGCTGTCGGCGAGTCCGGCCCGGCTGCCGCCCTTGATGTACCGGGAGGCGACCACGAGCCCGGCGTGCTCCCGTTCGCCGGTGGCCACCAACTCCGGTACGAGGGAGGGCGGATGCTGGCAGTCGCCGTCCATGACGACGATCCACTCCGAGGTCGCCGCCTTCAGCCCCTCGACGACCGCCCCGCCGAGCCCGCCGACCGGCTCCTCGCGGTGCAGCACGGCCACCGGGAAGGGGCAGTCCTGCGCGGCCGCGCGGATCACCTCGGGGGTGTCGTCGGTGGAGTCGTCCACGAAGACGACCTCACAGGGCAGTCGCGCGGGCACCGACTCGGTGATCTGGTGCAGCAACTGCCGTATGTTCGCCGACTCGTTGAAGGTCGGCACGACGATGGTGACGGCACCGGGTTCAGCGACTTCCGCGGCGTCCAGGCCCTTTGCGGGAACCGTGTACTCGTGGCTGCTCATCGCGCGCCTCCCGCGGCTGCCGTCTGGATCTGCCGGATCTCGATGCGGTCGGGTCCGGTGCCGAAGGTGGCGACCGGCTCGGAGTGCTGGATGGCGGCCTTGACGCCCGGCAGGTCCTTGGCGTCGCGGCGGACGGTCGGCGAGGCGACGACGTAGTCGATGTCCCGCCAGCCGTGCGGCATGGTCTTGGTGACGGCCGGGTCGAGGTCGGCCTTGTAGAACCAGATCGCGCCGAGCCCGGGCCGGTACCCGGCGTGCACGAGGTCCAGCCACAGGGCGTCGTCGACCAGGACCCGGGTGGCCTTCGGGTTCTCGACCTTGGTGCTGAGCCAGGCGGAGGCCTGCCGGTAGGGCCTGTTGGCGTCGGCGGTGAGGGCGGTGCGGTCGCCGTCGTACCAGTGCGGTACGACGAAGGCGCCGGCGGCGAGGGCCAGGACGGCGGCCAGCGCGTACCGGCCGCCGGTGACGTACCGGTTCTCTCCGTCGGCGCGCCGGCGGCGCACGACCGCGTGGGTGACGGAGGCGGCGCCGCCTGCCAGGACGAGGGCGAGGAAGGGCAGCGCGCCGATGATGTACATGGCGGGCAGATAGCCGCCCGGGCGCATGGCCACGGCGGCCAGGATCGCCACGGTCAGGGCGGGTCCGGCGAGCGCGCGGGCGGTGACCGACCAGCGCCAGGTGGCGATCAGCAGCAGGGCCCCGGCGAGGCCGCCGAGGGGCAGCACCCGGTCGTAGTACAGCCAGGAGTGCAGGACGCCGTACGAGCCGGAGGAGGTGTCCAGGATGAAGCCCGAACCGGGCCTGGACATCTGGTACTTGATTCCGTCCCAGAGCGAGACGTGCCCGCTGCCCGGGAGCAGCTCGCCCTTCAGCAGGGCGAAGAGCGGGTAGGAGAAGCCGATCAGGGCGCAGGCGGTGACGGCTCCGGTGAGGGCGAACTTGCGAGTGTCGCGGTGGCTGTGCCGCCACATGGTGACGAACAGGGCGGGCAGGACGACGAGCATCGTCTCCTTGGTGAGCACGCCCGCGGCGGCCGCGAGGCCCGCGCCGAAGTGGTGCCACAGGTGCCGGCTGGGCGAGGCGGCCAGGCAGAACGCCAGCAGCAGCCACATCACGGCGATGTTGTCGAGGAAGATCTCGCGCTGGAGCACGACGGCCAGCGGGGAGAGCCCGAAGAGGGCCATGCCGAGCCCGGCGGCCCAGCGGGGCAGGGAGAGCCTGCGGCCGAGGACGTAGACCAGCACCGCGCTGATGCCGCTGATCACCAGCATGGCGATCCGCATGGAGCCGACGGTCATCGAGCCGGGGCTGATGGCCGAGGGTATCCAGGTGAGCAGGGCTATCTGGAGCCAGCCGAGCGGCGGGTGGTCGTACCAGTAGGTGTAGTGGGCCAGGCCCTTGCCGTGCTGGACGGCCCAGGCCTGGGCGAGGTAGGTGCCCTCGTCGTCGCTGAGGGTCGGGTAGTCGGCGATGTTCCAGCCCTGGACGACGAGGATCGCCACGAGCAGGAGACCGCACAGCAGCAGGTCGGAGCGGGAGGAGCGGAGCCGCTCCGGAGGGCTTGTTCGGCCGGTCGAACGCTCAGCAGGCGCAGGCTTGCGCTGCGCGGGGACCGTCGGAGTGGTCACCGCGGGAAGAGTGGAGGTCACGCAGGAACGTCCTCTCGGATCGGCTCGGCCGCGGTGAGGTGCGCGCCGACGTGCGTGGTCAACTCCCAGTCGTTGCGGCCGCGCTGCTCGCGCCACACGGCGCGGATCGCGGCTCCGGCGAGGAGGACCTGGTAGAAGGGGCCGCCCACGATGAGCTTCACGTAGTGGACCAAGCGGACCCGGAGCCCGTACTGCTTGCCGAAGTCGTGCAGTCCGACCACCTCGAAGACGAAGGTGACGGCGGCCGTGACCAGCGGCAGGAAGGTGAGGAAGGCGACCCCCACGGGCACGTCGAGGAAGAGCGCGACGGCCGCGTTCACCGGGATGATCACACCGGAGAAGGCCTGCAGGAACGGGGTCATCAGCGTGTACCGGGCGAGCAACCGCTGCCTGAGCGCCGGCAGTTGCTTCCAGTCCTTCTTCCGGTAGACCTGCAGGAAGCCCTGGTTCCAGCGGGTGCGCTGCTTCAGCAGCGACATCAGCGAGCCGGGGGTCTCCTCACGGGTGACCATGTCGGAGTCGTAGGCGACGACGACCTTCTTGCCGACGCTGGACAGCCGCACGCCCAGGTCGCAGTCCTCGGCGAGGCAGTTGGGGTCCCAGCCGTCCGCTTCCCTGAGGACGTCGGTCCGCACGAAGACGGTGTTGCCGCCGAGCGGGATGAACCCCTTCTGCGCGTGCAGGTGCAGCCGGGAGCGGAACCAGAAGAAGTACTCCAGGCAGTTGCGCAGGCTGTACCAGTTGGAGTGGAAGTTGATGAGCTGGACGCCGCCCTGGACGACGTCCGCCTCCGTGGTCCGGAACGCGTGGTCGACGTGGGCGAGCAGCTCCGGGTGGACCTGGTCCTCGGCGTCGAAGACCCCGACGACGTCACCGCGGCAGTGCGGCAGCGCCGTGTTCATGGCCTTGGGCTTGTTCTTCTTCTCGTGCGTGTCGACGACGACACGGACACGCCGGTCGCGCTCGGCCGCCGCCCGGGCCACCTCGGTGGTCTCCGGGTCGTCGTGCCCGACGATCACGATGATCTCGAAGTCGGTGTGTGTGGACTCCAGCAGCCGCTGGATGGTGTGGTCGAGCACGGCCTGCTCGTGCCGGGCCGGCAGGAGCAGCGAGAAGGACAGGCTCTCGGCCCCGTCCGGTCTGCTGAATCGGGTGGAGGCGAGCACCTCGGGCGTGCGCCACGCGTGCATCTGCCACCACAGAGTGAAAGCGGCCATCCAGAACAAAGCCATCGAAACGGCAGCAATAAAGACAGACGTCAGCAAAAGATCCCCCCAGATCCCCAATACCCCCAGTGCACGCAACGCTGAGTAACACCCGTTGCACGCGACGTGGAGAGACTAAGGGGGATCTGTGAAGTGGGGGAGCTCTTCCGATAAATTACGTGTTTCGGAACGGTGGTGCGGGTAGCGGGATCTATCCGAACACCTGCTCACATTCGGACAGTTCGCCGCCTCCGCTCTCCCGGGGATCCCCCCTGCTCAGCGGGCGTTCAGCGCCGCTCCGAGCCGTTCCGGATCGGTCGTCGGCACCTCACAAGTGAAATTACGGCAGATGTACGCCGCCGGTTCACCGCCCACGAGCGGACGGTCGGCGAGCAGGGGGAACTCGTCACTGTCCGGAGTCCCGACGGCCACGACGGCGCCCGGCGCGGTGCCGAGAAGCGCCGTACGGTGCAGGGCGGTCGTCCGCTCGTCGGCGAGGGACGGCCCGACGACCGCGACCTCCCGGGGTCCGTCGAGCAGCCCTTCCGCGGCGGCCAGCCCCCACCCGATGAACCGCGGCACCCGCGGTCCGAGCGCCTTCACCACGCCCAACGCCCGCTCCGCCGCAGCCCGATGAGGCTCAGAGCCGGTGTGGGCCGCATAGCTCAACAGGGCTCCGGCCGCCGCGGTCCAGCCGGACGGGGTGGCGTTGTCGGTGGGGTCCTGGGGCCGGCGGATGAGCTGCTCGGCGTCGGAGGCGGTGTCGTAGAGGGCGCCGCTGTCGGGGTCGGTGAAGCGGGCCAGCACATGGTCGAGGAGCAGCCCGGCGAAGTCCAGCCAGACCCCCTCGCCGGTCACGGACGCGAGCGCGAGGAAGCCTTCGGCCACGTCGGCGTAGTCCTCCAGCACGCCCGTGTTCGGGCCCACCCGTCCGTCCTTGCTGGTCCGGGCGAGCCGGGCGTGGTCGTCGAGATGCACGCGTACGAGGAGGTCGGCGGCGAAGACGGCTGCCTCGACGAGGTCGGGCCGTCCGAAGTAGGCGCCGGTCTCGGCGAGCGCGGCGATCGCCAGCCCGTTCCAGGCGGCGACGACCTTGTCGTCGCGTCCCGGGGCGGGCCGCTGCGCGCGCCTGTCCAGGAGGCGCTCCTTGATGGACGCGATCTTCCCGGCCTCGAAGACACCCTCGGTCTGCGGGAGTTGGAGGACCGACTGCCCGTGCTCGAAGGTGCCCTCCTCGGTCACCCCGAAGTACTGCGCGGCCGACTCGGCGTCCTCGTCCCCGAGGGCGTCCCGCAGCTGCTCGGGGGTCCACACGTAGTACGCGCCCTCGACGTGCCGCCCGCTCCCGTCGTCGCTGTCGGCGTCCAGTGCCGAGGCGAACCCGCCCTCGCCGGTGCGCAGTTCACGCACCATGAAGTCGGCGGTCTCCAGCGCGACACGGCGCGCCAGGTCGGATCCTGTGGCCCGCCACAGATGCGCGTACACGCGGCACAGCAGGGCGTTGTCGTACAGCATCTTCTCGAAGTGCGGCACGATCCAGTCGCGGTCGACGGAGTAGCGGGCGAAGCCGCCGCCGAGCTGGTCGTAGATCCCGCCCCGGGCCATCCGCTCGCAGGTGTCCTGGGCCATCTGCAGGGCGCCCTCGGCGCCGGTGCGGGCGTGGTGGCGCAGCAGGAACTCCAGGACCATGGACGGCGGGAACTTCGGCGCACCGCCGAATCCGCCACGCTGCGGGTCGTACTCGCGGGTGAGCCCGAGGAGGGCCTGGGCGAGGTCCGGCTCGCCGGGAACCCGGTCGGTCTGATAGTTGATCTCCCGCTGGGCGAGATCGCGCACGATCTTCCCGGCGACCTCGCCGACCTCGTCGCGCCGGTCGTCCCAGGCCTGCCGGACACCCTCCAGCACCTGCCGGAAGGAGGGCATACCGTGCCGGGGCGCGGGCGGGAAGTAGGTGCCGAAGTAGAAGGGCTCGGCGTCCGGGGTGAGGAACACCGTCATGGGCCAGCCGCCCTGGCCGGTGGCCGCCTGGACGGCCTCCATGTAGACCGCGTCGACGTCCGGGCGCTCCTCGCGGTCGACCTTGACGCTGACGAAGTGCTCGTTGAGGTAGTCGGCCGTGGCCTGGTCCTCGAAGGACTCGTGGGCCATGACATGGCACCAGTGGCAGCTGCTGTAGCCGACGCTCAGGAGGACGGGTCTGTTCGTCTTGCGGGCGGCTTCGAAGGCCTCGGCCGACCAGGGCCACCAGTCCACCGGGTTGTCAGCGTGCTGGAGGAGATAGGGGGACGTCTCATGAGCCAGTCGGTTCGGCATGAGGTCCATCCTGCCGCAGGACCCCGAACATCACGCGGCAGGCGTGTTCCACACCGTGATGTTGAGCTTTCCGGTGCCCGTGCTCGGTGCGAGGACGACGCGGAGGTAGGCGACCCGGCCCTCGCCGGTGAGCAGGCAGAAACGGTCGCCCCGCTTCACGTTCGCCGTGTAGGTGCCGTTGCGGTCCACGCTGTCGGCGCACTCCGCGGCCGTCGGGGCGGGGCCGGAGCGGGGCAGCGGAGCCAGGTTGGAAGCGGATTCCGGCACGAACAGGTTCGGTTCGACCGACGCCGAGAAAATGATGTCCCCGCCATTGATCTTGGTCGGCGACACGACCGGCTGGGGCGTGTCCAGGTCGATGTACGACCCGGCGTTGCTCGTGTCGGCATCCACGTCCTTCGGCCCGAACACCGCGCGCGCCCCTTCGGCGCTCTTGGTGGTCGACGGCTGCGCCTGGCCGGACTGGTCCTTATCGGTGGAACCCGCTGGGGCGGACGACTGCGGCGGCGCCGACTGCGCACTGTTGTCGTCCGACGAACCCGGTCGGCTCGCCATGACCGTGACGATGATTCCCACCAGAGGGATGACGATCCCGACGACCCACCAGGCCCAGCGAGGCTGGTGCGACTGCTGTGGTCCCGGCGGCGGACCCGTGAACGAGCCGTTGTCCACAGACATGTGCTTCCCCGTCCAACCCTTCGATGGCTGCGATCACCATAGCCACACCCGTGGACGAGCGCATCACCCGTCCGCGGGCCCGGCGTTACGGGCTTCGACGGCGCCCGAAGCGGCATCCGGGAGGGCGTCGGTGACAGCCTCCGGGAGGGCTTCCGAGACGGCCTTGGGGAGGGCTTCCGAGACGGCCTTGTGGAGGTCTTCCGGGTCGGCTTCCGGGACGGCGTAGAACCGCATACTGACCGGGCGCGCCCCCTCGGGGGCGGTCTCGCGGGAGTGGCTGTGGCGGTCGAGCAGGGCGTGGTACTCCCGCATGAAGGCGAGGAGTTCGTCCCTGGTCATCCAGGCGCCGTGCCGCTGCACCTGCGCCCATCCCTCCGGCCCCCGGTACTCCTGGTGGGCGCGGCGGAAGAGGGCGGTGTCGACCTCGATCTTGAGGTGGGCGAGCTGTTCCGCGGCCGCGTACTCCTCCGGGGACATCGTGGCCGGGTCGGGTGTGGTGTGTCTGAAGGGCAGCGCCCGCCACCAGCGCTCGCGCCCGCCGGACTTCTCCGGGATCTCCTCGATGAGCCGCTGCTCGGCGAGTTTGCGCAGGTGGTAGCTGGTGGTGCCGGAACTCTCGCCGAGTTCGCGGGCCAGGACGGTGGAGTTCGCCTCGCCGTGCCGGCCGAGGTAGTCGAGGATCCGGCGGCGCAGGGGGTTGCCGAGGGACTTGTAGAGAGCGGTGCGCTCAAGGCTGGTCATCTCGGGCATGCCGTCGGTCATGCGGCCACGGTAACCCTGAGAACCCTGAGCCATCCCTGATGTCTGCCGAATTTTCTTTGCAGAGATTTCTCTGCGGTCTACTGTTGGAGGCAGGAGACGTCGAAACGGGGG
Organism: Streptomyces sp. NPDC001816; assembly: GCF_042892235.1. Lineage (NCBI taxonomy): Bacteria > Bacillati > Actinomycetota > Actinomycetes > Kitasatosporales > Streptomycetaceae > Streptomyces > Streptomyces sp. NPDC001816. The sequence goes on from NZ_JBIATY010000018.1 coordinate 116,770, forward strand.
TCGCGATGAAGACGATGAAGGCGCCGCTCAAGAGGTGGACGCTGATGCTGCTCGGGACAGGGGCCGTGCTGCTCGTGCCGTGGATGGTGGTGCTCGCCCTGACCCTGCCGCGCAGCACGGAGGTTCGGCACTGGTCCGTGGCCTGGATAGGCCTCGACGTCCTCATGGCGACGGGCTGCGCCGCAACGGCCTTACTCGGCCTGCGCGCCGACCCCCGGGCCCGCCTCACCGCCGCGGCGACGGCGGCGACGGCGGTGCTGGACGCGTGGTTCGACGTGACGACGTCCCCATCGGGCGGCGACCTGGTGATGGCTCTCGGGTGCGCGGTGGTGGAGACGGCGCTGGCAGGGGCGTGCGTGGCCATGGCGCTGGCGGAGCCGCAGAAGTCGGCCGCGCAGCAGAAATCCGCCGCGCAGCAGAAATCGATCGCTCAAAAGGGAGTTGACCCCACGAAACCCTCACCGGCCCCTTGATCTCCACCCCTCGCGTTCCCGCCGTCCCCGAAGGACACTCGTAGGCAAAGGAGTTGCCACCGGAGGGGGACGGGACATGCGGGACAGCCACCGGGTGGATGCCGAGCGGCTGCTGGGGCGGGCCGTCGAGGAGGAGGTACGTCGCTCGGGCGGACGGACCGACGCGCAGCTGCTCCTGTCACGGGGACGCGGTGCGCTGGACACCATGGCACAGACCGCCGCCGAGGAGTACGAGGCCTACACCCGCGCGCTCGACGAGGCCGACGCCGGCCGCCTCACCTTCGGCCAGCGCTACGCACGCGAGGGCGCCGGAACTGCCTTACTGGTGGCGGGCGTTGCCGCAGTGGCCGCCACCGTCGCCGACCTGTCCCTCGGCACCGGCACGGGTACGGCCGTCGGCGCGGGCGTCGCCGTGGGTGTGGCGGGAGCCGCCGCCACCGTGCTGAAGGTGGCCGGTTCCCACCTGCCCGCCGCCCACCATCGCGCGGGCGCGGCCGGCCAGCCCGGCGGCCCGGAGCAGCTGCGGCTGCAGTGGCTGACCGCGTTGGAGGTGCGCGGCATCCGCCCGTTCCTCGACCAGCAGCGGGTGCTCAGCGCCTCCACGGGTCCGAAGAAGTCGAGCGGCCCGGCGCTGCGCGGTACGGACAAGAGCGCGGCGGCCCGCAGGCGTACGGTGCTGGAGCAGTCGTTCGGTCAACTGCCGGAGCCGGAGGGCTCGTTCGCGGGGCGGCGCCAGGAGCTGGCGCGGATCAGGCAGTGGGCGCAGTCGGCCCGGGCGGCCACCGAGACCCGGCCGACGGTGGTCGTGCTGCACGGAGAGCCGGGCTCGGGCCGTACGACACTCGCGGTCCGCGCGGCGCACGACCTCAGGGACCACTTCCGTGGCGCGGTCGTCGTGGACCTGCGCGGCGGCAGCCGGGAGGAGCCGCCGCTGCCCACCCGCGACGCCCTGCTGCACCTGCTCAACCGGCTCGGCGCGCCCCGCGAGCAGCTGCTGTTCCGCGAGCGCTCCTCCCCCGACCAGCAGGTCAAGCGGCTCGGCGAGCTGTACCACCGGCATCTGACCGGCCTGCCGGTGACGATCGTGCTGGACGACGCCTCGGACCCGGAGCAGGTGCGCGCGCTGGTGCCGGAGCACTCCGACAGCCTGGTCCTGGTCACCGCCCGCACCGCGCTGGAGCTGCCCGCGGACCTGGTGGCCTGGGTGCACCATCTGCCGGTGGAGGCGCTGGACGCGGCGGGCGCCGAGGAGCTGCTGGGTGCGGCCGCGCAGGACGCGTCGGGGCCGTACGACGCCGAATCCACCGACCGGATCCGGCAGTTGTGCGGGGGCCTGCCGCTGGCGCTGCGTGTCGCGGGCTCGTCGCTGGGCCCGCGCTCGCCGCGGCAGCTGGCCACGGATCTCGGTGCATACGGACCGGTGGAGCCGGTGGAGCGGGTGCTGTGGCTGCGCTACACCGACCAGACGGAGACGGCGCGCCGGCTGCTGCGGAGGCTGGCGCTGGCCGGCCGGGCCTCGCTGGGCGCGGCGGCGGCCGCCGCCCTGCTGGCCACCGACGAGCCGGAGGCGACCCGGCATCTGTCCGCGCTCGCCCGGGCCGGTCTGATCGACCATGTGCGCGGCAGCCGCTACCGGCTGCACGACCTGGTGCGTGCCTTCGCGCAGGCCCGGCTGCTGGACGAGGAGGACCCGGCCGAGCGGACGGCCGCGCAGGAGCGGCTGATCGTGAACTACGCGGAGCTGGCCGACTCGGTGCTGCGGCTGGTCGACGGCAACATGTCGACGCGCTCGGACCGGTTCGGCCCGCACGGCTTCACCTCGCTGGACGAGGCGCTGCGCTGGCTGGACGACGAGTCCAGCTTCATCACGGCGGCCCTGCGGCATGCGGAGGGCGTGAACCAGGCGGCCGTGCTGAACCTGCTCGGCGCCCTGTGCGACTACTGCCTGCTGCGCGGGGACCTGTACCGGCTGGGCGAGATCAGCGAGCTGGCCCAGGCCGTCGACGAGGGGCTGCTGGTGCGTTCCGTGCAGTGGCGCACGGGTATCGCGGCCCGCCAGCTGGGCGAGCTGGACAAGGCGCGCACCACGCTCGCCTCGGTCGTGGACCTCTACCGGGAGGCGCACCACGACGCGGGAGCCGCCCGCGCCCTGTGCTCCCTCGGGATCACCCTGCACCACCAGGGCAACCTCACGGAGGCGGCCGCCAAGCTCCAGGAGGCGCTGGAGCTGCAGGCGGCCGAGGAGCTGGCGACGGACCGGGCCTGGACGATGCACGCGCTGGCGGCGGTCCAGCGCGACCGCGCCCGGCTGTCGGAGGCCCTGGACCTGCTCACCCGCTCCCTGGTCCTGCACCGCGAGGGCGGCTCCCTGCACGGCGAGGCCTGGGCCCACTTCCAGCTCGGCCAGCTGGCCCTGCGGATGGGTGAGGTGCCGCGCGCGGAGACGGAGCTGCGGGCCGCCCTGGAGCGGTACGGCCGTACGCACGACGCGCGCGGGGAGGCCTGGGCGCTGACCCAGCTGGCCCGGGCGCGGCTGGTCGACGGCGACGCGTCCCCCGCGGTGGAGGGCCTGCGCCAGGCGGCGGCCAGGCACCGGGACAACGAGGACGCGCGCGGCGAGGCCTGGACGCTGTACTACCTCGGCCAGGCCCTGGAGGAGACGGGCGAGCTGGACCAGGCGGTCCGCGAACTCGAACGCTCCCGGCAGATGTTCTCCCGGATGCGCGACGTCTACGGCCTGGCCTGCGCCCGGCACCACTCGGCCCGGGCCACCCGGGACCAGCGGGCCGCGCAGACCGGCTCGCTGCGCAACTCGGGCTTCGCCCGTCAGCTGCTCGTGGACGCCCGCGCCGACTTCCAGCGCATCGGCGTCGCCCACGGCGAGGCGTGGACCGGCCTGGAGCTGGCGGTGGTGGACGCGGGCAACGCCCGGATCCCGCAGGCGCTGGCCCTGTGCGACGAGGCGCTGACCCTGTTCACGTCCTACGGCGACCGGCGCGGCGAGGACTGGGCCCGCTTCCTGCGCTGCACCCTGCTGCCGTACGCGGCGCCGGGCGGGGTGGACGTGGGTACGGCCGTCGCCCAGGAGGAGCTGGCCGAGCTGGCCCGCGCCACGCATCCGCTGCGGGACGAGAAGCTGGCCGAGTGGGTGCCGGCCTACGCCCTGCTGCTGGAGCGGGGCGTGAGCCTGGAGGCGGGCTGGCAGGCCTGGCGGCTGCGCATGACGCCGGACCGCCACGCCCGGGAGGTGATGGGAGTGGCGGTTCCGGCCGGGCGCTGAGTGGTCAGCCCCGCTGCTGCGTGGAGTCGGCCGTCTTCTCGGCCCCGGCGTCCGGGGACTCCGGGAAGGCGACCTTCTGCATGTGCTTGTTCATCGACTTCATCAGACCCCACACGGCCAGGGCCATCACCGCGAAGACGATGAAGCCGAGGACGCCGGGGGTGACCTTGTTCTCGTCGACCTCCTTGGCGAGGGGGACGAGATGCGTCAGTGCCAGGCTTGCGCTCATGTCAGGCATTGTCGCGGATGCCCGCGAAGAGGTCGTCCTCGGGGAGGGAGGTGTCGACGAGCGACTTCGACAGCTCGTACTCCTCCGTCGGCCAGACCTCCTTCTGCAGCTCCATCGGGACCTTGAACCAGCCGCCGTCGGGGTCGATCTGCGTGGCGTGGGCGATCAGCGCCTTGTCGCGGATCTCGAAGAAGTCCGCGCACGGGATGTGCGTGGTCAGCGTGCGCTCGGTGCGCTCGAACTCCTTCCAGCGCTTGAGCCACTCCCCGTAGGGCGAGTCCAGGCCGCGGTCGAGCATCGCCTGGTGCAGGGCCTCGGTGCGGGGGCGGTTGAAGCCCTGGTTGTAGTAGAGCTTGAGCGGCTGGTAGGCCAGGCCGTACTCGCTCTCGGGGTACTTCTCGGTGTCCGCCGCGCCCTCGAACGCCACCATCGAGATCTTGTGGGTCATGATGTGGTCGGGGTGCGGGTAGCCGCCGTTCTCGTCGTAGGTGGTGATCACCTGCGGGCGGAACGAGCGGATCTTCCGGACGAGCTCGCCGGCCGCCTTGTCGATGTCCTCAAGGGCGAAGCAGCCCTCGGGCAGCGGGGGCAGCGGGTCGCCCTCGGGCAGGCCGGAGTCGACGAAGCCGAGCCACTCCTGCTTGATCCCGAGGATCTCGCGGGCCTCGTCCATCTCCTTCTTGCGTACCTCGTGGATGTGCTCCTCGATGTACTTGTCGCCCTGCAGCTTGGGGTTGAGGATGGACCCACGCTCTCCGCCGGTGCAGGTCACCACCAGCACGTCCACCCCCTCGGACACGTACTTCGCCATGGTCGCCGCGCCCTTGCTCGACTCGTCGTCGGGGTGCGCGTGCACGGCCATCAGTCGCAGCTGGTCAGTCAAGACTCGATCCTCGTATGTCGGCGCCCCCGCGTCTTGGGGTGCGTTCGGCGGCTTCTATAGTGACCGAATCGGGGGGCGAATAATTCCGCGGAGAGGACGATCATGAGCACGGCGAGCGCGCGGCTGCCCGAGGGCCGCTACGGCCGTTCCTCGGACGAGCGTGCCGACCACAAGCTCAAGATCGCCGGTTCGGTGCTGGGCGCGGCCCTGCTCGCACTGGTCGGGTACTTCGCCTACCACTACGTCGCGCAGAACGAGATCAGCGCCCAGGTGATCACCTTCCAGGCCTCGGACGACGCGGTCAAGGTGCATCTGGAGGTCCACAAGGACTCCGGTGTCGGCGGCTACTGCACCCTGCGCTCCCAGTCGGCGGACGGTGCCGAGGTGGGCCGGGCGGACTTCCGCTTCACGGGTTCGGCCACCCGCATCGACAAGGTCGTCACGCTCCGCACGACGGCCAAGGGGACGACGGCCGAGCTGCTCGGCTGCCACGCCGGTTGATCCTTCACTCGCAATGCATACGCCCTGAGCTGCATTGATGAGATTCTGATGGCTTATGTCCTCCCCCTTGAGCCATTGAATTGTTAGGCTCGTGGTTTCGCCCATCCAAGAAGGAACATTCTTCTGGGTAGGGCGATGCTTTGTATTCCCAGTACCGACGAGGAGCACCCTGTGACCCAGACCAGCGAGAACGTCACCTGGCTGACCCAGGAGGCGTACAACAAGCTCAAGGACGAGCTTGAGTACCTTACTGGTCCTGCGCGCACGGAGATCGCCGCCAAGATCGCGGCCGCGCGCGAGGAGGGCGACCTGCGCGAGAACGGCGGGTACCACGCTGCCAAGGAGGAGCAGGGCAAGCAGGAGCTTCGCGTGCGCCAGCTGACCCAGCTTCTGGAGAACGCCCAGGTGGGCGAGGCTCCGGCCTCCGCGGACGGTGCCGTCGCGCCCGGCATGGTCGTCACGATCGCCTTCGACGGTGACGAGGACGACACGATGACGTTCCTGCTCGCCTCCCGCGAGTACGCGAGCGCCGACATCGAGACGTACTCGCCGCAGTCCCCGCTGGGTGCCGGCGTGATCGGCCACAAGGTCGGCGAGGACGCGGAGTACGAGCTGCCGAACGGCAAGAAGGCCTCGGTGCGGATCCTGAAGGCCGACCCGTACTCGGGCTGATCCCACCCACTGCTTCGCCTCGCGCCCCCGGCGTCCGCGTGACACCGGGGGCGCAGGCATGTCGTCAGGCGGTCGCCGAGCGGTACTTGCGGACGGCCAGGGTGCGGAAGATGACGACGATCAGCACCGAGTAGAGCAGTGAGGCCCAGACCGGGTGCTCCATGGGCCAGGCCGTCGAGTCGGACTGGCCGGGGCTGCCGAACAGCACCCGGGCCGCCTGGACGGTGGCGCTGAACGGGTTCCACTCCGCGATGTGGCGCAGCCACGGGGTCATGTTGCTGGTGTCGACGAACGCGTTCGAGATGAAGGTGACCGGGAAGAGCCAGATCAGTCCGCCGGAGGTGGCTGCCTCCGGGGTGCGGACGGTCAGGCCGATCAGGGCGCCTATCCACGTGAACGCGTACCCGAGCAGGAGCAGCAGGCCGAAGGCCGCGAGGACCCGGCCGGCGTTGGTGTCGTGATAGGTCCCGACCCGCCAGCCCACCAGAAGCGCCACGACGGCGAGGACCAGCAGGGTGAGGGCCGTCTGGACCAGGTCGGCGAGGGTGCGGCCGGTGAGCACCGCGCCGCGTGCCATGGGCAGGGAGCGGAAGCGGTCGATGAGGCCCTTGTGCATGTCGTCGGCGATGCCGGCGCCGGAGCTGGCGGTGGCGAAGGTGACGGTCTGCGCGAAGATGCCGGCCATCAGGAAGTTCTTGTAGTCGATCGCACTGGTGCTGCCGTCGATCTTCATGGAGCCGCCGAACACGTAGGTGAACAGCACCACGAACATGATGGGTTGTATCAGCCCGAAGATCAGCATTTCGGGGATCCGGGACATCCGGATCAGGTTGCGCTTGGCGACGATCAGCGAGTCGCGGACGGACCGGCCGATGGGGTTGCCGGGCGCCGCGATGCGGACGGCATCGGTGACGGCACTCATTTCTTCACGGCCTCCTTGCCGTTCGCCTGGTCCTGGTCGGCTGCCTCGGCCACGTGTCCGGTCAGGGACAGGAAGACGTCGTCGAGGGTCGGGCGGCGCAGCCCGATGTCGTCTATCTCGATCCCGCGGGTGTCCAGCTCCCGGATGACCTCGGCGAGCAGCTTGGCGCCGCCGGTGACGGGGACGGTGAGCTTGCGGGTGTGCTCCTCGACCGTGGTCTCGCCCTTGCCGAAGCCCCGCAGGACCTCGACGGCGGTCTGGATGTGCTCGCGCTCGTGCACCACGACCTCGACCCGCTCGCCGCCGGTGCGGGCCTTGAGCTGGTCGGAGGTGCCCTTGGCGATGACCCGGCCGTGGTCGACGACCGCGATGTCGTGGGCGAGGTGGTCGGCCTCTTCCAGATACTGCGTGGTCAGCAGCAGCGTCGTACCGCCGGAGACGAGCTGTTTGATGACCTCCCACAGCTGCTGGCGGTTGCGCGGGTCGAGGCCGGTAGTCGGCTCGTCCATGAACATCACGGGCGGTGAGACCACGAGGGCGGCGGCGAGGTCGAGCCGGCGGCGCATGCCTCCGGAGTAGGTCTTGGCGGGGCGGTCGGCGGCGTCGGCGAGGTTGAACTGTTCGAGCAGTTCGGATGCGCGCTGTCTGGCCGCACGGGCCCTCATCTGGTAGAGCTGCCCCACCATCTGCAGGTTCTCCCGGCCGGTCAGGTATTCGTCGACCGCCGCGAACTGGCCGGACAGGCCTATGGAGCGGCGCACGGTGTCGGGGTGTTTGAGGACGTCCACCCCCGCGACGACCGCCCGGCCGCTGTCGGGGCGCAGCAGTGTGGTCAGGCATCGCACCGTCGTCGTCTTGCCGGCGCCGTTCGGCCCGAGCAGGCCGAGGACCGTGCCCTCGGGGACATCGAGGTCGACGCCGTCCAGTGCCCTTACGTCGCCGAAGGTCTTCACCAGACCTTCGGCATAGATGGCGCCTGGCATGTGAGTCTCCACGTCGTCGGGGATCGTTCGGGAAGGGGTGGGGGGTTGCGGAAAAGGCTAGGTTCGCCCGCTCGGCGCCGCCTGTGGTTTTCCACCTGCGGCTTTCCGCGCGCGAACCGGCGGACAGGCGGCCGACGGACCAGCGGACCGGCAGCCACGCGACACACCATAACGCGATGTATCGCGTCTCTCAATGGTTTTCCCCGAACGAGTGACCGCCCGCTCCAGGCCCCGGCCGGCCTCAGTCGATGACCGTGTAACCCGCCTCGCGCAGGGCCTGGCCGACCTCGGCGCAGTGCGCCGGTCCCTTCGTCTCGAGGTGCAGCTCCACCTCCGCCTCCGTGAGCCCGAGCCGGGGATCGGTGCGTACGTGACTCACGTCGAGGACGTTAGCGTCTACCACTGACAACACCCCGAGGAGCGTGGCGAGCGCGCCCGGACGGTCGGTCAGCCGCAGCCGGACGGCCAGGTAGCGGCCCTGCGCCGCCATGCCGTGGCGCAGCACCCGCTGCAGCAGCACCGGGTCGACGTTGCCGCCGGACAGCACCGCGACGACCGGGCCGGGGAAGGAACCGGGCTCGCCGAGCAGGGCCGCGACCGGGCTCGCCCCGGCCGGCTCCACGACCAGCTTGGCCCGCTCCAGGCACAGCAGCAGCGCGGCCGACAGCTGGTCCTCGCTGACCGTGCGTACCTCGTCCACCAGTTGCTCGATGATCCCGAACGGCACGAGGCCCGGCCGCCCCACCCTGATGCCGTCGGCCATCGTCGCCGGGTTCTCCACCGACACCGGGCGGCCGGCGGCGAGCGAGGGCGGGTAGGCCGCGGCGCCCTCCGCCTGCACCCCGACGATCCGCACGTCCGGCCGCAGCGCCTTCACCGCGACCGCGATGCCGGCCGCGAGCCCGCCGCCGCCGATGCCGACGACGATCGTGCGCACCTCCGGGCACTGCTCCAGGATCTCCAGGCCGACCGTGCCCTGGCCCGCGATGATGTCCGGGTGGTCGAAGGGGTGGATGAACACCGCGCCCGTCTTCTCCGCGTACTCCTGGGCGGCGGCCAGCGTCTCGTCGACCACCTGGCCGTGCAGGCGCACCTCGGCGCCGTAGTCCCGGGTCGCGCTGATCTTCGGCAGCGGGGCGCCCTTCGGCATGAACACGGTGGCGTGCACCCCGAGCAGCGCGGAGGCGAGCGCCACGCCCTGCGCGTGGTTCCCGGCGCTCGCGGCCACCACCCCGGCGGCACGCTCCTCCGGCAGCAGACCGGCGATCCGGACGTAGGCGCCGCGCAGCTTGAACGAGCCGGTCCGCTGCAGGTTCTCGCACTTGAGGTGCACCGGCGCGCCGACCAGCTGGGACAGGTGGCGGCTGCCCTCCATCGCCGTCACACGTGCCACACCGGAGAGCATCTTCTGGGCTCCGCGCACATCGTCGAGGGTGACGGAACGCAAGGAGTCAGCCGGGCCGTAGCTCATGACTCAAGTCTCGCAGTTCACGGTCGCACACGGCGGGTGTGACCAAGCTCCGAGACCGGTTTGGTCCGGGCCGGTACGGCCCGCCCCCGGGCCGCGTACCCTGTCCCCCAACCCAGCAGCCCTTCATGAAGCGAGCCTCCGGCCATGCCCACAACACCTGAAATGTCGATGGACATGACGACCGTCGGTGACACCGGTCTTCTCGACACCCTCCAGCACGAGGTGGCGGTGTTCGCCCGCCGTGCCGAACAGACCCGGCTCGGCGGCGTCGGACAGGTGCGCAACTCCATGGACCGCGCCGCGTACCTGCTGCTCAACCGCCTCGACAAGGAAGGTCCGATGGGCGTCAAGGCGCTCGCCGCGAGCATGGGGATCGACTCCTCCACGGTCACCCGGCAGGTGGCCCCCCTGGTCGACACCGGGCTCGTCAAGCGCACCTCGCACCCGGAGGACGGGCGGGCGGTGGTGCTCCAGCTGTCGCCGCGCGGCTCCTCGCGGCTGGAGGAAGTGCGTTCGTCGCGGCGTCAGTTGATGGCCGAGCTGACACACGACTGGGCGCCGGAGGAGCGCGAGCAGTTCTGCACGCTCCTCACGCGCTTCAACACGGCGCTCTCCGCGCGGATGGCGGTCCAGGTGCCGTCCTCGGAGCAGCCGCCGGCGTCCTGAGGCCGGCCGCACTGGTGCGGTACTGGCGCCGTCCTACGTATTGACCTTGGGCCGTCGCTGGCCTCATATGAGACCGGGTCCTGCGTCGTGCGCGGTTCGCCTGTCCCGTACCGGACAGGACCTCCTCAGGGGGGAGGCACGGTGCGTGAACGGCAGGCATCCCGTGCTGCCCGTCGGGCCCGGGAGTTCGAGGCGTTCGTCGCGGGCGCGGCAGGACGCCTGCTGCACACCGCCACGCTGCTCACCGCGGAGGCGCCGGACGCCAACCCGCGCGCGCGGCGCCTGCTGACGCTGGCGCTCGCCCACACCTACGCCGGCTGGGACCGGCTGCGCGGCGACGACCCCTACGACTGCGCCCGACAGTACCTCGCCACCCGATTCCAGCGCGGGGCCTGGCACCACTACGGCGCCGTCGGCTGCGCCCGGCCGCATCCGCGCAGCCCGCTCGCCGAACTGGACCCGCAGGAACGGCTGGTCCTGGTGCTGCGGATGTACGAGGGAGTCGCCGAGAAACAGGCGGCGGCCCTGCTCGGGCTGCCGGTCGAGCGGGTGCACTCGATCTGCGACCGGGCCACGGCCACCGTGCTGCATCCGACGCCGGTGTCGCGCGCCCCGCGCGCGGCGAGGGCGACGCCGTCCTGGGCCTCGCGGCCCGCCGGGAGGCCCAGGTGAACCGTCCCCAGCGGGAGGCCGCCGTACGGCGGATCCTGGCGCAGACCCAGGCACCCCTGCCGCCGGACCTGTACGGCGAGGCCGTGCGCCGCGGCGACCGCATGCTGCGCCACCGGCGGCTCGCCCGCCGCCTGGGGTGGCTGCTGCTGTGCGCCGCGGCGGTGGCGTTCACCGTCTGGGCGGTGCACGTCCACCCCTGGGTGGAGCCGCCCTCGCAGACGACTCCACCGATCACCGGCTGGTGACCCGGGTTCAGTTGGTGACCCGGGTCTAGCCGAGGGCCTGCTGCAGGTCCTCCAGCAGGTCGTCGACGTTCTCGATGCCCACGGACAGGCGCACCAGGTCGGCGGGGACCTCCAGGGCGGAGCCGGCCGCGGAGGCGTGCGTCATCCGGCCCGGGTGCTCGATGAGCGACTCGACACCGCCGAGCGACTCGCCGAGGGTGAACACCTTGGCGCGGTTGCACACCTGGACGGCGGCCTCCTCGCCGCCCTCGACCTGGAAGGACACCATGCCGCCGAACGCCTTCATCTGCTTGGCGGCGACCTCGTGGCCGGCGTGCTCGGGCAGCCCCGGGTACAGGACGCGGGTCACGCGCGGGTGCCGGGTCAGCATGTCGGCGATCCGCGTGGCGTTCTCGCTGTGCCGGTCCATGCGTACCGCGAGGGTCTTGGTGCCGCGCAGCACCAGCCAGGAGTCGAAGGGGCCGGCGACGGCGCCCATCGCGTTCTGGTGGTAGGCCAGCTCCTCGCCCAGCGCCTGGTCGGAGACGATCAGCGCACCGCCGACCACGTCCGAGTGGCCGCCCATGTACTTGGTGAGGGAGTGCACGACGACGTCCGCCCCGAGCGACAGCGGCTGCTGGAGGTAGGGCGTGGCGAAGGTGTTGTCGACGACGAGCTTGGCACCGGCGTCGTGGGCGATCTGGGCGACGATGGCGATGTCGGTGATGCCGAGCAGCGGGTTGGAGGGGGTCTCCACCCACACGGCCTTGGTCTTCGGGGTGATGGCGGCCCGCACGGAGGCCGGGTCGCTGGTGTCGGCGACGGACCACTCCACGCCCCACCGGCTGACGACCTTGGCGAAGAGGCGGAAGGTGCCGCCGTAGGCGTCGTTCGGGATCACGACGTGGTCGCCGGGGCTGAGCAGCGTGCGCAGCAGGGTGTCCTCGGCCGCCAGGCCGGACGCGAACGCGAGGCCACGGCGGCCGCCCTCCAGCGCGGCGAGGTTCTCCTCCAGGGCGGTCCTGGTCGGGTTGGCGCTACGGCTGTACTCGTAGCCGCCGCGCAGGCCGCCGACGCCGTCCTGCTTGTAGGTCGAGACCTGGTAGATCGGCGGGACGACCGCGCCGGTGAGGGGATCCGCGGTGTTGCCCGCGTGGATCGCGAGAGTCTCGAAGTGCTGACTGATGTGCCTGTCGCTCATGTCCACCGAGCCTAGTGCGCCCGACCGGATGCCGGCGTCCGCACGCGGGCATCGAGGTTTTCCACAGGCCCGGCGGGCGGGGTTGGGCAATTGTCGGCGGCGTCTGGTTCGCTGGAGTCATGTCGATTCTCTGGCTGCTCATGGCGCTGGTCCTGCTGAGCTTCGTGCTGCTCCCGATCATCCGGCGCAGGCGCGGGGCCATCGGGCTGGTGCCCCCGGGCCACCCGGACGCCGCCGACCCGGCGACCTACGGCTTCGTGCGCGAGGAGGAGCTGGACGTCCGGATGCCCGGCCCCGACCAGGACCTGCTGGACGTCCTGGAGCTGGTGCAGCGCACGCAGGACTACCGCGCCGCGGCCCAGCTGCTGGCCGGCACCGAGGCCGAGGGCGAGGCGCGCTGGCAGCGGGTGCAGGCCTTCGCCGGTGCGGCGGCGCTGGAGCTGAAGCAGCGGCCGGGCGGGGTGCACGAGACGCCGGGCGGGCAGTGGCTCAGGGTGTGGCGGGCCGAGCAGCCGGGGGACGCGGGCGGTGCGGCGGTGCACGCCGAGTTCCTGGTGCAGCAGGCGTGGCGGACGTCGACGCCGGGCACGGACGACTTCCGCATCATCATGGAGGAGGCGAGGCAGGCCTGCGCGCAGGCGGCGCTGCCGGCCCCGGGCGACCCGGTGCCGTACATCGTCGAGTTGTCCGTCGCCCGTGGCCTCGCCTATCCGCAGCCCGAGTTCGAGAAGCTGTGGCTGAACATCGTGGACCGTGCGCCGAACCACATGGGCGCGCATCTGGCCGCGCTGCACTACTGGTGCGAGAAGTGGCACGGCTCGCGCGAGTTGGCGTACGCGTTCGCCGAGGCCGCGGCGGCCCGCGCACCCGAGGGCTCGCTGCTCGCCGCGCTGCCGCTGTTCGCGGTCTTCGAGCACCTCCCCGAGGTGAACCTGGTCGCGAGCTTCTATCAGAGCGATGTCGTCACCAAGGCGATGCACGGCGCGCTGCACGCGGTGCACGCGGCCGACCCCGACGACCCGATGCTCGCGCACGTCCGCCATCTGCTGCTCTTCTTCCTGGTCCGCGCCGAGCGCTGGGCGGAGGCCATGGACCAGCTGATACACGTCGACGGCCATGTGGGCGCGCTGCCCTGGACGCTGTCCGCCGACCCGGCCGCCGCGTTCGCCGTCTACCGCGCGCTGGCGGTGGCGGGCTACGAGGCCAATGGCGGCAGCCCGGCGACCCTGCCCGGCTGATCCGCAGGCTCTTGGATCACGTGGATTGCCCTGCTGACCTGCGGTAGGGCATACTCCGCATGCTCCGAGTTTGCTCTTGCTTTGCTTTGAGCCGGCTCCGGGGTGCTCCGAGTCCCCCCACACTCACCGGCAGCACCGCGACGCGGTGTTTGCCATGTCCATGTCTCTGGGTCCTGTGGGGGGATCTGCCCGATGGGCGCAACTCTGCGCGCACTGCGCGCCCTGGTCCTGCTGTTCGGCTTCTATCTGCTCAGCCTGCTGCTGCTCGCGGTGCTCGTCGGTGTCGACGTCGCCGCCTTCGGCTGGGGGCTGCACGGCCCGGCCGCCATCAAGCTCTTCATCGTCACCGCGGTGCTCGCCGTCCCCGTCGTACGCGGCATGTTCATGCTGCGCACGCCCCGGGGCGAGGAGCCGGCCGGCATCCCGGTCACCGAGGCCGACGAGCCCCGGCTGTGGGCGCTGGTCCGGGACCTCGCGGCGGCGACCGGCACCCGCGCCCCCGACCGGATCCTGCTCACCGCCGACGTCAACGCGGCCGTCAGCGAGGAGTCCCGGCTGCTCGGCCTGCTCCCCGGCCCGCGCCGCCTCTACCTCGGCGTACCACTGCTTTCCGGTCTGACCGAGGCGCAGCTGCGCGGCGTACTCGCCCACGAGTACGGCCACTTCACCGGCGGCGACACCCGGCTGTCCGCGCTCGTGGTGCGCGGCCGGGTGCAGATCGCCCGGGTCATCGGGCAGTTCCACGCCAAGGCCGACGGCAAGGTGGCCGCCGAGCGCGCCCGCCAGGAGCAGGCCTCCGCCAAGCGGGTCGCCAAGGGCAAGAAGGCGAAGCAGATCGACACCGCCGGGGCCGGGGCGATGTACCGGACGATGGCGAAGATCTACACCGCCTACGGCAAGCTCTACCTGCGCGCCTCCCTGTCCACGGCCCGCGCCCAGGAGTACGCGGCCGACCTGGCCGCCGCCCGGATCGCCGGGCGCGACGCGACCGCCTCGGCGCTGCGCCAGATCCCCGCCCTGGCCGCCTCCCACGAGTTCTACCTCGACTCCTACGCCACCCTGGGCCTGCCGGTACGGCTGCTGCCGCCGCACGGCGAGTTCTTCGGCGGCTTCGGCCGGCTGCTGACCGCCCGCGATCAGGAGCTGGCGGAGCTGCGGGCCGACCTGCCGACCGAGCCCGCCTCGCCGTACGACTCCCATCCGCCGATCGCCGAGCGGGTGCGCCGGATCGAGGCACTGCCCGCCGACGGGCGCGGCGAGGAGACCGAGGGCGCGGCCCTCGCCCTGCTCACCGACCCGCGGCGCACCCTGGCCGCGCTGGAGGACGCCGTCCTGACGGACGAGGTGCTCGCCTTCGGACGCACCGCCGAGTGGCAGGAGCTGCTGGAGGCCTCCATGGCCAAGGGCATGTCCTCCGCGCGCACCCCGCTGCAAGGGGCACTCGCCGACTACACCGGGCAGCCGGCGACGCTGTCCGCGCTGCTGGAGGTCATCGACGACGGCCGGCTGTGGCGGGTGGCGGAGCGGCTGCCGCTGTCCGAGGAGGCGTCCGCGGCGAAGGGCCGGGCCTTCCGCGAGTTCGTACGGCCCCGGCTGCGCAACTCGCTGCGGACGATGGTGCTGGCCGAGTTCAGCGCCCGTTCGCTGCTGCACTGGGAGTTCTCCTGGTCCCACGCGGCCACCGTCCGGCTGCCCGGCTGGACGTCGGAGAACACACCGGACGACGGCCCCGAGGCCGCACTCGACGCGGCGGTGGACGCGGCGCTCGCCGACCACCCCGACACCGCACCGCTGCGGGCACTGCTGCCACCGATGGCGCCCCAGCCCGCGTGAGCGGCAGCCCCTCCGCGCCGTAACCGCCCCTCCGGCCGACGCCGCCCCTTCACCCCTCCCCCTCGACTCCCCCTCGAAGAAACGGACCGCACCCTCCCATGACCGTGCTGCTCTGGATCCTGGCCGTCCTGGCCGTCCCCACGCTGATCTTCGTGGTGTGGATCGCCGGGGTCTTCCTCAAGGAGTTCTTCAACCCGAGCCCCGACGACGGCATCGAGGCCGCGCAGGCCGCCGAGAAGCTCGGGCTGCTGCCCGCCGAACGGCAGAACATGGACCACCCCGCCCCGCTGCCCGCCGACTGGGCCGCCGCCCTCGACGCGGTGCGCCGCGGTGACTGGGAGCCCGCCGCCGAGGCGCTGCGCACCGTCGGCCGGGACTGGGAGCGCCGTACGACGCTCGTCAACCACGTGGCCACGCTCGCGGCCAAGGACGACGAGTGGCTGCTGGCCTGGGAGGCCGCGCGCCCCGAGGACCCGGACGCGGCCGTGGTCCGGGCACAGAGCACGGTGTACCTCGCCTGGGAGCTGCGGGGTGCGCAGCGGGCCAAGTACACGACGCAGGAGCAGGCCCAGGGCTTCCACCGGACGCTGGTGGGCGCGCGCGAGGAGATCGCGCGGGCGGCCGCCCTCAACCCCGACGACCCCTCGCCGTACATCGCGGAGATCTGGGTGGCGCTCGGCCTCGGGTACCCGAACGCCGAGATGGACAAGCTCTGGGCGGAGATCAAGACCCGTGCCCCGCACCACTTCGGGGCCCACTTCTCGGCTCTCCAGTACTGGTGCGCGAAGTGGCGGGGTTCGCAGCAGCTGGCGTTCGACTTCGCCGAGCGCGCGGCCGCCGAGGCGCCGCTGGGCAGCCTGCTGACGGCGCTGCCGCTCATCGCGCACTTCGAGCACGACGAGTCGACCGACACCGCGGCCGACAACACGCCCGAGATGGTGGCCAGGGTGGACGCGGGCCTCGCGGACGCGGCGGCCGCCGACCCCAGCCACCCGGGCCTGGCCCAGCTGCGTCACCTGCTGGCGTTCTACCTCCACCTCCAGGACCGGCACGAGGCGGCACTGGAGCAGTTCAAGCTGGTCGACGGCTATGTGGAATCGCTGCCGTGGAGCTACCGGGGCGACGGCGCGGCGGCGTACTACTGCCAGGTCCGCAACGACACCGTGCAGGCGGTGACGGCGGAGGCCTGACCGGAATGCGGCTCAGGCACGGGCCGTTGGACCACGTGCCAGGCCGGCCTCCGCCTTCCAGACCGACAGGGAGACCTCATGCTCTTCGGCCGCTCACCCCAGCTGCCCACCCCCGAGCAGGCGCTCAAGGGTCGTGACCTGCCCGCCTTCGCGGTCCCCGAGCGCCACACCGTCCTCGGCACCCCGCTGCTCGGCCCCTACCCCGAGGGCCTGGAGATCGCCGACTTCGGCCTGGGCTGCTTCTGGGGCGCGGAACGCAAGTTCTGGCAGCTTCCCGCGGGTGTGTGGACCACCCTGGTCGGCTACCAGGGCGGCTACACCGAGCACCCCACGTACGAGGAGGTCTGCTCGGGCCTGACCGGCCACACGGAGGTCGTCCGCGTGGTCCACGACCCCGAGCTGATCTCCTACGACCGCCTCCTGAAGACCTTCTGGGAGTCCCACGACCCGACCCAGGGCTTCCGCCAGGGCAACGACGTGGGCACCCAGTACCGCTCGGCGATCTACACCCACACCCCGGCCCAGGCGGCCACGGCCGAGGCCTCCCGCGCCTCCTACCAGAACCGCCTGACCTACTCCGGCCACGGCACGATCACCACGGAGATCCTCCCCGCGCAGGGCCGCACCTTCTACCCGGCCGAGGCCTACCACCAGCAGTACCTGGACAAGAACCCGGCAGGCTACTGCGGCTTGGGCGGGACGGGCGTGTCCTGCCCGATCGGCGTGGCCGAGGCCGAGGGCTGACATCACCAGGTGTCCTTCAGAACCTACGCACGCCGGGTGCGCGACGAGCAGGTGCCACTCGCCCGGCGGCACACCTCCCTCAGGTGTGCCGTCGGGCACTACTGTCCGCTGGGCTTCAACGCGACCTGGGCCTATCTCGCCGCGACGGCGTGCCCGTCCCCCGATCTCCGCAGAGATCCCGCGGCCCTGCTGCGTGCGCTGGAGACTCTGGAAGCCAGTCGCGCGGTCTGGCTCGCCGAAGTCGAGTCCTTCGCCGTCCGACGCCACGCGGAGAAGGCGGCCGGCCGACGGACCCCAGGCCGCATCACCACGCAGCTGTCAGGGTTTCGATGGCCCGGCGAGACGGCCCCCTCTCGCCTGGGACTCGTCGCCGCCGTCGCGAACCGCCACACGGCGTTCCGGCGTTTTCCCTTCCCGGACGAGAGCCTCCTCCGCGACAGCCAGATACCGCAGCTGGCCGGCCTGCACGTCTGCCTCGACAACTGTGCCGCCTCGTACCTCACGAACCTCGGCCGCGTGGACGCCGCGACCCGGGACGCCCTGGCCGAGGCGATCAGCGCGATCGAGAGCCTTCTCCGTCCGGGCTGGGCGCCCCTGAACGGTCATCTGCTCGTGTGGCTGCGCTTCGCGCGCCTCGTCGCCTACGCCGCAGCGGTGCCGCTCGGCTCGTGAGCACCGCATCGCCCGAAGGGCCGAGCACCCTGTGCGTCACCCGTATGGCGGCCCTGGCGTGCAGCCGATTGGCACAACCGGAAGCCTAGGATCCGTCACTGGGTGGCGAGGAAAACATCCGTTCAGTCCAGGTAGAGGCAGCTCGCGCCATGACCGAAGGAGACAGGATGTCGCCCCGCGTCGGCAAAACCAATTGGCGGCGCTTTGCGGCATTCCTGGTACCCAGCGTCGCAGCCTGCGCGGCCCTCGGCATCGCCATGGGACAGGGCGCACTGGCCGCGTCGTTCCTCATTTCCGGCAAGGAGTTCCAGGTCACCGCGGACACGCTGACCGCTCGCGGGTTCAGCGTCTACGGCATGGTGGACGTGACCAGGAAGGGCGAGCGTGTGCCGGTGCTGGTCACCGGATCCCGGCACACGACGATCACCGAGCTGTGCCAGTCCGTACTGATCGAGATCCCGGTGCTGGGCGTACAGACGTTCAAGCTCACCGGCGGAAGCGAACGACCGGTCGAAGCATCGAACCTGTTCCTCGACACGACGTCCCAGTCGGCCGGGCAGGCGAATTTCAAGGGCCTCGATCAAGGAATCGCGACGGGGGAGATCTTCAAGGGTCCGATCAATCCGGGCGACAGGAACTCGCCCTACTTCGACCCCAACGGCTTCGGGCAGCAGGCCACGTCGGTCTCCCTGACCGACGTGCGCCTGACCGCGGTCGCGCTCTCCGCCGGTACGTTCAACATCCCCGGCCTGCGCGTCCACCTCGAACACGGCCGTCACGAATGCTTCTGAGTCCTGGGCGGGCACACGTGATCACCAACCTCCTGGGCAGACGCCACCGACTGCGCGTCACCGCAGCGCGTGCCCGGCACGGATTCAGAACCTGGCGTGGCGAACGTCCCTTCTGGGCGGGGCTCTTCACCTCGGCAGCGGGACTGCCCATCCTGTACTGGCCGTACGCGCATCTGGACCCGGTCGGAATTCCGCTGGCCATGTCGACCACGTCCGGTGCCGGAGCCCTGGTCATCGGAGTCCTGCTCATCACCCTGGGGATCACCCTCTGGTACCAGCCGCACCTCCGCATGTTCTGCGGGATCGCCACTCTCCTGCTCACCCTCATCTCCTTCCCCGTCGCGAACTTCGGCGGCCTCTTCCTCGGACTGATCAGCGGTCTGATCGGCGGCTCCCTGGCCTGCTCCTGGACTCCCGGCGCCACCGAACCCCCGACGGCGCCGGC
Organism: Streptomyces sp. NPDC001816; assembly: GCF_042892235.1. NCBI lineage: Bacteria > Bacillati > Actinomycetota > Actinomycetes > Kitasatosporales > Streptomycetaceae > Streptomyces > Streptomyces sp. NPDC001816. The sequence continues at coordinate 135,860 of NZ_JBIATY010000018.1, forward strand.
AGACCGCGCCTCCACGGACGTTCCGCCGGACGAGAGTCGACGCGGCACCTGACCACGCCCATCGGCCCCCGGGCTGCTCTGCCGCCGAGCGCGCTCGTGCGGCCGCCGTGCCTGGCTGGGACAATGAGACTCTCCCGCAGGGTGAGGGGTGACCATGCCCGCTTGGCATCTGCGCGACTATCACGACGACGATCTCGACCAGGCCATTCAGATCTGGGACCAGAGCCGCCGGGGCGGCGAGGACCGGGTGTTTCCCGTATCCGAGGTCATGGCTGCGGCCAAGGGCGGTCAGACGGCGGTCGTCGCAGTGGTCGGGGACGAACTCGTGGGCATGGCCGTGGCCCAGGCGCACGACAAGCGCGGGTGGATCCTCCTGGTGGCCCTCGCCTCCCGATGGCGCGAGCGCGGGATCGGCAGTGCGCTCCTCACCGAGCTGGAGCGACGCCTGCGAGCACTGGGCACGCGCCACATCAGCGCACTCCTGCCCGCCGGTGCCGCCGGGACGAAGGCCCTGGAGAACTCCGGCTACCGGTTCCGCGACGACCTGACCTACTACGAGAAGCTCGAACCCCCGGGAACCGCCAACGCCGACGTTCTCGCGGCGTTGGGCGGTCGCATGCTCCCCGCGGGGCTCTGGGACGCGATGGCCGGCATGGAGCGCGAGAAGCAGGTGGTCGAACGCCGTGTCGTGCTCCCGCTGACGGAGCCCGCGCTGGCCGACCGTTACGGTGTCGCCCCGCCCAAGGCGATCGTCCTGTTCGGCCCCCCTGGCACCGGGAAGACCAGCTTCGCCAAGGCGGTCGCCTCGCGGCTCGGCTGGCCGTTCGTGGAGCTGTTTCCGTCCCGGCTCGCGGCCGACACGAGCGAGGGGCTGGCCGCGGCGCTTCGGGAGGCCTTCGCGGATCTGGCGGAACTGGACTCGGTGCTGCTCTTCATCGACGAGGTCGAGGAGATCGCCGGCGTGCGGTCCGGGCAAGCGGTCGACCCGGGGCACGGGGTGACCAACGAGCTGCTCAAACTGATCCCTGGCTTCCGCGAGCACGACGCGCGGCTGCTGGCCTGCGCCACCAATTCCGTGCGTTCGCTCGATCCGGCGTTCCTGAGGCCGGGCCGGTTCGACTACGTCATCCCCATCGGCCCGCCCGACCCGACCGCCCGCGCGGCGATCTGGACCCGCTATCTCAGGGCCACCGGCGATTCGGTGGACCTCACCCGACTGGTCGAGGCCAGCGAACTGTTCACCCCCGCCGACATCGAGTTCGCCGCCCGTAAGGGCGCGCAGGCGGCGTTCGAGCGTGAGGTCACGGAGCGCAAGGGCCGGCCGGCCGGCACCGACGACTACATGACCGCCATCGCCGACACCCGGCCGACGCTCACCGCACAGGCGATCAAGGAGTTCACCGAGGACATCGACAAGTACAGCCGCCTCTGAGACCCCGCCCTCGGCCGCCGGGCCGAGCCGACCGGAAGCATCGCTGATCGTGTCGGTCGCGGACGGACTCCGCAGAGAGGAACATCGGAGTCACGGAGGCAGGCAAGGTGGTGGCTATGGGGACGCCGTCGATGCATTTCAGCGAGAGCCCTGAGGATCCGTTCGCCCTCGGGCACGGTGCCTCGGCCGTGCTCGACGATCAAGGCATCGTGGTCGGCTGGAGCGCACGTGCGCAGGAGTTGCTCGGCTACACGGCCAAGGAAGTGATCGGACGAGCGTGGCAGGACCTCCTGGTCGACGCCCGTGACCTGCCTGTCGTGCGGTCCGTCGTCGTGGACGCCCTGAAGGCGGGGGGATGGTTCGGTGTCCTGCCCGTCCGGCAGCGCGACGGACGCCGTGTGGAGATGGGTTTTCGAGCCCGTGCGGTCACGCGGGAGGGGGGCGGTCAGGAGTGGCTCCTGGTCGGTGCCCCTGCGGCGGAGGTCATCGCCTGGCAGCGGGACCGTGCGCTGCTGGACGGCCTGTACCGCCGGTCCCCGATCGGTCTGGTCACCTACGACCCGGACCGGAGAGTGATCCGGGTCAACCGTGCGATCGAAAAGGCGAGCGGCGTCCCGGCCGAGGCGCCGGTGGGCCACCGCCCCCGCGAGTTCATGGTCGACGAGGACGCGGGTCCGCAGGACGAACGGGTACGGCACGTCCTGGAGACCGGCGAGTCGTTGTTCTTCACGGAGCAGTCCGCCCGGGCCCGCCACGATCCGGGGCGGGAACGGATCGTGTCCGTCTCGGCGTTCCGGATGGAAGATCCCTCGGGCCGTGTTCTCGGCGTGGCCGAGACGATCGAGGACGTGACCGCCCGCCACCGGGCGCAACGCAGGCTCGCCCTGCTGAACGAGGCGAGCGCGCGGGTCGGAACCTCGCTGGACGTGACACAGACCGCCCGGGAACTGGCCGAGGTGGCCGTCCAGGGCCTGGCCGACTACTGCTCGGTGGACCTCCTCAAGCCCGTGACACTGGGTGACGAACCAGGTCCCGGAGCGGTGGGTCCGCTGCTCCGGGCCGCCCTGTCGCCACCGGAACACCGCGTCCCGTTCCGGGAGGGCGACGTGGTCCCGCTGCTGCCGGAATCTCCGCAGGCGCGGTGCCTGGCCGAGCGTCGCCCGATTCTCGAAGGTCAGCTGTCCCTCCGCCCCGAGTGGTACGCCATGGACCGGCGGCGGATCGAGCTCGCCCTGGGGCTCGGCGTTCATTCGCTGATCGCGGTGCCCCTGCTCGCGCGCGGCCTGGTCCTGGGCGTGGTGAGCCTGTGGCGGGCGCGCGATTCGGAACCCTTCGAGGACGACGATGCCGCGGTGGCCCAGGAACTCTCCTCGCGTGCGGCCGTCTGCATCGACAACGCGCGCCGCTTCACCCAGCAGCAGAGCGCCGCGCTCACTCTGCAGCGCAGTCTGCTGCCGAGCGCGGTGTCCGACCTGCCGGCCGTGGAGGTGGCCTGCCGATACCTCCCGGCCAGCGGTGAACCGGGCATCGGCGGTGACTGGTTCGACGTGATCCCGTTGTCAGGGGCCCGGGTCGCCCTCGTGGTGGGAGACGTGGTCGGCCACGGCATCCACGCCGCGGCCTCGATGGGCCGTCTGCGCGCCGCCGCGCGCACCCTGGCCAGCCTCGACCTGGAACCGGACGAGGTGATGGCGGGGCTGGACGATCTGGTCAGTCTGCTGGCCACCGAGCTGGAGGCGAACGCCGACGACAACCAGACGGCGATCGAGCAGATACTCGGGGCCACCTGCCTCTACGCGGTCTACGATCCGGTCTCCCAGCACTGCTCCCTGGCACGCGCCGGCCACCCGGCACCGGTGATGTCCGCCCCGGACGGCGAGGTGACCGTGCTCGACCTGCCCGCGGGTCCACCGCTGGGCCTGGGCGGACTGCCCTTCGAGACGTACGATCTGGACCTCCCCGAGGGCAGCCTGCTCACGCTCTACACGGACGGCCTCCTGGAGGCGCGCAACGGCGACATAGACACCGCGCTGGAGCGCCTGCGCGCATGTCTCGCCCGCACCACGGAGCCGCTGGACCAGACCTGCCACGCCGTGGTCGACGCGCTGCTGCCCAAGGCCCACCTCCCCATCGACGACATCGCGCTGCTCATCGCCCGTACCCGGGTGCTGCGGCCGCAGAACGTCGCCTCGTGGCAGCTGCCCCTGGAAGCGACCTCCGCCGCCCGTGCCAGGGAGCTGACCGCGGCGAAACTGACCGAATGGGGGCTGACCGAACTGGCCTTCACCACCGAGCTGGTCGCCAGCGAGCTGGTCACCAACGCCTACCGGTACGCGGCCGGCCCCGTCACCCTGCGCCTCATCCGGACGCACTCCCTGACCTGCGAGGTGTCCGACACCAGCCACACCTCCCCGCACCTGCGACGGGCCCTCAGCACGGACGAGGGCGGACGCGGGCTCTTCCTGGTCGCGCAGCTCACGGAGCGGTGGGGCACCCGCTACACCCGCGACGGCAAGACCGTCTGGACGGAGCAGCCCCTGCCGCCCGCATGAGCCGAACGGGGTCAGATGGTCGCCGTGTCGATCACGAAGCGGTACCGGACGTCGCTCGCCAGCACCCGCTCGTACGCCTCGTTGATCTGCGCCGCGCTGATCAGCTCGGTCTCCGCACCGATGCCGTGCTCGGCGCAGAAGTCGAGCATCTCCTGGGTCTCCCGGATGCCACCGATGCCCGAGCCGGCGAGGGTCTTGCGGCCGGCGATCACCGAGAACAGGTTGAGGGAGATCGGCTCCTCGGGGGCGCCCACGTTCACCAGCGCGCCGTCGGTCCTCAGCAGCGAGAGGAACGCGCCGAAGTCCAGCGGAGCCGACACCGTCGAGATGATCAGGTCGAACGTGCCGGCCAGCTCCTCGAAGGTCTTCGGGTCGCTGGTGGCGTAGTAGTGGTCGGCGCCCAGCTTCAGCCCGTCGTCCTTCTTGCGCAGGGACTGCGAGAGCACGGTCACCTCGGCGCCCATCGCGTGCGCGATCTTGACCGCCATGTGGCCGAGGCCGCCGAGCCCGACGACCGCGACCTTCTTGCCGGGGCCGGCGTTCCAGTGCCGCAGCGGGGAGTACGTGGTGATGCCGGCGCACAGCAGCGGGGCCGCCACGTCCAGGGACAGGCCGTCCGGGATCCGTACGACGAAGTTCTCGTCGACGACGATCTTCTGCGAGTAGCCGCCGTAGGTGGGCTCGCCGTCCTTGCCGACGGCGTTGTAGGTGCCGACGTTGCCCTTGAGGCAGTACTGCTCCAGGCCCTTGAGGCAGTTCTCGCACTCGCGGCAGGAGTCGACCATGCAGCCGACGCCCACCCGGTCGCCCACGGCGTACTGGGTGACACCGGGACCGACCTCGGAGACGACACCCGCGATCTCGTGGCCGGGGACCATCGGGAAGATCGCCGTGCCCCAGCCCTCGCGGGCCTGGTGAATGTCGGAGTGACAGATGCCGGCGAATTCGATGTCGATCAGGACGTCGAACTCACCGACCGCGCGCCGCTCGATCGTGGTCCGCTCCAGCGGGGCCTTGGCGGCGGGCGCGGCGTACGCAGCAACAGTGGTCATGCCGGGGGTTCTCCTAGCAGGGGGGTCATGCCCGGTTGCCTTTCGACCGGGCACGCATCCAGCCTGCAGCGGGCGCCGCCGCTCACCCAGACCACGGGTCTTCGTACGACCGCTGTGCCTACCACTGGCGGGGACAGGCTGGCGGGCGTACGACCACGGGGCACGGCCGATACTGGCCGTATGGACGAACAGCAGGACGCAGCCGCCGGCCGGCCGCTGGACCGGCGCGCCGAGCTGAGCGAGTTCCTGCGCAGCCGGCGGGCCCGGCTGAAGCCGGAGGACGTGGGGCTGCGCGACTTCGGGCGGCACCGCCGGGTGCCGGGGCTGCGCCGTGAGGAGCTGGCCCAGCTGGCCGGGGTGTCGGTGGCGTACTACACCCGGCTGGAACAGGGCAACGGACGCAATGTCTCGGCGGAGGTCCTGGACTCGATCGCCCGCGCCCTGCGCCTCACCGACGCCGAGCACGCCCACCTCACCCACCTGGCCAAGCCGAAGGCGCACAAGAAGAAGCCGGCAGCACGGCAGCAGCAGGTGCGGGGGGCACTGCACCAGTTGCTGGACGTGCTGGAGGGCGTGCCGGCGTACGTCGTCGGGCGCCGCTCGGAGATCCTGGCCTGGAACCGGATGGCGGCCGCGGTCTTCGGCGACTGGTCGCAGCTGCCGCCCGCCGAGCGCAACTGGGCCCGGCTCGTCTTCCTGCACCCCGAGTACCGCGATCTCTTCGTCGACTGGGAGCAGAAGGCGATCGACATCGTCTGCGCCCTGCGCATGGACGCGGGCTGCTATCCGGACGATCCGCGGCTGTCCGCGCTGGTGGGCGAGCTGTCCGTCAAGAGCGACGAGTTCCGCCGCCTGTGGGCGACCCACGACGTCAAGGAGAAGAGCCACGGCGTCAAGCGCCTGCACCACCCCCTGGTCGGCGATCTCTCCCTGCACTTCGAGGGCTTCCGGCTCGCGGGCGACGCGGACCTCGGGCTGGTGACGTACCACGCGGAGCCCGGTTCCCCGTCGGCTCAGTCCCTGCGCCTGCTGGCCAGCTGGGGCACGGACGCGACCCGGGCGGTGCCGTCGGCCTGAGTCCGCCGCACGCACGAACGGCCCGCCGGAAGCTGCTGCTCCGGCGGGCCGTTCGGTCACGGCCTACTCAGGTACGACGGCTCACTTGCCGTAGTACGCGTTGTAGATCGTGATCGTCGACGTGTTGCCCTTCTTGTCGGCGATCTTGGCGCGGAACGAGATGGCCTTGTTCTTCGCCGGGTTCTTCACGGTGATCTTGCCGCCGCGGACGTCGACCTTCTTGAAGGTCTTGCCGTCGTAGGAGACGTACACCGCCAGGGACTTCAGGTTGCTGCCCGCGGCCGCGCCCTCGACGGTGACCGGGAAGGTGACCTTCTTCCCGGCCTCGACACGGCTGTCCAGGCCGGTCTTGGCGCCGAAGTACAGGGCGGAGACGGGGAGCTTCGCGGAGCCGCCCGCCGGCTTCTTGGAGCGGAAGGTCCAGGCCGCGTCGATCCGGCTGGAGGCCTCCGACACCTTGGCCGAGCGCTTGACCGAGGTGGTCAGCTTGTACGCGGCGTCACCGGCGGGCACCTTGAAGGTCTCGCCGAACAACGGGTCGTGGTTGGAGCCGACCTTGACGCCGCCCCGGTACAGGGTCGTGGTCGCCGAGGTGAACGTCGACGAACCGGCGTGCTTGGCGCCGTCCGCAAACAGCGGCATCGAGCCGTAGATCTCGTTGCCGTCCCGGAAGACACCGAAGTCGGCGTTGACCAGCGGGGCGAAGACCGCGGTGTTGAAGGTCTTCGAGTACGACTTGCCCGCCGTGAAGGACTGCGCGGCGGCCGAGTAGGACGCGTCGGCGATCGGGAACCCGTCCGGGTCCACCCCGCCGTCCTGCTCGAACTCCAGCTGCCACTTCACGCCGCCCTTGGCCGACAGGTGCAGGGTGCGGGTGCCGGGCAGGGTCTGCGGGATGCCGATGGAGGAGGCGCTGGTGCTGCCCGGCAGCCAGCCCACCGCGTTGACGGAGCCCTTCTTGCCGCTCGCGGCGGCACCGAGCCGGGCCTTCACCGTGGTCAGGTCGCCCGCCTTGTAGTGCTTGGTGAAGCCGGTGGCGAGCTTGGTGACCGGACCGCCGGAGGTGACGTCGTACTCCTCGCCGGCGCCCTTGGACCAGTGCGCGTCCCACTGCTGGTAGAGCGTGCCCGCGGGCAGCGACCCACCGAGGTGAGCGGTGTGGAAGTTGTCGTACGAGTCGAGGAACCAGCCGTAGCCGTACTGGCCGTCGCCGATCGTGACGTCCCACTCCGGCGAGGCGAACTGGGACTTCAGGCCCGTGGCCGGGACGGTGATGTCCACCGGCTTGGCCTTGCGCGCGTCGATCGTGATCGTCTGCTTGCCGGAGACGGTCAGCTTCGGCTGGGCGATCCAGTCGACGCCCTTGGTGCCGTCGTTCGGGTCCACGTAGGTGGCGGTGTTGAGGATGTACGTGCCCTTGGGCGCGCGCACCTTCACCGTGCCGGACTTGTCGTACGGGCTCAGCCACTGGCCGCTGGCGAGGCCCGCCACACCGGCCATGTCGGCGCTGTAATACGGAGCCGGCTTGCCGTCACGGCCGATGAACTTCAGCGTGACGTCGTACGACTCCACCTCGCGCTGCACCGCGGCTGCCGTGCGGACGGTCTGCCCGCCGCCGGTCGCGGTCACGTAAGCGGAGTAGGAGCCGTCGATGGTGCCGCCCAGCTTGGTGTTGACCGTCAGGCCGACGGAGGCCTTGCCGTGCGCCGGGACCGTCACCTTGGTCGCGGCGAGCTTGAAGAAGCCCGCCGGAGCCGCCGCGCCCTTGGGGTCGGTGGCGGTGCTGGTCAGGTTGAGGGTGACGTCCTTGTCGCCGAGGTTGCGGTACGACACCTGCTTGGTGACCGGGGTGTCGTCCGTGTGCGGCCACTGCTGCACACCGAAGCTGACCGACACCGGGTCGGCGATCACGGACTGCTTGATGGCCTTGTCGACCGCGATCCGGCCCGAACCCTGCTGGAACGGCGTGTACTTGCCGCCCTTGGTGGAGCCGGTGAGCGCGCCCTTCAGCTCGGAGTAGCCCCAGTCGGGGTGCTCCTGCTTCAGGATCGCGGCGGCGCCCGCGACGTGCGGGGTGGCCATCGACGTACCGGAGATGGTCAGGTAGCCCTCGGGCTTCTCACCGACCTCCTTGTCGATGAAGCTGCCCTTGGCCGCGGCGGCGGTGATGTCCACACCGGGCGCGGTGACGTCCGGCTTGATGGCGCCGTCGCCGGTGCGCGGGCCGGTCGAGGAGAAGTCGGCCAGCTTGTCCTTGTCGTCGACCGCGCCGACGGTGAGCGCGGCGTCCGCGCTGCCCGGCGAACCGATCGACTGGGGGCCCTCGTTGCCCGCGGCGATCGCGAACAGGATGCCCTTCTCGGCGGAGAGCTTGTTGACCTCGGCCTCGAGCGGGTCGATCTCGGGCGTGTCGTAGCCGCCGAGGCTCAGGTTGATGACCGAGGCGCCCTGCGAGGCCGCCCACTCCATGCCGGCGAGGATGCCGGAGTCGTCACCGGAGCCGGTGTCGTCCAGGACCTTGCCGTTGAGGATCTTGGCGTCGGGGGCGACGCCCTTGTACTTGCCGCCCGACTTGGCGCCGGTGCCCGCCACGATGGAGGCGACGTGCGTGCCGTGACCGAAGTGGTCCTTGGCGTCGGCAGCGGCGGTGAAGTTCTTGGAGTCGACCACCTGGTCCTTGAGGTCCGGGTGGCTGGCGTCCACACCCGTGTCCAGGACGGCGACCTTGACTCCCTTGCCGGTGTAGCCGGCGGCCCACGCGGTCGGGGCGCCGATCTGCGGCACCGACTTGTCGAGCGAGGCCTTGCGGACGCCGTCGAGCCAGACGTGCGCGATGCCGGAGGCGGTCTTGTCGCCGTTGGTGACGGCGCCCCACAGCTCGGCGGTGTCCTTGACCGGGGTCTGCACCGCGTCCGCGTTCAGCGCGGTGAGGCTGCGGCGCAGGTGGCCCGCGTCGCGGACGTCCTGCTTGGCAGCCGCGGCGGAACCGCGGTAGCCGACGATGACCTTCAGGCCGTTCTTCTGGGCCTTGCGGGTGGCGGCCTTGTTCAGCTCGGTGATGTCGAACAGCCGCTGGTCCAGCTTGCCGGAGGCGACCAGGCGGGCCGCGTCGGCGGGAATGACGAGCGTGTGTCCGTCGGCCTTGCGGACCTGGACGGGTATGTGCTCCCGCCCCTTGGCCCGCTGGAGGCCGACGACGCGGCCCTTGGCGTCGAGGGCGACACGGTCGCCGGTGATCAGGGTGACGTGGTGCTTGACGCTGAGCGAGGAGGCAGCGGCCGGGACGCGCTGCTCGGGCTTCGCCGACGCGGGGCTGGTCATACCCGCTGCGAGGGCGACGGCTGCGGCGGTGGCCACAGTGGCCGCAGCTGCTCTTTTCACTTGTCTGCGCAAGTTCTCCCCCTGGAGATGAGTGACCGGGCGAATCCCCATTCACCCGGCGGGGGGAAGTCCCGTACACCTGCACGTCAACCCCCCGGATCCCGAAGTTACCGGGGGGTGATCAGACGGCTCAAGATGTGAGAGGACCGTAAGAAAGCGCTACCCAAAACTGTTACGCGCCGGGGGAGACACCGTTACAGAATCGCGAAGTCCCGTTCGTACGAACGGTGTTATACGCCGTCAGGCGCCCGCGTTCTCCCTCACCGTGATCTTGCCCTTGCGGATGGTGGCCAGCCGCGGGGCCTTCTTCGCGATGGCGGAGTCGTGGGTGACCATGATGAAGGTCAACCCGTGCTCCTTCCAAAGGCGTTCGAGTACGTCCATGATCTCGTCGCGCATGCCCTCGTCGAGGTTGCCGGTCGGCTCGTCGGCGAGGAGGACCTTCGGCCGCTTGACGAGTGCGCGGGCGATGGCGACGCGCTGCTGCTGTCCTCCGGACATTTCGGAGGGCAGGTGCGAGAGGCGTTCGCCGAGGCCTACGGACTTCAGCGCTTCGGCGGCCAGTTCGCGGCGCTCCTTGACCTTGATGCCGAGGGGGACGAGAGCGGTCTCCACGTTCTCCTGGGCGGTGAGGGTCGGGATGAGGTTGAAGGACTGGAAGACGAAGCCGATGTTCTCGCTGCGGACTTTTGTCAGCCGGGCTTCACTCAGCTTGGCCAAGTCGGTGCCGTCGAGGATGACTTCGCCCTCGGTGGGGCGGTCGAGGCCGCCGAGCATCTGGAGGAGGGTGGACTTGCCTCCGCCTGTGGGGCCCTGGATGACGAGCCGGTCGCCGTCGCCGATGGTGAGGTCTATGCCGTCGAGGGCGTGGACGGTGTCTTTGCCCCTGGTGTAGCGCTTGGTTACGTTCTTCAGTTCGTACATGGTGGCTCCTGGATCGGTTTTGGCTGCGGGTGAGTGGGGGCTGGTCGCGCCCGCGCGGCGGAGCCGCATATCGATACAGCCCCGCGCCCCTGCGTTGGACCGGTCAGCCCCGCCGAAAAGCTGAGCTACTCCACCCGCCTCAACGCATCCGCCGGGCGCAGCCGCGACGCCCGCCACCCTCCGAATGCCCCCGCGATCAGGCCACCTGCTACCGCCAGACCTACCGCGAGGGCGATCGTCGTCGCGCTGACCGGGGCTGTGAGGGCGACCTCCAGGGTCTTCGCCGCCTGCCGGCCAGGGCCGCCGCCGAAACCGCCATCGCCGCCCGGACCACCGCCGAAACCGCCACCGCCCGTGCCGCCACCCAACTGGGCCTGCAGGGTCGGGCTGATCGCCGTGACGACGTACGCGCCCGCCAGGCCGAGGGCGATGCCGAGGGCGCCGCCCACCAGGCCGTTGACGACGGCCTCGCCGACGACCTGCCGGGTCACGCGGCCGGACTTCCAGCCCAGGGCCTTCAGCGTGCCGAACTCGCGGACGCGCCGGGAGACGGCGGAGGAGGTGAGCAGGCCCGCGACCAGGAACGCGGCCACCAGCACCGCGATGGACAGCCACTTGCCGACGTTGGTGGCGAGGGAGGAGGCGGTGGACAGGGAGCCGGAGACAGTGTCCGCGAGGTCGGCGGACGTGGTGACCGTCGTACCCGAGACGTTCTTCTGGATCGCCGACTTGACGCTGTCGATCTTCTGCGAGTCGGTCGCCTTGACGTAGATCGTGGTGACCTTGTTCTTCGAGTCGCTCAGTGTCTGCGCCTGCTTGAGCGGGATGTACAGGTTGGCGGCCGAGTCGCCGCTGTCGGCGGTGGCGACGCCGATCACCTTGAACTTGACGCCCTTGATGGTGACGGTGGAGCCGACCTTGTACTTCTTCTGCTTGGCGTAGGCGGAGTCGGCCACGACGACCTTGGCGTTGGTCTCCGTCGCCTTGAACGTACGACCGCTGGTGATCTTCGAGGAGGTCAGCGGGCCGAGGGCCGGCTCGGTGACGTCGGTGCCGTAGACGGAGTAGTTGTTGACGTCGAAGTCGGCGCCGCCGCCCTGCACTTCGCCCTGCGGCTGGCCGGTTCCGCCGGGGCCGCCGCGCTGGCTGCCGCCGTTGCCGTTCTGCTGGAACTGGCCGCGCGTGAACTGGCCGTTGATCTTGATGACCTGAAGGCTCAGCCCGCCGACCGCGTCCGAGACGCCGGACTGCGCGCCGACCTTGGCCACGGTCGAGGTCGACAGCGTCTGGAAGCCCTGCACCATGACGCGGTCGCTGCTCTGGGTGGAGTCGTCGTCGTTGCCCCGGGCGTCGAACTGGAAGCGGGGCCGCTGGGCGTCGCCGGTGGACGCCGATGCCGCCTTGGTGACGGTCATGTCCGTGCCCAGTCCGTACAGCGACTGCAGGACCTTGTCCTGGGCCTTCCCCATGCCGCTGGACACGGAGTTGACCACGATGACCAGTGCGATGCCCAGCGCGAGGCCGGAGGCGACGACCAGGGCCGCCTTTCTGCGGCGGCGCAGTTCGCGCCTCAGGTAGGTGAAGAACATGCCCGCAAGCTAGGGACGGACCGTGATGACTCGATAAGGCCGAAATAAAAGAACCATGAGAAGGCTGTGGCCGCCCCCGGGAAGGCCCCGGAAACACCGATGCCGCCCCTGGGGGCGGCATCGGAAAGGCTGTGAAGGGGCTGTCAGGCGGCCGAACCGGCCTTCCACTGCGCCCAGTCCATGTTCCAGCCGTTGAGGCCGTTGTCCGGGGAGACGGTCTTGTCGCCGGTGTGCTGGACGACCACCACGTCACCGATCAGGGAGTTGTTGTACATCCACGCGGCCGGCGTGTTCGGGTCCTTGGCGCCCTTGGTGTCGGACAGGCCCACGCAGCCGTGGCTGGTGTTGACGCTGCCGAAGATGGACTTCGCGCCCCAGTAGTTGCCGTGCAGGAAGGTGCCCGAGCTGGTCAGGCGGATGGCGTGCGGCACGTCCTTGATGTCGTACTCGCCCTTGCCGTCGTCGTCGGTGAAGCCCACGGTCGCGCCGTTCATGCGCGTCTCCTTGAACTTCTCCTGCATGACCATGATGCCCTGGTACGTCTTGTTCTCGGGCGAACCGGCCGAGATCGGGATGGTCTTGATGGTCTTGCCGTCCTGCGTGACCTTCATCTGCTTGGTCTGCGCGTCGACGTAGGAGACCTGGTTGCGGCCGATGTGGAAGGTGACCGTCTTCTGCTGCACGCCGTAGACGCCGCTCGCGCCCTGGACACCGTCCAGGTTGAGCTTCAGAGTGACGGTGGAGTTCTCCTTCCAGTACGTCTCGGGCCGGAAGTCGATGCGGTTGGCGTTGAACCAGTGGCCCACGACCTCCTGGCCGCTGCTGGAGGTGACCGTGATGCCCTTCTGGACGGCGGTCTTGTTGGTGATCGCCTTGTCGAAGTTGATCGACACCGGCATGCCCACGCCGACGGTGGAGCCGTCCTCCGGCGTGAAGTTGCCTATGAAGCTGTTGGCCGGGGAGACGGTGGTGAAGGAGGCGTTCTCGTGGGCGACGAGGCCCGCGGCGTCCTTGGCCTCCGCGGCGACCTTGTAGCTGGTGGAGCGCTCCAGCTGGGCGGTCGGCTTCCAGCTCTTCTTGTCGGCGGACAGCGCGCCCGCGACCGCCTTGCCGTCGGCCGTGGTCATGGTCACACCGGTGAGGGTGCCCTTGGCGACCGTGACGGCGGCGGAGTTGTTGATGGAGGCGTTGTTGGAGCCGTCCTTGGGCGTGATCGTGATCCGGGCCTCGGAGGACTTCTTGGCCGCCGCCTCGTCGGCCTTGGCCTGGGAGGTGTCTGCGTTGTCGCCGGACTTGGCGTCGTCGCCGCCGGAACACCCGGTGAGTACCAGTACACCGCCGAGCAGTGCGGACGCGACCGTCAGGCCCTTGCGCCGCTTACTGTCCGTCATCACACGCTTCTCCATCGCTGCCGAATCCGCGGAATCCCCGAAAGCCCCCGTAGGAAGCATCAACGCTACGGCCGGTCCGCCCCGTTCCACAGAGATCGAATATGTGGGCCACACCACGTCCCGCCCGGGACAGGTGGTGCGGAAACCGTCCGTGCGCCCCCTGGGACGACGAAACCCCGGACGGCGGTTGCCGTCCGGGGCCGGGTTCCCCGGGCCGCTCAGCCGATGCCGCCCTCTTCCTCGTCGTCGCCCCCATCTTCCTCGTCCAACTCCCAGTCCGGCGAATCCGGGTCGTACTCGATCCGCTCGCTGGACCAGGAGGCCTGCTGGAGTTCCACCCCGGGTACCTCGCTGACCAGGTCGAACGGGTCCACGAGATAGGCGAGGGCCTCCGCGGTGTCTTCCGTCACAGCGTTCTCGGCATGGGCCCGCTCCTCCGGAGGCAGCTCGGGATCGGCGGTGAGCCGGCCCAGCGCGGCCTTGGTCACCTCGTCCCCGTCGTGCACCTCAAGAACCAGCTCCACCCGAAGCCGTACAAAACGTGATGTCTCTTCCGTGCTCATGACCGGAGCGTACGACTGAAACCTCCCGTGACTTTCCTGTGACCCGCGATTTTCACTAACATCGCCCCACACGGCCAATTCGCCAGCGTCACAAGGGGGATCGATATTCCGTGCCTTCCGCTCGCCGTCCGCTGCTGACCGCCACCGCCGCGGGGACCCTGCTGTGCGCCCTGTGGTTCGTCCCGTCCGCCAACGCGTCGCAGGACGGCACGGCCAGAGCGACCACGGAGGTGACCGGAACGACGCAGGTCACCCAGCAGGCGAAGGCGATCTCCGAGGCCGCGGCCACCGACGCCACGGGCGCCTCGGACAGCACCCAGCTCGCCGACACCGGCAGCTTCGACACCACGCCCTACGTGGTCGGCGGCAGCCTGTTCCTCGCCGTGGGTGCCGGATTCGTGGTGTATTCGGTACGCCGGGAACGCCTCGGCTTTTAATTGAGCTTGACTCTTCTTTGACGGAGAACGCATAGTCCGCCCATGAAGAGATCATCGGGCGTGCGGCTGTGCGCCACCGCAGCTGTGAGCGCGCTGTCGCTCGCCCTCATCACCGGCTGCTCCGACGGGGGGTCGAAGGACTCCGCGGACGGCAAGGGCGGGAACTCGTCCGCGAAGGCGCTGAGCGCCGCGGAACTGAAGCAGCTGATCATCGCCAAGGGCGAGGTGCCCGGCTACAAGGTCGGCCCCGTCGAGGGCGGCATCCCCGACAAGAGCAAGGTCAAGTCGGCCGACGCCCAGTGCGACCCGGTGCTCCGGGCCCTGACCGGCATCGCGCCCGGCGAGCCGGCGGCGAACACCAGCCGCATGGCCACCGAGGACAAGAAGGAACCCACGGACAAGGCCACGTCCCTGGACGACCTGGCCGACGGCAAGTTCGAGGACGCGCTCAACAAGTCCATGGACCTGGACGTCACCGTGGTCACCCTGGCCTCGTACGACGGTGACGGCGCCGAGTCGGCCCTGAAGTCGGTGACCGACGCGGTGAAGTCCTGCTCGGGCGGCTTCTCCGGCGAGCAGGACGGCGAGAAGGGCAAGTTCACCAAGGTCGCGGAGGAGAAGTCCTCGGGCACGGGCGACGAGTCGGTGGCCTTCACGGCGACCAATGACTCGGGCAAGGACGGCGCCCTGCCGCTCCACGCCGAGGTCGTGCGGCACGGGAACACCCTCGCCACGTACACCACCATCAACATCGGCGCGATGATGACGAAGAAGGCCTACACGGTGTCGGCCCCGGTCATCAAGGCCCAGGCGGCCAAGCTGAAGTGACGTCGTGAGACGTGAAAGGGGCCCTGCCGAACGACAGGGCCCCTTCACTCGTTCCGCGCTCTACTGCAGCGGACCGGTGACCGTCTCCACGGCGGCGACGAGGTGCCCCCCGCGCACGAAGGCGTCGGCGGCGGCCAGGTCGGGGGCCAGGAACCGGTCCGGTCCGGGACCCTGCACACCGGCCGCGCGCACGGCCTCGATCACGGCCTGCGAGGCGGGCGCCGGAGTCAGGCCCTCGCGCAGCTCGATGCCGCGGGTGGCGGCGTACAGCTCGACGGCGATGATCCGGGTGAGGTTGTCGACGGCGGTGCGCAGCTTGCGCGCGGCCGACCAGCCCATGGACACATGGTCCTCCTGCATCGCGGAGGACGGGATCGAGTCCGCGGAGGCCGGGACGGCCAGCCGCTTCATCTCACTCACCAGCGCGGCCTGCGTGTACTGGGCGATCATGAGCCCGGAGTCGACACCGGCGTCGTCGGCGAGGAACGGCGGGAGCCCGTGGCTGCGGTTCTTGTCCAGCAGCCGGTCGGTGCGGCGCTCGGCGATGGAGCCGAGGTCGGCGGCCGCGATGGCGAGGAAGTCCAGGACGTAGGCCACGGGGGCGCCGTGGAAGTTGCCGTTGGACTCGACGCGGCCGTCGGGCAGCACGACGGGGTTGTCGACGGCGGAGGCCAGCTCCCGCTCGGCGACGAGACGGGCGTGTGCGAGGGTGTCCCGCCCGGCGCCGGCGACCTGCGGGGCGCAGCGCACCGAGTAGGCGTCCTGGACGCGGGGCGCGTCGTCCTGGTGGTGCCCGGTGAGCCCGGAGTCCTTGAGGACGGCGAGCATGTTGGCCGCCGAGGCGCCCTGCCCCGGGTGCGGCCGGATGGCGTGCAGCTCGGGCGCGAGGACCTTGTCCGTGCCGAGCAGCGCCTCCATGCTGAGGGCGGCGGTGATGTCGGCGGACTTGTACAGGGTGTCCAGGTCGGCGAGGGCCATGACCAGCATGCCGAGCATGCCGTCGGTGCCGTTCAGAAGGGCCAGGCCCTCCTTCTCGCGCAGCTCGACGGGCTGGATCCCGTGATCGGCGAGCAGCTCACCGGCGGGCCGGACGGTGCCGTCGGGACCCTCCGCGTCCCCCTCGCCCATCAGCGTGAGGGCGCAGTGGGACAGCGGGGCCAGGTCGCCGGAGCAGCCGAGGGAGCCGTACTCGTGCACGACCGGGGTGATCCCGGCGTTCAGCACGTCGGCCATGGTCTGCGCGACCTCGGGCCGCACACCCGTGTGTCCCGAGCAGACGGTCTTGAGCCGCAGGAACATCAGGGCACGGACGACCTCACGCTCGACCCGCGGGCCCATGCCGGCGGCGTGCGAGCGGACGATGTTGCGCTGCAGCTGGGCGCGCAGTTCCTGGCTGATGTGCCGGGTCGCCAGGGCTCCGAAACCGGTGGAGACGCCGTAGACCGGGTCCGGCTTGGCCGCCAGCGCGTCCACGATCTCCCGGGCCGCCGCGAGGGCCGCCACCGCCTCCGCCGACAGCTCGATCCGGGCGCCGCCGCGCGCCACGGCGAGAACGTCGGACGCGGTGACCCCGGACGTCCCCACCACCACAGTGTGCATATCCATATTCAGGAGCGTACGCATTGAATGCGTTGATGTCACTAGTGGGGAACAGGAGTGACCCTTACCGATCCGTGTGCTTCACCTCACGGCCACCCCCGGCCGGCCGACGCCCACGGAAGCGCCGCCGCTCTCCGCGCTCGTCCCGCTCGGGCGACGGCTCGTCGGCGAGACGCACAACAGGATCGTCCGGCCCCTCCCGCCCCGCCACCACCGGCCGGTCCGCACGCATGGCCTTGGCCCGGTACTGGGCGGCGTCGGCCAGCCGGAACAGCCGCCGGGCCGAGCGCACGGACCCGATGGCCTCCTCGGTCGAGGCGACCCCGCACGCCACCCCCTCCCCCAGCTCCAACTCGGCGGCCCTGCGGCACAGTTCGTCGGCGGCCTTGACCACGTCATCGACAGACGGCCCCACCGCCAGCAAGCAGAACTCGTCCCCACCGAGCCGCGCCGCGAGCGCACCCGGCAGCATCGCCCCGCACAACGACAGCACCGACCCGAACCGCTCCAGCAGCCGGTCCCCCACCGCATGCCCAAGAGTGTCGTTGACCCTCTTGAGCCCATTGAGATCGCAGACGACGAGACTGACGACGACCCCGTCCGCGCGGTGCCGCTCGACGGCCTCTTCCAAACTCACGTCCACGGCACGGCGGTTGGCGAGACCGGTGAGGGCGTCGGTGAACGCCAGCCGGCGGGCCTCCTCCAGCCGCTCGGTCTGCGCGATGCCCGCGGCGACGACGGCGGCCAGGACCGTGGCGAAGTCGGCGTCCGCCCGCCCGAACACGGGCTCACCGGCCGCGCGGGCGACATACAACTCACCCCAGGCCCTGCCGTGCAGCACGACGGGGGCGACCAGACAGCAGCCACGGCCCCTACGACGCAGGGCGGCGACCCGATGATGGTGGTAGCCGGGGGTGCCGGCCGCCGTGCCCTCGGCAGTCTCCACCCAGGCGTTCGGCTCGCCCCCGCCCGCCCAGCGCTCGTGCAGGAACTCGGTGATCTCCGGGAACTGGTGCACCGGGTAGGCCTCGGCCTCCGGGAACTCCTCCTCGTCCGGGCGGCGCTCCC
The DNA here is from genome assembly GCF_042892235.1 of Streptomyces sp. NPDC001816. Classification (NCBI taxonomy): domain Bacteria; kingdom Bacillati; phylum Actinomycetota; class Actinomycetes; order Kitasatosporales; family Streptomycetaceae; genus Streptomyces; species Streptomyces sp. NPDC001816. Next base: position 153,753 of record NZ_JBIATY010000018.1, read on the forward strand.
CCACGTTCACCAGGACCCGCAGCCGCCCCAGCTCCCGCTCCCACACCGACAGCGCGGCGAACCTCCCGTCGAGCGCCCGGCACGCACCGAGCGCGGCGGCCCGCCACGACTCCCGCGGGGTGTGCGCCGCAGCCATCCCCTGAGCCAGCGCCACCACGGCGCCGAGCCGCTTGTCCTCACCCATCACCCCAGGTTAGGGATGAAACGGTGCAAATGGGGATAGGGGCGCGGCGATCAGGTGCCCACAGGAAACGCCCGAGACTCACACCACCGACTCACACCCCCAACCCACACCCCCGACTCACTCCCCGGGCCACTCCGGCTTCCGCTTCTCGTTGAACGCGGCCACACCCTCCGCCCGGTCCCCGGAGAACGCCACCGACCGCCACGCCGCGTCCTCGACCTCCAGGCCGGCCCGCAGATCCAGCCCGTGCCCGAGCCGCAGCGCCCGCTTCGCCGCCCGCAGCCCCACCGGCGAGTTCCCGGCGATCCGCGCCCCCAGCGCCAGCGCCTCCTCGCGGTCCCGCCCCTCCTCCACCAACTGGTCCACCAGCCCCAGCTCGGCAGCCTCGGCAGCCTCCAACCGCCGCGCCGAGAAGATCAGCTCGGCAGCCCGAGCCGCCCCGACCCGGCGCGGCAGCAGCTGTGTACCGCCACCCCCCGGAATCACTCCCACGGACACCTCCGGCAGCCCCACCACCGCCGTACGGTCCGCCACGATCAGGTCGCAGGACAGGGCCAGTTCGAAACCGCCGCCCAGGGCAAAACCGTGCACGGCGGCGATCGTCGGCATGGGCAGCTCCAGCACCCCGGTGTACGCCCCGCGCGCCACCGGCCGCTGCCGCACCAGATCCGCGTCACTGAACGAGTTCCGCTCCTTCAGATCGGCCCCCACACAGAACGCCCGTTCGTGGGACGAGGTCACGACGACCACTCGCGCGTCCCGGTCGGCACCGAGCGCCGTGCACGCGGCCGCGATGGAACGGGCCATCTCCGTCGAGACGGCGTTCATGGCCTTGGGCCGGTCCAGCACCAGCTCAGCCACATGCCCGTGCCGCCGCACCAGCACGAACTCCCCGAACCGCTCCTCGCTCATGACACCCTCCGGTTAACGCGGGTTAACTCACTGTCGGCCCGATCATCGCAGCCGTACCCCGCCCCGGGAAAGAGCCGCCCCCGCCCGCTGTTCTACCCCCGTTCGAGTGACATCCCGGCCGTCTCACCCCACACCACCCACAAGAGCGCATAGCGTGCGCTCCGCCGCGGCGCACCCGGGGCGCACGGCGGGGAGGAACCTGATGACACCGATACCGGAACAGCCCGACATGGCCGAGAGAGAGCCGGCGGAGACGACGCACCCCGTCCTGTCCCTCATCCGCCGCGGGCGCCACCGCAAGCCCCGCCCCCGCAAGGTCCTGCTGGCCGCGGGCGGTCTGGCCCTGGCCGCCGGGGTCCTCAGCCTCGTCCGGGTGGCCCCGGACTCCGGAGTGGGCGGCCCGGGCACGGCGGAGGCCGAGCCCCGCCTGGACCCGGGCGGCACCACCGACCACGCATCGGCTCCGGCGAACGACACCACTCCCACGACCGTGCCCTCGGCGACACAGGTCATGGGCGGGATCAGCGCACCCCCGACAGCCACAACGACAACCACAACCACCCCGCAGGCGACACCCACGACGCTCCCCGACAGCACAGGCATCCCGACCACGATCCCGACGAGCGCCCCGAAGACAACGGCCCCCCGCCCATCACCCACGACGCCGACGACGCCCACCCAAGCCCCCACACCGACGCCCAGCCAGACCACACACGCACCCGCACCCGTCCCCTCACCCACACCGGAGCAGGGCGGGGTGTGCATACCGGTGATCGGCCTGTGCGTGGACCTGCCGGGCGCCCGCCAGAACGCAGGCGCCCCTCAGGCCTGACCGTCGCGGCGATTGAGCAGCCAGGGCTCGACAACACCGAGCCCGCGAACCGGCCGCTGCCACATCGGCTGGAGTCCGAAGCGGTACTTGGGCGGCTCCTCGCCCTCCTTCTCGGCGGCGGCAGCGGCCTCGGCAGCCTCGGCCTCGGAGGCGGGCGCCTCAGCGGTGCGGATCAGCTCCTCGGCAAAGGCACTGTCGACGAGCACGGCGTCACGCGGCGCTATCGAGGTCAGCCTCGACGCCAGGTTGACGGTCGTACCGAAGACATCCCCCATCCGGGTGGTCACCGTGCCGAACGCCATCCCGACCCGCAGCTCGGGCATCGTCTCGTCGTTGGCCATCGTCTCGACCAGCCGCAGGGCGATGTCGGCGGCGATACCCGCGTCGTCGGCGGCGTACAGCACCTCGTCACCGAGGGTCTTGATGAGCCGCCCGCCCCGCGCGGCGACCAGGTCGGCGGCCGTGGTCTCGAAGGCCTCGACCAGCTCGCCCAGCTCCTCCTCCTCCATCCGCCGGGTCAGCCGCGTGAACCCGACGAGGTCGGCGAAGCCGACGGCCAGCCGCCGGTCGACCATCTCCTCGTCGTCACCGGTCTGCACGACGCGGCCGGCCGAGGCGGCGAGCTGGCGGCGCCACACATAGACCAGGAACTCCTCCAGCTCGGGCAGGAGCAGCTCGACGATCGGGTACGTCACCTCGGTGCGGGTCATGCCCGGCTCGGGGGGCTCGGTCAGCCCCTCCAGGAAGGAATCGATCTGCCACTCCGCCAAACGGGCGGTGGTCTGCCCGGTCGACCGCGCGACCTGGACGGCCATGGCCTCACTCAGCAGCCCCGCCTCCACCAGACCGGCGAGCCGCCGCAGGGCCAGCACGTCGGCCTCGGTGAGCGCCTTGGCCTGCCCGATGTCCGCGAACCCCATGGCCCGCCAGAACCGCGACGCCAGCTCCATGGAGACACCGGCGCTGCGGGCCGCCTGAAAGGGGGTGTAGCGCCGCTCGGCCCCCAGGATGAGCTGCTCGAGACGCAGGGCAAGCGGATCCTCGCCGGAGTCGGCGGCGTGGAGGTCCACCCGGCCGTCCGCGTCCGCGCCGGAGCCCGTGTCGTCGACGGTCACGCCTGCTGCCCTTCCGATCTGCCACGGTCAGGTATCGACCGGCCTCAACTCTACGGCAGGTGTGCGCCAGCTCACTCCGTTGGGTTCAGCCGACGCCGACGTATAGGCACCGGTCACGTCACCTGGCGTTGGCGTGGGCCCCGCAGCCGCCCACGGCGGGAAGGGGACGTGCCGGGGGGTGGTCGCCCGCAGCGGTTGGCGCGTCAACACCGGCGCTTCTACGACCAACCGATTCCGCGCCGTTCCGAGGACGGACACCCCCCGGCGCGGCCCCGACCCACACCCCACCCTGGGCGCTACGCGCACCCTCACCGAACCGGCACAGGCGCCGCAGGCAGGGGCGCCGCAGGCAAAGGCGCCGCAGGGGGCACCCCCCACACCTAGACGAGTAGTTCCGATTGCGGGGTTCACGGACGCAGGGAGGGTGTCCAACATCGGGTTGTGACGACCGAGTTAGACACCCTCTTGACCGCA
>NZ_JBIATY010000019.1:0-150493 GCF_042892235.1 Streptomyces sp. NPDC001816
CCTTTGTACTCACCCTCTCGGGCTTTCCTCCGGGCTTCCCTTCGGTGTTTCCGACTCTATCAGATCCTTTCGGCGTCCGATTCCCGGTCGGCGGGTTTGTCTTCGCGGCTGTTGGGCCGTTCCGACGAGTGAGACTTTAGCGGATTCCCGGCTCCCGAGCTAATCGGGGGCTGCGTCCTTTCGAACGCGGATTCCTCATTTCGCAAATATGCACGCCGAAGCACACGACGACGGGTCGCCGATTGCTGGCAGATACTTGCGGAATGGCTGTCCGGGGACCGACCGGAGTCGGCGCTCACGTCGGACAACCCGGAGAACATTACGTAGCGGGCCGGGGTGTGTCAACTCGCTGCGGGCGGGACCCCTGCGGGCGTACGCTGGCCGACGTGATGACGCGTACGTGTACCCAGCTCTGGTGGGCCGCCTGACCGGCGGCCGTACTCACGTATGCACTCAACGGCCGCCGCCTCGGCGGCCGTTCTCGTATCTCCCTCCAGGACTCCGGGGGCCGGCCGACCGGGACGGCGGTCTCGATCTGGAGGTGGAGTAGAGATGACGCGGGTCTTCAGCGGGGTCAAGCCGACCGGACATCTGACGCTGGGGAACTACCTGGGTGCCATGCGGCAGTGGGCCGCGGTGGACCAGCACCGGGCGGACTCCCTGTTCTGCATCGTCGATCTGCACGCGCTGACCGTGGACCACGATCCGGCGCGGGTGCGCAGGCTCAGTCGTCAGGCGGCGACGTTGTTGCTGGCGTCGGGGCTCGACCCCGAGCTGTGCACGGTGTTCCTGCAGAGCCATGTCGACGAGCACACCCGGCTGTCGTACGTGCTGGAGTGCGTGGCGACGGACGGCGAGATGCGGCGGATGATCCAGTACAAGGAGAAGTCCGCGCGGGAGCGTGAGCGCGGTGGGAGTGTGCGGCTGTCGCTGCTGACGTATCCGGTGCTGATGGCGGCGGACATCCTGGCCTACGGGGCGGACGAGGTGCCGGTCGGGGACGACCAGACGCAGCACGTCGAGTTGACGCGGGATCTGGCGGTGCGGTTCAACCAGCGGTACGGGCACACCTTCGTGGTGCCGAGGGCCACTCCGCCGAAGGTGGCCGCACGGGTGATGAACCTGCAGGACCCGACGTCGAAGATGGGGAAGTCGGACGACTCGGGGCCGGGGATCGTCTATCTGCTGGACGAGCCGGACGTGGTGCGCAAGAAGGTCATGCGGGCCGTGACCGACAGCGGGCGGGACGTGGAGTACGACCGGGAGGCCCGGCCGGGGGTCTCGAATCTGCTGGAGATTCTCGCAGCGTGCACGGGCGGGAACCCTGAGTCACTGGCGGCCGTTTACGACTCGTACGGCGCTTTGAAGAAGGACACCGCTGAGGCGGTGGTGGAGGTTCTCAGGCCCGTGCAGGCCAGGCACAGGGAGCTGTGCGCGGATCCTGTCTATTTGGAGGGGGTGCTGCGAGATGGTGCGGAGAAGGCTCGGGCGATGGCCCGGCCGATCGTCGATACCGCCTATCGGGCCATCGGGTTGCTGCCGCCCGTGGCGGAGCCTTCACTGAACTCGCTGAGCGCCGCTCGCTAGCCGTGGGGCGGCGGGGTGGCCCGCCGCCTTCGCGGTGTCGTGGGTGTCAGTCCTTCTTGGGTGTCAGTCCTTCTTGCCGGAGGCGAGTTCGCGGCTGCGGTCGCGGGCGGCCTCGAGTGCGGCGATGAGCGCGGCGCGGACTCCGTGGTTCTCCAGTTCGCGGATGGCGCTGATCGTCGTACCGGCCGGGGAGGTGACGTTCTCGCGGAGCTTGACGGGGTGCTCGCCGCTGTCGCGGAGCATCACGGCGGCGCCGATCGCGGACTGGACGATGAGGTCGTGGGCCTTGTCGCGGGGCAGGCCGAGCAGGATGCCGGCGTCGGTCATGGCTTCGACCAGGTAGAAGAAGTACGCCGGGCCGGAGCCGGACAGGGCGGTGCAGGCGTCTTGCTGGGACTCGGGGACGCGGAGGGTCTTGCCGACGGCGCCGAAGATCTCCTCGGCGTGGGCGACGTGTTCGGGGGTGGCGTGGCTGCCGGCGGAGATGACGGACATGGCCTCGTCGACGAGGGCCGGGGTGTTCGTCATGACGCGGACGACCGGGGTGCCCGCGGCGAGGCGCTCCTCGAAGAAGGAGGTGGGGATGCCGGCGGCTCCGCTGATGACCAGGCGGTCGGCGGGGATGTGCGGGGCCAGTTCGTCCAGGAGGGCGCCCATGTCCTGCGGTTTGACCGTGAGGATCAGGGTGTCGGCGGTCTTGGCGGCCTCGGGGTTGGTGACCGCGGCGACTCCGTAACGGGCGCGGAGTTCTTCGGCGCGTTCGGGGCGGCGGGCTGTGACCAGGAGGTCGTCGGGGGCCCAGCCGGCTCGGATCATTCCGCTGAGCAGGGCTTCGCCGATCTTGCCGGTGCCGAGGACTGCGACTTTCTGGCTCATGCGGTTCAGTCTGGCACCGGGGTCGGGTGTGCGGGTCGGTTGTCCGGCAGGCGGAATGCCGGTCGGCGGGTGGGCCCGCAGCTATGCCGTGCGTCGTCGCAGCGTCGCTGCCCCGAGTGCCAGGACCAGCACCGCGCAGCCCGCCACGACCGAGACGTCCCGTACGAATGTCGCGGTCATGTCCGTGTGGTGGAGGACCTCGTTCATGCCGTCGACGGCGTAGGACATCGGGAGGACGTCGGAGATGGCCTCCAGGACGGGGTGCATGTTGGCGCGGGGAGTGAAGAGGCCGCAGAGGAGGAGCTGGGGGAAGATCACCGCGGGCATGAACTGGACCGCCTGGAATTCCGAGGCCGCGAAGGCCGAGACGAAGAGTCCGAGGGCCGTGCCGAGCAGGGCGTCGAGCAGGGCGACCAGCAGGAGCAGCCAGGCTGAGCCGGTGACGTCCAGGCCGAGGAGCCAGACGGCGAGTCCGGTGGCGAGGGCCGACTGGACGATGGCGAGGCCGCCGAAGGCGAGTGCGTAGCCGGCGATGAGGTCGGCCTTGCCGAGGGGCATGGCGAGGAGGCGTTCGAGGGTGCCCGAGGTGCGTTCGCGCAGGGTGGCGATGGAGGTGACCAGGAACATCGTGATCAGCGGGAAGATGCCGAGCAGGGAGGCGCCGATGTTGTCGAAGGTGCGCGGGCTGGCGTCGAAGACGTAGCGCAGCAGGATCAGCATCAGGCAGGGGACGAGGATCAGCAGCGCGATGGTCCGCGGGTCGTGGCGGAGCTGGCGCAGGACGCGGGCCGCGGTGGCCGTGGTGCGGGCGGCGTTCAGGGCGCTGGTGGGCGCGGTGGGGGTGGCAGGAGTGGCGGGCGCTGCCGGTGTGGTCGTGCTCATCGGGTCGTCTCCTTGGTGCGGTCCGCGGCGTCCGCGTCGGCGTCGTCTGCTCGGTCTGATTCGTCGACGAGGCGGAGGAAGGCGGCCTCGACGGTGTCGGTGCCGGTACGGGTGCGCAGGGCGTCCGGGGTGTCGTCGGCGAGGATCCGGCCTTCGCGCATGAGGAGGAGGCGGTGGCAGCGCTCGGCCTCGTCCATGACGTGGGAGGAGACGAGGAGGGTGGCGCCTCGGGCGGCGAGGTCGTGGAAGAGGTTCCACAGGTCTCGGCGCAGGACGGGGTCGAGGCCGACCGTCGGTTCGTCGAGGACGAGGAGTTCGGGCGTGCCGAGGAGGGCGACGGCGAGGGAGACGCGGCTGCGCTGGCCGCCGGAGAGGTTGCCGGCGAGGGCGTCGGCGTGGCTGGTGAGGTCGACGTCGGCGAGGACGCGTGCGACGTCCTGGCGGCGTTCGGCGGGGGCGTGGCCGGGGTCGAGGATCGCGGCGAAGTAGTCGAGGTTCTGGCGGATGGTCAGGTCGTCGTAGACGGAGGGAGCCTGGGTGACGTAGCCGATGCGGCTGCGCAGGGTGGGGTGGCCGGCGGGGCGGCCGAGGACGTCGAGGGTGCCGGTGACCTTGGCCTGGGTGCCGACGATGGAGCGCATCAGGGTGGACTTGCCGCATCCGGAGGGGCCGAGCAGGCCGGTGATCTGGCCGCGCGGGACGGTGAAGCGGAGGTGGTGGAGGACGGTGCGGGGGCCGCGTACGACGGTGAGGTCTTCGGCGTGGACGGCGTCCGGTGCGGTGGGATGGGGTGGATCGGGCGCATAATTCATCATGCGATGAATAATCTTCCCGGCGGCCGGTGCCGTCAAGGGGAGGAAGTAGGTGTGCCGCACACGAAAGCGGCGGCCCGGGAAGGAACCGGGCCGCCGCTGCCGCTGGGAGGTTGACGAGGTGTCGGATCAGGGCTTGGTCGCGACGAGCAGAAGCACGTCGTACGTCTCCTCGACGATGCCGTCCGGGAAGACCTTCAGCACATGGCCGCGCTCTTCCTCCAGGAACGCGTTCCGGCGCTCCTCGGGAGTGACGAGGAAGGCCGAGTGGCTGCCGATGTTGGCGATGTGGGTGTCGATCGGGACTCGGCGGCTCCAGCGGACCTCACGGCGGGTGAAGCGGAGGCGGCCGCTGGGGTCGGCGTGCTCGGTGCGGTCTCCGGTCTGGCGCTTCTCGGCGGCGATGTCCACGCCGAAGAACCGACCGAACCGGTCGGCGGCCTCGGCGATCCACTCGACGTCGAGGGCGGAGGTGTTCCACCACAGCGCCAGCGCACCGCCCGGCCGCAGCACGCGCAGCGCCTCCGGCACCGAGTGCGCGGTGTCGGTCCAGTGCCAGGCCTGGGCGTAGGTGAGGAAGTCGGCGTGGGCGTCGGCGACGGGGAGGGCGTTGCCGTTGCCGCGCACGATCGGGATGTGCGGCAGGGCACGGCGGAACTCGGCGGCCATGCCCGCACCGGGTTCGACCGCGAGGACGTCGGCACCGCGGCCGTCCAGCAGGGCGGTCGCGATCCCGGTCCCGGCACCGACGTCCACGACCCGGGCACCTGACAGCGACTGGCCGGCCAGCTCCTCGACGGTGTCGAAGAGGGCGGGCGGGTAGGAGGGGCGGTTCGCGGCGTACTGGGCCGCGGCGGCGTTGAAGGAGTGGGCGCGCAGGGCGGGGGACGGGGCGGCGGCCGGTTCCGGGGTGGCTGGACTCGTGGTCATGCCGCCATCGTGCGCGAGGTGGGGTGGGAGGAGACAGCGGGTTTCCGGCTCACGGGCTGCACGGCTTACCGGCTTTACGGCTCACCTGTGCCCGTCGCGGCTTACCGGTGCCGCTTCTTCTTCGACGGGTTGCCCGTGCGCCGGGAGGACCGGCGCTCGTACTCCTCGCGGGCCTTCTCGTACTCCTCGCGGTGCAGCTTCTCGCCCGGGGCCTCGGTGAGGGAGCGGAAGAAGTAGGCGAGCAGGGAGCCGACGAAGCCGATGGCGAGCAGGCCGCGCAGCTGGGCCTGGCGCTGGGGATCGTGGCGCCGGCCGAAGCCCTCCCAGGTGTTGCGGAAGGCGAGCGCGCTGCAGATCGCGAACATGGCGACGACCAGCACGGTCACGAAGGCGCCGGTGTCGGCGATCCGGATGCCCTCGTAGGCGAAGTTCAGGACCAGGCAGGAGGCGGCGGCCGCGGCGAGGGAGCCGATGGCCACGCCGGCTCGGCGGGCCGCGTACCCGTTGTCGTGGTTCACCCAGGAGGTGCCGAAGAAGCGGAGGGGCTCGGGGCGGGGGCCGCCATGGGCCGCGCCGCCCATAGAGCCCGCCGGGGTGTCCGGGGTGCCGGTCTCGTCGCTCACGGGACGATTATGGCTCCGGGCGGGGGCGGGCTCTTCGCGGGGTCAGCCGCAGCGAGGGGCGACGTAGCCGTCGCTGCCGGTCTGGACGAAGGCGTCCGAGACGTACTCACCGTTGCCGATGTTGTCCCAGATGTTCGAGGTGCCGTACGGGCCGGAGATGGTGGTGCCCGGCGACTGGCAGTAGATGTGGACCTTGGCGCCCTCGGGCAGGACGCGGACGAGGTTGTAGCTGGTGCCGGGTCCGCTGCGGACGTTCAGGCGTACGCCCGGCGCGACCGAGTAGTAGCGCAGGGTCTCCGTCGCGACCGCGGCCGCGGCGCTGCTGTTGTCGTCTTCTTCGACGCGCTCGACAGACATCGAGTGCCTCCCCCCATTGTCCCCATGACTGTCATGGGGTCACGTTGATTCCCCTGAAGCGAATTGCGAAACACCGGTGCGCAACTCGCATGCAGACGCTAGCAAGCCGCCTCTGTCTCGTACGAGTCATCGACTAGGCTCCGTGCGTCGCGCGCGCGGACGAAGAGCACGGGGGTGGTCCATGGCGCCACAGCGCAACACCGGAGCGGGCGCGGAAGCGGAACTTCCCGAGTACGCCGGTCAGTATCACCTGGAGTCGTGTCTGGGCTCCGGTGGCATGGGCGTGGTGCATCTGGCCCGGAGCACCTCGGGACTGAGGCTCGCGGTGAAGGTCGTACACGCCGAGTTCGCCCGGGATCGCGAGTTCAGGGGGCGTTTCCGGCAGGAGGTGGCCGCCGCCCGGAGGGTGAGCGGTGCCTTCACGGCGCCTGTCGTGGACGCCGACCCGGAGGCCGAACGGCCCTGGATGGCCACGCTGTTCATACCCGGTCCGACCCTCTCCGAGCACGTGAAGCGGAGCGGTCCGATGCCGGCGGCGCAGCTGCGCCGGCTCATGGCCGGGCTCGCCGAGGCGTTGCGCGACATCCATCGGGTGGGGGTCGTGCACCGGGATCTGAAGCCGAGCAACGTGTTGCTCGCCGAGGACGGGCCGAAGGTCATCGACTTCGGTATCTCCCGGCCCAAGGACAGCGAACTGCGCACCGAGACCGGCAAGTTGATCGGTACACCGCCGTTCATGGCGCCCGAGCAGTTCCGGCGGCCGCGGGAAGTGGGACCGGCGGCGGACATATTCGCCCTCGGGTCGGTGCTGGTGCACGCGGCGACGGGGAGGGGACCGTTCGACTCCGACAGTCCGTATGTGGTCGCGTACCAGGTGGTGCACGACGAGCCCGACCTGGCCGGGGTGCCGGAGAGTCTGGCGCCGCTGATCCTTCGCTGCCTCGCCAAGGAACCCGACGACCGGCCGACTCCCGACGAGCTGATGCGGGAGCTGCGGTCGGTGGCCGCCTCGTACGACACACAGGCGTTCATACCGGCGCAGCGGACGAGTGAGAGCGGCCGGGAGCCGAAGGCCGGTGCCGAGCAGGCCGTGGAACAGTCCTCGGAGCAGTCCGTGGAGCAGTCCGTGGAGCGGTCCGCGAGACGTCGTCGCCCGGGGAGGCGAGTGGTGGTTCTGGGCGCCGCGGCGCTCGGACTGGCCCTGCTCAGCTCCCTGGTCTCGGTGCGGCTGTTCGAGAGCAGCCGGCACACGTCGCAGCACGGGAGCCCGCGGACGGTGTCGACGGCCTCCGCCGGCTGGACGGCCGAACCGGTCGGGGCGGACAAGGGCATGCCGCAATGCTCCTACGGAGCCGGGAAGTTGCTCTGTGCCCAGCCCGGTGCGGTGTTCGCCGTGTCCCCCGCCGACGGCACCCTGTTGTGGCGGCACTCCGTCGCCACCCGGACCACGAGCGAACCGCCCGTGGTCTCCGCCGGTCTCGTGCAGCCCTATACGAACGGCGGGGCCCGGCTGGCGGCTCTCGCCCCCGCCTCGGGCAAGGAGGTCTGGGAGCGGAGCCTGCCCCCTGACACGACGATCCGTTACGCGGGCGGCATGGCCCTGCTCACGCGTGCCGACGGGACGGTCACCGGGGTGGACGCGGCGACCGGTGAGGCGAAGTGGCAGCGCGGGTTCCCCGGTCAGGGCGCACCGGCCTTTCTCTCGTTCCCGGGGGACTCCTCGGCCTACGCGGCCCGTACGTCCGATGACGGGTCGAGCACGCAGGTGACCGCGGTGGATCCGCGCACGGGGCACGTACGGTGGGACGTCCGGCTCGCCGGAACTCTGCGGCCGTTCGGTGCCCGGGGCGGCTCGGTGTTCTTCCTGTCCGTCGACAGCGTCTACGGACAGACCAAGGAGGTCGTCCGCTACACGGCCGCCTCCGGGCAGACGAGCCGGGTGAGGTTGCCCGTCGCGGTGGACGACGCCCAGGCGACCGTGCGGGGGTCCCTCGTCCACCTCCTGGGCACCGGTGGTTCCCTGGTCGCCGTCGACCTGGACGCGCACAAGCAGCTGTGGCGGCTGGAGACCTCCGTGAGCCTGGGGTCGGCACCGGTCACCGACGGCGCGAGGGTGTACTTCAGCGCGGGTGACGGGCGTCTTCTCGCCGTCGACGCGGCGAAGGGGAGGCTCGTCGGGCAGACCGAGGCCCGTCTCGGCAGCCACTCGGCCCGGGTTGCGGGGGCGCCGCCCGCACCGGTCGTCGTCGGCCATCGCGTGTGCGCCACCGCCCCGGACGGCACCGTCTTCGCCCTCGACGCACGCGATCCCTCGGCCTGGTGACCTGCGAAAGGGGCCGCCCCCGTCCGGGAGGCGGCCCCTTTGCGTGGACCGGTCAGCCCAGCTTGCTCACGTCGCGCACCGCGCCCTTGTCCGCGCTGGTGGCCATCGCGGCGTAGGCGCGCAGCGCGGCCGAGACCTTGCGCTCGCGGCTCTTGGGGGCGTAGACGCCGCCGAGGGCCTGCTCGCGTCGCGTCAGCTCCGCCTCGTCGACCAGCAGCTCGATCGTGCGGTTCGGGATGTCGATGCGGATGCGGTCGCCGTCCTGGACCAGGGCGATCGTGCCGCCGGAGGCCGCCTCGGGGGACGCGTGGCCGATGGAGAGGCCGGACGTGCCGCCGGAGAAGCGGCCGTCGGTGATCAGGGCGCAGCTCTTGCCCAGGCCGCGGCCCTTCAGGTACGAGGTCGGGTAGAGCATCTCCTGCATGCCGGGGCCGCCCTTGGGGCCCTCGTAGCGGATGACGACGACGTCGCCCTCCTTGACCTCCTGGGTGAGGATGCGCTGGACAGCCTCCTCCTGGGACTCGCAGACCACGGCCGGGCCCTCGAAGGTCCAGATGGACTCGTCCACGCCGGCGGTCTTCACGACGCAGCCGTCGACCGCCAGGTTGCCCTTGAGGACCGCCAGGCCGCCGTCCTTGGAGTACGCGTGCTCGGCGGAGCGGATGCAGCCGTTCTCGGCGTCGTCGTCCAGGGCCTCCCAGCGCTCGGACTGCGAGAAGGCCTCGGCGGAGCGGACGCAGCCGGGGGCCGCGTGCCACAGGTCCACGGCCTCGGGGGACGGGGAGCCGCCGCGGACGTCCCAGGTCTTCAGCCAGTCGGCCAGGGAGGGGCTGTGGACCGCGTGGACGTCCTCGTTCAGCAGGCCGGCGCGGTGCAGTTCGCCGAGGAGGGCGGGGATGCCGCCGGCGCGGTGCACGTCCTCCATGTAGTACGTGCGGTTCTTCGCGACGTTGGGCGCGACCTTGGCCAGGCAGGGGACGCGGCGGGAGACGGCGTCGATCTGCTCCAGGCCGAACGGGACGTCCGCCTCCTGGGCGGCGGCCAGCAGGTGCAGGATCGTGTTGGTGGAGCCGCCCATCGCGATGTCCAGGGCCATGGCGTTCTCGAAGGCCGCGAAGGTGGCGATGTTGAGCGGGAGGACCGACTCGTCGTCCTGCTCGTAGTAGCGGCGGGTGAGGTCCATGACCGTGCGGGCCGCGTCCTCGTAGAGCCGGCGGCGGGCCGTGTGGGTGGCGAGGACCGAGCCGTTGCCCGGGAGGGAGAGGCCGATGGCCTCGGTCAGGCAGTTCATCGAGTTGGCGGTGAACATGCCGGAACAGCTGCCGCAGGTCGGGCAGGCGTTCTCCTCGATCCGGAGGATGTCCTCGTCGGAGATCTTGTCGTTGACGGCGTCGGAGATCGCGTCGACCAGGTCGAGGGTGCGGACCGTGCCGTCGACCAGGGTGGCGCGGCCGGACTCCATCGGACCGCCGGAGACGAAGACCGTCGGGATGTTCAGACGCAGGGCCGCCATCAGCATGCCCGGGGTGATCTTGTCGCAGTTGGAGATGCAGACCAGGGCGTCGGCGCAGTGGGCCTCGACCATGTACTCCACCGAGTCCGCGATCAGGTCGCGGGAGGGCAGGGAGTACAGCATGCCGCCGTGGCCCATGGCGATGCCGTCGTCGACCGCGATCGTGTTGAACTCGCGCGGGATGCCGCCGGCCTCCTTGATCGCCTCGCTGACGATCCGGCCGACCGGCTGCAGGTGGGTGTGGCCCGGGACGAACTCGGTGAAGGAGTTGGCGACGGCGATGATGGGCTTCCGGCCGATGTCCGCACCGGGTACACCGGAGGCGCGCATAAGGGCGCGGGCGCCCGCCATGTTGCGGCCGTGGGTGACTGTGCGGGACCTCAGCTCGGGCATCGTCGCTCGCTCCTTCAGAGACTGCGATCAGAGAGACTTCTGACTTCTTACGAGCGTACGCCGCCCCTCCAAGGGCTGGACAAGGTTGTCCGGAATGCGGGACGCGTGTTTCACGGAACGCCGACGTCAGGACTGCGTCACCTTCAGGACCGCGTCACCTTCGGGACCGGGTCCTCACCCTCAGGGCTGAGTCAGATGTCCCTGCACCACCGGCGCCACCCGCGCGATGATCTGCTCCAGGTCCGCCGAGGCCAGCGGCTCCAGCTTGATCACGTAGCGCATCATCGCCGTGCCCACCAGCTGCGCGGCCGCCAGCTCGGCCCGCAGTTCCGCGTCCGGCAGGTCCACCTGGGCGGCGATGCGGCGCAGCAGCTGGGCGGCGACGAGGCGGCGGAAGACGGCGGCGGCGGTCTCGTTGTTCACGGCGGACCGGAGGATCGCGAGGAGGGGCGTACGGGTCGTGGGGTTCTCCCAGACGCCGAAGACGAAGCGGGTCAGCCGCTCCCCCACCCCCTCCAGCGGGCCGTCGGCCACCGCGTTCGGCGCGTTGAGCGCGGGGGCGAAGGCGACCTCGATGGCGGCCTCGAAGACCTGTTCCTTGGTGCCGAAGTAGTGGTGGACCAGCGCGGAGTCGACCCCGGCGGCCTTGGCGATACCGCGTACGGACGTCTTCTCGTAGCCGCGTTCGGAGAACTCCTCGCGGGCCGCGGCGAGGATCCGGTCGCGGGTGTCGGCGGACTCGGCGCGCGGCGGCCGTCCCCTGCGGCGTGCGGTGGCCCCGGTCATCGCCGGGGCACCTGCACGGCGGCGGCCAGATGCTTGCGGGTGAAGGCCAGGGCCTCGGCGAGGTCGGCCTCGCGCTCGGCGCTGGACATCGCCCGGCGGGTGTTGACCTCGATGACGACATGGCCGTCGTAGCCGGTGCGCGCGAGGCGCTCCAGCAGCTCGGCGCAGGGCTGGGTGCCGCGGCCGGGGACCAGGTGCTCGTCCTTGGCCGAGCCCCGGCCGTCGGCGAGGTGGACGTGGCCGAGGCGGTCGCCCATGCGGTCGAGCATGCCCAGCGCGTCCGTGCGGGCCGTCGCCGCGTGGCTGAGGTCGATCGTGAAGTGCCGGTAGTCGTCCTTGGTGACGTCCCACTCGGGCGCGTAGGCCAGCATCTCGCGGTCGCGGTAGCGCCACGGGTACATGTTCTCGACGGCGAACCGTACGTCCGTCTCGTGCGCCATCCGCCAGATCCCGGAGACGAAGTCGCGGGCGTACTGCCGCTGCCAGCGGAAGGGCGGGTGTACGACGACGGTGGAGGCGCCCAGCTTCTCCGCGGCCGCCCTGGCCCGCTGGAGCTTGACCCAGGGGTCTGTGGACCAGACCCGCTGGGTGATCAGCAGGCAGGGGGCGTGCACGGCCAGGATCGGAATGCCGTGGTAGTCGGACAGGCGACGCAGGGCCTCGATGTCCTGGCTGACCGGGTCGGTCCAGACCATGACCTCGACGCCGTCGTACCCGAGGCGCGCGGCGATCTCGAAGGCCGTCGCCGTCGACTCCGGGTAAACGGAGGCTGTCGACAGCGCGACGGACACGTCCCTTGGTTCAGCCACGTCCGTCACCTTACGGGGTCGAGTGGTGAGGGGGTGGGGTGCCTATTCGCCGTTGTGACGTTCGCCATTCGGGTGGGTGCGGGTGTGCTGCGGTTGCCTGCGCCCACGCCGCGGAGCCGCCCACCGACACGGCCCGCACCCCTTCCGATACGGCCCGCACCCCTTCCGACACGGCTCGCGTCCCTTCACGCAGTCAAGCCGTACCCATGTGATCAAGGCGCCGCAGGATCACGCCCTCGCGCAGGGCCCACGGGCAGACCTCCAGGCTCTCCACCCCGAACAGATCCATCGCGCCCTCGGCCACCAGCGCCCCTGCCAGCAACTGGCCGGCTCGGCCCTCGGAGACTCCGGGGAGTTCGGCGCGCTGCTGCGTGGACATGCCGGCCAGGCGGGGGACCCAGGCCTCCAGGGACTCCCGCTTGAGGTCGCGCTGGATGTAGAGGCCCTCGGCGCTGCGGGCGGCGCCGGCGATGCGGGCCAGCTGCTTGAAGGTCTTGGAGGTGGCGACCACGTGGTCGGGGGTGCCGAAGCGGTGGAACTCGCCGACGGTCCGGGCGATCTGCGCGCGGACGTGGCGGCGCAGGGAGCGGACGTCCTCGGCGGCCGGCGGGTCGCCGGGCAGCCAGCCGGCGGTGAGGCGGCCGGCGCCGAGCGGGAGGGAGACGGCGGCGTCCGGCTCCTCGTCGATGCCGAAGGCGATCTCCAGGGAGCCGCCGCCGATGTCCAGGACCAGCAGCTTTCCGGCGGACCAGCCGAACCAGCGGCGGACGGCGAGGAAGGTGAGCCGGGCCTCCTCCGCACCGGTGAGGACCTGGAGTCGTACGCCGGTCTCGTCCTCCACGCGCGCGAGGACGTCGTCGGCGTTGGTGGCCTCCCGCACCGCGGAGGTCGCGAACGGCAGCAGGTCCTCCACGCCCTTGTCCTCGGCGGCCTGGAGCGCGTCCTGTACGACCGCGATCAGCTTCTCGACACCGTCATCACCTATGGCACCGCTGTCGTCGAGCAGCTGGGCGAGCCGAAGTTCGGCCTTGTGCGAATGCGCGGGCAACGGGCGCGCGCCGGGGTGAGCGTCCACCACCAGCAGATGCACCGTGTTCGAACCCACGTCCAGGACACCGAGTCTCATGTACGGAACGCTACTGCCAGAACCGCCGTCCTCGGTCCCCGAAGCGGCCTCGGGCCACTTACCCTGGACGGGTGCCAAAGACGAAAAAGGCTAACTCCGACAAGAGCACCAAGACCACCAAGGGTGCCAAGTCGGGCAAGACGCCCAAATCCTCCAAGGGGTCGAAGGACCCTTCGCAGGTGAAGGCGTCGACGTCCGGGAAAGGCCCGAAGGTGAGCGACGAGAAGGGTCTCGACTTCGCGCGAGCCTGGGTGGAGTTCCCGGATCCGGCGGACGACGAGCAGATCTTCCGCTGCGATCTGACCTGGCTGACCTCGCGCTGGAACTGCATCTTCGGCAGCGGCTGCCAGGGCATCCAGGCGGGCCGCGCGGACGACGGGTGCTGCTCGCTGGGGGCCCACTTCTCCGACGAGGACGACGAGAAGCGGGTCGCCGAGCATGTGGCGAGGCTCACCCCGGAGATCTGGCAGCACCACGACGAGGGCACGCGGGGCGGCTGGATCTCCGAGGACGAGGACGGTTCCCGCCAGACCCGGCCCTTCCAGGGTTCGTGCATCTTCCAGAACCGTCCCGGGTTCGCCGGCGGCGCGGGCTGCTCGCTGCACATCCTGGCCCTGAGGGAGGGCCGGGAGCCGCTGGAGACCAAGCCGGACGTGTGCTGGCAGCTGCCGATCCGGCGCACCTACGACTGGATCGACCGGCCCGACGACACCCGCGTCCTGCAGGTCTCCATCGGTGAGTACGACCGCCGGGGCTGGGGTCCGGGCGGCCATGACCTGCACTGGTGGTGCACGTCGGCGACCTCGGCACACGGAGCGGGCGAGCCGGTGTACGTCTCCTACCGCGCCGAACTGACCGAACTGATGGGCAAGGCCGGCTACGACCGCCTGGTCGAGCTGTGCGAAGCGCGACTGGCCTCGCAGCTGCCCCTGGTGGCACCGCATCCGGCGGATCCGGCGTAGGGGTGCCGGGGCGCCTTCCGGGGCGCCGCGCTGCCTGCGGGGGCACTAGCTGTCCGACGGGCTCGGAGTTCCGTCGTCGCTCGGGGACGGTGACGGGCTCGGGGGGTCGGACGGGGTGGGGGCCGTGGGACTTGGGCTCGGGTCGGCCGGGGTCGGGGACTGGCTGGACGGCGGGTTCGTCGGGGGCGGGGTCGTCGGGCTCGGGTCGGGGGTGCCGGGGACCGGGGGCGGGGTCGTCGGGCGGGTCGGGGCGGTGCCGTAGCCGTCGATGGTGACCACGGCGCCCGCCGGTGAGATGGCCACCTGTGCGTGCCAGTGGCCGGAGGGCTCGCGGAGAGGATCGACGTACACCTTGATCGTCAACGTCTCGCCGGGGGCCAGGGTTCCCGTGGAGTGGCTGAGGTAGAGCCAGGCCGCGGAGGTGGCGGCGGACCAGCGGACGGGGCCAGAACCTGAGGCCGTGAGGGTGATCAGGGTGGTGTCACCGTCGTTGGCGGCACTGACCGCGAGCTGCCCCGCTCCCTTCTTGTCTCCTCCGGAGACGCTGATGACCTCCACGGAGACGTCCGACGTGCCGCCCTTGCCGCGGCCGCCGGGCTTCACGCTGGCGTTTCCGGCGTTCTCGTAGCCGCCTGCGGTGTCGCTGCCGAGCGCGTCGGGCCCCTGCGCCTCGCGCGCGGTGGCCGAGCGTCCCCCCTCGACGTCCGGGGTGCCCCGGTAGGCGGCCCACAGGGCCAGCACGGGGGCCGCGACGACGGTGGCGACGACGGTCGTGGTGACGGCACGCGCGCGCAGGCGGTCACGGCGGGCCGCGCGGTCCTTGGGGTCCATCGGGAAACCGCGCCGGTCGAAGCGGGGCATGGCCGCGCCCCGCGCGCGCGGCTGGTGCGTGAGGGTGCCGTGCAGGGCCGCGCGGGGTGCCTCCAGGACGGGCAGCTCGGCCGGGGTGACCGTGGCGCCGGGCCAGCGGCCGGGCACCGCGCGCTCGGCGGTACGGCGGCAGCGCGGGCAGTCGTCGACGTGCCGGACCAGCTCGCGGCGCAGGGCCGTGCTGAGGACCAGCTGGCTGTCTCCGGTCAGATGGGCCACGCTCGGGCACCCGCCGGTCTCGACCACGGCGAGCGCGGCGCGGGTGCGCTCGACCTCGCAGGCGGCGGAGGCGAGCAGCTCGCGCGCGGCGGCGGGCTCCATACCGAGGACGGCTGCGACCTCGGGGGCGGCGAGGTGGTGGCGGACGGCGAGTTCCAGGGCCTCGCGCTGCTCGGGGGTGGTACCTGCCGCCTCCGGCCACGCGAGCAGGGCCAGTTCGCGGCGCCGCTGCTCCTGGATCTCCGGGGCGACGGGCGGATCGGGTGCCTGTCTCGTGGCCGCGGGCCGGCCCGCCGCGTGGGTGGCCTGACGTTTCTGCTTGGCCTCGGCGAGCCCCCGCAGGCACGCCCAGCGGGCCAGCGCGTACAGCCAGGCCCTGCGGTCGGCGGGGGCCTCCGGGACACGCTGCCCACGCCGCTCGGCCAGCACCAGGACGTCCCCGAGGGCGGCGGTGGCCGCGTCGTGGTCGCACAGCACCGACAGGCAGTAGGTGAACAGACCGTCCAGGTACGGCTCGTAGCGGGCCGGCGGCCGCTGGGCGAGGGTGCGCGCGGCGGCTCGATCGCGCGCCTCTCGGCGCGCCCGGTGCGCGCCGGTGCTGCGGGTCGTGGTCTGAGGACTGCTGCTCATCACCCGTGCGACCGTAGGCGGCTACGGAGTGCACCTTCTTGTACCTTGAGCACTTTTAATCCGTACGGGTGAAACGATCCCTCATAAGGGGACAGGAACCCTTTGCTCCGCGGCTCGAACCCGACGGGCATTGGCCAATACCGATCCACCCACATGCGCCCCGAGCGGGCGTTGTCAGTACCGCGGGCTACGGTTTCCGCATGGCTGCCCGTACCAAGACCACCAAGGACCGACCGTCCTACCGCTGCACCGAGTGCGGCTGGCAGACGGCCAAGTGGCTCGGCCGCTGCCCCGAGTGCCAGGCCTGGGGGACGGTCGAGGAGTACGGCGCGCCCGCGGTCCGTACGACGGCTCCGGGCCGGGTCACCAGCTCCGCGGTGCCCATCGGCCAGGTCGACGGCCGCCAGGCCACCGCCCGCTCGACCGGCGTGCCGGAGCTGGACCGGGTGCTCGGCGGCGGTCTCGTCCCCGGCGCGGTCGTGCTGCTCGCGGGCGAGCCGGGCGTCGGCAAGTCCACCCTGCTGCTGGACGTGGCCGCCAAGTCGGCGAGCGAGGAGCACCGCACCCTCTATGTGACCGGCGAGGAGTCCGCGAGCCAGGTCCGGCTGCGCGCCGACCGCATCCGCGCAATCGACGACCATCTGTATCTCGCCGCCGAGACCGATCTGGCCGCCGTCCTCGGCCACTTGGACGCGGTGAAGCCGTCCCTGCTGATCCTCGACTCGGTGCAGACGGTGGCCTCCCCGGAGATCGACGGCGCGCCCGGCGGCATGGCCCAGGTCCGCGAGGTGGCCGGCGCCCTGATCCGCGCCTCCAAGGAGCGCGGCATGTCCACGCTGCTGGTGGGCCACGTCACCAAGGATGGCGCGATCGCCGGCCCCCGGCTGCTGGAGCACCTGGTGGACGTCGTCCTGCACTTCGAGGGCGACCGGCACGCCCGCCTGCGCCTGGTGCGGGGCGTGAAGAACCGCTACGGAGCCACCGACGAGGTCGGCTGCTTCGAACTGCACGACGAGGGCATCACGGGCCTCGCGGACCCCAGCGGACTCTTCCTGACCCGTCGTGACGAGCCGGTACCGGGCACCTGCCTGACGGTCACCCTGGAGGGCCGCCGCCCGCTGGTGGCGGAGGTGCAGGCGCTGACCGTGGACTCCCAGATCCCCTCCCCGCGCCGGACCACCTCGGGCCTGGAGACCTCCCGGGTGTCGATGATGCTCGCGGTGCTGGAGCAGCGGGGCCGGATCAGCGCGCTCGGCAAGCGGGACATCTACTCGGCGACGGTGGGCGGCGTGAAGCTGTCGGAGCCGGCCGCCGACCTCGCGATCGCCCTCGCGCTCGCCTCGGCCGCCAGCGACACCCCGCTGCCCAAGAACCTCGTCGCGATCGGCGAGGTCGGCCTGGCGGGCGAGGTCAGACGGGTCACGGGCGTGCAGCGCAGGCTCGCCGAGGCGCACCGGCTGGGCTTCACGCACGCGCTCGTACCGGGCGATCCGGGCAAGGTCCCGCCCGGCATGAAGGTCCTGGAAGTGGCGGACATGGGGGACGCGCTCAGGGTCCTGCCGCGCTCCCGTCGCCGAGAGGCCCCACGGGAGGCGGAGGACCGCCGGTAGACTTTGCCCAGGTCTCGCCCGTCCGTACGAACCGAGTGCGCGAAACGGGAGCGCCCCAGAACCTGCGACCGGAGGAGTGCAGTGGCAGCCAACGACCGGGCGGCAGCTCCCGGAAAGTCCGGTGGGAGTTCCGGTGCCGAGGGCCTGATGCGCGCCGCGCTGAGCGCGGTGGCTCCGGGCACGGCCCTGCGTGACGGCCTGGAGCGGGTTCTCCGCGGCAACACCGGCGGGCTCATCGTGCTCGGCTCCGACAAGACCGTCGAGGCGATGTGCACGGGCGGGTTCGTCCTGGACGTCGAGTTCACGGCCACGCGCCTGCGGGAGCTGTGCAAGCTCGACGGCGGCATCGTGGTCTCCTCCGACCTGTCGAAGATCCTGCGGGCCGGCGTGCAGCTGGTGCCGGACCCGACGATCCCGACGGAGGAGACGGGCACGCGGCACCGCACGGCGGACCGCGTCTCGAAGCAGGTCGGCTTCCCTGTGGTCTCCGTCTCCCAGTCCATGCGGCTGATCGCCCTGTACGTCGACGGGCAGCGGCGCGTGCTGGAGGACTCGGCGGCGATCCTGTCCCGCGCGAACCAGGCGCTGGCCACCCTGGAGCGGTACAAGCTCCGGCTGGACGAGGTCGCGGGCACGCTGTCGGCGCTGGAGATCGAGGACCTGGTGACGGTCCGGGACGTGTCGGCGGTCGCCCAGCGTCTTGAGATGGTCCGGCGCATTGCCACCGAGATCGCCGAGTACGTGGTCGAACTGGGCACGGACGGCCGGCTTCTGGCGCTTCAGCTGGAGGAGTTGATCGCCGGGGTGGAGCCCGACCGTGAGCTGGTCGTCCGGGACTATGTCCCCGAGCCCACGGCGAAGCGCTCCCGCACGGTCGAGGAGGCGCTGTCCGAGCTGGACGCGCTCTCCCACGCGGAACTGCTGGAGATGGGCACGGTGGCGCGTGCGCTGGGCTACACCGGCTCCCCCGAGACTCTCGACTCGGCGGTGTCCCCGCGGGGCTTCCGCCTGCTGGCGAAGGTGCCGAGGCTTCCCGGCGCGATCATCGACCGGCTGGTGGAGCACTTCGGCGGGCTGCAGAAGCTGCTGGCTGCGAGCGTGGACGACCTGCAGACCGTGGACGGCGTGGGCGAGGCCCGGGCGCGAAGCGTGCGGGAAGGCCTGTCGCGCCTGGCCGAGTCCTCCATTCTGGAGCGGTACGTCTGAGTCCGGGCCGGGGCGCCCCAACTCCTCGACGGCTCCCCTCAGTTGATCCAAACAACATTGCATGGGGTGATCACGCCGGAGTAGCGTGACACCGACCATCATGTTCGATTTGGAATCGAACTTTGCAGGGGGAACTCCATGAAGAAGCGCCTCATAGGCACGTTCGTCGCCGCGGCAGTCCTCGCCCCGGCACTGACCCTTGTGGGCACGGGGCAGGCGTTCGCCGCCGGCAACCCCGTGACCTGGAAGAACAACTACAGCGGCAAGTACCTGGCGTACGTCAACAACCGGGTCCGTACGATCAACGCAGACCCCTCCCAGAGCACGTCCCTGAAGTGGGACGAGTTCAAGCAGCGCGACGGCGCCTACGTCATGCAGCACCACATGACCGGGAAGTGCCTCGACAGCAACAGCAACGGTGACGTGTACCTTCTCAACTGCAACGGTGGCGACTACCAGAGGTGGTACGAGAGCCACGACTCCTCCGGCTGGCGGCTGAAGAACAAGGCCACCGGGCGCGTCCTCGAGGAGTTGACGACCGGGAAGATACAAACCGCAAACGACCACGGCTACCCGGTCCAGCGCTGGAGCTGAACCACAGTTCGCAACGCATGCAGAAGGGACACCCCGGCCTCGTCGAGACCGGGGTGTCCCCTTTACCGGCCACCCTGGGGAGCCTTCAAAGGCCCGTCTCAGTCAGCCGACAGCACGAAGGACGCCCGCACCTTCCCGAACCCCGGTGTCTTGGCCTCCAGCAGGTACGTGCCCGTCTTCGCCGAGCCCGCCGGAGGCGTCCCGCACTGGGGAGCGCTCGGCTTGCGGTCCCACGTCACGGCGTACGTGATGCTCTGCCCCGCGGGCACCCGGAACACCAGGCTCGCCGCACCCTTCGGACAGTCGCCCGAGGACCAGTAGGCGTCACTGCTGTCGGCCGGCGTGATCGTCAACACCGCGCTCTTCGGCCCGAGATCGACCTTGCAGTCACTGGACGACGCGTTCTTCGCGACCAGTTCGAACGTCGGCACCTGGTCCGGCGAGTACGAGTTGTGCCGGCTGCGCAGGCTCAACGTGACCGCCCCGGCCGTGCACTTGGGCAGCGAGGAGGACGCCGGCAGCGCGTCGCCCGTACCGACATCGCCCCCACCGGACCCCGAACCCGAGCCACCGCCCGAGCCGCCGTCGGACCCCGCCGAGCCGGAGTCGCCCTTGCCGTCCGACCCGGACCCGGTCCCGCCGGTGTCTGCCCCGCCGCTCGACTCGTCGCGCCCGCCAGGGTGTTGGCTGATCGCGGACTCCGACGAGGAGGGCCCCGGCGTGATCGTGGGCACGGGGTTCTTGCCGTTGGACGCGTCGGTGTTCTTCTTGCCGCCCCCGCCGCCGGCCGTGACGATCCAGGTGATCAGCAGCGCCAACACGGCGACCACCGACACCATAACGACCCTCCGTCGCCAGTAAATGGAGGAGGGAAGCGGCCCGACCGGATTGCGCAGAGATCCCACGGCGCAAACTGTACGAGAGATCGGCGTGCTTGCTTGCGCCACCCGCCGCCTCGGCTCCAACTTTTCCGGATCATCATCCCGGCAACTGCCGCAGGAGAAAGGGTCCTTCACGCACCGCGACCAGACGCAACGCTCCGCAACCGCGCTGTCACCGGCCCTGCCCGCCCGACCCGTGGCAGGATCGGAAGGCCATGACTGAGAAGCTCCACGCCCCCGTGATCGCCTGGTTCGACACCCACGCCCGCGACCTCCCCTGGCGCCGCCCGGAGGCGGGCCCCTGGGGCGTGATGGTCAGCGAGTTCATGCTGCAGCAGACCCCCGTCAGCCGGGTCCTGCCCGTCTACGAGCAGTGGCTCGCCCGCTGGCCGCGCCCCGCCGACCTCGCCGAGGAGGCCCCCGGAGAGGCGGTGCGCGCCTGGGGCCGGCTCGGCTACCCGCGCCGCGCGCTGCGGCTGCACGGCGCCGCGGTCGCCATAACGGAGCGGCACGGCGGGGACGTACCGACGGACCACACCCAGCTGCTGGCGCTGCCCGGCATCGGCGAGTACACGGCCGCCGCGGTGGCCTCCTTCGCGTACGGGCAGCGCCACCCGGTGCTGGACACGAACGTGCGCCGGGTCTTCGCCCGGGCGGTGACCGGGGTGCAGTACCCGCCGAACGCCACCACGGCCGCCGAGCGCAAGCTGGCCCGTGAGCTGCTGCCCAAGGATGACAGGACCGCCGCCCGCTGGGCCGCCGCGTCCATGGAGCTGGGCGCGCTGGTGTGCACGGCGAAGAACGAGGGCTGCCACCGCTGCCCGATCGCCGCGCAGTGCGCCTGGCGGCTGGCGGGCAAGCCGGAGCACGAGGGTCCGCCGCGCCGCGGACAGACGTACGCCGGCACGGACCGCCAGGTGCGCGGCAAGCTGCTCGCCGTGCTGCGGGAGGCGCACGCGCCGGTGCCGCAGGCGGCGCTCGACCGGGTGTGGCACGAGCCGGTGCAGCGCGCCCGCGCGCTCGACGGGCTCGTCACGGACGGTCTGGTGGAGCCACTGCCCGGCCAGCTGTACCGGCTGCCGCTGACCTGACACACAGCCAAGTCACGGCGTACAGGCCTTCGTTACGAACCCTCCAGCCATACAGACCATCTCATAAAGGGACATTAGGGCCAGCTTCCTTACCCCGAACCCACTTCCGTTACACAACCGACGGACAGCCGATTGCTAGCCGCAGGCTGCTCCGCACAGCCCCGTGACAACAGCTCCGTAACTTCTTTCTCGTGCCCGGCAGACCACGGGCCGGCAGGACAGCGGGACTTCGGCGGGGAGCCGGAGTACACGGGGAACGGAGGCGGTTGATCATGGCGCAGGGTGAGGTGCTCGAGTTCGAGGAGTACGTCCGCACCCGGCAGGACGCGCTGCTGCGCAGCGCCCGCCGGCTGGTTCCGGACCCGGTCGACGCCCAGGACCTGCTGCAGACCGCGCTGGTGCGGACGTACGGCCGCTGGGAGGGCATCGCCGACAAGCGGCTCGCCGACGCCTATCTGCGCCGGGTGATGATCAACACCCGTACCGAGTGGTGGCGGGCGCGCAAGCTGGAGGAGGTTCCGACCGAGCAGCTGCCGGACGCCTGCGTCGACGACTCCACCGAGCAGCACGCCGACCGGGCCCTGCTGATGGACATCATGAAGGTGCTCGCTCCGAAACAGCGCAGCGTCGTGGTGCTGCGACACTGGGAGCAGATGTCCACTGAGGAGACGGCCGCGGCCCTCGGCATGTCGGCCGGTACGGTCAAGAGCACGCTGCACCGGGCGCTCGCCCGGCTCCGCGAGGAGCTGGAGGCCCGCGATCTGGACGCACGCGCGCTGGAGCGTGAGGAGCGGGAGCGTTGCGCGGCCTGACCGGGGCCGGGCCCAGCGAGGCCCGAGGCAGTACACAGGCGGTGATCGCGGCTGCGGCCGCGGTCGCCGCCCTCGCCCTTTTCGTCGTCGCGTGCGGCACCGGGGGAACCGGCACCCGCGACGAGGGCCCGGCGCAGGCGTCGGCGGTCCCGGGAGCCGCCGACTCTCCCAGCCCGAGCACGAGCGCCGGCTATCAGGAGGTGGACGCGGTCGCGCTGATCGAGAAAGACCCGGCGGTCTCCCCGACGGTGAAGCGGGAGCTGAAGCCGTGCAGCGGCGACGACGACTACCCGATCGAGACCACCTACGGCTATCTGACCGGCGGATCCGTCAACGACGTCCTGATCAACGTGTCGACCTGCGGTGACTGGGTGGGCATCGGCACATACATGTACCGGGATGTCGGCGGCACATACAAGAGTGTGTTCAAAGCGGAGGATTCGCCGGTCGTCGGGGAGATCGACGGCACCGCCCTGACCGTGACGAAGCAGGTGTACGACACGGACGATCAGATGTCGAACCCGTCCAGGGAGACCGTGCTCACCTACGTGTGGAAGGCGGGCCGGTTCACCCAGCGGTACAGGCACGACACCTACTACAACAGAACCGGCGGCGACACGGCGTCCGCGTCGGACAGCTGAACCCCCCACGTACGCCCACCACAAGGACTGAGAGCACCGGGATGGCAGACCAGACCCACGTCCTGTTCGTCGAGGACGACGACGTCATCCGCGAGGCCACCCAGCTCGCCCTGGAGCGGGACGGCTTCGCGGTGACCGCCATGCCCGACGGACTGTCCGGCCTGGAGGCGTTCCGGGCGGACCGCCCCGACATCGCGCTGCTGGACGTCATGGTCCCGGGCCTGGACGGCGTGAGCCTGTGCCGTCGTATCCGGGACGAGTCGACCGTGCCGGTCATCATGCTCTCGGCGCGGGCGGACTCGATCGACGTTGTCCTCGGTCTGGAGGCGGGCGCCGACGACTATGTGACCAAGCCGTTCGACGGTGCCGTCCTGGTCGCCCGGATCCGCGCGGTGCTGCGCCGCTTCGGCCACGCCGGTGCCGCGCACGCCGCGGAGGACCCGGCGCAGGTGAACGGCGGCCCGCTGACCTTCGGTGACGTGGAGATCGACACCGAAGGCATGGAGGTGCGCCGGGCCGGGCAGCCGGTGGCGCTGACCCCGACCGAGATGCGGCTGCTGCTGGAGTTCTCCACCGCGCCCGGCACCGTGCTCTCCCGGGACAAACTGCTGGAGCGGGTGTGGGACTACGGCTGGGGCGGTGACACCCGGGTCGTCGACGTCCATGTGCAGCGGCTGCGGCAGAAGATCGGCCAGGACCGGATCGAGACGGTCCGCGGCTTCGGCTACAAGTTGAAGGCCTGAGCGGGGCCGACATGCGGGGGATCATCAGGCGCCCGGTGGGGTGGGCGGAGCGCGCAGGACTGCGGACCGGGCTCAGATGGAAGCTCAGCGCGGCGATCGCCCTGGTCGCCGGGCTGGTGGCCATAGCGCTCAGCCTGGTCGTGCACAACGCCGCCCGGGTCTCGATGCTGGACAACGCGCGCGACCTGGCCAACGAGCGGGTGCAGCTGGCCCAGGGAAACTACGAGCGGTTCGGGCGGCCGAACTTCCCCAACATCAAGATCGACGACCCCGAGCTGCCGCTGGTGCTGCGCGAGAAGGTCCAGGAGGGCCGCCGGGCCAGCTACGTCAGCGACCACCGCGGCGGCGTGCCGGACATCTGGGCGGCCGTACCCGCCAAGGACGGGCATGTGCTGTCCCTGCACAGTCACTTCCCGGACCGCTCCACCGACGTGATGAAGGACCTCGACCAGGCCCTGGTCATCGGGTCCATCGCGGTCGTGCTCGGCGGCAGCGCGCTCGGCGTGCTGATCGGCGGGCAGCTGTCGCGGCGGCTGCGCAAGGCGGCGGCCGCTGCGGGCCAGGTCGCCAACGGCGAGACCGACGTACGGGTGCGGGAGGCCATCGGCGGGGTCGTACGGGACGAGACCGACGATCTCGCGCGCGCGGTGGACGCGATGGCGGACGCGCTGCGGCAGCGTCTGGAGGCCGAGCGGCGGGTGACCGCCGACATCGCGCACGAGCTGCGCACCCCGGTGACCGGCCTGCTCACCGCCGCCGAACTCCTGCCGCCCGGCCGCCCCACCGAACTGGTCCTGGACCGGGCGAAGGCGATGCGCACGCTCGTCGAGGACGTCCTGGAGGTGGCCCGCCTCGACAGCGCCTCCGAGCGGGCCGAGCTGCAGGACATCGTGCTGGGCGAGTTCGTGGCCCGGCGCGTGGCGGCGAAGGACCCGGACATCGCCGTACGCGTGGTGCACGAGTCGGAGGTCACCACCGACCCGCGCCGCCTGGAGCGCGTCCTGTTCAACCTGCTCGCCAACGCCGCCCGGCACGGCAAGCCGCCGATCGAGGTCACCGTCGAGGGCCGGGTCATCCGGGTCCGCGACCACGGCCCCGGCTTCCCCGAGGCGCTGCTCGCCGACGGACCGAGCCGCTTCCGCACCGGCAGCGCGGACCGCGCGGGCCAGGGTCACGGCCTGGGCCTGACCATCGCGGCCGGCCAGGCCCGGGTGCTGGGCGCCCGCCTGACCTTCCGCAACGTGCGCCCCGTCGGCACCCCCGACCACCTCCCGGCCGAGGGCGCGGTGGCCGTCCTCTGGCTCCCGGAACACGCGCCCACGAACACGGGCAGCTATCCGATGCTGCCGCGGTCCGGGGGCGCCGGCAGCTGAGCACGGGGCCGGGTTCCCTGAGGGGCCGCCCTCACGTGGTGGCGACGAGCAGCACCGGGCGGTTGTGGCTGAAGGGCAGGCTGGTTTTGAAGCGCCCGCAGCGGCCGCAACCATCAATTGAGGAACCACGACGGCGATCAACCAAGTCCGCGAGAGCGGCGCCGGTTCAGGCGCAAAAAAGGCCGAAGGCCCCCAGGGCGGACACCTACCGGGGGCCTTCGGCTCAGGGACTGCTCAGACCGCTTCGATCACCGGCGCCGGAGCAGCATCGGCGCTGTCCGAAGACGGCTTCTGCGGGCCGCCCTTCAGCGGCACCTCTTTCACGAACAGCGAGGCGATCAGCACGACCACGGAGATCACCGCGCCCAGCAGGAAGGCCGAGTGCGTACCGGCGGACACCGCGTGCTGGTACGCCTCCCGCGCCGCCGCCGGCAGCTTCGCGAGGCTCGCCGCGTCCAGCTGGGCCGACTGCTCGGTGATCTTCGAGCCCAGCGCACCGGCCCGTTCGGCCATGACGTCCTGGACCCGGTGGTTGAACAGGGCGCCCATGATGGCGACACCGAAGGAGGAGCCGAGCGTACGGAACAGGGTGGTGGACGAGGACGCCACGCCCATGTCCTTCATCTCCACGCTGTTCTGCGCGACCAGCATGGTGACCTGCATCAGGCAGCCCATGCCGAGTCCGAGCACGGCCATGTAGATGCCGGAGGTCAGCCGGGTCGTGTCCGTGTCCATCAGCGACAGCAGGTACAGGCCGACGATCATCAGCGCGCCGCCGAGGATCGGGAAGATCTTGTAGCGGCCGCTGCCGGTGGTGACCCGGCCGGCGACCATCGAGGTCACCAGCATCGCGCCGAGCATCGGCAGGAGCAGCAGACCGGAGTTGGTCGCGGAGGCGCCCTGCACGGACTGCTGGTAGAGCGGCAGGAAGAGCGTGGCGCCGAACATCACGAAGCCGGTGATGAAGCCGATGAGGGACATCAGGGTGAAGTTGCGGCTGCGGAAGATGTGCAGCGGCACGACCGGTTCGGCGGCCTTGGTCTGCCAGAACACGAACCCGATCAGCGCGGCGACGCCGATGCCGATCAGCTCCATGATCCGCGCGGACGTCCAGGCGTACTCGGTGCCGCCCCAGGTGGTGACCAGCACGATCGAGGTGATGCCGACGGTCAGCAGGACGACGCCGAGGTAGTCGATGCCGGCCTTGGCCCGCTTCTTCGGCAGGTGCAGCACGGCGCTGACCAGCGCCAGCGCGACCACGCCGAGCGGCAGGTTGATGTAGAAGGACCAGCGCCAGCCCCAGTTGTCGGTGATGGTGCCGCCGACCAGCGGGCCGCCGATCATCGCGAGCGCCATGACGCCGGCCATCATGCCCTGGTACTTGCCGCGCTCCCGCGGCGGGATCAGGTCACCGATGATCGCCATCACGCCGACCATCAGACCGCCGGCGCCGAGGCCCTGGATCGCGCGGAAGCCGATGAGCTGGCCCATGTTCTGGGCCATGCCGCTGAGCGCGGAGCCGATCAGGAAGATGACGATCGAGCTGAGGAAGGTGGCCTTGCGGCCGTACATGTCGCCGAGCTTGCCCCAGATCGGGGTGGCCGCCGCGGTCGCGAGGGTGTAGCCGGTGACGACCCACGAGAGGTGTTCCAGCCCGCCCAGTTCGCCGACGATCGTCGGCATCGCCGTACCCACGATCATGTTGTCGAGCATCGCGAGCATCATCGCGATCATGAGCGCGAGCAGGACCACGCGCACGCTCTTCGGCTGTTTCTCCTGAGGACCGGGTATCGCCTGAACCGTCACGGCCGCCTGTGTGTCCGCCATCTCTCCCACTCCCCCTGACGACTACTTACTTGCCGCCCGGCTAGTTCACTACACTGGGGAAGGTAGACCTTTCACTAGCCGGGCGTCAAGTAAGTTTTCGCCGGGGGGCGAGGAGTACGAGGATGGGCGTCACCATGGACGGCACCAAGCAGCAGCGCCGCGGCAACACCCGCCAGCGCATCCAGGACGTCGCGCTCGAACTCTTCGCCGAGCAGGGCTACGAGAAGACCTCGCTCCGCGAGATCGCCGAGCATCTCGACGTCACGAAGGCGGCCCTCTACTACCACTTCAAGACCAAGGAAGAGATCATCGTCAGCCTCTTCGAGGACCTGACACAGCCGATCCAGGACCTGATCGAGTGGGGCCGCAGCCAGCCGCACACCCTGGAGACCAAGCACGAGCTGCTGCGGCGCTACAGCCAGGCCCTGGTCGGCGCGGAACCGCTCTTCCGGTTCATGCAGGAGAACCAGGCGACGGTACGGGAGCTGCGCATCGGCGACACCTTCAAGGACCGCATGCGCGACCTCAGGGAGATCTTCATCGACCCCGAGGCACCGCTCGTGGAGCAGGTCCGCTGCATCAGCGCGATGTTCACGCTGCACGCGGGGATGTTCGTGATGCAGGACGTGGAAGGCGACTCCGAGAAGAAGCACGAGGCCGTTCTCGAAGTCGCCATGGACCTCGTCACGCAGGCGCACCAGGGCGCCCACAAGGAGATCTAGTCAGGCCGCCCGGAGGGCCGGCTCAGACGGTCACGCCCTTGGAGTGCAGGAAGGCGACCGGGTCGATCGCGGAGCCGTAGTTCGGGGTCGTACGGATCTCGAAGTGCAGGTGCGGGCCGGTGGAGTTGCCGGTGCTGCCCGAGAGGGCGATGTGCTGGCCGGTCTTGACGATCTGACCGATCTTTATGTCGACCCGGGACAGGTGGGCGTACTGCGAGTACGTGCCGTTGCCGTGCTTGATGACGATGGCGTTGCCGTACGCGGGGCCGTCACCGGCGCCGTTGGGGCCGGCCTTGACGACGGTGCCGCCGTGCGCGGCGACGACCTCGGTGCCGGTCGGGACGGCGAAGTCCTGGCCGCTGTGCTTGGCGACCCAGTGGGCGCCGGCCTGAGCGAAGCCGGCGGAGAGCGTGTACTTCTTCACCGGGTCGACCCAGGCGGTCGCCGACGGAGCGGCGGCGCTCGCGATCCCGGTTCCCAGCACGGCCGTGGCGCCTACTCCGGCAGCCAGGACGGTTACACGGGTGCGGAGCGAGGACGTACGGGAAGAACGGGACGTGAAGCGCTGGATCATCAGGACCTCGTGGGCTCGGGGACATAACCGCCACCCGGCGCTCAGGTGTTCGCCGGGCGGGCCACTCATTGGTAACCCGCGACCCCATCTCGACTCAAAGCCCCCCATCTACGGCTCAAGCTAGTAGAAGAACCTAAAAACACCCACTTCTTGACAGGTCGCCCACCCCTGGGCATCAGCCGCGACAACGTCGGGTTTTTACGCGGGGTTCCGGGATGAAAATCCCTTTTGACCTGATAAGGAGTCCTCCTATGTGGGTTAGTAACGGACATTTCGCCTGTGCGGCTTATCACCGGCAATCCAAACCGCCGACCCGAGAAATGTGACGCACACCTCTAGCCACCTACCAGCCGGTAACCCTACGGTTCCCCTCGCGCCACCCTCACCACAGATCATGCCCCTGACAGTCAACCGTTCAGGCCGTGCAGCGTACGGACGTGAGAGGACCCCCACCGATGACCAACCGCCCCTGGGCGCGCCGGATTTCCGCCACTGCCGTCTCCGTGGCCGCGCTCACCGCGCTGGCCGCCCCGGCCGAGGCTGCGGACGCGACCACGAGCAGCGCCTCCGCCACGGCCGCCAAGGTCGACTACGCCACCTGGCAGAAGGACTGCCAGTCGGTCATGGACCAGGCCCTGCCGTACCTGAAGGCCCGCATCGCCGCCGCCAAGCCCGGTGAGAAGCAGGCGATCGTCTTCGACATCGATAACACCACGCTGGAGACCGACTTCGGCTTCAGCTACCCGCAGCCGGCCAACAAGCCGGTGCTGAACGTCGCCGAGTACGCCCAGGAGCACGGCGTCTCGCTGTTCTTCGTCACGGCTCGTCCGGGCATCATCTACTGGCCCACCGAGTACAACCTGGAGCACGACGGCTACGACGTCTCCGGTCTCTACGTCCGCGGCCTGTTCGACCTCTTCAAGGACGTCGCCGCCTACAAGACCGCCCAGCGCGTGGACATCGAGAACCAGGGCTACACGATCATCGCGAACGTCGGCAACAGCGCCACCGACCTGTCGGGCGGCCATGCCGAGAAGACGTTCAAACTGCCGGACTACAACGGACAGTTGTCGTAACCCGTCCGGAATTCACCCTTCCGGAATCGCCCTTCCGGAATTCGGCGCTCCCGCACGGGAGTCCATGCATACGAAAAGGGGCCGGTGCTCGAAAGCACCGGCCCCTTTTCGTCGACCGTGACGCTTACGCGTCCTTGCTCAGGTTCGGCCCGGCACCGCCGGCCGCCTGCTCGACCGGCGGGACGTCGGGCAGAGCCGACTTCTCCTCACCCCGGAAGGTGAAGGTGGCGGCGTCGCCCTCGCCCTCGGTGTCCACGACCACGATGTGACCGGGTCGCAGCTCGCCGAAGAGGATCTTCTCGGAGAGCGAGTCCTCGATCTCGCGCTGGATGGTGCGGCGCAGCGGCCGGGCGCCCAGCACGGGGTCGTACCCCTTCTTGGACAGCAGCTCCTTGGCGGACTGGGAGAGCTCGATGCCCATGTCCCGGTCCTTCAGGCGCTCGTCCACCTTGCCGATCATCAGGTCGACGATCCGCAGGATGTCCTCCTGCGTCAGCTGCGGGAAGACGACCACGTCGTCGACGCGGTTGAGGAACTCGGGGCGGAAGTGCTGCTTGAGCTCGTCCGAGACCTTGTTCTTCATGCGCTCGTAGTTCGACTTCGTGTCACCCGTGGCCGCGAAGCCCAGGTTGAAGCCCTTGGAGATGTCCCGGGTGCCGAGGTTGGTCGTCATGATGATGACCGTGTTCTTGAAGTCCACGACCCGGCCCTGGGAGTCGGTCAGGCGACCGTCCTCCAGGATCTGCAGCAGCGAGTTGAAGATGTCCGGGTGGGCCTTCTCGACCTCGTCGAAGAGGACGACGGAGAACGGCTTGCGACGGACCTTCTCGGTCAGCTGGCCGCCCTCTTCGTAGCCCACGTAGCCGGGGGGCGAACCGAAGAGACGCGAGACCGTGTGCTTCTCGCTGAACTCCGACATGTCGAGGGAGATCAGCGCGTCCTCGTCACCGAAGAGGAACTCGGCGAGCGCCTTGGACAGTTCGGTCTTACCGACACCGGACGGGCCGGCGAAGATGAACGAACCACCCGGACGCTTCGGGTCCTTCAGACCCGCACGCGTACGACGGATCGCCTTCGACAGCGCCTTGACGGCGTCGTTCTGGCCGATGACCCGCTTGTGCAGCTCCTCCTCCATGCGGAGCAGGCGGCTGGACTCCTCCTCGGTCAGCTTGAAGACCGGGATGCCGGTGGCCGTGGCGAGGACCTCGGCGATCAGCTCGCCGTCGACCTCGGCGACGACGTCCATGTCGCCGGCCTTCCACTCCTTCTCCCGCTTGGCCTTGGCGGCCAGGAGCTGCTTCTCCTTGTCGCGCAGGGAGGCGGCCTTCTCGAAGTCCTGCGAGTCGATCGCGGACTCCTTGTCCCGGCGGACGGCGGCGATCTTCTCGTCGAACTCGCGCAGGTCCGGCGGCGCGGTCATCCGGCGGATGCGCATCCGGGAACCGGCCTCGTCGATCAGGTCGATCGCCTTGTCCGGCAGGAAGCGGTCCGAGATGTAGCGGTCGGCCAGGGTGGCGGCCTGGACCAGCGCCTCGTCGGTGATGGAGACCCGGTGGTGGGCCTCGTACCGGTCGCGCAGACCCTTGAGGATCTCGATGGTGTGCGGCAGGGACGGCTCGGCGACCTGGATGGGCTGGAAGCGGCGCTCCAGGGCCGCGTCCTTCTCCAGGTGCTTGCGGTACTCGTCCAGCGTGGTCGCGCCGATGGTCTGCAGCTCACCGCGGGCCAGCATCGGCTTCAGGATCGAAGCGGCGTCGATGGCGCCCTCGGCGGCACCCGCACCGACCAGCGTGTGCAGCTCGTCGATGAACAGGATGATGTCGCCGCGGGTGCGGATCTCCTTGAGCACCTTCTTCAGGCGCTCCTCGAAGTCACCGCGGTAGCGGGAGCCGGCGACCAGGGCGCCGAGGTCCAGCGTGTAGAGGTGCTTGTCCTTGAGCGTCTCGGGCACCTCGCCCTTGACGATGGCCTGGGCGAGGCCCTCGACGACGGCGGTCTTGCCGACACCGGGCTCACCGATCAGGACCGGGTTGTTCTTCGTACGGCGGGACAGCACCTGCATGACCCGCTCGATCTCCTTCTCGCGCCCGATGACCGGGTCGAGCTTGGACTCACGAGCGGCCTGGGTGAGGTTCCGGCCGAACTGGTCCAGGACGAGGGAGGTCGAGGGGGTGCCCTCGGCCGGGCCGCCGGCGGTGGCGGTCTCCTTGCCCTGGTAACCGGAGAGCAGCTGGATGACCTGCTGCCGCACCCGGTTGAGGTCTGCGCCCAGCTTGACCAGGACCTGGGCGGCGACGCCCTCGCCCTCGCGGATCAGGCCGAGCAGGATGTGCTCCGTGCCGATGTAGTTGTGGCCCAGCTGAAGAGCCTCGCGGAGCGACAGCTCCAGGACCTTCTTGGCACGGGGGGTGAAGGGGATGTGGCCGGACGGGGCCTGCTGGCCCTGGCCGATGATCTCCTCCACCTGCTGGCGGACCGCCTCAAGCGAAATGCCGAGGCTCTCCAGGGCCTTAGCGGCGACACCTTCGCCCTCGTGGATGAGACCCAGGAGGATGTGCTCGGTGCCGATGTAGTTGTGGTTGAGCATCCGGGCTTCTTCCTGAGCCAGGACGACAACCCGCCGCGCGCGGTCGGTGAACCTCTCGAACATCGTTAATCGCTCCTCAGAGCGGTCAGGCAGTGGGGGGAACTTCCCCTCCCTGTCCTTCCGCAGCTTAGTCCCGCAAGCGGGGACCGCTCATTCCAACTGCCGACACCGTCCTTGGCCTCCTGACCCCGAACGCCGACATCTGCTCCAACCCGATGGTGCGAGACGATGTTCCCGCAGGCCAGGCAGTTACCCCACTCGCCACTACGCCGATGGCGAACGTGAGACGGCCCGTTCTGCGCGTCGCCCCCTCCCACTAGGCATGTCTTACCCGCAGGGACTGACACTCCATGCCGTGCGCACCGGTTCCCTCCGCTATGGGCGAACAACCTTGCGCCTCCCCGGACCCCCACACGCTTCCCTTTTGGGAACTCTGCGCAATCGTCAGAGCACCCAGCGTAACCTGTGGCCCGCTTCGGCTGTTGCGCTTGGCATGGCTGGCTCGGTCTCCATGACCTCCACTGTCCCCCTTCCTCGCCGACCGCTCGACCGGAAGCTCTCAGATCTTCGGGAGAACCCGGAAGTACGGGCCCGGTACTGGTACGAGAACGATCTGGGCTGGCCGACCGTGCCCGGACGGCCGCTGATGTTGGTCACGGGGTTGCGGTTCGACGTCCTGGACGTGCCGGCCGAGGCGGGAGCCGCGGCGCTCAGGCATCTCGCGCCGGACTCTCCGGTGGCCCTGTGGGGCGACCGGATGCGGCTGCTGCTGGCCGTCGGCAGCGCGGAGGAGCTGCCGGCGCTGCTGGAGTGGCTGGAATGGGGGGCGCTGGCGCTGGACCTTCGGGTCCTGGGCGCGGGCGGCCTGATGGAGGCGCCGGCTCCGCCCGAGCGGGCCCGGAGCGGGGCTCAGCCGCTTCTCGACGGGCCCTGCGCCGCCGATTCCCTGCAGGGGGCCGCCGTATGGCTGCGGCCCCCCGGGCCGGGGAGCGAGGTCGAGGCCTCGCTGCCGGCGTTGCCGGCCATGGGGAGCCCGGGAGGCGCCCCCGATCTCGTACGAGTGATGGACACGGTGGCAGCGCAGTGCCACCGGGTCCGGCTGCGGCGCGCGAGCGCCCGGCCGTTCACCTGCCGGCGAAATCAGCCGTTGGCCTTCTCGTAGGCCTCGCGAATGGACGCGGGAACACGGCCGCGGTCGTTGACCTCGAAGCCGTTGTCCTTCGCCCAGGCGCGGATCTGCGCGGTGTCCTGGCTGCCGCCGGAAGCGGCACGCGTCTTTCCGCGCCCGCCCGAAGCACGGCCACCGGTACGCCGACCACCCTTCAAGTAGGGGTCGAGAAGGCCACGCAGCTTGTCCGCATTGGCAGTCGTGAGATCGATCTCGTACGTCTTGCCGTCCAGCGCGAACGTCACGGTCTCGTCCGCCTCGCCGCCGTCGAGGTCGTCGACAAGAAGGACCTGAACCTTCTGTGCCACCGGATTTCCTTTCATCGATAACGTGAGGGCCAGGGGGTGTGCGGCGCCCGCCGTTTCGCCGCCCCTGTTATATGCAGTACTGCAGTACGTCGGAAAGCAAACCGCTTTTGCCGGAAAAACACAAACCCCTGGGAGAGACCCAGGGGCCCGCCTCGGCCCGGAAACATGCGCGTTTCGGACATAGGGCACCCGGGCAAAGACGATCACAGATGCAGAAGCATCCGGCTGTTGCCCAAGGTGTTCGGTTTCACTCGTTCGAGACCGAGGAACTCGGCGACACCCTCGTCATAGGAACGCAACAGCTCCGCGTACACATCGGTGTCGACCGGTGTCTCCCCGATCTCCACGAAGCCGTGCTTCCCGAAGAAGTCCACTTCGAAGGTGAGACAGAAAACGCGCCGAACGCCGAGCCAGCGCGCCGTCTCCACCAACTTCTCCAGCAACTGATGGCCGACACCGGCGCCCTTGAGGCCGGGCTTCACCGCGAGAGTGCGGACTTCCGCCAGGTCTTCCCACATGACGTGCAGCGCCCCGCAGCCGACCACCTCGGCGTTGTCGTCGCGTTCCGCGACCCAGAACTCCTGGATGTCCTCGTAAAGCGTCACCGTGGCTTTGTCGAGCAGGATGCGGTCGCGGGCGTAGGCGTCGAGGAGGCGGCGCACGGCCGGAACATCGCTGGTCCGGGCCCGCCGGACGGTGATGGCTTTTGCGGTGACTTCGGGACGCTCTGCTGACATGAGCGGACGCTATCGCCCGGCGGCCTCCCCCGCCGCGCCGGGGTTCTCCACTTGCGGGGCTTGGGGGGCTTCCTGGGTTTCCGGACCCTGGACGATGCGTACGGCGTCCCTGAGGGCCTGGCGCTGTTCCTCGCTCATCATCCCGAAGAAGGCGACGAGAGCCGCGGCGGGGTTGTCGCTCTGCGACCAGGCGTCGTTCATCAGAGCGGCGGCGTAGGCGGCTCGGGTGGAGACGGCCTCATATCGATAGGCGCGCCCTTCGGCCTCACGGCGCACCCAGCCCTTCTGATGGAGATTGTCCAAAACGGTCATCACGGTCGTGTACGCGATGGACCGTTCCTGCTGCAGGTCTTCCAGGACTTCTCGAACGGTCACCGGGCGGTTCCACTTCCACACCCGCGTCATGACCGCGTCTTCGAGTTCTCCCAATGGGCGAGGCACAGCTCAGAACAATAGTGGGAGATCCCGTCAATGGCGTGCCGGACGTGCACTTAGGTTACGAAAGCGAACAAAAAGGGCGCACGACTCGGAGAGCACCGGGGTGCGAGGAGTCGTGCGCCCAGAGCCGTACGGTTCAGGCGTCGCCGGCGGCGGAGGCCTGACGTGCGCTTTCCGCGCGCGCGAGGGCGGCGTCCACGGCCGCGTCCTCCTTGGCCTTGGCGGCCCCGCCCTGGGTCTTCACGATCACCCTGACCACACCGATGAAGAACACGGCCATGACGACCGGGGGCACGAGCGCGGAGACGTAGTCCATGGCTCCAGAGTAGCCAGACGGGCCGGGGCGAAAGGGGCGGGGTGGGCGAACCGGCGCTCAGCCGGCGGCGAGCTGCCGCGACTCGGCGGGCTCGGCCGGGTCGGCGGGCGGCGCCGGCGGCTTGCGGCGGGGGAAGACCTCGCCCGGCGTGGGGATGGGTCGCTTCGGGGCGGCCGGTTCGGAGGCCGGGCGCTCGGCGGGGCGCGCGGGAGGGGTCTTGCCGGGCTTCGGAGCGGGCTTCTGGGCGGGCTTCTCCGCCTCGTCGGCCTCCGCGGCCAGGATCTCGCCCGCGCCGCCGGGAAGGGCCAGCAGGCGCGCCCTGGAGGGCGGTACGGCGGGGGCCGGGACCTTGCGGGCGCCCTGGGCGAAGCGTGCCCGTACGTCCTGCTCGGCGAGCCCCTGGCAGCGGTCCAGCAGGGCGGCCGCCACGGGGTTCCCGCGCAGCGCCCGGAGTGCGGCGAGGTCGTCCGGCGTCGGCCGGTGCCCGGCGCCCAGCGCCTCCTCCAGCAGGGTGAGGTAGCCGGCGGCGGTGCCCGGCAGGGCGGCGCGGTACCGGCCCAGGTCGGCCACCAGGAAGGCGCGCAGTCTGGCCCCCTCGTGCATCGCCTCGTCGAGGGACTCGGCGAGGCGGAAGCAGTCCTTGACGTCCTCGGCGGACGCTCGGCCGGGGTGAAGGGCGAGGGCGAGAGCACGGCGGAGCACACGCAGCTCCTCCGCGCCGAACGCCATGCCGCCGCGGGATCCGTATGGCGTGGGCATGCGGCGACGCTACCGCTAATCGGACAAAAGTGACGAATCGGAATGCTGTGTCGTCGCGTGTCGCTGCCAGGTTTCCCCCGACCGGGGTCACCCGCGCGCGTGCGGCACAAAGACCGGGCGCGCGGCGCCCGCGAAGGCCGGCGCCCGCCACGGGCGCCGGTGCCTCACATCCGGGACACGTTCCGCTCGTACACCAGGCGCAGGCCGATCAGGGTCAGCCACGGCTGGTGCTCGTCGATCACCGAGGACTCGCCCAGCACCACCGGCGCGAGGCCGCCCGTGGCGATCACCGTCACGTCGTCGGGGTCGTCGGCCAGCTCCCGGGCCATCCGGCCCACCACGCCGTCGACCTGCCCGGCGAAGCCGTACACGACACCCGACTGCATGGCCTCGACGGTGTTCTTGCCGATCACGTTCCTGGGCCGGGCCACCTCGATCTTCCGCAGCTGCGCGGCCCTGATCCCGAGGGCCTCCACCGAGATCTCGATGCCGGGGGCGATGACCCCGCCGACGTACTCCCCGCGCGCGGAGATCGCGTCGAAGGTGGTCGCCGTGCCGAAGTCGACGACGATCGCCGGGCCGCCGTACAGCTCGTTCGCCGCGACCGCGTTGATGATGCGGTCGGCGCCGACCTCCTTGGGGTTGTCGAACTGGATCGGCACGCCCGTCTTCACGCCCGGCTCGACCAGCACCGCGGGCACGTCGCCGTAGTAGCGCCGGGTGACCTCGCGCAGCTCGTGCAGCACCGACGGCACGGTCGCGCAGATCGCGATGCCGTCGATGCCGTCGCCCAGCTCCTCACCGAGCAGCGGGTGCATGCCCATCAGGCCCTGCAGCAGCACCGCCAGCTCGTCCGCCGTGCGGCGCGCGTCCGTGGAGATGCGCCAGTGCTCGACGATGTCCTCGCCGTCGAACAGGCCGAGCACGGTGTGCGTGTTACCGACGTCGATCGTGAGCAGCATGGCCGTTACTCCGCCTCGCGCAGGTCCAGGCCGATGTCGAGGATCGGCGAGGAGTGGGTGAGGGCGCCGACGGCCAGGAAGTCCACGCCGGTGTCGGCGTACATGCGCGCGGTGTCGAGGGTGAGCCGCCCGGAGGCCTCCAGCAGGGCCCGCCCGCGGACGATCCCGACGGCCTCCGCGCACTGGTCGGGCGTGAAGTTGTCCAGCAGGATCAGGTCGGCGCCCGCCTCGACGACCTCGCGCAGCTGGTGCAGGGTGTCGACCTCGACCTCGATCGGCACCTCCGGGAAGGCCTCCCGTACGGCCTTGAAGGCCTGTGCGACACCGCCGGCGGCCACCACGTGGTTGTCCTTCACCAGGGCGGCGTCGGAGAGCGACATGCGGTGGTTGACGCCCCCGCCGCAGCGCACCGCGAACTTCTCCAGCGAGCGCAGCCCCGGCGTGGTCTTGCGGGTGTCACGCACGCGCGCGTTGGTGCCCTCCAGCACGTCGGCCCACGCGCGCGTGGCGGTCGCGATGCCGGAGAGGCTGCACAGGAGGTTGAGGGCGCTGCGCTCGGCGGTGAGCAGGTCACGCGTGCGCGTGGTGACCGACAGCAGCTTCTGTCCGGCCTCGACGCGGTCGCCGTCCTCGACGTGCCGCTCGACCTCGAACTCGTCCGTGCAGACCACCGAGAGCACGGCCTCGGCGACCCGCAGGCCCGCCGCCACGCCGGCCTCACGCGCGGTGAAGTCGCCGGTGGCCACGGCCTCCTCGGGGATGGTCGCGACGGTCGTCACGTCCACGCCGCCGGCCAGGTCCTCCTGGATGGCGACGTTCGCGATGTCCTCGACCTCGACGGGGTCGAGTCCGGCAGCGGCCAGCAGCTCGGCGAGCGCGGGGTCGAGCCCGCACTCCAGGTACTCCTCGTCGCCCTCCGCGCCGCAGGCGCAGCCGTCACCGCAGCCGCCGGTCGGGGCGAGGGGAAGGTCGTCGGTGCTCACTTGTTCTGCTCCTGAGGGCGCTGGTGTTGCCGGGTCGGGGGGAAGTCTGCGGTGTCCGTGGTGCGTACGGCCAGCGACCGGTCGGGATTGAGCCGTACGACGATGTGGCGTCGCCAGTCGGTGTCGTCGCGCTCGGCGCGGTCCTCGCGCCAGTGGCAGCCGCGGGTCTCCTCGCGCAGCCGCGCGGCGGCGATCAGGACGCGGGCCACGCACAGGAGGTTGGTCGACTCCCAGGTGTCGACGCCCGGCTCGGCGGTCTTGCCGTTCTCCTCCAGGGCGTCGCGGGCCTCGCTGTGCAGCCGCTGGAGCTGGTCCGCGGCCTTGTCCAGCGACTCCGCCGAGCGGAGCACGCCCGCGCCCTCGGTCATGATCCGCTGGATGGCGAAGCGGGCCTCGGGGGCGAGCAGCGGGTACGCGGGCTTCTCCGGGTCCGGGACCGGTACGGGCACGCGCGCGTGCAGGCCGTCCGCGGCGTGGGCCGACACGATGTCGGCGGCGATCCGCTCGGCGTAGACGAGGCCTTCGAGGAGGGAGTTGGAGGCGAGCCGGTTGGCGCCGTGCACGCCGGTGCAGGCGACCTCGCCGCACGCGTACAGGCCGGGGACGGTCGTCCGCCCCCGCGCGTCGGTGCGGACGCCTCCGGAGGCGTAGTGGGCGGCCGGGGCGATCGGGATGGGCTCGGTGACCGGGTCGATGCCGTTGGCGCGGCAGGCGGCCAGGATGGTCGGGAAGCGGTGCTCCCACATGTCGGCGCCGAAGTGCCGGGCGTCGAGGAACATGTGCTCGGCGTCCTGCTCCTGCATGCGCCGCATGATGCCCTTGGCGACGATGTCCCGGGGCGCCAGCTCGGCCAGCTCGTGCTGCCCGACCATGAAGCGCACCCCGTCGCCGTCGACCAGGTGGGCGCCCTCGCCGCGCACCGCCTCGGAGACGAGCGGCTGCTGGCCCTCGGCGTCCGGGCCGAGGAAGAGCACGGTCGGGTGGAACTGGACGAACTCGAGGTCGCTGACCTCCGCGCCCGCGCGCAGCGCCAGCGCCACGCCGTCGCCGGTCGACACGGACGGGTTGGTGGTCGCGGAGAACACCTGGCCCATGCCGCCGGTGGCGAGGACGACCGCGGGGGCGTGCACGGCGCCCACGCCGTCGTGCTGGCCCTCGCCCATCACGTGCAGGGAGACACCCGCGGTGCGGCCCTCGGCATCCGTGAGCAGGTCCAGGACCAGCGCGTTCTCGATCATGCGCACCCCGCGCGCAAGTGCGGCCTCCACGAGCGCCCGGGAGACCTCCGCGCCGGTCGCGTCCCCGCCCGCGTGCACGATACGGCGCCGGTGGTGGCCGCCCTCGCGGGTGAGCTGGATGTCGCCCTCGTCGTCGGTGTCGAAGTGGGCGCCGGTGGAGATCAGCCGCCGCACCGCGCCGGGGCCCTCGGTGACGAGGATCCGTACGGCGTCCTCGTCGCACAGGCCCGCGCCGGCCACCAGGGTGTCCTCGAGGTGCTGCTCCGGGGTGTCGCCCTCGCCCAGGGCGGCGGCGATGCCGCCCTGCGCCCAGCGCGTGGAGCCGTCGTCCAGGCGGGCCTTGGTGACGACGACCGTCGTCAGGCCCGCGGCCTCGCAGCGCAGGGCGGCGGTCAGGCCGGCCACTCCGGAGCCGACGACGACCACGTCCGCGGAGATGGACCACCCGGGTGCGGGCGCGTGCAGTCGTATGCCTGTGCTGGTCACGAGGCGGCTCCGAGGGATCCGAAGGTGAGAGGGAGGTTGTCGATCAGCCGGGTGGTGCCCACCCGGGCGGC
Source organism: Streptomyces sp. NPDC001816 (assembly GCF_042892235.1). NCBI lineage: Bacteria > Bacillati > Actinomycetota > Actinomycetes > Kitasatosporales > Streptomycetaceae > Streptomyces > Streptomyces sp. NPDC001816. Next base: position 38,902 of record NZ_JBIATY010000019.1, read on the forward strand.
CACCGCGAGGACGGCCTCGCCGGTGAAGCCGTCACCGATCTCGGTGAAGTCGGACGGGTCCACGAGGGCGAGGTAGTCCAGCTGGAGCGGCGGGTCGAGGCGGACTGCCTCGTCCAGGACCTGGCGGGCGGCCGCGCGGACGGCCGCCGGGCCGCCGGGCGCGGCGGTGGCCACGGCGTGCGCGTCGGCCGCCGCGCGGGACTCCCCTATGGCGCTCAGCGCCTCGGCACGCGCGCGCGTGGAGGGCACTTCGCGGGCCCGCGCGCGCAGCGCCTCCTGCGCGGCGTGCCGGTCGCGGCCGGCGAACAGCGCGCGGGACAGGGCGAGGGCGGTGCGGCGCTCGTCGGGCGAGAGGTAGCGGTTGCGGCTGGACAGGGCGAGCCCGTCCTCCTCGCGCACGGTCGGTACGCCGACGATCTCGATGCCGAAGTTCAGGTCCCGCACCATGCGCCGGATCAGGGCCAGTTGCTGGGCGTCCTTCTGCCCGAACAGGGCCACGTCGGGGCGGCTGAGGTGCAGCAGCTTGGCGACGACGGTGAGCACGCCGTCGAAGTGCCCGGGCCGCGAGGCTCCCTCCAGGCGTGCGCCCATCGGACCCGCGGAGACGCGCACCTGGGGTTCGCCGCCCGGGTACACCTCGTCCACGGAGGGCGCGAACACGGCGTCGGCGCCCGCCTGCTCGGCGAGCTTCAGGTCGGCTTCGAGGGTGCGCGGGTAGCGGTCCAGGTCCTCGCCGGCGCCGAACTGCAGCGGGTTGACGAAGACGGTGACGACGACCTCGCCGCCCGGGCCTGCCAGCTCGCGCGCGGTGCGGATCAGCGTGGCGTGGCCCTCGTGCAGGGCGCCCATGGTCATCACGACGGCACGGCGGCCGTGGCGCACGCGCGCGTGCAGCTCTTCGGCGGTGCTCAGCAGGGCGGCGGTCATCAGGCGTTCCCCTCGGTGCTGTTCGTGCCGTCGGTGCCGTTCCCGCCGTCGGCCAGCACGCCGAGCAGGTCCTCGGCGAGTTCCGGCTTCAGCAGGCCGTGGGCGAGGGCGCGGTCGGCGGTCGCGCGGGCCATCGCCAGATAGCCCGCGACGGTCTGCGGGGCGTGTCTGCGCAGCTCGGTGACGTGCGCGGCGACCGTGCCCGCGTCCCCGCGCGCGACCGGTCCGGTGAGCGCCGCGTCGCCGGAGCGCAGCGCGTTGTCCAGAGCGGCGCCGAGGAGCGGGCCGAGCATCCGGTCGGGGGCCTCGACGCCCGCCGTGCGCAGCAGCTCCATGGACTGGGCGACCAGGGTCACCAGGTGGTTGGCGCCGAGGGCGAGGGCCGCGTGGTAAAGCGGGCGGTTCTCCTCGCTGATCCACTCGGGCTCGCCGCCCATCTCGATGACGAGGGCCTCGGCGGCCAGGCGCAGCTCCTCGGGCGCGGTGACGCCGAAGGAGCAGCCCGCCAGGCGCTGGACGTCCACCGGGGTGCCGGTGAAGGTCATCGCCGGGTGCAGCGCCAGGGGCAGCGCGCCCGCGCGCAGGGCGGGGTCGAGGACCTTGGCGCCGTACCGCCCGGAGGTGTGCACGAGCAGCTGTCCCGGCCGCACGGCGCCGGTCTCGACGAGGCCGGCGACCAGATCGGGCAGGGCGTCGTCGGGGACGGTGAGCAGAACGAGGTCGGCGCACTGGAGGACCTCGGCGGGCGGCACCAGGGGCACGTCGGGGAGCATCGTCTCGGCGCGCCTGCGGGAGGCGTCGGAGACTCCGGAGACGGCCACCGGGCGATGCCCGGCGAGCTGGAGGGACGCGGCCAGGGCGGGGCCCACCCGTCCGGCGCCGACGACGCCGACGGTGAGCCGCGCGGGGCGGTCCTTGAGGTCTGGCTGGTGGACTGTACTCACGCGACGGCGGCCTTCCCGTTCCAGTCCGCTCTGGGTACCGGACGATTTCTCGTCATGTTAACGCTATCGGGTCGGGTCACGGCCGGTCGTCCACAGGCTGTGGGTTACGCCACGCCTTCGCCGTACGGAAATTGCGCTGCCGCGCGCACACGCGCGGGGCATGATCCACGGCATGACTGATACGGCTGAGCAGGGTGACGACCGGTCCACCGAGGAACAACTGCAGGAGCGGCGCGCGGCCGGCTACCGGAAGGCCACGCGCGTCCTGGCGCGCACGGGTCTGCGCGCTTCGGTCCGCGAACGGCTCGCGCTGCTCCAGGAGACGGCGCATGAGGTGTACGACCTGGACGAACCGGCGGACGTGTACGGCAACCGGATCGTCGCAACCCTGGAGGAACGGGTCGCCGCCCTGCTGGGCACGGAGGCCGCCGCGTTCTTCCCGACCGGCACGATGGCCCAGCAGGTGGCCCTGCGCTGCTGGGCGGCCCGTACGGGCAACCCCACGGTCGCCCTGCACCCGCTCGCCCACCCCGAGGTGCATGAACGCAACGCGTTCCGGGAGGTCAGCGGCCTGCGCACGGTACACGTCACCGAGGAGCCCCGGCTCCCCACGGCCGAGGAGATACGCGGCTTCGAGGAGCCCTTCGGGGCGTTGATGCTGGAACTGCCGCTCAGGGACGCCGGTTTCGTGCTGCCCTCCTGGGAGGAGCTGACGGAAGTCGTGCAGGCGGCGCGGGAGCGCGACGCAGTGGTGCACTTCGACGGCGCGCGCCTGTGGGAGACCACCGTCCACTTCGGGCGTTCCCTGCACGAGATCGCGGACTTGGCGGACAGCGTCTACGTGTCGTTCTACAAGTCCCTCGAAGGCTTCGGCGGCGCCGCGCTGGCCGGCCCGAAGTCCCTGGTCGAGGAGGCGAAGACCTGGCGGCACCGCTACGGCGGCGCGATCTTCCAGCAGTTCCCGAGCGCTCTGTCGGCGCTCGTCGGCCTGGAGCGGGAGCTGCCCCGGCTGCCCGACTACGTGCGCCACGCGCGCGTGGTCGCCGCCGCGCTGCGCGAGGGGTTCGCCGAGGCCGGGCTGCCGTGGGCGCGCGTGCACCCCGAGGAGCCGCACACCCACCAGTTCCAGGTCTGGCTGCCGTACGACACCGACGTACTGGTGGAGGCGGCCGTACGCCAGGCCGAGGAGACCGGAACCTACCTCTTCGTCGGGCCCTGGGCCGCCAAGGGGCCGGGGCTGTCCTCGATCGAGGTGACCGTGACCGCCGCCGGCCTGGAGTGGACCACGGACGACGTACGAGCGGCGGTCGCGGACTTCACGGCGCGCCTGCCGGAGCGGGCGTAGCCGGCGCGCTTTCCGAAGCGGGCGTAGCTACAGCGCGCGGGGGCGCAGCCAGCGGGTCAGGGCCTGGCGGAGCCGCCCGCGCGCCGGGCGCTCGGCGAGGACCGCGCGGAAGCGGCGGTAGTCGCGCAGCTCGCGCATCAGGTCGCGGTCGTGGCTGCCCGGCGCGGGCGGTGCGGGCTCGCCGTGCAGGCGGGCGCGGTAGGTGTCGAGGAGGTACTGCTGCGTGATGCTCATGGCGGATCGCCTTCTCGGGACGTGGCTGATCGATGACTGATCGGGCTCCGCGGTTGCCCCGGTGTCCTCAGATTGCTCCTGCTCAGAGCGGATGTCCCGTGGATTGACGGCAGCCGTCAATTCACGGGGCACTGTCGGCGGCCGGGTGCACCATGGGGGCATGAGCGTGACCATCGACATCGCCGGACTGCCGCCGGAGCGCATCTCCGTCGTGCCCTCACCGCTGGCGGAGCTGGGGATGGCGCTGCATGCGCTCAGCGAGCCCGGCCACCACCCGCAGCTGCAGGGCTGGGTGACCGCCGTGTCGACGCGGCTGGACCCGGGTCTGGCCGACCGGCTGTGCGAGGCGGACTTCCTGTGGCACACGACGTTCTCCGACGTCTTCGCCCCGTTCGCCGGGATCCCCGGCGGGCGTGCGCAACCGGGCGCCACGCTCGCCGAGGAACTGGACCAGCTGGACATGCTGACGGACGAACAGTTCGTCCACGCGGCCCTGGAGTTCACCTGCCAGCTGCGCTACGACATCGCCGAGCCCGGCCCGCTCGACGATCCGGAGCTGCGCCGGCGCTCCCTGGAGCTGGCCGCCGCGCGCGGTGCTGTCCAGGAGCGGGTCACCCGCCGGCTGCTGGAGGACCCGCCGGCCGTCCGCGCCTGGTTCCGGCAGCTCGTGCTCGACTGCGACGAGGCCTTCTTCGCCGACACCTGGGCCCGGCTCCAGCCCCGGCTCGCGGCGGACGCCCGGCACAAGACCGAACTGCTGCGCCGCAAGGGCCTGGGCGAGGCCCTCGCCTCGCTGTCCGGCGCCGTCTCGCTGGACGAGGAGGCCGGGCTCATCACGGTCGACAAGCTCCTGGTGGGGCGGACGACCATCGGCGACGGCGGCCTCGTCCTGGTGCCGACCAGCCTCGGCTGGCCCCATGTGATGGTCCTGCACCGGTACGGCTGGCAGCCCACGATCACCTATCCCGTCAGCGGCTGCCACCCGCAGGCGCCGTCCGTCGAGCAGCTCACGCTCCGCCTGGAGGCGCTGGCCCACCCGGTGCGGATGCGACTGTGCCGCCATCTGGCCCGCGCCCAGCACACCACGAGCGAACTGGCGGACGCGCACGGCATGTCCGCCCCCGAGATATCCCGGCACCTGGCGGTGCTGAAGAAGGCGGGCCTGATCACGAGCGGCCGCCGCGGCCGCTACGTCCAGCACCAGCTGGACCTGTCCGCGGTGGCCCGCCTGGGCAGCGACTTCATCGAGGGCGTCCTGCGCTAGGTCCTCTCGTCAAGGCGCTCCGCTGACTGTGCCGATATGCGGCTCCGCCGCGGGGCCGCGATGTGCCGTCGATCGCCTGCAGCACCGTCGTGGCTGGTCGCACCCACGCGACGGTAGCCGCATGTCAAACACGGCCCCGCGCCCCCTCAGGGCGCCGCCGAACTGCAGCGGACTTCACCGAGGGGGCGTCAGCCGTGGCCGCCGGCCCGGACCAGTCCGGTCTCGTACGCCAGCACCACCACCTGCACCCGGTCACGCAGGCCGAGCTTGGTCAGGATGCGCCCCACATGGGTCTTCACCGTCGCCTCGGACAGCACCAGCCGGGCCGCGATCTCGCCGTTCGACAGGCCCTGTGCGACCAGCACCATGACCTCGCGCTCCCGGTCGGTGAGCCGCTCCAGCTCCTTGTGCTGGGGCTCCCGGCCGGCGGAGGGCAGCATCGGCGCGAACCGGTCCAGCAGGCGCCGGGTGGTGGACGGGGCCACCACCGCGTCGCCGCTGTGCACGGAGCGGATGGCCGCGAGCAGCTCGCCGGGCGGCACGTCCTTGAGCATGAAGCCGGAGGCGCCCGCCTTCAGCCCGGAGAAGGCGTACTCGTCCAGGTCGAAGGTGGTCAGGATGAGCACCTTCGGCGGGTTCGGCTCCTGGCAGATGCGGCGCGTGGCCTCGACGCCGTCCAGCTTCGGCATGCGGACGTCCATCAGGACGACGTCGACGGCGGTGGAACGCACCACCTGAAGGGCCTCGACTCCGTCACCCGCCTCCGCGACGACCTCCATGTCCGGCTGGGCGGCGAGCACCATCCGGAACCCGGTGCGCAGCAGCACCTGGTCGTCGACGAGCATCACGCGGATCGTCATCGGGGGCCTCTTCCGTTTGCTCTGGGGGTTGCTCTGGGGGCGCGACAGGTGTCAACAGGGGGCGTGCGGCGGCGTCAGCGCGCCGGTTTGAGCGGGAGCAGCGCGCTGATGCGGAATCCTCCGCCCGGGCGCGGGCCGGCGTCCAGGGTGCCGCCGACCATGCCGACCCGCTCGCGCATGCCGATCAGGCCGTGCCCCTGGCCGTCGGCGCCGCCCTCCTCGTACAGCTCGTGCGGGGCGCCCTTGCCGTCGTCCTCGACGAGCAGGCCGAGCCCGTCGTCGAAGTAGACCAGCCGCACGCTCGCGCCCGCGTTGGGCCCGCCGTGCTTGCGGGTGTTGGTGAGCGCCTCCTGCACGATGCGGTACGCGGTCAGCTCCACCCCGCTGGGCAGCGGGCGCGGGGTGCCCTCGACCTTGAAGTCGACGGGCAGACCGGAACTGCGGCACTTCTCGATGAGGTCGTCGATCTGCTCGACGTCCGGCTGCGGGACGTACTCCCCGCTCTCCTGGTGCTCGCCGGTGCGCAGCACGCCCAGCAGGCGGCGCATCTCGGCGAGAGCCTGGCGGCCGGTGGAGGAGATCGTCTCCAGGGCCTTCTTCGCCTGGTCGGGCGCGGCGTCGAGGACGTAGGCGGCGCCGTCGGCCTGGACCACCATCACCGACACGTTGTGCGCGACGACGTCGTGCAGCTCGCGCGCGATCCGGGCGCGCTCGGCCGCGACCGCCACCTTCGCCTGTGCCTCGCGCTCCTTCTCCAGCCGGGCGGCGCGCTCCTCCAGCTGGGCGAAGTAGGCCCGGCGGGTGCGCATGGAGTCGCCGAGCACCCAGGCCAGGGCGAACGGCACCGTCTGGAACACCGCGATCGCCGCCTGGCCCAGCCCGCTGGAGTGCGGGTCCGGCCAGCGGATCTGCGCCAGGGCGGCCGCGGACAGGCTGACGAAGAGCGCGAGCCGGGAGGCCCAGCGCGCACCGACCGCCGCGACCGTGTAGGTGATCACCAACATGGCGAAGTCGGCGGCGGTCATCTCGATGTCCAGGACCAGCTGGGCCAGCCCGGTCGCGAAGGCCAGCAGCAGCATCGCCTCCGGGAAGCGGCGACGCAGCGCCACGACGACGCACAGAACGGCGGACACCGTCAGCCCGCCGCCGACCGACATGTGGTGGTCCGGCACGCCGTTCTGACTCACCACGCTCACGCCGGAAATCCCGAACAGGACAACGGCCCAGAAGCTGTCGACCCATGTCGGGTGCCTGCGGAGGAAGTCATAAAGGCGTTGCACGTAACCCAGAGTAGGGAAGCGAGATGCGTGCAGGGGTCAACCGGAGGGCCGATCCGCAAGAGCGACGCGTACTCCGCAAGGTGGATGCCGTGATCACCTGTACGCCTAGTCTGTCCCGGTGACGGATGAGGCGACGGCGGAGAGCATCCGCGAGGGACGCGGCTGGCGGGAGGCGACCCAGGAGGCGCTCTACGGGCCGGGCGGCTTCTACCGGCGGCCCGAGGGCCCGGCCGGTCACTTCCGTACCTCCGTGCACGCCTCCGCGTTGTTCGCGGGCGCCGTGGCACGGCTGCTGTGCCGGGTCGACGAGGCGCTCGGGCGGCCGCGGACGCTGGACTTCGTCGACATGGGCGCCGGGCGCGGGGAGCTGGTGACCGGCGTGCTCGCCGCCCTGCCGGCCGACGTGGCGGCCCGCGCGCGCGGGCACGCCGTCGAGATCGCGGACCGTCCGGCGGGCCTGGACGACCGGATCACCTGGCGGAGCGAACCCCCGGAGACGATCACCGGGCTGCTGTTCGCCAACGAGTGGCTGGACAACGTGCCCGTGGACGTCGTCGAGGTGGACCCGGCGGGCGTGCCCCGGCTGGTGCTCGTCGCGGCGGACGGCACCGAACGGCTCGGGGAGCCGGTGTCGGGCGCGGACGCGGACTGGCTGGCGCGGTGGTGGCCGCTGCCGGGCGAGCAGGGACTTCGCGCGGAGATCGGGCTGCCCCGGGACCTGGCGTGGGCGGCCGCGGTGGACCGGGTGGTGCGGGGACTCGCGGTGGCCGTGGACTACGCGCACACCGCGGACGCGCGCCCCCCGTTCGGGACGCTCACCGGCTTCCGGGAGGGGCGCGAGACGGCACCCGTGCCGGACGGCTCGTGCGACATCACGGCGCATGTCGCGCTGGACGCGTGCGCGGCGGCAAGCACGCCGGTCCCCTCGACGCCTCACACGCACCTTGCCGCGGCGCACACACCCTCCGGCACGGCGCGCACACTCCCCGCCGCACGCCTGCTCACGCAACGCGCCGCCCTGCGCGCCCTGGACCTCACCGGCGCACGCCCGCCGCTCGCGCTGGCCTCGACGGACCCCGCCGCCTACGTACGCGCCCTGGCGAGTGCCGGCGAGGCCGCCGAACTCACCGCCCCGGGCGGCCTCGGCGACTTCGGCTGGCTGCTCCAGCCGGTTGGAATCCCGGACCCACTCGCCTAGGGCCGGCAGCTCACTTGTCGATGTCGCCGACCACGAAGAACATCGACCCCAGGATCGCCACCATGTCCGCCACCAGCGTCCCCGGCAGCAGCTCGGTCAGAGCCTGGATGTTGTTGTAGGACGCGGAGCGCAGCTTCAGCCGGTACGGGGTCTTCTCGCCCTTGCTGACCAGGTAGTAGCCGTTGATCCCGAGCGGGTTCTCGGTCCACGCGTACGTGTGCCCCTCGGGCGCCTTCAGCACCTTGGGCAGCCGCTGGTTGATCGGCCCGGGCGGCAGTTCGGCGAACCGGTCCAGGCAGGCGTCGGCGAGGTCGAGTGCGTTGTGGGTCTGCTCCAGGAGCACCTCGAAACGGGCGAGACAGTCGCCCTCGCTCCGGGTGACGACCTTCAGCGTGTCCTGGAGGTCGCCGTAGGCCAGGTACGGCTCGTCGCGGCGCAGGTCGAAGTCGACGCCCGACGCGCGTGCGATGGGCCCGCTCACACCGTAGGCGTGCACGGTCTCCGGCGTGAGCGCCCCCACGTCCCGCGTACGCCCCCGGAAGATCTCGTTGCCGAGCACCAGGTCGTCGAAGACGTCCATCCGGGAGCGCACGGCGGCGACGGCGGCACGCGCACGTGCCGTCCACCCGGCCGGCAGGTCCTCCTTGAGGCCGCCGACGCGGTTGAACATGTAGTGCATGCGCCCGCCGGAAACCTCCTCCATGACGTTCTGGAGCACCTCGCGCTCCCGGAACGCGTAGAAGACCGGCGTGATCCCGCCCAGCTCCAGTGGGTACGAACCGAGGAACATCAGGTGGTTCAGCACCCGGTTCAGCTCGGCGAGCAGCGTGCGCGTCCACACCGCGCGCTCGGGGACCTCCATGCCGAGCATCCGCTCCACGGCGAGGACCACGCCCAGCTCGTTCGAGAACGCCGACAGCCAGTCGTGGCGGTTGGCGAGCATGATGATCTGCCGGTAGTCGCGCGCCTCGAAGAGCTTCTCCGCGCCCCGGTGCATGTAGCCGATGACCGGCTCCGCGTGCAGGATGCGCTCTCCGTCCAGCACCAGCTTGAGCCGCAGCACGCCGTGCGTGGACGGATGCTGGGGGCCGATGTTGAGCACCATGTCGGTGCTCTCGGCGGCACCGCCGATGCCGACCGTGGTCTCCGTCGCAGTCATGGACCCAGTTTCCCCTACGTACGCTGGCTCCATGGAAACGGGGATCCCCAAGGAGACCGGGATATCGGGGGAAGAGCCGGTGTGGCGGGGACTGCCGCCCGGCCTGCTGCGCATGCGCCGCCTGCTGCTGGCGGTGTGGACGGGCGTGTTCGCCGTCGCGGCGGGGCTGCTGCCCGGCCTGCTCGCCGGCTGGACGTGGGCCGCCTTCGCGCTGCTCCCGCTGGCCCTCGGCGCGTGGGGCCGGCGTCTGCTGGCCCGCAACTGGCGCTCCTGGCGGTACGCCGAGCGCGCCGACGACCTGCTGATCAGCCGCGGTGTCCTGTGGCGCGAGGAGACCGTGGTGCCGTACGGGCGGATGCAGCTGGTGGAGGTCACCTCGGGGCCCGTGGAGCGCTCCTTCGGGCTGGCCAGCGTGCAGCTGCACACCGCCGCCGCGGCGACCGACGCGACCATCCCGGGTCTGGACCCGGCCGAGGCGGAGCGGCTGCGCGACCGGCTCACCGAGCTGGGCGAGGCCCGATCGGCGGGCCTGTGACCACATCCGACCTCGACGACGTGGCGGCACACCCGCCCCTGGCCGAGCGGCGGCTGCACCCCGTCACGCCCTTCCGGCGGGCCTGGGCGCCGGTCGCCGTACTCGCCGGCTGGGCCGGGCACGACCCGAGCGGCGCGCAGGAGCAGCTGCAGCGGCTGACCTCCACGATGCTGCTCGTCGGACTCGCCGTGCTGGTCCCGGCGGCCGGCCTCTACGGCTTCCTGTCCTGGTGGTTCACGCACTTCGCGGTCACCGACAGCGAACTGCGCATCCGTACCGGGCTGCTGTTCCGGCGCACCGCGCACATCCGGCTGGAGCGCATCCAGGCGGTCGACGTCACGCGCCCGCTCCTCGCGCGCGTGGCGGGTGTCGCCAAGCTGCGCATCGATGTCGTCGGGGCCGACAAGAAGGACGAACTCGCCTTCCTGGGCGAGCAGGAGGCGCGCGCTTTGCGCGCGGAGCTGCTCGCGCGCGCCGCGGGTTTCGCGCCCGAGACGGCGCGCGAAGTCGGCGAGGCACCGGCGCACGAGCTGCTGCGGGTGCCCCCGCGCGAGCTGGCGCTCTCCCTCGTGCTGACGGGCGCCACCTGGGGCTCCCTGGCCGCCGCCCTCGTCGTACCGCCCGTGCTGTGGCTCGCCACCCACAGCCTGTGGACCGTCCTCGCCGCCGCCCTGCCGCTGCTCGGTACGGCGGGCGCGAGCAGCGCGGGGCGGTTCGTCGCCGAGTACGACTGGACGGTGGGCGAGTCCCCGGACGGGCTGCGCATCGACCACGGGCTGCTCGACCGCGCGCACGAGACGGTGCCGCCGGGACGGGTGCAGACCGTGCGGATCGTGGAACCGCTGCTGTGGCGACGGCGGGGCTGGGTGCGGGTGGAGCTGGACGTGGCCGGGTCCGACAACTCCGTGCTGGTGCCGGTCGCTCCGCGCGCGGTGGCCGAGTCGGTCATAGCGCGCATACTGCCCGGCGTGACCGTACCGGAGTCGCTGTCCCGCCCGCCCCGGCGGGCCGGTCGGTGCGTGCCGGTGTGGTGGCGCGGGCACGGCCTCGCGGTCACCGAAGCGGTGTTCGCCGCCCGGCACGGCCTGCTGCGCCGCCGCCTGTCGCTGGTCCCGCACGCCAAGGTGCAGAGCGTACGGCTCACCCAGGGGCCCTGGGAGCGGCTGTGGCGGCTCGCCGACGTCCACGTGGACACCGGGGCCGACAAGACCGTCACGGCCCGCCTGCGGGACGCCGAGGAGGCCGCACTGCTGCTGCGCGCCCAGGCGGAGCGGTCCCGCACCGGCCGCAGGGACGCCCGCCCCGACCGCTGGATGGCGTGAGCCCGGCCCACCCCTCGCGGATGGACCGGGCTCGGTGCCTGGTGGATGCCTGGCGGAGACTCAGGAAGCGGCGGTGCGCAGCCCCTGGAGGTCGATCTGCTCCGTCTCGTCGTGCGCGGTCAGGTCGATGACCTGGCCGACGCCGCGCGACTCCGCGTCGGCGGGCTTGAACTCGGCCTCCGCCTCGGCCTTGTGCAGCGCGAGGGCCTCCTGGCCGACGACGTCGGCGAGGTCCTCGTTCTGCACGGACTCCAGCGCGGCGGACGCCGACTGCTTCTGGGTGCCGAAGAAGTCGAACCCGCCCTCGATCGCCGGGCGCCGCGCGGGCGCGGCCGGTACGACGGCCACCGCGGTCGGCACCGTGAAGTGACCGGCGGGCTGCTGCCCCGCGGGCTTGGCGGGCTGGTCCGCAGTCGTCGAGGTGGCGGCCGCGGGCTCGTGTCCGCCGGCCGCCTCGGGCTTCCCCTGCGCCTCGCCCTCCGTGTCGGCCTCCTGCACGGGCTCCTTGCGCACACCGTCACCCGGGGCCTCGGCGGACCCGGCCGACTTCGACTCGGCCGGGACGGGCTCGGGCCTTACGGGCTCGGGCCTGACCGGCTCGGGTTCGGCGGACTCGGGCGCGACAGACTCGGCCTGGGCAACCGCGACCTCGGCGGACTCGACCTCGCCGGACTCGACCTCGACCTCGGCCTCGGCTGACGCCCCGTCACGGTCCAGCCGGGACAGCGCCACCGCGGCCTTCAGGAACAGCTGAGCGCCCTCGGCGGAGAACACCGGGCCGGCCTTCGGCTTCTCCTCGGCGGCCTCGGCGGTCTCGACCGTGTCACCGGACTCGGACTCGCCGGCCTCGGACTCAGCGGCCTCGGGCTCGGCGCTGCGCGCGGGCGGCAGTGCGGGCGGGCCGGACGGCACGGCCGCCTCGATCTCCAGCAGCCGGCGCCCCTCCAGGGCGCTCGCGCGCTCGGTCTCCGCCGTGGCGTAGCGGCGCAACAGGGCCGCGTGCTCGTTGCGCAGCCCGGCCAGCTCCGCGCGCTTGGCGCGCAGCCGCTGCTCGAGCTTGGTGCGCAGCTCGCGCGACTCCTCCAGGTCGGTCTCCAGTTCGGCGACCCGTTCGTCGTAGCGCCACTCGTCGCTGACCCGCGCGCGCGTGAGGTCGGCGACCTGCTTGCCCGCCTGGGAGTCCCAGCGGCGCATCACGACGGCACCCACGACAGCGGTCGCCGCGGCGGCCGCGGCCAGCGTGCGCAACACCGTGACCTCGGAGAACACCCAGGGACCCAGCGCGCAGACGACGGACACGCCGGCGATCGCCGACGGAGGCAACAGCCGGTGCAGAGGTGGTGAATGGCGGTGGCGTCCACGTGGCATGGCCAGAAACTTACCGCGCGTAGGCGCTTCGCGGACCCCCGCCCCGTAAAAACACCGCCACACCACGAGCTTGTCCGGGCATCGGGCACCCGGCGGCTCAGCGGTCGCTCAGCCGCCCGCTGAGCCACTGCAGCGTCGGCGGGATCTCCCGGCGCCAGGTGTTGAAGTTGTGCCCGCCGCTGTCCAGGATGATCGACGAGATCCGGGTCAGGTTCGTGGCCTGCACATCCCCTATGAACTTGAGGGTGTCCTTGTAGTTGTGTTCGCCGATCCTGCTGCTGGTGACGAGCAGCGAGGTGTCGGGCGCGGGCTCGTGCTTGAGGAGCCACCACAGGTCGGCACGATTCTGCAGTTTCGTGTCGCCCTTGAAGAGGTCACCGGTCGTGGGGTCGATCGGCGCCTTGTAGTAGGGCGAGAGACCGGCGGCGGCCGCGTAGACGCTCGGGTGGTGCATGGCGAGCTTCAGCGCGCAGTAGCCGCCGGTGGAGTCGCCGACGATGCCCCAGCTGCCGGGCCGCTTGCCCACCCTGTAGTGCGCGAGTACGGCCTCGGGCAGGTCCTCGGCGAAGAAGGTCTCGCTCTGCGGCCCGCCCGGGACGTCCACGCACTCGGTGTCGCGCGGCGGCGCCACGGTCGGCCGCAGCATCACCAGGATCATCGGCTGCATCCGCCCGTCCTTGGCCAGCTCCTGCGCCGTACGCGGGTAGTGCAGTTTGTCCACCAGCGCCTGCGCCGTACCGGGGTAGCCGGTCAGTACGACGGCCGCCGGGAACGTACGCGTGCGGTACTGCGGCTGGAAGTACTCGGGCGGCAGATAGACGTACGCCGGGGTGGCGATGTGGGTCTTGCGGCCCACGATGTCCACCTTCTGGATCTGCCCGGCCGTCTGCGGCCGTGCTCCGTTGACGCCCTTGACCAGGGAGGAGGAGACCACCTGCAGCGGGCCGCCCGTACCGGCGTTGGCCGAGTGGTCGACGACTATGCCCTGGTCGGTCTCCTGGCCGAACAGGTCGGCCCAGCTGGCGTAGAACCCGAAGGCCTGGTTGGCGGCGACCCCGAGGGAGCCGAAGAGTGCCAGCTGGGTGGCAAGGAGCAGACCGACGCGCCCGCTGACGGCCCGCCAGTTCTGCCGGGCGAGCCGCGGCCACAGCCACACCGTGGCGATGAAAAGCACCGCGGCGAGCACGACGGCAAGCGCCAGCACCTTGTTGCTCGTGAGACCCATGAGCTCTTCCTGCCTGCGCTTTCCGCCCGTGGCCCACCCAGCATCGTTGCAAGGGCTTGCCCGGGGCTTTCCTTGGCCTTTGACCCGACTTTCCGGAGGGGAGTGAACCTCTCTCCCCAAGACACCGTCCTAGAGGGCGCAATGTCGCCGGATGCCCCGATCGGCACCGGGTTCAAGGTCTCTCGCAGAACTACGGGATGCGATGTCTGTCAGGATAGATGGGGAAATGTCGGGCGGGGTTCCGAGCCGATCAAGCCGGGCGCGGCGCATACTGCGCGGCCCGCGCCCCGAGGCCGTTCCCGCTCTGGTCGGCAGGGCGTGCGCCCTCGTGGGCGTGGTGGACATCGCCGCGGGCGTGTTCCCGCGCTTCCGTCACAGCCGTATGCACGCCCTGGCCGAGGTACTGCCCGGCTCCTTCGGGCCGTTCGCGGCGGCACTCTCGCTCAGCGCGGGCGTGCTGCTGCTCCTGCTCGCACACGGGCTCAAGCGGCGCAAGCGCCGGGCGTGGCGCGCCGCGGTCGCGCTCCTGCCCGCCGGTGCGGCCGCCGAGTTCGTGTACCGGCACTCGGTCATCGGCATGCTCATCTCGTTGGCGATCCTGATTCCGCTGCTGCGCCACCGCGACGAGTTCGCGGCGCTGCCGGACCCGCGCAGCCGCTGGCGCGCGCTCGCCAACTTCGTCCTGATGGCCGCCGGTTCCCTCGCCCTCGGCCTGGTCATCGTCAGCGTCCATCCGAACCGGATGGTCGGCGACCCGAGCCTGGCCGACCGTCTGACGCACGTCGTCTACGGCCTGTTCGGCTTCGAGGGCCCGCTGGACTACGACGGCAACACGTCCTGGACGGTCGCCTTCTCCCTCGGCGCCCTCGGCTGGCTGACCGCGGTCACCACCATCTACTTCGCCTTCCGCCCCGAGCACCCGGCCGCCCGCCTCACCGAGGAGGACGAGGCCCGGCTGCGCGCCCTGCTGGACAAGCACGGCGGCCGCGACTCCCTCGGCCACTTCGCGCTGCGCCGCGACAAGGCGGTCGTCTTCTCGCCCAGCGGGAAGGCGGCGGTCACCTACCGCGTGGTCTCCGGCGTGATGCTCGCGAGCGGCGACCCGATCGGCGACGTCGAGGCCTGGCCCGGCGCCATCGAACGCTTCATGGACGAGGCCAAGGCGCACTCCTGGACCCCGGCCGTCATGGGTTGCTCGGAGACGGGCGGCGAGGTGTGGACCCGCGAGACCGGCCTGGACGCCCTGGAACTGGGCGACGAGGCGGTGGTCGACGTGGCGGATTTCTCACTCGCCGGACGCGCGATGCGCAACGTGCGCCAGATGGTCAAGCGCATCGAGCGGGCCGGCTACGAAACCCGGGTACGGCGCATCCGTGACCTCGGCGAGGCCGAGCTGGAGCGCATCCGCCGGGCGGCGGAGGACTGGCGCGGCACGGACACCGAGCGCGGCTTCTCCATGGCGCTCGGCCGCATCGGCGACCCCACCGACGGCGACTGTCTGATCGCCACCGCCCACAAGGCCGACGACGAGCCCGGCGAGTACGGCGACCTGAAGGCGATCCTGCACTTCGTGCCCTGGGGATCCGACGGTGTCTCCCTGGACCTGATGCGCCGCGACCGCGCCGCCGATCCCGGCATGAACGAGCTGCTGATCGTCGCCGCCCTGCAGGCCGCCCCCAAGTTCGGCATCGCGCGGGTCTCGCTGAACTTCGCGATGTTCCGCTCCGCCCTCGCGCGCGGGGAGAAGATCGGCGCGGGCCCGGTGCTGCGCGCCTGGCGCGGACTGCTGGTGTTCCTCTCGCGCTGGTTCCAGATCGAGTCGCTGTACAAGTTCAACGCCAAGTTCCAGCCGCGCTGGGAGCCGCGCTTCGTCGTCTACCGCGCCTCCGCCGACCTGCCCCGCATCGGCTTCGCCGCCATGCAGGCGGAGGGCTTCGTCGACCTCGCCCTGCCGCTCCCGCGCTTCCTGCGCCGGCGCCGGCCGGCCGCCGAGCGCCCCTGCGCGCACTCCGTGGCGGAACGCGACGTCCGAGCCGCCTGACCCCGGCCTGCCGCGCCGAGAGCCCGGCCCGGCCCCTGACCGGCCCGGGCGGAAGCCCCATCCCCTCCAGCACGGGAGCTTCCGCCCGGGCCGCGGCGCGTGTGCGACACCCCCCTGGGCCTACGCTGAACGTATGAACAACCTCAGCGGGCGCGGCCGAGTGGCAGGCCTTCCGGCATGGGACCGGTGCGCGGTCATGGGGGTCGTGAACGTGACCCCCGATTCCTTCTCCGACGGCGGCCGCTGGTTCGACACGACCGTCGCCGTCAAGCACGGCCTGGACCTGGTGGCCGAGGGCGCGGACCTGGTCGACGTCGGCGGCGAGTCCACCCGCCCCGGCGCCACCCGCGTCGACGAGGCCGAGGAACTCAGGCGCGTCATCCCCGTCGTCCGCGGCCTCGCCTCCGAAGGCGTGGCCGTCTCCGTCGACACCATGCGCGCCTCCGTCGCCGAACAGGCCCTCGCCGCCGGCGCCGTCCTCGTCAACGACGTCAGCGGCGGCCTCGCCGACCCCGCGATGATCCCCGTGGTCGCCGCCACGGGCGCCCCCTTCGTCGTCATGCACTGGCGCGGCTTCCTGCAGGGCGGCAACGTCCAGGGCGTGTACGAGGACGTCGTCGCCGAAGTCGTGGACGAACTGCAGGCGCGCGTGGAGGCCGTTCTCGCGGGCGGCATCGCCCCCGAGCGCATCGTCGTCGACCCCGGTCTCGGCTTCTCCAAGCAGGCCGAGCACGACCTCACCCTGCTCGCCCACCTCGACCGGCTGCACGCCCTCGGCCACCCCCTGCTCGTCGCCGCCTCCCGCAAGCGGTTCCTCGGCCGCGTCCTCGCCGGCCCGGAGGGCGCACCCCCGCCGGCCCGCGAGCGCGACGCCGCCACGGCCGCCGTCTCTGCGCTCGCGGCGCACGCCGGCGCATGGGCGGTTCGCGTGCACGAGGTACGCGCCACCGCGGACGCGGTGCGGGTGGCGCGCGCCGTCGAAGGAGCCCGGTGAGCGCCCCCCACACGGACGTCGAACAGGTGGAGGCCGCCAACACCGCCTTCTACGAGGCGATGGAGCGCGGTGACTTCGAGGAGCTGTCCTCGCTCTGGCTCACGCCCTCCGACCTGGGCGTGGACGAGGAGTACCACGACCCGGCGGACACCGGCGTGATCTCCTGCGTCCACCCCGGCTGGCCGGTGCTCACCGGCCGCTCCGAGGTCCTCAGGTCGTACGCGCTGATCATGGCGAACACCGACTACATCCAGTTCTTCCTCACCGACGTGCACGTCTCCGTCACCGGCGACACCG
Source organism: Streptomyces sp. NPDC001816 (assembly GCF_042892235.1). Taxonomy (NCBI): domain Bacteria; kingdom Bacillati; phylum Actinomycetota; class Actinomycetes; order Kitasatosporales; family Streptomycetaceae; genus Streptomyces; species Streptomyces sp. NPDC001816. The sequence goes on from NZ_JBIATY010000019.1 coordinate 55,895, forward strand.
CCCTGGTGACCTGCACCGAGAACATCCTGAGCGGCGGCCCCGCCCCCGAGGACGGCGCGGAACTCGGCCCCCTGGTCGGCCAGCTCGTCGTCGCCACGAACGTGTTCCGGCGCACCCCCACCGGCTGGAAGCTCTGGTCGCACCACGCCTCCCCCGTACTGGCCGAATCCGACGAGGAAGAGGAGAACGGCCAGAGCGGAGCGAACGGCGAGAATTCCGGCGACAACCCCCTCGCGTGACCGGGTACGAACCCCACACGGACCAAGAAGTGGTTGGAATCACCTACCCGGGGGTATGTGCGGCTACCAGCCCATGACGCGGCCGGGTTCCCCAGGGGAAACACACGGTGAAGCCTGCGGGTCCCCACCCGGGCACGCGCCCCCGTCACCCGGATGTGTCAGCGTCCGCAGGTAGATTCGTCAGAGGCCGGTGTGCCGCCCGCACGCGGCACCGCCCGGTCGTTCCCGACGATTGCAGGAGTGATTCGCGTGGATCGTGTCGCGCTGCGCGGCCTGAAGGCCCGCGGGCACCACGGTGTGTTCCCCAAGGAGCGCGAGGAGGGCCAGACCTTCATCGTGGACCTCGTCCTTGGTCTGGACACCCGGCCGGCCGCGGCCGACGACGACCTGGCGAAGACCGTCCACTACGGCATCGTGGCCGAAGAGGTCGTGGCCGTGGTCGAGGGCGAACCGGTGAACCTCATCGAGACCCTCGCCGAGCGGATCGCCCAGACCTGCCTGAAGCACGAGGGAGTCCAGGAGGTAGAGGTCTGCGTCCACAAGCCGGACGCCCCGATCACCGTCCCGTTCGACGACGTGACCGTCACCATCACCCGGAGCCGAGTATGACCCGACCTTTCGCCCAGGGTCACAGCGACCCGACCGTCCAGCCGGTGCCCGCCTCGGTCGTCGAGCAGGTGGACGCCGCCGACACGACACTGAGCAACCCGAAATGGGCCGTGATCTCCATCGGCTCCAACCTCGGCAACCGCCTGGAGACCCTCCAGGGAGCCGTCGACGCCCTGGAGGACACCCCCGGCGTCCGTGTGAAGGCCGTGTCGCCGGTCTACGAGACGGAGCCGTGGGGCGTCGAGCCCGGCAGCCAGCCCTCCTACTACAACGCCGTCGTCGCCCTGAAGACCACCCTGCCGCCGTCCTCCCTGCTGGAGCGGGCCCACGCCGTCGAGGAGGCCTTCAACCGGGTCCGCGACGAGCGCTGGGGACCGCGCACCCTGGACGTCGACATCGTCGCCTACGCGAACGTCACCTCCGACGACCCGCAGCTCACCCTCCCGCACCCGCGCGCCCACGAGCGCGCCTTCGTACTCGCCCCGTGGCACGACATCGACCCGCAGGCGCTGCTGCCCGGCCGGGGCACGGTGGCCGAACTGCTGTCGGCCGTCACCCGCGACGGCGTCGAGGCCCGCAGGGACCTGGAACTCCGACTGCCCGAGTAGTCGTTAAGGTCAAGACGACCACAGTCCGGGACCGGTCCGGGGGAGCTGAAGGGACACCGTGAGAGAGCTGCGCATCAGGTTGCTGGCCGGCGTGTTCGTCGTGGCCGGCGTCCTGTCCTGGGCGGGCGCCCGCCTCTGGAACTCGATCGGGACACTCCCCAGCGTCCCTCTGGCCGCCCCCGTCGTCCTCGCGCTGATCGCGGTGGTCCTGCTGGCCACGGCGCTCTCGCTGCGCGCCCGGCTCAGGGCCCAGCGCGAGCGCCGCCCCGGCGCCAAGGGCGTCGACCCGCTGATGGCCGCCCGAGCGGTCGTCTTCGGCCAGGCCAGCGCCCTGGTGGCCGCCCTGGTCGCCGGCATGTACGGCGGCACGGGCGTCTTCCTGCTGGAGCTCCTCGACATCCCTGCCCGCCGCGACCAGGCCCTCTACGCCGGCCTCTCGGTCCTGGCCGGCATCGGCGTGATAGCGGCGGCCATGTTCCTGGAGCGGGTCTGCAAGCTCCCCGAGGACGAGGACCGCAACCACGCGGGCGCGGAGCCGGCGGCCTGACCACCGGCTCCGGTCGTTCGGCGCAGGCCGGTCAGCGCGCCATGATGAGGCTCATCGCCTCGTTCCGCGTCGTCGCGTCGCGCAGCTGACCGCGCACCGCCGAGGTGATCGTCTTCGCGCCCGGCTTGCGGATGCCCCGCATCGACATGCACATGTGCTCGCACTCGACGACCACGATCACGCCCCGCGGCTCCAGGATCTCCATCAGGGAGTCCGCTATCTGCGTGGTGAGCCGTTCCTGCACCTGCGGGCGCCGGGCGTAGACGTCCACGAGCCGGGCCAGCTTGGACAGACCGGTGATCTTCCCGGTCACGGACGGGATGTAGCCGACGTGGGCGACGCCCCGGAACGGCACCAGATGATGCTCACAGGTGCTGTAGACCTCTATGTCCTTCACGAGCACCATCTCGTCGTGCCCCAGGTCGAACGTCGTCGTCAGGACGTCCTCGGGCTTCTGCCACAAGCCCGCGAAGATCTCCTTGTACGCCCGAGCCACCCGCGCCGGCGTCTCCCTGAGGCCCTCACGATCCGGATCCTCACCGACCGCGATCAGCAGTTCCCGTACGGCGTTCTCGGCGCGCTTCTCGTCGAACTCGCCGATGGTGCCCTCACCGTCCAGGGTCACGGGGTCGGTCATCTGGTTCCTCGTTCCTGTGCTGTCACGCGTGCGTCCACGCGCTCTGTCTGCGGACATGCGAAATGCCGCGCCCCCCAGGCTAGAACCTGGGGGCCGCGGCATTCATTCCGGCCTGGTGGCTGAATGTGTTCAGCTCTCGGGGCGGTCTTCCGGGGTCTTGTCCGTCACCGGGGCGGACTCCGACGCCGTCGACTTGACCGTGCTGATCGCCGCCGTCGAGCCGTTCGCCCCGTTGGTCAGTGCCAGCTCCTTCGGGGAGAGCACCGGCGGGCGGGTGGACGGGGTGCGGCGGGAGGAGCCGGTCCACGCGGGCCGCGGCGGGCGCTTGTGGATCGGGGCGAAGATCTCGGCGATCTCCTCCTTGCCCAGGGTCTCCTTCTCCAGCAGGTGGAGGACGAGCTGGTCGAGCACGTCGCGGTTCTCGACCAGGATCTCCCAGGCCTCGTTGTGCGCGGTCTCGATGAGCTTCTTGACCTCTTCGTCGACCAGCGCGGCGACCTCTTCCGAGTAGTCGCGCTGGTGAGCCATCTCACGTCCGAGGAAGGGCTCGCTGTTGTCGCCGCCGAACTTGATCGCACCGAGCCGCTCGGTCATGCCGTACTGCGTGACCATCGCGCGGGCCAGGTTGGTGGCCTTCTCGATGTCGTTGGCGGCGCCGGTGGTCGGGTCGTGGAAGACCAGTTCCTCGGCCGCGCGGCCGCCCAGCATGTACGCCAGCTGGTCGAGCATCTCGTTGCGGGTGGTCGAGTACTTGTCCTCGTCCGGGAGCACCATCGTGTAGCCGAGGGCGCGGCCGCGGGAGAGGATCGTGATCTTGTGGACCGGGTCGGAGTTCGGCGAGGCCGCCGCGACCAGGGCGTGACCGCCCTCGTGGTACGCGGTGATCTTCTTCTCCTTGTCCGACATGATCCGGGTCCGCTTCTGCGGGCCCGCGACCACGCGGTCGATCGCCTCGTCCAGCGCCTTGTTGTCGATCAGCTTCTGGTCGCTGCGGGCGGTGAGCAGCGCGGCCTCGTTCAGCACGTTGGCGAGGTCGGCGCCGGTCATGCCGGGGGTGCGGCGGGCGACGGCGGCCAGGTCGACGTCGGGCGCGACCGGCTTGCCCTTCTGGTGAACCTTGAGGATCTCCATGCGGCCCTGCAGGTCCGGCGGGTCGACCGCGATCTGGCGGTCGAAGCGGCCGGGGCGGAGCAGCGCCGGGTCGAGGATGTCGGGCCGGTTCGTCGCGGCGATGAGGATCACGCCGCCCTTGACGTCGAAGCCGTCCATCTCGACGAGCAGCTGGTTCAGCGTCTGCTCGCGCTCGTCGTGACCGCCGCCGAGGCCGGCGCCGCGGTGGCGGCCGACCGCGTCGATCTCGTCGACGAAGACGATCGCCGGGGCGTTCGCCTTGGCCTGCTCGAAGAGGTCACGGACTCGGGAGGCACCGACACCGACGAACATCTCGACGAAGTCGGAACCGGAGATCGAGTAGAAGGGCACTCCGGCCTCGCCGGCCACGGCGCGCGCGAGCAGCGTCTTGCCGGTGCCGGGACGGCCGTAGAGGAGCACGCCCTTGGGGATCTTGGCGCCGACGGCCTGGAACTTGGCCGGCTCCTGGAGGAACTCCTTGATCTCGTGGAGCTCCTCGACGGCCTCGTCGCAGCCCGCGACGTCGGAGAAGGTCGTCTTCGGGGTGTCCTTGGTGATGAGCTTGGCCTTGGACTTGCCGAAGTTCATGACCCGGGAGCCGCCGCCCTGCATCTGATTCATCAGGAACAGGAAGACGACCACGATCAGGACGAAGGGCAGCAGGGAGAGCAGGACGCCGACGAACGGGTTCTGCTTGGACGGCGAGACCGTGTAGCCGTCCGGGATCTGCTTGTCCTGGTACTTGTTCTGCAGTGTGGCGGCGATGGCCACGCCCTGGTCGCCGATGTAGCTCGCCTGGATCTTCGAGCTGTCCTCGACCTTCTGGCCGTCCTTGAGGGTGACCTTGATGGTCTGCTCGTCACCGGTGGTGAGCTTGGCCGACTCGACCTTGTTCTCGTTGATCGCCGCCACGACCTGGCCGGTGTCCACCGTCTTGTAGCCGCCGGACGAGCCGACGACCTGCATCAACACGACCACGGCAAGGACGGCCAGCACGATCCACATGACCGGCCCACGGAAGTATCGCTTCACGTCCATCCATACGGAGCGGTGCCGCCCCGTCCCTCCTGCCATAGTGAGTTTGATAAGACAGTTCTTCTGACGGTACCCCAGCATTGTTGTCCGAAGCCGCACGGAGTGGCATGGACGGCTGGCGTTCCCGTCTCTGCTTGCTCCAACGGCGCGAAACCCGCTGGGGTTCCCGATCGTCTTACAGGGGCTGGCCCGATTGGCTCAGCCGCCGTAGACGTGAGGCGCGAGCGTACCGACGAACGGCAGGTTGCGGTACTTCTCGGCGTAGTCGAGGCCGTAGCCGACGACGAACTCGTTGGGGATGTCGAAGCCGACCCATTCCACGTCGATGGCGACCTTGGCGGCGTCCGGCTTGCGCAGCAGCGTGCACACCTTGAGGGACTCCGGCTCACGGGAACCGAGGTTGGACAGCAGCCAGGACAGGGTGAGTCCGGAGTCGATGATGTCCTCGACGATCAGGACGTGCTTGCCCTGGATGTCGGTGTCCAGGTCCTTGAGGATCCGCACGACACCGGAGGACTGGGTGCCCGCGCCGTAGGACGACACGGCCATCCAGTCCATCGTGACGGGGGTGGACAGCGCCCGGGCCAGGTCGGCCATGACCATGACGGCGCCCTTGAGCACGCCGACGATGAGCAGGTCCTTGCCCGCGTACTCCGCGTCGATCTTCGCGGCCAGCTCGGCCAGCTTCGCGTCGATCTCTTCCTTGGTGATGAGCACCTGCTTGAGGTCGGCACCCATGTCTTTCGCGTCCACCCGCATCACTTTCGGTCGTCCCGCACTTACGGCCGCTCTTACGGCCACCGGCTGTCCGGCCCGTCGGAGGGTCGCTCCGGGGGTCGGGATTCAGCCTTGCCGAATCACCAGTCTGCCACCCTGACGCTGGGCGACGACTTTGCCGGGGAGATTGATGGCTTTCTGGCCGCGCCAGCCGGTGATCAGCCGGTCGACTTCCTCGATGTGGCGGGCGAAGAGCGAGCCGGCCGGGGCACCGGCCTCGATGGCGGCGCGGCGCAGGATCCGGCGGCGTACGGCGGGCGGGAGGGCGTAGAGCTTGGCGCACTCCAGGAGGCCCATGGCGTCGCGTACGGAGGCCTCGGCCTGGGAGGCCCAGGCGTCGAGGGCGTCGGCGTCGTCGCGGGAGAGCTGGGCGGTGCGGGCGAGGGCCTCGACGACGCCTTTGCCGAGGGCCTTCTCCAGGGCGGGCAGACCTTCGTGCCGGAGCCGGGAGCGGGTGTAGGCGGGGTCGGCGTTGTGCGGGTCGTCCCAGACGGGCAGGGACTGGACCATGCAGGCCTTGCGGGCGGTCTGCCGGTCGATGTGCAGGAAGGGGCGCCGGTAACGGCCGTCGGCCCCCGAGACCGCGGCCATTCCGGACAGGGAGCGGATGCCGGAGCCGCGGGCGAGGCCGAGCAGGACGGTTTCGGCCTGGTCGTCGCGGGTGTGGCCGAGCAGGACCGCGGCGGCGCCGTGTCGTTCGGCCGCGGCGTCGAGGGCGGCGTAGCGGGCGTCTCGGGCGGCGGCCTCGGGGCCGCCCTCGCGGCCGACGGACACGGCGATGGACTCGGCGGGGTCGAGGCCGAGTTCGCGCAGCCTGAGGACGACCTCCGCGGCCCGGAGGTCGGAGCCGTGCTGGAGGCCGTGGTCCACGGTGATGCCGCCGGCACGGATGCCGAGCTTGGGGGCCTCGAAGGCGAGGGCCGAGGCGAGCGCCATGGAGTCGGCGCCGCCGGAGCACGCGACCAGCACGAGCGGGGAGGGGGTGCGCTCGTTCCGGCTCGGTTCGCGGGCATCCGCGGTGGCAGCCGTCGCGGCTGTCATCGCGGCTTCGGTGATGCAGCTGTGTTCGGTGAGGAGGTCGTGAAGGACGCGGCGGACCGCCAGGCGTATCGCCGCGACCGCAGGATGGGGACCCATGTCCGGTTCCCTTCATGAAGTTTTCGGGGGGTGAGCCCGAGGTCGGTCACTCAGAGTGTGTAGATGGTGACAGAAGCGGGCCGTTCCCCGAGCATTGCACGCTTACCCATCGCTCACGGTCCCTCGGACGGGTGATTGGAGGGGCATTCGCCTGCCGTAGGCCGGATTCGGTTCACGACTGCCTCACGCGGTTCACGACTCGGCCTTGCGGTGCACCCGTGCGACCCAGTCCGCCGGTTTGGCGATCTCCGCCTTGGTGGGCAGGGTGTTGGGGGATGTCCACACGCGGTTGAAGCCGTCCATGCCGACCTGTTCGACGACCGCGCGCACGAAGCGTTCGCCGTCCCGGTACTGCCTGAGCTTGGCGTCCAGACCGAGCAGCTTGCGCAGGGCGAGGTCGAGGCGGGAGGCGCCCCTGGCGCGGCGCTGCTGGAACTTCTCGCGGATCTCGGAGACGGTCGGCACGACGCTCGGGCCCACCCCGTCCATGACGAAGTCGGCGTGGCCCTCCAGCAGCGACATGACCGCGGTGAGGCGGCCGAGGATCTCGCGCTGGACCGGGGTCTGCACCAGCTCCACGAAGGAGCGTCCGCCGTCGTCCTCCTCGCCCTCGGGGCGGCCGCCGGCGAGGGACTGGGCGGCTTCCCGAATGCGCTCCAGGACGGTCATCGGATCGACGTCGGTCTCCGCCAAGAACGACTGGATTTCACCCTCGAGGTGGTCACGGAGCCAGGGCACGGCGGTGAACTGCGTGCGGTGGGTCTCCTCGTGCAGGCACACCCAGAGCCTGAAGTCGTGCGGCTCGACGTCGAGTTCGCGCTCCACGTGGACGATGTTGGGGGCGACGAGGAGGAGACGGCCGCCACTCGGTGCATCAGGGGGGCCGCCGGCCGGGAGGTCGCGGGAGGCGGGGGCGAAGGTCTCGTACTGGCCGAGGACGCGGGAGGAGAGGAAGGACAGCAGCATGCCGAGTTCGACGCCGGTGACCTTGCCGCCGACGGCGCCGAGGACCACGTTGCCGGGGCTGCTGCCGCGGCGTTCCTGCATCTTCTCCAGGAGGGGCTTGAGGATCTCCCGGAAGCCGGCGACGTTCGCCCGGACCCAGCCCGGGCGGTCGACGACCAGGACGGGGGTGTCGTGGGTTTCCCCGGTGCCCATCCGGGTGAAGCCCCGGACGTGTTCCTCCGAGGCCTTCGCGTGCCGGCGCAGCTCCGCAACGACGGCCCTGGCCTCGTCGCGGCTGACTTCGGGGCCCGGTCGTACGAGCCGTGTCGCGGTCGCCACCGCGAGGTTCCAGTCGACCATCCCGGGAGATGCGGTGCCACCGAAGCTCGTCATGCGTCAACGGTACGTGAGCGCTCCCGCTTGGGGCAGGCCGTGGGCGTCGGGTGAGGTGCGGTTTCTCGTGTGGTGACGGGTGTTGGCGCCTACCGGCAGCCGCAGTCCGCCAGTGCCGTCGCCGTCTTGTCCAGGGCCGTCTGGGCCTCCTGGGGGTCGGTCGTGTCGGAGGCCAGGAAGGCGAAGGCCAGGAAATGGCCGTCCTGGTCGACGACCGTGCCCGCCAGGGTGTTCACGCCGGTCAGGGTGCCTGTCTTCGCGCGTACGACGCCTGCCGCGCCGTCGGTGTAGCGGTCGGTCAGGGTGCCGGTGAAGCCGGCCACCGGGAGGCCGGTGAGGACCGGGCGGAGGCCGGGACGGGCCGGGTCGGCGGCCTTGACCAGCAGGGCGGTGAGGAGGTTCGCCGTGAGCCGGTCGTCGCGGTTGAGGCCGCTGCCGTCGTGGAAGGCGGCGCCGGACATGGGCAGGCCGAGCTTGGTCAGCTGGGTGGCGATGGCCTTCGCGCCGCCGTCGAAGCTCCCCGCCCGACCACTGGCCAGGGCGGTCTGGCGGGCCAGGGCCTCGGCGATGTCGTTGTCGCTGTTCGTCAGCATGCGCTCGACCAGGGCGGACAGCGGGGGCGAGGAGACGGTGGCGAGGGTCTCGGCGCGGTTGGTGGCCTTGGAGGGCCCGGGGGGCGTGGCCTTGATGCCGGCCTGCTTGAGGTAGTCCGCGAACTTGCGGGCCGCGTCGGCCGCCGGGTCGCTCACGCGGGGCGCCGCGCCCCTGGTGGAGGCGTCGGCGCGGCCCTCGTCGGCGGTCAGGGCGCTGACCGGGGCGAGGTTGTCGTTGACGCCGATGGGATGCAGCGCGGGGCCGGAGAAGAGCGTGGTGTCGTAGGAGAGCGTGATCTTGCCGAGGCCGCGCTTCCTGAGGGCGGCCGCGGTGTCGGCGGCGAGCGTGCGCAGGCTCGCCCAGCTTTCGGCCTTCGGGTGGGCGGTGAGGGTGGGGTCGCCGCCGCCGACCAGCACCAGTTCCTTGGTGTCGGGTTCGAGCGCGGCGCGGGTGGTGAGGCGGTGGTCGGGGCCGAGGGCGGACAGCGCGGCGACGGCGGTGGCGATCTTGGTGGTGGAGGCGGGGGTGAAGGCCTGGTCGGCGGCGGTGCCGTACAACTGCTTGCCGGTGCTGACGTCGACGACGGCCGCCGCATGGCCGCCGCCGAGCGCGGAGGCGTCCAGGAGCGGCCCCAGGACGTCCGCGAGGGCCTTTTGGCCCGGCGGGGCCTTCTTGGTGCTGACGGTGCCCGTGGTGCCGCCCAGGCCCGTCAGGACGGCCGGGGCGCTCGGTGCGGGCCGGGGGCCCCGCGCGCTCGTGCCCAAGGCGCCGTGATCTGCGCCACCTGACCGCTCCAGGGCGGCGGCCCGGTCCCGCTCGGCCGTACGCTGACCGTTGGCGTCCCAGGGACCGGCGACGGTCACCACACCGGCGGCCAGCGCCAGCCCGGCGGTGGCGGCGCCCGCGGTGTACTGCCAGGTCCTGAGGGCTCGCGGCCGAGGGAGGTGTGCAAGCCCGGGGCGCACTGCCTTCGTCAGCCGCGCGACCCCTGGTTTCGCGGCCGTCACGGCGCGCGCCAGTCGCGGTCGTACGGCGTTCGCGATCCGCAGCACCTGCGGTCTCGCGGCTCGCCAAGGCCTCAGCTCTGGCACGACCACCAGCCCCTTTCGCGATCACACACCTGCGTGAGGGACACTTAACCACCAGAACTATGTGCTGATCATGGAGGAGCCACCGGTGGAGTTCGACGTCACGATCGAGATCCCGAAGGGTTCGCGGAACAAGTACGAGGTGGACCACGAGACCGGTCGGATCCGCCTGGACCGTCGCCTCTTCACCTCGACCGCCTACCCGACCGACTACGGCTTCGTCGAGAACACCCTCGGCGAGGACGGCGACCCGCTGGACGCGCTGGTCATCCTGGACGAGCCGACCTTCCCCGGCTGCCTGATCAAGTGCCGCGCGATCGGCATGTTCCGGATGACGGACGAGGCGGGCGGCGACGACAAGCTGCTGTGCGTTCCGGCCACCGACCCGCGGGTGGAGCACCTGCGCGACATCCACCACGTGTCGGAGTTCGACCGCCTGGAGATCCAGCACTTCTTCGAGGTGTACAAGGACCTGGAGCCCGGCAAGTCGGTCGAGGGTGCCAACTGGGTGGGCCGCACGGACGCCGAGATCGAGATCGAGCGGTCCTACAAGCGCTTCAAGGAGCAGGGCGGCCACTGAGCCTCTCTGTTGCCACGGGCCGCACGCGCACGCGTGCGGCCCGTTCGCGTACCCATGCGCATACTGAGCCCTACGGAATGTTGCGTTCAGGGAGCGGTGCGAGGTGACGGAGGCGGAGGACCGCAAGCCCCGGTCCGACGAGGCGCGGTACGACCCGGAGATCACGTCCGAGTTCGCCGTTCCCGAGGGCATCGAGGTCCCCGAGGGCGCCGGTGAGCCGGAGGCCACCTCCGAGTTCGCCGTGCCGGAGGGGCTGGCGGCGCCGCAGCCGCCCAGTGCCGAGCCGGAGGGGTCGGCGTTCAGCCTGCCGCGCACCTACAGCGCCAAGGACGCCCCGCCCGCGTTCACCCCGGCGACCGGGATGCCGGCGGTCAGCCTGATCAAGGACGCGCCCTGGCAGGACCGGATGCGCACGATGCTGCGCATGCCGGTGGCCGAGCGGCCGGCGCCGGAGCCGGTGCAGAAGGCCGAGGAGGGCGGGCCCGCGGTCCCGCGCGTGCTCGACCTGACGCTGCGTATCGGGGAACTGCTGCTGGCGGGCGGCGAGGGCGCGGAGGACGTGGAGGCCGCGATGTTCGCGGTGTGCCGGTCCTATGGCCTGGACCGCTGCGAGCCGACGGTCACCTTCACGCTGCTGTCGATCTCCCACCAGCCGTCCCTGGTGGAGGACCCGGTCACCGCGTCCCGGACCGTACGCCGGCGGGGCACGGACTACACGCGGCTCGCGGCCGTGTTCCGGCTGGTGGACGACCTGACCGACCCGGAGACCCATGTCTCGCTGGAGGAGGCCTACCGGCGTCTGGCGGAGATCCGCCGCAACCGGCACCCCTACCCCGGCTGGGCCCTGACCCTGGCGAGCGGGCTGCTCGCGGGTGCGGCCTCCGTGCTGGTCGGCGGTGACCTGATCGTCTTCGTCGCGGCGGCGATCGGCGCGATGCTCGGCGACCGGCTGGCGTGGCTGTGCGCGGGGCGGGGACTGCCGGAGTTCTACCAGTTCACGATCGCCGCCATGCCCCCGGCGGCGATCGGAGTGGCGTTCGCGCTGGCGCACGTCGACGTGGCGGCGTCCGCGGTCGTCACCGGTGGGCTGTTCGCGCTGCTGCCCGGGCGGGCGCTGGTGGCGGGCGTGCAGGACGGGCTGACGGGCTTCTACATCACCGCGGCCGCCCGCCTGCTGGAGGTCATGTACTTCTTCGTCGGCATCGTCATCGGTGTGCTGATGGTCCTGTACTTCGGCGTGAAGGTGGGCGGCGAGCTGAATCCGGACGCGGCGATGAACATCTCCGAGCGGCCGCTGATCCAGATCGCCGCGTCCATGGTGCTGTCGCTGACGTTCGCCGTGCTGCTGCAGCAGGAACGATCCACCGTGCTGGCGGTGACCCTCAACGGCGGTGTGGCGTGGTCGGTGTACGGCGCCATGCACTACGTGGGCGGCCTCTCCCCCGTCGCCTCCACGGCGGTGGCCGCGGGGCTGGTGGGGCTGTTCGGGCAGCTGCTGTCGCGGTACCGGTTCGCGTCCGCGCTGCCCTACACGACGGCGGCGATCGGGCCGCTGCTGCCCGGTTCGGCCACGTACTTCGGGCTGCTGTCCATGGCGCAGAACGAGATCGACAAGGGGCTGGTGTCCCTGGCGAAGGCCGCCTCGCTGGCGATGGCGATCGCCATCGGGGTCAACCTGGGATCGGAGATCTCCAGGCTGACCCTGCGGGTCGGCTCCGCGGGCAAGCGGAGGGCTGCCAAGCGGACCAGGGGGTTCTGAGCCGCCTAGTAGTTCCGGGGGTACCCGTTCTGGTCGTACTGCTGCTGGTCGTAGTACTGGTTGTCGTACCCCTGGTGGCCCTGGTTGTCATAACCCTGGTGGCCCTGGTTGTCGTAGCCCTGCTGGCCCTGGTTGTCGTAGCCCTGCTGGCCCTGGTTGTCGTAGCCCTGGTTCCAGTACTGCTGGTCCTGCTGCTGCGGCTGGTACGGCTGCTGCTGGTACTGCGGCTGGTAGGGCTCCTCCGGCTCGATGCGGCGGAGCTGGGTGGTGGCGGCGTCCATGGCCGGGGGGCGCTGGTACTGGGGCTGCTGAGGAGGCTGAGGCGTCTCCCGCGGGGCCTTCTTGGCCTTGCCGCGCGCGCGGAGGAACTCGATCGCGATCGGGATCACCGAGACGAGGACGATCAGGATGAGGATCGCCTCGATGTTCTTGTTGACGAAGTCGATGTTGCCGAGCCAGGAGCCGAGCAGGGTGACGCCCGCGCCCCACATGACGCCGCCGATGACGTTGAAGATCAGGAACGAGCGGTACTTCATGCCGCTGACGCCGGCGATGATCGGCGTGAACGTGCGCACGATGGGCACGAAGCGGGCCAGGACCAGGGACTTCGGGCCGTACTTCTCGAAGAACTCGTGCGCCTTGGTGACGTTCTCCTGCTTGAAGAGGCGGGAGTCCGGGCGGTTGAAGAGGGACGGGCCGACCTTCTTGCCGAACATGTAGCCCGCCTGGTCGCCGAGGACCGCGGCGAGACAGATCAGGGCGATCGCGCCCCACAGCGGGAAGTCCAGCTGGTCGGAAGTGATCAGCAGACCGCAGGTGAACAGCAGCGAGTCGCCCGGCAGGAAGAACCCGATGAGCAGACCGGACTCGGCGAAGACGATGAGCAGCAGACCCCAGATGCTGTACGTGTTGAGCAGATAGTCGGGATCGAGCCAGCTCGGGCCGAGGGCGAGTGTCATCACGGGTCCGGGCTCCTGAGGGGGATGAGGGCGGCTACGGCGGCTGAAAGGGCGATGGGCCGCCGCACAAAGCTACCAACGCGATGTGACCGCCCCAGGTTCCACCGGTGACTCCAGGATGCACTGTGGGGCAACCGGGGCAAAGCTGTGAGCCATGGGACTCGATGACTACGGCGGCGGCCAGGGGCCCCAGCCGGACGTGCTGGTCGTCACGACCAACGACGTGCCCGGATACCGGGTGCAGCAGGTGCTCGGCGAGGTCTTCGGGCTCACCGTGCGCTCGCGGCACCTGGGCAGCCAGATCGGCGCCGGACTGAAGTCGATGATCGGCGGCGAGCTGAAGGGCCTCACCAAGACGCTCGTGCAGACCCGTAACCAGGCCATGGAGCGGCTGGTGGAGCAGGCACGCGCGCGTGGCGCCAACGGGGTGCTGGCGTTCCGCTTCGACGTGACGGAGGCCGCCGACGTGGGCACGGAGGTGTGCGCGTACGGGACCGCGGTGGTCCTGGCCCGGGAGTAGGCCTCCCGGGCCAGGGGTCACGCGGTGTGCCGGTCGGCGTTGGCGGTGATCGCCTCGCTCAGGTGATCGGCGAGCCCGGGCCGCATGGCGTCGTAGAACGCCTTGAAACGCTCGTCGGCGACGTACATCGCGCCCAGGCAGCGGTGCATGGGGTGCGGGCACTCGTAGAACCACTTGCTGATGTGCCGACGGTGCTCCTCGGCCAGGTCCATGGCCGTCTCGCCGGACGGCTGCTCGCCGGCGGTCATCAGGGCCACGTAGCGCCGGGTCCAGTCGTCGACCTCCGCCTGGAGGCGCTTCCAGTCCTCCTTGGTGTAGCGGGCGGCGCGGCGCTGCGACTCCGCGTACGCCTCGGTGCCTCCCCAGCGCTGCTCCGCCTCCTCGGCGTACTGCTCGGGATCCTTGTCCCCGAAGACCTCGAACCGCTCCTCGGGCGTGAGGTTGATGCCCATCGTGCGTGCCTCCATGGCGTGCTCCACGGCCGTGGCCATCTTCTGCAGCTTCTCGATCCGGGCGGTCAGCAGCTCGTGCTGGCGGCGCAGGTGCGCGCGCGGGTCCACCTCCGGGTCGTCGAGCAGGGCCGCGACCTCGTCGAGCGGGAAGCCGAGCTCCCGGTAGAACAGGATCTGCTGGAGCCGGTCGAGGTCGGCGTCGCCGTAGCGCCGGTGGCCGGCGTGGGTGCGCTCGCTGGGCACGAGCAGGCCGATCTCGTCGTAGTGGTGCAGGGTGCGCACCGTGACCCCGGCGAACCCCGCGACCTGTCCCACGGAGTAGCTCACTTTTCCGCTCCTTGTCGTCGGTACGTCGTACACGCTGAGGCCTCACGCCGCGTGAGGTGCAAGCCCGTTTCGCTTCGGGATGTTTGACCTCTTTTGTCCGCTTATGGTGATCTCGTGGCCCAGGACAGCGCGCAGCAGGCGCCCCCCACCGCTCCCGCGACCCCCGCGCGCGCTCTGTTGCCCTTGATCCTGCCCGCTCTGGTCGTGGGCGTGGTGTGCAGCCTGCTCTTCGTCGGGGTGACCGTCGCGGCCGAGCAGCTCGAGGACGTGCTGTGGAAGAACCTGCCCGCCGCCCTGGGCATCGGCGGCTACTCCACGCTGTGGATCTTCGTCATGCTCACCGCGACCGGCATCGCGGTCGGTCTGGTGGTGTGGAAGGTGCCGGGGCACGCGGGGCCCGACCCGGCCACCATGGGGCTGAACGCGCCCGCGCTGCCGCCCGTCGTGCTGCCCGGCCTGCTGCTGGCGGCGGCCCTGATGCTCGCGGGCGGCCCGAGCCTCGGCCCCGAGAACCCGATCATCGCCGTCAACGTCGGGCTGGCGGTATGGCTGGGCCGCCGGTTCCAGCCCAGGCTGCCTGGCCCGCTGTGGATGACGCTGGCGGAGGCGGCGACGATCGGCGCGCTGTTCGGCACCCCGGTGGCCGCCGCCCTGGTCATCTCGGAAGCGCTGGCCGGGCAGCGGATCAAGGGCCTGCTCTGGGACAACCTCTTCGCCCCACTGGCCGCCGCCGCGGCGGGCGCCCTGACGACCGACCTCCTCCACCACGCGAGCTTCGACCTCCATCTGCCCCCGATCGGCCGACCGGGCGCCGCCGACATCCTGGCGGCGATCGTCATCGCGTCGTTCAGCGCGGCACTCGGCATGTGCGCGGTCTACGCCTTCCCGTACCTCCACCGCGCCTTCCAGCGGCTGCGGCACCCGATGCTGATGCTTCCGGTGGGCGGACTCGTCCTGGGGGCGCTGGGGGCTCTCGGCGGCCCGCTGACGCTCTTCAAAGGGCTGGACCAGATCGCGCAGCTGGCCGCCGACCCCGAGGGCTGGTCGGCCGGACAGTTCGCCACGATGACGGTGGTGAAACTGGCCGCCCTGACGGTCGCCGCGACCTGTGGCTTCCGCGGCGGCCGGATCTTCCCCGGCGTGTTCATCGGCACCGCCCTGGGTCTGTGCGCCCACGCCCTGGTGCCCGGCGTCCCGCCCGCCGTGGGGGTGGCGGCGGGCGTGCTGGGCATGCTCCTGGCCATCACCCGGCAAGGCTGGGTGAGCCTGTTCACCGCTGCGGTCCTGGTCGCCTCGCCCGTCATCCTCGCCCTGCTCTGCATCGCCTCGCTGCCGGCCTGGCTGCTGGTGACGGGGCGGCCGCAGATGCAACTGAGGGCGGACGGCACACAGATCCGCTGACTCACTCCCCTGTCTGGAGGCACGTACATGGCCCTGCACAAAGGTCCCGAGAAGCAGGACGAGCGGCCGATGTCGGTCAACCCGTTCTTCGGGGAGGCAAACCCGATTGTCGAAATGACCGAGGCCCCGCCCAAGCACCGGCTCCCCGACGCGCCCCTGCCCCCCAACACGGCGGCGCAGATCGTGCACGACGAGCTGATGCTGGACGGCAACTCCCGGCTGAACCTGGCCACGTTCGTCACCACCTGGATGGAACCGCAGGCCGGGGCACTGATGGCGGAGTGCCGGGACAAGAACATGATCGACAAGGACGAGTACCCGCGCACGGCCGAGCTGGAGCGGCGCTGCGTGGCGATGCTCGCCGACCTGTGGAACGCGCCGGACCCGTCGGCCGCCGTGGGCTGTTCGACCACGGGATCCAGCGAGGCGTGCATGCTGGCCGGGATGGCGCTGAAGCGGCGCTGGGCGACGCGCAACGCCGACCGCTACCCGGCGGCGCGCCCGAACCTGGTCATGGGCGTCAACGTCCAGGTCTGCTGGGACAAGTTCTGCAACTTCTGGGAGGTGGAGCCCCGGCTGGTCCCGATGGAGGGCGAGCGGTACCACCTGGATCCGCAGGCGGCGGCCGGCTTGTGCGACGAGAACACCATCGGGGTCGTCGGCATCCTCGGCTCCACCTTCGACGGCTCCTACGAGCCGATCGCGGACCTGTGCGCGGCCCTGGACGACCTCCAGGAGCGCACCGGTCTCGACATCCCGGTGCACGTGGACGGCGCGTCCGGGGCCATGGTGGCGCCCTTCCTGGACGAGGACCTGGTGTGGGACTTCCGCCTCCCGCGCGTGGCCTCGATCAACACCTCGGGCCACAAGTACGGCCTGGTCTACCCGGGCGTCGGCTGGGCCCTGTGGCGGGACAAGGAGGCGCTGCCCGAGGAACTGGTCTTCCGGGTGAACTACCTGGGCGGCGACATGCCGACCTTCGCGCTCAACTTCTCCCGGCCCGGCGCCCAGGTGGTCGCGCAGTACTACACGTTCCTGCGGCTGGGCCGGGAGGGCTACCGGGCGGTGCAGCAGTCGACACGGGACGTGGCGCGCTACGTCGCCGGCAGGATCGAGGCGCTGGACGACTTCCGGCTGCTCACACGCGGCGACGAGCTGCCGGTGTTCGCCTTCACCACCGCTCCGGGGGTGAAGGCGTACGACGTGTTCGACGTCGCCCGGCGGCTGCGCGAGGGCGGCTGGCTGGTGCCCGCGTACACCTTCCCGCCCAACCGGGAGGATCTCTCCGTGATCCGGATCGTGTGCCGCAACGGCTTCTCCCACGACCTCGCCGACCTGTTCCTGGAGGACCTGAACCGCCTGGTGCCGGAACTGCGCCGGCAGCCGCATCCGCTGACCCAGGACAAGGAGGCGGCCACCGGCTTCCATCACTAGGGCCCGGAAGGCGGACGACGGGAATTGTCAGACAGGTCCTAGCGGCCCAGGCGCGCGAACCTCCGTACCGCCAGTGGGAAGAACACGGCCAGCAGGCCCAGCGGCCAGGCCACGGCCGCCCCCACGTGGCCCGGATCGCCGCCCTGGCCGCCGAGCAGGTCCCGTACCGCCGTCGCCGACTGGGACAGGGGATTCCACTGGACGGCCGTGCCCAGCCAGTCGGGCATGGCGTCCGGTGTAGCGAGGGCGTTGGAGAGGAAGCCGACCGGCCAGACGAGGATCTGCACGGCCTGGACCATCTCGGGCCGGCCGGCGACCAGGGCGAGGTGGATGCCGACCCACAGCATCGCGAAGCGGAGCAGCAGGAGCAGGCCGATGGCGCCCAGGAAGACTCCGGGGCCGCCGTGGGCCCGCCAGCCGAGCGCGTACGCCACCGCCGTCATCAGGGCGAGCACGACCGCCGACTGGAGCATGTCGGCCGCCGAACGGCCCACCAGGACCGCCCCGTTGGTCATGGGCAGGGAGCGGAAGCGGTCGATGACGCCCTTGTTGAGGTCCTGGGTGACGTTGAGCATCGTGCCCTCCAGGCCGAAGGCCATGGTGAGCGCGAGCATGCCGGGCACCAGGTAGTCGACGTAGTCGCCGGTGACGCCCCGGCCGCCGCCGATCAGGTAGCCGAACATCAGCAGCAGCATCACCGGGAAGACCAGGGCGACCAGCACCTGCCCGGGCTGCCGTGCCCAGTGGGCGAGTTCGCGCCGGGCCATGGTCCAGGAGTCAGTCAGGACATACTGGACGGAAGGGGACATCGCCATCACGCGACCTCCTTCACTCGGTTCCCGTCACCGGTCAGGTGCAGGAAGACCTCGTCCAGCGTGGGCCTGCGCAGGGCGACGTCCGCCGCCTCGATGCCCGCCGCCTCCAGGGCGCGTACGACCCCGGACAGCGCACCCATGCGGTCGGTGACCGGGGCGCTGAGCAGCCTGCGGTCGGTGTCCACCCGGACGCCGGTGACGGGCAACAGGGCGGCGGCCGCGCCGAGCAGGCCCGCGTCGCGCAGCACGACGTCGATGCGGTCGCCGCCGGTGAGGGTCTTCAGCTCGTCGGGGGTGCCGTCGGCGACGACCCGGCCGTGGTCCACGAAGGCGATGCGGTGGGCCAGTTGGTCGGCCTCCTCCAGGTACTGGGTGGTGAGCAGGACGGTGGTACCGCCGCCGACCAGGGAGCGGACGGCGGACCAGACCTCGGCGCGGCCGCGCGGGTCGAGGCCGGTCGTCGGCTCGTCCAGGAACAGCACCTCAGGATCGGTGATCAGGGAGGCGGCGAGGTCGAGGCGGCGGCGCATGCCGCCGCTGTAGCGGGCCACCGGGGTGCGGCCGGTGTCGCCGAGGTCGAAGCGGTCCAGGAGTTCGGCGGCGCGCACGCGCGCGTGGCGGGCGCCGAGGTGGTGCAGGCGGGCGAACATCTCCAGGTTCTGCCGGCCGTCCAGCTGCTCGTCCAGGGCCGCGTACTGGCCCAGCAGGCCGATGCGCCGCCGCAGCGCGCGGGCCTCGGTGCGGACGTCGTGCCCGGCGACCTCGATGCGGCCGCCGTCCGGCCTGAGCAGGGTGGACAGGATCCGCACCAGGGTGGTCTTGCCCGCGCCGTTGGGGCCGAGCACCGCGTGCACGGTGCCGCGGGTGACGTGCAGGTCGAGCCCGTCCAGGGCGTTTCTGGTGCCGTAGGTCTTGCGTGCGTCCTCGACGGTGATCGCCGCGTCGGCCACGTGCCACCCCCTCGCTAGTCAAACTTGACTACCACCTGAAAGTAACGCGATCCCGCGCATTGGTCAAACTTGATTAGCGGTCGTCCTCCGGGTGCCGCTCCCCCGTCGCGTACGGGTTCTCCTGGCCCTCGGTGAGTACGCCCACGAAGCGCTCGCCCTCGCCGGCGAACGTGTAGGCGCCTGCCTCCAGGCGGGCGATCAGCCCCCGGGTCCAGGCCTCGTCGGAGTCGGCCCTGTGGACCCAGAGGTTCATGATCTCGCCGATGTGGCCGAGCTGTTCGGGGCCGTCCTCGGGGATGTAGTGCTCGGTGACGGCGGCCCGCCACTCCCCGATGCGCCGGATCCGCTCCCGGAGCAGGTCCAGCGCCTCGGCCCGCGCCAGCTCGACCAGGAAGCCGATGGCCGCCGACTGGATGTCCATCTTCTGGTCGTAGGCGACCAGGGACTCCCGCAGCAGCCGGAAGAACTCCTCCTCGCCCCGGTCCGTGATCTCGTACTCGGTGCGCGGCGGCCCCCCGGCCGTGGAGGGCGCGATCTCGTGCGCGTGCAGCAGCCCCTGCTTCTCCATCTGCTTCAGGGCGTGGTAGATCGAGCCCGGCTTGGCGTTGGACCACTCGTGCGCGCCCCAGTACTCCAGGTCGCCCCGCACCTGGTAGCCATGGGCCCGCCCGTGCTGGCGCACCGCGCCCAGCACGAGAAGACGGATCGCTGACATGCGGTCCAGGTTATTGCCGTGGAGCTAGCCCGCCTGCTCCAGGGCCACCAGCTCGAACGCGGTCTTCCCGTCCAGGGACTCGCGGATGATGTCGGCGTGGCCGGCGTGCCGGGCCGTCTCGCGGATCAGGTGCAGACACAGCCAGCGCAGGGAGACGCGGCCCTCCGGCGGGAACCACGGGTCGGGCGGCAGCGGGAAGCTGTCGTCCAGGCTGGGCGCGGAGCGGATGAACTTCTCCGTCTCGGCGGCGACCTGCTCCCAGTACGCGAGCTGCGAGGCGACCGTCTCGTCGTCGGCCAGCCGGAAGCACTCGTGCCAGTTCGACTCGTCGCGCCGGATGGCCGGCGGCTCCTGCTTGGCGCGGGCCACCCAGCCCTGCTCGACCTCGGCGACATGCTTGAGCAGTCCGCCGAGCGACAGTTCGCTGGCGCTGGGGCAGGAGCGGGCCTGCTCCTCGGTCAGTCCGAGCAGCGCCCGGCGGATCCCGCCGCGCTGTTCCTCGATGAACGCCAGCAGCGCTCCCCGCTCGTCGCCCTGCGTCTCCGCCGCCACGTGAGTGACCATGACCGACCGCCTTTCTTCGGGTCCGTTTCCCTGACACCGACGAAGCTACGGGCCCTTGCGGTCAGGTTCTGTCCGCAAGGGCCCGCGAGGCGAAGGAGATCTGGAAGGGACCCGGGAGGAGGCCTAGAACGGGAAGCCGCTGCGGCCGTGCTGCACCGAGATCCACTTGATGGTGGTGAAGGCCTCCAGGGTCGTCTCGCCGTTCAGGCGGCCGAGGCCGGAGTGCTTCTCGCCGCCGAAGGGCACGAGCGGCTCGTCGTGCACGGTGCCGTCGTTCACGTGGAACATGCCCGTGTCGATCTGCTTGGCGAACGCCACACCGCGCTCGATGTCACCGGTGTGGACGGCGCCGCTGAGGCCGTACGGGGTGTCGTTGACGATCCGGACCGCCTCCTCCTCGCCGTCGAAGGGGACGAGGAAGACGACCGGACCGAAGACCTCCTGCTGAAGCAGGGCGGAGTCGGCGGGGACGTCGGTGAGCACGCTGGGCTCGACCAGGTTGCCGGTGGTGATGCCGTGCACCAGGGCGGTGGCGCCCTCGGCGAGTGCCTGCTCGACGGTGCCCGAAACGGCGTTCGCCTGCGCGGAGTTGATCACTGGGCCGATGACGGTCTGCGGGTCGCGCGGGTCGCCGACCTTGAGCGTCCTGACCTTGGCGACGAACTTCTCGGTGAACTCGTCCGCGATCGAGCGGTCCACGAGCACCCGGTTCGCGGCCATGCAGACCTGGCCCTGGTGGACGTAGCGGCTGAAGACCGCCGCGTCGACCGCGTAGTCGATGTCGGCGTCGTCCAGGACCACCAGCGCGCTGTTGCCGCCCAGTTCGAGCACCGAGCGCTTGAAGTGCGAGGCGCAGACGGTGGCGACGTGCCGGCCGACCTTGTCCGAGCCGGTGAAGGAGATGACCTTGGGGATCGGGTGCTCGATGAAGGCGTCGCCGATCTCGGCGATGTCGGTGACGACGACGTTGAGCAGGCCGCCGGGCAGCCCGGCCTCCTCGAAGATCTTCGCGACCAGGGTGCCGCCGGCGATCGGGGTGTTCTGATGCGGCTTGAGCACCACACCGTTGCCGAGGGCGAGGGCCGGGGCCACCGACTTGATCGACAGCAGGAACGGGAAGTTGAACGGGCTGATCACGCCCACCACACCGACCGGCACCCGGTAGACGCGGTTCTCCTTGCCGTCGGTCGGCGAGGGCAGGATCTTCCCCTCGGGGCGCAGCGCCAGGTGGACCGACTCGCGCAGGAACTCCTTGGCGAGGTGCAGCTCGAAGCCCGCCTTCACGCGCGTGCCGCCGAGTTCCGCGATGATCAGGTCGGCTATCTCCTGCTCGCGGTCCTCTATCAGCCTCAGGGCCCGCTCGAAGACCGCGCGGCGGGTGTACGGGTTGGTCGCGGCCCACTGCTTCTGGACACGAGCGGCGCTCTTGTAGGCCTGGTCGACCTCGTCGACGGTGGCCACCGTGATGGAGGCCAGCTTCTCGTCGTCGTAGGGGTTGAAGTCGATGACGTCCCAGGAACCGGTGCCCGGGCGCCACTCACCGTCGATGTACTGCTGGGCCAGCTCGCTGAAGTAGGACGACATGTGATCCCTCAATCACTAGCGATGCCAGATCCTGGTCACGGTCTGATCACCCGTCATCGTACTTGCGATTCAAGAGAGTTGAAGGTGACCTCTCAAGACAGTTGAAGCAGTCCCCGCAACAGGTCCCGGCTCTCGTCCGGGCCCGGGCTGTCCTGCTGCAGCTCCTTCAGCGCCTGCTCGTACTGGGCGACGTCCTCCCGCTTGTCCAGGTAGAGGGCGCTGGTCAGCTGCTCCACGTACACCACGTCGGGCAGGTCCGTATCGGGGAAGCTGAGGATGGTGAAGGCGCCGCTCTCGCCGGAGTGCCCGCCGAAGCCGAACGGCATGACCTGCAGCCGTACGTTGGGCCGCTGGGAGACCTCGATCAGGTGCTGGAGCTGGCCGCGCATCACGTCGCGGTCGCCGTAGGGACGGCGCAGGGCCGCCTCGTCCAGGACGATGTGGAACTCGGGGGCGTTGTCGTCGAGCAGATGCTTCTGCCGCTCCAGGCGCAGCGCCACGCGCCGCTCCACGTCGGCCGTGCTCGCGCCCTTCATCCCGCGCCGGACCACCGCGCGGGCGTACTCCTCGGTCTGCAGCAGGCCGTGCACGAACTGCACCTCGTACACCCGGACCAGGGAGGCGGCACCCTCCAGACCCACATAGGTGGGGAACCAGCTGGGCAGCACGTCGGTGTAACTGTGCCACCAGCCCGCGACATTGGCCTCCCGGGCGAGGGAGAGCAGCGACTCGCGCTCCGCCTCGTCGGTGATGCCGTACAGCGTCAACAGGTCTTCCACGTCCCTGGTCTTGAAGCTCACCCGGCCCAGCTCCATCCGGCTGATCTTCGACTCGGACGCACGGATCGAGTACCCCGCCGCCTCACGCGTGATCCCCCGCGCTTCACGCAGTCGCCTGAGTTGCGAGCCGAGCAGCATGCGCCGCACCACCGATCCGGGCTCTCCCGCGCTCACGTTCGCCAGCCTCCCCAACCGTCTTTGGGGCCGAAGTCTGCCACTAAAACACTTCGAGCAGTACTCGTCCGGTTACGGAAACGGAAAGAGGTCGGCCGTTTTCCGGAGGAAGAGGTCAGGACCTTTGGCAGACTCGCGATCCAAGTTGGCGGAAAAAATGGCCAAGAAGCGGTACGGGCAGGTTCAATTCGGTCGCGTGCACGTGCATCTGCCCTTGCATCTGCCCTTCCCATCCGAAACCATGGTGCAGCGCCACCGCTGCATCGCAACGACCGCGAATTCCCGGGAGTGCCTCGCATGGGAACGAATGGATCGACCATGCTCAAGCCGTTACGGCAGGGCCTTCCGCCGCTGGATCCCGCGGCCGTGTCCGATGCCGCCTCCTGCGCCCTGCCCGCCCGCTACGAAGCGGTGCGCGAGGCCCGCCGCTTCACGCGCGGCACGCTGGACCAGTGGGACGTGGGCGACCGCTTCGACGACATATGTCTCGTCGTCTCCGAACTCGTCACCAACGCCCTGCGCCACGGCCTGCCGCTTCCCCACCACCGCCCTTCCAACGAGGCCCTGCGGGCCGCACCTTCCGACTCGGCCGACGCGGCATGCTCCGAGCACGAGCCCTCGGTACGGCTGCACCTGATGCGCTGGGCCGAGCGGCTGGTGTGCGCGGTGCGCGACCCCAGCCACGAGACGCCCGTCCCGCGTGACTCGGACGACTTCTCGGCCGAGTCGGGCCGCGGACTGTTCCTGGTCGACTCCTTCGCCGACAGCTGGGGTTGGCACCCGCTCGCGGGCAGCCTCGACGGCAAGGTCGTCTGGGCGCTGTTCCGGCTCCGAACGGCCGACTGAAGAAACGCGGCGTCGACCGACGCCGCGTTTCTACGCGCGTACACCCGAACTTCGCCCGGCCGTCACCGGCTGTCCCTACCACCCCGGCCCACCGGGCCGGTGAGTCGTTTCAGCCGGCTATCAGATGGTCGAACTCGCCGTCCTTGACGCCGAGGAGCATGGCCTCGATCTCCGCGCGCGTGTAGACGAGCGCGGGCCCGTCCGGGAAGCGCGAGTTGCGTACGGCCACCTCGCCTCCGGGCAGCCGCGCGAACTCCACGCAGGAGCCCTGCGAGTTGCTGTGCCTGCTCTTCTGCCAGGCCACGCCGTCCAGCTGCGTGGCAGCCATGCCGTTGTAAGCCATGCCGTTGTACACGTCGTACCCCCCGTACACGCCGTCAACGTCGCGGTCCACAGGTCGCTCCCCGGTGGTGCACTGGCTGGTGTGGCCATGGATGCTGTAGTCAACTGACCCGGATCATAACCCCGTTCACGTGCAGATGCATGAGCAGATGCACGTGCACAGGGGGTGTTCCCGCGATTACAGCTTTGGCGTCCGCTTTACCGAAATCGTTCCAGCGTCTGCCCCAGAGACGGCAGCACATGCCCCCGCCAGCCCCCGCCCATGATCTTCCGAGCCATCATCTGCGCCGGGTCGTCCGGATCGAATCCCTCGTGCACTAGGAAGAGACGCGTTCCGCGCCCTTCCTGTTCCAGGGTCCACGTAATGGTCCAGTCCGCGGGATTGGCCGGATCTGCGTCCGCCCACCGGAGGGACAGCATCCGCTCGGTGTCGTAGGCCAGTACCCGCACTTCCACGACACCGGAGAAGCGGGAGCCCGGCCGCGGGACCGAGGTCATCCGGTACCGGTGACCGACCTCGAGCCGGAAGTCCTCGGCGCCGGGCATCTGCCAGCGGGCCAGCAGGTCGGGCTCGGTCAGGGCGCGCCAGACCTTGGCGGGCGGGTGCGGGAAGAACTGGTCGACGCGGATCGTGGTGAGGTCGTCGGCGTCGCCGGGTGCGGTGTTCATGGGCGGTCATCGTCCGGCATGCGGTCGAGCAGAGCGCCGAGGCCCTTCAGCTGGTCCCGCCAGAACCGCTCGTACGGGTGGAGCCAGTCCTGCACCTCGGCGAGCGGGGCCGCCTCCAGGCGGTAGATGCGCTGCCGGCCGGAGCGCTGCTCGGAGACGAGGCCGGCCTCGCGGAGCACCCTGAGGTGTTCCGAGAGGCTCGGGCGGCGCATGTCGAAGTGGTCGGCCAGGGCCTGCACGGGCTGCGGCCCGCGCTCGCGCAGCAGCCGGAGCACTTCCCGGCGGGTGGCGTTGGCGAGCGCCGCGAAGACGCGGTCCTCGGCGGCCTCCCGGGTTCCGGCTGCGGTCATTGCCGACCTTCCTACTGGTGAGCCTCCGTGAGCAGCATCAGACCGTTGCCGTCCGGGTCGCGGAAGGAGGCCATCCGCCCCCAGGGGTACTCGTCGGGGCCCTGCACCTCGGTGCCCGCCTCGGCGAGCCGTGCGCAGTCGGCGTCGACATCGGTCGTCACCAACATGATCCCCCGGGCCGAACCGGGCTCGAAATCCCCCATGCCGGGCCCGGAGAGCGTGAAAACGGTCTGCGCACCCTTCGGCGCGACCTGGAGCCAGCGCCCCGGCGGCATCTGGAGGTCGGCGGTGACCTCGAAGCCGAGGACGTCCCGGTAGAAGCGCAGGGCGCGGTCCTGGTCGGTGACGGGAAGCGTGACGAATGAGGCGTGCGTGATGGTCATGACCAGAAGCATAGGTAGGCAATCTCCTACGCGCCAATCGTAGGAGATTGCCTACCTATCACTGCTCACCTTACGGTTCGCGTGGGATCGCTTAGCTGATCAGAGACGCTCACAACGGATTCCTGACCGGCGTCCGGAAGTCCTCCTGGTAACGGCTGGTAGCTTGCTGCGGTCCCTCCGGTCCGGGGGGTGTCGACCGCGACGGGCCGACGGCCCCGGGGCGGCCGGCCCGCCAGAGCTTGGGGAGCTTGACGTGACTACGGCGACTGCAAGGGTGCGGACCGCGGCCGCGGCCGCGGGGCTGGTGGGCGCGCTCGCGCTGACCGGGTGCAGCGGGGGCGGTTCCAAGGACGACGCCTCGCCCACCCCGAGCGCGACCCCGACGTCCACGGGTACGGGCGCCGTGACCGGCTCCTCCGGCAAGCTCCAGGGCAGCTGGATCACCACCAGCAAGGGCGCCGTCGTGGCCCTGGTGATCACCGGGAAGCAGGCCGGGCTGTTCGTGACTGGCGGGACCGTGTGCAGCGGTGCCGCCGGCACCGAGGCGGGCATGCAGATGATCCATCTGACCTGCACCGGCGGCGGCAAGGACCGGGTCACCGGCATGGTCGACTCGGTGAGCAAGGACGCGCTGAAGGTGACCTGGTCGGGCAAGCTCGGCCAGGAGACCTACACCAAGGCCGAGGGCGGCAAGCTGCCGTCCGGGCTGCCGACGGCACCCGTGAAGCAGTGACGGGGCCCCTGAAGCGGTGAATTCGCCCGGGGCGCGTGATCGCGTCCGGGGCGCAGGGGCCATGATGCGGGGAGACCGTCACGACCTCGATGGGACTCGCTCATGCGCGCCATTCCGCTCACCGTCACCGCCCTCGCCGCCGCCCTTGTGCTGACCGCCTGCAATGACGGCGGTGGCGGCAAGAACGGGAAGAGCAGCTCCGCCTGCGAGATCGGCAGAGTCTCCGTGCAGATCGGGTCGGCGAGCGTGGCCCCGGTCGCCGGTGACACGGGCGAGGTGCCCGTCAGCATCACCAACCAGAGCGCGCCCTGCGTCCTGGACAAGTTCCCGGGCGCCCGGCTGAACACGGGCAACGTCGAGGTCGACGTGCCCATGCAGCAGGGGGCGAAGGCCCAGAAGCTGAAGCTCGCCAAGGGCGACTCGGCGAGCTTCACCATCTCCTATGTGCGCGGCAAGGCGGGCGACAAGCGCAGCGTGGCGGCGAAGACCGTGAAGATCGCCCTGCCCGGCTCCACCACCACCCGGACCTTCCCGTGGTCGTACGGGCCCGTCGCCTCCAAGGGCACCCAGGGCACCCCGGACGCCTCCGTCAGCGCCTTCCAGCAGGTCGGGGACTGACGGCTCACGGCAGTCTGGGGCGGGCCCTGACCTGGGCCTCGTCCGCCGCTCGCGCGCCCTCCGTCCAACCGGCCGCGTCGGTCACGCCGCGCAGCCGGGTCGTGGTGGTCTCGGGGAACATGCGCTCCAGCCGGTCGGTGACGGCCACCTCGCGGGTGGCGAGGACGGGCAGCAGGTCCTGGGTCACCTGGGTCTCGGCCACGGCCGCGAGACGGTCGCCGACGCGGTGGGCGTAGGCCGCGAGGAAGGACTGCCGGAAGGTCTTGGTGCGCTTGCGGCCACCGGCTCGCTGGGCGGCCTCCGCCTTGGTCATCGCGTGCGTGGCCTGCACCAGCAGCGAGGTGTGGAGCAGCTCGACCGCCTCCAGGTCCGCCTCGAAGCCGACGACCGTGGAGAAGCCCAGCGGTTCGTTCCACACCGCGCGGCAGTGGTTGGCGGTGGCGACCGCGTCCAGCAGCATCGCCTTGGCCTGCTCGTAGGGCGGCTCGACGCCGATGCGGCAGGCACCCGGCGCGTCCGGCGCGGGGGCAGCGGCGGCGAGCAGCGCCTCGTCGACGCTGTGCCGGGCCATCAGCTCCTGCGCCTTGGCGCTCAGCGCCTCGGCCTCCTCCGGATACCCGGTCGCCTCGGCCTTGGCGAGCAGGGCGCGGATCCGGGTGAGCATGCGGGACGCGGCGGGCCCGTGCTCGCGGCGGGGCTCTTCGAGGGGCTCCAGGGCGGGCAGCCGCAGCAGCAGGCGGTACAGCTGGAGCACCGCGGTGGCGTGCGAGAAACGGTCGCCGTCGCGCGCGGGGTCCTGCGGCAGCGCCTCCAGCTGGGCTGCCCAGCGGTGCCCGCGCGGGCGGTCCCGCCCGGCCTGCGCCCGGATCAGCCCCGCGGCCAGGCGGACGTGGCCGTCGTCCAGCTCGCGCCGTACGAGCCGTACGACGTCGGCGGGCTGCCAGCCGCGCTGCCAGGCCGTGGCGACGAACTCCTGACCCCGCCGCACGAGTTCGGCGTCGGCCGCGGGGTCGGCGGCGAGCAGGGAGGCGCCCGTGTCGAGTCCGGCGTCGGTGTCGTCGTACAGGGCGGCCCGGAAGGCCCGCTCGACGGTGCTGGAGGTGCTGGTCACGGTGTCGATCGTGCCATGGGCCGCGGACGGCGGGCCGGGGCCGTCCACACCCTGTGGACAGCTTTCCGCACGCGGCGGCCGCAAGGGCGGCCTGCGCACTGTCAACTACTGGTTGACGGTGCCGGGGTGACAACCTACGGTTGACGCATGGCGACCAACCCGAACATCACGGCATCCGTGCGCCTCGACGACCTCATCGAGGCGATCAAGAAGGTCCACCCCGAACCCCTCGACCAGCTCCAGGACGCGGTGATCGCCGCCGATCACCTCGGTGACGTGGCCGACCATCTGATCGGTCACTTCGTCGATCAGGCCCGCCGCTCGGGGGCCTCCTGGACCGACATCGGCAAGAGCATGGGCGTGACCCGGCAGGCGGCGCAGAAGCGGTTCGTGCCGAAGGAGTCCGCCGACCTCGACCCCAGCCAGGGCTTCAGCCGCTACACCCTCCGCGCGCGGAACGTGGTCATGGCCGCGCACAACGAGGCGCTGGCCGCGCGCAACACCGAGGGCCGCCCCGAGCACCTGGTCCTCGGGCTGCTGGTCGAGCCGGAGGGCCTGGCCGCGAAGGCGGTCACCGCGCAGGGCGTCCTGCTGGACTCCGTACGCCAGGCCGCGACCGCCGCGCTCCCGCCGGCCGCCGAGGAGGTCCCCGACCTCGTCCCCTACGGCCCGGAGGCCAAGAAGGTCCTGGAACTCACCTTCCGCGAGGCCCTCCGGCTCGGCCACAACTACATCGGCACCGAGCACCTCCTGCTGGCCCTGCTGGAGCACGAGAACGGCGTGGGCGTCCTCAGCGGGCTCGGCATCACCAAGGCCGGGACCGAGGAGTACGTCGGCAAGGTGCTGGCGCTGCTCCTGGAGCAGAAGAAGGCCGCCTCGGACGCGCAGGAGGCCGCGAGCGACGGACCGGCGGACTGAGAAGGGGCCGGAACAGCGGTCCGGGAGCATCCGGCCCCGAGACGCGAATCCGCAGGTCAAGCCCATTGTCAGTGCCGCCTGCCACACTCGCAGTCATGACCGACCGGTGGGCTCTCGCACCGGCCGAGGACGGTGGCGTGGACGTCGCCCCCCTCGGCTCGGACGGGCTGCCCGCCGGTCCGGTGCGGCGGGAGAGCGATCTCGCCGGGGCGGTGCGGAGCCGCCCGGAGGTGACGCGCTGGGTGTGGCGGTCGACCCCCGAGGTCTATCCGCGTCTGCTCGCCACGGGGGTGCGAGTGGAGCGGTGCTACGACATCGAGGACGCCGAGACACTTCTGCTGGGTCATGAGGGCCGGTACGGCGAGCCGCGCTCGGCCGCCGCCGCCCTGGCCCGCCTCCGCGGCGGCCCCGTACCGCCCGACCCGCCGCTGCGCCCGGCCGAACCGGGCGCCCAGTCCCCGCTGTTCGAGCCGGGCGGCACCCGGCTGCCGCTGGCGGACCTCCTCGCGGTCTACGCCGACCAGCAGCGGCGGCACGGGAAGACCGCCCACCCCGACCGGATGCGGCTGCTGACCGCCGCCGAGTCGGCCGGGATGCTGGTGGCCGCCGAGATGAACCACGCCGGCCTCCCCTGGAGTGCCGGGGTCCACCGCGAGCTGCTGCACGACCTGCTGGGCGAGCGGTACGCGGGCGGTGGCGAGCCGCGCCGCCTGGCCGAGCTGGCCGACGAGGTGTCCACCGCCTTCGGCCGCCGGGTCCGGCCCGACCTGCCCGCCGACGTCGTCAAGGCCTTCGCCCGGGCCGGGATCAAGGTGAAGTCCACCCGCCGCTGGGAGATCGAATCCCTCGACCACCCTGCGGTGAAACCGCTGCTGGAGTACAAGAAGCTGTACCGCATCTGGGTCGCGCACGGCTGGTCCTGGCTGCAGGACTGGGTCCGCGACGGCCGCTTCCGGCCCGAGTTCCTCGCCGGCGGCACGGTCACCGGGCGCTGGGTGACCAACGGCGGGGGCGCGCTGCAGATCCCCAAGGTGATCCGGCGGGCCGTGGTCGCCGACCCCGGCTGGCGGCTGGTCGTGGCCGACGCCGACCAGATGGAGCCGCGCGTGCTGGCGGCGATCTCCCGCGACCCCGGCCTGATGGAGGTGGCCGGCCGCGAGAGCGACCTCTACCAGTCCGTCTCCGACCGCGCCTTCTCCGGCGACCGGGACCAGGCCAAGCTCGCCGTGCTCGGCGCGGTCTACGGCCAGACCTCGGGCGACGGCCTGAAGAACCTCGCCGCGCTGCGCCGCCGGTTCCCCAAGGCGGTGGCCTACGTCGACGAGGCCGCGCGGGCCGGTGAGGAGGGCCGGCTCGTGCGCACCTGGCTGGGCCGGACCTGTCCGCCCGCCGCCCGGCAGGGCGAGGACGCGGAGGAGGAGGCGGGCATCCCCATCGGCGAGGACACCCCCGACGGGCAGCCATGGGTCCCCGGATACGCGTCCACCGACTCCCGCGCGCGGGGCCGCTTCGCGCGCAACTTCGTGGTGCAGGGCAGCGCCGCCGACTGGGCCCTGCTGCTGCTCGCCGCGCTGCGCCGGTCCTGCGCGGACCTGGCGGCCGAGCTGGTGTTCTTCCAGCACGACGAGGTGATCGTGCACTGCCCCGCCGAAGAGGCCGACACCGTCGCCCAGGCCATCCGGGACGCGGCCGAACTCGCCGGACGGCTGACCTTCGGCGAGACCCCGGTGCGCTTCCCGTTCACGACGGCGGTGGTGGAGTGCTACGCCGACGCCAAGTGAGGGCTCCTCACGGGGCCGAGGCCTCGGCCAGCAGCTCGCGCAGCTCCTCCAGCACCGCCTGCTCGTCGGTGCCGTCGAGGGCCCCGAGGGCCGCGCGCCAGGCGTCATGCGCCTCCGGCCGCCGTCCCTGCTCGCTCAGCAGCAGCCCGTGCTGGTGGCGGGCGAGGCCGCCGATGTAGCGGTCGGCGCGGGCGTCGGCCCGGCGCAGCAGTTCGGTGCACTCCTCGGCGGCCCGCTCGGCCTCGCCCAGCCGGCGCAGCGCGCGGACCAGGCCGAGCCGGGTCTGCGACTCGCCGTGCCAGTCGCCGTGTCCGCCGAGGATGCGCAGGCTCTCCTGGAAGTGCCCGGCGGCAGCGGCCGGTTCGCCGAGGGTGAGGTGGGCGTAGCCGATGTTGCAGTGCGCGGAGTGCTGCACGATGACCGCGCCGATCTCGTCCCCGATCGCCAGCGAGCGCCGGTGCTGCTCGATGGCGGCCCGCGGGTCGGTGTGCTCGTAGAGGTTGCCGAGGTGGCTGCGGGTGACGGCCTCGCCGTAGGGGTCGTTCAGCTGCCGGGAGTGGGCGAGGCTCTGCCGCAGCGCCTCGCCGGACTCCTCGAACCGGCCGAGCCCCTCCAGCAGCAGCCCGCGGTTGTTCAGACAGCGCCGGATCCAGGAGACCGTGCCGAGCCGCCGCCAGATCACGAGGGCCTGGTCGGTGAGGGCGAGGGCGTCGTTCTGCCGGCCGGTCAGGAAGTGCAGGCCCGCGAGGTCGCCCAGGGCGTACGCCTCGGCCGCCGCGTCCCCGAGCCGCCGCGCCGCACCGAGCGCGGCCCGCCCCAGCACCTCCATCTCGGCGACCCGGCCGCTGCGCTGCACATAGGGGAAGAACAGCCGGACCAGCGTGGAGAGATGGGCGTCCCGGCAGTCGTCGCCCGAGCCGGCGTTGCGCTCCACCAGCGCCACGATGTTCTCCAGCTCCACATCGCCCCAGGCGAACGCCCGCTCGGCGGACTCGAAGGTGCCCAGGGTCGCCACGTCCGCCGCGTGCTCCGGCGGCTGGGCGGAGGTGGGCCGCAGACGGTCGTCCTGGTCGAGACCGGGCTCCACGATCGCGACGAGGGCGCGCTCGGCGGCGGTCGCGTACCAGCGCAGGGCGGTCAGGTCCGGATCGGCGCCGGAGGCCGTCTCGGTGCTCTGGCCTGCCAGTTCGCGGGCGAAGTCACGGACCAGGGCGTGCGGGGCGTAGCGGCCGTACTCCGTCTCCTCCAGCAGGGCCACGTCGACCAGCCGGTCCAGGGCGGCCTCGGCGCGGCGCGAGTCGGTGCCGGTGAGGCGGGCGACCAGCGGGGCGCTGTAGGTGGGCAGATCGAGCGCGCCGATGCGGCGCAGGGCGAGGGCCGCGTCCCGGTCGGCCTCGCGTTCGGCGGCGGCGAGCGCGTCATGGGCGACGGCCAGCGACCGGCGGACGCTCAGGTCGTCGTACTCCAGGTGGTGCAGGCGGCCTTCCGTGGCGGCCAGTTGACCGGCCAGCACGTCCGGGGTGAGGGCCCGGCGGGCGGCCAGCCGGGCGGCGACGACCCGCAGCGCGAGCGGCAGCCTGCCGGTCAGCTCGACCAGGGCGTGGCTCGCGTCGAGCCCCTCGCGTCCGCTCACCGCGCGCAATAGTGCCGCGCTGTCCTCGCCGGTCAGCGGGGAGAGCGGGAAGCGCCGGGCGCCGTCCAGGGCGGTCAGCGGGGAGCGGCTGGTGATGATCACGGCGCAGCCGGGCCCGGCCGGCAGCAGGGGCCGTACCTGGGCCGCGCTCGCCGCGTCGTCCAGCACCAGCAGGATGCGGGCCGGGGCGAGCAGGGAGCGGAGCAACGCGGCTGCGGCGTCCGGGTGTTCGGGGATGTTGCGGGGATCGGCGCCGAGGTCACGGAGCAGGGCGGTGAGCGCCTGGGACGAGGTGAGCGGGGCCATGCCGGGGGTCGCGCCGTGCAGGTTCACATACAGCTGACCATCAGGGAAACGTTCCCTCATTTCATGGGCCACGTGCAGGGCGAGGGCGCTCTTGCCCACGCCGGCCATGCCGCTGATCACGGCGACCTGGCTCCGCCGGTTGGCGAGGGTGTCGTGCAGCGCGTTGATGTCTGCTGCTCGGCCGGTGAAGTTTGCGGGGGGTGCCGGTAGTTGGGCCGGCGCGGGTGTGTGGGGGGGTACCCGGCCTTCGGCCGGGTTCGGGTTCCCACCCGCACCGACCGTGCCACTTTCGTTGTCGGGTGCGGGTGACCCCTGTGGGGGGTGCTCGCCGTCGGCGGCTGCGGGTACGTGCGTGCCGTACGTGCGCTGGGCAGGGACCCTGGGAGCGGCTACCCCGGCCTCCCATGCCGGGGCGCCCCGCAGGACCTCCACATGAGCCTCGCGGACCGACGGTCCCGGTTCGATGCCGAGTTCCTCCACCAGGCGGGCGCGCAGGTCGCGGTGGACGGCCAGGGCCTCGGCCTGGCGGCCGGTGCGGTGCAGAGCGAGCATCAGCTGGCGGTGGTAGGCCTCGCGCAGCGGATGCTCGGCGACCAGGGCCGCCAGCTCGGGGACGAGTTCGGCCAACCGGGCTCCGCCGAGCGCGAGTTCGGCGTCGTACCGCCACTCCAGCAGGAGCAGCCGCGCCTCCTCCAGACGCTGTACGAGGGCGTAGCCGCCGAAGTCGGCGGGAAGTCCGCTGAGCGGGGTGCCGCGCCAGAGTGCGAGCGCGGCCGTGCAGGGGCGCACGACACCCGCCCAGTCCCGCCGGGCGTGCGCGGCGCGCGCCTCGGCGACCCGGGCGTCGAAGACGTGCACGTCCAACTCGCCCTCGTCCACGCGCAGCAGATAGCCGGGCGCCACGGCCCTGAGCCGCTCGGGGTCGTCCAGGAGCCGGCGCAGCCGGGTGACGTGGTTGTGCAGCGAGGCCTGCGCGGAGACGGGGGGTGCCCCGCCCCACAGGGCGTCCTTCAGCGACTCGACCGAGACGACCCGGCCTGCCTCCAGCAGCAGCGCGGCGAGCAGGGCGCGGACCTTGGGGCTGCCGATGGCACGGACGAGACTGTCGGGCGTGTCGGGGGTGCAGGAGGCGTCGGAGGTGTCGGAAGTACCGGGGGTGCCTGAGGTGCCGGGGACGCCGTCAGCAGCGCCGTACGAAATCTCGTACGGCTGCCGGTCGTACAGGACGGGCGGTCCCAGCAGTCCGAACCGCAGCTCGCACCGCCGCATCCCGCTCCACTGCCTTCCCGCGCGGTCCCGTCCGACCGTGCTGCGCGGCGGGCGTGTGCCCGCCGTTCCCTGGCGGAAATCCGCCCCATTCCAACGATTTTCCGCCAGCCACCACCTGTTGGCAGGGGCCGGAATCCGTTAGGGTTCCTGCCTACCAGCCCTGCCGCCCGGCTACTTCCGGCCAGCCGAACCGCGACCTGCGGACGAACCGTTGGCCACATGTTAGCGATCCGTTGGTGGGCCCTGATGTGATCCTTTCATCGGATCCGGCCCGACGGCGCGCGCGGCAAGTCGCGTAACTCGGGGGAGTGTCGCCGCAGGCCTGATCCGGGGACGCAAGGGCCCCCGGTCGTCGGAGGTGAACGACCGGGGCCCTGTCCCGTCCCTTTCCCGCCCTTCGGGCCTTCGCCGCCCCTCGCCACCCTTCGCTCAGATGACGGGCGGGCGTCCGAGCCGGGTGAGCCGCCACACCGTCCGCCAGCGCATCGGCCGCCGCTCGCCGGGCGACTCCCGCAACCCCTCCGCGAACCCGCCGAACCAGGCCCGCAGCCCGGCCAGGGAGCGGGTGCGGGCGAGGGTGAGCAGCAGCCACGCCCCCAGGTGCACCGGGATGAGCGGCAGCGGCAGCCGGCGCCGGACGAGCCAGACCCGGTTGCGGGCGTTGACGCGGTAGTAGATGGCGTGCCGGGCCGGCGAGGTCTTGGGGTGCTGCAGCAGCAGCTTGGGGGCGTAGAGGATCTTCCAGCCGGCGTCGGCGGCCCGCCAGGCGAGGTCGGTCTCCTCGTGCGCGAAGAAGAACTCGGCGGGCCAGTCACCGGTCTCGGCCAGCATCGCCATGCGGAGGGCGTGCCCGCCGCCGAGGAAACCGGTGACATAACCGCCGCGCAGGGGGTCGGACTTGCCCACCCGGGGCACGTGCCGCTGCTGCGTCTCACCGTGTTCGTCGGCGATGCGGAAGCCGATGACGCCGAGGCGGGGGTCGGCCGCGTACAGCTCGCGCACCCGGCGCAGCACGTCGGGGTCGACGAGCAGTCCGTCGTCGTCCAGTTCCACCACGGCGTCGACGTCGCCGTACTCCCGCAGCCGGGCCAGGGCGACGTTGCGGCCGCCCGGGCAGCCGAGGTTCTCCTCGACGTCGATGGTGGTGACCTCGCCCGGCAGGGACAGCCGCTCGGCGAACTCGGGCAGCCGGCAGCCGTTGCCGACGATCACGATGCGGGCGGGCGCGACGTCCTGTTTGGCCACGGACTCCAGCAGGGCGTCGACTTCGGCGGGCCGGTTGCCCATGGTCACCACGGCGACGGCGATCCTCGGCTCCACCATGTCCCTCACCCCATCCGGCCGACGGCGGCACCGGCGTCCTGACCGCGGGGCGCTCGCCGTTCACCAAGATGTTGCCTCAGGTGCGCCGGTCCACCTGACGCCGATTCACTTTGCAGCCCCTTTGCTCCGGTTTTGTGTGCACCTTTCCTTGGGTCGCGGGAACTTCAGCGGCGACTCCCCTCCCCCGGCTCGCCACGACTGCGCACTCTCGACAACTCCCGACGGCCGTTCGGCCCTCTCGCCACGGCCCGCGCGGATCCGGAGCGCAGCGCCGACCACACGCCCGCCGCGGTCACGGCCGCGAACGCCACCAGGACCGCGGTGGCCACGCCCGGCCTGCGGCCGCTGAGCAAGCGGGCTATGGCAATGACGGGACCGAACTCAGCTACCGCGCCGAAGGCGAGGACGACCGTGCCGAAGCGGCCGCGGTCGACACGGTCGTACCCGTGGAACTCATCGTGCGCCGGAGCACGGCCCGGCCGCCCGGTAGGGGGCCTCCCGGCGCGGTTGAAACCGCGCTGAAACCACGCTGAACCGCCTCGGCCGCAAGCTCTGCGGCATGACGACGACAGACCACGAACTCGCCATCGCAGCCACCGGGTTGCGCAAGTCCTACGGCGACAAGAACGTCCTGGACGGCATCGACATCCAGGTGCCGGCCGGCACGATCTTCTCGTTGCTCGGCCCGAACGGCGCGGGCAAGACCACCGCCGTCAAGATCCTCTCCACTCTGATCTCCGCGGACGGGGGTCAGGCGCGGATCGCCGGGCACGACCTCACCACCCAGGCCCAGACGGTACGGGCCGCGATCGGCGTCACCGGGCAGTTCTCCGCCGTGGACGGCCTGATCACCGGTGAGGAGAACATGCTCCTGATGGCCGACCTGCACCACTTCTCCAAGCGGGAGGGACGCCAGGTCACCGCCGAACTGCTGGAACGCTTCGACCTCACCGAGGCCGCGAAGAAGCCCGCCTCCACCTACTCCGGCGGCATGAAGCGCCGCCTCGACATCGCCATGACCCTGGTCGGCAACCCGCGGATCATCTTCCTCGACGAGCCGACCACCGGCCTCGACCCACGCTCCCGCCACACCATGTGGCAGATCATCCGCGAGCTGGTCTCCGACGGCGTCACCGTCTTCCTCACCACCCAGTACCTGGACGAGGCCGACGAACTCGCCGACCGCATCGCGGTGCTCAACGGCGGCAGGATCGTCGCCGAGGGCAGCGCCGAGGAACTCAAACGGCTCGTCCCCGGCGGACACGTCCGGCTGCGCTTCACCGACCCGGCCGCGTACGAACGGGCCGCGACCGCGCTGCGCGAGGCCTCCCGGGACGACGAGTCCCTCGCCCTGCAGATCCCGAGCGACGGCAGCCAGCGCGAACTGCGCGCCATCCTCGACTGGCTCGACGCCGCCGACATCGAGGCGGACGAACTGTCCGTGCACACCCCGGACCTGGACGACGTGTTCTTCGCCCTGACCGGCACTTCCGACCCCGCCCCCGCCCCCGCCGCCGGCACCGCCGACAAGGAGACCGTCCGATGAGCGCCCCCGCCCACGCCTTCCGCGACAACCTCACGATGCTGCGCCGCAGCCTCCTGCACGCCCGGCGCTACCCGTCGCTCACCCTGAACCTGCTGCTCACCCCGATCATGCTGTTGCTGCTCTTCGTCTACGTCTTCGGCGACGTGATGAGCGCGGGCATGGCCGGCGGCCACGCGGACCGCTCCGAGTACATCGCCTACATCGTCCCCGGCATCCTCCTGATGACCGTGGGCATGACCTCGCTCGGCACCGCCGTGTCCGTGGCCACCGACATGACCGAGGGCATCATCGCCCGGTTCCGCACCATGGCGATCTCCCGCGCCTCGGTGCTGACCGGCCACGTGATCGGCACCGTGATCCAGACGATGCTGGCCCTGGCGCTGATCCTCGGCATCGGGGTGGCCATGGGCTTCCGGCCCGACGCCACGCCGCTGGAGTGGCTCGCGGCGGCCGGCCTGATGGCCCTGGTCAGCCTCGCCCTGACCTGGATCGCGGTCGGCATCGGCCTGGTGAGCCCGAACGCCGAGGGGGCCAGCAACCTCGGCATGCCGCTGACGATGCTGCCGCTGCTGTCCAGCGCGTTCGTGCCGGTGGACGCCATGCCGGGCGGGTTCCGCTGGTTCGCCGAGTACCAGCCCTTCTCGCCGGCCATCGAGACCCTGCGCGGGCTGCTGCTGGGCAGCGAGATCGGCACGAAGAACGCGGTGCTGGCGGTCGGCTGGTGTCTGGCGCTGACCGTGCTGGGCTACCTGTGGTCCAGGGCGCAGTTCAACCGCGAGCCGCGGAGTTGAGGTCGCGTCACTCGCGAGCCGCAGCGGTGAGTTCGCGCAGTGCAGCGGCCCGCAACTCCTCCTGGCCCAGGGTGGTGTACGCCGATCTCGCCTCGGCGTAGGCCGCCCTGTCGGCGTTCTCTGCCGCATGCCGGGACCGCACCGAGGACAGGGTGGGCAGGTCCCGCATCACCGGCATCCGCTCCGCCAGCGCCATCAGCCGTACCGCCGCCGTGTCGCCACGGGCCAGCCCGGTGAAGCCGAGCGCCAGCAGCACCGTGCCGTACACCGGCAGTTCCGGCAGGTCCCCGGCCCCGGGGGAGCCGGACAGCATCCCGAGCAGCCGTACCCGCAGATGCTCGGCCAGGTGGGTCACCGGCTCCAGCCGGCCGTGCTGCGCGTGCGCCGCGAGCGCGGCCGCCTGCACCTGCAGCGCCCACGACTCCAGGAAGGGATCACCGGCCACCAGCAGGCTGCTCTCCCGCAGCCCCTGCGCGGCCTGTCGCCACAGGCCGAGCCCGACCTCGGTCAGTCCCCGGGCCAGTGCGATCTCCGCCCGGGCCTGCAGCCCTTCGGGAGTGAGGGGCTGGGCGTGCTCCGGCTGCCGGTCCGGGGCGGCGAGGCCCAGCCAGTACTCCGCCTCGTCGACCTCCCCGCGCTGCAGACAGGCGGACACCAGCCCGTAGCGGACGCCGATCGCGTCGGACCAGTCCCCCACCTCGCCGAGCGCCTCCGCGGCCCGCAGATGGTCGTACGCCTCCGCGCCCCGCTCCGTCTTGAGGCACAACTCGCTGATCCGACCGTGACTGAGCAGCATCATGAACGGATTGCCGAGCGGCTCCACCGCGGTGAGCATCCGGCGGGCGCACTCGAGCGCGCGCTCCGTCTCGTACGTGGATTCCCACACGTAGCTGGCGACGCCCGCCGCGATGCCCGCCAGCATGGGTTCGTCGGCGTCGCACAGTTCCTGGAGCCGCGCGTACTGAGGCGGGTGTATGTCCGGGACGGCACCCAGCACGACGGCCAGTGCCCGTGGCACGGTGTCCGGCCGGGCGGGCGGCAGCCGGCGCAGGGTGACGAGCTGGCGCACGGCGTGCGGGCCGTGGCCCATGAAGAGGCCGGCCGCGCACACCACCGCCGCGCTTCGAGCCGCCTCCAGATCCTCGGGGTCCTCTGGCCCCGGACGGAAATGGGACAGCGGCCCGCCGGTCTCGGCGGCGAGGCCGGTGAGCCGGGCGTAGTTGTTGCCGGCGGACCACAGGCAGGCCAGTGCGGCGGTGACCGCGGCGACGGCCGGCACGTCGGCGCGGGCCAGGCCGTGCCGCAGCGCCAGGACGAGGTTGTCCTGCTCGGCACGGACGCGACCGAAGGCGGCCAGCGCCTCGGCGCCGAACAGCTCGTCGTGGTGCGCCCGGCCGAAGTCCCGGGCCCAGCAAAGGAACCGGCCGGTCACCGCCTCCCCCTCGCCCGCCTCCTCCCGCCGGGCCGCGCTGAACTCCCGCAGCGTCTCCAGCATGTGGAAGCGCACCCCGGAAGGGCTGTCACCCACCTTGATCAGGGACTGCCCGGCCAGCTGCTCCAACAGATCCAGCGCGCCCCCGCTCTCACCGAGCACGTACTCCGCCGCGTCCACGGTGAAGCCCCCGGGGAAGACCGACAGCGCGCGCAGCGCGGCCCGGCCGTCGCTCTCCAGCAGGTTCCAGCTCCACTCGACCACGGCCCGCAGCGTGCGATGCCGTTCGGGTGCGTCGCGGGCGCCGCCGCGCAGCAGCGCGAAACGGTCCTGCAGGCGGCGCGCGATGTCGGCCACGGAGAGCACCCGCACCCGGGCGGCAGCGAGTTCCACGGCCAGCGGCAGCCCGTCCAGGTGGCGGCAGATCTCGGCCACGGGGTCGGCGGGCAGCTCGACGCCGGGCCGGGCCGCCCGCGCCCGCTGCACGAAGAGTTCCACGGAGGTCGCCGGGGACAACTCGGGCAGCGCGTACACGGACTCCGAGGTCAGCCCCAGCGGCGCCCGGCTGGTCGCCAGCACCCGCAGCTCCTTCGACCGCGACACCAGCGCCTGGACGAGACCGGCCGCACCGGCGAGTACGTGCTCGCAGTTGTCCAGCACCAACAGGGCGGGGCCGGGACCCAGCGCGGCGACGATGCCGCTCACCGTGTCCCCGCCGCCGGCGAACTGCCGGACGTCCCCGGTGCCGACCGCCGAGGCCACCTCGTCGGCCACGTCCTCGTCGGCGGTGACACCGGCCAGGGCGACGAAGTGCACCAAGGGCTGCGCGGCCGCCCGGCTCACCGCGTACGAGAGCCGCGTCTTGCCCAGCCCGCCGGGGCCCACGACGGTGACCACGCGCGCGTCGCGCAGCAGCCCGGCGACGGCGGCGACGTCGGCGTCCCGCCCCAGCAGGGGGTTCGGCTCATGCGGCACGCCGTGGCGGACGGGTGGGGTGTCCGCGCGCAGCAACTCCTGGTACACGGACCTGAGCCGGGGCCCCGGATCCGTGCCCAGCTCGTCGCGCAGCCCGCGCCGGTAGGCGTCGTACCGGGTCAGCGCCGCGGCCCGGCCCGCCGTGGCCGCCTCGCAGCGCAGCAGCTCCGCCAGCACCTCCTCGTCGCGCGGCAGTTCGCGGACCAGTTCGGCCAGCGGCGCCGCGGCCTCCGCCCTGCGCCCCAGCCGGGCCAGCGCGAGCGCCCGGTACCGGACCAGCGCACGGAACGCCCGGACCCGGTCGGCACGCAGCGCCGTCACCGGATCGTGCCGTTCCTCGTCCGCCCCGGCACCCAGGCTGCCGTCCCACAGCGCCAGCCCCTGCTCGGCCCGCGCCAGGGCACCCTCGTGGTCCCCCGCCCGCGTGCACTCGGCGCTCGCGGCCTCGTACGACAGCAGCGCCGAGCTGTCGACCTGCGCCTCGTCCAGCGCGAGCCGGTATCCGGTCGGTGTGCTCACGATCAGCTCGGCACCGAACTGTGCCCGGAGCCGCGACACCAGTACCTGCACCGCCTTGCCCGGCCGCTCGGGCAGCTCCTCCGCCCACAGCCCCTCGACCAGCCGCCCCGTACTGCACCCGGTACGCAGCTCGTCGGCGAGCAACGCCACCAGTCCACGCAGCCGAGGCGCCGTGATCTCCTGTCCGCGACAGGAGACTCGGGGCAGCAGGGTCAACTCGGTCGTCACGCCTGAAGACTAGCCAGCGAGACGCCGAACACACTCCCGAATCCGCCGCCCTCACAGCCCACGCCGCCGCAACAGAAAAACCCCAGGCCAGAAGCATCTGACCTGGGGTTCCAATGGAGCCGCCTTCGGGATTCGAACCCGAGACCTACGCATTACGAGTGCGTTGCTCTGGCCATCTGAGCTAAGGCGGCACGCTGTCCGCACTATGGTGCGATCAGCAACGTCGGTAAGTCTACACAGTTTCCGGGGTGCTCCGTACCAACCCCCGGAGCACCCCCGACCGACCCGGCGATCAGGTCTATGAGCAGCGCTTTCCCGCCGCCGGAGGCGTCCCGTGGAGGAGGTAGGTGTCGATCGCCGAGTCGATGCAGGAGCTGCCGCGGCCGTAGGCGGTGTGGCCGTCGCCGACGTAGGTCAGCAGGCGGCCCGAGGAGAGCTGGCGGGCGAGGGACTGGGCCCAGGGGTAGGGGGTGGCCGGGTCGCGGGTGGTGCCGACCACGACGATGGGGGCCGCGCCCTTCGCCGCGACGCGGTGCGGCTCGCCCGTCGCCCTCACCGGCCAGTACGCGCAGTTCAGGGAGGCCCAGGCCAGGCTCTCGCCGAAGACCGGGGACGCCTTCTCGAACTGCGGGACGGCCTTCTCCACCTGCTCGGGGCCGGTGAAGGCGGGCGGCAGGTCGAGGCAGTTCACGGCGGCGTTGGCCATCATCAGGTTGCTGTAGTGGCCGTTCGCGTCGCGTTCGTAGTAGCTGTCGGAGAGAGCGAGCAGGCCGGCGCCGTCGTTCTTCTGCATCGCCGAGGTCAGCGCGTCGCGCAGCTGCTCCCAGGTTCCCTCGTCGTACATCGCCGCGATCACCCCGGTGGTGGCCAGCGGCTCGCCGAGCGTGCGGTGGTGCACGTCGTCCGCCGGGATGGGGTGGGCGTCCAGCTTGCGGAAGAAGGCCTGAAGATGGTCGCCGACCTGGGCGGGTGTTGTGCCGCTGCCGCCGAGCGGGCAGTCGGGCCGGCGTACGCAGTCCTTGGCGAACGCCTGGAACGCCGTCTCGAAGCCGGCCGTCTGGTCCAGGTTGAGCTTCCGGGCGTCCAGGGAGGGGTCCATCGCCCCGTCCAGCACCAGACGGCCCACCCGGTCCGGGAACAGCCCGGCGTACGTCGCCCCGAGGAAGGTGCCGTACGACGCCCCCACGTAGTTCAGCCTGGGGTCGCCGAGCACCGCCCGCAGGATGTCCATGTCCCGCGCCGCCTCGATGGTGGACACGTGCCGCAGCAGCTTCGCCGAGTGCGCCCCGCAGCTGTCGGCGAACGTCCGGTACTCGCTGACCAGCGCGTTCCTCTCCCGCTGGTCGTCGGGCGTGTTGTCCGTCTGCGTGTAGGCGTCCATCCGGCGCCCGTCGAGGCATTCGACGGGCTCGCTGCGGGCGACGCCCCGCGGGTCCATCGCGACCATGTCGTAGCGGGCGCGGATCTCGGCGGGGTAGCCGATGCCCGCGTACTGCTGCAGGTAGTCGATCGCGGAGCCGCCCGGGCCGCCCGGGTTGACCAGCAGCGAGCCGAGCGGCCGGTCCTTGCCGGTGGCCTTCTTGCGGGCGACGGCGAGCCGGATGTCACCCGAGCCGGGCTTGGCGTAATCCAGCGGCGCCACCATCGTGGCGCACTGGAAGCCGGCGGCACCGCAGCTGCGCCACTGCAGGTGCTGGGTGTAGTACGACGACAGCGCCGCCGGGGTGGACCGCGGTAGCGCGGCCAGCGCGGCCTCAGCCGCACGGCCGGACGACGTGGTCGAGCTGCCGGCGGAACAGGCGGACACGAGCAGCGCGACGGCCGCGAGGAGGCTGCCCGAGACACGCGCGGTCCCCCGGCGGGTCCGGTTTCGGGTCCGGGTGGCGTACTTCCGGCGGGGGGAGGGCCAGGTGTGCATCGGACGAGCGTAACGCTGAGCGACAGGGTGGGTGCGGTGCGTTCGGACTGTGGCCTCGTACGGGGGACGCGGTCCGTCAACCACCGTACGCCCGGCTCACCCCGCCCGCAGTGCCATCGTCATCGCCTCCACCGCCAGCAGCGGAGCCACGTTGCGGTCCAGGGCCTCGCGGCAGGCGGCGATCGCCTCGATCCGGCGCAGCGTGGCTTCCGGACTGCTGCCGCGGGCCAGCCGGTCCAGGGCGTCCTCGGTGTCGCCGTTGGCGATGGCGACCCGTGAGCCGAGCTGGAGGGCGAGGACGTCGCGGTAGAAGCCGGTGAGGTCGCCGAGAGCCACGTCCAGGCTGTCGCGCTGGGTGCGGGTTCTACGGCGCTTCTGCATGTCCTCGAGGTCCTTCATCACGCCCGCCGTACCGCGCGGCAGCCGTCCGCCCTGGGCCGCGCCGAGCGCCGCCTTCAGCTCCTCGGTCTCCTTGCCGTCCATCTCCTCGGCGAGCTGCTTGGCGTCCTCGGCGGCCGCGTCGACCAGCTCCTGGGCCGCCTTGAGGCAGGCGCCCACCTCGTCCAGCCGCAGCGGGAGCCTGAGCACGGCGGCGCGGCGCTCACGGGCCGCCGGGTCGGTGGCCAGCCGGCGGGCCCGGTCGACATGGCCCTGGGTGGCGCGGGCGGCCGCCGCGGCGACCTGGGGTTCGATGCCGTCACGGCGGACGAGCATGTCGGCGACCGCGTCGACCGAGGGCGTCCGCAGGGTCAGATGGCGGCAGCGGGAGCGGATCGTGGGCAGGACGTCCTCGATCGAGGGGGCACACAGCAGCCAGACCGTCCGCGGGGCGGGCTCCTCGACGGCCTTGAGGACGGCGTTGGCCGACTTCTCGTTCAGCCGCTCGGCGTCCTCGACCAGGATGATCTGCCAGCGGCCGTTCGCGGGAGAGGTGAACGACTTGCGGACCGTGTCCCGCATGTCCCTCACCAGGATCTCCGAGCCCACGGCGGCGACCGTGGTGACGTCCGCGTGGGTGCCGAGCAGCGCGGTGTGGCAGCCGTCGCAGAAGCCGCAGCCGGGTGAGCCGCCGAGGGCGCGGTCGGGGCTCACGCACTGCAGGGCCGCGGCGAAGGCCCGCGCCGTCTGGTTCCGGCCCGCTCCGGGCGGGCCCGTGAACAGCCAGGCGTGGGTCATCTTCGACGCCTCCGGCGGCGGCTGGTCCGCCGCCGCGGCCGTGACCAGGGCGTCGGCGTCCCGGGCGGCGGCGTCGAGCACCGCGCTCACCTTCTCCTGCCCGACGAGGTCGTCCCACACCGTCATGGGTCACGCCGCCCTTCCGTCACACTCCACGTTCCGCCATCCATTGTGCGGGTGCGCACTGACAACGACGGCGGCGCCCGTCGGTGCGCCTGAACGCTCCGACGGGCGCCGCCCGATGTTCTCGCTCAGCCGCGGCGGCCGTGACCCCGGCCCCGGCGGCCCTGGTCCTCGCCCGGCTCTCCGTACCCCTGCTCGTCGTACGACCCCAGCAGCTCGTCCGCCAGGGACGGCAGGTCGTCCAGCGGGGTCTCCTCGGCCCAGTCCGGGCGCGGCCGGCGGCGCGGTGTGCCGTCGGCGTCGACCTGCGGCATCTCGCGCGTACGGTCCTCGGTGCCGTCGGGGCCCGCACCCGGCCGCTCGTCCCGGAAGAAGCCGGGCGGCATCCGGTCCGCCGGGGCGTCGCCCCGCACGGGCGGCAGCACGGCGGTCTCGTCCGCTGCGCCAGGGGTCACCGGCGGGAGTACGGCCGTCTCGTCTGCGGAGGCGGGCGGCGCTGCGGCCTTCCTGTCCGCGGACACGGGCGGCAGCACGGCCGTCTCGTCCGCCGCACCCGCAGGCACCGGCGGCAGCACCGCGGTCTCGTCGGCGGCCGAAGACGCAACCGGCGGCTGCGGCAGCTCGGCCGTCACCTCGGAGTCGGCCCCGCCCTTCCGGGCTTCTTCGGCCCGCTCCTCGCGCACCGGCCGCAGCACCGTCGTCTCGTCCGCGCCCGGCGAGACCACCGGCGTCGGCACGGTCGCCGCGTCCGGGGTCATGCCCGGCACCGGCGGCTGCGGGGTGCCGGGCTTGAGGGCCGCCACGTCGGCCGCAGCCGCGGCCTCGGCCGCCTGACGGCGGGCCTCCTCCGCGCGCAGCAGGGCCTCCTCGGCCTTGCGCTGCTTCTCCAGGCGGCGCGCTTCCTCCTCGGCACGCAGCCGGGCCTGCCGGGCCTCTTCCTCGGCGCGCAGCCGGGCCTCCTCCTCGGCCTGCTTGCGGCGCCGCTCCTCCTCGGCCCTGCGGCGGGCCTCCTCCTCGGCGCGGGCCTTCTCCTCGGCGAGGAGCCGCTGTCGCTCCTCCTCCGCCCGGCGCCGTGCGTCCTCGGCCCGCTGCCGGGCCTCCTCCGCCTGCCGTTCGGCCTCGCGGCGCTGCGCCTCCTCCAGCTCGCGGCGCTTGCGCTCCTCCTCTTCGGCGCGCAGCTTGGCGAGCTGCTCCTCGCGCTCGCGCTCCAGGCGCTCCTCCTCGGCCTTGCGCGCGGCCTC
This sequence comes from Streptomyces sp. NPDC001816, assembly GCF_042892235.1. Taxonomy (NCBI): domain Bacteria; kingdom Bacillati; phylum Actinomycetota; class Actinomycetes; order Kitasatosporales; family Streptomycetaceae; genus Streptomyces; species Streptomyces sp. NPDC001816. The sequence goes on from NZ_JBIATY010000019.1 coordinate 100,879, forward strand.
TTCCTCGGCCTTGCGGCGCGCCTCCTCCTCGGCCTTCTTCCGCGCCTCCTCCTGGGCCTTGATCTCGGCCTCGGAGAGCGGCAGCACGGTGTCGAGCCGGTGCCGGATCACAGTGGTGACGGCCTCGGGCTCCTGCGCGGCGTCCACGACCAGGTAGCGGCCCGGGTCGGAGGCGGCGAGGGTGAGGAAACCGGCCCGCACGCGCGCGTGGAACTCGGCGGGCTCCGACTCCAGCCGGTCGGGCGCCTCGGTGAACCGCTCGCGGGCGGCCTCCGGCGCGACGTCCAGCAGGACGGTGAGGTGCGGGACGAGCCCGTCGGTCGCCCAGCGGTTGATGCGGGCGATCTCGGTCGGGGACAGGTCGCGGCCCGCGCCCTGGTAGGCCACGGACGAGTCGATGTACCGGTCCGAGATGACGACGGCGCCGCGCTCCAGGGCGGGCCGTACGACGGTGTCGACGTGCTCGGCCCGGTCGGCGGCGTACAGCAGCGCCTCCGCGCGGTGCGACAGGCCCGCCGAGGACACGTCCAGCAGGATCGAGCGCAGCCGCTTGCCCACGGGGGTGGCGCCCGGCTCGCGGGTGAGGACGACCTCGTGGCCCTTGGCGCGGATCCACTCCGCGAGCGCCTCGGCCTGGGTGGACTTGCCGGCGCCGTCGCCGCCCTCCAGGGCGATGAAGAAGCCGTTCGCCGCCGGGGCCTGGACGGGGTCGTCGCCGCCGAGCAGCGCGTCCTTCAGGTCCTGGCGCAGCGGGACGCCGGAGCGGTCGTCGACCTTGGCGAGCACCAGCGCTGCCACCGGCAGCAGCAGCGCGCCGACCAGCATCAGCGTGAAGGCGGCACCGCCGTGTGCGAAGACGAACCTGCCGTTCTCCAGCCGGTGCGGGCCGATCAGCGCCGCTACCAGGGGGGCGATCAGGGCACCGAGCGCTATGAAGACCCGTACGACCGCGTGCAGGTGCTCGGTGGTGCGGGCCCTGCGGTACTCCTCGGTCTCCTGGTCGAGCAGGGCGTGCCCGGTGTTCGCGGCCACGCCTGCGGCGACACCGGCCAGGGTGACGATCAGCAGCACGGAGGTGACGTCCGGGACGAGCCCGGCGGCCAGCAGGGCGATACCGGTGAAGGCGATCGCGAGGGCCAGGAGCCGGCGGCGCGAGAGCGAGGGCAGCACCGAGGGCGCCGTCCGGATGCCGACGGCGACACCGCCGGTCAGGCCCAGCACCAGCAGGCCGTACAGGACCGGGCCGCCGCCCAGGTCCTTGGCGTGCAGCACGCACACCGCGACCGCGGCGGCGATGGCTCCGGCCACGGCGGCGCAGGCCGGGACGAGCAGCGGGATGGCGCCCGTACGGCCCTTGTCGACGCCCGTGCCGGTGCGCGGACGGCGCAGGCCCTCCAGCGGGGAGCGCGGGCGCGGGGTGCGCGTGTCCGGCAGCTCCAGGAAGGCGACCACGGACAGGGACGCGGCGAACAGTCCAGCCGCCACGTACGACCCGAGGGCCGCCTGGTGCTGGTCGAACCAGGCCACCACGGTGCCGAGCAGGTTGTTCAGCAGGGCGGCGACGACCAGGGCGGCGGCGGCCAGCGGGACGGCCAGGAAGCTGGTGCGCAGCGCGAGGCGGCGCAGGGCGTCCAGGTGGTCCGGCAGCGGCCGTACCGTCGCCCCCTCCGGGGGCGGGGCGGGCAGCAGGGCGGGGGCCGCGCTCTCCCGGCACACCGTCCACAGCCGCTCGGCGACGCCGGTGACGAAGGCGGTGACCAGCAGGACCGCGAGTGCGTTGTCCGGGGTCCAGTCGATCCACAGAGGCGCGACGATCAGCAGCGCGGCCCGCACGCCGTCGGCGCCGGCCATCGTCCAGCGGCGGTCGAGCGGGCCGTCCTGGGAGGTGAGCGTGGTCAGCGGGCCGAGCAGTACCGCGCCGAAGAGCAGCGCGGCGAGGATGCGCGCCGCGAAGACGGTCGCCACTGCGAACGCCACGCCTCGGTAGCCGCCGCCGAAGGAGCCCTCGACGATGGCCGCCTGGAGGACGAGAAGGACCAGCACCAGCAGCGCGAGGGTGTCGCCGACACCGCTCACGAGCTGCGCGCTCCACAGGCGCCGAAGCTCCGGTCGGCGCAGCAGGGAGCGGACGGCGCGCTCGCGGGAGTCCGCGACGAGTGCGTCGTCCGGTTCGGTGGTGGGGGCCGTTGGCTGCTCGGCTCGCGTCATGCGTTCAGCCTATCGGCAGCCACCGACAGCACACCCAGGCCGTCCGGGCATGCGCGCGCCCCGACACCAAAGTGATGCCGGGGCGTTCGTTTCGCGAAGCCGGAGCAGCGCACCGGGCGCCGCTCCGGCGGAGCGTCAGTCCTCCGTGCCGGAGGCGGTCGCCTTCGAAGCCGTCGCCTTCTTGGCCGTCGTCTTCTTCGCCGTGGTCTTCTTCGCGGCCGCGGTCGTCTTCTTCGCCGCCGTCTTCTTGGCGGCGGTCTTCTTCGCCGGAGCGGCCTTCTTGGCCGTGGCCTTCTTCGCCGTCTTCTTGGCGGGCCCCTTCGCCCGCTTCTCGGCGAGCAGCTCGAAGCCGCGCTCCGGAGTGATCGTTTCCACACTGTCGCCGGAGCGCAGGGTCGCGTTGGTCTCGCCGTCGGTGACGTACGGACCGAAGCGGCCGTCCTTGACCACGACCGGCTTGCCGGAGACCGGGTCCTCGCCCAGCTCCTTCAGCGGCGGCTTGGCGGCCGCGCGGCCCCGCTGCTTCGGCTGGGCGTAGATCGCCTGCGCCTCCTCCAGCGTGATCGCGAAGATCTGGTCCTCGGACTGCAGCGAGCGCGAGTCCGTGCCCTTCTTCAGGTACGGGCCGTAGCGGCCGTTCTGCGCGGTGATCTCCACGCCGTCGGCGTCGGTGCCGACGATGCGCGGCAGGGACATCAGCATCAGCGCCTCTTCAAGGGTCACCGTGTCCGGCGCCATGGACTTGAAGAGGGAGGCGGTGCGCGGCTTGACCGCGTTCTTGCCCGTCTTCGGGGTGCCCTCGGGAAGGATCTCCGTGACGTACGGGCCGTAGCGGCCGTCCTTGGCGACGATCATGTTGCCGGTCTCCGGGTGGGCGCCCAGCTCGAAGTCGCCGCTCGGCTTGGCCAGCAGTTCCTCGGCCAGCTCGACGCTCAGCTCGTCCGGCGCCAGGTCGTCCGGGATGTCGGCGCGCTGGTGCTGCTCGGTGTCCTTCTCGCCGCGCTCGATGTACGGGCCGTAGCGGCCGACGCGCAGCACGATGTCGTTGCCCACCGGGAACGAGGAGACCTCGCGCGCGTCGATCGCGCCCAGGTCGGTCACCAGCTCCTTGAGGCCGCCGAGGTGGTCCCCGTCGCCGTTGCCGGCCTCCGCCGCACCCGTGACCGTGCCCTCGCCGAAGTAGAAGCGCTTCAGCCACGGCACTGCCTGGGCCTCGCCGCGGGCGATGCGGTCGAGGTCGTCCTCCATCTTGGCGGTGAAGTCGTAGTCGACGAGCCGCCCGAAGTGCTTCTCCAGGAGGTTGACCACGGCGAAGGACAGGAAGGACGGCACCAGGGCCGTGCCCTTCTTGAACACGTAGCCGCGGTCGAGGATCGTGCCGATGATCGACGCGTACGTCGACGGGCGGCCGATCTCGCGCTCTTCCAGCTCCTTGACCAGGGAGGCCTCGGTGTAGCGGGCCGGGGCCTTGGTGGCGTGGCCGTCGACCGTGATCTCCTCGGCGGACAGCCCGTCGCCCTCGGCGACCTGCGGCAGGCGGCGCTCGCGGTCGTCCAGCTCGGCGTTCGGGTCGTCGGCGCCCTCGACGTAGGCCTTCAGGAAGCCGTGGAAGGTGATCGTCTTGCCGGAGGCGCTGAACTCGACGTCCCGGCCGTCGGCGGCGGTGCCGCCGATCTTCACGGTCACGCTGTTCCCGGTCGCGTCCTTCATCTGGGAGGCGACGGTCCGCTTCCAGATCAGCTCGTAGAGCTTGAACTGGTCGCCGGTCAGGCCGGTCTCCGCCGGGGTGCGGAAACGATCACCCGAGGGGCGGATCGCCTCGTGCGCCTCCTGGGCGTTCTTGACCTTGGCGGCGTAGGTGCGCGGCTGCGGGGGCAGGTAATCGGCGCCGTACAGCTGCGTGACCTGGGCGCGGGCGGCCGAGACCGCGGTGTCGCTCAGCGTCGTGGAGTCCGTACGCATGTACGTGATGTAGCCGTTCTCGTACAGCTTCTGCGCGACCTGCATCGTGGCCTTCGCGCCGAAGCCGAGCTTGCGGCTGGCCTCCTGCTGCAGCGTCGTCGTACGGAACGGGGCGTACGGCGAGCGGCGGTACGGCTTGGACTCGACCGAGCGCACGGAGAAGCGGGTGTTCTCCAGGGCGGCGGCGAGGGCGCGGGCGTTCGCCTCGTCGAGGTGGAGGGTGTTCGCGCTCTTGAGCTGTCCCAGGGAGTCGAAGTCGCGGCCCTGCGCGACGCGCCTGCCGTCGACGCTCTGCAGGCGGGCGAGCAGCGACGACGGGTCCGACGGATCCCCCGCGCGGCCGGTCGCGAAGGTGCCCGTCAGGTCCCAGTACTCGGCCGAACGGAACGCGATGCGCTCGCGTTCCCGCTCCACCACGAGCCGGGTCGCGACCGACTGGACGCGGCCGGCCGACAGACGCGGCATGACCTTCTTCCACAGGACCGGCGAGACCTCGTAGCCGTAGAGGCGGTCGAGGATGCGGCGGGTCTCCTGGGCGTCGACCATGCGCTGGTTGAGGTCGCGCGGGTTGGCGACGGCCTCGCGGATCGCGTCCTTGGTGATCTCGTGGAACACCATGCGCTTGACCGGGACCTTGGGCTTCAGGACCTCCATGAGGTGCCACGCGATGGCCTCGCCCTCGCGGTCCTCATCGGTGGCGAGGAAGAGCTCGTCGGAGTCCTTCAGCAGGTCCTTGAGCTTCTTGACCTGGGCCTTCTTGTCGGCGTTGACGACATAGATCGGCTCGAAGTCGTGCTCGACGTCCACCCCGAGGCGGCGGACCTCGCCGGTGTACTTCTCGGGCACCTCCGCGGCGCCGTTGGGGAGGTCACGGATGTGCCCGACGCTCGCTTCGACTACGTAGCCGGGGCCGAGGTAGCCCTTGATCGTCTTCGCCTTGGCAGGCGACTCGACGATGACGAGTCGGCGGCCGCCCTGTGCGGTCTCGCTGGTCGGGGACAACTTCGCTCTTCTCTCCGGTCGACGCTGTGGCCTCCCCCCAGGCCCTGGTCCCGGGGTCGCGGCGTGCTTCTGGCTCGTGTGACGCTGCGGAGTGTGACGCTACATCCCGCCCCCGTGTCAAACGGGAAAAGCCCACAACGGCCACTCGAACGGTAACCCGACTACCGGCATTCCTGCCGCCCGGAGTGTCCGGTGACGTCTCCTCCCCTGTCCGGAGCGTGACGCTCCCATTACTCGTACGACAGTACGGTCGCCGATGTCAGAGGCGGGTAAGGCAGTACGCGGCAAGGCCCAGCGCGATGACTCCGGCGGCGCCGGCGAGGGTGGCCGATGCGACCTGACTCACACCCTGGGCGACTGGTTCACCACGCCGCACCCGAGTCCCGGTCCACACCAGCAGAGCGCCCCCGAACAGGGCGAACACCACTCCCGCGAAGATCGCCGGCCCGCTCTCCATGACCCGCCCGCCCCTTTCGTGCCGTCCGCCCCTACCCAGCGCGGGGAGGGTGCCACGCGCGGGAGACGGGCGGGCGACATCGGGGTGAACGGCAGGCCGACGTGACCTCGAACACACACTCGAACAAGGTCGGCCCGGCCCGGCACCCGTAATTTTCCGGCCGTTTTACCGGCACCGGCGCGCCCCCACCCGTGCCACCGGCATACGACCCCGATCCGGACGCGAGTACGACGGCTCGGGTAGCCGGGCTACGGCACCCGGCCCGGCCGCCGTACCCGCCTCACACCACCGGGTCCAGGAAGCCCTGCTCCACCAGCAGCCGGATCTGCGCGGGCGTGCGGTCGCGCAGCAGCACCGGGTCCTCGCCGACCAGCTGGGCGATGGCGTCCAGGATGCGGCCGGCGCTCAGCGTGCCGTCGCACACGCCCGCGAAGCCCGCGCCGATCGTGTCCACCTTCGTGGCGCGGCGCATCCCGCGATGCTGGCGCAGCACCACGTGCTCCGGGTCCTCGGCGCCGGGCAGCCCGACCTGCTCCTGGACCACTTCGGCGGCCAGCCTGAAGTGACCTTCGAGCAGGGCCGCGTCGTCGTACTCCCGGAGGAAGTCGAGGCGGTCGAAGTGCGCCCGGATCGCCTCCCCGAGCGGCTGTTCGACCGGGTGCGGCCATTCCTCCACGGTGACCGAGGGCTCGGCGGCCCCGGTCCTGCGCAGGGTGATCCAGCCGAAGCCGATCGCCTTGACCTTGCGCGCCTCGAACTCGTCGAGCCAGGCGTCGTACCGCGCCTGGTACTCCGCGGGGTCACCGCGGTGGTCGCCGGCGTCCCTGAGCCACAGCTCGGCGTACTGCGTGATGTCCTGCACCTCGCGCTGCACGATCCAGGCATCGCACCCGCGCGGCACCCATGACCTGAGTCTGTCCTGCCAGTCCTCCCCCGCGACGTGCTGCCAGTTGGCGAGGAACTGCGCGAACCCGCCCTCGTTCAGGCGGTCGCTCGCTCCTTGAACGAGCGAGCGGCACAGATCGTCCCCGCCCATCCCGCCGTCGCGGTACGTCAGTCGGGCACCCGGCGAGATCACGAACGGCGGGTTGGACACGATCAGATCGAACGTCTCGTCGTTGCGAACCGGCTCGAACAGCGAGCCCTCGCGCAGGTCGGCGGCGGGCGCGCCGGAGAGCGCGAGCGTGAGCGCGGTGATGTGCAGCGCGCGCGGGTTGACGTCGGTGGCCGTCACGCGCGTGGCGTGCTGGGAGGCGTGCAGCGCCTGGATGCCGGAGCCGGTGCCGAGGTCGAGCGCGGAGGCGACGGGCGTACGGACGGTGATGCCGGCGAGGGTCATGGAGGCACCGCCGACACCGAGGACGACGGCCGTATCTGTCTGATGGCCTCGCCGGCCGATGCCGCCCGCGCCGCCGACCGCACAGCCCAGGTCGGACACGATGAACCAGTCCTCGCCGCCGGGACCCCCGTAGGGCCGTACGTCCACGGTCGCGGCCACCTCGTCGCCGCCCACGCGCAGGAGCCACCCGCCCTCCAGGGCCTCCTCGACCGGCAGAACGGCCGCCACGCGCGCGTGGGGCACCGGTTGCTGGAGCAGGAAAAGCCGTACGAGCGTCTCCAGCGGCGTGTCGCCGCGGGTGGCCCGCAGGGCGGGCACCGTCTCGCTGCGGGCCAGCGCCGCGTAGGCGGGGGCGCCGAGCAGATCGAGCAGCCCGTCGGCGGTGAAGGAGGCGGCGAGCAGGGCGTCGCGCAGGCGCGCGGCGACCTCGGGCCGGTCGGTGGCGGGCAGGGGGGCGAGGCCGGAGTCAGTCACGCCCCCCATTGTGGCCCGCGCGGGCGGCCGGGGGCCGCCTCAGCACGGGCCGTGGGCCGATGTCAGCCGGTCGTCGCCGGGGCCGACGCCGACGCCGACGCGGCGACCTGACAGCTGGGCTGCTTGGCGATGGCCGCCTGGACATCGCCCTGCTCCAGCCGCTTCAGCGCCTCCGTGCCGCTGTTGCTCTGCTTGCCGATCTGCTTCGTCTGGTCGGCGACCTCGTGCAGCCCCTGGGCGAACTTGCCCTGGTCCTTGGTGTCGAGATCGTCGACCTGCTTCTTCAGGTCGGCGTACGAGGAGGACAGACCGCTCAGGTTCTTGGTGGCGTCCTGCTGCCGCTTGGCGCCGCCGTCGACGCCGGGGGGCGCTCCTGCGCTGTTGATGGCCGCGGCGAGCGCCTTGTAGCCGTCGGCCATGTCCTGGAAGGCCTGCGAGTACGTCGCCTTGGCCGTCTTCGGCGGCAGGTTGCTGTCCGTGGCGATCTTGGCTATCGACGCGTTCGCCGCCCTGATCTTCGCGTCCTGCGCGGGCACCGCGTCGCACACCGTCTTGGCCCAGGCCACCAGCTTGGGGTCGGGTCCGCTGTCCTTGTTGCTGCTGCATCCCGACAACGCCACTACCAGTACCGCACCGCTGGACAGTGCGGCCGCGAGCTTCTTGTTCACCGGATTGGTCCCTTCCATGGCTCTCGGCCCCCGGAATCTACACGCGGACCGGCGTTCTCCACATGCCGAACGCCCCATTAGTCAGCTTTTGTGACTCTTTACGCCATGGGAGAGAAGGCTCACGACGTGGGCGAGCCCACACACGAAGGCGGGCGGGCGGCGCGTCAGCACGCGCCACCCGCCCGCCCGTTGTGCAGGCCCGGTCCGGACGGCCTACGAAACCACCGCCGGATCAGCCGAGTTGGAGACCCGCTCGGCGCCGTCGTCGTCGCCCACCGCGATGCCGCGCCGCTTGGAGACGTACACCGACACGACGATCACCACGAGCGCCAGGACCGCGATCGCGATGCGTACACCGATGTTCTTGTCGCTGCCGTAGGAGAACTTGATCACCGCGGGCGCGATGAGCAGCGAGACCAGGTTCATGACCTTCAGCAGCGGGTTGATCGCCGGCCCCGCGGTGTCCTTGAAGGGGTCGCCGACCGTGTCGCCGATCACCGTGGCCGCGTGGGCTTCACTGCCCTTGCCGCCGTGATGACCGTCCTCCACCAGCTTCTTGGCGTTGTCCCAGGCGCCACCGGAGTTGGCGAGGAACACCGCCATCAGCGTGCCCGCGCCGATCGCTCCCGCGAGGTACGAACCGAGCGCGCCGACACCGAGGGTGAACCCGATGAAGATCGGCGCCATCACGGCGAGCAGACCGGGCGTGGCCAGCTCGCGCAGGGCGTCCTTGGTGCAGATGTCGACGACGCGCCCGTACTCGGGCTTCTCCGTGTAGTCCATGATCCCGGGGTGCTCGCGGAACTGCCGCCGCACCTCGAACACCACCGAACCCGCCGAGCGCGACACGGCGTTGATGGCGAGTCCGGAGAAGAGGAAGACGACCGCGGCACCCGCGATGAGACCGACCAGGTTGTTGGGCTGCGAGATGTCCAGCGACAGGCTCATCGGCGCACCCGGCCCGGTGAGCTTCGCCCCGACGTCCTGCACGCTGGTCGTGATCGCGTCCCGGTACGACCCGAAGAGCGCCGAGGCCGCGAGGACGGCGGTGGCGATGGCGATGCCCTTGGTGATGGCCTTGGTGGTGTTGCCGACCGCGTCCAGGTTGGTGAGCACCTGCGCGCCCGCGCCCGTGACGTCGCCGGACATCTCGGCGATGCCCTGCGCGTTGTCGGAGACCGGACCGAAGGTGTCCATGGCGACGATCACGCCGACCGTGGTGAGCAGGCCGGTACCGGCCAGGGCGACCGCGAACAGCGCCAGCATGATCGACGTACCGCCGAGCAGGAACGCCCCGTACACGCTGAGGCCGATGAGCAGGGCGGTGTAGACGGCCGATTCCAGACCCAGCGAGATGCCGGAGAGGATGACGGTGGCCGGGCCCGTGAGGGAGGTCTTGCCGATGTCCCTGACCGGGCGGCGGTTCGTCTCGGTGAAGTAGCCGGTCAGCTGCTGGATCACGGCGGCGAGCAGGATGCCGATGGCGACCGCGACCAGCGCGAGGATCCGCGGGTCGCCCTCCTTGCCCCGGATCGCCGCGTCGGTGACGCCGGCGAGGTCGGAGTACTTCGCGGGCAGATAGACGAAGACCGCGATCGCGACCAGGACGAGGGAGATCGCCGCGGAGATGAAGAAGCCGCGGTTGATCGCCGTCATGCCGCTGCGGTCGGCGCGCCGCGGGGCGACCGCGAAGATGCCGATCATGGCGGTGACCACGCCGATGGCGGGCACGAGCAGCGGGAAGGCGAGCCCGGAGTCGCCGAAGGCGACCTTGCCGAGGATCAGTGCGGCCACCAGGGTGACGGCGTACGACTCGAACAGGTCGGCCGCCATGCCGGCGCAGTCGCCGACGTTGTCGCCCACGTTGTCGGCGATGGTCGCGGCATTGCGCGGATCGTCCTCCGGAATGCCCTGCTCGACCTTGCCGACCAGGTCGGCGCCGACGTCGGCGGCCTTGGTGAAGATGCCGCCGCCCACACGCATGAACATGGCGATCAGGGCGGCACCGAGGCCGAAGCCCTCGAGCACCTTCGGCGCGTCGGCCGCGTACACCAGCACCACACAGGAGGCGCCCAGCAGGCCGAGGCCCACCGTGAACATGCCGACGACGCCGCCCGTGCGAAATGCGATCTTCATCGCGGTGTGTGAAACGGTGGTGAGATCCTTTTGCGGTTCACCCGGGCCCGGGGTCGCCTCCCGGGCCGCCGCGGCGACCCGCACATTGCTGCGCACGGCCAGCCACATGCCGATATAGCCGGTGGCCGCCGAGAACGCCGCGCCGATCAGGAAGAACACCGACCGGCCGGCGCGCTGATTCCAGTCGTCCGCGGGCAGCAGCATGAGCAGGAAGAAGACGACGACGGCGAATACGCCGAGCGTGCGCAGCTGCCGGGCGAGATACGCCTTGGCGCCCTCCTGGACCGCCTCGGCGATCTTTTTCATGCTGTCGGTGCCCTCGCCCGCTGCCAGCACCTGGCGCACCAGGACACCCGCGACCACGAGCGCGGCCAGGGCGACGGCCGCGATCACCGCCACGATGATCCGGTTGTCGTCGGTCAGGACCGCTGCTGCGAAGGTTGTGGGTTGGCCCAACTGATGAGGGGTAGAAAGCCCCGCCATTCGTCCTCCTTGACGCTTGGGCTGAGCTCAAGATGTGGACGGATTGTAGGTACCCGATCGCGATCTAAACAGGGCGCGGTAAGCGGAATTGGCCTTCTTGTGCTCTTCAGCAAATGATCGGGATCGCGCCAGGGAACCCGAAAGCGGTAATGCCTCAAAGGCATTGACGACCAGATTGATGCTTGATCGAATTATCAGGCTATCGATCGTGAATTCCTTCACGAATTCCAGGGTCGCCGGAAACGATGCTGGAAGCAACACGAAGGGCCCTGCTCAGCAGGGCCCTTCGATGCGCTGTGCGCGGGGGTCGTTCAGGCGAGTGCCGCGGCCGGCGGGGCAGTGGGCCAGCTCATACGGATCAGCCCACCGTTCTCGCCCGTGGTGACCTCCACGTCGTCCACGAGGCCGCTGATGACGGCGAGGCCCATCTCGTCCTCCTCCGCCTCCACGTCCGCGTCCGCAGCGGCACCGCCGGCCACCCGCTCGGCGGGGGCGGCATGCGGGGCCTCGTCGCCGACCTCGATGGAGAACTGTTTCTCCTCCTCGATCAGCGCGACCTTCACGGGTGCCATGATGGCGTTGCTCTGGTGCAGTCCGACGGCACGCGAGCAGGCCTCACCGACGGCGAGCCGGACCTCGTCCAGGACGGCCTCGTCCACTCCGGCCCTGCGCGCCACCGCAGCCGCCACCAGCCGGGCGGTACGGACGTGCTCGGGCAGCGCGCTGAAGCGGAGTTCGACGGTGGCCATGCATCCCCCTCGCGACTACGGGCGTGCGATCCGGGGGCGGGGCGCCGAGAGCCCACACCCCCTGATGAACTTCTGGGCCCCGGACACACCGGCCCGGGGCGGGACCGACCGGCGTCCGGACCGATGGGTGGTCCGGAGCCGGCGATCGGCCCGGTGTCAGTCGGTGGCCGCCACCGCTTCCTCGACCGAGGTGTGGATCGGGAACACCTTGGTGAGGCCGGTGATGCGGAAGATCTTCAGAATGCGCTCCTGGTTGCAGACCAGGCGCAGCGAGCCCTCGTGGGCACGCACCCGCTTCAGGCCGCCAACCAGCACGCCGAGCCCGGTGGAGTCGAGGAAGTCCACGCCCTCCATGTCGACGACGAGGTGGAAATTCCCGTCGTTCACCAGCTCGACCAGCTGCTCGCGCAGCTTGGGCGCGGTGTATACATCGATTTCGCCACCGACCTCGACGACCGTACGATCGCCGACGGTACGGGTCGACAGGGACAGGTCCACGGATCCTCCAGCACCTTGCTATCGAGCGGTCGCCCCTCGGGACACCTCGGCTTGCGGCCCCCGGGACGCATCGCCAGCCGCGATGGCATTCAATCACTTAACGGCAGGCGTGCACGACGCCTTAGCTCCATTGTCCGCTACGCCAGTGACACACTCGGTGCCGATGGCCAAGAATCACCGATCCGATCGACCCCTGGCAGACCCGGCGTCCCGCCCGTCTCCGGGCACCGTCCTGGACCGGCTCGCCTCGGGGCCGAGCCGCTCCGCGCGCATCACTCATACGGAGCACTTGCCCCCGCGCGCGGGTCGGCATGCCGTCTGGCCTGATCGAATTCGCTCGGAAGTGATCGCGGCCGTGCAGGCGGGCGGCATCGAGCACCCCTGGGCCCACCAGGCGGTGGCCGCCGAGCACGCCCTGGACGGCGATTCGGTGGTCGTCGCCACCGGCACCGCCTCCGGCAAGTCCCTCGCCTACCTCGTGCCCGTCCTGTCCGCCCTCCTGGACGGCTCCGAGGCCCCCAACGGCCGTGGCGCCACCGCCCTCTACCTCGCGCCCACCAAGGCGCTCGCGGCGGACCAGTGCCGGTCGGTGAAGGAACTTTCACAACCGCTGGGCACATCGGTACGCCCGGCCGTGTACGACGGCGACACGCCGTTCGAGGAACGCGAGTGGGTCCGCCAGTACGCCAACTACGTCCTGACCAACCCCGACATGCTGCACCGGGGCATATTGCCGTCCCACCCCCGCTGGTCCTCCTTCCTGAAGTCGCTCAAGTACGTCGTCATCGACGAGTGCCACACCTACCGGGGCGTCTTCGGCTCGCACGTCGCCCAGGTACTGCGCCGGCTGCGCCGCCTGTGCGCCCGCTACGGCGCCTCGCCCGTCTTCCTGCTGGCCTCCGCGACCGCCGCCGAGCCCGCCGTCGCCGCCCGCCGGCTGACCGGCCTGCCGGTGGTCGAGGTCGCCGACGACGCCTCCCCGCGCGGGGAACTCGTCTTCGCCCTCTGGGAGCCCCCGCTCACCGAACTGCACGGCGAGAAGGGTGCACCCGTCCGGCGTACCGCCACCGCCGAGACCGCCGACCTGCTGACCGACCTCACCGTGCAGGGCGTGCGCTCGGTCGCCTTCGTTCGCTCCCGGCGCGGCGCCGAGCTGATCTCGGTGATCGCCCAGGAGCGGCTCGCCGAAGTGGACCGTTCCCTGGTCCGGCGTGTCGCGGCCTACCGTGGCGGCTACCTCCCCGAGGAGCGCCGCGCCCTGGAACGCGCCCTGCACTCCGGGGAACTCCTCGGCCTCGCCGCCACGACGGCCCTGGAGCTGGGCGTGGACGTCTCGGGCCTGGACGCGGTGGTGATCGCCGGGTACCCGGGCACGCGCGCCTCCCTGTGGCAGCAGGCGGGCCGGGCGGGCCGCTCCGGGCAGGGCGCCCTGGCGGTGCTGGTGGCCCGCGACGACCCGCTGGACACCTTCCTCGTCCACCACCCCGAGGCCCTGTTCGACCAACCGGTCGAATCCACGGTCCTCGACCCCGACAACCCCTACGTCCTCGCCCCGCACCTGTGCGCCGCCGCCGCGGAGATCCCGCTGACCGAGGAGGACCTGGACCTCTTCGGCCCCGCGTGCGAAGAGCTGCTGCCGCAGCTGGAGGCCGCGAAGCTGCTGCGCCGCCGAACGAAGGCCTGGCACTGGACGCGCCAGGAACGGGCCGCCGACCTGACCGACATCCGGGGCGCGGGCGGGCGGCCGGTGCAGGTCGTCGAGGAGGGCACGGGACGCCTGCTCGGCACGGTGGACGCCGGCGCCGCCCACTCCACGGTCCACGAGGGCGCCGTGCACCTGCACCAGGGCCGCACCTACCTCGTCCGCTCCCTCGACCTGGAGGCCTCGGTCGCCCTGGTCGAGCAGGCCGACCCGCCGTACTCGACCGTCGCCCGCGACACCACGTCCGTCTCCGTCCTGGAGACGGACATCGAGGTGCCCTGGGGCTCCGGCCGCCTCTGCTACGGCTCCGTCGAAGTCACCAACCAGGTGGTCTCCTTCCTTCGCAGACGACTCATCACGGGCGAAGTGCTGGGCGAGACGAAACTCGACCTCCCTCCTCGTACGCTGCGCACGCGCGCGGTGTGGTGGACGGTCACCGAGGACCAGCTGGACGAGGCCCGGATCAACCCGGAGATCCTCGGCGGCTCCCTGCACGCCGCCGAGCACGCCTCGATCGGCCTGCTGCCCCTCTTCGCGACCTGCGACCGCTGGGACATCGGCGGCGTGTCGGTGCCGCTCCACCCCGACACGCTCCTGCCCACGGTCTTCGTCTACGACGGCCACCCTGGCGGAGCGGGCTTCGCCGAGCGCGCCTTCCACACCGCCCGCGACTGGCTCGCCGCCACCCGGGAGGCCATCGCCTCCTGCGAGTGCGACTCCGGCTGCCCCTCCTGCATCCAGTCCCCCAAGTGCGGCAACGGCAACGATCCGCTGCACAAGAGGGGCGCCGTACGGCTCCTCACGGTGCTGTTGCGGGGGGCGCCGGAGGAGAAGCCGGACGAGGGCTGAGGGGCGCGGCGTCCGAGCCGGCTGCCTCACCCGGCACGGCGGACGGCACGGGTCCCGGCGGCACCGGCCCTGCCGGCCCGGCTCTGGCCCTGACCTCCGCCGCGAACGGCCCCCGTCCCGACGCCGCCGTCACGTCCGAGGTCTCGCCCACGATCGCGCACCGCACCAACCGGGCCCCCTGTGCGGCCGCCACCCGCTCCGCCCGGACGCAGGCCTCCGCACCGCCCTCGGCCCAGTGGTCCGCCGCCGCGAGCGCCGCCAGGTCCGCACCGCCGGCCGCCCGGTGCCGCACGACAACGGCCTGCCCGAGCGCAAGCACGGCACCGAAGACCACACAGAGCACGGCAATCGCCCCAAGGCTCCAGATGGTGGCGGACCCCCGATCCGAGCCCCGGAGGCCCCGCCGACGGCGCTTCAGGCTCCTGCCTCCGAGGTCCTCACAGTCAGGACTGCGATCCACGGCCTCACCGCCAGGGTCCACACGGCCATCGCAGGGCCGGCGCGTCGCGGCTCCACCTCCCGGGTCCCCGCGGCCACCGCCGGGCCGATGCGTCACGGCTTCACCTCCCAGGTCCCTGCGGCCACCGCCGGGCCGGCGCGTCACGGCTCCACCTCCCAGATCCCCACGGCCATCGCAGGGCCGGCGCATCACGGCTCCACCTCCCAGATCCCCACGGCCACCGCCGGGCCGACGCGTCGCGGCTCCACTCCCAGATCCCCGCTGCCAGGGTGGCCCTTCACGACCCCGCCTCCCCGGTCCCCAAGTCCGGGCCAGCCCTTCACGGCCCCACCTCCCCGGTCCCCGCAGCCGTACCCGGGCCCGCTCCGACCGCGTCCTCCGCCGCTGCCACGGCCTCCTCCCGTACCTGGAACGGCAGGCCGGTCAGCAGCGGCGGCTTGGCCACCACTGTCACGTGGATCTGGTCGCCCTCCCGGCCGACCGTCACCCGTGCCCCACGCGGGGCCGCCTCCTGGGTCACCTCCACCACCGCGCCGGGCGGGTCCTGCCGGGCGGCGGCCCGGGCGCCCGTGCGGGCGGCGTCCACACACTGGATCTGCGCCGCCACCACGAGCAACGCCCAGACCAGCGCCATGGTGAACGCCACCAGCACGGACAGCACCATGGCCGACTCCGCGGTCACGAACCCCCGGTCCGCCCCTCGCTCACATCCGCGCACTGAGGGCTCGCTTCACGATGGCCTGCAACTCCGCCTTGACCTGGCCACTGGTGACGACCTCGTAGAGCAGCAACGCGAACCCGACCGCCGCGACGATCCCCATCGCGTACTCGGACGTCACCATTCCCGCGTCCCCGCGGCACCGCTCCCGCAGCCGCACCCAAAGCCTCACGGCCCTGTCCCGCACCTTGAAGTTCCGCACCTCAAACTCCTCTCGTTCCAGCTCTGTTGTCCGATGTCCGACTCACCTGCAACCTGCGCCGCCCCTCAGCCCCCACCTCCTCCCACCACTCCGCCCGCCAGCCCGATCACCACGGGCAGCACACCGATCGCGATGAACGCGGGCAGGAAGCACAGCCCCACCGGCGCGGAGACCATGACGGCCGCCCGGCGCGCCCGGGCCGTGGCGTCGCGGGCCCACTCCCCGCGGGCGTCCGAGGCGAGGCGGGCGACGGGCGCCGCCGCGGGCAGCCCCGACTCGCCGGCCCGCTCCAGCAGCCGGGCCAGGGCACCGGCGCCGGGCAGCGCGGCCAACCGCCGCCAGGCATCGGCCGGTTCGCCACCCAGCCGTACCTCCGCCGCACCCCGCGCCAGCGCGTCCCCGACGGGTCCGCCGAGGGCCTCCCCCACCGCCTGCGCCGCGATCACCGGACCGGCGCCGGCTGCGATGCAGGCCGCCAGCAGGTCGGCGGCGAGCGGGAGTTGGCGGGCGGCCAGGCCCGTGTCGATCTCCTCCGCCGGGCCCTCCCGCGGCTGCCGGCGCCGCCATCGCCACAGTCCCGCGCCGACGCCGAGCCCCACGACCGCACCGGCAACCCCGCCGACCAGCACCCACGCCCCGCACGCCGCTCCGGCCACGGGCAGCCACCGCCGGACCGCCCCACCGATCTCGAAGGGTGGCCCGGAGTCGTGCGTCTCCTGGGCCAGCAGTTCGGCCACCCGGCGCCGCGCCCGGCGTCGGCGCCGGGTCATGTCCAGCCGCCGGACCGCCCAGCCGAGGGCCAGCAGGGCGGCCGTGGCCGTCCCCAGCCTGTGGACGACTTCCCCGCTCATACCGCCTCAGCTCCCCGCACGATCCGCGCCGCCCACCACATCCCGGCCCCTTCGAACGCCGCCCCGGCCACCAGGCAGCCCAGGCCGGCCCCGCTGTGCAGCAGCACCCGCAGCGGGTCGGCGCCCATGGCCGAGCCGAGGAGCAGCCCGAGGGCGGGCAGCGCAGCGAGCAGCAGTGCCGTCGCCCGGGCGCCCGCCAACTGGGCGCGCAGGTCGGCCCGCTGGTCCCGTTCGGCGCGCAGGGCCGCGTCCAGCCGGTCGAGGCCGGCCGCGAGTCCGGCGCCCTGGTCCACGGCCACCCGCCAGCAGGCGGCGAGCCCCAGCAGCCCTTCGGCGCCCGGCCGGCGGGCCGCGACGGCCAGCGCGCCCGGCACGTCCCCGCCGAACCGCGCCGCCGCGACCACGGCCGCCTGCGCGTCCCCCAGCCCACCGGAGTCCCGCGCGGCCCGCAGCAGTGCCTCAGCGGGTTGCCGTCCCGCACGCACCTCCCCGGCGAGCGCCCCGCACAGGCCGATCACCGCGTCCGCGCGCCCCTCGCGGTCCCGTCCGGCCGCTCGGGCCAGCCGCATCCGGCGCAGCACCGGCACCCCGGCCGCCCCCGCGACGGCCGGAATCACCGAGGAACCCAGCACAGCGAGCAGCAGCCCGGCCGCGAGCGACCACCACTCGGCACCCAACCTCCCGTGCAGTCGCCGCAGTTCGGCCATGGCTTGGTCCCAGGTGGGCGGCCCGGTCGCCACCACTCCGCCGCCGGCCAGCAGCAGCCGCGCCCGCCGCACTCCGTAGTGCCGCCCGCCCAGCAGCCAGGCCGCCGCCCCGACACAGGCCGCCGCCGCGCTCATGGCCATCTCAGTGCTCATTTCCGTCGCCTCTCTCACTCCCGAACTCACCGCGCAGCAGCTCCCGCAGCCGCTCCCAGCCGCGCTCCCGGGCAAAGGCCCGCGCGCCCCACCGCAGCGCCGGCACCGTCCGCACCAGCCCCGAGTCATCCCGCTCCAGCACGTGCACCTCGGCGATCCGGCGCCGCCCGGACCGGTCCCGTACGAGGTGGAGCACCACGGCCAGCGCGGCCGCCAACTGACTGTGCAGCGCGGCCCGGTCGAGCCCGGCCGCCGTCCCCAGCGCCTCCAGGCGGGCCGGTACGTCCGTGGCCGTGTTGGCGTGCACGGTGCCGCACCCGCCCTCGTGGCCGGTGTTGAGCGCAGCCAGCAGGTGGACCACCTCCGGGCCGCGCACCTCGCCCACGACCAGCCGGTCGGGCCGCATCCGCAGCGCCTGGCGGACGAGGTCCTCCAGGGTGACCAGGCCGGCGCCCTCCTGGTTCGCGGGCCGGGTTTCCAGCCGTACGACGTGCGGGTGTTCCGGTCTCAGCTCGGCCGAGTCCTCGGCGAGCACGATCCGCTCACCGGGCCCGACCAGACCGAGCAGGGCGCTCAGCAGGGTCGTCTTGCCGCTGCCGGTGCCGCCGCTGACGAGGAAGGACAGCCGGGCCGCCAGCAGCGCCCGCAGGATCCGGTCCCCGCCGGGCGGCACGGTGCCCGCCTCGACCAGTTCCTCGAGGGTGAATGCCCGGGGACGGACCACCCGCAGGGACAGGCACGTGCAGCCGACGGCCACCGGCGGCAGCACCGCGTGGAGCCGGGTCCCGTCGGGCAGCCGGGCGTCCGCCCAGGGCCGCGCGTCGTCCAGCCGGCGTCCGGCCACGGCGGCCAGCCGCTGCGCGAGGCGCCGTACGGCCGCCGCGTCGGGGAAGGTCACCGGGGCCCGCTCCAGGCCGCCGCCGCGGTCGACCCACACCCGGTCCGGGGCGGACACCAGGACGTCGGTGACGCTCGGGTCGGCGAGCAACGGCTCCAGGGGGCCGGTGCCGACGAGCTCGGACCGTAACTGCTCGGCCGCGCCGAGGACTTCGGCGTCGCCCAGCACCCGGCCCTGTTCGCGCAGTGCCTGGGCCACGCGCGCGGGGGTGGGTTCGGCGCCGCTCTCGGCCAGCCGGCGCCGGACTCCGTCGAGCAGGGCCGCGCCGTCGGCCCGGTCAAGGCCGGGCAGCGTCATCGTGCGCCTCCCGCCTCGACCAGCGCCTGCTCCCAGAAGGTGGTGCAGAAGCGGGCCAGGGGCCCGCGTCCGGTCGCGCCGGGTGGTTTCGCGGCACCCTGGGGGCGCAGCAGTGCCGGTTCGACGGGCACCTCGCCGGCCAGGGGCAGGCCGAGCAGCCGGGCCACCTCGCGGTCGTCCAGGCCGGGTGCGTACGGCCCGCGGACCGCGAGGCGCAGGTCCCGGACGACCATGCCGACCGCCGAGGCCACCCGGCCCGCGGCCGCGACCGCGCGCAGTTCGGCCGGGACGACCAGGAGTGCCAGGTCGAGCTGGGCGAGGGCTTCGGCGACCCCGTCGTCCAGGCGGCGCGGGAGGTCGACCACGACCGTGCCGCCGCGCCGCCGGGCGGCGGCGAGCACCGCGCGCACGGCCTGGGGCGGGATCGCGACGCAGTCGCCGCGGTCCCAGCTGAGCACCCGCAGGGAGTGCAGTTCGGGCAGCGACTCCTCCAGGGCGCCGCCGCCGACCCTGCCGCGCGAGGCGGCGAAGGCGGGCCAGCGCAGTCCCTCGGCGCTCTCACCGCCGAGGAGTACGTCGAGTCCGCCACCCAGCGGATCGGCGTCCACGAGGAGCGTGCGCAGTCCCTCGCGCGCGGAGGTGACGGCGAGCGCGCAGGCGAGCGTGGAGGCGCCGGCCCCGCCCCGGCCGCCGATGATCCCGACGGTGAGGGCCGGGCGGCCGACGCCCTCGGCGACGTCGGCGATCCGGTCGACCAGCCACTGCTCGCCGTCGGGCAGCATCAGGACGTGGTCGGCGCCGATCTGGACGGCCCTTTTCCACACCCCGGAGTCGTCCTGGTCGCGGCCGACCAGCACCACACCGCGCCGGCGTGCGGTCCCGCGCACCCGGCGGGCGGCGTCGTCGCCGACCAGGACGAGCGGGGCCGCTTCCCAGCCACCGCCGTGGTCCGGCACGCCGGGGTGAACCTCCGGTGTGGCGCCCGCGGCCGCGCACAGGCGCAGCAGATCGTCGAGCAGTTCGGCGTCCTCGGTGACGATGAGCGGCCGTCCCGGCCGGCCTCCGGTGGCGGGCGGCGGGTCGTGGGTGACGGTTCCGGTCACGTGTGGTCCCCCTTCGCTGTGTCTTCCGCGCAGCCTCTGCAGCCCCGCGATTCCCAAAGATGTGAAGAACCGGCAACCGGCCTCCATATGAACGGCCGATAGGAACCGGCCATACGCGCCCCGGCAATCAGAACCGGCCATGAACTCGCCGCGGTCGGAGCACGTGGGAATCACGGTGCAACGAACCGGGAAATCGTGTGGATCTTGGTCAAAAACCGTGGACAACTCAGCGGTTGTGAATATCGCCGTCACCCATACCGGTGACCGCTGTACTGGCCCCTGCGCGACTCCCGCAGAGCAGCGCTGCGATTACCGTGAGTAACGGAGTGTGGGCATGACGAAGGGGCGGCCCACGCCGCCCACCACCGGCCTCGCGACCGTTGAAACGAGGAGAAAACCCGCCCGGACATGCGACGACCCCCGCCGGGGGGGAGAGCGGGGGTCGTCCCCACGGCCGACTCGGGGGGGGAGGAGTCGGACCGGGTTAGCACGGTCGCGAACGATCCGTGACTTCCATGGTGTACCCGAGAGCCCTCTCAGGCAAACCCACGCGCCCCACCTTACGCCGAATGGTGGGCGCCTATGCTCAGGGGCGTGGAAAACCACTCCTTGCCCCGCGCAGCAGCCTTCTTTGACCTGGACAAGACGGTCATTGCGAAGTCGAGCACGCTCACCTTCAGCAAGTCGTTCTACCAGGGCGGTCTGATCAACCGCAGGGCCGCACTGCGCACCGCATACGCCCAGTTCGTCTTCCTGGTCGGCGGCCTCGACCACGACCAGATGGAGCGTATGCGCAAGTACATGGCCTCCCTGTGCCGAGGCTGGAACGTCCAACAGGTGCGGGAGATCGTCGCCGAGACCCTGCACGACCTGATCGACCCGATCATCTACGACGAGGCGGCTTCCCTCATCGAGGAGCACCACACGGCCGGCCGCGACGTCGTCATCGTGTCCACCTCGGGTGCCGAGGTGGTCGAGCCGATCGGCGAGCTGCTCGGCGCCGACCGGGTGGTGGCCACGCGCATGGTCGTCGGCGAGGACGGCTGCTTCACCGGCGAGGTGGAGTACTACGCCTACGGCCCGACCAAGGCCGAGGCGATCAGGGAACTGGCCGCGTCCGAGGGGTACGACCTCGACCGCTGCTACGCCTACAGCGACTCGGTGACCGATCTGCCGATGCTCCAGGCGGTCGGGCACGCGCACGCCGTGAACCCGGACCGCGCGCTGCGCCGCGAGGCCGTCGCGCGCGGATGGCCGGTGCTGGAATTCCGCCGGCCGGTCCGGCTCAAGCAGCGGCTGCCCGCGTTCTCCGTCCCGCCGCGCCCGACCCTGGTCGCGGCGGCGGCCATAGGAGCGGCGGCCGCCACCGCCGGCCTCGTCTGGTACGCCAGCCGACGCCGCGGCGTCACATCCTGACCGATTCACCCTCGTTTGAACCCTAAAGTAAAGAAGTGCAGGCAGGGGTTCCGCTTGCTCAGGGGCTGCAGTACAAAGGACTCAAAGGCCCGCGTGACCAAAGGACATCCGAGAGGATCACCTACTACTACGCACTTGGCCCACGGACCACGTATGAACATTGGGCACCCACGCGACGTCGACCCGTCGATTACGGGCCAGCCGCACCAGGTGACGGGCAAAGATCCCGACCTGATGGGCGACATATCGAGGACGCTTGGTAACCCGGTGAACATGCCAGCGGCGGTACGAGGACTCGTACCGCCGCAACCCGTGTCCGGGAGGATTTCTCAGGCCGCCCCGCGCTGCAGCGCCTCGCACACCGCGGTGGACTCGCGCACACCCAGCTCGACCGCCCGGCCGCAGTGGGTGATCCAGGCCGCCATGCCCTCGGGGGTGCCGGAGACGTACGCGTCCAGCGCGGCGAGGTAGGCGGCGCGGCCCAGTTCGGCGTGGCCCACCTCGGCCGGGCAGACCGCCTTCGGGTCGAGACCGCTGCCGATCAGGACGATCCGCTCGGCCGCGCGCGCCACCAGGCCGTTGTGCGAGGTGAAGGGCCGCAGCGCGAGCAGTTCGCCGTGCACCACGGCGGCCGTCACCAGCGCGGGCGCGGAGGTCCCCGCGATGATCAGGTCCGCCAGGCCCTCCAGGCGTCCGGACACCTCCTGGGCGTCCGGCAGCGGCAGCTCGATCAGCGGCTCGTCGACCGGCTCGCCCGCCTGGCGCGGCCGTCCGACCTCGTCACCCTTGTCCGCGGCGGCCACCAGATGCAGCCGGGCCAGCACCCTGAGGGGCGACTGCCGCCAGATGGACAGCAGCTGGCCCGCCTCGGCCGTCAGCCGCAGCGCCGCGCCCATGACGCGCGCCTCGGCGTCGACGCTGAAGTCGGTGCGCCGCCGCACCTCCTCCAGGGCCCAGTCGGCGCCGGACAGCGCCGCCGAACCGCGGGCGCCGCGCAGCGCGGCCTCGGAGGTGATCGCGTTGCTGCGGCGCCGCATGACCCGGTGCCCGTAGACCCGGTCCACGGCCTTGCGCACGGACTCCACGGACTCGGCCACACCGGGCAGCGAGCCCAGGGCCGCAAGGGGGTCCACCTTGTTCGAGCTCGTTCGAGAGCTTGGGGGCGGATCGGCGGTCGCGCCTGTCGTACTCATGAGTACGACACTACGCACCCGAGCCCTCCGCCCCACGAAGGAGTGGTCTTCTTCACTCCGCCTGACACATACAGCTATCAGCTGACTACCCTTGGTGAACATGAAAATTGCTTTCGTCGGGAAGGGCGGCAGCGGCAAGACCACGCTCTCCTCCCTCTTCATCCGCCACCTCGTGGCCGCCGGCGCCCCGGTGGTCGCCATCGACGCGGACATCAACCAGCACCTCGGCCCCGCGCTCGGCCTCGAGGAGGCGGAGGCGGCCGCCCTGCCCGCCATGGGCGAACGGCTGTCGCTGATCAAGGACTACCTGCGCGGCTCCAACCCGCGCATCGCCTCGGCCGCGACGATGATCAAGACGACCCCGCCCGGCGAGGGCTCACGGCTGGTCCGGGTGCGGGAGCCCAACCCGGTGTACGACGCCTGCGCGCGCCCGGTGGAACTCGACGGCGGCGCCGCCCGTTTGATGGTCACCGGCCCCTTCACGGACGCCGACCTGGGGGTCGCCTGCTACCACTCCAAGACGGGAGCGGTGGAGCTGTTCCTGAACCACCTCGTCGACGGCCCCGACGAGTACGTCGTGGTCGACATGACCGCGGGTTCGGACTCCTTCGCCTCCGGCATGTTCACCCGCTTCGACATGACGTTCCTCGTCGCCGAGCCGACCCGGAAGGGGGTCTCCGTCTACCGCCAGTACAAGGAGTACGCCCGTGACTTCGGTGTCGCCCTGAAGGTCGTGGGCAACAAGATCCAGGCACCGGACGACGTCGACTTCCTGCGCGCGGAGGTCGGGGACGACCTGCTCGTGACGGTCGGGCACTCCGACTGGGTGCGCGCCATGGAGAAGGGCCGTCCGCCCCGGTTCGACCTCCTGGAGGAGGCCAACTCCCGCGCTCTGCACACCCTCCGGACGGCCACCGATGCCACGTACGAGCTGCGCGACTGGGAGCGCTACACACGCCAGACGGTGCACTTCCACCTGAAGAACGCCGAGGCGTGGGGCAACGAGCGCACCGGGGTCGATCTGGCGGCGCAGGTCGACCCCGGGTTCGTGCTCGGTGAGAGCGTGGCAACTCCGGTCTGATGCCTACTGCTTGACCGCCGGCGCCCCGGGGACGCCCTTCGGCGCCGGAGCCTGGTGGCCGGAGAGGAAGGACGCCCAGCCCTGCCGGGGCGCCTGGCCCACGTCCAGGGTGCGCAGCTTCGCCAGCGTCTGCGGATCCTGGGCGTCCAGCCAGTCGACGAGCTGATGGAAGGAGACGCAGCGCACCTCGGACTTGTTGCACACCTCCTTCACCACCTCGTCGACGGCCCGCATGTAGGTGCCGCCGTTCCAGGACTCGAAGTGATTGCCGATGATCAGGGGCGCGCGGTTGCCGTCGTAGGCCCGGTAGAAGCCCTTGAGCAGGCCGTCACGCATCTGGTCGCCCCAGTAGTCGTACATGTCGGGGTCGCCCTGGGTCTGTGTGCCGGACTGGTTGACCATGAAGTTGTAGTCCATGGTCAGTTGCTCATAGGTGTGCCCCGGGAAGGGGACCAGCTGCATCGACACGTCCCACAGGCCCTCCTTCTTCTTGGGCCAGACCTGGTCGTCGACTCCGCTGGAGTCGTAGCGGAAGCCCAGCTGGCTTGCCGCCTTCCTGAAGTTCTTCTGCCCTTCCAGGCAGGGGGTGCGGGCGCCGATCAGCTCCTTTTCGTAGTCGAAGGGAAGGGGGGCCGCGTTCTTCATCGCGGTGTTGGTCTTCCAGGTCTTCACGAACTCCTTGGCCTGGGCGATCTCGCTCTTCCACTCCTTCACCGACCACTCGCCGACCCCGCCGTCGGGGCCGCAGAAGTGGCCGTTGAAGTGGGTGCCGATCTCGTTGCCCTCCAGCCAGGCCAGCCGCACCTGCTTGAGGGTGTCGGCGATGCCCTGCTCGTCGTTGAAGCCGATCTCCGAGCTGCCCGGCGAGTGCTGCGGGGGCCGGTAGAGGTCACGCTTCTCCTCCGGCAGCATGTACACGCCGCTGAGGAAGTACGTCATCGTCGCGTGGTTCTCCTTGGCGACCTTGCGGAAGTGGGAGAACAGCTTCTGGCTGTCCTCCCCCGCTCCGTCCCAGGAGAACACCACGAACTGCGGGGGCTTTTGACCGGGCTTCAGCCGCTCGGGGCTGGGCAGATGCGGTTGCGCACCGGTGAACGCGGTCGACCCGTCGCCGATCAGACGGAGCACACTGTTGGGCGCCGGCGCTCCCTTCTGCGGGCCGGACGACCCTTCCTTCGAGCCGCTGGAGCTCGCGCAACCGGCGAGCGAGGCGGCACACGCCGCGGCGACCATGGCGCCGGCGGCGATCCTCTGGTTGGCGGCCATGTTCCGCCACCTTCTTCCTTCTCTCGGACAAACGCTGGCGAGCGCGTTTTGCGGTGATGTGCCGGGTTGTGCCGACAGCGCCGCCAAGGTCGCACGAGGCCGAGAAGGAATTAGTACGACAAGCCGATGAAATGCTCGCTTCACTCGCTGGAGTTACCTGATGCTCCATTTGCCCCGAAAAACCATGCAAGCCCTTTACTTCGCATTACGGTTCATTTACTAAGCATTGATTTCATCCCGCCGCTGCACGCCGTGACCCCACGGCCGCGACCGATCCCCGCCCCGCGGGGCACCCCCCAGTCCGCGACCGCGCCGCCCGGAGGAGACGGGACCATGTCAGCCTGCGCACCCCTTTGCACCCACCACCCCCACCCGCCGCACAGCCCCCCACCAGCCCCGCGCCGGCGCTTCCTCGTCAGGGGCGCCGATCTGTCCGCGTCCGTCGCGGTGTTCCTGATCGCCCTTCCCCTGTCCCTCGGTATCGCCCTCGCCACCGGCGCCCCGCTCCAGGCCGGCCTGGTCGCCGCAGCCGTCGGCGGACTCGTCGCCGGCCGGCTCGGCGGCAGCCCGTTGCAGGTCAGCGGCCCCGCCGCCGGACTCACGGTGGTCACCGCGGACCTGATCCACCACTACGGCTGGCAGGCCACCTGCGGCATCACCGTCCTCGCCGGGCTCGCCCAACTGAGCCTCGGCTGCCTGCGCGTGGCCCGCGGCGCACTCGCCGTCAGCCCCGCCGTGGTGCACGGCATGCTCGCCGGCATCGGCGTCACCATCGCCGTGGCCCAACTGCACATCGTCCTCGGCGGCAGCCCCGACAGCTCCGTCCTCGCCAACCTGCGCGCCCTGCCCGCCCAGTTGGCCGACCTGCACCCGGCCGCCGTGTCGATGAGCGCGCTGACCCTGACCCTGCTGCTGGCCTGGCCGCGCATCCCCGGCCGCGCCGGCCGTCTGCTGCGCGGGGTCCCGGCCGCCCTGGTCGCCGTCGCCGGGGCCACGGCCACCGCCGCGCTGACCGGACTGGCCCTGCCCCGGGTCGACCTGCCGTCCTGGTCCGGGCACGCCCTTCCCCAGCCACCCGACGGTCCGGTGCTGGGCATCGCCACCGCCGTCCTCACCATCACCCTGGTCGGCAGCGTCGAGTCACTGCTGTCCGCCGTGGCCGTCGACAAGCTGATCGCCGCCCGCGGCGGACCGCACGTTCCCCGGTCGGACCTGGACCGGGAACTGCGCGGTCAGGGTGCCGCCAACATCGTGTCCGGAGCGCTCGGCGGGCTGCCCGTCACCGGTGTCGCCGTACGCAGCGCGGCAAATGTGCAATCCGGTGCCGTGAGCCGGAACTCCACGATGCTGCACGGCGTTTTCGTAGTAGTCGCCGCGCTGCTGATGGTCCCGCTCCTGGAGCAGATCCCGCTCGCCTCGCTCGCCGCCCTGGTGATGGCGGTCGGCATCCAGATGGTGTCCCTGCACCACATCCGCACGGTGACCCGCCACCGCGAAGTGCTGGTGTACGCCGCCACCGCGCTCGGCGTGGTCTTCCTCGGTGTCCTGGAGGGCGTGGCCCTCGGGGTCGCCGTGGCGGTCGCCCTCGCCCTGCACCGCCTCACCCGCACCCGTATCACGCATGAGGAGAAGGAAGGAGTCCATCACGTACATGTACGAGGCCAGCTGACGTTCCTCGCGGTGCCCCGGCTCAGCAGAACCCTGCATCTCGTACCCCAAGGCGCCCACGCCGTCGTGGAGTTGGACGGGTCGTTCATGGACCACGCGGCGTACGAGTCACTGCAGGACTGGCAGAGCGCCCACACCGCGCGGGGCGGTTCCGCCGAGCTGGCGGGCCGGCGGGGCGGAGTCACGACCGCCGACCCGGCCCCGTCCGCGGTGTGCCGGTGCCGCCCCTGGACGCCCTGGCGCAACCACCAGTCCTGCTTCGCCGGGACCCCCTCGGCCCCCGCCGCCCCGGCGGCCCGTGAACTGGCCCGTGGCATCAGCTCGTTCCAGCGCAACACCGCCCCGCTGGTGCGGGCGGAGCTGGCACGGCTGGCGCGGGAGGGCCAGCGGCCCGCGCAGCTCTTCCTCACCTGCGCCGACTCCCGGCTCGTCACGTCGATGATCACCTCCAGTGGTCCCGGCGACCTGTTCGTCGTCCGCAACGTCGGCAACCTGGTGCCGCCGCCGGGCGAGGAGCACGGGGACGACTCGGTGGCGGCCGCGATCGAGTACGCGGTGGAGGTGCTCGGGGTCCGGTCCATCACGGTGTGCGGGCACTCCGGGTGCGGGGCGATGCAGGCGCTGCTGGCCGCCGAGCCCGGGGAGCCGCAGACCCCCCTGAAGCGGTGGCTCAGGCACGGGCTGCCGAGCCTGGCGCGGATGGCCTCACACCGCCGCGCCCGGCCCCGGCTGGCCGGGCGGGCACCCGCCGACGCGGTGGAGCAGCTGTGCCTGACCAACGTGGTCCAGCAGCTGGAGCATCTGCGGGCGCACGACTCGGTCGCGCGAGCCCTGGCGGCCGGTGCGCTGGAGCTGCACGGGATGTACTTCCACGTGGGCGAGGCGCAGGCTTATCTGCTCGGGCGAACCGGAAAGGTGTTCGAGGACGTGAAAGACGAGGGGAGTGCAGTGAAGGAGCTGCACAGTCCGGTGTGACCAGCCACCCCCCAGATAGGTCTAAACCAATTTTGCCGTCGACCCTTGTCATCCGCCCCCCGCGTCTGATGAGCTGTGGCCTGGGACACAACGGACACCCTGGGAAAGGGAGATGTCGTGAGCAACGAAAGCCTGGCCAACCTCTTGAAGGAGGAGCGACGCTTCGCGCCGCCGGCTGACCTGGCCGCGCACGCCAACGTCACGGCAGAGGCGTACGAGCAGGCCAAGGCTGACAGGCTCGGCTTCTGGGCCGAGCAGGCCCGCAGGCTGACCTGGGCCAAGGAACCCTCTCAGACGCTGGACTGGTCGAACCCGCCGTTCGCGAAGTGGTTCAAGGACGGCGAGCTGAACGTCGCGTACAACTGCGTGGACCGGCACGTCGAGGCCGGGCACGGGGACCGGGTCGCCATCCACTTCGAGGGCGAGCCCGGCGACAGCCGTGCGATCACCTACGCGGAGCTGAAGGACGAGGTCTCCAGGGCCGCCAACGCGCTGCTGGAACTCGGCGTCCAAAAGAGCGACCGGGTCGCGATCTACATGCCGATGATCCCCGAGACCGCGATCGCGATGCTGGCCTGCGCCCGCATCGGCGCCGCGCACTCGGTCGTCTTCGGCGGCTTCTCGGCGGACGCGCTCGCCACCCGGATCCAGGACGCGGACGCCAAGGTCGTCATCACCGCCGACGGCGGCTACCGGCGCGGCAAGCCGTCCGCGCTCAAGCCGGCCGTCGACGACGCGATCGACCGGGTGGACAACGTGGAGCACGTGCTCGTCGTACGCCGCACCGGCCAGGACGTCGCCTGGAACGCCGAGCGGGACTCCTGGTGGCACGAGTTGGTGGAGCGGCAGTCCGCCGAGCACACCCCTGAGGCGTTCGAGGCGGAGCACCCGCTGTTCATCCTGTACACCTCCGGCACGACGGGGAAGCCGAAGGGCATCCTGCACACCTCCGGCGGCTATCTGACGCAGGTGGCATACACGCACCACGCGGTGTTCGACCTCAAGCCGGAGACGGACGTCTTCTGGTGCACGGCGGACGTCGGCTGGGTCACCGGGCACTCGTACATCGTGTACGGACCGCTGGCCAACGGCGCTACGCAGATCATGTACGAGGGCACCCCGGACACCCCGCACCAGGGCCGGTTCTGGGAGATCGTGGAGAAGTACCGGGTCACGATCCTCTACACGGCGCCGACCGCGATCCGTACGTTCATGAAGTGGGGCGACGACATCCCCGCGCAGTTCGACCTGACCTCCCTGCGGATCCTCGGCTCGGTGGGCGAGCCCATCAACCCCGAGGCGTGGATCTGGTACCGCAAGAACATCGGTGCCGACCGGACGCCGATCGTGGACACCTGGTGGCAGACCGAGACCGGCGCGATGATGATCTCGCCGCTGCCGGGCGTCACCGAGACCAAGCCCGGTTCCGCGCAGCGCCCGCTGCCCGGCATCAGTGCGACCGTCGTGGACGACGAGGCGAACGAGGTGCCGAACGGCGGCGGCGGTTACCTGGTCCTCACCGAGCCGTGGCCGTCGATGCTGCGCACCATCTGGGGCGACGACCAGCGGTTCCTCGACACGTACTGGTCGCGCTTCGAGGGCAAGTACTTCGCCGGTGACGGCGCGAAGAAGGACGACGACGGGGACATCTGGCTCCTCGGGCGCGTGGACGACGTGATGCTCGTGTCCGGGCACAACATCTCCACCACCGAGGTGGAGTCGGCGCTCGTCTCGCACCCGTCGGTGGCCGAGGCGGCCGTCGTCGGTGCCACCGACGAGACCACCGGCCAGGCCATCGTCGCGTTCGTCATCCTGCGCGGTACGGCGTCCGAGGACGACAAGCTGATCGGCCAGCTGCGCGAGCACGTCGGCGCCACGCTCGGCCCGATCGCCAAGCCGAAGCGGATCCTGCCGGTGGCCGAGCTGCCGAAGACCCGCTCCGGCAAGATCATGCGCCGGCTCCTGCGGGACGTGGCCGAGAACCGCCAGCTGGGTGACGTCACCACGCTGACCGACTCCACGGTCATGGACTTCATCCAGGCCAAGCTCCCGGCGGCGCCGAGCGAGGACTAGGGCCTACGGCCGGCCCACGGCTGAAGGGGCGCCCGGCGACAACTCGCCGGGCGCCCCTTTTGCGCTTGACGCGCATATCGTACGGATCACCGGATGCATCCCACGGCAACCTTAGGTAAACTAAGCAAAACTCCAACGCGAAACGATCCTCAAGGTGTGCCGGGAAGTCTGGTCGGCAAGCGCTCCGTCCTGCCCACCGACCCGGAGGTCCCCGCCGTGGCCGCGCCCCGCACCCCGAACACCGCCCGCAAGGTTCTCGGACGTCTGTCCCTGCCCGAGCGGACCTTCGTCGCGGACGCGCTGCGCACCGAGACCGTCGGCGGTGTCCTGCTTCTCGTCGCCACCGTGACAGCGCTGGTCTGGGCGAACATCCCCGCGCTGCAGCACAGCTACGAGGCGGTCAGCGACTTCCACGTCGGCCCGACCGCGCTCGGCCTGAACCTGTCCGTGGCCCACTGGGCCGCCGACGGCCTCCTCGCCGTCTTCTTCTTCGTCGCCGGCATCGAGCTGAAGCGCGAGCTGGTCGCCGGGGACCTGCGCGACCCCAGGGCGGCGGTGCTGCCCGTGGTCGCCGCGCTGTGCGGGATGGCCGTACCGGCGCTCGTCTACACCTTCACCAACCTCACCGGGCACGGCTCCACCCAGGGCTGGGCGGTGCCCACCGCCACCGACATCGCCTTCGCTCTCGCCGTCCTCGCGGTCATCGGCACCTCGCTGCCCAGCGCCCTGCGCGCCTTCCTGCTCACCCTCGCGGTCGTCGACGACCTGTTCGCGATCCTGATCATCGCGATCTTCTTCACTGAGCGGATCAACTTCGCGGCGCTCGGGGGTGCCGTCGCCGGGCTGGCGGTCTTCTGGCTGCTGCTGCGCAAGGGCGTACGCGGCTGGTACGTGTACCTGCCGCTGGCCGTCGTCGTCTGGGCGCTGATGTACAACAGCGGCGTGCACGCCACCATCGCGGGCGTGGCGATGGGCCTGATGCTGCGCTGCACCACCCGAGAGGGTGAGGAGCACTCGCCGGGCGAGCACATCGAGCACCTGGTGCGGCCGCTGTCGGCCGGGCTCGCCGTACCGCTGTTCGCGCTGTTCAGCGCCGGGGTGGCGGTCTCCGGCGGGGCGCTCGGGGATGTGTTCACCGAGCCGGAGACGCTCGGGGTGGTGCTCGGGCTGGTCGTCGGCAAGACGCTCGGCATCTTCGGCAGCACCTGGCTGACGGCCCGCTTCACCCACGCGGAGCTGAGCGAGGACCTGGAATGGGCCGACATCTTCGCGGTGGCTTCCCTCGCCGGGATCGGCTTCACCGTCTCGCTGCTCATCGGTGAGCTGGCCTTCGCGGGCGACACGCTGCTGACCGACGAGGTGAAGGCGGCCGTCCTCACCGGATCGCTGATCTCGGCCCTGTGTGCCACGGTGCTGCTGAAGATACGCAACGCCCGCTATCGCGGGCTGTGCGAGGACGAGGAGCGCGACGAGGACCTGGACGGCATTCCGGACGTCTACGAGCAGGACGACCCGGCCTACCACCTGCGGATGGCGGACATCTTCGAGCGCAAGGCCGCCGAGCACCGCCGCATCGCCGCCGAGCAGGCCGCCGCGGCGCGCCACGGGGGTGCGGAAGTGCCGGGCGGGGCGGGCGAGGAGGACGGTCGTCCGGCATGATCTGACGAGACGGTACAAATCAAGACGGCAGATACGACTTCAGAGGGAGAACGCGATGAGCGCACCCGACGGCAGCCCGGTCGGCGCCGAACGCAGCATCGGCCAGCTGGTCGCCTCGGCGACGACCGAAATGTCGGCGCTGGTGCACGACGAGATCGCGCTGGCCAAGGCCCAGCTCAGGCAGGACGTCAAGCGCGGCGCGACGAGCGGCGGCGCATTCGGGGCGGCCGGCATGGTGCTGCTCTTCTCCCTGCCGATGCTCAACTTCGCTCTGGCGTACGGCATTCGGACCTGGAGCGGCTGGAACCTCGCCGTCTGCTTCCTGCTGTCCTTCGCGGCGAACGTGCTGGTCGCCGGCCTGCTCACGCTCATCGGCATGGCGTTCGCGAAGAAGCTCAAGAAGAGCCAGGGTCCGCAGACGGTCGCCGCGTCGATGAAGGAGACGGCGGGCGTCCTGCAGAACGCCAAGCCGCACCCGCGCCCCGAGCTGCCGCAGGACCGGGCGCCCGAGGCCATCGAGGCTGTGGCACGCTCGTCGTCATGACGGAGCCCGCCGCGACATCGGCCGTGAGGATCGACCTCCCCCACGGGGAGAAGGTGACGCACCGGGACGTCGCCGCCAACGGCGCGCGCTTCCACATCGCCGAACTCGGCGACGGACCCCTGGTGCTGCTGCTGCACGGCTTCCCGCAGTTCTGGTGGACGTGGCGGCACCAACTGGTCGCGCTCGCCGACGCGGGGTACCGGGCCGTGGCCATGGACCTGCGCGGTGTCGGCGGCAGCGACCGCACCCCGCGCGGGTACGACCCGGCCAACCTCGCCCTGGACGTCACCGGCGTCATCCGCTCGCTCGGCGAGCCGGACGCCGCGCTGGTCGGGCACGACCTGGGCGGCTATCTGGCGTGGACGGCGGCGGCGATGCGGCCCAAGCTCGTACGACGCCTCGCGGTCGTGTCGATGCCGCACCCCCGGCGCTGGCGCTCCGCGATGCTCCGGGACGCCCGGCAGACGGCCGCCGGCTCCTACATCTGGGGCTTCCAGCGGCCGTGGATCCCGGAGCGTCAGCTGACCGCCGACGACGGCGCGCTGGTGGGCCGGCTGATCCGGGAGTGGTCCGGGCCGCGGCTGCCGGAGGACGCGGACGTGGAGACGTACCAGCGGGCCATGTGCATCCCGTCCACCGCGCACTGCGCGATCGAGCCGTACCGCTGGCTGGTGCGCTCGCTGGCCCGCCCCGACGGCATCCAGTTCAACCGCAGGATGAAGCGGCCGGTTCGGGTGCCGACGCTCCATCTGCACGGCTCACTGGACCCGGTGGCCCGCACGCGCAGCGCGGCCGGCTCGGGCGAGTACGTCGAAGCCCCGTACCGCTGGCGCCTGTTCGACGGTCTCGGGCACTTCCCGCATGAAGAGGATCCGGCCGCTTTCTCCACCGAACTCATCAACTGGCTGAAGGATCCCGAGCCGGACAGGTAAGCAACCGGGTGAGTGGAGTATCCGGTTCCTGAACAGTTGTTCCCCGAACGGCCACATGCCTGCCGCATAGGCCAATTGGGGGGCGCGGAGGCGGTTATCGACCTTGGGGCAGGGGCACACGTCGGGGTATGGGCTGGACGCACGACTACAGTGACGCACCCCGCAACCGCCGCTCGGCCGCTGGGCCGAGCTCCTCACAGCGAGGCACTCCGCAGCTCGCGGAGGCGGACCTCAGGGTGGGAATTCCGCGCATCCTGCGCCGCCGGGCCCGCTGGGTCTCTGTGCGCCTGCGTCACCCGCGCGGCTGAACCGCGCGGGACGCTTCCCCAACACCCCTACAGGGCGCAGCTGTCGGTGCCCACCTGCTCGTTCGCCGCACGCCCCCGGCTGATGTCCTGCTTGATCTCGTCGGCCGTGAGCGCGTAGCCGGTGTCGGCGTCGTCGAGGGACTTGGCGAACACCACGCCGTACACCTTGCCGTCGGGCGTGAGCAGCGGGCCGCCGGAGTTGCCCTGGCGGACGGTCGCGTACAGGGAGTAGACGTCGCGGCTGACCGTGCCGCGGTGGTAGATGTCCGGACCGTTGGCCGTGATGCGCCCGCGCACGCGCGCGGCACGGACGTCGTACGAGCCGTTCTCCGGGAAGCCCGCGACGATGGCGCCGTCGCCGCCGCCCGCGTCCTGGGTGGTGAACCGGAGGGCGTTCGCCTTCAGGTCCGGTACGTCGAGGACGGCGATGTCGCGCTTCCAGTCGTACAGGACGACCTTCGCGCCGTACTTGCGGCCCTCGCCGCCGATCTGCACGGAGGGCGCATCGACGCCGCCGACGACATGCGCGTTGGTCATGACGCGCCGGTCGGCGAAGACGAAGCCGGTGCCCTCCAGGACCTTGCCGCAGCTCTGGGCGGTGCCGGTGACCTTGACGATGGAGCGCTGGGCCCGGGTGGCGACCGGGCTGTTCGCCAGGGCCGGGTCGGGCGGCTCCACGTCCTTGATCGGCTCGTTGGAGAAGGGGCTGAAGACCTGCGGGAAGCCGTTCTGCGCGAGGACCGAGGTGAAGTCCTTGAACCAGGTGTCGGCCGCGGCGGGCAGCGCCTCCGACACGCCCAGGAGCACCTTGGAGTTGCGGACCTCCTTGCCGAGGGTCGGCAGCGTGGTCTGGGCGAGCGCGGATCCGATCAACCAGGCGACGAGCAGCATGGCGACGACGTTGACGAGAGCGCCGCCGGTGGCGTCCAGGGCGCGTGCCGGGGACCAGGTGATGTAGCGGCGGAGCTTGTTGCCGAGGTGGGTGGTCAGGGCCTGGCCGATGGAGGCGCAGACGATGACGACGACCACGGCGACCACGGCCGCGGTGGTGCCGACCTCCGCGTTGTCGGTCACGGCGTCCCAGATGACGGGCAGCGTGTACACGGCGACGAGACCACCGCCGAGGAACCCGATCACCGACAGGATGCCGACGACGAAGCCCTGGCGATAGCCCACGACCGCGAACCACACGGCGGCGACCAGCAACAAGATGTCCAGCACATTCACGGACGACACCCTGTCATGACCGCCAGTCGAGCGGGACCTCGTTCTCCCTGTCCCAAGGGCGCTCCCAGCCCGCGAAGTGCAGCAGGCGGTCGATCACTCCGGCCGTGAAACCCCAGACCAGGGCCGATTCGACCAGGAATGCCGGACCCCGGTGACCGCTGGGGTGGACGGTGGTCGCGCGGTTGGCGGGGTCCGTGAGATCCGCCACGGGGACGGTGAAAACACGGGCAGTTTCGTTCGGGTCGACGACGCCGACCGGGCTGGGCTCGCGCCACCAGCCGAGCACGGGCGTGACGACGAAGCCGCTGACCGGGATGTAGAGGGCGGGCAGGACGCCGAAGAGCTGGACGCCTGCGGGGTCGAGGCCGGTCTCCTCCTCGGCCTCGCGCAGCGCGGCCCGCAGCGGCCCGTCGCCGTGCGCGTCGCCGTCCTCCGGGTCGAGGGCGCCGCCGGGGAAGGAGGGCTGGCCGGCGTGGGAGCGCAGGGAGCCGGCCCGCTCCATGAGCAGCAGCTCGGGGCCGTGCTCGCCGTCGCCGAACAGGATCAGCACGGCCGACTGCCGGCCCGAGCCGTTCTCCGGCGGCAGGAAGCGGCTGAGCTGGAGCGGCTCGACCGTCTCCACGGCCCGCACCACCGGGTCCAGCCAGCCCGGCAGACCCTCCTTGCTCAGCATGACCGGACCTCTGTGCGTGTCGTGCGGGTACGTCATCGCCACCCCCGTCCTGCCGTGTCCAACGCCCCGGAACCCTGAGATCGTTCCGTCATCCGGCCCCCAGCGGCGGCGCCGGCTTGCCCCCCGCGTCGAGGTAGGCCTGCGGCGGGTTCAGGCGCTGGCCCGGGTAACCGCCCTTCTCGTACTTCAGAAGCTTCTTCGCCTTCTCCGGGTCCGTCTCGCCCTCGCCGTAGGCCGGGCAGAGCGGGGCGATGGGGCAGGCGCCGCAGGCGGGCTTGCGGGCGTGGCAGATGCGGCGGCCGTGCCAGATCACGTGGTGGGACAGGTCGGTCCAGTCGCTCTTCGGGAACAGCGCGCCGACGGCCGCCTCGATCTTGTCGGGGTCGGTCTCGTCGGTCCACTGCCAGCGCCGCACCAGCCGCTGGAAGTGGGTGTCCACGGTGATTCCCGGGCGCCCGAAGGCGTTGCCGAGGACCACGAAGGCGGTCTTGCGGCCGACACCGGGCAGCTTGACCAGGTCCTCCAGCTTTCCGGGGACCTCGCCGCCGAAGTCCTCGGTGAGGGCCTTGGAGAGCCCTATCACCGAGCGGGTCTTGGCCCGGAAGAAGCCGCAGGGGCGCAGGATCTCCTCGACCTCCTCGGGGTTCGCGGCGGCCAGATCCTCGGGGGTGGGGTACTTCGCGAAGAGCGCCGGCGTGGTCTGGTTGACGCGCAGATCGGTGGTCTGGGCGGACAGCACCGTGGCGATCAGGAGCTGGAAGGGGTTCTCGAAGTCCAGCTCGGGGTGGGCGTACGGGTAGACCTCGGCCAGCTCGCGATTGATGCGGCGGGCACGGCGGACCAGGGCGGTGCGGGACTCGTTGGCAGCCGGTTTTTTACGAGGTACCTTTTGTCCTGATTTCATACTTTTGTTATTTCCGCCAGAGCCTTGTTCGCCCACAGCGGAATCCCGACGTACAACCACCCACCCAGCCCCCTTGGCCTGTGCTCTCACCGGCGTTTTGGACACCCGGCCAGCCTAAAGCCAGGCACCGACATCCGCCCCGGACCCGGAAGATCAGCCCCCGATTGGACCCCTGCCGCTTACCTTGGGACACCTGTGCGGCATCCTTGTGACAGATCACACTGTTTGGATCGTCCGGCAAAATGGGGAGCACGGTCCCCTGGTACCAAGGGGGAGCAAGATCCCCTGAGCAGGTCGACAAGGAGAGAACTCGTGGACGACGTTCTGCGGCGCAACCCGCTCTTCGCGGCTCTCGACGACGAGCAGGCCGCGGAGCTTCGCGCCTCCATGAGTGAGGTGACCCTCGCGCGCGGCGACTCGCTGTTCCACGAGGGCGACCCCGGTGACCGGCTGTATGTCGTCACCGAGGGCAAGGTCAAGCTGCACCGCACCTCCCCCGACGGGCGCGAGAACATGCTCGCCGTCGTCGGCCCCAGCGAGCTGATCGGCGAGCTGTCGCTGTTCGACCCGGGCCCGCGTACGGCGACCGCGACCGCGCTGACCGAGGTCAAGCTGCTCGGTCTCGGTCACGGCGACCTCCAGCCCTGGCTGAACGCGCGCCCCGAGGTGGCCGGCGCCCTGCTGCGCGCCGTCGCCCGGCGACTGCGCAAGACCAACGACGCCATGTCCGACCTGGTCTTCTCCGATGTGCCCGGTCGTGTGGCGCGCGCCCTGCTGGACCTCTCCCGCCGCTTCGGCGTGCAGTCCGAGGAGGGCATCCACGTCGTCCACGACCTCACGCAGGAGGAGCTGGCCCAGCTGGTGGGCGCCTCGCGCGAGACCGTGAACAAGGCGCTGGCGGACTTCGCCCAGCGTGGGTGGCTGCGCCTGGAGGCGCGGGCCGTGATCCTGCTGGACGTCGAGCGGCTGGCCAAGCGGTCGCGCTGAGGTCGTTGGGGGCTGCCGCCCCCAGGCCTCCGCTTTCGGCCTGGCCGGCCTCGTCCTCGAACGCCGGACGGGCTGACCGATGCCGACCGGCACCGAAAAACATGCGGCTTCACCGTGCCCCTCGGGGCACAGTGAACGCATGGTCGAACTCCCCGTCCCCCACGGGCTCGACGCCTTGGGCTTCATCGAGCGCGAAGGCTCCCTCGCGCGCGTGCCGCACGCGTTCCGTCCGGTCGTGGCAGCCGCGCGCGACCGGCTGCTGACGCGGCTGCACAGCGCCTACCTCTACGGGTCGATTCCGCGCGGCACCGCGCGCGTGGGGCGCAGCGACCTGGATCTGCTGGTCGCGCTGCACGAGGAGCCCGCCGACGCCGCCCGGGAGGCCGTCCGTGCCCTCGGCGAGGCGCTCGACAAGGAGTTCCCGCAGATCGACGGCGTGGGCACGCTGCTGTACGGCCGGGCGCGGCTGCTGAGCGACCTGGAGAGGTACGACCTGGGCTGGTTCGTGGCCTGCCTGTGCACCCCGCTGCTCGGGGACGACCTCGCCGAGTACCTGCCCCGCTACCGCCCCGACTCCCTGCTCGCCCGGGAGACCAACGGCGACCTCGCGCTGCTCCTCCCCCGCTGGCGGGATCGGATCGCCGCCGCCGCGGACCGTGCGGAGGCCAGGCGGCCCCTGGTGCGCTTCATGTCCCGGCACCTGGTCCGCACCGGCTTCACCCTCGTCATACCCCGCTGGAACGGCTGGACCAGCGATCTGCGGGAGATGGCCCAGGTGTTCGGCGCGTACTACCCCGAGCGGGCCGCCGAGCTGCGCAGGGCGGCGGAGTACGGCTACGAGCCCGTCGGCGACCCGGACGTGCTGCGGTCGTACGTGGACGACCTCGGGCCGTGGCTGGCCGGGGAGTACGCGCGCGTGCACGGCGTCAAAGCCCCACGGCCGGACTAGACGCCCGCCCCGCAGCCGGACCAGCCCCCTGCCCCTCGGCCGGAACAGACCTTCGCCGGACTAGATCAGCCCGTGCTCGCTCAGATACTCCATCTGGGCCCGCACGGACAGCTCGGCCGCCGGCCACAGGGAGCGGTCCACATCGGCGTACACATGGGCGACGACCTGGGCCGGGGTGCGGTAGCCGTCCTCGACGGCCGTCTCGACCTGGGCGAGTCGGTGGGCGCGGTGGGCGAGGTAGAACTCGACCGCGCCCTGGGCGTCCTCCAGGACCGGCCCGTGACCCGGCAGGACCGTGTGCACGCCGTCGTCCACGGTCAGGGACCGCAGACGGCGCAGGGAGTCCAGATAGTCGCCCAGGCGGCCGTCGGGGTGCGCCACGACCGTCGTGCCGCGCCCGAGGATGGTGTCGCCGGTCAGCACGGACCGGTCGGCCGGGAGATGGAAGCACAGGGAGTCCGCGGTGTGCCCGGGTGTCGGCACGACCCGCAGCTCCAGGCCGCCGACGCTGATCACGTCCCCGGCGGCCAGGCCCTCGTCACCGAGCCGCAGCGCCGGGTCGAGGGCACGCACGCGCGTGCCGGTCAGATCGGCGAAGCGGGCGGCGCCCTCGGCGTGGTCGGGGTGGCCGTGGGTGAGCAGGGTGAGGGCGACCCGCTTGCCGGCCCTCTCGGCCGTGTCGACGACGCTGCGCAGGTGTGTGTCGTCCAGCGGACCCGGGTCGATCACCACGGCCAGCTCGGAGTCGGGCTCGGCGAGGATCCAGGTGTTCGTGCCGTCCAGGGTCATCGCGGAGGCGTTGGGTGCAAGCACGTTGACGGCCCGTTCGGTCGCGGGCCCTGAGAGCACACCGCCTCGCGGCTGGCCGGGCAGGGCTGCGGCGTCGGTCATGCGGAAGCTCCGTCCGGCAGCGTCGTCGATGCGTCGAGCCCCCGGTCGGAGGCCGGCGCAGCGCCCCGCAGCCCGCGCAGCAGCGTAAGGGGCGCACGAGGAAACGGCACACCGCCTCGCGGCTGGGCGGGCAGGGCTGCGGCGTCGGTCATGCGGGGCCTCCACTGGTACTCGGGGCGGTCGGTATGTGCTTGGTGAACTCGTCGTGCCCCGGCCAGGACAGCACGATCTCGCCGTTCTCCAGGCGGGCGCGCGCAAGTACCGGGGTCATGTCGCGCGCGGGCGCGGCGGCGAGCGCCTCGGCGGCGGTGGCGTACGGGAGCAGCTGGCGCAGGGTGGCGATGGTGGGCGGCATCATCAGCAGCTCGCCCTTGTCGTACCCGGCCGCGGCCTCCTCGGGGCGGATCCACACCGTGCGGTCGGCCTCCGTGGAGGCGTTGCGGGTGCGCTGGCCCTCGGGGAGGGCGGCGGCGAAGAACCAGGTGTCGTAGCGGCGGGACTCGAACTCCGGGGTGATCCAGCGGGTCCAGGCACCGAGGAGGTCGGAGCGCAGCACCAGGCCGCGGCGGTCCAGGAACTCGGCGAAGGAGAGGTCGCGGGCGACAAGGGCGGCGCGGTCGCTCTCCCAGTCGTCCCCGGTGGTGTCGCCGACGACGGAGTCCGGGTCGGGTCCGGCGAGCAGGACGCCCGCCTCCTCGTACGTCTCCCGGACGGCCGCGCAGACGATGGCCTGGGCGCCGGCCTCGTCGACGCCGAGCCGGTCGGCCCACCACGCGCGCGTGGGGCCCGCCCAGCGGACCTGGCGGTCGTCGTCGCGCGGGTCGACACCGCCGCCGGGGTACGCGTACGCGCCTCCGGCGAAGGCCATGGAGGCGCGTCTGCGCAGCATGTGGACGACCGGTCCGGCCGCGGTGTCCTTCAGGAGCAGCACCGTGGCCGCGCGCCTCGGGGACACCGGGGTGAGGGTGCCGTCCGCGAGCGCGCGGATGCGGTCGGGCCACTCCTCGGGATACCACTGACCGTTCGCCATGGCCGGAGGCTATCCCGTGTAGGGCGAATGTTCGAGAGGTACCCGAGGCCAGCGGGGCTGAGGGAACTCAGGGAACCAGCTCGACCTGGATCTCGACCTCCACCGGCGCGTCCAGCGGCAGCACCGCGACGCCGACCGCGCTGCGGGCGTGCACGCCCTTGTCGCCGAGGACCTCGCCGAGCAGCTCGCTGGCGCCGTTGACGACACCCGGCTGACCGGTGAAGTCGGCGGCCGAGGCGACGAAGCCGACGACCTTCACCACGCGCGCGATGCGGTCCAGGTCGCCGGTGACGGACTTCACGGCGGCCAGGGCGTTCAGCGCGCAGGTACGGGCCAGCTCCTTGGCCTCCTCCGCGGTGACCTCGGCGCCCACCTTGCCGGTGACCGGGAGCTTGCCGTCCACCATCGGCAGCTGGCCGGAGGTGTAGACGTACACACCGGACTGCACGGCCGGCTGGTACGCGGCCAGCGGCGGGACGACCGCCGGCAGGGTCAGACCCAGTTCGGCCAGCTTGGCCTCGACCGCGCTCACGCCTGCTTCTCCCGCTTCAGGTAGGCCACGAGCTGTTCGGGGTTGTTCGGCCCGGGCACGACCTGGACGAGCTCCCAGCCGTCCTCGCCCCAGGTGTCCAGAATCTGCTTCGTGGCATGGACGAGCAGCGGCACGGTTGCGTATTCCCACTTGGTCATGGGCCGACTGTATCCGCTGTGACCCACGGGACAGGTGGACGGCCTGAGCGCCGTTTATCCACAGCCTCCCGCGTGACCGTCGGCCGGACTGGTTAGTCTCGAAGGCGTGAGCAGGCTCCAGGTCGTCAGCGGCAAGGGCGGGACCGGAAAGACGACGGTCGCCGCCGCACTCGCGCTGACCCTCGCGACCGAGGGGAAGCGGACGCTTCTCGTGGAGGTCGAGGGTCGGCAGGGCATCGCACAGCTCTTCGAGACGGAGGCGCTGCCCTACGAAGAGCGGAAGATCGCGGTCGCTCCGGGCGGCGGGGAGGTGTACGCCCTCGCCATCGACCCCGAACTGGCCCTTCTGGACTATCTCCAGATGTTCTACAAGCTCGGCGGCGCGGGCCGGGCCCTGAAGAAGCTCGGCGCGGTCGACTTCGCGACCACCATCGCGCCGGGCCTGAGGGACGTCCTGCTCACCGGCAAGGCGTGCGAGGCGGTGCGCCGCAAGGACAAGTCCGGGCGGTTCGCGTACGACTACGTCGTCATGGACGCCCCGCCCACCGGGCGCATCACCCGCTTCCTCAACGTCAACGACGAGGTCGCCGGGCTCGCCAGGATCGGCCCGATACACAATCAGGCGCAGGCGGTGATGCGGGTGCTGAAGTCGCCGGAGACGGCGGTGCACCTGGTGACGCTGCTGGAGGAGATGCCCGTCCAGGAGACCGCCGACGGCATCGCCGAACTGCACGCGGCACGGCTGCCGGTGGGCAGGGTCATCGTGAACATGGTCCGGCCCCAGGTGCTGGACGCGACCGACCTGGAACTCGTACGGACCGTGCGGCGTTCCTCCTTCGCGCAGGCCTTGTCGGCCGCGGGGCTCGGCGGGGCCCGGCGGGGCGGGAACGCCGAGCGGCTGGTGGACCCGCTGCTGGAGCAGGCCGCGGAGTACGCCGAGCGGCACGCGCTGGAGCAGGAGCAGCGCGCGGTCCTCGGCGAGCTGGACCTGCCGCTGCACGAACTGCCGCTGCTCGCCGAGGGCATGGATCTCGCGGGCCTGTACGAACTCGCCACCGAGCTGCGGAAGCAGGGGTTGTCATGAGTCCGGACCCGGCAAAGGCGCAGGACGCCGCCCGCCCGCACCTCTCCGCCGCGCGCGTGCTCGACGTCGACCCGCTGCTGGACGACCCGAAGACCCGGATCGTGGTGTGCTGCGGCTCGGGCGGGGTCGGCAAGACGACGACCGCGGCGGCGCTGGGCCTCAGGGCGGCCGAGCGGGGCCGCAAAGTGGTCGTCCTCACCATCGACCCGGCCCGCCGGCTCGCCCAGTCGATGGGCATCGACTCCCTCGACAACGTGCCCCGGCGGGTGAAGGGCACCGAGGGCGAGGGCGAGCTGCACGCCATGATGCTCGACATGAAGCGCACCTTCGACGAGGTCGTCGAGGCGCACGCGGACCCGGAGCGGGCGGCCGCGATCCTGGCCAACCCCTTCTACCAGTCGCTCTCGGCGGGCTTCGCGGGCACGCAGGAGTACATGGCGATGGAGAAGCTGGGCCAGCTGCGGGCCAGGGACGAGTGGGACCTGATCGTGGTCGACACCCCGCCGTCCCGCTCGGCGCTGGACTTCCTGGACGCGCCCAAGCGGCTCGGCTCGTTCCTGGACGGCCGCCTGATCCGGCTGCTGACCGCTCCGGCGAAGCTCGGCGGCCGCGCGGGGATGGCCTTCCTGAACGTCGGCATGTCGATGATGACCGGCACGCTGGGCAAGCTGCTGGGCGGCCAGCTGCTGAAGGACGTACAGACCTTCGTGGCCGCGATGGACACCACGTTCGGTGGTTTCCGCACGCGCGCGGACGCCACGTACAAGCTGCTCCAGGCGCCCGGCACGGCGTTCCTGGTGGTGGCGGCCCCGGAGCGGGACGCGCTGCGCGAGGCCGCGTACTTCGTGGAGCGGCTGGCCGCGGAGGACATGCCGCTGGTCGGACTGGTGCTCAACCGGGTCCATGGCAGCAGCGCCGGCCGGCTGTCGGCCGAGCGGGCGCTCGCCGCCGCGGAAAATCTTGAGGAGCCCCGCATTGTGGATCAGGGGGGCGGGAAAGCTGGACTTCGTAACTCTCCCGACACGTACGGCAGTTCAGAATCTCCCGCTTCCGCAACACCGGCTCCGGACGACGGCTCCCCCGCCTCGGACGACGGTTCACCGGCCGTGGACAGCGGCTCACCGAACAACGGCTCCCCGGACAACGGCTCCCCGGCCGGGGACACGGAAGCGGACCCTGAGCGTTCCGTCGACCAGCTGACCGCAGGCCTGCTGAGGCTGCACGCGGAGCGCATGCAGCTGCTCTCCCGCGAGCAGCGCACGCGTGACCGCTTCACCGCCCGCCACCCCGAGGTGGCGGTCGTCGAGGTACCCGCACTGCCCGGTGACGTGCACGACCTCACGGGCCTGCGCGACATCGGGGACCGGCTGGCGGCGGGGCGAACGGAGCTGTCGTAGCGCCCAGCGCGGGCGGCTCACGCTCACCCGCTCACCGCGGGCGGCTCAGCCGCCCGGGTCCCGGCCGTAAACGGACGCACACCTGACCGAGCTGTGCGCCGAGTTCTTACTCGCCTGCCGAGCGGGCGTTGCCCCGAGGACACGCCCACGCACAGCAGGTGTTCAGCGGTTGTGTCCCACGACACACGTCCGACCGTTGCTTCCCATGCCTCATGGCCGGTCGGAGTGGCCCCGGGTCCACGCCGGGGGCGATGCCCTCAGCTCACCGCCGCGTAGTTCTCGTACACCTCGTCGCTGTCGAGGGGCACGATGCCGACGCCGCGCTCGTACTCCAAGCGGGCGGTTTCCAACAGCCTGCGCCAGGAGGTCACGGTGGGCCGCCGGCGCAGCAGTGCGCGGCGCTCCCGCTCCGTCATACCTCCCCACACGCCGAACTCCACGCGGTTGTCCAACGCATCGGCCAGGCATTCGGTGCGTACCGGACATCCGGTGCACACCGCCTTGGCCCTGTTCTGTGCTGCTCCTTGAACGAACAGTTCATCCGGATCGGTAGTGCGGCAGGCAGCCTGCGCACTCCAGTCGGTTACCCAGCCCATACCGGCGCCGTCCTCTCCCGAATCGAGGCTCCCCCACGGCGGCAGCGGCATATTCACCGCCGCCAGTTGAGGACGTTACGGAAGGTGGGGACAGCGCAACACCCCCTTCGGGCCCAATCTTGAATGGCCCGAACGGACTATGGGTAAGCGGCAGATCACCCGCGGGAGTGAGCTGGCGACATGCGTGATCATCCCGGCAAACCGGGACGGCTGTGGTGCGCCACAACGGACGCCAGGTGACACGCGAGGCGGATTCGGACACGCCCCCACCAGAAAGCCGGGGTACTTCCGGAACGATTCGGGTTCGCCGGACGTATTGATACGTGGCTGCAGTGCTGTGACAGTTGAGAGCAGCTTAGGCCAAGGCCTGCGCGCATGTCCGGCGAATGAGAAGGTACGCGTTCTGCTTTGCCGTGCCGTGATGGAACGCTCATCACAACGGTTTAGGCTGCCCCCATGCCAAAGAAGCGCTCGGGCGGTGGCCTGTCGGCAACACAGCAGGCCGCCAAGTTCCTCGGTGTCAGTGTGCTCGCGGGAGCCGTGATGGCGGGCATCGCGCTGCCCGCTGCCGGCGCGCTCGGACTCGCGGCCAAGGGCTCGGTCAAGGGCTTCGACGAGATCCCGGCCAACCTCAAGAGCCCCCAGCTCAGCCAGCGCACGACCATACTGGACAGCCGGGGCAACCAGCTGGCGACGGTCTACTCCCGCGACCGTACGGTGGTGGACCTCAAGGACATCTCGCCGTACATGCAGAAGGCGATCGTCGCGATCGAGGACTCCCGCTTCTACAAGCACGGCGCGATCGACCTCAAGGGCGTGCTGCGCGCGCTGAACAAGAACGCGCAGAGCGGCGGGGTCTCCCAGGGCGCCTCCACGCTCACCCAGCAGCTGGTGAAGAACTACTTCATCGAGGAGGCCGGCGACGACCCCACCAAGGTCGCCGAGGCCACCCAGCAGACCCTCGGGCGCAAGGTTCGCGAGCTGAAGTACGCGATCCAGATCGAGGAGAAGCTGGGCAAGAAGAAGATCCTCGAGAACTACCTGAACATCACCTTCTTCGGCGAGCAGGCCTACGGCGTCGAGGCCGCCTCCCAGCGCTACTTCTCCAAGCACGCCAAGGACCTGAACGTGCAGGAGTCGGCGCTGCTGGCCGGCATCGTCCAGTCCCCGAGCCGCTACGACCCGGTGAACGACGAGGCCGAGGCCACCAAGCGCCGCAACACCGTCCTGCAGCGCATGGCCGAGCTGGGCGACATCTCCCAGGCGGAGGCCGACCGGGCCAAGGAGAAGCCGCTCGGCCTGCACGTCAGCCAGCCGAAGAACGGCTGCATCACGGCCACCAAGAGCGCCGCGTTCTTCTGCAAGTACGTCGAGAACGTCTTCCTGACCGACCCGGCCTTCGGCAAGACCCGCGAGGCGCGCGCCAAGCTCTGGAACCGCGGCGGCCTCACGATCCGTACGACGATGGACC
Source organism: Streptomyces sp. NPDC001816 (assembly GCF_042892235.1). NCBI lineage: Bacteria > Bacillati > Actinomycetota > Actinomycetes > Kitasatosporales > Streptomycetaceae > Streptomyces > Streptomyces sp. NPDC001816. Next base: position 145,809 of record NZ_JBIATY010000019.1, read on the forward strand.
CGCAGGCACAGAAGTCCGTGCAGGCCTCCCTGAAGGAGCACGTCTACAAGTCCGACAGCGTCGCGGCGGCGGCCACCCTGGTCGAGCCCGGCACCGGCAAGGTCCTGGCGATGGGCCAGTCGAAGCCCTACGGCTACGGCAACAACGAGACCGAGTACAACTTCTCGGTCAACCGGGACATGGGCGGATCCAACTACGGCTTCCCGACCGGTTCGACGTTCAAGCCGTTCGTGGCGGCGGCCGCGATCGAGGGCGGCAAGCCGGCGACGCAGGCGTACTCGGCGCCGTACAAGATGAACTACCCGAGCCCGGTCCAGCGGTGCAGCAGCAACCCCTACGTCAACACCAAGGCCGAGACGGTAGAGAACGAGAACGAGTCCGAGAAGGGCCCGTACCGCATGAAGGAGGCGATGGCGAAGTCCATCAACACCTACTTCGTGCAGCTGATCTCCGACATCGGTCTGTGCCCGGTGGTGAAGATGACCGACGCGCTGCACGTGGTGCAGGGCGACGGCTCGAAGCTCCCGGAGACCCCCTCGATCGCCCTCGGTTCGATCGGCCTCTCCCCGCTGACCATGGCGAACGCGTACGCCACCTTCGCCGCGCGGGGCATGTACTGCACCCCGATCGCCATCGAGTCGATCACCCAGAAGATCGGCAACGAGCAGAAGTCGATCGAGGTCCCCAAGTCGACCTGCTCACGTGCGATGAGCGAGAAGACCGCCGACACCGTCAACACCCTGCTGCGCGGTGTGGTCGACTCCGGTACCGGCCAGCAGGCGGGCCTGACCGACCGGGAGAGCGCGGGCAAGACGGGTACGACGGACGAGCGCAAGAACGCCTGGTTCGTCGGCTACACGCCCAACCTGGCCGGTGCGGTCTGGGTCGGCAGCGCCAAGCAGAACGTGAAGATGACGGGGATCAGCATCGGCGGGGTCTACCACGACCTCGTCTTCGGTGGTCAGGTCCCCGGCCCGATCTGGAAGGACGCCATGACCGGCGCCCTGGCGGGCAAGGCGGCCCCGGACTTCAACCTGATCGACATCCCGGACGACGACATCAACGGGAAAGGCCGGGGAAAAGGCCGGAACGACGGCGGCAAGAACGGGGACAACACGGGAGGACTGATCGGCGGACTGATCGGCGGCCTCACTGACGGGGGCACGACCGGCGGCGCCACGGGCGACACCAACGGCGGCACCTTCCCCACGCCGACGATCTCCCTCCCCGGCAACTTCATCGAGGGACAGACCAACGGCGGGAACAAGAACGGGGGCACGCGGGGCTAGCCCCGGCGGGCCTCACCCGGGTACGACGGCGGGGCCGCACCTCCTGGCTGGAGGTGCGGCCCCGCCGTCGTACTAGTACGTCTCTGTTCCCGGCTCTCAGCCCTGGAGGAGCTTCTTCACCGCCGCGGCGACGCGGCCGCCCTCGGCCTGGCCGGCCACCTTCGGGTTCACGATCTTCATGACGGCACCCATGGCCCGCGGCCCCTCGGCACCGGCCGCCTTCGCCTCCTCGACCGCCTGGGCGACGATCGCGTTCAGCTCGTCGTCGGACAGCTGCTTGGGCAGGTAAGCGGCAAGAACCTCGCCCTCCGCCTTCTCCCGCTCGGCCTGCTCGGGGCGACCACCCTGCGCAAAGGCGTCGGCCGCCTCACGGCGCTTCTTCGCCTCGCGGGTGATCACCTTCTGCACCTCGTCGTCGGAGAGCTCGCGCTTCTCCTTGCCCGCGACCTCCTCCTTGGTGATCGCGGCGAGCGTCAGCCGGAGCGTCGAGGAGCGGAGCTCGTCGCGCTCCTTGATCGCGGCGTTGAGGTCGTCGTGCAGCTTCGACTTGAGCGTGGTGGTCATGCGGTCGATTGTCGCAGGTACGACAGCGGGGGCGCCCGCGCATTTACGCGGGGCCGGGCCCCGGGGTTACGCGGCGGCCGGCCCTGGGGTTACACGGCGACCGGCCCGGGGGGGCACAAGGCGGCTGGTCTCAACGGCTCGGCGAGGTCTGACACCATGGTCATATGCGCGCGCGATACGGAGTACCCCTGGGAATCATGGCGGCAGGCGCCGCCGGACTGGCGTACGCGGCGGGCTTCGAGGCCCGCTCCTTCCGCCTCCGGCGAGTGACGGTCCCGGTCCTCCCGCCGGGCATGCGCCCGCTGCGCCTGCTCCAGGTCTCCGACATCCACATGGTCGGCGGCCAGCGCAAGAAGCAGCGGTGGCTGCAGTCGCTGGCGGGCCTGCGCCCCGACTTCGTGATCAACACCGGCGACAACCTGTCCGACCCGGAAGGCGTCCCCGAGGTGCTGGACGCCCTCGGCCCCCTGATGGAGTTCCCGGGCGCGTACGTCTTCGGCTCCAACGACTACTACGGCCCCAAACTCCGCAACCCCGCCCGCTACTTGCTGGAGAAGGCAAGCGGTCGCCACGGCCTGAACGGCAATGCCCCGGCGGTGGGTGTGATCCACAACCCCTGGGAGGACCTCAGGGACGGATTCGACGCGGCGGGCTGGCTGAACCTGACGAACACGCGGGGTGTGCTGAAGGTCGAGGGCGTGTCGATCGAGCTGACCGGCCTGGACGACCCCCACATCAAGCGCGACCGCTACGCCCGGGTGGCGGGCGGCCCTTCCGGCACGTACGACTTCTCGATGGGCGTCGTCCACGCCCCCTACCTGCGCGTCCTCGACTCCTTCACGGCGGACGACTACCCCCTGATCCTGGCCGGCCACACCCACGGCGGCCAGCTGTGCATCCCCTTCTACGGCGCTCTGGTCACCAACTGCGACCTGGACACGGACCGCGTGAAGGGCCTGTCCACGCACACGGCGGAGGGCCGTACGTCCTACCTCCACGTGTCGGCGGGCTGCGGAACGAACCGCTACACCCCCGTCCGCTTCGCCTGCCCTCCGGAGGCGACGCTGCTGACGTTGGTGGGGCGGGAGTAAGTAAGGGAAGGGAGCTGATGGGGCGCCACGGGACGACGTAACCCACCCGGAGTGCCCCGAATAGCCCCATTCATCCCCCCTGCTTAGCGTGGGGGCATGACCGCCCCCATACCCAGGGAGATCCCGGACCTGCCCGCGGTCCCGGGCCCGCCCCTCCTGCTGCCCGCACCGGTCCCGGCCACGGCGGTGGTGGCCCCGGCCCGCCGCCCCCTGGCAGCGCTGTTCCGCCTCCTGATCGCCCTGGCCGCGGCGGCCGGCGTCGCCCTGCAGCTCCTGCTGGGCAGCCCCGCCCGGACCTTGAGCTACTTCAGCGTCCAGAGCAGCATCCTGCTGGCAGTGGTCATGCTCCTGTCGGCATCCAGGGCCTGGCGAGCCCGCCGCCCGCTCCCCTCGTCCGTGACAGGCGCCACACTTCTCTACGCCGTGATCACCGCGCTGGTCTACCACCTGCTTCTCGCGCACACGACGCCCCCGTTCTCCATGACGGACGCGACCGCACCCCCGGCCCGCTGGCACGCCCAGTGGGCGGCCCTTCAGCTCCTCCACACGGTGGTCCCCCTGGCGGCCGTCCTGGACTGGCTCCTGCTCACCCCCGCGACCCGCCTGCACCTCCGCCAGGCGGCGAGCTGGCTCCTCTACCCCCTGGCCTACCTGGCCTTCTCCCTGATCCGGGCGACTTTCGTCCCCCCGGCCACCCCCGCCCGCTACCTCTACCCCTTCCTCGACGTCGAGGCCCACGGCTACCGCAGTACCCTCGCGAACGCCCTCCTCATCGGGCTCGCGATGTACGCCCTGGCGGTGCTCCTGATCGCCCTGGACCACACCCGCCCGACTCCGGTCCGCCACGGCGGCTAAACCGGATTTCGTCTCCGGCCACCAGTGGGCTAAAGTAAACGACGTCGCCGCGACAAGCAGCGACATCGGGGTGTAGCGCAGCTTGGCAGCGCGCTTCGTTCGGGACGAAGAGGTCGTGGGTTCAAATCCCGCCACCCCGACAGCTGAAACACCAGGTCAGGGCCGGTTTCCCTCCGCGGGAAACCGGCCCTGACTCGTTCCACAGAGCCCTTGGGGAGTGAATGGGGAGTGGATCAAGGAAATCGACTCCCCGAACATCACCCCTGACGCGCTCTCAGCAGCGCATCGAGCGCGCGCACCGGTGACCGCGGGTGCATGGCAGACCGTTCCGCCAACGCCCCCTCCCACTGCTCGGTCAGGCCGTCCATGAGCCGGTTCCTCATCCGCGCCGTGATGTGCGAGTAGCGGGCTTGCACCGAGCCATCCTCGTGCCCCAGCCGTTCATCCATGAGTTTGGGCGGGGTCCCGAGCTCCTCCATGACTGTCTTGTGGGAGTGCCTGAGCCCGTGCGGAGTGAGACCCCGTGCGATCGGCAGCCAGCACGCGTCGGCACGCCCCGAGGCATTCCGGCCCCGCGCCGGCACCCCTGGCCAAGGGTGCGCCATCACAGGTACGGGGCGCGCCTCCTGCGGGGCCTTCTTCGGGTACCACCCCGTCGTGGCCGGATGGAACAGCCAGGTCGCGAAACCGGTACGGCGCCAGTGCGCGGCCGTCTCTCCCGACTGGCCCGCACGCACGTAGCCGAGTTCCGCGACGGCTGTCTCCACCCTGATCCGCGTTCGCTCCGCGACCATGTCCGGCCGGTTCAGCACGTTCGAGACCGTTGCCGCAGAGACCTCGGCGCGGCGGGCGACGTCGACCAGCTTTGCGCCGACGTGCCGGGCAG
>NZ_JBIATY010000020.1:0-142541 GCF_042892235.1 Streptomyces sp. NPDC001816
CCCGGACGCCGTGTCATCGGCCCCCCCCCCCCCGTGCCCCGCCGGGACATCCCCCTCTGGCCGCCCCACCCGGGGGGGGGCCCTGCCGACGCGCGTCGGCAGGGCCCCACCGGGCTCCTGAGGGCGGTCTCCCGCCCGTCCTCACACGGCCACGGGGCCGGTGCCGCCGAGCAGCGCGGACGCGGTGTGGAGGAGAGTGGGTCCACCCTCGCCCACGGGCGCGCCCTCGGGGCGGTCGTGGCAGGTGAAGCCGAGACGCGTCATCGCCCGCACGACCTCGCCGGCGGTGAAGTCACGGGGGTCCTGTCGCGTGACGACCCGGCCCACCTGCTTGACGGGGTAGCGGCGGCGGCCGATGGTCACGGACGCCCCCGTGACGAGCTCGGGCCTGACGCCCTTCATCGAGGCCAACACCCCGGTCCTGGTCAGGTCGAACGGGTACCGGGCGATGACACAGCGCATGATGCCTCACAGGGGAGAAGTCGCGGGGAGAAGGAGAACGGGCCGCCCGGGGCGAGACGGATCAGCACGCGAGGGCGGGTACGCCCGGAACCCGGCCGTACTCACCGACGCCGCCCGAGCGGCCGCCAGGTGAGGGCAGTGGTTCGTCGAGGACGTCCCGCAGACGGATCCGGTCCGTGTACGCGGAACTGTCGCGGAGAACGGCGAGCCGGAGCCGGGTGACCAAGCCTGTGCTCTCGTCGTCCCCGTCGCACACGGTCAGGTACTCGACCCGGGCACCCGCCATGACGGCCAGAGCCACCTCGACGGTCATGTCGTCACATACCCGAGGCCAGTGCCCTTCGATGTCCTCGACCGCGGTCACGGGGGCGGGGTCCGGCATACGGCGGTACTGCGTCCACGCTGGCGTCAAGGGTGTCTCCTTCGGTAAGGGATGGTCGGCTTGGCGGCCCTTGCGGCCCCGGGAGACCACGGCGGCTTCCGGGAGGCCAAGGGGGCTCCGGGGACTGCGCCGGCCTAAGCAGCCGAGTCGTTGTCGGGCCGCCGCTGTGCCCTGCGGCGCACCCCCGCGCCGACGGGTCGGCCCTGGCCGGTGCGGCCCCGGCGGCCTGGGGAGGACGAAGACGCGCGGCGGGTGCGTTCCACGGCAGGCACGGTGATGACCACCGGGACGCCGGAGGGCGTCTGGGCGCCGGTGATACGGCTCAGCTCCGCCTCGCCCGAGCGGACCGGGGTGATGTGCGGGGTGATGCCGGCCGAGGCCATCAGCCGGGTCATGCCGCGGCGCTGGCCGGGGGTGACCAGGGTGACGACGCTGCCGGACTCCCCGGCGCGGGCCGTACGGCCGCCCCGGTGCAGGTAGTCCTTGTGGTCATTGGGCGGGTCCACGTTGACGACCAGGTCGAGGCTGTCGACGTGGATGCCGCGGGCCGCGACGTTGGTGGCCACCAGGACGGTGACGTGACCGTCCTTGAACTGCGCCAGGGTCCGGGTGCGCTGCGGTTGGGACCGTCCACCGTGCAGAGCCGCGGCGCGGACACCGCTGCTCAGCAGGTGCTCGGTCAGCCGGTCCACCGCGTGCTTGGTGTCCAGGAACATGATGACCCGGCCGTCCCGGGCCGCGATCTCGGTGGTCGTGCGGTACTTGTCCGCGTCGTGCACGTGGAGTACGTGGTGCTCCATCGTGGTGACGGTACCGGCCGACGGGTCGACGGAGTGAACGACCGGGTCGGTCAGGTAGCGGCGGACCAGCAGGTCGACGTTGCGGTCCAGGGTGGCCGAGAACAACATCCGCTGGCCCCCGGGGCGCACCTGGTCGAGCAGGGCGGTGACCTGGGGCATGAAGCCCATGTCGGTCATCTGGTCGGCCTCGTCGAGCACCGTGATGCCGACGTCGACGAGCTGGCAGTCGCCCCGGTCGATGAGGTCCTTGAGCCGACCGGGCGTCGCGACGACCACCTCCGCACCGGTGCGTAGCGCACCGGCCTGCCTCCCGATGGACATTCCACCGACGACGGTGGCGAGCCGCAGGCTCACCGAGCGGGCGTAGGGAGCGAGCGCGTTGGTGACCTGCTGGGCCAGTTCACGGGTGGGGACGAGGATCAGGACCAGTGGCCGACGCGGCTCGGCGCGCCGGCCCGCCGTACGGGCCAGTGCCGCGAGACCGAAGGCGAGGGTCTTGCCCGAGCCGGTGCGGCCGCGACCGAGTACGTCACGGCCGGCCAGGGAGTTCGGCAGGGTAGCCGCCTGGATGGGGAACGGTACGGTCACGCCCTCGTGGCCGAGCGCGGCCAGCAACGGCGTCGGCATGGCGAGATCGGCGAACGACTCGACGGCGGGCAACGCCGGTGTGGTCGTCTTCGGCAGTGCGAACTCACCTTGTGCAGCCCGCCGGCCACCGTAGCCCTTGGAGCGGCTCTGAACAGCGGAGCGGCCGACGGCAGCGCTTCCTCCGAAGCGGTCGTATGTGCGAGTTGTGCGTGCACGGTTCATGCGGAACCTTCCTCGATGCGGGCGCGTATTCAAGGAATTTCCGCAGTGAAATGAACGGCGCAGAGAATCTCGAGAACGAGCCGGAAAAAGCAGGGTTGAATCACCCTGAAAATGAAGCGAGCTGGGGCCCGCACCCCAAGGTGCGGGCCCCAGCTGCGAAGTATGTGTCAGTGCGACGCGTCAGGCGGGAACGATGTTCTCGGCCGTCGGGCCCTTCTGGCCCTGCGCGATGTCGAACGACACCTTCTGGCCTTCCAGCAGCTCGCGGAAGCCCTGGGTGGCGATGTTGGAGTAGTGGGCGAAGACGTCGGGGCCGCCGCCGTCCTGCTCGATGAAGCCGAAGCCCTTTTCCGCGTTGAACCACTTCACGGTGCCAGTAGCCATTTTGTTTCTCCTTCGGAGGCGGTGTCAGGAATGCACCCTGTGCGCATTCCGTGTCGCCGTGATGATCAGCCGTCGGAAAAACCTTCTGGCAACCACACCTGCAACTGACACCGACAGTAGCACGTCGTGAGCGACCTCGCGGGGTGGATAATTCCTGGCCGTCTGCCGTCTCAGGAATATTTCTCGTGCGCCGTGTCGATTTCTCACTTCACGACCACAGAAATTGCTCTCCCGGGCCGCACTGTTGCCGTCGAGTCTTTCCGGTCACAGCGCTGTGACCTCCGTCGACGGCTTGGGCGCGGCTGCCGTCGTCATCGGCGGGCGACCGTGCCGACGAGCGCGCCGAGACCCCAGCAGCGAGACGAAGGCCACCCGGCGGTTCCGGCGGGGCGACCGCGGCGCCCGCGCCCGGGGCGGTCCGGGACCTGGCGATCATCAAGGAGGCGGCCAAGCGCCGGGGCATGAGCGAGGCCGAGATCATCCGGGACCCCTGGTCTGCTGTACGCGACCGCGCCCACCATGGCTGTGGTGGGCATGGCGCGCATCGCTTCAGTCCACGTCGCCCTCCAAAGGAGGTGTGGTCCGCCCACCGCCCCCAGACAGGCATCACTCGGCGCGAGTACGACGCCTGCATGAGTGGCGCGACTCAGGCGAGCGGCCTCACGCTGGAGGATCCCGCCTCCTTCGACGAGCCGGTGACGCTCAGCGTGCTTCGCTCTGCGGGAGCTTTCCACCCTCCGCAGAGCTATCGCCCTTCGTGAAGCGCTGGTCGAGGACGGGCCCAGGAAACGGCCCAGGCGCTACTGCGCGGGCGGCTTGCTCGGCGGCTCCCAGCCGTGGGTGAGGATGTCGAAGACTGCCTCGACGGCGGCCCGGCGGTCCTGCCGGCCGCGAGCGAGCACCGGGATCTCGAGTACGAATCGGGCAAGAGCCACACATGCGAGGTTGTCGTGGTCCACGCCGAACTCGTCGGCGATGACTGCGCTGAGGCTGTCGGTGTACCGGGTCCACATGCGTTCGGCGTAGGCGCGCAGCACCGGCGTGGAGTTCACCAGGTTGGTGAACTCGGCCGCCTGGGGATGCGTCTCGATCGACGGCCAGGTGTCCAGGACGTGCTGCCGAAGGGCATCGAGGATGCTTTGGTCGGAGGGTCGCTGGCGCACCGCGGCGATCAATTGTGACTCTCGGTCTTCGTCCTGGTCGAATACCAGCGCTTCCTTGCCGCTGAAGTGCTTGAACACCGTCGCGGTCGACACGTCGGCGGCGTCGGCGATGTCACGGATGCTCACCTGGTCGTAGCCGCGCTCCAGGAAGAGTTGCAGTGCGGCGTCGGCGATCGCCTGCCGGGTGGCCGCCTTCTTGCGGTCGCGGCGGCTGGCAGAGGGCACGGTCATGGCTACAGCGTACTCGATAGTCGAATCAGTCGCTAAGTAGAGTCGTTGCACTTTTCTACTCGCTCTGATTTTATGGGTTATCGCGAGTACCTGATGAGCGGCACATCCCTCGTCAGCCTGGTCATCGTCTGCCCTGCGCCGACCTGTTCACCTGAGAGGCCCCTCTGCGTGGCACATCCGGTGCCGGGGTCGACAACGCCCGGCCTGCTCGCCCCTCTTCTCCGACTGAAAGGGACAACCATGAACTCCCCAGAACCCGCCCGGGCACGCATCAGCATCATCGGTGCCGGCCCCGGCGGACTGACCTGCGCCCGCATCCTTCAGCAGCACGGCATAACTGTCACCGTCTACGACCGCGACCGGGGCCCCGACGCGCGCAACCAGGGCGGCACCCTCGATCTGCACGCCGACAGCGGCCAGATCGCCCTGCGCGAAGCCGGTCTGCTCGACGAGTTCTTCAAGCTCGCCCGCCCCGAAGGGCAGGAAATGCGCCAGATGGACCCGACCGGCACGATCACGTCCCATCAAGTCCCGGCGGCCCACGAACTCTTCAAGCCGGAAATCGACCGTGGCCAGCTGCGTAACCTGTTGCTCGACTCCCTGCAACCGGGAACCGTGCACTGGGGCCGCGCCCTCGACATGATCAGTGGACCCGACGACGGGCCACGGCAACTGCACTTCACCGACGGCACGACCGTCCAGACCGATCTGGTCATCGGCGCCGACGGCGCCTCCTCCCGGGTACGCCCGGCCGTGTCCCCCGCCGTCCCCGAGTACACCGGCGTGAGCTTCCTGGAAGCATGGTTCTCAGACGTCGAGAACCGGCACCCGGACATGGCCGAGCTGGTCGGCCAGGGCAGCGCCCACGCAGCCGACGGCGAGCGCGGCCTGTTCGCCCAGCGCAACAGCGGAAACCACATCCGCGTCTACATCATCCAACGAGTCCCCCTCGACTGGATCAGCACGAGCGGCCTGACAGTCGAGGACACCGAAGGCATCCGCGCCCTGCTCCTGGGCGAGTACGCCCACTGGTCGCCCCGCATGCGCCGGATGATCACGGAAAACGACGGCCCCTACGTCGACCGCCCGATCTTCGCCCTCCCGGTCCCGCATACCTGGGAACACAACCCGACGGTGACCCTGCTCGGAGATGCCGCCCACCTCATGCCCCCGCTCGGCGTCGGCGTCAACCTCGCCATGCTCGACGCCGGCGAAATCGCCCTCGCTCTCGCGAACGCCGCCACCGTCGCCGACGCCATCCGCACCTACGAGAAGACCATGCTCCCCCGCTCGACCGAGACGGCCAAGGCCCTCGAAGGCGGCGCCGAACACCTGCTGTCCGCCGACGTACCCGACCTCGGCAGCAACAACGACGCCCGGCACTAGGGGCTGACTGGTCTTCAGCCGTCACCAGCAGATGATGGCGCAGCCGAGGGCGATGAAGGCTTGGCGGATGCCGTCGCGGATCTCCCAGCGGATGCGCACGCGCCAAAACCAGTGCGGCAGCGCGATGGCGCCTTCTACGACCCAGCGGCGGACTCCGAGGCCGGAGCCGTGTTCGGGGCCGCGTCGGGCGATGACCGTGGGGATCTCGAGCGGGTGGACCTTGTCGCGTCAGGGCACGCAGAGGGCAGGCCGCCCTCAAATTGGTCTAGGCAACAAACAAACCCCAGGCCGCTGACCTGGGGTTTCTCTCTGGAGCGGGTGACGAGAATCGAACTCGCGCTCTCAGCTTGGGAAGCTGATGTTCTACCATTAAACTACACCCGCGTAATACGGACATTCGGCTCCGCGGAGTCGAATGTCCGAACGCTCGCTCACTGTACCTCATCGCAGACCCCCGGTGCTCGGACCGCGGGGGTCCGCGTGCGTTGGGGGTGTGGAGCAGGTGGGTTGCAGGGGCGGGATCCCGGTGCGGGGCACGCGAGTTGGGGCGTACCGTGGAGAGGTGGGAGAGGGTCCGGGTGGGGCCGGAGTGCCGCCTGGAGAGTCGTCTCTTTGATCCCGTAATGTGGCTTTTGTCGTCAGGGCAGTAAGCCGGACGCGGCTCTTGGGGAAGGGACTTGAGGGATTTGATGGAACGCACCGTCGTTCGCTGTGCGGACGGGCACGTGTTCAGCACCGCTTCGTTCCCGATGCAGCAGGCCGAGCGGCTCGGCCCCGGCCGGCTGGTGAGGTGTCCGCGGTGTGCCCGGCTCCGCAGTGCGGTACCGGTCACGCTGCAGAAGCGATAGCGGGCAGGGCGCTGCAAGATCGAAAGGCGCGCGGAGCCGTCACGATTGTCACGGCTCCGCGCGCCTTGCGTATCCTCGGGACGTGCTTCTCTCAGACAAGGACATCCGGGCCGAGATCGACGCCGGGCGGGTGCGCATCGATCCCTACGACGAATCCATGGTGCAGCCGTCGAGCATCGACGTGCGTCTCGACCGTTTTTTCCGGGTGTTCGAGAATCACCGGTACCCCCACATCGACCCGGCCATCGAGCAGGCCGACCTGACGCGACTGGTCGAGCCCGACGGCGACGAGCCGTTCATCCTGCATCCCGGTGAGTTCGTGCTGGCCAGCACGTACGAGGTCATCACGCTGCCGGACGATCTCGCCTCGCGGCTCGAGGGCAAGAGCTCGCTCGGGCGGCTGGGGCTCGTCACGCACTCCACCGCCGGGTTCATCGACCCGGGGTTCAGCGGTCACGTCACCCTGGAGCTGTCCAACCTCGCCACCCTGCCGATCAAGCTCTGGCCGGGGATGAAGATCGGCCAGCTGTGCATGTTCCGGCTCAGCTCGCCCGCCGAGTTCCCGTACGGCAGCGAGCGCTACGGCTCCCGGTACCAGGGGCAGCGCGGGCCGACCGCCTCGCGGTCCTTCCAGAACTTCCATCGGACCCAGGTGTGAGGGCGACGACGACATGAGTGACGTACGGGAGAACCTGACCTACGAGCGGTTCGGTGCCGCTATCCGTGAGCTGGCGCAGACCATCGCCGACGACGGGTACGAGCCCGACATCGTGCTCAGCATCGCGCGCGGGGGTGTCTTCGTCGCCGGCGGGCTCGCCTACGCCCTCGACTGCAAGAACATCCACCTGGTGAACGTCGAGTTCTACACCGGCGTGGGGACGACCCTCGAGATGCCCGTCATGCTCGCGCCGGTTCCCAACGCCATCGACTTCTCCGACAAGAAGGTGCTGATCACCGACGACGTCGCCGACACCGGGAAGACGCTGAAGCTCGTCCACGACTTCTGCCTCGACCACGTCGCCGAGGTGCGCTCCGCCGTGATCTATGAGAAGTCCCACTCCCTCGTGAAGTGCGAGTACGTCTGGAAGCGCACCGACGAGTGGATCAACTTCCCGTGGAGCGTCGAGCCGCCCGTGGTGAAGCGGGCCGGGCAGGTCCTTGACGCCTAGACGGCAACAACAGCAGCAGTAGCAGCAGCAACAGCAGTAACGAGAGAAGGGCCCCCAGCAGCGCCGGGGGCCCTTCTCTCGTCACTACGTCTAGAACGTGCCCAGCTTCACGATCGACAGCAGCGCGATCAGCTGGATCGCCGACGCGCCCAGCGCCTTGGGCCAGGGCAGGTCGTGGGAGCGGGAGACCATCAGGGTCAGCAGGGCGCCCGCGCCGATCCAGGTGGCCCAGCCGAGCACCTGGACGAAGCCCGCGTCGCCGCCGAAGAACATGGCGAAGACCAGGCGGGGGGCGTCCGTGAGGGACATGATCAGCATGGACAGGCCGACCGTGGGCTGCCAGGCGCCGTCACCGCCGAGCTGGCGGGCCAGGGTGTGGGTGACCACGCCCAGGACGAAGGCGCTCACGACCAGCGCGACGGCGGTGATCAGGACGATCGGGATCGCGTTGGAGAGCGTCGCGTTGATCGCGTCCGAGCGGGCGCCGTCGAAGCCGAAGACGGCGAGCAGGCCGTAGAGGAACGTGACGATCAGGGCCGGGGCCCACATCGTGTAGTCCCGCATCCGCAGGAAGGTCTGGTCGGGGGAGAAGATGATCCCCTTCAGCAGCTCCTTCCAGTGCAGCGGCGGGCCGGTCGGTCCGGACGGGGCGGCCGCGCCGGCGTGGTAGGTCGCGCCCTGGGTGTAGCCGGCGGCCTCGTCGACCGAGAAGGCCTGGGTGTGGCCCGGGTTGTTCGCGGCGTACGGATCGTGGCCGCCGTGCGCCTGGCCCGGGTAGCCGCCGTCGCCGAAGTACTCCGGTCCGTCGTCGGCCTGGCCCGGGTAGCCGTACTGCCCCTGCGGCGGGTACGACGGCTGCGGCGCCGAGGGGTAGCCGTACGACGGGCCCTGGGGCCGGCCTCCGGGCTGTCCGTAGCCCTGTCCCCGGCCGCCGGGTGTGCGTCCCTGTCCGTGCCCGTACGACGGTCCCTGCGGGGCCTGTTGTCCTTGGGGGGTGCGGTTGTCCCGGCCCCCGCGTCCGTTCCTGAATCCAGCCACGTCATCGAACGTACCTGGTCCCGGAGAGTGACGTGGCGGGCCCGGGGGTACGGGCCCGGCTTTGCTGCCGACCTGTGACATCCCCTAAGGGACCGTCAGGGGACGTGCCAGGGATTCCCCCGGTTCCACCGGCCCCTCACCGAGCCCTTCGCGAGCCCTTCGCAGAGCCTCATCGGGCCCTTCACTGGCCCATCAGGCGGCCCGGACTCGGGTAGCCCGTGGCGGGGACGCCGGTCGCAGCCGGGCCGAAGGACACCGCGCCCGTGGTCCGGATGCCGGAGGCCGAGCCGCGCAGGCTCCATACCGCGCCGTCGGAGTCGTTCTCCCCGTGGGCGCCGACGGACAGGTCCGCCCTGCCGTCGCCGTTCAGGTCCGACAGCCGGACCGCCGAGCCGAAGAAGTCGTTGTCCTCGGCGGAGCCGGGGACGCCGACCGTGTCCTGGGCGAAGGACTGGGCTCCGGTGCCGGTCAGGCCTGCGGCCGAGCCGCGCAGTACGGTGACGGCGCCGGCCTGCCAGTCGGGACCGATGGCCTCGTAGATCGCGCCGACGGCCACGTCCGCGTACCCGTCGCCGTTGACGTCGCCGACGGAGAGGGAGTGACCGAACCAGTCCTCGGGCTCGTCGGTGCCGGGGAGGCCGGGGCTGTTCTGGGTGATCGTCGCCTGGGGAGTGGTGCGCAGGCCGCTCGCGCTGCCCAGGTAGGCGCGGACCGAGCCGCCGTCGTTCGCGGAGACCGAGCCGGGGGCGGTGGCCGTGACCACGTCGTCGTAGCCGTCGCCGTTGAGGTCGCCGACGGCGGCCGTGCGCCAGGCGCCGCTGTGCACGAAGGTCTGCAGGGACAGTGGCGTGGCGGGGTCGGCGGAGCCCGTGTACACCAGCTGGCCGTCGTCGTACGTCCGCTCGTCGGTGCCGCTGATCACCAGGTCGTCGACGTGGTCCCCGTTGACGTCGGCGGTGGCCAGGCCCTGGGCGCCGTGGATGACACCGGCCTCCAGCTCGGTCCGCAGCACGAACCGGGACACGGCGCCGGAGGCTTTGGTGAAGCCGCCCTCGAGGATCCAGACGTCCTTGCCGAGGCTGCCCACGGCGAGGTCGGCGCGCCCGTCGCCCGTGAAGTCGCCGACCGCCAGGGTGAGGCCGTATTCGTCGTGTGCCGAGGACCCGGGGTTGGGTACGGTCCAGGCGCCGGAGAGGCCGTTCTTCCCGCCCCAGACGACGACCGCGGTGCCGACGCCGTCGTTCTCGTCCGGGGTACCGACGACGAGGTCGGCGTAGCCGTCGCGGTTGAGGTCGCCGGAGGCGAGGGCCGCGCCGAACTCGTCGTTCGTCTCGGCGGTGCCCGGGATGCCCGCGGTGTTCTGGGTGATCACCGTGTGCCGGGAGGCGCTGATCCCGGACTTGGAGCCGTAGTTCACGACCACCGCACCCGCCCGGGCCTTTCCGCCGACCGTGGCCGACGGGGCGGCGGTGACCAGGTCGCGGTAGCCGTCGCCGTTGAAGTCGTCCGAGAAGCGGGCGGGGGCGGCGGTGGCCGTCGTGGCCGGCAGGGCGGTGAGCAGGCCTGTGGTCAGGGTGGCGGCCGCGAGGAGGGTGCGGGTGCGCAAGGCGGGGCTCCGGGACGAAGGAGGGGGCCGGGCCCACGGGGGTGGGCCCGGCGGAAGGGTTGCTCAGTCGGCGAAGTTGGCGCCGAAGTACGGCGTGCCCGTCGTGGAGACGCCCGAGGTGCTCGGGGAGACGGTGCGGGAGCCTGAGGTGATGATCTTCGTGCCGTCGGAGGGCAGGTAGGTCACCGCGCCGTTGCCGGCGTTCTCCGCGGAGCCGACGAGCAGGTCGGCCTTGCCGTCGCCGGTGACGTCGTCGAGCTTGACGTCCTGGCCGAACAAGTCGTCGTCCTCGTCGTTGCCGGGCACGCCCGCGGTGGACTGGGCGAAGGACTGGGCGCCGGAGTCGGTGTTCAGGCCGCTTGCGGTGCCGTAGAGGACGGTGACGGCGCCGGTGTCCGTCGCAGTGCCGATGTTCTCGCCCGCCACGCCGATCGCGAGGTCGAGGAAGCCGTCGCCGTTGACGTCGCCCAGGTCGAGCTCGTAGCCGAAGAAGTCGTTGCCCTCGGCCGTGCCGGGGACATTGCCCGTGTCCTGGGTGATGCCCGTGGCGCTGGTGGTGAGGGGGCCGCCGTCGGAGCCGTACGTCACCCAGACCTTGCCGCCCTTGCCGGAGTCGGGCATGGGGGTGCCGTCCCCGGCGGTGGGGTTCCAGTAGGCGCCGCTGACGACGTCGCCGTAGCCGTCGTGGTCGATGTCGCCGATCGCGGTGATCACGCCGGGCTTGAGGGTCATGGCCTCGGACATGTGGAGGCCGTTCACCCCGCCGGGGATGTAGTAGTTGCGGTTCCAGCCCTCGGCGCTGGCGGTCTCGAAACCGTCGACCACCAGGTCCGTCTCCTGGCCGCCGTTGATGTTGCCGGCGGTCAGGTTGAGCGGGCCGTTCGCGTCGCTGCCCATGATCGGGGGCTTGATCGTGTACTTGCCGCCGGGGGTGCCCGAGCTGTTGATGCCGCCCTTGAGGACGTAGATGGTGGCGGCGGAGCTGCCGACGGCCAGGTCGGCCTTGCCGTCGCCGTCGAAGTCACCGGCGGCGAGGTTCTTGCCCCAGTAGTCGTGCGCGGTGGGGGCCGGGTCGGCGACCGTGACGCCCTTGCCGGTGATGCCGGAGGCCGAGCCCCACAGGATGGCGATGGTGCCGCCGTCGGTGTCGCTGCCCACGTCCTCAC
Organism: Streptomyces sp. NPDC001816; assembly: GCF_042892235.1. Lineage (NCBI taxonomy): Bacteria > Bacillati > Actinomycetota > Actinomycetes > Kitasatosporales > Streptomycetaceae > Streptomyces > Streptomyces sp. NPDC001816. Next base: position 11,446 of record NZ_JBIATY010000020.1, read on the forward strand.
CGGGGGAGCCGACCGCGAGGTCGTCGTAGCCGTCGCTGTTGAAGTCGGCGTACGCGGTCTCCGAGCCGAAGTGGTCGCCGGTCTCGGCGGTGCCGGGGCTGCCGGCGGTGTCCTGGCTGATCGTGGAGCGCTTGGCGGACGAGACGCCGGCGGCGGAGCCGTAGAGGACGACCACCTGGCCGGCCGCCTTCTTGCCGCCCACGTAGGCGCCGTCGGCGGAGAAGGCCGTGTCGCCGATCCCGTCGTTGTTGAAGTCGGCCTGCGGGACGCTTGTGGAGTCAGCGGCCGTGGCGATCACGGTCGAGAACGTGAGCAGACCGCCCGTCAGCGCGGCGGCGGTGGCCGTCGCGAGGGCGAGTCGCAGAGGCTTGTGCATGCGTGATTCTCCTGCGGCATGCGGGAATGCCTGGCGGGGCATCCCCAGTCGATGGGGTGCGGACGTCCGTGTTCGTCGCGAGTTGTCCTGCGGTTCACGGAGCGTTCGGCGATCAGGAGACCGGCGTCGGGGCGTAAGGGTTGTACAGGAGTTAAGTAAATTTCTGAGGCTGTCGTGGCCTGAGGGAAAACGGTTACGGCGCGAGGGCGAGGACACGGGTCGTGCCGGGCGCGGGCGGTACGACGGCCTTTCCGCTGCCCGGCACGAGCCCTCCCGTCTGAGCTGGACCGGGTGGGCCGGGGCAGGATGGACCCATGAGCGTAGTGAAGATCAACGTGCTGACCGTTCCCGCCGAGCAGCGGGAGGTGCTGGAGAAGCGGTTCGCCTCCCGCGCCCACGCCGTGGAGAACTCCGACGGCTTCGAGTGGTTCGAGCTGCTGCGCCCCGTCGAGGGCACCGACCAGTACCTCGTCTACACGCGATGGCGGGACGAGGAGTCGTTCCAGGCGTGGATGGAGGGTCCGATGAAGGCCGCGCACCAGGGCGGCGGCGAGGGCGCCGAGCGTCCCAAGCCTGCTGCCTCCGGCTCCACCCTGTGGTCCTTCGATGTGGTGCAGCAGGCGGGGCCGAAGGGCGCCTAGTCGGAGAACTGAGCGTGTGACGCCCCGTCGCCGGACTGCCCTATGCGGGCGGTTCGGGTTCTTCGGCGGGGCGCTTTGCTACGAAGGAGCCGAGGCCGGGTTCCGTGTAGGTCAGCCCTTCTGCGCGCAGGGCCCGCAGCACCTTGTGTGCTGTCGCGTTGGCAATCCCGAACTCCGCCGTGAGTTGCACGACGGACGGCACCCTCGTGCGCGGTGCGTACGTGCCGTCTGTGATACGGCGCCGGACGATCTCGGCGACCTGGCGCCAGCGGGGGATGTCGGGAGCGAATTCCATCACCGCACCATCATCCGCATGCCTGTACATCCGTGCGATACAGGGAATCCCTGTGATCCCTAGCATGCCTAGATTCCCTCCGCTATGGTAGGGGTACGAAGGACCCCCGCGACGGGTGGAGCCGTCCGGGGGCGTGGCCACCAGCTGAACTGGAGCTGATGACGTGACCGACCTTATCCGCCGCCTTGCCGCCTGGGTGAGTCTCTTGCTCTTCCCGCCCGGCAGGGCACCCGTACCGGACCCCACACCTCCCGCCGCCCCCTGGCGGGTCCAGCCCCTGTCCCTCCCGCGCTACCGCAGCCCGTACGGACTCGACACGCCCCTCGACGCCACCGCCGCCAGGGCCGTACGCCCGTACGTGACCGATCCGTACTGCACCCACGGGCTGGAGGTCGCGTGAGCCAGCCGCCGCGTCTGCTGCCCTGGAAGGGTTCCGGGGGTAAGCCCTGCTACCTGATCACCGACGATCGCGATGGGCCGCTCTCTCGACTGGCCGACGCAACGGAGTCTGTTCAGCTCGGCATGGGCAGCCAACTCCTGGACCACGCACGCGAGATCCTGCCGAACACCCCGCCCGGCGAACTCCGCTTCCTCGCCGAGTGCTTGACCCAGGCCCTCGACGACGCCCTCCGTGTCGCGGAGGGCCGGGGCCGGCGGCTCGTCGAGCTGAACTGAGCCGAGTTGTCAGTGGCCGCAGGGCCGTGATTCATCAGTGCAGGACTTCGATGGCCCGAAGGATCAGGGCGCGGGCATCGGCGCCATATACAGCCATGCTGCGCAGCTGCTCGAACGCCTTCAGATACAGCGCGACTTCGGACGGTTGCGTGATCCGTACGCGGGCAGAGACCAGCTCGACACTGATGAGGCGGTCGTCGTACACGTGGAACGTCTCGCGCGGCCACTGTTCCCTTCCGGCCGTCGCCATGGGGACGATGCCGAGGGACACCTGCGGGAGCGCTCCGGCGGTGAGCAGGTACCCGAGCTGTGCAGCCATCGCGTCGGCATCGCACACCTGATGGCGCAGTGCCGCCTCCTCGATGACGGCGACCAGTCGGTGCCCGGGCTCGTGGATGATTCGGCTGCGTTCGACACGGGCCCGGGCTGCCTCCGCACTGTCGTCCACAGGTACGTCTCGGAAACGGGCGCTGATGCCGAGGACGCCGGCGGCGTAGCCCTCGGTCTGAAGGAGGCCGGGCACCAGGGACGAGGAGTAGACGCGGAAGAGCTGCGTGTCCTGGAACAAGCGGGGCTCGCTGCCCTGCAGCGCCTTGAGGCCGGAGCGGACTTGGGTGCGCCACTCCGTGTACATCGATTCGGCGTGCAGGGACTGAGCGATGATGCCGTCAGCCTGGTCGGCTGCGTCAGTGGCTCGGCACCACAGGCGGATATCCGTGGCGGTCGGCGCTGTCCTGGCGTTTTCTATACGGCTGGTCTTGGAATGATGCCAGTCGCAGCGGCCGGCCAGCTCAGTCACCGAAAGCCCCGCACCCTTGCGTAGGTCGCGCAGTCGGTGGGCGACGACCTCGCGCGCCGCCTGGGCGGACGAGGACGGGGAGATGGGCATGAGCTGGCCTGTTCAGTGCTTGTTCGGGTTAGCGGATCTTGTACTGGTCGTGCGGGGTGGCTCGGTCCCAGACTGCCTCGAAGGCTTCGCTGCACAGCTTGGCAGCCGCGGGGTCGTGGGAGACCTCACCTCCGGCGGATGCGCCGTCGCCGGTGAAGTGGTTCCAGTAGACCGTCTGGTTGTCGAACAGCCAGAAGTCGTTGCCGGGCAGGCAGAGGTCTGACGCTTGGCGGCGGGGGAGCCATCTGATGTGCTCGCCTGCGGCGATGTTGGTGAAGGTGAAGCTGTGCAGGAAGTGGGTGTACTCGCTGACCGGTTCGGACACGATGCGCGCCCGCCGGATCACCACGCCCCGCGTGGTCGTCTCCGCCACCAAGCTGAGCCAGTCCCTCCACCAGGAGGCGCGGTCGTCCGGGTCGTATTGGAACCCGGCGCGCCAGTCGGCGAAGGGGCCGCTCTCGTAGTCGACGGCGTAGGTGTCGCGCATCTCCAGGTGGACTGCGGACCTGGTGGCGCTCGCCAGGAGGTCAGCGAACGCGGTCGGTGTCGAGGGCATCGCAGGCCTCCCTGATCATCGGCACCATGCGGGCGGGTACACGGATCACCGCCTCGTTCTCGGGGATCCCGATAGCGTGCCCAGGCACCTCGAACGCCGCTGCTTCGGCTTCGAGTTCGGGGCCTGCCTTCCATCCCTGGAGCACGAGTTCCTGCCTCTCCTGGTCGACCCAGACCGTTGGCGATTCGTGATCTCCGGTGTTCGGGTCGATCCCGATGAACTTTAAGGACACAGCTGCCTCCGTCGACGGGATGTGCATGGCTGTGCACAACAGTCGTTCCGTAGACCGGCAGGGTCAAGGGCCTTTGTCAGCCGAAATGCTGGGCAGCGGCAGCATGTGCACAGATCTGCACATTGCTGGAAGCGCGGCGCAGCACACTCCTAGCGTCGGCATGGACGACGAAACCCCGGCGAGGCGGCGGAGCCTCCGGGGGCGTGACCGACTGCAAGGAGTCGACATGACGCACGCCGCCGCAGCGCCCGACACGGCAGGGCATGCCCTCACAGGACCGCCCGACATCGAGGCGATGCGTGCCAACGTGCGACGTGGCCTCGTAGACGCCCCCTCCGAGATCGAGACGAGCCAGATGGACGCGCTCGTTCTTGCGCTGCGCAGCCACATGGAGTTGCTCATCCCCGAGGTCGAGGCGATGGCCGGACGGCAGCCGAAGGACAGCATCCTGCGGCACTGCGCCCTGGCGTGCGTGGGGGAGGCGCGCAGGAAGTTGCGCCTCGGGAACGGCCTGACGATGCCGGTCCGGGGCGCCGTGGTGCAGAAGCTTGCTCGGTCGGTGAATGCCCTGACCGACCACTACGAGAACCTCGGCGGCACGCGGGCGTGACTGCGCTCTGAATTTTCGCGCGAAACGGTAGCTCGTGCGCGCCGAGCCGGGCGAGCCAGTGTCCCCCATCGGGAGGGCACCCATCCAGCAAGGGAGGGAACCATGTCCGTCACGCTCGACAGTCCCACCGCGACCCTCACCCGGGACCCGCAAGCGCTGCTGAACGCAGTCGCACCGCACATCACCGAACTGACCGTCAACGTCTTCGACTCCGGGATGAGCCTGTGGGACCGGGAGATCGCCCTGCTCCTGCGTGACCACACCATGGTGCGCGACATGGCGGAACGGATCCTTGGCAACGCCGTCATGTACGTCATGGGCTCCATCGAGAACCCCGACCAGCACCTCGGGGTCGGCAAGCTCGTCGACATCGGCGTTCACCAGCTCATCCTCGACACACCTGTCTGGTGGGGCATCTGTCGCCTCTACAACTGCGGCCGGTTCAAGCACCACGCCCCGTTCATCCAGCGCCGCCGCGACGGCCTGTGCCTGCGCACGGGTGAGTTCCTCCGCTCCCAGGGCTGGCCCATCGACGACGAACTGTGGGCCATCGACGGCGCGGACTGCTCCCCGTGCGACGACAAGGTCCCCGACAGTCACTGACCCCACTACAGTCGCCCCCGTCCTCACGTTCCCCCCGGAGGGCGGGGGTTGCCCGCGCACCAGTCCGAGACCCTGAGGAACACGCTGTGCCCGTACCGCACGACATCGCCGCCGAGACCGAACTGTGGGACGCCTACGCCGAGTCCGCCTTCAAGGACGATGCCGAGCCGACGTTCTGCTGGACCCAGTACGCCGGGCACGGGCCCGGGCCCGAACTGCTTGGCAGCCCGCGACGCGTCCTGGAGATCGGCTGCGGCACCGGCCGGGCGCTCGCGTTCCTGGCACAGCAGGGCATCGAGGCGCACGGCGTGGACCTCTCTCCGGTCATGGTGAAGAAGACCAGCGAGCGGTGGGCGGACACCGGTGCCACATTCGAGTGCGGGGAGGTCCTGGAGTGGCTGGCGGCCTCCGTCGGCATGTTCGACGCGGTCTACTCGATCTTCGGGGCGGCCTGGTTCGCCGACCCCAGCCGTCTGTTCCCGCTCGTGCGGGCTCGACTCAACCCGAGCGGCGCGTTCGTCTTCTCCCAGCCGCCGGCGATTCCTGGCGCGTATGGCCCCCAAGGCATGTACAAGGGCGGATTCGCGGGCAAGGCCATGTTCACCTACCGCTACAGCTACCGCCCAGCAGTCTGGGAACGCTTCCTGACCCGCGCCGGGTTCACGGCCGCCGAGGCCCGAACCGTGGACGCTCCCAAGCCGGGACACATCGGCACGCTGATCGTTCGTGCCGAAGCCCGACCCTGACGTCTAGGACAGCAGCCCCAGCAACCTGATCAGCCAGAGCACAGCCGGGATTCCGCAGGCGACGCCCCAGATGCCCGTCCCCAGGAAGGCGACCAGGGTTTCCCCCAGCCAGGCCACGCGGGTCGGTGCAAGCACGCGCGAGGGGTCCTGTGGGTCGTACCGGATCTCGTCCCGGAACCCTCGCATGTGCGCGTGCTCCGTGACCTCCTGGCCATCGAGCGTGCGGAAGTGAACGATGTAGCTGCTGCCGCTCTCGCTGGACCAGTCGGACTCGTACCGCGCCCGCACGGTGATGCCTCGCCGCCACAGCACCCACCGCGTGTCCAGCCCGGCCATGCCGACCCACAGACGCAGCAAGGCCACGCTCGCCGGCAGCAAGAACCAGGCGAAGACCCCCAGGGAGGGTTCCGGGGGCAGCCACACCACCAGGGGCAACCCCAGGACCACGTACCAGAAGGCACGCCGCCACCACGGGCTGCCGTGCAGTACCCGGTCCCGCAGGCCGGCCAACACCCGCAAGGGCCATACGCGTTCCGACCGGCGTTGGACGGGCTTCCGCTGCTCTGCGGGGCCCGTGTCGCGCATGATCGCCTCGATTTCGGCGCCGACCGCGGCAACCATGGCCTCGTTGCGATGCCGGAGGGTCATGACACCCTCGAAGAGAGCCACGGTCAGAGACTGCCCCGCGACCTCTACCCGGCGGATCTGCGCCCCCGGCACGGTGACGGTCGTACGCCCCCGCATCCAGTGCAGGGCCTCCCGCTCCACCCACACCCTGGTACGGCCCTTGGACAGGACGACTCCGGCCGAGGCCTTGCTGCTCGAATCCCCCATGGCAGCGGATGCTAGTCCCGCCACGCATACGACGGCACCCCCTGCCTGTGCGGGTCAGGGGGCGCCGTCGGGTCCTGCAGCCGGTGTTACTTCACCGGCTCCGGCTCGCTCTCGGGCTCCGGCTCGCCCGCCGGGTCGACCGGCGTCTTGACGGACTCCAGGAGCAGCTGGGCCACGTCCACGACCTGGATGGACTCCTTGGCCTTGCCCTCGTTCTTCTTGCCGTTGACCGAGTCGGTCAGCATGACGAGGCAGAACGGGCAGGCGGTCGAGACGATGTCGGGGTTGAGGGAGAGGGCCTCGTCGACGCGCTCGTTGTTGATGCGCTTGCCGATCCGCTCCTCCATCCACATCCGCGCGCCACCGGCACCACAGCAGAAGCCGCGCTCCTTGTGGCGGTGCATCTCCTCGTTCCGCAGGCCCGGGACCTTGCCGATGATCTCGCGCGGGGGCGTGTAGATCTTGTTGTGGCGGCCCAGGTAGCACGGGTCGTGGTAGGTGATGATGCCCTCGACCGGGGTGACGGGGATGAGCTTGCCCTCGTCGACCAGGTGCTGCAGCAGCTGGGTGTGGTGGATGACCTCGTAGTCGCCGCCGAGCTGCGGGTACTCGTTGCCGATCGTGTTGAGGCAGTGCGGGCAGGTCGCGACGATCTTCTTCGCCGACTTCGGCTTCCTGGACTCCGGGGTGATGTTGCCCTCGTCGTCCATCTCCTCGCCGAAGGCCATGTTCAGCGCGGCCACGTTCTCCATGCCGAGCTCCTGGAACAGGGGCTCGTTGCCGAGGCGGCGGGCGGAGTCACCGGTGCACTTCTCGTCGCCGCCCATGATCGCGAACTTCACGCCCGCGATGTGGAGCAGCTCGGCGAAGGCCTTCGTGGTCTTCTTGGCGCGGTCCTCGAGGGCGCCGGCGCAGCCGACCCAGTACAGGTACTCGACCTCGGTGAGGTCCTCGATGTCCTTGCCGACGACCGGGACCTCGAAGTCGACCTCCTTGGTCCACTCCAGGCGCTGCTTCTTGGCCAGGCCCCAGGGGTTGCCCTTCTTCTCCAGGTTCTTGAGCATCGTGCCCGCCTCGGAGGGGAAGGCCGACTCGATCATGACCTGGTAGCGGCGCATGTCCACGATGTGGTCGACGTGCTCGATGTCGACGGGGCACTGCTCGACGCAGGCGCCGCAGGTGGTGCAGGACCACAGGACGTCCGGGTCGATGACGCCGTTCTCCTCGGCGGTGCCGATCAGCGGGCGCTCGGCCTCGGCGAGAGCGGCGGCGGGCACCCCGGCCAGCTGCTCCTCGGATGCCTTCTCCTCGCCCTCCATGGTCTTGCCGCCGCCGGCCAGCAGGTACGGCGCCTTGGCGTGCGCGTTGTCCCGCAGGGACATGATCAGCAGCTTGGGGGAGAGGGGCTTGCCGGTGTTCCAGGCCGGGCACTGCGACTGGCAGCGGCCGCACTCGGTGCAGGTGGAGAAGTCCAGCAGGCCCTTCCAGGAGAACTGCTCGACCTGGGAGACACCGAAGACGTCGTCGTCACCCGGGTCGGTGAAGTCGATCGGCTTGCCGCCGGAGGTCATCGGGAGCAGGGCGCCGAGCGAGGTCTCACCGGTGGCGTTCCGCTTGAAGAAGATGTTCGGGAAGGCCAGGAAGCGGTGCCAGGCGACACCCATGTCGGTCTTCAGGGCGACCGTGATCATCCAGATGAAGGAGGTCGCGATCTTCAGGCCCGCGAAGAAGTAGGTGAGGTTCTGGAGCGTGGAGAGGTCCAGGCCCTTCAGCCACGACACCACCGGGTACGAGATGAAGAAGGACGCCTCGTAGCTGTCGACGTGGTGCTGTGCGCCCTCCAGCGCGTGCAGCATGAAGATGCAGACGCCGACGATCAGGATGACGCTCTCGACGAAGTACGCCTGGCCGAAGTTGGAGCCGGCGAAGCGGGACTTGCGGCCCGGATTGCGCGGGTGGCTCAGCTGGCGGATGACGATCAGGGCCAGGATGCCGACCACCGTCATCGTGCCGATGAACTCGACGTAGACGTTGTACGGCGCCCATTCGCCGATGACCGGCAGGATCCAGTCGGCCTGGAACAGCTCGCCGATGGCGTTGACGATCGTCAGCAGCAGGGTGAAGAAGCCCACAGCGACGAACCAGTGCGCCACGCCGACGATGCCCCAGCGGTTCATCCTGGTGTGGCCGAGGAACTCCCTGACCACGGTGAGGGTGCGCTGCACGGGCTCGTCGGTCCGGGTACCCGCGGGCACGCTCTGACCGAGCCGCATGAAGTTGTAGATCTGGAGGAGGGCGCGGGCGAACAAGGCCACGCCGACCACGATCAGAACCAGCGACACGATGATCGCGGCGAGTTGCATTTCGGGGCTCCTCGGGCCTGCGAGGGACATTACTAAGCGGTAACTTATGCAGTCCGTTCGAGACTACCCGCATCCTTACTCGCACTGTAGCCAGGAGCGAGGTGATCTGGGTCGCTGAGGGGAGCCTGAGCAGGCCAGGCAATCAGATCGTGTTATTCGTACCGAATTGCTACTTTCGCGCCTAACTTAGATCCGTGCTGTACGGGATCGCCGCGGCCTCCGCCGCCCTACTCCTCACCGCCGTGCTCGCGGCGCTGCTCCGGGTGCCCGCCCTGCGTGCGGGCATCGTCGACCGGCGGCGCCAGCGGCCCCTGCCGGTGCCCGGAGGGGTGGCGGTCGTGGTCGTCACCTGTCTGGTCGCATGGGCGGGGGTGTGGACGAAGGTCGCGCCGCTGGGGCAGGGGGTCGGCGAGCTGCTCGTCGCCGGGGCCGGGGTCGCCGTGCTGGGGCTGGTCGCCGACGTGTGGCGACTGCGCCTGCGGGTGCTGGTCGCCGGTACGGCCGTGGCGGCGGCCTGCGTGGTGCCGTACGACGAGACGGGCCTGTGGGGCGGGATCCTGGCCGTGGGCTGGATCGTCTTCGCCTCCCTCGCCTTCAAGGGGCTCGACCACGCCGACGGGCTGGCGGGCACGGTCGGGGTGATCACCGCCTTCGGGGCGGGTGTCTGTGCCGCCGTCGAGGTGATGGACGGGCTCGCGGTGCTGCTCAGCGTCTTCGCGGCCGCCCTCACCGGCTTCCTGATGCACAACTGGCATCCCGCGCGGGTGGGAATGGGGGCCTGCGGTTCGCTGTTCACCGGGTTCCTGCTCTCCTCGGCCGCCGTCTTCACGCGCGCGGGCTACGCGCTCGGGCCGACCGCGGGCGTGCTGTTCTGCCTCGGTGCCGTGGCCGCCGCCGACTTCCTGCTCGTGGTCCTCGCGCGCGGGACGAGCCGCCGGCCGCTGCTCAGGCGGGGCCCGGACCATCTCGCGCACCGGCTGCGGCGGCTCGGGCTCACCACGCCGGGGGTCGTCGTGCTGCTCGGCGTCGGAACCTTCTCCACGGTGCTCGTGGGGGTGCTCGTGGATGCCGGGTGGACGGGGGAGACAGTCGTGCTGTGGGTGGCCGGCGGGGTGGTCCTCGCGGTTCTCGTACTCCTTCGCATCTCTGTCCAGCAACCCCAGCGGACGGAATCGACGCAGGTCAGAGGGCAGTTGCGTGTAAGGAGCGGATAAGAGTTGAGTCTGGCTGGCTCAGGTCTGTTGACCCGGAGGACCCGCTCGTGCACACTTGAGCCTGTTCCACTCAAGTCAGCTGGAGGAATCAACCATGGCACGTGCGGTCGGCATCGACCTGGGCACGACTAACTCCGTCGTCAGCGTTCTTGAAGGCGGCGAGCCCACCGTCATCACCAACGCCGAGGGTGCCCGGACCACGCCGTCCGTCGTCGCCTTCGCGAAGAACGGCGAGGTGCTCGTCGGCGAGGTCGCCAAGCGCCAGGCGGTCACCAACGTCGACCGGACCATCCGGTCCGTGAAGCGCCACATGGGCACCGACTGGAAGATCCAGCTGGACGGGAAGGACTTCAACCCGCAGCAGATCTCCGCCTTCATCCTGCAGAAGCTGAAGCGCGACGCCGAGGCCTACCTGGGCGAGAAGGTGACCGACGCGGTCATCACCGTCCCGGCCTACTTCAACGACTCCGAGCGCCAGGCGACGAAGGAGGCCGGCGAGATCGCCGGTCTGAACGTCCTGCGTATCGTCAACGAGCCCACCGCGGCCGCGCTCGCCTACGGCCTCGACAAGGACGAGCAGATCATCCTGGTCTTCGACCTCGGTGGCGGCACGTTCGACGTCTCGCTGCTGGAGATCGGCGACGGCGTCGTCGAGGTGAAGGCCACCAACGGTGACAACCACCTCGGTGGTGACGACTGGGACCAGCGCGTCGTCGACTACCTGGTGCAGCAGTTCAAGGCCGGCCACGGCGTGGACCTCGCCAAGGACAAGATGGCTCTGCAGCGTCTGCGCGAGGCTGCCGAGAAGGCGAAGATCGAGCTGTCCTCGTCCACCGAGACCACGATCAACCTGCCCTACATCACCGCGTCCGCCGAGGGCCCGCTGCACCTGGACGAGAAGCTCACCCGGGCGCAGTTCCAGCAGCTGACGGCCGACCTGCTGGAGCGCTGCAAGACGCCGTTCCACAACGTCATCAAGGACGCCGGCATCTCCCTCGGCGAGATCGACCACGTCGTCCTCGTCGGTGGCTCCACCCGTATGCCCGCCGTCGCCGAGCTGGTCAAGGAGCTGACCGGCGGCAAGGACGCCAACAAGGGCGTGAACCCGGACGAGGTCGTCGCCATCGGCGCCTCGCTCCAGGCCGGTGTCCTCAAGGGCGAGGTCAAGGACGTCCTGCTCCTCGACGTCACCCCGCTGTCCCTCGGTATCGAGACCAAGGGCGGCATCATGACCAAGCTGATCGAGCGCAACACCACGATCCCGACCAAGCGCTCCGAGATCTTCACGACGGCCGAGGACAACCAGCCGTCCGTGCAGATCCAGGTCTACCAGGGCGAGCGCGAGATCGCGGCGTACAACAAGAAGCTCGGCATGTTCGAGCTGACTGGTCTGCCGCCGGCGCCGCGTGGCGTCCCGCAGATCGAGGTCTCCTTCGACATCGACGCCAACGGCATCATGCACGTCACGGCCAAGGACCTTGGCACGGGCAAGGAGCAGAAGATGACCGTCACCGGCGGCTCCTCGCTGCCGAAGGACGAGGTCGACCGCATGCGCCAGGAGGCCGAGCAGTACGCGGACGAGGACCACCGCCGCCGCGAGGCCGCCGAGACCCGCAACCAGGGCGAGCAGCTCGTCTACCAGACCGAGAAGTTCCTCAAGGACAACGAGGACAAGGTCCCGGGCGAGATCAAGACCGAGGTCGAGGCCTCCGTCGAGGAGCTGAAGGCCGCGCTCAAGGGCGAGGACACCGCCGAGATCCGCACCGCCACGGAGAAGGTCGCGGCCGTCTCGCAGAAGCTGGGCCAGGCCATGTACGCCGACGCCCAGGCCGCGCAGGCCGCGGGCGGTCCCGAGGGTGCCACCGCCGGTGGCGCCAGGCTCGCCGACGACGACGTGGTCGACGCCGAGATCGTGGACGACGAGCGCAAGGACGGTGCCGCGTGACGGAGGAGACCCCGGGCTTCGAGGAGAAGCCCGACGTCCCCTCCGGCGCGACCCCCGAAGACGCCGAGTCGAAGGCCGCTCCCAATGAGGGGGCGGCCCCGGCCGGGGACGTAGCAGCAGACGCGGGTCTGGTGGCCCAGCTGGACCAGGTGCGCATGGCTCTGAACGAGCGCACCCTGGACCTCCAGCGGCTCCAGGCCGAGTACCAGAACTACCGCCGCCGAGTGGAGCGCGACCGGGTCGCGGTCCGGGAGGTCGCCATCGCGAACCTTCTGACCGAACTCCTGCCCGTGCTCGACGACATCGGCCGCGCGCGGGAACACGGCGAACTGGTCGGCGGCTTCAAGTCGGTGGCCGAGTCGCTGGAGACCGTCGCGGCCAAGATGGGCCTGCAGCAGTTCGGCAAGGAGGGCGAGCCCTTCGACCCGACGATCCACGAGGCCCTGATGCACAGCTACGCACCGGACGTCACCGAGACGACGTGCGTGGCCATCCTGCAGCCCGGGTATCGCATCGGCGAACGCACCATCCGCCCCGCGCGGGTGGCCGTCGCCGAGCCGCAGCCGGGCGCGCAGGCCGTCAAGGCGGAGGGCACCGAGGAGACCACCGAGGCGCCCGCGGCCGACGACAAGGAGAACGGTGGCCCGGAGGAGGGCTGACGTAATCACCGAAGACAGGAAGGAGGGGCGTCGGGGATGAGCACCAAGGACTTCATCGAGAAGGACTACTACAAGGTCCTCGGCGTCCCCAAGGACGCCACCGAGGCCGAGATCAAGAAGGCGTACCGGAAGCTCGCCCGCGAGTTCCACCCGGACGCCAACAAGGGCAACGCCAAGGCCGAGGAGCGCTTCAAGGAGATCTCCGAGGCGAACGACGTCCTCGGCGACGCCAAGAAGCGCAAGGAGTACGACGAGGCACGCGCCCTGTTCGGCAACGGCGGCTTCCGCCCCGGGCCGGGCGCCGGCGGCGGCTCCTTCAACTTCGACCTGGGCGACCTCTTCGGGGGCAACGCACAGAGCGGGGGCGGCTTCGGCGGCGGCATCGGTGACGTCTTCGGGGGCCTGTTCAACCGCGGCGGGACCACGGGCACCCGTACCCAGCCGCGGCGCGGCCAGGACATCGAGTCCGAGGTCACGCTGAGCTTCACGGAGGCCATCGAGGGCGCCACGGTGCCCCTGAGGATGTCCTCCCAGGCGCCGTGCAAGGCCTGCTCCGGCACCGGCGACAAGAACGGCACACCGCGGGTGTGCCCGACCTGTGTCGGCACCGGGCAGGTCGCCCGGGGTTCGGGCGGCGGCTTCTCGCTGACCGATCCCTGCCCCGACTGCAAGGGCCGCGGCCTGATCGCCGAGCACCCCTGCCTGGAGTGCAAGGGCAGCGGCCGCGCCAAGTCGTCGCGCACGATGCAGGTCCGCATCCCGGCGGGCGTCACCGACGGGCAGCGGATCCGGCTGCGCGGCAAGGGCGCGCCCGGCGAGCGGGGCGGACCGGCGGGCGACCTGTATGTGATGGTCCATGTCGGCGAGCACCCGGTGTTCGGGCGCAAGGGCGACAACCTCACCGTCAGCGTGCCGGTCACGTTCGCCGAGGCGGCCCTCGGCGGGGAGGTGCGGGTCCCCACCCTCGGCGGCCCCGCCGTCACCCTGAAGCTGCCGCCCGGCACCCCCAACGGCCGCACCATGCGCGCCCGGGGCAAGGGCGCGGTCCGCAAGGACGGCACCCGTGGCGACCTTCTGGTCACCGTCGAGGTGAGTGTCCCGAAGGACGTCTCGGGGAAGGCTCGTGACGCACTGGAGGCGTATCGCGAGGCGACCGCGGACGAGGACCCGCGGGCGGAGCTGTTCGAGGCCGCGAAGGGAGATTGAGGGTGATGGACGGCCGTCGGCGTAACCCGTACGAACTGACCGAGGAGAGCCCGGTCTACGTCATCTCGGTCGCGGCCCAGCTCTCCGGACTCCACCCGCAGACGCTGCGCCAGTACGACCGCCTGGGTCTGGTCTCCCCCGACCGCACCGCCGGCCGGGGCCGCCGCTACTCGGCCCGTGACATCGAGCTGCTCCGCCAGGTGCAGGCGCTGTCCCAGGACGAGGGCATCAACCTGGCCGGTATCAAGCGGATCATCGAACTGGAGAACCAGGTCGCCGCGCTCCAGTCCCGCGTCGCGGAGCTGCAGTCGGCCCTGGACGGCGCGGCGGCCGCGATGCAGCAGCGCGAGGCCGCCGTCCACGCCTCCTACCGCCGCGACCTGGTCCCGTACCAGGAGGTCCAGCAGACCAGCGCGCTGGTGGTGTGGCGGCCGAAGCGGCAGCAGAACGACTGAGCGTCTGTGACAGCTGAAAGGGGCCCGGCTTCCGGGCCCCTTTTGCGTGCGAGAAGTGGGTGGCTGGGTTCATTCGGTCCTCTGCTCGAGTCGGAGAGACGGTGCGCGGCCGCCGGTGATCACGACTCGCGGGGATTGCCGATGATTGTGCGGATCTTTGCCTTCCCATGAACTCCGTTTGGATGGAGGGTCCGTAAAGGGTGTTTGGAGGTGATTCCGTTCCTCCTTCACAGGTGCAGCGGAGCGTGGTGTTGCGGACTCGTTAAGTAGTTCGGCTTGACGCCGGGTAGCGGCTCCGCGTTGGCTTTTCGGACACCTGGGTCGTAAAGCAGCACCCTCGTCCGGAACACACCTGAAGTGAGCCCTCGTATGCGTCGTATCGCCATAGCCGTGGCTGCATCCACGATGACCCTTTCGCTTGCCGGCTGCGGCGTGCTGGACGCGACGGGGGACGGCGCGAGCGCGAGCCCGACGAAGGGCGACGACGTCACCATCGGGCTGCTGCTGCCGGAGAAGGCGAACAGCCGCTACGACAAGTTCGACTACCCGATCATCAAGAGCAAGGTCGAGGAGCTGACCGACAAGAAGGGGACGGTCAAGTACGCCAACGCCGACGCGGACGCCGCCCGGCAGGCCGGCCAGATGCAGACGATGATCGACGACAAGGTCGACGTCATCATGGTCGACGCGGTCGACTCGCACGCCATCGCGGGCCAGGTGAAGAAGGCCAAGGACGCAGGCATCCCGGTCATCGCCTACGACCGGCTGGCCGAGGGCCCGATCGACGCCTACATCTCCTTCGACAACGAGCTGGTCGGCGAGGTGCAGGCCCGCACGCTGCTGGAGGCGCTGGGCTCGAACGTCGACACCTCCGACAAGGTCGTCATGGTGAACGGCTCGCCCACCGACCCGAACGCCAAGCAGTTCAAGCAGGGCGCGCTGTCCGAGCTGAACGGCAAGGTGACGATCGCGGAGACCTACGACACCACGGACTGGAAGCCCGAGAACGCCCAGGCCGAGATGACCGAGGCGATCAGCAAGATCGGCAAGAACAACATCGCCGGGGTCTACGCCGCCAACGACGGCATGGCGGGCGGTGTCATCAAGGCGCTGAAGGCGGCCGGTGTCACCAGCCTGCCCCCGATCACCGGCCAGGACGCCGAACTGGACGCGGTGCAGCGGGTCGTCGCCGGCGAGCAGTACATGAGCGTCTACAAGTCCTACCCCGACGAGGCCGAGGCCGCTGCCCAGATGGCCGTCACCAAGGTGCAGGGCAAGGACATCCAGTTCGACGCCCTCACCCAGGACAAGGTGGACAGCCCCACCGCCAAGGCCATCCCGTCCAAGCTGGTCCAGGTGAGCCCCCTGATCAAGAGCAGCATCAAGGACACGGTCATCGCCGACGGGATCTACACGATCGACGAGATCTGCACCCCCAAGTACAAGGCGGCCTGCGCGGCCATCGGCCTGAAGTAGGGCCCGGGGCGGTAGCCCCTCGGCCCGGAGCCGGGCAGGGGCAGAGGGCTCGCACGTGACGCGGCGGGCGCCGGAAGGTCTCGGCGCCTGCCGCGTCACGTGCTGAGCGGCCCTCCCGTATCGCGCCACCCCCGTGGGCGCGATACGACGGTCCCGGCCGAACGGGGGGAGTCCGACCGGGACCGCTCCGGGTGCTGCTGCACCCGGGGGAAGCGAGATCAACGATGCCCCCGGTGGGGTGCGGCCCACCACCATCATCTTGTTGCAATGCGACGGGCGGAGGCCGGTTGAAAACGGGTCGTAACGTCGGTTTTCGCCTCCCGTGGTGCGTGGAGCCGTGTTGCGGACCCGGTCCGGGCCGCGCATAGTTGCGCTGCGGAAGAGGCAGCAAGCCGGGGGTGGAATGGGCGATGGCCAGGCACGGGACGGAGAAGCATCCCCACGGTGCCGACCGACTGTGCGAGGCCGGGGATCGCGTGTATTCCCGGGCCGTACGTCGGGGACGGGTGCCGCGCACGGACGCGGAACAGGTGCCCTGCCTGCTGGAGCTGGCCCTGCTGCACCCCGATCCGGACGACATGGACTGGCTGGTGCCGACCTCCCCGCAGGAGGTCATGACCCGGCTGCTGCGCGGGGTCTACGACGAGGTCAGGGAGAGCCAGCAGCGGGTGGGTTCGGCGGTGGCCGCGGTCGAGCGGTACGCCGGTCTGGGCCGGCAGCTGCAGGCGCCGGCGGCACCGGGCGAGGGCACCGCCATCCGCGTGCTGGACGGGCTGTCCCGCATCCAGGCCGCGATGGACGAGGCGACCGAGGCGTGCACCACCGAGGTGCTCACCGTGCAGCCAGGTGGCATCCGGCGCGAGGCCGAGCTGACCGAGGGACTGCACCGGGCGCTGGCGCTGCGCGGCCGGGGCGTGCGCATGCGCGACCTGTACACGCATGTGGCCCGGCACGGGCAGGGGCTGCTCAACTACCTGGAGCTGATGGGTGACACGGTGGAGGCCCGCACCCTGGACGAGGTCATCGACCGGCTGATCGTCTTCGACCGCACGGTCGTCTTCATCCCCGCCAACGCCGAGCGCACGATGGCCCTGGAGCTGCGCCACCCGGCGCTGGTCGAGTACTTCGTCACCGTCTTCGAGCGGCTGTGGCGGCTCGCCCTGCCGCTGACGGCTCCGCTCCCCGACACCGGCATCGAGGGCATCTCACACCGCGAGCGCTCCATCGCCGCACTGCTCGCCGAGGGCCACCAGGACGCGGTGATCGCCGAGCGGCTCGGCATAAGCGTCCGCACCTGCCGGGCCCACATCGCCCGCCTGTCGGACACCCTCGGCGCGGCCAGCCGTACCCAACTGGGCGTGCGCATCGCCCAGGTCGGCCTGAACGGCCCCCCGCACCCCGGCCCGCCGGCCGCGCTCACGCTTCCCGGTCAAGGATCCCCGAGCGCGCGATGAGGTAGCCGAGCTGGGCGCGGCTGTCGCTGCCGAGGGTGGTGGCGAGTTTGGCGATGTGGACGCGGGCGGTGCGGACGTTCATGCCGAGGCGGTCGGCGATGACGGTGTCGGTGTGGCCTTCCACGAGGAGGGCGGCGATGGCCCGTTGGCGCGGGGTGACGCCGCCCAGTGTGGGGCGCTGGACGGCCTCGGGGTACATGGGGGTGGCCAGCCGCCACAGCCGCTCGAAGGTCGTGACGAAGTACGTCAGCAGGGCCGGGTGGCGCACCTCCAGCGCGAGCCGGCCGTCGTCGCCCGCGGGGATGAACGCCACCGTGCGGTCGACGACGATGAGCCGGTCCGGCAGCTCGTCGAGACCGCGCGCCATGGTGTCGCCCCGCAACCGCTCGAAACCGGCCTGCACGGCGGGCAGATGACGCACGGCGTGCTGGTAGAGGGCGCGGATACGGCCGCCCCGGTCGAGCAGTGCCTGGTCGCGGGAGTAGGCGGCCGCGCTGGCGGCCTCGCCGCGCGGGCCGCTGAGCCCGGCGTGCGACTGGATGCAGAGCACCTCCTCGGCGGCCTCGGCCATCGTCTCGGTGATGGCCCGGTTGATCCGCTCGGTGCCGCTGTGCAGCCGCAGCAGGGGGGTGCCCGGCCCGCTGCCGTGCGGGGTGTCGATCCGCATCAGCGACGCGAACTGCTCCACCAGCCGTTCCTCCCGCCGCCGTTCGTCGGCGACACGCGCCGCTGAGGTGCTCAGCAGCCGGTGCAGGGCCGCGGCCGGGGAGACCGGCTCCAGCAGCTCCGGATCGTCCAGGACCGGGTGCAGCAGCCCCAGGTCGGTCAGACAGGGGGCGTCCGCCGCGTCCACGGCCCGTACGTGGCCGTCCAGCAGGGCCTGCTCGTACAGCTTGGCGCCGACGGCGCACAGCTCCTCTATCCCGTGCTCGAGGTGGGTCATCGGACCGCCTCCTCCCGCTCCAGGATCCCCGAGCGTGCGATGAGGTAGCCGAGCTGGGCGCGGCTGTCGCTGCCGAGGGTGGTGGCGAGTTTGGCGATGTGGACGCGGGCGGTGCGGACGTTCATGCCGAGGCGGTCGGCGATGACGGTGTCGGTGTGGCCTTCCACGAGGAGGGCGGCGATGGCCCGTTGGCGCGGGGTGACGCCGCCCAGTGTGGGGCGCTGGACGGCCTCGGGGTACATGGGGGTGGCCAGCCGCCAGAGGCGGTCGAAGGCGGTTACGAAGAAGCGGAGCAGGGCCGGGTGGCGCACCTCCAGGGCGAGCAGGCCGTCGTCGCCGGCCGGGATGAACGCCACCGTCCGGTCGACGACGATGAGCCGGTCCGGCAGCTCGTCCAGCGTGCGCGCCTCCGCCTCCCCGCGCAGCTCCTCGTAGCGGGCGAGGACGAGCGGCACATGGCGCTGGGTGTGCTGGTAGAGGGTGCGGATACGGCCGCCCCGGTCGAGCAGCGCCTGGTCGCGGTCCATGGCCACCGCCTGCGCGGCCCGGCCGCGGTCGGTGTTGTAGTGCACGTTGGGCTGGATGCAGAGCACCTCGTCGGCCGCCTGGGCCATGGCGTCGCTGATGGCGCCGTTGATGCGTTCCGTGCCGCTGAGGATCCGCAGGGTGGGGGTGTCGGTGTGCGTCCCGTGCCGGGGCGCGACGCGCATCAGCGGCTCGAACAGCTTCGTCAGCCGCTCCTCGCGGCGGCGTTCCTCGGCGATACGGACGCGGGAGCCGCGCAGCAGATGGTTCAGCAGGGCGGCGGGGGCTACGGGTTCGAGCCGGCCGAGGTCGTCGACGGACGGGTGCAGCAGCCCGAGGTCGGTCAGGCAGGGGGTGTCCGCCGCGTCCGCGGTGCGGATGTGGCCGGCCCGCAGGGCCCGCTCGTACAGCTCGGCGCCCGCGTCGCACAGCTCGTCGATCCCGTGCTCAAGGTGGGTCACCGGACCGCCTCCTCCAGCTCGAGTATCCCGGACGTCGCTATCAGATAGCCGAGTTGGGCCCGGCTCTCGCTGCCGAGGGTGGCGGCGAGCTTGGCGATGTGGTCCCGGGTGGTGCGGACGTTCATGCCGAGCCGCTCGGCGATGACGGCGTCGGTGTGGCCCTCGGTCAGCAGCCGGGCGATGGCGCGCCGGCGTGGGGTGACGCCGCCCAGCGTGGGGCGCCGGACCGGTTGCGGGTACATGGGCGTGGCCAGCTGCCACAGCCGCTCGAAGGTGGTCACGAAGTACGCGACCAGCGCCGGGTGGCGGACCTCCAGCGCGAGGGTGCCGTCGTCGTCCGCGGGGAGGTAGGCCACCTGGCGGTCCATGACGATGAGCCGGTCGGTCAGCTCGTCCAGGCAGCGGCCCTCGACGTCGCCGACGAGCCGCTCGTTGTAGGCGTGCACGGCCGGCAGATGGACCACCGTGTGCTGGAAGAGGGTGCGGATACGGCCGCCACGGTCGAGCAACCGCTGGTCGCGGTGGTAGGCGACGTCATGGGCGACCTCGCCGCGCGGGCCGGCGAGGCCGGTGTGCGGCTGGATGCACAGGACCTCCTTGCGCGCCTGCTCCATCGCCTCGGTGAGGGCCTGGTTGATCCGCTGGGTGCCGCTGTGCAGCCGCAGCAGCGGGGATTCGGCTCCGGTGTCGGCGGCCCGCGGCCCGTCCGTCCGCATCAGCGGCTCGAACTGCTCCACCAGCCGGTCCTCGCGCCGGTACTCGTCCGCGATCCGGGCCCGGGAGCCGCGCAGCAACCGGATCAGGGCGGCGGCGGGGGCCACGGGTTCGAGGCGGACGGGGTCGTCGTGGGCCGGGTGCAGCAGCCCGAAGCGGGTGAGGCAGGGTGCCTCGACGGCCTCCTGCGCGCACAACCAGCCGTCACGCAGGGCCTGTTCGTACAGCTTCACCCCGGCGGCGCACAGCTCTTCGGCTCCGTGGTCCCGGTGTGGTGCCGCGCTCACTCCGATGTCTCCTCCTGCTTCAGGATCCCCGACTCGCCGATCAGATAGCCCAGTTGGGCCCGGCTCTCGCTGCCGAGGGTGGCGGCGAGCTTGGCGATGTGGAGGCGGGCGGTACGGACGTTCATGCCGAGGCGGTCGGCGATGGCCGTGTCGGTGTGGCCTTCGACGAGGAGGGCGGCGATGGCGCGCTGGCGCGGGGTGATGTCGCCCTGCGCCGGCGGCTGGGCGACCTCGGGGTACATGGGCGTGGCCAGGTGCCAGAGCCGGTCGAAGACCGTGACGAGGTAGTCGACCATGGCCGGGTGGCGGATCTCCAGGGCGAGCGTGCGCTCCTTGTTCGCGGGGATGAAGGCCACGGCCCGGTCGAAGACGAGCAGCCGCTCGGTGACCTCGTTCAGCGTGCGCGCCTCCACGTCGCCGTGCAGCCGTTCGTAGCGGGACTGCACGGTGGGGGCGTGTCGCAGCGTGTGCTGGTAGAGGGTGCGAATGCGTCCGCCGCGGTCCAGCAGCGCCTGGTCGCGGTCGTAGGCGAGCTGGTGGATCTCGGGCGGCGTACGGGTGTGGGTGTGGTGGGGGTGGATCGCGAGGCACTCGGTCTGGGCGTCCGCCATGACGTGGGAGATGGCCTGGTTGATCCGGTCGTTGCCGCTGTGCACCCGCAGCGTCGGCGTCTCGCCGGAGGCCTCGGTGAGGCCGGCGCTCGCCCGCAGCAACGGCTCGAAGGCCTGGGCGAGGCGGGCTTCGCGCCGCCGTTCCTCGGCGACGCGCTCCGCGGAGGTGCGCAGCAGCTGTTGCAGGGCGACGGCGGCGGCGACGGGCTCCAGCACATCCATGTCCGTGACGGTCGGCTGCAGCAGCCCGAACCGCAGCAGGCAGGGAGCCTCTGCGGCCTCCGCGCCGCTGATCCGCCCCTCGTGCAGGGCGCGTTCGTACAGCGCCGTCCCCGCCGGGCACAGCTCCTCCAAGCCGTGCTCAGGGTGCGGGGCCGCGCTCACTCGTGTTCCTCCTCCAGGTCGAGTATCCCCGACTGCCCTATGAGGTAGCCGAGTTGGGTCCGGCTCTGGCTGCCGAGGGTGGCGGCGAGCTTGGCGATGTGGAGGCGGGCGGTGCGGACGTTCATGCCCAGTCGGTCCGCGATGGCGGTGTCGGTGTGGCCCTCGGTCAGCAGCCGGGCGATGGCGCGCTGGCGCGGGGTGAAGCCGTTCAGGGACGGGCGCTGGGCGACCTCGGGGTACATGGGGCTGGCCAGGTGCCAGAGGCGGTCGAAGATGATCGCGAAGTAGTCGAGCAGCGCCGGGTGGCGGATCTCCAGGGCGAGGGTGCGGTCTTTGTTCGCGGGGATGAAGGCCACCTGGCGGTCGATGATGAGCAGCCGCTCGGTGACCTCGTCCAGGGTGCGGGCCTCCACGTCGCCGCGCAGCTGCTCGTAGCGGGAGGCGACCCTCGGCACGTGGCGCTGGGTGTGCTGGTAGAGGGTGCGGATACGGCCGCCGCGGTCGAGCAGCGCCTGGTCGCGGATCAGGGAGGCCTTCCGTACGGCGTCGTTCCCGCGGCTGTGGGGCTGGATGGCGAGGATCTCCCCGCAGACGCGCTCCATGGCCTCGGAGATGGCGACGTTGATGCGGTCGAGTCCGCTCAGCATCCGGATGCCCGCGACCTCCGCCGGGGCCGGATCCGGTGCCGCGAGGACGAGGAGCGGTTCCAGCGCCTCGGCGAGCCGGGCGCCCTGCCGGCGCCGGTGGGCGATGTCCTCGTCCATGGTGCGCAGCAGCCGGGGGAGGGCGACGGCGGGCGCCACGGGTCGCAGCCGCCGCGGGTCCGTCACGTCCGGCTGCAGAAGTCCCGCGTCGAGGAGACAGGGCAGCGCTTCGGCATCGTCGGCCGGGACCTGGCCCTCACGCAGCGCGCGGGTGTAGAGCTGCAGACCCGCCTCGCACAGTTCCTCCGGTCCGTGGTCGTGCGCTGTTGCGGTCAAAGATGGCTCTCCCCGTGTGGTTCAGGGCTCCTGCTTCAGGATTCCGGACTGGGCTATGAGGAATCCGAGCTGGGCCCGGCTGCCGCTGCCCAGGGCCTGGGCGAGCTTGGCGATGTGGGCGCGGCAGGTGCGGACGTTCATGCCCAGGCGGCGGGCGATGGCCTCGTCGACATGGCCCTCGACCAGGAGCTTGGCGATGGAGTGCTGGATGTCGGTGATTCCGTCGGGGGCGGTCTCGTAGGGCGCGCCGGCGCTCAGCGGTACCGCCCGGTTCCACATGAACTCGAACACCTTGATCAGGTAGCCCACCAGGCCGGGGTGACGCAGTTCCAGGGCCACCTGACGGTCGTCCCGGATGGGGATGAACGCCACGGTCTCGTCGCAGATGATGAGCCGCTCCACCAGTTCGTCGATGGTGCGGTACTCCACTTTGCCGTTGGCGAACTGGTCCACGTACGCCAGCCGGTCCGGACTGTACCTGGCCGTGTGCTGGTAGAGGGTCCGGATCCGGACCCCGCGTTCGATCAGCGGCTTGTCGCGTTCGAGGCCCTCGATGAGCCGGTGTTCGGGGCGGCGCCGGCCGCTGGGCTGCACCGTGAGCATCTCCGTACGGCACTGGGCCGTGGCCAGATCCAGCGCCGCGTTGATCCGGTCGAGCCCCTCGAGGACGGTGATCGAGTGGGTCGGCGCGCTCTCCTGGGCACTGAGTGCCATGAACGGCTCGAAGGCGTCGGCGAGGGCCACGGACATCCGCCGCCGGTCGCTGATCTCCTGCTCCAGGGGGTGGAGGCGCTGGGCCAGGGCCACCGTCGGCAGGACGGGGCGCAGCCAGTTCGCATCGTCCGGATCCGGGTGAAGGAGGGCGAACTCCATCAGACATGGAGCAGCCTCGGCATCCGCCCGCGCGATGCGACCGGTGCGCAGGGCCGTCGCGTAGAGCCGGTTGCCTTCGTCACACAGCTCGGTCACCGCATGGGGATGTGTCGCCTTAGTCCCATTTGTTGCCAAATCTCCACCCCCCAGGGTCCTGAACGTGCAGGAACATGATGCACCGATCGTGTGGTCATGACGTGCCCGAATGAGCCATCGTCTTACTCGACGGGGGAAGAGGGGACCTTCAAGTGAGGACGAAGCCGACTATGCGTAAGAGAATGCTTCGCTCGGTGCTTGTCGCCGCCTTCTCCGCCGTTGTGGCCTTCGGAACACTGGCCGGCCTCTCCGGTGCGCAGGGGGACGGTCACAAGGCGAGTGGTACTCGGACCACGGGGACGGTGGCTGTCGGCGTCGAGACTCCGGTCAGCATGGACGACAGTGTCTGGGACTGACTGACTATGACTACTCCACCGGACGACCGCTCCTTCCGGCGCGAAATGGCCACCGCCTACCGCTCGGGCTGGCACTTCATCGACCTGGTCACCGCCATCCCCCACAGCGGTGACTCGCTGATGGTGACCGTGTTCGGAGAGCCGGTCGTCGTCACCCGTGACGAGGAAGAGGACGTACGGGCGTACCGGTGTCTGCGCAAGCCCCGCGGGGCGCCGCAGCCGGTCCGGTGTGCCATCCGGTACGGCATGATCTTTGTGAACCTGGACCAACGCGACCACCGGCTGGCAGAACCGGAGGTCGTGGACTTGAGGACCATTTCGGCCACCCCCCGCAGTGCCTGACGCGATTCCCCCGTCGTAAAAGATCGCTCAGGTGCTTCCCCCCGCAGCGGCGTCACCGTGACCTGAACACGGTGACGCCGCTGCAGTTTGTGCCGACATTTCGGGTTATGGGAGCGATCCCAGGCGGCTGAAACCGACCGGTTGACCGCCTCGCCTCAGCCCCTCCCGAGCGCCCGCTCCAACTCGATCTCGATCACCACTCGGGAGGGGTTCTCCCCGGGCTCCCGGTGGTACCGCTCGGCGTACCGCCGCTCCGCCTCGGCCACCCGCTCCGGCTCGGTGCGCACGCGCGCCCGGCCCTCCAGCGTGGCCCAGCGCCGGCCGTCCACCTGGCACACGGCGACCCGGGCGCCCTCGGGTCCGGCCGCGAGGACGTGGGACACCTTCGCGCTCGTCTTGTTCGTGATCACCCTGGCCAGCCGCGCCTCGGGGTCGTAGGTCACCCCGACCGGCACCACGTGCGGGCTGCCGTCGGGGCGCAGCGTGGTCAGGGTGCACAGGTGCCGTTCCCGCCAGAAGGCGAGATACGGCTCGTCCGGCGTGGCCGGGTCCTGGGAGTAGGTGGACATGCGTCGAAACCTAAGTGCAGGAAGCTGCAATCCCCAAGGGAGCCACATCCCGCACCTTGAGTGGAATAGACTCAACTTTGTGTACGCTGGTTAAGTCAGCAGTGGGAGAGTGACAGCGGAGACACGGCCTGCGAGCCGACGCCGAGGAGGAGAACGCGAACGTGGACGCCGAGCTGACCAACAGGAGCCGGGACGCGATCAACGCGGCCGGCAACCGGGCCGTTACCGAGGGGCATGCGGACCTCACGCCTGCCCACCTCCTCCTCGCGCTGCTCGCGGGGCAGGACAACGAGAACATCACCGACCTGCTGGCCGCCGTGGAGGCCGACCAGGTGGCGGTACGCTCCGGGGCCGAGCGGGTGCTCGCCTCGCTGCCCAGCGTGACCGGCTCCACCGTGGCGCCCCCGCAGCCCAACCGTGAGCTGCTCGCGGTCCTCGCGGACGCCGCCGAGCGGGCGAAGGCACTCGGTGACGAGTACCTGTCCACCGAGCACCTGCTGATCGGCATCGCCGCGAAGGGCGGCGCGGCCGGTGAGGTGCTCCAGGGGCAAGGGGCGGACGCAAAGAAGCTGGAAGAGGCCTTTCGGAAGGCCAGGGGAGGACGCCGCGTGACCACCGCCGACCCCGAGGGCCAGTACAAGGCCCTGGAGAAGTTCGGCACCGACTTCACCGCCGCCGCCCGCGAGGGCCGGCTCGACCCGGTCATCGGGCGGGACCAGGAGATCCGCCGGGTCGTGCAGGTGCTGTCGCGTCGTACGAAGAACAACCCCGTCCTCATCGGCGAGCCCGGCGTCGGCAAGACCGCCGTGGTCGAGGGCCTCGCCCAGCGGATCGTGAAGGGGGACGTCCCCGAGTCGCTGAAGGACAAGCGGCTGGTCTCCCTCGACCTCGGCGCGATGGTGGCCGGCGCCAAGTATCGCGGCGAGTTCGAGGAGCGGCTGAAGTCCGTGCTCGCCGAGATCAAGGACTCCGACGGGCAGATCATCACGTTCATCGACGAGCTGCACACGGTCGTGGGCGCCGGCGCCGGCGGGGACTCCGCCATGGACGCGGGCAACATGCTCAAGCCGATGCTGGCCCGCGGCGAGCTGCGCATGGTCGGCGCGACCACCCTCGACGAGTACCGGGAGCGGATCGAGAAGGACCCCGCCCTGGAGCGCCGCTTCCAGCAGGTGCTGGTGGCGGAACCGACCGTCGAGGACACCATCGCCATCCTGCGCGGCCTGAAGGGCCGGTACGAGGCCCACCACAAGGTGCAGATCGCGGACAGCGCGCTGGTGGCCGCGGCCACCCTCTCCGACCGCTACATCACCTCCCGCTTCCTCCCTGACAAGGCCATCGACCTGGTCGACGAGGCGGCCTCCCGCCTTCGCATGGAGATCGACTCGTCCCCGGTCGAGATCGACGAACTCCAGCGCTCCGTCGACCGGTTGAAGATGGAGGAGCTGGCGATCGCCAAGGAGACCGACCCGGCCTCCCGCGAACGCCTGGAGAAGCTGCGCCGCGACCTCGCCGACAAGGAGGAGGAGCTGCGCGGCCTCACCGCCCGCTGGGAGAAGGAGAAGCAGTCCCTCAACCGGGTCGGTGAGCTGAAGGAGCGCCTCGACGACCTGCGCGGCCAGGCCGAACGCGCCCAGCGCGACGGCGACTTCGACACCGCGGCCAAGCTGCTGTACGGCGAGATCCCGCAGCTGGAGAAGGAGCTGGAGGAGGCCTCGGAGGCCGAGGAGGAGGTCGCCAAGGGCACGATGGTCAAGGAGGAGGTCGGCTCCGACGACATCGCCGACGTCGTCGCCGCCTGGACCGGCATCCCGGCCGGCCGCCTGCTGGAGGGCGAGACGCAGAAGCTGCTGCGCATGGAGGAGGAGATCGGCAAGCGGCTGATCGGGCAGAGCGAGGCCGTCCGCGCGGTCAGCGACGCCGTACGACGCTCCCGCGCCGGCATCGCCGACCCCGACCGGCCCACCGGATCCTTCCTCTTCCTCGGCCCGACCGGCGTCGGCAAGACCGAACTCGCCAAGGCGCTCGCCGACTTCCTCTTCGACGACGAGCGGGCCATGGTCCGCATCGACATGTCGGAGTACAGCGAGAAGCACAGCGTGGCCCGCCTGGTCGGCGCGCCCCCCGGGTACGTCGGCTACGAGGAGGGCGGCCAGCTCACCGAGGCCGTCCGCCGCCGCCCCTACACCGTCGTGCTGCTGGACGAGGTGGAGAAGGCCCACCCCGAGGTCTTCGACATCCTCCTGCAGGTGCTGGACGACGGCCGCCTGACGGACGGTCAGGGCCGCACGGTCGACTTCCGCAACACCATCCTGGTGCTCACCTCCAACCTGGGCAGCCAGTACCTGGTCGACCCGGTGCTCGGCGAGGCGGAGAAGAAGGAGCAGGTCCTGGAGGTCGTACGGACCTCCTTCAAGCCGGAGTTCCTCAACCGGCTCGACGACCTGGTGGTCTTCTCGGCCCTGAACAAGGACGAGCTGGCCCGGATCGCCCGGCTGCAGATCGACCGCCTGGCCAAGCGGCTGGCCGAACGCCGGCTCAGCCTGGACATCACCCCCGAGGCCCTGGCCTGGCTGGCGGACGAGGGCAACGACCCGGCCTACGGCGCCCGCCCGCTGCGCCGTCTCGTCCAGACGGCCATCGGCGACCGCCTCGCCAAGGAGATCCTCTCCGGGGAGGTCAAGGACGGCGACACGGTCCGCGTGGACCGCTTCGGCGAGGGCCTGATCGTGGGCCCGGCGACGGGCAAGACGCTGTAGGACGCGCCGGCGTGTGGCCCCTTCCTCCGCTCACCTTCCGGCGGCAGGGGGAGGGGCCGTCGCGTTTCGACGATCGGCTCAGACGCTGGTCATGGCGACGTACAGCGTCCAGAAGAACCAGATCGAGAACCCCAGACAACCCAGCCACAGGGCCCACAACACCCATCGCGCCGATCTTGGTATGCGCATGACCGCATCATCGCTCGCCCGTGTCACACGGTGAAAGCCGAGAAGCGCACCCGCGCGGTGTCCGGGCCCTCGTACGTCACGTTCACGACGACCGCGTTCGCATCGACGCCGGCCGGAGGCTCGTGCTCCTGGGAGTTCAGGTTCAGACACAGGTCCGCCCCCTCGTCGCAGTACTCCGTGCCCGGCGCCGGCCCCTTCGGGTAGGTGTCCTTCAGCCAGTCACGCACGTCGGCCCGCGGCATCCGGAAGCTGGCGTGGTAGTCGGTGTCCAGCCAGGCCTGCACGGTGCACTCGGTGTCGTACGCCCCCTTCGGCAGCTTCGCCCCGCCGAAGTCCAGTGCCTCGGCGCACGGCACCTTCTCCGGGCCCCCGCCCAGCGGATAGTCCGAGGTCGCGAACCGCACCACCACCACGACCAGCCACACCACGACCAAGGCGGGAAGCGCCATGATCAGCGCGAAAAGCCCCCATCTGGTCCACCCTCTTGCCGCCACGCCGACCCCCATCGCCCGCCGATCCTCCACCCGACCAGCCGGATCATGTCAGCCGAGGGCTGACAGGCCCCGTCGGGGCTTGCCACCCCCCTCCCCGCATGAGGGAGGATGACGGAATCCGCATGAAGGGAAAATCACGGTGAGCATCGACCCGTCCTCGATTCCGAACTTCGGGGGCCAGCCCGAACCCCAGTCCCAGGGACCGGCCGGCCCCGTCGTCCCGGATCAGGACCTCGTGAAGCAGCTCCTGGACCAGATGGAGCTGAAGTACGTCGTCGACGAGGAGGGAGACCTCGCGGCGCCCTGGGAGCTGTTCCGCACGTACTTCATGTTCCGCGGGGAGGCCGAACAGGCGGTCTTCTCGGTGCGGACCTTCTACGACCGCCCGCACAAGATCGACGAGCGGCCGCAGCTGCTGGAGTCCATCGACGACTGGAACCGTCGCACGCTGTGGCCCAAGGTGTACACCCACACCCACGACGACGGCACCGTCCGCCTCATCGGTGAGGCCCAGATGCTGATCGGCACCGGCGTCGACATCAACCACTGGGTCTCGTCCACGGTCAGCTGGGTGCGGGCCGCGATCGAGTTCGACAAGTGGCTGGTCGAGCAGCTGGGCCTGGAGCAGGAGATCGACGACGCGGAGAAGCCCGAGGAAGACGGGGAGTAACCAAGTCGGCCGGATCCGGGGGCGACAGCCCCCGGACAGGGCTCACATGGCCCGAAGCCGCCCCGCCGCCTCCCGCAGGACCTCCTCGCGCTTGCAGAACGCGAACCGCACGAAGGGCGCTCCCGCCTCGCGGTCGTCGTAGAAGACCGCGTTGGGGATGGCCACCACGCCCGCCCGCTCCGGCAGGGCGCGGCAGAAGGCGAAGCCGTCCTTCTCGCCGAGGGGGCGGATGTCGGTCGTGATGAAGTAGGTGCCGGCCGGCTTGAAGACCTCGAAGCCGGCCTCCGTCAGTCCGGCCGCCAGGATGTCCCGCTTGGCCAGCATGCCGGCGCGGAACCCCTCGAAGTACGTGTCCGGGAGAGCCAGGGCCTCCGCCACCGCGTACTGGAAGGGGCCGGAGGAGACATAGGTCAGGAACTGCTTCGCCGAGCGGACCGCGGTCACCAGCTCCGGCGCCGCCGTCACCCAGCCGACCTTCCAGCCGGTGAAGGAGAAGGTCTTGCCCGCCGAGCCGATCGTCACCGTCCGCTCGCGCATCCCGGGGAACGCGGCCAGCGGCAGGTGCTCGGCGTCGTCGAAGACCAGGTGCTCGTAGACCTCGTCCGTCACCACCAGCAGGTCCCGCTCCACCGCCAGCTCGGCGATCGCGGCCAGCTCCGCGCGTGTGAGGACCGTACCGGTCGGGTTGTGCGGGGTGTTGATCAGCAGCAGCCGGGTGCGATCCGTGACCGCGGCGCGCAGCTCGTCCAGGTCCAGCCGGAAACGCGCCCCCTCGTCGAAGGACGGCCGCAGCGTCACCGGCACCCGCCGGCCGCCCGCCATCGCGATGCTCGCCGCGTAGGAGTCGTAGTACGGCTCCAGGGCCACGACCTCGTCGCCCGGCTCCAGCAGCGCCAGCAGCGAGGCCGCGATCGCCTCCGTCGCGCCCGCCGTGACCAGTACCTCGGTGTCGGGGTCGTAGGACAGTCCGTAGCGGCGCTGCTGGTGCGCGGCGATCGCGGTGCGCAGCTCGGGGACGCCCGGGCCCGGCGGGTACTGGTTGCCGCGCCCGTCGCGCAGTGCGCGTACGGCGGCCTCCCGGACCTCCTCGGGGCCGTCGGTGTCGGGAAAGCCCTGGCCCAGGTTGATCGACCCGGTCGCCAAGGCGAGGGCGGACATCTCCGCGAAGATCGTCGTTCCGAACTCGGCGAGACGGCGGTTGAGGTGCGGGCGCGCGCTGGACGTCATGCCGGCCATCCTGCGCCCAAGCTCTGGACTTCCTCAACTCTGCTTTGAGGCACAAGCGGGTCGGGCATCCCCCCGTCACCGCACTACGGGGCGGCAAGGACGAGGCGTCCACGGGGGCCGCTTCGGGGGAACGGAAAGAAGGTGACGCCATGGGCACCGTCTTCATCGTCTTGGTGATCGCGCTCATCTGCGTCGGGGTCGTCGCGTCCGCGGTCCGCAAGAGCGGCTGGAGCGGCGGCGGCTCGTCGTCCTCGGCGTCGGGGGACAGTGGCGGCAGCTGGTGGGCTGGCGGGGGAGACGGCGGATCGTCGTCCGGCCACCACTCTGGTGGTCACCACTCCTGCGGGGGCGGTCACTCGTCCTGTGGTGGGGGCTCCTCCTGCGGTGGCGGTTCCTCCTGTGGCGGGGGCGGATGCGGGGGAGGCGGCTGACACGGGGCAGCCGAGCTTCCCCGCCCCCGGGCGCCCGTCGGACGAAGGCATTCCGCGGGCGCCCGACCGTTTTGTCCGCACGCCGGGCGCACGCCGTAGTTGAACAGTTGAACTGTGGAGCCCTCTGAGGGATGGAAACCCCACGAAGTTGGGTAAAAACGCTGTGGTGGAGCCACTCTTCATGATTCCCTCTAAAGCACCAGCGCAGCCCCGCGGACGTCCTGCGGACGTCCTGCAGACCCCCCTCCCCGGCCGGGCAGGCCGGGCTGACCGGGCTGACATGGCCGATCTCCCCCTCTTCTTTGCGCGTTAGCGGAGCCGATCCATGCTCACGACCCTCAACACCTCCTACACCGATACCCGCGCTGCCGATCTCGCCTGGGCCCTGGGGCGCGAGCCGCTGCCCGCCCTGGCCACCCTCGATCTGGAACTGACCGGAACGAAGCTGCAGTTGAGACTGCTGGGCGCATCCCACCAGGTACTCCTGGAGGAGGAGCGGGGCATGTGCTCGGAGACGGTCGCGTGCATTCCCGGGTCAAGTACCCCGCTGCCGCTGGGCGTCGCCAAGCGGGTCGGCGACTGGGAGTACGAGTTCGCGGCGCGCGTCGAGGTGCTCACACCGGGCTCGTTCGCGGGCCGCGCCCAGGAGTTGCTGGCCCTCGTCTCCGAGCATCCGCACGGCCTCGCCGGTGTCTTCCCCGGCAGCCCGCACGCCTTCACCGCGATGCTGGCCCAGCGCCACCAGGGCCAGGTGCACTGGCGCACCTGGCACGCGTACCCGCAGGACGGGCAGTTGGTGGCGACACGGACCCGGGTCGGGTCACGGGAGCCGGTGGCCCCGTCGAGCTAGATCTCGTCGTACACGCTCTCGGCCGACATAAACCGGCAATGCGTCAACGGCCCCGAGTTCCACACGTGTGGGTGACGAAGCGTACCGAGCATGTGACGTAACGTCGCAGCGTGATCGAACCGCACGCCCCCGCGCGCCCGGGCACCTCGCCCTGGCAGCCCGGCCCCGCACGGCTCCCCGTCCGGCCCGGCACCGGGCGGTTCCTGGTCCTCGTGTGCGTCTTCGTCTGCGCGGCCTGCGGACTGGTGTACGAACTCGAACTCGTCGCCTTCGCCTCGTACTTGATCGGCGACACGGTCACCCAGGCGTCCGTCGTGCTGTCCGTGATGGTCTTCGCGATGGGCATCGGCTCCCTCGCCGCCAAGCGGCTGCGCTGGCACGCGGCCGCCTGCTTCGGCGCGATCGAGACCGCCCTCGCCCTGGTCGGCGGCTGCAGCGCGATGGCGTTGTACGCCGTCTTCGCCTGGACCGGCGGCTGGGGCGGGGTGTGGGCCGACGGCCCGCGCTGTCTCCTGGTCGCCTTCTCGCTCGCCATCGGCCTGCTCGTCGGCGCCGAAGTCCCCTTGCTGATGGAGCTGATCCAGCGCATCCGCCGCCAGGACGCGGGCGGCGCGGTGGCCGACCTGTTCGCGGCGGACTACGTCGGCGCACTCGTCGGCGGCCTCGCCTTCCCCTTCCTACTCCTGCCCTTCCTGGGCCAGTTGACCGGCGCCCTGCTCACCGGCAGCGTCAACGTCGTCGCGGGCGGCGCCCTGGTCCTCGGCCTGTTCCACCGCGACCTGACCCGCCGCGCCCGCTGGACGCTGCTGCTCGTCGGCCTCGCCGTCCTCGCCGTGCTCGCCTCCGCCGCCGCCCTCGCCGACGAGTTCGAACGCGCCGCCCGGCACGCGGTGTACGGCAAGGACGTCCGGGTCGCCCTGCAGACGGACGTCCAGGAGGTCGTCCTCGCCGGCGGCACCCACGGCCACCCCCTCGACCTCTTCCTGGACGGCCGGCTGCGGGTCGGCGGCCGCGACGAACGCCGCTACCACGAAGCGCTGGTCCACCCCGCGATGAGCGGCCCGCACACGCGCGTGCTGATCCTCGGCGGCGGCGACGGCCTGGCCGCCCGCGAGGTCCTGCGGTACGGCGGCGTGCGCCGCGTCGACGTCGTAGAACTCGACTCCGGCCTGATCGGCCTCGCCCGCAGCGACCCCGCCCTGTCCGCCCTCAACGGCCACGCCTTCGACGACCCCCGCGTTCATGTCACGACCGCGGACGCGCTCAACTGGCTGCGCGGGGAGCGGCGGCCGGTGTACGACGTCGTGATCGCGGACCTGCCCGACCCCGGCATCACGGCCAGCACCAAGCTGTACTCCCAGGAGTTCTACGGCCTGGCCCGCCGAGTCCTGGCCCCCGGCGGCCGCCTGGTGGTGCACGCCGGCCCCGTCACGGCCCGCCCCCGAGTCTTCTGGACGGTGGCGTCGACCCTTGGCGCAGCCGGCTTCGGCATCTCCCCCTACCGCGTCCTGGGCCACGACTCCGGCTTCCCGGCAGGCCCGGACCGCTCGGCGGGGGCGCCGCGGGCACCGCACGACTGGGGGTTCCTGCTGGCGGCGCCGGGCGGCTCGGCTCCTCGGCTGACCTTGGGCCCGGGGGGTCCGAACCCACGGACCCTGTCCCGGGCCGAGCTGACGGCCGATGCGCGGGCGGCGGCCCGTACGAGGATCGAGGGGCTGCCGGCGTCGACGCTGGTGCATCCGCGTTATTGACGAGGCACCTGTTCACACGAGGGTACGTTCCGCTCACTCCTGGGTAGGCTCGTGCGACATGGAGCACCAGGTCTTCGTCCCGGTTCCGGCCGAGCGACTCAAAGAGGCCCTTGCCGACCCCGCACGGGTGGCGCGGGCGGTCCCCGGACTCCAGCAGGACGCCGGCGCCGAACCCGTCGCAGGGCGCCTGAAGTTGCGCGTGGGCGGGCACTCCGTCACCTACCGCGGAGCGCTCCGCGTCACGCCCCGCGAGAACGGCACGTACGCCGTCGAGGGCGACGCCACCGAGGCCCGCGGCACCGGCGCCGTCAAGATCGCCCTCACCCTGCGCCTCACCGGCACCGAGGACGGCACCACCGTCACGGTCGAAGGCACGGCGAACGCGACCGGTCGCATCGTGGAACTGCCGGCGGACGCGGTCGCCTCGGCGGTGACCCGGCTGCTGAACCGTTTCGTGGAGAGCCTGGCGCAGCCCCCGGAGGAGAAGGAACCGGAGCCGGAGCCGGAGCCCGAGCCGGAACACACCTCGGTCTTCGACACCGAGGTCCCCCCGCCCTCGCTGGACACCGAGGAGACCGAGGAGTCCGAGGAGCCCGAGGCTGACGCATACGAGGCCCCGTCCTCCGACGACCGCATCAGCGAGGACTTCGCCGACCTGGGCGAGCCCCCCGCCGAGGCCGCGCACGCGCGCCGCACGATGATCGGCCGCAGCGCGGAGGAGGTCGACCACGCCCCGCCGCGCGGCCGCTACGCCCCCGTACCGGCTCCCCAGACCGTCGCCGGGAACCCGGTCCTGCGCTGGGCGGCCCCCGCGGCGGCCCTGGCCCTGGCCTCGGCGATCGTCCTGGGCCGCGCCCTGCGCAAGCGTCGCTAGCGTCCGTCGGGCATCAGCTCTCTGATGCCTCGCCCATGCCGAACCAGTCGTGGATCGGCCGTACCTCGACCGCCACGACATGGAAGTCGACTGGCACCGCGCGGACGGCACACGCCCTCTTGATCGCCCCAGTAGGGTCGTCCCGTGAGTAACGAAGACATCACGCTGACCGCGGGCGACGCGGAAGTGGTCGTGCGGCCCGGCAACGGCGGCCGTATCGGTGGGCTCCGGATCGGCGGCGTGGAGCTGCTGCGCCAGGGCGAGCGCTTCGGCTGCTTCCCGATGGTGCCCTGGTGCGGCCGGATCCGCGAGGGCCGTTTCCTGGACGGCGCCACCGTCCGCCAGATGCCCCTGAACTCGCCGCCGCACGCCATCCACGGCACCGCGCGCGACGGCGCCTGGCGCACGGCCCGCGTCGCCGAGCACGAGGCCGTCATCACGCACGACCTGGCCGACCCCTGGCCGCACCGCGGCCGTGTCACGCATGTCGTCACGCTGACCGAGGACAGCCTGACGCTGACGATGTCCGTGGAGGCGTACGACGACTCCTTCCCGGCGCAGATCGGCTGGCACCCCTGGTTCCACCGGAACCTGGGCGGTGAGGACGTCACGCTGGACTTCACCCCCGCCTGGCAGGAGGAGCGCGGCGCCGACCATCTGCCGACCGGCAACCGCATCGACCCGAAGCCCGGCCCCTGGGACGACTGCTTCGGCATGCCCGGCGGCGTCGACGTCACCCTCACCTGGCCCGGACAGCTGGAGCTGAAGGTGACCAGCCGCGAGGAGTGGGTCGTCGTCTACGACGAGCAGGCGGAGGCCGTCTGCGTGGAGCCGCAGACCGGTCCGCCCAACGGCCTGAACACACTGCCCCGCCTGGTCACGCCACTGGAGCCGCTGGAGGCGACGACCACCTGGAGCTGGCGGCGCCTCTAAGCTGTTCGCCATGACGGACGTACGCGGCGCGCTGCTGCAGCAGATCAAGGACAAGGCCGTGGTGCACGGCAAGGTGACCCTGTCGTCGGGCAAGGAAGCCGACTACTACATCGACCTTCGCCGGATCACGCTGGACGGCGAGGCCGCGCCGCTGGTCGGTCAGGTCATGCTCGACCTGACCGCCGACCTGGACTTCGAGGCCGTCGGCGGCCTGACCCTGGGCGCCGACCCGGTGGCCACCGCGATGCTGCACGCCTCCGCCGCGCGCGGGAAGGTCCTGGACGCCTTCGTGGTCCGCAAGGCCGGCAAGGCGCACGGCCTGCAGCGCCGTATCGAGGGTGCCGAGGTCAAGGGCCGCCGCGTCCTCGCCGTCGAGGACACCTCCACCACCGGCGGCTCCGTGCTGACCGCCGTGGAGGCGCTGCGCGAGGCCGGCGCGGAGGTCGTCGCCGTCGCCACGATCGTGGACCGGGCGACCGGCGCGGCCGAGGCGATCGCCGAGCAGGCCGGGGTTCCCTACGTCTTCGCCTTCTCGAAGGATGAACTGGGTCTGGACTGACGCGCCGGTTTGACCTGGACTTGACCGGGGCGCCGACCATCACGTCATGTCTGGAAAGATGGGGACGACGATGACGTCGCCCCCAAGGTCTAGGTCAGGGCCGTAGTACGCAGATCGCCAACCCGCACACCCAAGGAGCGGACAGATGCCCATCGCAACCCCCGAGGTCTACAACGAGATGCTCGACCGGGCGAAGGCAGGCAAGTTCGCCTACCCGGCCATCAACGTCACCTCGACCCAGACCCTGCACGCGGCGCTGCGCGGCTTCGCGGAGGCGGAGAGCGACGGCATCGTCCAGATCTCTACGGGCGGCGCCGAGTTCCTGGGCGGCCAGTACAGCAAGGACATGGTGAGCGGCGCGGTCGCGCTCGCCGAGTTCGCGCACATCGTCGCCGAGAAGTACCCGGTCAACATCGCGCTGCACACCGACCACTGCCCGAAGGACAAGCTCGACGGGTACGTACGTCCGCTGCTCGCGCTCTCCGAGGAGCGCGTCAAGGCCGGCCGCAACCCGCTGTTCCAGTCCCACATGTGGGACGGCTCCGCCGAGACCCTGGCCGACAACCTGGCCATCGCCCAGGAGCTGCTGGAGCAGGCCCGCCGCGCCAACATCATCCTCGAGGTGGAGATCACCCCGACCGGTGGCGAGGAGGACGGCGTCTCCCACGAGATCAACGACTCCCTGTACACCACGGTGGAGGACGCGATCCGCACCGCCGAGGCCCTGGGCCTGGGCGAGAAGGGCCGCTACCTGCTGGCCGCGTCCTTCGGCAACGTGCACGGCGTCTACAAGCCGGGCAACGTCGTGCTCCGCCCCGAGCTGCTGAAGGAGCTGAACGAGGGCGTCGCCGCCAAGTACGGCAAGCAGTCCCCGTTCGACTTCGTCTTCCACGGCGGCTCCGGCTCCACCGAGCAGGAGATCCTGACCGCGCTGGAGAACGGCGTCGTGAAGATGAACCTGGACACGGACACCCAGTACGCCTTCACCCGTCCGGTCGCCGCTCACATGTTCCAGAACTACGACGGCGTCCTGAAGGTCGACGGCGAGGTCGGCAACAAGAAGGCCTACGACCCGCGCACCTGGGGCAAGCTGGCCGAGGCGTCGATGGCGGCCCGTGTCGTCGAGGCCACGCAGAACCTGCGCTCGGCGGGCAACAAGATCAAGTAAGCGCGTCCGACGACGTCTGCTACGACGTCTGCCACGACGTCTGCGACGGACCCGGTGCCATGTCACCGGGTCCGCTGTATATCTGGACGCATGCCCGCCGTCCGGATCGCCTCGTCCCAGGGCAAGTGGATCCTGTTCACCACGGTCCTCGGCTCCAGCATGGCCATGCTGGACTCCACCGTCGTCAACGTGGCGCTCCCGACCATCGGCCGCGACCTCGGCGCGAGCCTCGCCGCCCTGCAGTGGACGGTGAACGCGTACATGGTCACGCTGGCCGGCCTGATCCTGCTGGGCGGCTCGCTCGGGGACCGCTACGGCCGCCGGAAGATCTTCGTGCTGGGGGTCGTCTGGTTCGCGTCGGCGTCCCTGCTGTGCGGCCTGGCCCCCACGTCCGGGGTCCTCATCGCCGCCCGGGCCCTCCAGGGCGTCGGCGGCGCGCTCCTCACCCCCGGCTCCCTCGCCCTCATCCAGGCCTCCTTCCACCCGGACGACCGGAGCCGGGCGGTCGGCCTGTGGTCCGGCTTCGGCGGCATCGGCGCGGCCGTCGGCCCGTTCCTGGGCGGCTGGCTGGTGGACGGCCCCGGCTGGCGCTGGGTGTTCCTCCTCAACGTGCCGCTGGCCCTCCTGTGCGTCCCGGTCGCCCTGCGCCACGTCCCCGAGTCGAGCGACGCACGCACCCACGGCCGCTTCGACGTCCTCGGCGCGACGCTGGGCGCCCTGGCGCTCGCCCTGATCACGTACGCGCTCATCGAGGCCCCCGGCGGCTCCCCGGGCGTGGTGCTCAGCGCGGTCGCGGGCGTGGCCACGGCCGTCGCCTTCGTCCATGTCGAGAAGCACCGCCCCGACCCCATGCTGCCGCCGGACATCTTCGCCTCGCGCCAGTTCACGGCGGTCAACCTGGTCACGCTGTGCGTGTACGCGGCCTTCGGCGGGTTCTTCTTCCTCACGGCGCTCCAGCTGCAGGTGGTGGCCGGCTACTCCGCCCTGCAGGCCGGTACGGCCCTGCTGCCCACGACGGCCATGATGCTGCTGTTCTCGGCCCGCTCCGGCGCGCTGGCCGACCGCACGGGCCCGCGCCTGCCGCTCACCGTCGGCCCTCTGCTGTGCGCCGCGGCGATGCTGCTGATGCTCCGGGTGGGGCCCGACGCGAACTACCTCACGGACGTCCTCCCGCCCCTCCTCGTGATGGGCACGGGCATGGTCGTCCTGGTCGCCCCGCTGACCGCCACGGTCCTCGCCTCCGTCGACACCGCCCGGGCGGGCCTGGCCAGCGGCATCAACAACGCGGCGGCGCGGGCGGCGGGCCTGGTGGCCGTGGCCGGGCTCCCCCTGCTGGCGGGCATGGGTCCGGAGGCGTACCGGTCCGCTGCCGCCTTCGACGCGGCGTTCGACCGGGCGATGCCGATCGTCGCGGGTGTGCTGGTCCTGGGCGCGATCCTGGCCTTCACCCTGGTCCGCCGACTCCCTCCGCACTGCCTCCACCCCGAATGCAAGCGACACGGCTCCGTCACGTCTCCACCACTGGAGCCGGACCACGAGCCCAGGCGCCCTTAGGCGCTGCAGCACCGTCGGCTGAGCCGTCCCGGTCACGGTGCGCCAGACTGAACACATGACGATTCACGAGAACCTCCTCGGCGGCCCCCCTCCCACCCACCTCCCCGACGACCCGGAGCCCCGCGAACTCCTCGCTCAGGGCACCGCGCCGGCGGACGTCGCCGCCAAGTACCCCACCTCCTCCCTCGCCTGGGCCCAGCTGGCCGACGAGGCGTTCGAGCGGGGCGCGGTCGTGGAGTCGTACGCCTACGCCCGTACGGGCTACCACCGCGGCCTGGACGCCCTGCGCCGAGGCGGCTGGAAGGGCCACGGCCCGGTCCCGTGGGAGCACGAGCCGAACCGCGGCTTCCTGCGCGCCCTGCACGCCCTCGCCCGCGCCGCCCAGTCCATCGGCGAGCAGGAGGAGTACGAGCGCTGCTCGCAGTTCCTGAAGGACTCCTCCCCGACAGCCGCCCAGACCCTGGGCTGACCGCAACGGGAGTCCCCGGTGTGGCCCGTCTGGCAGCAGACGGGCCTTGCCGTATCCGGTGGGATTGCGGAGGATTCGGCTTGGGGACCGGGGCCCCCGTGCCGGCATCGGCAGGGGCGGACCGCTACCCGGAGTAACACACAGGAGACAGCGATGTCCCAACCGGCTCGCCCCCTTCGTGAGGCTGCTGAGCCCGAGACCCCGCATCTCGACTTCGCCGGCACGACGCCGTACGAGGACTACGTCAGGGCGGACGTGCTCACCCACCTCCAGCACACCCTCTCCGACGACCCCGGAGAGATGGTCTTCCTGGTCACCACCCAGGTCATGGAGCTGTGGTTCACGGTGATCGTGCACGAGTGGGAGACCGCCGCGAAGGCGCTGCGCTCGGACGACGTCCCCACCGCCGTCGCCGCGCTGAAGCGTTCCGTGCGGGAACTGGAGGCCCTGAACGCCTCCTGGAAGCCGCTCGGCCAGCTGACCCCGGCCCAGTTCAACTCGTACCGCTCCGCCCTCGGCGAAGGCTCCGGTTTCCAGTCGGCGATGTACCGCCGCATGGAGTTCCTGCTCGGCGAGAAGTCCGCGTCCATGCTCGTCCCGCACCGCGGCGCCCCGCGCGTCCACGCGGAACTGGAGAAGGCGCTGCACGAGCCGAGCCTGTACGACGAGGTCGTACGGCTGCTCGCGCGCCGCGGCCACGCGATCCCCGAGTCCGTCCTGCGCCGGGACGTCGCCCTGCGCTACGAGACCTCCGAAGCCGTCGAGGCGGCCTGGACGGAGATCTACTCCGGCGACCAGAACGCCGAACTCGCCCGCCTCGGCGAGGCGCTGTCCGACGTCGCCGAACTGGTCTGGCGCTGGCGCAACGACCACCTGGTCGCCACCCGCCGCGCGATGGGCGCCAAGCCCGGCACGGGCGGCTCCGCGGGCGTGGCCTGGCTGGAGAAGCGCGCCGGCAAGAACGTCTTCCCGGAGCTGTGGACGGCGAGGTCCCATGTCTGAGCCGACTCTGCGCGCGAAGCAGCTGGACGCGGCCGACGAACTGGCCCCGTTGCGCTCCCGTTTCGTCCTCGACGACGTCGTCTACCTGGACGGAAACTCCCTCGGCGCCCTGCCGGCGAACGTGCCGGCCCGGGTCGAGGACGTCGTCCGCCGGCAGTGGGGCGAGCTGCGCATCCGCTCCTGGAACGAGAGCGGCTGGTGGACGGCCCCCGAGCGGATCGGTGACCGCATCGCCCCGCTGGTCGGCGCGGCGCCGGGCCAGATCGTGGCGGGCGACTCCACAAGCGTCAACGTTTTCAAGGCACTTGTGGCGGCGGTCCGCATGGTGGACCCGGCCCGCGACGAGATCCTGGTCGACGCGACCACGTTCCCGACGGACGGCTACATCGCCGAGTCGGCGGCCCGCCTCACCGGCCGCACCCTGCGCCCGGTGGCCCCCGCGGAGGTGCCCTCGGCGCTGGGCGACCGTACGGCGGTGGTGCTGCTGAACCACGTCGACTACCGCAGCGGCCGGCTGCACGACCTGCCGTCGCTGACCGCCGCGATCCACGCGTCGGGCGCGCTCGCGGTCTGGGACCTGTGCCACAGCGCGGGCGCACTGCCGGTGGGCCTGGACGAGCACGGGGTCGACCTGGCGGTCGGCTGCACCTACAAGTACCTGAACGGCGGCCCGGGCGCACCCGCGTACCTCTACGTCCGCCGCGACCTCCAGGACCGCTTCGACTCACCGCTGCCCGGCTGGAACTCGCACGCCGAGCCGTTCGGCATGAGTCAGTCCTACGACCCGGCACCGGGCGCCCTGCGCGGCCGCGTCGGCACCCCGGACATCCTCTCCATGCTGGCCCTGGAAGCGGCTCTGGAGATCTGGGACGACGTCTCCGTCGCCGCGGTCCGCGCCAAGTCCCTGGCCCTGACGGACTTCTTCCTGGAGTGCGTCGCGGCCTACACCGA
Source organism: Streptomyces sp. NPDC001816 (assembly GCF_042892235.1). Taxonomy (NCBI): domain Bacteria; kingdom Bacillati; phylum Actinomycetota; class Actinomycetes; order Kitasatosporales; family Streptomycetaceae; genus Streptomyces; species Streptomyces sp. NPDC001816. Next base: position 51,697 of record NZ_JBIATY010000020.1, read on the forward strand.
GCCGGGCCGGGTCACCTCCGTGACCCCGGACCGCCACGAGGAACGCGGCAGCCAGATCGCCCTGCGCTGCCCCGACGCGGGTGACGTGATGAAGCAGCTCATCGACCGGGGCGTGGTCGGCGACTTCCGCAACCCCGACGTCCTCCGCTTCGGCTTCAGCCCGCTGTACGTGAGCTTCGCCGAGACGGAGCGGGCCGCACGGGTGCTGGCGGAGGTGCTCGGCTAGGCCGGTCGCGGCAGCTGGGGGCGGGGTGCGATCGCGCCCCGCCCTCACCGTGCGTGACAACCCCATGTCCGCGCACGTCACCGGCCTGATACCGTCCCCGCCAACGGTCGACGAAGAATCGCCGCCTGGTCTTCAAATCTGTTCCGTCGCTGAGAGGTTGGAGCATGCCGGACGACGCCGCCGCAGCCCGCGCCGCCGCCGAAGAGGAGTCCGCCTTCTCGCACCCCGCGGTCGACCCCGACGTCACCGCCGTATACGGCGACCACCCCGACCAGGTGATCGACTTCTACGCCCCGCGGACCGACACGACGCTCGCCCCCCTGGTCGTCGTCCTGCACGGCGGGGCCTGGCGCGCCCCCTACGACCGCCGCCACATCACCCCCTTCGTGGACTACCTGGCCCGTAAGGGTTTCGCCGTGGCCAACGTGGAGTACCGGCGCGGCGGCGACCCCCAGATCCCCGCACAGAACACGGGATCGGGATCCGGACCCGGATCCGGACCCGGATCCGGACCTGGGCTTGGCGCCGGAGCCCCGCCCGCGCCCGTGGCGGGCCGCTGGCCCGACACCTTCGACGACGTGGCCGCCGCCATGGACGTCCTCCCCTCCCTGGTCCACGGGGCGCTTCCGCAGGCCGACCCCCGCCGCATGGTCCTCACCGGCCACTCGGCGGGCGGCCACCTCGCCCTGTGGGCAGCGGCCCGCCACGTCCTGCCCGCCGACGCCCCCTGGCGCACGGACGGCCCTGCCCCGCTGCGGGGCGTGGTCGCTCTCGCCCCCATCGCGGACTTCGCGGTGTCGGAGAAGCTGGACGTCTGTGGCAACGCCGCCCTGCAACTCCTGGGCGGCCAGGACAACTTCGCCGAGCGCCAGCCGTACGCCGACCCCGCGCTGCTGCTCCCGACAGGCATCGCGACGACCCTGGTCCAGGGCCGCGCGGACCTCGTCGTACCGCAGGCGGTCGCCGAGTCCTACGCGGACGCGGCGGCGAAGGCGGGCGAGGTGGTGGGCCTGACGCTGCTGGAGGATGTCGGCCACTTCCCGCTGATCGACCCGGTGGCGGACGCGTGCGCGGTGGTGGCGGAGGAGATCGCCCAACTGGCGTGGTGACCGCTGCCCTGCGCCCCCGTCATACCCGTAGTACCTGAGAGCTACCTCGCAGAACAGCTCCCTGGCGGGACGCCGACGACACCCCCTGATTCCTAACTTCCCTCTCGGACAAGCCCGATGGCCGGGCACTCCGAGAGGAACCGAACCATGGGGCATAATCCGCCGCTGCCGCTCCAGACCGACAAGCTGCAGCCGCCGACGGCGAATCCGCCCCACGAGGGCCACCCGCACCTGACGGCGAAAGCAGTACGGGTGGTGCGGGTGGGAACCCAGACCCGACCGAAGGCCGGATGGTGGCGGCAAGCCCTCCTCACGGCCACCACAGTCGCAGCCCTCACCGCGGCCGCCCACCCCCAGATCCCGGCCCCCACCCCTCCCACGCTCCCGGCCCCCACCGCGGCCACCCTCCAGTCGACCTACGAGGCGAACCGCGAGAACGCCACCCACGCAGCGGACATGGCCGCCACCCACGGCGACCTCCACCGAGCCGCAGCCGACCGCACCCTCGCCACCCGCAACCTCCTCACCTTCGACGGCAGAGGCGCAGGCCAGGCAGTAGAAGTCCTCGGCGACCCAACCCGCGCGGACCACATCGCCGTCCTGGTCCCCGGCTCCGACACCACCCTCGACACCTACGCCCGCTTCCACAGAACAGCAGCGGCCCTCTACCAGGAAGCGCACCGCACCAACCCGCGCACAGCAGTCATCGCCTGGCTCGGCTACAAGGCGCCCGCCACGATCAGCACCACGGTGACGACGACAACCCGAGCCGACGAAGCGACCCCGGAACTCCGCGCGTTCATAGCCCAGTTGCACAGGCTCACCCCCACCTCCACCCCCACCCACATCTCCCTCCTCTGCCACTCCTACGGCTCCGTCGTCTGCGCCCGCTCCGCCCCCGCCCTGCCCGTGGACGACATGGTCCTGCTCGGCAGCCCCGGCACAGCAGCGGACACCGTCGCCGGCCTGCACACCCCCGCCCGAGTCTGGGCGGCCCGTGGCAGCAGGGACTGGGTGGCGCACGTACCCCACGTCCGTGCCGGCCTCCTCCTCGCCACCGTCGGCTTCGGCACCGACCCCGTCTCCCGCGCCTTCGGCGCCCGGGTCTTCGACGCGGCCGACGCCGACCACAGCGGCTACTTCACCCCGGGCTCGGTCTCCCTCGCCAACCTGGCCCGCATCACCCTCGGCGAGACCTCGGAGGTGACCCGTGCCTGAGCCGACCCTGCGCGCTCCCCGCCGCGCACTGCACGCGATCCGTCAGGGCGCCCACTGCGTGGACGCCGCCACACCCGTCTCCCGGGACCGAGCGGTGGACGCCCTGCGCGCTTTCGCGATACTCGGTGTCGTGCTCGGCCACTGGCTGGTCACGGCACTGGTCGCGCAGGACGGCGGCCTGCACACGGCGAGCCCGCTGCAGCACATGCCCTGGCTGGCCCCGGTCTCCTGGGTCTTCCAGACCCTGGCGGTGTTCTTCCTGGTGGGCGGCCATGTGGCGACCCGCAGCCTGGCCTCGGCACAGGCGCGCGGCACGTCGTACCGCGACTGGCTGCGCACCCGCCTCACCCGCCTCCTGCGCCCGGTCGCAGCCCTGCTCGCCCTGTGGACGGTGGCCGCACTCGCCCTCCTGCTCACCGGCGCCCAGCTCGCCACCCTCCACACGCTCCTCAAACTCGCCCTGTCCCCCCTCTGGTTCCTCCTGGTCTTCGCGGCCCTGACGGCCGCGACCCCCCTCCTCACCCGCCTCAACCCCCTCTGGCCCCTGGCCGTCGTCCTGCACGTGGACGTCCTGCGCTTCGGCCTGCACACCGGCCCGTCCTGGCTCGGCTGGGTGAACCTGGCGGCGGGCTGGCTGGTCCCGTACACCCTGGGCGCGGCCTGGACCCGAGGCGAACTGGACAGCCGCCGAGCAGCCTGGGTCCTGCTCATATCCGGTACGACGGCGACGGCGTCCCTGATCCTCTGGGCGGGCTACCCGGCCTCGATGGTCGGAGTCCCCGGCACCCCGACCTCCAACCTCAACCCCCCGACCCTGGCGGCCGTCACCTTCGGCCTGGCCCAATGCGGCCTGGCCCTGCTCCTCCGGGACCGCCTGCACCGGGCAATGACCCGCCCCCTCGCCTGGTCGGCGGTCACCCTGACCAACCTCTCGGCGATGACGATCTTCCTCTGGCACCAGACGGCCCTGATGGCCACCACGGCCACCGCCCTCCTGGCCGGCCGCCTCCCCGGCCTCCACACCCGCCCCGACTCCCTGACCTGGGTGGCGTCCCGCCTCGCCTACCTCCCTCTCTTCGCCCTGACCCTGGCCCTCTTCTGGCTGACGTTCCGCCACCACGAGCAGGGCCCCCGCCGCCCCCGAAACCGCCGTTCCCGCCTCATCCACCACCACACCCCCCGAGCAAAGACCCCACACAATGCCTAAAGTTGACCAAGTGACCCCAGAGGCCCCCAACGGCAACCCAGCCCCCCAGGGCCACCCCGAGGCCACCGACGGCGCCTTCGCCCCACAGGGGCCACCCGCACCTGACACCGAAAGCCGCACTCCCCACCCACCCCGTGCGGCCGCCGACGGCGGTTCCGCCCCACAGGGGCCACCCGCACCCGACGACGAAAGCAGTACGGGTGGTGCGGGTGGGAACCCAGACCCGGCCGAAGGCCGGGTGCCCCCCAACGCACCCGCACCCGAAAACGCACCCGCACCCAGAACACCCGCACCCAAACCCACACCCCCCAGATCCCGCCTACGCACCTGGCTAGGAGAAACCCCCTCCCCCCACTCACCCCCTTTCTCCAAGTACCGCTGGCTCCGCCTCCTCACCTACCTCCTCACCGCCTACACAGCACTGGGCATCGCCCTCGCCGGCGGAGACGAACTGCACACCTCCTATGGCCTCACCACAGCCGTAGCCCTCCTCACCGCCTCCCTCCAGGCCACCGCCGTCGTCCTGGCCCTGTGGCGCCCCACCCCCGCCTGGGCCCTCTCCCTCACCGCCGCCACCCTCACCGCACTGCTGGCCCGCCCCCACCTGGAGCCGTCCTCCACCCCCGGCCCCAACTGGCCCTGGACCACGCCCACTCTGCTCGCCCACATGGCCGTGCTCCTCCTCCTCGCCCTGCGCGTCCGCATACGCCTCACCCTTGCCGCCCTGGCCGTGACGACCCTGGCGACCTACGTCGTGCAAGGCCTGATCGGCGCCCAGAGCTACTCCTCGACCGGCGTCACAGCGGTAGCCCTCTTCGCCGTCTCCGTCCTCATCGGCACCGCCCTGCGCGGCCGCAGCGAGGCCCGCACCCAGCTGATCGAGCAGACGACGATCACCGCGGAGGAACGCGCCCGCCGCACCCTCCTGGAGGAACGCAGCCGTATCGCCCGCGAGCTGCACGACGTGGTCGCCCACCACATGTCGGTGATCTCCATCCAGGCCCAGGTGGCCCCCCACCTCGTGGAGAACCCCTCGGAGGAGCTGAAGGAGAACCTCGCCGGGATCCGCAACAACGCCCTGGAGGCCCTCACCGAGCTGCGCCGCGTCCTCGGCGTCCTGCGCTCCGAGTCCAACGACGACCCCGAGGCGACCGAGGACCCGTACCGGCTGACGGCACCCGGCACCGGCCCGGCCCCCGACGCCCCGCAGCCGAACCTCGCCCGTCTGGGCGCCCTGATCGAGAACACCAGGGCGGCCGGCCTGGACGTCGTCATCGACTACCGCGGCACGTCCCGCGCCTATCCACAGGGTGTGGAACTGTCGGCGTACAGGATCGTCCAGGAGGCGCTCAGCAACGCCCTGCGGCACGCCCCGGGTTCGTGGGTCCGGGTGGAGGTCGACCACCAGTCCGACGGCATCTTCCTGTGCGTGACCAACTCCCGCCCCCGCCGCCCGGTCCAGCCCTCCCCGGGCTCCGGCCATGGCCTGCTGGGCATGCGGGAGCGCGCGGCGATGCTCGGCGGGCACCTCACCGCGACCCCGAACCTGCACGGCGGCTTCATGGTGACGGCGTTCCTCCCCAAGACGGGCACCCGCCGTCCGCCCCGGCCGCTGCGCCCGGACTTCCCTCGCCCCGAGATCTACTTCCCGCCCCTGTCCGACGACGACCCGCACCACCCCCAGCCCCCGACAGGAGAACCGACCCCATGACGAGCGGCGCCGGCACCATCCGCGTACTCATCGCCGACGACCAGCAGATGGTCCGCCAGGGCTTCACCGTGCTGCTCAACACCAAGCCCGACATCGAGGTGATCGGGCAGGCGGTGCACGGACGCGACGCGATCGCCAAGGTTGCCGAACTGGCCCCGGACGTGGTCCTCATGGACATCCGGATGCCCGAACTCGGCGGCATCGAGGCGACCGACCGCATCACCGCCGACCACCCGGGCGTCAAGGTCCTGGTCCTCACCACCTTCGACCTGGACGAGTACGTGTACGACGCGCTGCGCGCCGGGGCCTCCGGGTTCCTGCTCAAGGACGCCTCCGCCGACCAGCTCGCCGAGGCGGTGCGCGTGGTGGCGGCCGGGGACGCGCTGCTCGCCCCGGGCATCACCCGCCGTCTGATCGCCGAGTTCGCCCGCCTGGACGGCTCGCCCCGGGGCCCGCTCAAGCAGCGCGTGGGCGACCTGACGGAGCGCGAGACGGAGGTGCTCGCACTGATCGCGCAGGGCCTGTCGAACGCCGAGATCGCCGAGCATCTGGTCGTCGCCGAGCAGACCGTGAAGACCCACGTGGGCCGCATCCTGGTGAAGCTGGGCCTGCGCGACCGCACCCAGGCGGCGATCTTCGCCTACGAGTCCGGTCTGGTCCGCCCCGGCGGCCGCTGACCCCGTCCGCCCGGCACCCGTAGGTACCGTCCCGCCCCCTACCTGTAGTACCTGAGAAGGATCCCCGAGGACCCCTCTCCGAGGGGACGACCGCGACCCCGCCCGGGCCCTACCGTTTTCCACGTGACCGAGACGACGCACACCCAGCCGACACCGCCGGGCGGAGCCGCGAGGCCGCGCAGCCCGGAGTTCCGGCTCGCCGCGGACGCCCTGCGCGGGCTGCGGCAGGACCTGTTCCACGACGCCTTTGCCTACCGACCGCTGCCCCGCAGGGTCGCCGACGGCCGGCTCGCCCGCCGCGGCGGCCGGATGAGGGAGTACGCGGGCTGGTCACGGCACACGGTCGTGGCCGGCCTCGGCACGCTGGCGGGATTCCTGGCCGTGGCGAGCACGGACGACTCCGGACTGCTGCCGTTGCTGTGCGGGCTGCTGGCCTTGGGGCCGGTCCTGCTGACCCTGGCGCGTCCGGTGGGAGCGTTCTGGTTCTCGCTCGCCGCGACCACGGCCACCGCCGCCCTGACAGGCGGCGGCTGGAGCGACTGGCCGTGGATGCCGGGCAGCTTCCTGTCCCACCTGCTGGTGCTCACGGTCGTGGCGCTGCGCACCCGACCGCGCACGGCGGCCTGGATGTGGGTGCTGACCGCGGCCTACGGCTTCGTCGCCGAGAGCGCCTTCGGCTGGAACCACTACGACACCAACGTCGGCCCGATGCTGATCCTCTCCGCGTTGATCCTGCTGGTCGTCTCCGTCCGTCAGATACGCAGGGAGGCCCAGCAGGAGGTGACCGCCCAGCAGACGGTGACCGCCGTGGAGCGTTCGCGGCGCACGCTGCTGGAGGAGCGCACGACCATCGCCCGCGAGCTGCACGACGTGGTCGCCCACCACATGTCGGTGGTCGCCATCCAGGCGGAGGCGGCGCCCTACCGGGTGGAGAACCCGCCGCCGGAGCTGGAGAAGGCGTTCGCCACCATCCGGGAGAACGCGGTGGCGGCCCTGACCGAGCTGCGCCGGGTCCTGGGCGTGGTCCGCGCGGAGGACTACGAGGCGCCGGACGCCCCGCAGCCCACCCTCGCCGACCTGGACGGGTTGCTCGCCAATGTGCGGGAGGCCGGGCTGGAGGTGGAGAAGGTGGTGACCGGCGCGGTGCGTGAAATGCCGCAGGGCGTCGAGCTGTCGGCGTACCGGATCGTGCAGGAGGCGCTGAGCAACACGCTGCGGCATGCTCCGGGTGCGGGGGCACGGGTCGAGATCGGGTACGTGCTCGGTGGCCTGGGCCTGCGCATAGTCAACGGCCCGCCGCCTGCTTCGGCCCAGCTGAGGCCCTCGCCGGGCGCCGGGCACGGCATCACGGGGATGCGGGAGCGCGTCTCGATGCTGAACGGGGAGATGACGACGGGCCCGACGGCCGACGGAGGATATGAGGTGACCGTGTTCCTGCCGGTGCCGGCGGCGGACACCGCGAGCGAGGGTGAGGCATGACGATCCGCGTACTGATCGCGGACGACCAGATGATGGTGCGCGAGGGCTTCTCGGTCCTGCTGAACGCGATGCCGGACATCGAGGTCGTCGGCGAGGCCGTCAACGGCCGCCAGGCGGTCGAGCGGGTGCGGGAACTCGCGCCGGACGTGGTGCTGATGGACATCCGCATGCCGGAGCTGAACGGCATCGAGGCGACCCGGGAGATCGTCGCGGCGGACGACACGGCGAAGGTGCTGGTACTGACCACGTTCGACCTGGACGAGTACGTGTACCAGGCGCTGCGTGCGGGGGCCTCCGGGTTCCTCCTGAAGGACGCCTCGGCCCGCCAGCTCGCCGACGGCGTACGGGTGGTGGCCTCCGGCGAGGCGCTGCTCGCCCCCTCGGTGACCAGGCGGCTGATAACCGAGTTCTCCCGGCTGTCGGAGACACCGCGCATGATGCCGTCGGCGCAGGCGGCGTACGGAGAGCTGACGGAGCGGGAGACGGAGGTGCTGGTCCTGATCGCACAGGGCCTGTCGAACGCGGAGATCGCCGAGCGGCTGGTGGTGGCGGAGTCGACGATCAAGACCCACGTGAGCCGGATCCTGGTGAAGCTGGGCCTGCGCGACCGCACCCAGGCGGCGGTGTTCGCGTACGAGGCGCGGCTGGTGACACCGGGCTGACGGACCTGGGAGGGGACCCGGCTGCACCGAACACCGACCAGCAAGGAGTACACATGGAGATCGAGATCCGGCCGCACGACGGCGTGGGGCCGTTCCGGCTCGGCATGTCGGTCGAGGAAGCACGTGGCACCGTCCAGGAGCGGGGGCTTTTCCGAACCGTCGCGAGTGACGCGGAGCCGGGACAGATCACGCTCACGCACGACGCGTCCCGGCTGAGCGTCGTGCTCGGGTTCACCAAGGGCGCGCTGAGCGATGTGGAGCTGTTCCGGTTCCGGAACGAGGACGCCGACGTGCGGGTGCTGCTCGACGGGCTCGACGTCTTCCGCACGCCGAGCGAGGACCTCGTCGGACAGTTCGCGGAACGGGGCCACGCCATCGGGGAGAGCGACCTGGGCTTCGACGCCCTGCCGGAGCTCAAGGTGATCCTCGCGAACGAGAGCAGCTACGAGTACCCGGTGGACGAAGAGGGCGACCCGGTCTACTACGACTACGTCCTGGTCGCCCACCAGATCTGAGCGGACACCTGAAGCGTGAAAACCCTGGTCACACACCAGGCCGACGCGTTAGCGTCCCCGCATGGCAGGCCCTGACGACCTCGTGTTCGACCCCTGGGACCCCGCGTTCCTCGCCGACCCGTACCCGGCCTACGCCGAGCTGCGTGCCCGCGGCCGGGTGATGCGGTACGAGCCGACCGACCAGTGGCTGGTCCCGCACCACGCCGACGTCTCGGCGCTGTTGCGGGACCGGCGCCTCGGCCGGACGTACCAGCACAGGTTCACGCACGAGGACTTCGGGCGCACGGCACCTTCGCCGGAGCACGAACCGTTCCACACGCTCAACGACCACGGCATGCTCGACCTCGAACCGCCGGACCACACCCGCATCCGGCGGCTGGTGTCGAAGGCGTTCACCCCGCGCACGGTCGAGCAGTTGAAGCCGTACGTGGCGAACCTGGCGGGCGAGCTGGTGGACCGGCTGGTCGAGGCGGGCGGCGGGGATCTGCTCACGGACGTCGCCGAGCCGCTCCCCGTGGCCGTCATCGCCGAGATGCTGGGCATCCCGGAGTCCGACCGGGCCCCGCTGCGCCCCTGGTCGGCGGACATCTGCGGGATGTACGAGCTGAACCCGTCCGAGGAGACGGCAGCGCGGGCCGTCCGGGCATCGACCGAGTTCTCGGACTACCTCCGCGAGCTGATCGCCGAGCGCCGCAAGGAGCCGGGCGACGACCTGATCTCCGGGCTCATCGCCGCGCACGACGAGGGCGACCGGCTGACCGAGCAGGAGATGATCTCGACGGCCGTCCTGCTCCTCAACGCGGGGCACGAGGCGACGGTCAACGCCACGGTCAACGGTTGGTACGCCTTGTTCCGCAACCCGGACCAGCTGGCCGCCCTCCGCGCCGACCACTCCCTGATCCCCTCGGCGATCGAGGAGCTGATGCGCTACGACACCCCGCTCCAGCTCTTCGAACGCTGGGTCCTGGACGACATCGAGATCGACGGCACGACGATCCCGAGGGGCGCGGAGATCGCCATGCTCTTCGGCTCCGCCAACCACGACCCCGAGGTCTTCCAGAACCCCGAGAACCTCGACCTCACCCGCAGGGACAACCCCCACATCTCCTTCAGCGCCGGCATCCACTACTGCATCGGCGCCCCCCTGGCCCGCATCGAGCTGGCGGCATCGATGACCGCCCTGCTGCAGAAGGCCCCGACCCTGACCCTGGCGGCAGAACCGGAGCGCAAGCCGAACTTCGTGATCCGGGGGTTGGAGGGGCTGGGCGTCGAGGTGGGCTGATCACCCGTTCGACTGATCGCGCGACGATCCTGCTCGGCGTCCACCGGCGCCTCGGCACACTGGCCCTGACCCGAGAGGGGGTGCACCATGACGGTTATGGCAGAGCGCACGCCGCAGACGTCCCAAATGTCGGTGGAGGAGTTCGAGAGGATCGCCGAATTCGCGGCCAAGGAGACCGACGACGCCGTCAGGTTCGAGTTCATCAACGGACGGATCGGGGTCAAGAAGGTGCCTGACGGCGACCACAACACCATCGTGCTGTGGCTGATGCGGCGGTGCATGCAGACGAGGCCCGAGCTGGATCTCTACCAGGGGCAGGGACTCCGGGTGGAAAAGTACCGCGAGGGGCGCGCCCGTCCCGACGCCGTGCTGGTGCCCGAGGAGCATTTCGCCGGTCACGGGGAATGGGCCGACCCGAGCGGTGCGCTCCTGGTCTTCGAGGTGACCTCCTACGACTCGGATACCGACCGGCGCGATCGTAAGGACAAGCCCATGGCATACGGCGCGGCCGGCATTCCGTTCTATCTGCTGGTCGACCGTGACGACTGCACCGTCACGCTCTACAGCGATCCGGACCCGAGCGTCGGGTACCGCAGTATCCGCAAGGAAGCCTTTGGCGCCAAGCTGCTGATCCCTGAGCCTCTGGGCATCGAACTCGACACCGAGAAGCTCAAGCAGTTCGTCGACTGACCGTCAGGCGACCATGTCCCGCCGCCTCAGCCCCGCCAGCCCTGCTCCCGCGAGCACCACCGCCAGCCCCGCAAGGGCCAGTACCGGCCCCCACTCCATCCCCCCACCCGGCAGCCTCGGCAGGTGGCCGAACGGGGACAGGTCCAGCACGATCTGGGGGGCGTTCAGGGCCGGGCCCACCCAGCCGATCAGGAGGATGGCCACGGCGATGCCCCAGGCGGCCGGGGCCAGGCGGGGGGCCAGGCCGTAGAGCAGGAGGGTCAGCGCGCCGATCAGCCAGACCGCCGGGAGCTGGACCAGGCAGGCGCCCAGGATCGGGGCGATCTCCTTGCCGTAGCCCACCGCGAAGCCCAGGCCTGCCAGGAGCATGATCAGGGCCGAGCCGGCGAAGGCGATGGTCAGGTGGCTCGCGGCCCAGCGGAGGCGGCCGACCGCGCAGGCCAGTACCGGTTCGGCGCGGCCGGAGGTCTCCTCGCCGTGCAGGCGCAGGACCGATCCGACCACGTAGAGCGCCGCGATCAGGCCGAGCATGCCGACCATCGCCGCCAGGAACGCGTCCGTGAGACCGCTCTGGCCGCCCATCCGCTCGACGATCTGCCGGGCCTGCTCGTTGTCGCCGACCAGGTCGGCCGCGCCGTCCGTGAGACCGCCGTAGACGACTCCGGCGAGGAAGAAGCCGAGGGACCAGCCGAGGACGCTGCCGCGTTGCAGGCGCCAGGCCAGGGCGGCGGCTGTGCCGAGGCGGCCGAAGGGGGGTCCCGGGCGGGTGGGCAGGAAGCTCATGCCGACGTCGCGGCGGCCCGCCAGCTCGTAGGCGATCAGGGCCTGCACGGCCACCGCCGCCGCGAACAGCAGCAGCACCCACCAGCGTTCGGCGGCGAAGGAGCGCTGGTTCTCCAGCCAGCCCAGCGGGGACAGCCAGGTCAGGAGGGACGAGCCGTCGTTCGTCGTCGAATCGCCCGCCGCGCGCAGGACGAAGGCCGCACCGAGGACCGCCGCCGTCAGGCCGCGGGCGAGGCGCGCGCTCTCCGTCAGCTGGGCGACGATCGCCGCCATCGTGGCGAAGACCATGCCGACCCCGGCGAGACCGAGCCCGAAGGACAGCGCGCCCGTGGCGCCCTGCGCGGACAGGCCCACCGTGATCAGCAGGGCCAGTACGGCGTTGGCCGTTGCCGCCGCCAGCAGCGCCGCCGTGAGGGAGGCCCGGCGGCCCACCATCCCGGACGCCACCAGCTCCTGGCGGCCGCTCTCCTCCTCGTCCCGGGTGTGCCGTACGACGATCAGCAGGCTCATCGCGGCCGCGAGCGCGGCGGCGTACACCCCCACGCGCCAGGCCGTCAGCGCGCCGATCGAGGTGTCGAAGACCGGGCCGATCAGGGCGCGGAAGGAGGCGTTGGTCTGCAACTGGCTCACCAGGTCGGCACGTTCGGCCGCGGTGCCGTACAGGGTCTTCAGGGTGTTCGGCATGGAGAGGACCATCAGCGCGTTCACCGCGATCCACACCGGGATCAGCAGTCGGTCGCGGCGCAGCGAGAAACGCAGCAGCACTCCCGTGCCCGTGAAGGTCGTCATCGCGCAGCCGCCTCGTCGGGATCCTGGTAGTGGCGCAGGAACAGCTCCTCCAGCGTCGGCGGGGTCGAGGTCAGGGACCGCACGCCCGACTCGCTCAACTGGCGCAGGACCGCGTCCAGTTGGTCGGTGTCCACCTGGAGGCGCACCCGGTGGCCCTGGATGTCCAGGTCATGGACGCCGGGCAGGTGCGCCAACCCGTTGGGCGGGCCCGCGAGTTCGGCACTCACGCTCGTCCGCGTCAGGTGGCGCAGGTCGGCCAGGGAGCCGGTCTCCACGGTCCGGCCCTTGCGGATGATGCTGACGCGGTCGCACAGCTCCTCGACCTCGCTGAGGATGTGGGAGGACAGCAGGATCGTCCGGCCGCGCTCCCGCTCCTCCTCCACGCAGCGCTGGAAGACCTCCTCCATCAGCGGGTCCAGACCCGAGGTCGGCTCGTCCAGGATCAGCAGGTCCACGTCCGAGGCGAAGGCGGCGACCAGGGCGACCTTCTGCCGGTTGCCCTTGGAGTAGGTGCGCCCCTTCTTGGTGGGGTCCAGCTCGAAGCGGTCGATCAGGTCCGCGCGGCGCCGCGCGTCCAGCCCCCCGCGCAGCCTGCCGTACAGGTCGATGACCTCGCCGCCGGAGAGGTTGCGCCACAGGGTCACGTCGCCGGGGACGTAGGCGATCCGGCGGTGCACCTCCACCGCGTCCTTCCACGGGTCGCGGCCCAGTACCTGCGCCGCGCCCGCGTCCGCGCGCAGCAGGCCGAGCAGGACCCGGATGGTGGTCGACTTGCCGGAGCCGTTGGGGCCGAGGAAGCCGTGGACCTCACCGGTGTCGACGTCGAGGTCGAGGCCGTCCAGCGCGTGGGTACGGCCGAAGGACTTGTGGAGTCCGAAGACCGTGATTGCCTTGGTCATGCCTCCGAACGTACGCTTCCTTCAGAAATTTGTGAAGTTAAGGAAGTGCATGAACCCCGGATAGGGTGAGGGGCATGACGGAGCCGAGTACTGAGCGGGACCCGGAGTCGGTCTCGAGGTTCGTGGAGCACTTCGCGGCTCAGCTGGTCGAGGCGGGGATGCCGCGCATGCCCTCCCGGGTCTTCGCCGCGCTGCTCGCCTCCGACACCGGCGCCCTGACCTCGGCCGAGCTGGGCGAACAGCTGAGGATCAGCCCCGCGGCCGTCTCCGGTGCCGTGCGCTACCTCGCCCAGGTCCACATGGTGTCCCGTGAGCGGGAGCCCGGCTCGCGCCGGGAGCGGTACCGGGTGCACAGCGACCAGTGGTACGAGGCGCTCACCAACCGCGAGGCGATCATCAAGCGCTGGGAGGACGCCCTCAGGGACGGCGTGGCCGGCCTGGGCCCGGACACACCGGCCGGGCGCAGGCTGGCCGAGACGCTCGCCTTCTTCGAGTTCATCGAGCAGGACATCGCCGAGATGATGGAACGCTGGCGTGCGTACCGGGAGGAGAGGTTCGGGAGCTGAGGCCGACGGCGCTGCAACTCCCCAGGGGCGCGGGGCTGTGTTTGACATGCGGCGACCGCCGCGTGGGCGCGACCGGCCACGACGGCGCCGCAGCCGATCGACAACATGCAGCGCCCCCCCAGCGGAGCGTCAGCGTTCCTTCGTCTCCTCCAGCACCGTCCGCCCCAGCAGCGCGTACCGCTCCGGCGAGCGCCGCTTGAGGTACTGCGCGTAGCCGATCCCCGCCGCCGCGATCAGCGCGACCAGCCACGGCGTCGCTTTCAGGACCAGTGAGCCGGACTCCGGGCCGGCCGCCGCGCCCATGTTGGACACCAGCAGCGCGACCACCGCGAGCATCGCGATCCCGCCGATCAGCGGGGCGGCGGTGGTCCGGAACCAGTGCCGGCTCTCCGGGTGGTGGCCGCGGAAGTAGACCAGCACCGCGAACGAGCACACGGCCTGGACGACGAGGATCGCCATGGTGCCGAGGATGGCGAGCAGGACGTACGTGCCGCTGTACGGGTCCTTGCCCGCGGCCCAGAACGCGCCCACCAGCAGCCCGCTCACCACCGTCTGCACCAGGCCCGCGATGTGAGGGGAGCCGTGCCGGGCGTGGGTGCGGCCGACGGTGTTCTTCAGGGACGGCAGGACGCCCTCGCGGCCCAGCGCGTACATGTAGCGGGCGGCGCAGTTGTGGAAGGCCATGCCGCAGGCCAGCGAGCCGGTGATCATCAGCCACTGCATGACGTCGACCGCCCAGTGGCCGACGTAGCGCTCGGTGGGGTTGAAGAAGAGGCCCATCGGGTCCTTGGTCGCCACCTCCACGGCGCTTGACGTGCCGGTGCCCGAGATGGCCATCCAGGAGACGAAGACGTAGAAGACTCCGACGCCCAGGACGCTGATCATCGTCGCCTTGGGGATGATCTTCTTCGGGTCGCGGGACTCCTCGCCGTACATCGCGGTCGACTCGAAGCCGACCCAGGACCAGAAGGCGAAGAAGAGCCCGAGCCCGGCGGACGTGCCCTTGAAGGCGTTGACCGGGTTGACCGGCGCGAAGGTGAAGCCGTGCGGTCCGCCGCCGTGGAAGGCGACCGAGACGGCCATCGCGGCCAGCACGGTCACCTCGGTCGCCAGCAGCACCACCAGCAGCTTCTCGGCCACGCTCACCCCGAACCAGGTGCCGGTGGCGTTGATCGCCAGCATCAGGATCGCGAAGGCCCACCACGGGACGTCGAGCCCCGACTGGTCCTTGAGGGTGGTCGTGGCAAAGGTGGAGAAGATCCCGATCAGCGCGGGCTCGAAGACGACGTACGCGAAGGTCGCGAGCAGTCCCGAGGCGAGGCCGACAGTGCGGCCGAGTCCGTAGGAGATGAAGCCGTAGAAGGCGCCCGTGGACGTGATGTGCTTCGCCATGGACGTGAAACCCACGGAAAAGATTGCCAGGACGACCATTGCGACGAGATAGCTTGCGGGCGCCCCGATGCCGTTCCCGGCGGACACCATGAAGGGCACGTTGCCGGTCATCGCGGTGATCGGCGCGGCCGTGGCGACGGCCATGAACACCACGCCGAGCAGGCCGACAGCGTTGGGTTTCAGCCGATGAACCACTCCGTCGCCGTCCGTCTTCGCCGCCGCGGCGACGCCCTCGTCCACTGCCATCGGGTGGCCCCTCTCCTGATCGCCACGCGCGGACGCACCACGCCTTGATGGAGCAGGATGGTGGAGGGAGAACCGGTCCCTCAAGGGGTCGGCACGGTTAAATATTTGTCACCAGACCTTTAGGGCCGGTCCGGGGGGCCCGCAGGACGTCAGTGCTGGGCGGGCAGCGTCAGCGCCCAGGCCGCCTCGCGCACGGTCCACGTCCGGCGTCGTACGGGCCCCGAGACCTGCGCGTCGGCCCGGTAGCGGAAGTCCGACCCGATCACCGTCACCGCGCGGCCACGGGCCCGCAGCGGGGTCGCTTCGGCGCCCACCGACAGCGGCCGGACCTCCACCTCGGCCATCCCGCAGGAGCCCGGCGTCACCGACACCGCCTCCACGGGCTGGTCCAGGTCCACGAGCGTCTCGCCGTCCAGCTCGACCCGGAGCCGGGACGGGCCCGGGGCCGGTACGGCCGGCAGCCGGGGCGGGCGCGCGGCCAGGGTGCGCACCAGGGAGCGGTACGTCGTGCGCAGCCAGGGACGCCCGGAGGGGACGCCCACCGGCTCGGTGGCGCCCGAGGCCGCCCGCACCGGCGCCGGCGGGATGCCCAGCGCGCCCAGGACGACCCCGTCGCTGTCGTCCACGAGCAGGTCCAGGCGCCGCTCCGCGCCGTCCAGCACGGCCCGAGCGGCCGCGACCGCACCGGCGGGCACGCCGAGGGACTCCGCCAGGGCCGCACCCCCGACCGGGACCACCGACAGTGCACATCCGGCCAGCTCGCGATGGCGGTGCAGCAGGGTCACCGCGCGGACCAGCGCCCGGTCGTCGCCGACCACGACCGGGCGCCGGGACCCTCGCCGGCCGAGCGCCCGGGCGAATTCCTCGGGGCCGTCCGGCAGGCACACCTTGGTGGTCGCACCCGCGCTGAGCACGTCTTTCGCGATCCGTACGGACTCTCCGTCGGTCTGCCGTGCTGCCGGATCGATGATCACCAGCAGCTGTTCGGACATCGCGAAAGTCGCCACCTCGGTCCTGCCTCGCTTCCTCGGGTAGCATCTTTGTGCAAGAGCCCCTTGCGCTATTGCGCCAGGGGCTTCGTCTATTCCGGGGCATCCGGTCCGACGGTTGTGCGACCAAAGGCGGTCGCGGTGGTACGCGGCGGTGAACCTTACGCCCCTGCCCCCGACCTTGGACATGCCCCGCCCGGAAGGGGTGTACGCGCGTGCCCGCACTTGTGCTGCTCGGTGCTCAGTGGGGTGACGAAGGCAAGGGGAAGGCCACCGACCTGCTCGGTGGCTCGGTGGACTATGTAGTGCGTTACCAGGGCGGCAACAACGCCGGCCACACGGTGGTCGTCGGCGACCAGAAGTATGCACTCCACCTCCTCCCTTCCGGAATCCTCTCTCCCGGTTGTACGCCGGTCATCGGCAACGGTGTCGTCGTCGACCCGTCGGTCCTGCTCTCCGAGCTGAGCGGTCTGAACGAGCGTGGCGTCGACACGTCCAAGCTCCTGCTCAGCGGTAACGCGCACATCATCACGCCGTACAACGTGACCGTCGACAAGGTGACGGAACGCTTCCTCGGCAAGCGCAAGATCGGTACGACCGGCCGCGGCATCGGCCCGACCTACGCCGACAAGATCAACCGCGTCGGCATCCGGGTCCAGGACCTGTACGACGAGTCGATCCTGCAGCAGAAGGTCGAGGCGGCCCTCGACGTCAAGAACCAGCTGCTCACCAAGCTGTACAACCGGCGCGCCATCTCCGCCGACCAGGTGGTCGAGGAGCTGCTGGGCTACGCCGAGCAGATCAAGCCGTACGTCACCGACACCGTGCTGGTCATCAACCAGGCGCTGGAGGAGGACAAGGTCGTCCTGTTCGAGGGCGGTCAGGGCACCCTGCTCGACATCGACCACGGCACGTACCCCTTCGTCACCTCCTCGAACCCGACCGCGGGCGGCGCCTGCACCGGCGCCGGCGTGGGCCCGACGAAGATCAGCCGTGTGATCGGCATCCTCAAGGCCTACACGACCCGTGTCGGCGCCGGTCCCTTCCCGACCGAGCTGTTCGACGAGGACGGCGAGGCGCTGCGCCGCATCGGCGGCGAGCGGGGCGTCACCACCGGCCGTGACCGCCGCTGCGGCTGGTTCGACGCGGTCATCGCCCGCTACGCGACCCGTGTGAACGGCCTGACCGACTTCTTCCTCACCAAGCTGGACGTCCTGACCGGCTGGGAGGAGATCCCGGTCTGCGTGGCGTACGAGATCGACGGCAAGCGCGTCGAGGAGCTGCCGTACTCGCAGACCGACTTCCACCACGCGAAGCCGGTCTACGAGACCCTGCCCGGCTGGTCCGAGGACATCACCAAGGCGAAGTCCTTCTCCGACCTCCCGAAGAACGCCCAGAACTACGTCAAGGCGCTGGAGGAGATGTCCGGCGCCCCGATCTCCGCGATCGGCGTGGGCCCGGGCCGGGACGAGACGATCGAGATCAACTCGTTCCTCTGATCCGGATCAGGCACTGACACGCCCCCGTTCGGCTCCGGCCGGCGGGGGCGTCGTGCCGCGTCCGGCATTCAGGGTATTTCGCGTTACTTAGTCCCCTCCTGCGGTATTCCTCCTTCCGCGTTGAAGATCCAAAACAGCAAAAGAGGAGGAGAAGTACATGCGACGCATCGCGCTCGGGCTCGCTTCGGCTGCGTGCAGCACCGTGCTGGCCGCAACGCCGGCACTCGCCCAGAACCCGCACTTCAGTACGCGAACAACGAGATCAACGACAACGGGACCCTCACGACCTCGTTCAAGGAGGTCGGCCTGGGTACCGGAACCGACAGCGTCCGGATCACGCTCACGGCGAACGCGACCGCTGTCTACCAGTGCTTCAACAATGGCGGCCACCACCCCAAGGCAGGAAACAAGGAGACCCTGCAGAGCGACGTGATCACGTCCGGCGACTTCCCCGTGCGCAACGGGCAGACAACCGGGAGCTTGATCGTGGGCCCGCTCGACCCGGGTGGCTTCAGCTGCCCGTCGGGACAGACGCTGTTCCTGGAGAGCGTGAAGTACTCCAACACCTTCGTCAGCGATGCGGCCGGTAACACGCTGAAGGCCACGCCCGACCCGATCTCGCGTGAGCTTCACATCCAAGTCTGACGGCTGCGACACCAGCCCCACGCGCAGGGGCACGAGGGAGCGCCCCTGCGCGGTCTGCGTACTGCGGTTCCTGCTCAACCCCTCCGACCGGCAGGCCCGTCCCTGCTGACCCATCCTTGACCCGGACATGACCCACTCCTGGTTTCCGGAGGACTGGACTGACGACACGATCTACGCGTGTAGTCACAGCACGGATCGTCCAGTTGCTCGCATCACTCAGCCCTCCCAGGAGCCCCGAATGCCCGTCAACCCCATGAACCGCCGGGAGTTCGTGAAGAAGTCGGCCGTCACCGGGGCGGCGGTGGCAGCCGCCGGTTCCGTCGGGGCCGGCACCGCGCAGGCGGCCGAGCAGAAGCCCGAACAGGCGCCCCGCACCTGGTCGTTCTCCATCCTCGGCACCACCGACCTGCACAGCCACGTCTTCGACTGGGACTACTACAAGGACGCCGCCTACACCGACAAGGCGGGCAACTCCGTGGGTGTGGCCCGGGTGGCCACCCTGATCAAGCAGCAGCGGGAGGCGAAGGGCGAGCACCGTGTGCTGCTCGTCGACGCCGGCGACATCATCCAGGGCACCTCGCTGGCCTACTACTTCGCGCGCGTCGACCCGATCACCGGCACCGACGGCAAGCGCGGCCCAAAGCACCCGATGGCCGTCGCCATGAACCACATGCGCTACGACGCCGCCGCCCTCGGCAACCACGAGTTCAACTACGGCATCGACACGCTGCGCAAGTTCGAGAGCCAGTGTCGCTTCCCGCTGCTCGGCGCCAACGCGCTGGACGCGAAGACGCTGCGCCCCGCCTTCCAGCCGTACACCGTGAAGCGGATCTGCGTGCCGGGCGCCCCGGACATCAAGGTCGGCATCCTGGGCCTCACCAACCCCGGTATCGCGCTGTGGGACAAGGACAACGTCAGCGGCAAGATGGTGTTCCCGGGCCTGGTCGAGCAGGCGAAGAAGTACGTGCCGCGGATGCGCGCGCTCGGCTGTGACGTGGTGTTCCTGACGGACCACTCGGGCCTGGACGGCTCCTCGTCCTGGGGCGACTCGCTCCCGTACGTCGAGAACGCCTCGAACCTGGTGGCCGAGCAGGTGCCGGGCATCGACGCGATCCTGGTGGGCCACACGCACGTCGAGGTGCCCTCGTACACGGTGAAGAACGCGGAGACCGGCGAGGAGGTCCTCCTCTCCGAGCCGTACTGCTGGGGCTACCGCCTGAGCGTCTTCGACTTCGAACTCGAACTCCACCACGGCCAGTGGAAGGTGACGAGCAAGACGGCGCAGACCCTCAACCCCAAGGACGTGGACGAGGACCCGGAGATCAAGAAGCTCCTGGAGGCCGACCACGAGCTGGTCGTGAAGTACGTGAACACGGCGGTCGGCACCTGCACGCAGGACCTCTCCGCGGCGGAGTCCTGCTGGAAGGACGTGCCGATCATGGACTTCATCCACAAGGTCCAGATGGAGACGGTGAAGGCCGGACTCTCGGCCTCGGACGCGGCGCTCCCGCTGATCTCGGTCGCCGCGCCCTTCAGCCGCACGGCCGACATCCCCCAGGGCAACGTCACCATCAAGGACATCGCCGGGCTCTACATCTACGACAACACCCTGTACGGCAAGAAGCTGACGGGTGCCCAGCTCAGGAACTACCTGGAGTTCGGGGCGAAGTACTACCACCAGGTCCCGTCCGGCACGAAGGTCGACACCGCGACCCTCACCAACGCCAACAAGTTCTGGGACTACATGTACGACACGGCGGCGGGCGTCGACTACGAGATCGACATCGCGCAGCCCGAGGGCTCCCGGATCAAGAACCTCACCTACAACGGCGCCCCGGTCGCCGACGACCAGGTCTTCGTCGTGGCGGTCAACAACTACCGGGCGAACGGCGGTTCGGGCTACCCGCACATCGCCTCGGCGCCGATCGCCTACAGCTCCACCAACGAGATCCGCCAGCTGATGATCGACTACGTGACGGCGAAGAAGACGCTCGACCCGGCGGACTTCGCGGTCACCAACTGGAAGCTGACGCAGGACGGGACACCGGTGTTCTGAGCAGGCCGTCAGCCGTGGATCTGTCCCACGCCGCCGCTGGGACAGATCCACCCGTTGCAGCCTGCCGGGGTGGAGAGGCTGGGCCGGGCGGCGGGCTGTCGCGTGTCGGTCGGGCGGGATGCGGGGCGGTTGTGCTCAGAGTGGCGTTCGGGACGGGGGTCTGCCTGGCCTCGGGTCCTTGAGGGAGCGTCATGTGGGTGCGTCTGATCAAGTCGCTGGTCGCGGCTGCCGTGGTGCTGGCGAGTGTGGTCGCCGGGTCTCCGGCTGCTCAGTCGCGGACCTCGGCCCAGCCTGTCTGCGTGGACACGCGCGCTCCTGATCGGGCGTTCTGCCAGTCGCTGGTCCGTACCGACGTGCCCGCGATCCGGGTCCTTCAGCCGCGCCAGCTGCCGGCCGGCTACGGGCCGCAGGAGATTCACAGCGCCTACGGGCTGCCTTATGCCGGTCCAGGCGCGACGGTCGCCATCACCATCGCCTACCACAACCCGAACCTGGAGAGCGATCTGGCGGTCTACCGCAGCCAGTTCGGCCTGGCGCCGTGCACGAAGGCCAACGGGTGCCTGCGCGTGGTCAACCAGTCCGGTCAGCCCTCGCCGCTCCCGGCCACCGTCGACCCCGGCTGGGCCATGGAAGAGGCCCTGGACGTGGACGCGGTCAGCGCGGCCTGCCCACAGTGCAGGATTCTGGTCGTCGAGGCCGCCAGCAATCTCACCAGCAGCCTGCTCGCGGCGGTCGACCAGGCCGTCGCACAGGGCGCGAAGTTCGTGGCCAACAGCTGGGGTGCCAGTGAGTACTCGGGCGAGGGCTCGCTCGACTTCCACTTCCGGAACCGTCCGGGTGTCGCCTTCACCTTCGCCTCGGGCGACACCGGAGGCCAAACCCTCTACCCCTCCGCCTCGCCCTACGTCACCTCGGTGGGCGGCACCACGCTGAGCAGGAGCTCCACCGGGCGCTTCGCCGAAAGCGCCTGGAGCGGCAGCGGCAACGGCTGCTCCGCGTTCGAACCCAAGCCGCTCTTCCAGCACGACGGGTTCTGCCCCAGCAAGCGCACCACCGCCGATGTCTCCGCAGACGCGAATCCCGCTACCGGCCTGGCGGTATACGACACGGTCCCCTTCAACGGCCGCTCCGGCTGGATGATCGTCGGAGGCACCAGTCTCGCCGCGCCGCTGATCGCCGGCATGTACGCCCTGGCCGGCACGCCCGCCGCCGGCACTTACCCCAACTCCTACCCCTACGCGCACCCCCAGAACTTCTACGACATCGTCACCGGCTGTGCCGGCACGTTCTGCGCGGGCACGGGATACGACCCGCCCACGGGCATCGGCGCGCCCCGCGGCCTCCTTGGCCTGCGCGCCTCCTGACGGTCACTTCGTAGCGTGCGTGAGGATATTTGTGACTTCGGCGTCGTCGGCTTTGTCGGCCTCGTCAGCTGAACACGATCATCGATCCCTGCGCCAGGGACCGCGTCGCCGCCGCGTGCAGACCGAGCCACACGTGGCGCTCGCGGGCGAAGGGGCTGGGGTCGTAGGGCGCCGGTACCGCGGGCTCCTCCAGTTCGGTGGGGGCCGCCGGCGGTGCCGGTGCCGCCGGCGGGTTGGCCGGGTCGATGCCGATCGTCGGGGCGACGAGTTCGAGTTCCCTGAGCAGGGACTGGGAGGAGCCCAAGGGGCCGCCGCCGGCGAGGAGTTCGTCGCTGGACAGCGGGTGCGGGAAGTCGACCGGGACGTAGGCGCCCGCGTGGTCGTAGTGCCACACCAGGTGGGACTGCTGGGCCGTCGACTCGAACATCTCCAGCAACTGCTCGTAGTCACCGCCCAGCTCGCCCACCGGGGTCACCGGCAGCCCGCACACCTGGAGCAGGTAGGCCCGGCGCAGGAAGTGCAGCGCGTCGTAGTCGAAGCCGGCCACCGGGGCGACGTCGCCGGACAGGCCCGGCATGTACTGGTACACCGGCACCGGTGGGAGACCGGCTGCGGCCAGCGCGTTGTTGTAGTGCGCGAGTTCCTCGGCGAACGGGTTGTCCGGGGTGTGGCACAACACGTCGACGAGCGGGACCAGCCACAGGTCACAGGCCAAAGGACAGCTCCTAGTGTGGGTCGATCAGAGGCCGCACTCCGCGGGGCAGGGCGTTCAGGAAGCGTAATCGCTGAGGGCCATGCCGAGGCCCCCTGGTGCGACTTCTACCCTCTGTCCGGCTTGTTCGCACGGCACGTGACGTAGCCGATCAGGGCTGCTCGGCCAGGCTCTCGATGAGCGCGAGGGAGTGGGTGTTGGCCGCGGCCACGATGGCCTGGGCCGCCTCGGCGTCGCGGCGGGCCAGGGCGTCGACCAGTTCGGTGTGGTCGGCCCACAGGTGGTGGCGCACGTCGGGGAGGCGGCGCAGGTGCTGGACCGCGCAGACCCAGGACTGGACCCGCAGGCGGTGCAGGAAGTCGGACAGGTAGGGGTTGCCGAACAGGCCGCTCAGTTCGCGCCAGAAGCGCAGGTCGTAGCCGATCAGCACGGTCAGGTCACCGGCCGCCGCGGCCCGCTGGGCCTCCTCCCCGCGCCGGCGCACCGTCGCCAGGGCCGCCGCCGTCCGCGGGTCCTCCGCGGCGGTGAAGGCCGGGTGGTGGGTGGTGAGAGCCTGGAACATGCCGTCGGTGACCAGGCTGCGGGCCTCGATCATGCCCCGGTAGTCGGCCAGCGAGTACTCGGGGACGCGGAAGCCGCGGTGCTGGTCGGCCTCCAGGATGCCCTGCGCGGACAGGTCGACCAGCGCCTCGCGGACCGGGGTCGCCGAGACGCCGTACTGGTCGGCGATCTCCTTGACCGTGACCGCCCGGCCCGGCTGCAGCCGCCCCGCCAGCACCTCGTCACGCAGCGCGTCCGCGATCTGCTGGCGCAGGGTGTTGCGCGTCACGGCGCCGTTGCCGGGCATCGTCCGGGCCTCTCCTCACACGTATGGGTGACGCACTCGTAGGTGCTCGTCATCTCTTACGAGCACGTCACCTTACGCGTTCGGGTCGCCCCGGCGGCAGCTGCCGTTCGGTTACGCGGTGTACTCGTCGGCGACGCCCAGCGCCGCGTCCAGGGCCGCCAGGCCCTCCTTCAGCTCGGCCTCGGAGACGTTGCAGGGCGGGACGATGTGGGTCCGGTTCATGTTGATGAAGGGCCACAGTCCGTGCTGCTTGGCGGCGGCACCGAACGCGGCCATGGGTGCGTTCGCCTCGCCGGCCGCGTTGTAGGGCACCAGCGGCTCCCGGGTCTCCCGGTTCTTCACCAGGTCCAGCGCCCAGAACATGCCGACGCCTCGGACCTCGCCGACGCTCGGGTGCCGCTCGGCCAGCTCGGCCAGGGCGGGACCGACGACGCTCTCGCCGAGCCGCTTGGCGTTCTCGACGACGCCCTCCTCCGCCATCACGTTGATCGTGGCGACGGCGGCGGCGCAGGCCAGCGGGTGCCCGGAGTAGGTGAGCCCGCCCGGGTAGGGCCGCTTGCCGAAGGTCTCGGCGATCTTCTCGGAGATGGCCACACCGCCGAGGGGCACGTAACCCGAGTTCACACCCTTGGCGAAGGTCATCAGGTCCGGCACGACACCGAACAGGTCCGCCGCGAACCACTCACCGGTCCGCCCGAACCCGGCCATGACCTCGTCCAGGATGAACACGATCCCGTACTTGTCACAGATCTCCCGGACGCCGGCCAGATAGCCCGGCGGCGGGACCATGATCCCGGCGGTGCCGGGCACGGTCTCCAGGATGATCGCGGCGACCGTCCCCGGCCCCTCGAAGGCGATCGTCGTCTCCAGGTGCTCCAGCGCCCGCGCGGTCTCCTGCTCCTCGGTCTCGGAGTAGAAGCGGGAGCGGTAGAGGTAGGGCGCCCAGAAGTGGAGGACACCGGCGCTGCCGGTGTCGGAGGGCCAGCGGCGCGGGTCACCGGTGATGTTCACGGCCTGCTGGGTGCCGCCGTGGTACGAGCGGTATGCCGAGAGCACCTTCGGGCGGCCCGTGTGCAGCCGGGCCATGCGCACCGCGTGCTCGACGGCGTCGGCGCCACCGTTGGTGAAGAAGATCTTGTCCAGGTCGCCGGGGGTCCGCTCGGCGATCAGCCGGGCCGCCTCCGAGCGCGCCTCGACGGCGAACGCGGGCGCGAACGTCGTCATCTTCGCCGCCTGCTCCTGGATCGCGGCGACGACCTTGGGGTGCTGGTAGCCGATGTTGGTGAAGACGAGTCCGCTGGTGAAGTCCAGGTACCGCCTGCCGTCGTAGTCCCAGAAGTACGACCCCTCGGCGCCGGCGACGGCGAGCGGGTCGATGAGGTCCTGGGCGGACCAGGAGTGGAAGACATGCGCACGGTCCGCGGCCTTCACCGCGGCGCCGGCTTCGGGGCTGAGCTGAGGGGTCATGCGGGCGAGCGTAAATGTCCGGGATGCGGACGCGACATCGGCGTCCTGTTCCGTGGGCGGGGCTTTTCCGCGACAGGTTGTCGACGTGGTCGACGTGGTCGACGTGCGACGGCACCGCTGTTACTGAAACGTAGACCCAGGTCCGCGCGGCTCCCCGTGCGATCGCACTATTCTCGGTCCGTTGCAGACCTATGGGGGGAAGGCGGCGCGGATGGACAAGCTGGGTCCGGGGGATCCGCAGCGGATCGGGGCGTACCGGCTGCTCGCGCGGCTCGGCGCGGGCGGTATGGGGCATGTGTACCTGGCCCGGTCGGACCGGGGCCGTACCGTCGCCGTGAAGCTGGTCCGCGAGGAGCTGGCCGAGCAGGAGGAGTTCCGGGCGCGGTTCCGGCAGGAGGTGACGGCCGCACGGCGGGTCGGCGGGCACTGGACCGCGCCCGTGCTGGACGCGGACACCGAGGCCGCGGTGCCCTGGGTGGCCACCGGGTACGTCGCCGGGCCCAGCCTGCAGCAGGTCGTCTCACACGATCACGGGGCGCTGCCCGAGCGGTCGGTACGGATCCTCGCGGCGGGGCTCGCGCACGCGCTCAAGGACATCCATGCGGCGGGGATCGTGCACCGGGATCTGAAGCCGTCCAACGTGCTCGTCACCATCGACGGGCCGCGGGTGATCGACTTCGGGATCGCGCGGGCGATGGAGACCATGGCGGGGGACGGGCTGACCCGTACCGGGTCGCTGGTGGGGTCGCCCGGGTTCATGGCGCCCGAGCAGGTGCGGGGGGACCGGATCACGCCCGCGTGCGACGTCTTCTGCCTGGGGTCCGTGCTCGCCTATGCCTCCACCGGTGTGCTGCCCTTCGGCGGTGCCAACAGTGGGGTGCATGCCCTGATGTTCCGGATCGCTCAGGAGGAGCCGGATCTGGAGGGGGTGCCGGAGGGGATCGCGGATCTGGTGCGGGACTGCTTGAAGAAGGATCCCGCTGCTCGGCCTTCGCTGGACCGGATTCTGGAGCGGACGGGGGCGGAGGACACGGTGTCCGGGGGGCGGTCCCGGGATCCGTGGCTGCCGGGGGCGTTGGTGGCGCAGCTGGGGCGGCATGCGGTGCAGTTGTTGGATGCGGAGGATCCGGCGTCCGATTCGTCGTCGGGTGCGGGTGGCCCCGGTGGGGCGGACTCGCCGTCGGCGGGTGCGGGTGCGCCTGGCGGTCCGGCTGCGGCTGCGGGTGTCGGTGCGCCGGGTAGTCCGGGGGTGCCTGCTCCTGCCTGGGTGCATCAGCAAGGGGGCGGTGGGTCGTCGCCTGAGCATGCTTCTGCTGCTGATGATGGTTCTGCGGCGCCGCCCTCGCCCTCGATGCCGGGTGGTGGGGCCGTCAATCATCTGCCGACCGTGGTCTCCGGGCAGACCCCGCCGCCCGGTCCGCCTCCCGCCGCCCCGGGGTACGGTGCGGCGGCCGGGCCGTATGCCTCGCCGGGGCAGTACGGGTATCCGCAGCAGCCCCAGCAGCATCCTCAGCTCCATGCCGCCGCCTACGGCTACCCGCAGCAGCCGTACAACCCCTACGGCGGGGGCGGGCTCGGTTCCACCCCGCCCTACGGGCCGCCGCCGGTCGGGGTTCCGCAGGAGCCCGAGCGGAGGAACGGGCGGTCCACCGCGTTGCTCGTCGTGATCGCGTTGGTGGTTGCGCTCGGTGCGGGTGGGTCGGTGTATGCGCTGATGAATCGTGGCGGGGACGACGGCAAGGCCGGGGGGACTACCAGTCCTGCGCCCACCGTCACCACCACCGCGCCGGGCGGTACCTCGCCGGCGCCCACTCCCACGACCTCGGCGCCGTCCTCCTCCGCGCCCGCGGACGGGGTGATCCCGGCCGGGTACCTCGGCACCTGGGAGACCACGATCGACAACTCCAGCGGGACCAACACCCGGCAACTGACCATCCAGCAGGGGAAGGTGGGCGACACCGTCCTCACGCTCGTCGCGGACGGGCCCACCGAGGGCGGTGGCACGTACCACTGCGTGTTCGAGGCGGAGCTGACCGAACAGCCGGGCAGCAACGGGCCGTTGGAGATCGGGCCGTCGAGCGTCAGCTCCGGCGAGCCGCTGTCCTCCTGCTCGCCGGGTGAGGCCACCGAGGTCACGCTGCTGTCGGACGGGCGGCTGAAGCGGGTGAAGAGGAGCGGCGGGGAGAGCCTGACGTACACCAAGCAGTGAGGTGAACCCGCCTTCCTGTCACGGCTGTTGAACGCTGGGCGAACTTCGGCCCACGCGTCCGGTTCGTCCCCTTCCTTGCGCGTACCGTGACCTCACCATCCGACTCCGGGGAGTGGCGGGGGCACCCACATGGAGTGGCTGAGCGCGGAGAACGTCGTCGCCATCGGCACGGCGGTGCTGGGCATCGTCGCGTCCGCGGGCATGGTCTGGTACGAGCGCCGGGTGCCGCGCCGCAAGCGTGTCGGCTACCGCGTGCAGATGGACAACCCCATCATCGGCGACGACGTCCGTTCGGGCCGGGCCAACCGCCGGCTCGGCCTCTTCCTCTTCGACGGGGCGCCGGACATGAGCGACGCCACCCTCGTGCTGCTCCGCATCGAGAACGACGGCTCGCAGGGCATCGACCGCGACGACTACACCAGCCCCGAGCGCCATGGGCTGACCGCGGTGTTCACGGACCGTACGGTGCGCGGTGTCTCGGTCACCCAGCCGACCGACACCGACCACCTGATGGACCACTTCACCGCCGAGCGCGGCTTCGGGTACGAGGGCAACACCCTGCGCATCCCGCGCGTCCCGCTGAACCGGGGTGACCACTTCAAGCTGCTCGTGCTGCTGTCCGGCGGGGATGTCGGCCGGGAGATCCGGATCGTCGGCGGGATCAGGGAGGGCGAGGTCCATCCCAACCGCAGCGCCACGCCCGACGACAAGCCGCCGCTGTTCAGCCGGGCCTCCCGGATGATCACCATCATGCTCACGGTGTGCGTGGTGACCCTGGCGGCGATCGTCGTGGCGCGCGACGACGCGCCACCGCCGATCGGCTGCGAGAAGGGGACGCTGACCCTCACGGGGTCGACCGCGTTCGAGCCGGTGATGCGGGAGGTGGCGAAGAAGTACGAGGAGGACTGTGCGGGGGCGACGGTCACGGTGGATCCGCATGGATCGACCGCGGGGACAAGGGAGTTGGCCACAGCCGGCACCCAGGCCAAGGGGCACGGCTCACCGCCGTTGATCGCCCTGTCCGACGGGCCCAAACCCGCCGACATGCCGGAGCTGCGCGAGAACCGCGTCGCGCTGTCGGTCTTCGCACTGGTCGTGAACGACGACGTGGGTCTGACGAACCTCTCCACGGCGGACGTACGGCGCCTCTACCAGGGCGAGATCACCAACTGGCGGCAGCTGGGCGGGCGTTCGCTGCCCGTGCACCTGGTCAGCCGGGACGCCAACTCCGGTACCCGGCAGGTCTTCCAGCGGCGTGTGCTGGGGCGGGGCGAGATGGCGAACTCCTCCGTCGACTGCGTCAACAAGGACTATCCGACGGCCCCGGTGACGCGGTGCGAACTCGACTCCACTGACCAGGTGCTGACCCAGGTGGCCAGGCTTCCCGGCGCGATCGGCTACAGCGAACTCAACCTGGCCGGCCGGGCGAACAGCCTCCACGTCCTCTTCCTGGACGGCAACGCCCCCTCGGTGGACGCCATCGAACACGGCCACAGCCCCTACCCGTACCGAGAGATCGAGTACGCCTACACCTACGGCCGGCCGCCCGCGGACTCGCTGGCGTCGAGCTTCCTGACGTACCTGTCCAGAGGAAACGGCCAGAACATCGTCCGCACGCACGGCCACGTCCCGTGCTGGACCCCAGAGGGCATGAAACTGTGCGCGTAGCCGGTTGACGCACCAGGTGTCTGACGCACCAGGTGTCTATCGAGGCTCAGGCGGTCGCTGGCGGGGCATGTTCGGGCGGGTGCCGTTCGCCGGTGGCAGCGGAAACCGTCCCACAGGGCTGCCCGAATCCACCCGCGCCCCGGACGCCACCGCCGCCTGGATGCCCAGCGGTGCCGAACCCGTGCGGAACTCCACCATCCAGTCGGCCGTCTCCGTGCGCACCAGCTCCATCACGTCCTCGGAGAACCGCCGCAGCACCCCCAGGCACCGCTCGGCCGCCTCGCCGGCCGTCCCCTCGGCCGGTCCCAGAACCTCCCGCACGCTCTCCGACGCCCAGTCGAACTGCAACGCCTGCAACCGCCGCTGCACAGCCTGCGCGGTCGCCACGTCCCTTATCCAGCCGGACGTGACCCCGAAGAACCGGTCGACCGCGACACACGCCACCGCGAGCATCAGCGCCAGATACCCCCAGGGCGCCACCCCGCCGACCACCCCGGTCAGGTCCAGCAACGGCAGCGCGGCCCCGCACACCGCCCCCGCCGCCGCCCCGGCCCGCAGCGCCCGCGCCCCGCGCCGCTTCCACACCCGGTCCGCGAGATACCAGGACGCCGTCTGCAGTGCCCCTCGCTCCACCCACCGGTACAGCTCGTCGAGCCGCTCGGCGGGCTCCCCCCAGTCCCCGAGCGGGAACGACCGCCCGGTCAGATCGCCCGGCCGCAGCCCGGCCGCACCCTCGCCCCACCCGTCCTGAGGCGGACCCTCGGGCTGCATCTCCGGCTGAGCCACCCGGCACTCCCTACTGAACACGACAACACGACACTGAACACGGCCCGTCACACTGCGTGACATTGCATGCCGACGCGCGCCACTCTTCCTACCGCCCAATGGGTGGCGGGAACGTAGCTTTCCCCTCTTTTCCGCCCGGAAGAGGGCCTTGATCAGGTATACGTCTGCCACTGCTATCACTCGAAAGAGTGGCGGGGCGATGGTCGCGTAGACCACGTAGGCTCGTGCACAACGGAGAATCGACAGAATCGACGCCGCAGGCGAAGACGAGGAACCAGGAGCTGATCGTGATCCCCGGTGGTGGCCAGCCCAACATGCAGCAGTTGCTCCAGCAGGCCCAGAAGATGCAGCAGGACCTGCAGCGGGCGCAGGAGGAACTGGCGAACACGGAGGTCGACGGGCAGGCGGGCGGCGGACTGGTACGGGCCACCGTCACCGGTTCCGGCGAGCTGCGCGCCCTGAAGATCGACCCGAAGGCCGTGGACCCGGAGGACACCGAGACCCTCGCCGACCTCATCGTGGCGGCCGTCCAGGCGGCCAACGAGAACGCGCAGACGCTCCAGCAGCAGAAGCTGGGCCCCCTGGCGCAGGGCCTGGGCGGCGGCAGCGGCATCCCCGGCCTGCCTTTCTAAGACGGGCCGTGGCCAACTACCGTACGTACTGAAAGACTCCAGGAAGGGCAGTCCGTTGTACGAAGGCGTGGTTCAGGACCTCATCGACGAGCTGGGGCGGCTGCCCGGCGTCGGTCCCAAGAGCGCGCAGCGGATCGCCTTCCACATCCTGCAGGCGGAGCCGACGGACGTCCGCCGGCTCGCCCAGGCCCTCCTCGAGGTGAAGGCGAAGGTCCGCTTCTGCGCGACCTGCGGCAACGTGGCACAGGAGGAGCTGTGCAACATCTGCCGCGATCCTCGCCGCGACGCCTCGGTCATCTGTGTCGTGGAGGAGCCCAAGGACGTCGTCGCCATCGAGCGCACCCGCGAGTTCCGCGGCCGTTACCACGTGCTCGGCGGCGCGATCAGCCCGATCGAGGGCGTCGGCCCCGACGACCTGCGTATACGAGAACTTCTCGCACGGTTGGCCGACGGGACGGTCACGGAGTTGATCCTGGCCACGGACCCGAATCTGGAAGGCGAGGCCACGGCCACGTACCTCGCCCGCATGATCAAGCCCATGGGCCTCAAGGTCACCCGCCTGGCCAGCGGCCTCCCGGTGGGTGGCGACCTGGAATACGCGGACGAGGTCACCCTCGGCCGCGCCTTCGAGGGGAGACGACTCCTAGATGTCTGACGCCACGCTGCACGCGACCGGTCACAACCCGGACGACTTCGCGGTCCAGATCGCGGACCAGGTCGAGAGTTTCCTGGTGGCCGTCACAGAGGTGGCGAAGGGCGACGAACCCGACTCGGCCGTCCCCTTCCTGCTTCTGGAGGTCTCCCAGCTCCTCCTGGCCGGCGGTCGCCTCGGCGCGCACGAGGACATCGTCCCCGACGAGCGCTACGAGCCCGACCTCGGCCCCGAGGCGGACGTGGACGGGCTCCGTGAGAACCTGGCCCGGCTCCTCGACCCCATCGACGTCTACTCCGAGGTCTTCGACCCCTACGAGCCCCGCAAGGCGCCGGTCCCGGCTCGTATCTCCGACGACCTCGCCGACATGATCACCGACCTCCGCCACGGCATGGCCCACTACCGCGCGGGCCGCACCACGGAGGCCCTGTGGTGGTGGCAGTTCTCCTACTTCTCCAACTGGGGCCCCACGGCCTCCGCCGTCCTGCGCGCCCTCCAGTCGATCCTCATCCACGTCCGCCTCAACCAGCCCCTGGAGGAGCTGGACGGCCTCGACACCGACCAGGCCACCATGGGCGACGAGACCCTGGAGTTCGAGGCGGGCCGGGTCATGGCACAGGAGATCGGCGGACCGCTGGGGATGCGGCCGGCGAGGCAGAAGCAGAAGTAGGGGCGAGTTTCGCGACGCCCACTGGACGGGCTCGTTTCACTCGTTGAGCTGAAGAGCCGGCGGGACTGGTACCGCGAGTCGATCCCCCTTGCCGAGGCCCGCTACGACGAGTACCGGGCCGCCGGCTCAGGTGGCCGAGTCGATGGGGATCTCCCACGCCCGCGTGTCTCAGATCGAGCGGGGGGAGATCCACAACTTGGAGACGATGCGCGCGTACGCGGAGGCGCTCGGGGCCGCGTGTACGGCGTCGAAGTGGACGCCGATGAGGTGGAGTTGGTGGCCGGAGTCGGTGATCCAGCCGAGGCGGTGAATTGCGTTCGTCATGGTCACACGATGGCGTCGGCAGGGCTACGCTCGGTAGCGGCTGAGGTGGTACTCGCTGTGGTGTATCGACCGGAGGTGGGCGCGATGTCGGGCCAGAACAACTCCCAGCCGCCAGTGGCATGGCGCTACAGCGGTGACCAAATGAAGCGCTGGCGCACGAAGGCGGACGTCAGCCGGGAGAAGCTGGCCTCCGCCGCCAACTACTCCCCGGCCACCATCGAGTCGATGGAGCGCGGGGTGCGCAGACCGACATCGCGCGTACTGGACGTGGCGGACGACCTGTGCGGTGCGCAGGGGATGCTGAGCGCGGCGAAGGAGTTCCTGAACCGGGAGCGGTTCCCTGCGCGGGCGCAGGACTTCATGGAGCGGGAGAAGGAGGCTACGAGTCTCTGGACGTACGAAAACTCGCTTGTGCCGGGGCTGTTGCAGACGAGGGGATACGCCCGCGCCCTCATCGACAACCGCATCCCGCCGCTGGACGAGGAGACGGTGGAGGAGCGTGTCACGGCCCGCATGGAGCGGCAGTCCATCCTCACCGCACGGAAACCGCCGGTGGGGCTGAGCTTCGTGCTGTACGAGGCGGTGTTGCGCGCCCCGCAGGTGGACGCCGAGCAACTGCACCGGCTGCTGGAGGCGGCGGCGCTGCGGAACGTCGTGCTTCAGGTGCTTCCTTTCGAACGGGCCATCCCTGCCGCGCTCCTGGGGTCCATGGTCCTGTTGGAGACCCGTGACCACGAGCGGTTCGCCTTCATGGAGGGCCAGTTCGCCAGCGAGCTTTCGGCCGATCCAGGGGTTGTCAGCCGGGTCACCGAGCGGCTTAGCATGATCCGCACGCAGGCTCTGGGGCCCGAAGAGTCGGCCCGGTTTATCGAGCGGATGGTGGGCAGTCGTGAGTGACCGGTTGAAGTGGTTCAAGTCGAGCTACAGCGACGACGAGGGCGGTGCCTGCGTGGAGGTCGCGCTGGACTGGTTCAAGTCGAGCTACAGCGACGACGAGGGCGGCAACTGCGTCGAAGTAGCTCTCTCCGCCGCCGTCCACGTCCGCGACTCCAAGGTCTCCGCAGGCCCCGAACTCCGCGTTGCCGCACCCGCCTGGGCGGCGTTCATCTCCGCAGTTCAGCCCGGGGCTTGAGCCTCGGGCATCTGCACCACGTTGGACACCGAGCCGCTGAAGGAGTACGTCGACTGATGCGTGGTGCCGAGGAGATCAACGCCGAGACATGGCACTCCTACGGGATCCATCACATCCGGCGCGGTACGCCCCTGCCCGACGTGGACCGGATCGCCTGGGGGCCCGGGGGAACCGGGCCGGGAGACGAGGCGCTCGGGGAGCTGACGGGGCGGCGTGTGCTGGACCTCGGCTGCGGGACGGCTCGGCATGCCGCACATCTCGTGCGCACGTACGGGGCGGTGCTGGACGCGGTCGACGCCTCGCGCAGCCAGATCGAGCGAGCCCGCACCCGCTACCCGGATCTGCCCGGACTCCGACTGGTCCACGCGGACGCCGTCGAGCACCTGCGCACGGCGGCGTCGTACGACGTCATCTACTCCCTCAGCGCGCTCCACTTCCTCGACCCCCACCGGCTGCTCCCCGCCCTGGCCCCGGCCCTCAAACCGGCCGGCCGGCTGTGCTTCACCGTGCTGCACACCAACTCCCAAGGAGACGGCCCTGATTCGGCCGTCGCTCCCCGCCCCGAGATCCTGCGGCTGGCCGGCGGCGGAGAGCTGACCGGCCAGATGTGGGTGCTCACCCCGGAACTTTGGGAGGACCTGCTCGTGCAGCATGGGCTGCGCGTGGAGGACGTCACCGTCCTCGACGCGCCGGAAGAGGGCAACCACGCTTCCTACCGGCTCTTCCAGGTCCGTCGGCCCGCCCGTGTCACCTCCCGCCCGCGTACCGTCGAGCCGCCCGTCGCCCATGCGGCGGTCGGTGTCGGCGCCGTGCTGCTCGGACCCCGTGGCGTGCTGCTGGGCCGACACCGGCGCGGGACGTTCGAGCTGCCCGGCGGGACCGTGGAGCCGGGCGAGTCGCTGCAGGAGACGGTGGTCCGCGAACTCGCCGAGGAGACCGGTCTGCACGCCGGCCCGACCGACGTCCGCCTTCTGGGAACGCTCGTCGACCAGGTCGGCGGGGTCGTCCGGATCACCGTCGGCGCGATCGTCACCGCTTGGCGCGGCGAACCGGCCGACCAGCCGAACGAGAGCGTCGGCGACTGGCGCTGGTGGCCCCTGGACGCGCTGCCACCGGGCCTCTTCGAATGCAGCGCCCAGATCCTCACCGCCTGGCGCCCCGACCTCCCGATCGACCACCCTCCGGCCCACTTCACCGGCTTTGCTTGAAACTTAATTCACAGTGGCCACTGTGACCCGGGGCACGTTTCGCGTGGTGTGCCGTGTGCTGGGCAGGTTCCCGGTCGCGAGCGCGTCGACCCCCACGCCTCCCGACGTCTCACCATGCGGGAGCAGGACGGTGGATTTCGGACGCTCGTTAGACTGAGCCGACACAAACGAACCGAGCGAGGAGCGCACGTGGGCCTTGTCGTGCAGAAGTACGGAGGCTCCTCCGTAGCCGATGCCGAAGGCATCAAGCGCGTCGCCAAGCGGATCGTGGAAGCGAAGAAGAACGGCAACCAGGTGGTTGTCGTCGTTTCCGCGATGGGCGACACGACGGACGAGCTGATCGATCTCGCCGGGCAGGTTTCTCCGATGCCTGCCGGGCGCGAATTCGACATGCTGCTGACCGCCGGAGAGCGGATCTCCATGGCTCTGCTGGCGATGGCGATCAAAAACCTGGGCCACGAGGCCCAGTCGTTCACCGGCAGCCAGGCAGGCGTCATCACCGACTCGGTCCACAACAAAGCCCGGATCATCGACGTCACGCCCGGCCGTATCCGGGACTCCCTGAACAAGGGCAACATCGCGATCGTCGCCGGGTTCCAGGGCGTCAGCCAGGACAAGAAGGACATCACCACGCTGGGTCGCGGTGGGTCCGACACCACGGCCGTGGCGCTGGCCGCCGCGCTCGACGCCGAGGTCTGCGAGATCTACACCGACGTCGACGGCGTGTTCACCGCCGACCCGCGTGTGGTGAAGAAGGCGAAGAAGATCGAATGGATCTCCTTCGAGGACATGCTGGAGCTCGCCGCCTCCGGCTCCAAGGTGCTGCTCCACCGCTGTGTGGAGTACGCCCGCCGATACAACATCCCGATCCATGTCCGGTCCAGCTTCAGCGGGCTGCAGGGCACGTGGGTCAGCAGTGAGCCGATTGGGGACAAGAAGGTGGAGCAGGCCATCATCTCCGGTGTCGCGCACGACACCTCCGAGGCCAAGATCACGGTCGTCGGCGTGCCGGACAAGCCGGGTGAGGCTGCCGCGATCTTCCGGACCATCGCCGATGCCGAGATCAACATCGACATGGTCGTGCAGAACGTGTCGGCGGCCTCCACGGGCCTGACCGACATCTCCTTCACGCTGCCGAAGACCGAGGGCCGCAAGGCCATCGATGCGCTGGAGAAGAACCGCGCGGGCATCGGCTTCGACTCGCTGCGCTACGACGACCAGATCGGCAAGATCTCCCTCGTCGGCGCCGGTATGAAGACCAACCCGGGCGTCACGGCCTCCTTCTTCGAGGCGCTGAGCAACGCGGGCGTGAACATCGAGCTGATCTCGACGTCGGAGATCCGTATCTCGGTCGTCACCCGTGCCGACGACGTGCAGGAGGCCGTGTGCGCCGTGCACACCGCCTTCGGTCTCGACTCCGACACCGACGAGGCCGTCGTCTACGGAGGCACGGGCCGGTAATGGCGCCGACCGGGAAGCCGACGCTCGCGGTCGTGGGTGCGACCGGAGCCGTCGGCGCGGTCATGCTCCAGATCCTGTCCCAGCGCGCGGACGTCTGGGGCGAGATCCGTCTGATCGCCTCCCGGCGCTCGGCCGGCCGCAAGCTGGCCGTGCGCGGGGAGGAGGTCGAGGTGGTGGCCCTCACGGAGGACGCCTTCGACGGGGTCGACATCGCCATGTTCGACGTGCCCGACGAGGTCTCCGCCGAGTGGGCGCCGATCGCCGCCGCGCGCGGTGCGGTCGTCGTCGACAACTCGGGCGCCTTCCGGATGGACCCGGACGTACCCCTCGTCGTCCCCGAGGTCAATCCGCACGCGGTGCGCAGCAGGCCGCGCGGGATCGTCGCCAACCCCAACTGCACGACCCTGTCGATGATCGTCGCCCTGGGCGCGCTGCACGCCGAGTTCGGGCTGCGCGAGCTGGTGGTGTCGTCGTACCAGGCGGTGAGCGGGGCGGGCCGGGCCGGGGTCGAGACGCTGCGGGCCCAGCTGTCCCTGGTCGCCGGGACCGAGCTGGGGACCAAGCCCGGCGACGTACGGCGGGCCGTCGGGGACGACACCGGGCCCTTCCCGGAGCCGGTCGCGCTGAACGTCGTCCCGTGGGCCGGATCGCTCAGGGAGGACGGCTGGTCGTCGGAGGAGATGAAGGTGCGGGACGAGTCCCGCAAGATCCTCGGACTGCCGCAGCTGCCGGTCGCCGTGACCTGTGTCCGGGTGCCGGTGATCACCACGCACTCGCTCACCGTCCACGCCCGCTTCCAGGGCGAGGTGACCGTCGACGGCGCCCGCGAGATCCTCGCCACGGCGCCCGGTGTCGTGCTCTACGACGACCCCGCCGCCGGTGAGTTCCCCACCCCCGCCGACGTGGTGGGCACCGACCCGACCTGGGTCGGGCGGGTGCGCCGGGCCCTCGACGACCCGACCGCGCTCGAACTCTTCGTCTGCGGCGACAACCTGCGCAAGGGCGCCGCGCTCAACACCGCGCAGATCGCCGAGCTGGTCGCCGCGGAATTCCGGGGAGAGACACCCGCCCGCGGATAAGACGTTTGTAGTATCCAGTTAAGAAATGTGGCCGGGAGCATGGTCAAAAAACCTTGAACCGCGCTCCCCGGCGACAGAGGATTTTCCTCCCCGCTCCTCGCAACCATGCGAAGGGCGGGGAGCGTCTTTGCGGTCACCTTTGCGGGGCGTGAGACGTGAGGATCCTGGCGTGGGGACGCCGTGATCGGGGCGTGGGGACGCCCGTTCAAATGGGACATAGGGGAAGAGCGGGACGCATGACGGCACTTGGGACACCGTCGGTTGTCGGACATGTGACGCCCGGCACGTACAACCCTGGCGGGGGGAGACGTGTCCAACTGGCGTGGCAGAGGTACTCGAACTCAGTGCGGCCCGCGGCACCGCCGCGCTCCGGCCGCCCCGCGCGGCGCTCCGGCCGCGCATTCCCGGCGGCATGCCGGTGATCGCGCCCATGCCCGCAGCGCGGCCCGCCCGCATACCCAGTCAGCGTGACGGCTCCGACGACACGGCGGCCGCCACCGCCACCGCGGACACCGCGGTCGCCGGCACGACCGTCGACCACCTCACCGAGACCTACCGGGCGCACTACCGCTCCCTGCTGGGCCTCGCCGCGCTCCTCCTCGACGACACCGCCTCCTGCGAGGACGTCGTGCAGGAGGCCTTCATCCGCGTCCACTCGGCCCGCAAGCGCGTCCGCGACCCCGAGAAGACCCTGGCCTACCTGCGGCAGACGGTCGTCAACCTGTCCCGCTCCGCCCTGCGCCGGCGCATCCTCGGCCTGAAGCTCCTCTCCAAGCCGATGCCGGACATGGCGAGCGCGGAGGAGGGCGCCTACGACTCGCTGGAGCGGCGCGACCTCATCAAGGCGATGAAGGGTCTGCAGCGCCGCCAGCGCGAGGTCCTCGTCCTGCGCTACTTCGCGGATATGACGGAGGCCCAGGTCGCCGAGACGCTCGGCATCTCGCTGGGCTCGGTGAAGGCGTACGGCTCGCGGGGCATCGCCGCGCTGCGGGTAGCCATGGAGACACCGGCATGAGCGAGCACGCCGAAGGGGGCGATTCCCATGAAGGTCCTTCCGGTGAAGGCCACTGTGAGGGACGCCATGAGCCCTACGCCTGGCTCGACCCGACGAAGCACCACGAGCAAGAGCACACGCAATCGCACGCTGGGAACGGAACTGTGAACCACGGCCCCGAAGAAAAGGGCCCCGAGGGGCTTGGCCCGGGCCCGGACGGGCTCGGCTCGGACGAGCTGGACCTGCGCCGGCTGCTGCACTCCGCGGTCGACGACCTGGAACCGCGCACCGGCACGCTGGACCATCTGCGCAAGGCGGTGCCCGCCCGACGGGCCCGCAAGCGCCAGGCCGCCGTCGGCATGGCGGCCGCCGCGCTGTTCGTGGGCACAGCGGTCCCCGCGCTGATCCACGTCTCGAACTCCGCGGGCACCGACACCAACACCGCCATGGCCGGGCAGTCCTCCCAGGCCCAGGGCGGCGCCACCCAGGGCAAGGACCCGGACGGCGGCTCCAGCAGCGTCGGCGGCTCCCACGGCAAGACCCCCGGGCACGGCAAGGACGGCACCAAGGGCGGTGAGCCGGGCAAGACCGGCGGCAACGGCACCGGCTCGACCACCGGCGCCAACCCGTCCGCCACCGTCGCCGCGGGCACCCCGGTGTGCACGGCGGCCCAGCTCGGCTCCGCCACCCAGACCGTCAACGCCCCCGACTCCGCGGGTGTCGTCTACGGCACCTTCCGCGTCACCAACATCTCCACCGCCGGCTGTGTCGTCGGCGGCCCCGGCACGATCGGCGCCTCGGCGCAGGGGGCCGCGGATCCCGCCAAGGTCCTCAGCGCCCGGCATGTGGCCGGGGACGCGGCGGCCTCCCTGCCCGACCCCTCCCTGGAGGTCGCGGGTCTTGTCCTGCAGCCGGGTGCGGCCTACGAGGAGAAGTTCGCCTTCGTGCCCTCCGAGACCTGCCCCGCCACCGGTGGCACCCCCACCACCGGCGGCTCGGACACCGGCGGCCCCTCGCCCGACCCGACGCCCAGCCAGGACGCCGGCGCCACCGGGAGCACGGACACCGGCACCACGTCCTCCGGCACCACCACCCAGCTCGTCACCGAGGACGGCGCGACGGCCGACGGCAGCGTCCTGGTCACCCACACCGCGCAGGTGGGCTCGCCCACCATCTCGGCGACCGTGCCGAACGCGTGCGCCGGGACGGTGTACTACACCGAGGTGCTCGCGGGGGCGTAGTCAGGAGCTGCGTGGTCAGGAGCCGCGTGGTCCGAGGCCGTGGTCAGACCGTGGCGGCCGGGGCGGAGGTGTCCTCCTGCCCCTCCTGCCCGTCCTGCTCCTCCTGCTCCTGCGGCACCAGGCCGAGCGCCGCGTCCCGCTGGAACTCCACCTCGCGGCGCAGCAGCCGGAACCACATGAAGACCACGAAGCCCGCGAAGACGAACCACTCCCCGGTGTAGCCGAGGTTCTGGAACGCCTTCAGGTCGAGACCGGTGCCGGCCGGCGCGGTCGCGGGCACGGCCTTCATCCCCGCGTCGGCCTTGTCGAGCGTGACCCACGCGTCGTAGACCTTGTCCGGCACCAGGTTCACCAGCGAGGCCGCGCTGATCGCCGCCGTCTGCCCGGCGGGCAGCCCGCCCTGGGCACCGACCCCGTTGTCCCCCGGGGTCTCGGAGGCCTGCAGCGCGCCGGTGACGGTGACCTCGCCGGCCGGCGCGGCGGGGGCCTTCGCCGGATCCGCCTTGCCGGGCAGCCAGCCCCGCACCACGGGCAGCGCCCTGCCGGAGTCGGTGCGCAGCAGCGTCAATACGTAGAAGCCCTGCTTGCCGTCCAGCTCCCGGCCCGGCACGAGCAGCTGCCTGCCGTACCGGCCGCTCGCGGTGGCCCGGCGTCCCGAGGTGCTCTTGTCGACGGGCAGCATCTCGGCCAGCGGACGGGCCGCCTCGTGTCTGCCGGAGGCGGCCTGCTCGGTCGCGGCGCGGTGGTCCTGCACCCGCCCCTCGAACCGGCTCAGCTGCCACGACCCCATGAAGACGCAGAACGGGATGGCGAGCAGCACGAAGACGTTGATGCCCCACCAGCGGGGTGTCAGCAGAAACCGGTACACGCCCTCAACGGTACGGCGCCGTTCCGGGGGCTCGGGCGGGGGGTTCGGCTCGGACGTGTGTGCGGAGTGGGTGGGCGCGAGGTGCGGAGGCGGTGGCGTGGTCGGGAAGTTATCCACAGGCTGGGTACACCTGCCAGCGCATTGTGGGTGGGGCCAGGCAATATGGGCGCATGACTGGGGCCATGAGTGAGAGCAGGACGCCGGACACGCCGGACATGCCGGACTGGGAGAAGCGCTTCAGGGCGCCGCGGGTCTCGCTGCCCGACTGGGCGGAGGACGCGCCGGACCGCTCCCTGTTCGTGTCGAACGCGACGGGCACGTACGAGCTGTACGCCTGGGACCGGGCGACGGGCGAGCAACGGCAGGCGACGAACCGGCCGAACGGCACGACGGACGGCGTGCTCTCCCCGGACGGCACGTGGATCTGGTGGTTCGACGACAAGGACGGCGACGAGTTCGGCATCTGGCGCCGCCAGCCCTTCGCGGGCGGGGCGGACGAGACCGCCGTGCCCGGCCTGGAGCCCTCCTACCCGGCCGGCCTGGGCCTCGCCCGTGACGGGCGCACGGCGGTGGTCGGCCGCTCGACGGACGAGGACGGCACGACCATCCACCTCGCGCGCCAGGGCGAGGACCCGGTCGAGATCTACCGGCACCGCGAGTCGGCGGGCGTCGGCGACCTCTCCTACGACGGCTCCCTGATCGCGATCGAGCACACCGAGCACGGCGACGCCATG
Source organism: Streptomyces sp. NPDC001816 (assembly GCF_042892235.1). Taxonomy (NCBI): domain Bacteria; kingdom Bacillati; phylum Actinomycetota; class Actinomycetes; order Kitasatosporales; family Streptomycetaceae; genus Streptomyces; species Streptomyces sp. NPDC001816. The sequence goes on from NZ_JBIATY010000020.1 coordinate 92,385, forward strand.
CACGCGGCCCTCCGTGTGCTGCGCCCGGACGGCACGACGGTCGCCGAGCTGGACGACACCAAGGGCGGCAGCGAGGAGCTGGGCCTGGAGATCCTCGGCTTCGCACCCGTGGACGGCGACACCCGCCTCCTCATCGGCCACCAGCGCCGGGGCCGCTGGGAACCGCTGGTGTGGAACGTGGCGACGGGCGAGGAGAGCGACCTCGCCCTCGACCTGCCCGGCGACGTCGCCGCCGAGTGGTACCCGGACGGCAGCGCCCTGCTCATCGCCCACAGCTTCGAGGCCCGCAGCGAGCTGTTCCGCTACGACCCGGCGGCGCGCGAGCTGACCCGCATCCCCACCCCGCCCGGCACGGTCTCCGGGGCGACCGCCCGCCCCGACGGCAGCGTGGAGTACCTGTGGTCGTCGGCCGCCGAGCCGCCCGCGGTCCGCTCCACCACCGGCGAGGTCGTCCTGGACCCGCCCGGCATGAAGTGCCCGCCGTCCGTGCCGGTCGAGGACGCGTGGGTGGAGGGCCCCGGCGGCCGCATCCACGCCCTGATCCAGAAGCCCGCCGGTGCCACCGGCCCCCTCCCCACGGTCGTCGACCTGCACGGCGGCCCGACCTGGCACGACAGCGACTCCTTCGCCGCCGGCCCGGCCGCCTGGGTGGACCGGGGCTACGCGGTGATCCGCATCAACTACCGCGGCTCCACGGGATACGGCCGCGCCTGGACGGACGCCCTGAAGCACCGGGTCGGCCTGATCGAGCTGGAGGACGTGGCCGCCGTCCGCGAGTGGGCGATCGGCTCCGGCCTCGCCGACCCCGAGCGCATGGTCCTCACCGGCGGCTCCTGGGGCGGCTACCTCACCCTCCTCGGCGTCGGCACCCAGCCTCAGGCGTGGGCGGTGGGCATCGCGGTCGTGCCGGTCGCGGACTACGTCACCGCGTACCACGACGAGATGGAGTCCCTGAAAGCCATGGACCGCACCCTGCTGGGCGGCACCCCCGAGGAGGTCCCGGAGCGCTTCGAGGCGTCCTCCCCGCTGACCTACGTCGACCAGGTCAAGGCCCCGGTCTACATCTCCGCCGGCGTCAACGACCCCCGCTGCCCGATCCGCCAGATCGACAACTACGTCAAGCGCCTGGAGGCCCGCGGCGCGGTCCACGAGGTGTACCGCTACGACGCCGGGCACGGCTCACTGGTGGTGGACGAGCGGATCAAGCAGCTGAGACTGGAGATGGAGTTCGCGGGGAGGCACTTGGGCGGGGTGTGAGCCGACTTCTTGACTGTCCAGGGGGCGGAGCCCCCTGGACAGGGTCAGCCCAGCTCGGCCAGCCCCCGGCGAGTAGCGGCAACGACGACCCGGTCTCCCTTGCGGAGCACATAGTCGCCGGGAACGTCGGCGCGGCCCTCCAGCGCCAGCACCCGGAACGCCCCCGCCCGGAACGCCTCGGCCATGCTGTGCCCCTCCAGCTCCGGGTGCCCGGCCACCTCGACCGCGGCGAGCAGCAGCACCCGCCGCTCCACCGGAATCGCCCCCAGCACCTGACGCCCCAGCATCGCCCCGGCGAACGCGGGTGCGGCCAGATGCGACACGCTCCGGCTGCGTGTGGACGCCTGCGGATGGGCGGCCCGCAGCGTCCGGTACACCGCGGTCGCGAAGTCGTCGTCGTACAGCCGCAGCACCACCCGCAGATCCGGCCGCACCGACCGCGCGTACAGCACGGCCTCCAGATTCGTCGTGTCCGCGCTGGTCACCGAGAGCAGCGCGTGCGCCCGGTGGATCTTCGCGGCCTCCAGCACCCCCTCCTGGGTGACATCGCCCAGCACCACCGGTACCCGCAGCCGCCGCGCGGTCGCGAGCCCCCGCGCCTCCGGGTCGGACTCCACGCACACCACGGGAATGTGCAGCTCCCGCAGCCGGGTCAGCACCCGCGTACCGATCTTCCCGAGGCCCAGCAGCACCACATGCCCGCCGAGCCCGCGGGGCGGCTTGCGCAGCGCGGACGCGGTCCGGAAGGTGCCCAGCGCCTCCAGCACCGCCGCCAGCAGCACCGGCAGCAACAGCAACCCGACCAGCCCGGAGAGGAGTTGGAGGATCTGCCGCCCGAGGGACGCGCCGAGCGCCGGATCGTCGATCGCGAACAGGTCCAGCAGCGTCAGGTAGAAGGCCCTCAACGGATGGATCCCGGTGACCACCCACAGCGCGACGGCGAGCGCGACCACACACCCCACCAGCCCGGCCAGCGACCACCGCAGCCGCCGCGAGAAGAGGGAGGCGAGCGGCGGTACGACCCCCATCCCGCGCCCCGTCGCGGCCGCCTCGGGACCGCCGAAGGAGGACACCTGCTCCAGCACCACGGCGGCCCGCCCGGCGGCCTGCCGCACCTCCTCGTCGTCCGGCAGCAGCACGGGTTCCTGCTCCCTGCCGCCGTCGGACCCGTCCGCCCCGGCCGGATCCCTGCCGGGCGCCGAGAGCAGGGCCAGGGTGCACAGCCCCGGAGCGGCGATCTGCCCGTCCCCGGACGGCGCCCGCTCCACGGCCCGCAGCAGCAGACCCTCGGTCTGGACGACCTTGGTCGTGCCGGCGACGGCGGCCGCGGCCAGCGCGGGCGCGGCGGTGTCGGCGTCGGACAGCACGGTCGTGGACGCCTCCGCACCATCGGCCGCCGTCGCGCCGGACGCCAACGCGGCGGCCTGGTCGAGGAGTTCCTCGATGTGCTGGCCCAGCCGACGGTTGTACAGCCGCAGGACGAGCCGCAGGCGCGGGTTGAGCCGACGGGCGGTCAGCGCGGCCCGGATGTTGGTCTCGTCGTCGTCATGGACGAGCGCCAGCGCGGCGGCCCGCTCCACACCGGCCTCGGCGAGCACGGCCTCCGTCAGCTCGAAGGCCTCCAACACCCGCTCGCCGTCGGCCCGGTGGGCGTTGCCGCCGTTACCGCCGTTGCCACCGCTCCCCGTCGTCCCGTTGCCGCCGTTGCCACCGCCCAGTCCGACGGCGGCGCTGACCACCCGGTCGAGCAGCGCGGCCGACGCGGCCCGGGCCCGCCCCACCACCGGGGGCCGTGCCGTGCGCTCGCTCGGCGGCACCACGAGGGTGACCTGCTCGCCGTGGACTCCGCGCAACTCGGCCGCCAGCCGGTGCGCGAGCCCGTCGTCACCGCAGACCACCATGTGCGCCGCCGGGGCGCCGGACCCACCTTGATACGGAACGCTCGCCACGAGGGAAAAGACTGCCCCAAGGAGACAGGTGGTTCCAGCAACGAAGTGAACACCCGTGCCCGCCCTCGCGTATTGATGGGGAGGGAGAGGCAGCGCACAGCCGGAGGTACTCGCCCGTGGCCATCACCGAAGACGCCCCGCCCGGCGCCACCGGACGCGACCCGGCGCGCCCGTCCGACGACGGACCGGGCGAACGGCCGGGCCAGGCAGGCCGGGAGGGCCACGCAGGTCAGGACGGACCGGAGAGCCGGCGCCTCAGCTCCCCGCTGATCCTCACCATGACCCTGCTGCTGGCGGTGCTCGCCCAGTCCCCGATCCGCGGGGTCCTCGGGACCCCGCTGATGCAGAGCTGGATGACGGTGTTCGTGGCCGTGACGGTCCAGGCGCTGCCCTTCCTCGTCCTCGGGGTCCTCCTCTCGGCGGCGATCGCGGTCTTCGTACCCCCGTCCTTCTTCGCCCGTGCCCTGCCGAGCCGGCCCGCCCTGGCCGTACCGGTCGCCGGGATGGCGGGCGCGGTGCTGCCGGGCTGCGAGTGCGCCTCGGTGCCGGTGGCGGGAGCGCTGGTCCGCCGGGGCGTGACCCCCGCGGCGGCCCTGGCCTTCCTCCTCTCGGCCCCCGCGATCAACCCGATCGTCCTGACCGCCACGGCCGTCGCCTTCCCGCGCAACCCGGAGATGGTCCTGGCCCGGTTCGTCGCCAGCCTCCTGGTGGCCTGCGCGATGGGCTGGCTGTGGCAGCGGCTGGGCCGCACGGACTGGCTGCGCCCGCCGGCCCACGGCGCGCACGAGGGCGCGACCAGGGGCGAGACGTTCTGGAACTCGGTCCGGCACGACACCGTGCACGCGGGCGGCTTCCTGGTCCTGGGCGCGATGGCTGCGGCCACGCTGAAGGCGGCGACCCCGGCGACCTGGCTGCGCACGGCGGCCGACAACCCCCTGGTCTCCGTCCTGGCCCTCGCCGTACTGGCCGTACTCCTGTCCATCTGCTCGGAGGCGGACGCGTTCGTCGCGGCCTCCCTCACCCAGTTCTCCCTGACGGCCAAGCTGGTGTTCCTGGTGGTGGGCCCGATGATCGACCTCAAGCTCTTCGCGATGCAGGCGGGCACCTTCGGCCGCGCCTTCGCACTGCGCTTCGCCCCCGCCACGTTCGCGCTGGCGGTCGCGGGCGCCGTGGTGACCGGGACGGTGCTGCTGTGAACCGACAGGCCCAGGCGGCAGTGATGTTCCTGCTGGGCGCCGCCCTTGTGCACGCGGGCGCCACCGACCTCTACCTGCGCTACGTCAAGGCGGGCCTGCAGCCGATGCTGCTCGCCTCGGGCGCGGTCCTGATCGCGGCGGCCCTGGCGACGGCGTGGTACGAACGCAAGCGGAACAGGGCGGCGAAGGCCACCGCCCACGCCGGCCATGCGCACCCGGAGCCGCGTATCTCCTGGCTCCTCGTGCTCCCCCTGCTCTCCCTCATCCTCGTCGCCCCGCCGGCCCTGGGCTCCTACAGCGCCCTGCGCACCGGCACCGCACTGCAACAGCCGTACGGATACGGCAAGTTGCCCGCCGGTGATCCGGTCCCGCTCAGCGTGGTCGACTACGCGTCCCGCGCGGCCTACGACCACGGCCGCTCCCTGCACGGCCGCCCGGTCCGCGTCACCGGCTTCCTGGCCCTGGACCACAGCGGTGCGCCCTACCTCGTCCGCATGGCCCTCAACTGCTGCGCGGCGGACGCCCAGCCGGTGAAGATCGCCCTCACCGGCAAGCTGCCCCCGGTCCTGCAACCGGACGCCTGGCTGGAGGTCACGGGCACCTACACCGCCAAGCTGACCCACGACCCCGTCAACAACGGCCCGATCCCGTACCTGTCGGTCACCTCGGCGAAGCCGGTACCGACGCCGCAGGATCCGTACGACGAGACCTGGAACAACTGACGGGCCGGGCGGTCAGCCCAGGCACACCACGAGCAGGCAGAGCTGGGACGGGGAGGTCGCGGCCGGGGAGGGGCTCGTCCGGGGCGTGCCCGAGTCCGTGCCGCTGCTGGTCGAGGGCGCGGGAGTGGGGGTGGACGGCTGCTGGGCAACGGTGCCGGTGCCGCTGCCGTTGGAGGCCGGGGCGGGGACCTGCTGATGCGCGGCCGGTGTCTGTGCGGGGACCGGAGCGGCCGCGGCGTCCGGGTGGGTGTTCACCACGGTGATCCGGGGTGCGGTGGCGGCGGTCTGCCGGTGCGGGGCGGCGGCCGCGGGCTGCTGGGTGTGGGCCGGGGTCGTGGTGCGCGGGGACCGGTGGTGGCCGGGGGGTGTCGAAACCGGAGGAGTGCCGGCGTCGGTCTCCCCGTCGGTGGCGCCCATGGGCCGGTTGTCCGGGGCCGAGGCCGCCTGGGCCCGGTCGGCGGACTGGCGGTCCATCGAGGCCAGGGTGAGCCCGCCGCCGACGAGCGCGACGGCCGACGCGACCGCGGCCCGGCGCTTGTTCTTCTTCCACCGGGCCAGCTGGCGGCGCCGGGCGGCCCGTCCCTGCGAGGCGGCGGGCGCGTCCTCCACGTCGTCGGACGCGGCCTCGTCCATCGCGGACGGCGTGGGCCCGACAGCGAGATCGTCGTCGTACCAGGCGGCGGGAGTGGTGGCAGGGGCGGCTGCTCGCGCCGCGGGGACGGCCGGCGGCGTCCGCGGGGCTATGTCCGGGGCGTACGCGCCGCAGCCGGGACACACCAGGGCGCCGTTCAGATGCCGACGGCACGAGGAGCAGTAGTCCATGTGAGGTCTTTCTGAGTCGACGCGTTCGCACGCGGGATCGAGCGGCCTGCAAACGCTAACGAGGCTTTCGGAAGACCGTGTGCGGCCCATGTGGGCCTCCTGCACACATTCACAGAGGATTCGTGGGGTGACTCGTGCCCCTCGTGAAACGGGATGCGCACGCGGACGGCCGATCCCGAGGAGCCGTACGGCCGTCGCGCGCGGAGACTGGTCCGGACCGTCCTGCCGTCCGTGGTGAGGTCCCGATGGCGTATGGCCTGGCACGTCGTGAGCTGGAACCGCGGGTCCCGCTGCGCCCGGGCGAGGGGGAGAAGCACCACCTCACCAGTCTGGAAGGGCTGGCCGCGCTGTCGCTGGACGCGCTCAGCTCGGTCGCGTACGGCCCCGAGGCCATCGTGCTGGTGCTGGTGGCGGCCGGGACCGCGGCGCTGGCCGCCACCCTGCCGGTGACGCTGGCGATCACCTTCCTGCTCGCGGCGCTCGTCGTGTCGTACGCCCAGGTCATCGCCGTACACCCGGACGGCGGAGGCGCCTACGCGGTGGCCAAGAAGGACCTGGGCGCGGCCTCCAGCCTGCTGGCCGCGGCCAGTCTGGTCGTCGACTACGTCCTCACGGTCTGCGTCAGCCTCACCGCGGGCGCGGACGCCCTGGCCTCTGCGTTCCCCGACCTGGCCCGGGACAAGCTGCTGGTGTGTCTGGTGGGCCTCGCGCTGCTGACGGTCGTGAACCTGCGTGGTGTGGCCGACAGCGCCCGGGTGCTGATGCTGCCGACGGTGCTGTTCATCGTGGCCATCCTCGGGGTCGTGGTCGGCGGCCTGCTCCGCTCCCATCCGGCGGCGATGGTGGGCACCGAGCAGCCCGTCCAGGCGCACGAAACCCTGGGTCTTCTCCTCCTCCTCAAGGCGTTCTCGTCCGGCTGCTCGGCGCTGACGGGCGTGGAAGCCATCGCCAACGCCGTGCCGACCTTCCGCACCCCGCGGGTCAGGCGCGCCCAGCGCACCGAGTTCATGCTGGGCGGGCTGCTGGGCCTGATGCTGATCGGCCTGGCCGTGCTGATCCGCCGTGACCACGTGGCCCCGCGTGGCGGCGTCACCGTCCTGGCCCAGCTCACCGCAGGCGCCTACGGCGACGGCTGGGCGTACTACGCCACCAACCTGATCGTCACCCTGGTCCTGCTGCTCGCGGCGAACACCAGTTTCGGCGGGCTGCCGGTGCTGATGAGCCTGCTGGCCCGCGACCACCGGCTGCCCCACCTGTTCGGGCTGCGCGCCGAACGGCCCGTCTACCGCTACGGCGTGGTGGCGCTCGCCCTGCTGGCCGCGCTGCTGCTCATCGCGTCGGACGCCGACACCCACCGGCTGATCCCGCTGTTCGCGATCGGGGTGTTCATCGGGTTCACGCTCAGCCAGCTCGGTCTCGTCCGGCACTGGGCCACCGAGCGACCCCCGCGCTGGAAGCACCGCGCGCTCATCAACGGCACCGGGGCGGTGCTCACCACCCTGGCCACGCTGATCCTCCTCTTCACCAAGTTCCTGGAGGGCGCCTGGGTGGTCGTGATCGCCGTACCGCTGCTGATGCTGCTGTTCTCCCGCATCCAGCGCTACTACACGGAAGTCGGCGAGGAACTCGGCCTCGGCCGCATCCCCGACCCGCCCGCCCCGCGCCCTGGGAGCCTGGTCATCGTCCCGCTCGGCGATGTCAGCAGACTCGCCCGACACGCCATCGGCGCCGCCCTCGCGCTGGGCGACGAGGTGGTCGCCGTCGCCGTCCACAACGACCCCGACAAGACCCGCGCCCTCCAGGAGACGTGGGCACGCTGGAACCCGGGGGTACGCCTCGACATCATCGACAGCCCGCACCGCTCCCTGGTTCAGCCGATGGTCGAGTACGTACGGAACGCGGCCCGCGACGGCCGGCAGATCGCAGTCCTGATCCCCGAGGTCGAACCCCGCCACCGCCGCTACGAGATCCTGCAGAACCAGCGGGGCCTGCTACTGGCGACCGTACTGCGGGCCCGCACGGACGTGGTGGTGTGCATGCTGCCGTACCGGCTGCGGATGTGAGGGGGGCGGACGGTGGTGGTCCGTTTGGAGGGTTCTTCAAGCGGTGCGGCCGACCAGCAGGTCCGCCAGCTTGCCGAGGCGCCTGACGGTGCGGTCCTCGGTCGCGGCCGGAGCCGGGTCGACGCGCTCGTCGCGGTCGTAGTAGGCGCCGTTGACGATCTCGACGGCCGGGTCGCACAGCCGGATCACGTGCGCGGCTCCCTCGGCGGGGGAGCCGCCCTCGTGGGCGTAGAGGGGAAGCAGGGCGGTGTCACATACGCCCGGGTGGACGGACACGGCGGTGACGCGCGGGTCGGCCGCGAAGACCGTGAGGGCGAGCTGGGACTGGGCGTACGCGGCGAGGCGGGAGTAGCGGCGGGCGCGGTTGGGGTCGGCCCACTGGATGGAGGCCGTGCGGTGCAGGGAGGACGAGACGTTCACGACCCGGCCGCCCGGGTCGCTCGTCAGGGCCGGCTCCAGCAGGCACGTGAGCAGGTAGTGGGCGAGGAAGTTGACCTGGAAGGCGATCTCGTTGCCGTCGGCGGTGACGGTGTGCCGCTCGGGGGCCGCCATGCCCGCGTTGTTGACCAGGACGTCCAGGTGCGGGTGGGCGGAGACGATCGCGCCGGCGAGGGTCTCCACCTCTTCCAGGTGGGTGAAGTCCGCGCCATACGGGTGTAGTTGGGTTGTCTGGGCTCCTGTCGTGGCGATGAGGCGGTCGGCCGCAGCCCGCGCCTCCTCGGCGGTACGGCCGTGCAGCAGCACGGTGGCGCCGCGCTCGGCCAGCCGGCGGGCGGTCTCGTAGCCGATGCCGGAGGTGGCGCCGGTGACCAGGACTGTGCGGGAGGAAAGGGTGGAGTTGGACATCGTCCCATCCGGGCTTTGCGGGCACGCCGGCACGGCCCGGTAAGGGGCGGTGGGCGTGCGGTGGAGAAGGAGGAGCGAGGGGCGCCGGAGCCGATCACGGCGCCCCTCGGGTCACGGAAAGCGGCGTCGGCGGACGCGCGTCGGCGGGACGCGGGCGCTTCCGTTCAGCGCGGCTGACGACGCGACGGCCGAGCGGGACTCGGCGGCCGGTCGAAGAGAAGCCAGGCGCTGTTCACAGGCTCCATGGAAGCCGTCCCGCATCCGCCGGGCAAGCCGGAACGCCCATCTCTGACGGGGCTCTGACGTGCACATACGCGTCCTTGACGGGGAGCCTGGCGGGCTTCAGCCAAGGCCCGGCACCCCCGACACGAGCAGGTCGATCAGCTTGATGCCCACGAAGGGCAGCACGAGCCCGCCGAGCCCGTACACGAGCAGGTTGCGGCGCAGCAGGTCGTGGGCCGAGGACGGGGTGTAGCGCACCCCGCGCAGGGCCAGCGGGATCAGCGCGACGATGATCAGCGCGTTGAAGATGATCGCCGAGGTGATGGCCGAGGTCGGGCTGTGCAGGCCCATGACGTTCAGCGACTCCAGGCCGGGGTACGAGCCCGCGAACATCGCCGGGATGATCGCGAAGTACTTCGCGACGTCGTTCGTGATGGAGAACGTCGTCAACGCACCCCGGGTGATGAGGAGTTGTTTGCCGATCTCGACGATATCGATGAGCTTGGTCGGGTTGGAGTCGAGGTCGACCATGTTGCCGGCCTCCTTGGCGGCCGACGTACCGGTGTTCATCGCCACGCCGACGTCCGCCTGGGCGAGGGCCGGGGCGTCGTTGGTGCCGTCGCCGGTCATGGCGACCAGCTTGCCGCCGGCCTGCTCCCGCCGGATCAGCGCGAGCTTGTCCTCAGGGGTCGCCTCGGCCAGGTAGTCGTCCAGGCCCGCCTCCTCGGCGATGGCACGGGCGGTGAGCGGGTTGTCGCCGGTGACCATGACCGTGCGGATGCCCATCCGGCGCAGTTCGGCGAAGCGTTCGCGGATGCCGTCCTTGACGACGTCCTTGAGGTGGATCAGGCCGAGGACGCGCGGCCCGTCCCAGTCGTGCACGGCGACCAGCAGCGGGGTGCCGCCGGACGCGGCCACGGCGTCGGCGTACATCCGTGCCTCGGGCGGCACTTGGCCGCCGTACATCTGCACCCACTCGATCACCTGCTGGGCCGCGCCCTTGCGGATGGCGCACACGGCTCCGTTGTCCCAGCGCAGGTCGACGCCGCTCATCCGGCTGCGGGCGCTGAAGGCGACCCAGCGGGCGTTCGTCAACTCGCCCTCGGCGGGCGCCCGCAGCCCGTACCGCTCCTTGGCGAGGACGACGACCGAGCGGCCCTCCGGGGTCTCGTCGGCCAGCGAGGAGAGCTGGGCGGCGTCGGCGAGCCGCCCTTCGTCGACGCCGGGCAGCGGGACGAAGGCGGCGGCCTCGCGGTTGCCGAGGGTGATGGTGCCGGTCTTGTCGAGCAGCAGGGTGTTCACGTCGCCCGCCGCCTCGACCGCGCGGCCGGACAGGGCGACGACGTTGCGCTGCACCAGCCGGTCCATGCCGGCGATGCCGATCGCGGAGAGCAGGGCGCCGATCGTGGTCGGGATGAGGGTGACGAGGAGCGCGACCAGCACCGCCGTCGACTGGGCGGCTCCGGCGTACTCGCCCATCGGCTGGAGGGTGACCACGACCAGCAGGAAGATGATCGTGAGCGAGGCCAGCAGGATGTTCAGCGCTATCTCGTTCGGTGTCTTCTGCCGGGACGCGCCCTCCACCAGGGCGATCATCCGGTCCAGGAAGCTGTGGCCCGGGCGGGCGCTGACCCGTACGACGATCCGGTCGGACAGGACCGTCGTACCGCCCGTGACCCCGCTGCGGTCCCCGCCCGACTCCCGGATCACCGGCGCCGACTCACCGGTGACGGCGGACTCGTCCACCGCGGCGGCCCCGTCGACCACGTCACCGTCCGCCGGGATCATCTCGCCCGCCTCGACCACCACCACGTCCAACGGCTTCAGCGCGCTCGCGGCCACCGCCTCGGTGCGGGCGGTGCGCGGATCGGTGCCGTAGCGCCAGTCGAGCACGCGTAGCGCCACCGTGTCCGTACGGGCCCTGCGCAGCGACTCGGCCTGCGCCCTGCCGCGGCCCTCGGCGACCGCCTCGGCGAGGTTGGCGAAGACCACCGTCAGCCACAGCCAGAGGCTGATGACCCAGGTGAAGACGGCGGGGTGGAGGAGGGCGGACAGGGTGGTCAGGGCCGCGCCGACGGAGACGACGAAGAGCACCGGGTTGCGGACCAGGGCGCGTGGGTGCAGTTTGCGCAGCGCCTCGGGGAAGGAGCGGACGAGCTGGACGGGTTCGAACAGCCCGCTCGGGGCCCGGCGTCTCCCCCTTCGTTCCGGTAAGGGCCTGATGGTGCGCCGGGGACGTGACGGTCGAGCCTGCTCGGGGGCGGCGGGAAGCATGGACACCTTCGTGCCTTGAGGGCGGACAGGGACTGTGGCCACGGTCCGTGCGGTGCCGGGGCCCCGGCACCGCACGGGGCGCACCGACGTCAGCGATGGGATGAAGGACGTCGGTGCGCGGGTGCCTGTCCTCGGGACACGCACCGGACCGCCTTCGCGCCACTGCGGAGTGGGGACTCCACCGGTCGGGTGGGGCCGCTGACGCCTGCGGCCCCAGTGGCGGCCGACAGCGAATCTAACGCCGCATGCGGCACCAACCCGCCCGAAGCGTGCGGAATTTGCGGCACTCATACGGCGACTCCGGAGCCGCCGTCAAAGGGCCGTCAAACCGAGCTGAGTAGCCATCAGGAAACCGTCAACATCAGCCATCCATGGCCGGATCCGGTCGCAGACTGATCGGCAACGGGGGACGGGAGACCGTCCGTGGCGTGACGTTGGAGGGACCGTGACTCTCACGGCCGAAACAGCGCAGGGTCCTCGGACCGAGGGGGGCACTCCGTCAGGACGGGATCCGTCAGGGGGCAGCCCCGGACCGCGGAGACGAGGGGGGTCGCGGACGGGCGATCCGGGTCCGGGGCTGCGCCCTCAGCAGCAGGTCGTGGCCGCGCGGGCCGCTCTGCGCCGCCGTTTTTGGGCCACCGTGCCCGCACGGCTGCGTCTTCTGCGCGCGGCCACGCTCCTGCTCGCCGCCGCCGTGGCCGTACTGCTGACCGTCGCCGGGCTGGCCGCGAACGGCACCTGGGACAGCGTGGCCGGACGGGACGCGCCGCGCACCACCAGCGCCGCCGACCTCAACCTCGCCCTCAACGACATGGACGCCCAGGCCGCCAACATGCTGCTGTCCAGCGGCGATGCGGGCAAGGGCCGCCTGCGGACGCCGTACGAGAAGGCGGTCGGCTTCTACGGCGACGCCCGGCGCGAGATCGGGCACGACCTGCGGACGCTCGCCGTCGCGGCACAGGGGGACCGGTCCGACGAGAAGACCGTGGAGAACCTGACCGACGACTTCGCCGAGTACCAGGAGCTGATCGGCCGCGCCCTGGAGAACGACGGGCACGCCGGCGGCAAGGCGTCCGCCCTGGTCGACTACCGGCGGGCGACGGACCTGCTGCAGAGCAGGCTGCTCCCCGAGTCCCGCACGCTGGTCTCCTCCAACGACCGCGTCTTCGACGGCGAGTACGGCGCCGCCCGCTCCGCCCTCGCCGGCCGGCTCGCCGCCGTCGTCGCGCTCGGCGTCCTCCTGCTCGCCGTGCTCGGCCTTCTGCAGTGGTACCTGGCCCGCCGCTTCCACCGGATCCTGAACCCCGCCGTCCTGGCCGCCACCGTGTGCACGCTGCTCGCGGTGGTCCTCGGCGCGCAGCTGCTGACCTCGTCGTCGGAGAACCTGCGCGGCGCCCGCCGCGACGCCTTCGACTCCGTCGTCGCGCTCTCCCGGGCCCGGGCCATCGCCTACGACGCCAACGCCGACGAGAGCCGCTACCTGCTCGACCCGCAGCGCCGGGACCAGTACCAGCGGGCGTTCCTCGCCAAGTCCCAGAAGTTGTACGGCATCCGGGGCGCCACCCTCGCCACCTACGACCGCGAGCTGGCCAACACCTGGCAGGCCTACGAGACCGACCGCCACGACCTGCGCTTCACCGGCGAGTTCCGGCGTGAGCTGGACAACATCACCTTTCCCGGGGAGCGCACCGCGGCGGAGCGGACCGTGCGGGCGTACGTCGTCTACGAGCACGACGACCGCAAGATCCGCTCGCTGGTCGCGACCGGGCAGGAGCGGGCGGCCACCGAGTTCTGCATGGGCTGGGAGCCCGGCACCTCCAACGCCCACTTCGGTGCGTGGATGGCGGCGCTGGACAAGGTGAAGGGCATCAACCAGGCCCACTTCGACTCGTCCGTGCGCGACGGCCGTTCGGCGGTGGACACGCTCCTGCCGTGGGCGGTCGCGCTGCTGCTTGCGTCGATGGCGCTCACGGCGCTCGGGCTGCGGCCTAGGTTGGCGGAGTTCCGCTGATCCCGGGACGCCCCTCACGCGTCCGCCAGCCGCGCCTCCTCCAGGTCCAGCGAGCGCTGGAGCCGGCGGCGGGTGGTGTCGCTGATGCGGTGGCCGTCGTAGAGGCGCTGGAGTTCCTCGGTCTCCACGGCGATCAGGTCGCGGCGGAGCTGGCGGTAGACCAGGTCGGCGGATTCGGTGGCCGCGGCGGTGCCGTTGCTCTCGGCGAGGCGGTCGCGGGCGTCATCGAGGCGGGCGTTGAGGCCGCGGCGCAGGCGGTCGAGGACGACGTCCGGTACGGCCTCCAGCTCGGCCAGTTCCTCCAGCCGGGCGAGTCCGGCGTGGGCGAGGCGGGAGCGGGCCTCGACCTCCTCGCGTTCCGTGTGGGCGGGCTCCAGGGCGATGCCGGAGCGCCGGACGACCGGGGCCAGGGTGAAGCCCTGGACGACGAGGGTGACCACCACGACCGAGGTGGTCAGGACGAGGACCAGGGGGCGGTCCGTGAGAGGGGAGCCGCTCTTAGTCATCTCCGGGATGGACAGGGCAGCCGCCAGCGGCATCACGCCCCGGGTGCCCGCCCAGGTCAGGACCACCGGCACCCGCCAGTTCAGGCGGCCGATGCCGCCCTTGCGCTGGACCACCGCCGACAGCGGCGCGAGCCACAGCAGGCGTACGGCGATGAGCGTGGCGGCGACGGCGAGGGCGTACAGCGGCCAGGCCCGGTCGCCGTCGGCCAGCGCCCGCACCTGCGCGGGCAGCGCCAGCCCTATCAGCGAGAAGACCACGCTCTCCAGCAGGAACACGACCGTGCCGTACACGGCGTGCAGTTGGAGTCTTATGCGCGCGTTGGTGAGCCGGTCGCCGCGGCCGCCCAGGACCACCCCGGCCACCACGCACGACGTCACCCCGGAGGTGTGCGCGGCCTCCGCCAGGAGATACGCGGCGTACGGGGTGACCAGGGCTATCACGGTCTCCAGGACCGGTTCCTCGGTGCGCCGCCGGATCAGGGCCACCACCCCGGCCACCGCGGCGCCGATCACCGTGCCGCCGCCGGCCAGCACCAGGAACTTGCCGCCCGCCGAGCCCCAGTTCGCCGCCGCCGACGCGACCGCGATGCCCGCGGCCACCCGGACCAGCACCAGGGAGGTCGCGTCGTTGAACAGGCTCTCCGCCTGGACGAGGACCTGCACCCTCGGCGGCAGGGCGAGCCTGCGGCCGAGCGCGGTCACCGCCACCGGGTCGGTGCTGGCCAGCACCGCGCCCAGCACCAGCGCCATCTGCCAGGACAGCGGTGTCACCGTGGCGGCCACCGCGCCCACGGCCGCGGCCGAGGCGAGGACCAGGCCGATGGCGAGGATCCCGACCGGCTTCCACACCGCCCGCAGCTCCCGCCAGGGCATGTCCTCGGCGCTCGCGTACAGCAGCGGCGGCAGCACGACGAGCCCGATGATCTCGGGGCTGATCTCGATCTGCGGGGTGCCCGGCAGCAGGGCCACGGCGAGGCCGGCGACGACGAGCAGGGAGGGCGCGGGGATGCGCCAACGGCGCGCGAAGGTCGCTACGACGGTGGCCAGTACCACCAGTGCGAGAACCGTCCCGACGCTGCGCATGCCGTCCCCCTGGGGCTACACAGGAGCCACCTTGGCTCCCGGCCGACCAGACTTCCCGGCACACCGCCTTCACCCTATCCGGCCGCAGCACGTCAAAACAGTGTCAAGGTCCCCGGGACCGGTGCCAAGGAATCGCTAACACGGGCACCCCTCGGAGCCCGGAAGCGCTTCCTTGAGAGCAGTGACCCGCCCTCCCGAGGGAGTTGAGCCAGTGAGCGGAGTGCGTCGGCGGCGATGAGTGACGTACGGCCCGGACGACTGAAGGTCTACCTCGGGGCGGCCCCGGGGGTCGGCAAGACCTACCGGATGCTCGACGAGGGGCGGCGCCGTGCCGCCCGCGGGGCGGACGTGGTGGTGGGCTTCGCCGAGTGCCACGGGCGGCCGAGCACGGAAGCCATGCTGGACGGCCTGGAGGTCGTCCAGCGGGCCCGGTGCGGCTACCGGGGCGGTGAGTTCGAGGAGATGGACCTGGCCGCGGTGCTCGCCCGGCGCCCGCAGGTCGCGATCGTGGACGAGTTCGCCCACAGCAACGTCCCGGGCGGCGGCCGCAACCCCAAGCGGTGGCAGGACATCGAGGAACTCCTCGCGGCCGGCATCGACGTGATCACCGCGCTGAACATCCAGCACCTGGAGTCACTGAACGACGTGGTCGAGAAGATCACGCATGTGCCCCAGCACGAGACGGTCCCCGACGACGTCGTCCGCCGGGCCCACCAGGTGGAACTGGTCGACATGCCGCCGGAGGGGCTGCGCCGGCGTATGGCGCACGGCAACATCTACGCGCCCGAGAAGATCGACGCGGCCCTCGCCAACTACTTCCGGCCCGGCAACCTGACCGCGCTGCGCCAGCTGGCGCTGCTGTGGGTGGCCGACCGGGTCGAGGCGGCGCTGCAGGAGTACCGCACCGAGCACGGCATAGGCCGGGTGTGGGAGACCCGGGAGCGGGTGGTTGTCGCGCTCACCGGCGGGCCGGAGGGGGACACGCTGGTCCGGCGGGCCGCGCGGATCGCCGCCCGATCGGCCGGGGGCGACCTGCTGGCCGTGCACGTGGCCCGCAGCGACGGCCTGGCCGCCGGCGTCTCGCACGCCTCGCTGGCCCGGCAGCGCCGGCTGGTGGAGGACCTGGGCGGCAGCTACCACTCGGTGGTCGGCGACGACATCGCGACGACGCTGGTGGAGTTCGCCCGCGCCGAGAACGCCACCCAGCTGGTCCTCGGCACCAGCCGCCGGGGACGGCTGGAACGGTTCGTCACCGGCCCCGGCACCGGCGAGACCGTCACCGAGCTGTCCGGGGACATCGACGTCCACCGCGTCACCCACGAGCGCGCCGGACGCGGCACCCTGCTGCCCTCCCGGCGGCGCACCCTGTCCACCGCGCGGCTGATCGCCGGACCGGTGGCCGGGCTCGTGCTCCCGGTGCTGCTGACGATCGGCCTCGCCCAGGTGCGCGGGACGCTGAACCTGACCAGCGAGGCGCTGCTGTTCCTGCTCGCCGTGGTGGGCGTGGCCTGCATAGGCGGGGTCACCTCGGCGGTGATCGCGTCGATCACGGCGTCCCTGCTGCTCAACTACTGGTTCATCCCGCCCATAGGACAGTTCACGCTGAACGACCCGAACGC
Source organism: Streptomyces sp. NPDC001816 (assembly GCF_042892235.1). NCBI lineage: Bacteria > Bacillati > Actinomycetota > Actinomycetes > Kitasatosporales > Streptomycetaceae > Streptomyces > Streptomyces sp. NPDC001816. The sequence goes on from NZ_JBIATY010000020.1 coordinate 108,955, forward strand.
GCTGCTCGCCCTGGCGGTGTTCATGGTCGTCGCGGCCACAGTGGCCGCAGTCGTCGACCGCTCCCTCAGGCTGTCCCGCCGCTCGGCGCGGGCCACCGCCGAGGCCGAGACCATGTCGTCCCTGGCCGGCACCATCGTGCGCGGCGGCGCGACCATCCCTGCGCTGCTGGAGCGCACCCGGGAGACCTTCGGCATGGAGTCGGCGGAGTTGGTGGACGAGCCGCCCGATGCCGGGGAGGTGACGGCCGTACCGGCCGGTCCCGGGGAGCATCTGGTGCTGCGCGGGCGGACCCTGTCGTCCTCCGAGCGGCGGGTGCTGGCCGCGTTCGCCGCGCACGTCGGCTCCGCGGTCGAGCGGGCCCGGCTGGCCGAGGCGGCGGCCGAGGTCGAGCCCGTCAAGGCCGCCGACCGGATGCGTACGGCACTGCTGCGGGCCGTCGGCCACGACCTGCGTACCCCGCTCGCCGCGGGCTGGGCCGCCGTCACCTCCCTGCGCAGCAGCGAGGTCGAGTTCTCCGCCGCCGACCGCGAGGAACTCCTCGCCACCGCCGACGAGTCCATGGCCAAGCTCAACCGCCTGGTGGAGAACCTCCTCGACCTGAGCCGCCTGGAGGCGGGCGCCCTCACCCTGAACCTGCGCGCGACCTCCCTGGAGGAGGTACTGCCCACGGCGCTGGCGGACGTCCCCGGCGTCGAGGTGGCGGACACCGAGGCGATCCCGGCGGTGCTGGCCGACCCGCCACTGCTGGAGCGCGTGATCGCCAACCTCGCCGGCAACGCCGCCCGGCACACCCCGCCCGGCCGGAAGGTGCTGGTCACCGCCAGCGCGCTGGCGGGCCGGGTGGAGCTGCGGGTCGTCGACCGGGGGCCCGGGCTTCCCCAGGCCGGCCGGGAGCGCCTCTTCGAGCCGTTCCAGCGGCTCGGCGACACCGACAACACCACCGGCCTCGGCCTCGGGCTGGCCCTCGCCCGCGGCCTGACCGAGGCCATGAGCGGCACCCTCACCCCCGAGGACACCCCGGGCGGCGGCCTGACCATGGTCGTGTCGCTGCCCTTCGCACAACAGCACGCGCACCCTCAGAGTGCGCAGAGCGTAGGAGGTGCCTGATGAGCACCGAGACCAGCACATTCCGACTGCACCGCACCGCCCGGGCACGCCGGGGGCCGGCCGCGTGGCCGCTGCGGGACCGTCTCGCCCTCGCGGCGGGCGCGGTGGCCCCGCTCGTGGTGGCGGCCGCTCTCGTGCCGCTGCGCACGGACCTGTCGCGGACGAACGCCGCGCTGATCCTCGTGGTCGTGGTCGTCGCGGTGGCCGCGCTGGGCAGTCGTACAGCGGGAGTTGTGGCTTCGCTGTCGGCGGTGGCTTGGTTTGACTTCTTCTTGACTCGGCCGTACGAGACGTTCGACATCACGGCGTCCGGGGACGTGGCGACGGCGGTCCTGCTGCTCGTCGTCGGTCTGATCGTCTCCCAGCTCGCCGCCCGTGCCCGCCGCCTGGAGGTCGTCGCCGTGGCCGACGCGGCCCACCTGGACCGGATCCATCGCACGGCCGCCCTCGCCCAGTCCGCCAACTCCGCGGACGTCGTGGTCGGCCACGTGCGCCAGGAGCTGACCGAGCTGCTGGGCCTGCGTGCCTGCCGCTTCGAGTACGGCAGCCTCATCGGGCGTCCGCCGCGGCTGGAGAAGGACGGCAGCGTGACGGTGGGCCGGCGCAGCTGGGACGTGGGCGGCGCCGGCTGGCCCGAGGGCGAGACCGAGCTGCGGGCGTACGGCAACGGGCACTACCTCGGCCGGTTCATGCTCACCCCCGGCCCGGGGCCCGTACCGCCACTCCAGGCGCGGCTGGTCGCGGTGACCCTGGCCGACCAGACCGGGGCCGCGCTGGACACCTCGGGGCCGGTCACCTGAGTCAGTGAGTGACTCAGTCGAGCCCGGAGGCCCTGAACACGGCCTGGGCCGTCTCGGAGTCGATGCGCCGGGCCAGGCGCCGCAGGGCGGTCGCCCCGCACAGCAGCAGGCCCTCGTCGGCCGCTCTGCGCGCGCCCTCGTCCAGGCGGCGCCACAACTCCGGGTTGTTCACGAGGACTTCGGGATCGATCTCCACCCGGCCGCCGAGCGCGTCCTTCAGCACGAGGCGCTGGGCGACGCCGTCCAGGAAGCGGACGGACACCAGCAGGTCCGTGCGGACCCGGCGTTCGCGCAGCAGCCGCCGCGAGGCCAGCCAGTCCTCGCCGGCCGAGACCCGGGCGGGATACAGCACGAGGAACAGCAGCAGGGCGAGGGCGCACCACAGCGCGAAACGCCACAGCGTCAACCGGCCCGAGCCCCGGTCGACGAGCACGAGCAGGGCGAGCAGGACCCCGGCGCAACGGACGGAATCCCGCACGTCCTTGGGCCGGCGGCGGTCGTGTGCTGCCTGTTCCATGGTGGTGACGGTAGGGAGCCGAGCAGCCGGACAGAACCGTTTTAATGCGATCTTGATGGATATCGGGTGATTCCCGATGTCACCCGTCAAGATCCCGTCAAAGTCGGACGGTTGGGCGCGAAGAAGCCGCAAGGAGCAGTCGGACCCGGCCGCGAACGGACACAACCTGGGTGCACTCGCGCACCGTTCGGACCTGGTGCGCGGTTGAACGAAGAAGGAGCACGCACCCATGTCCGTCCTGACCCTCCAGCCGGGCGCCGCCCCCGCCGACGAAGAGCCGCCTGATACCGGGGAGCGGCATCGCCTCACCGCCGTCACCGGCCTCGCCGCGCTGTCACTGGACGCCATGGCGTCGGTGGCGTACGGCCCGGAGGCGATCGTGCTGGTGCTGGCCGCCGCGGGCGCCCACGGCCTCGGCTTCACCGTGCCGGTCACCCTGGCCATCGCCGGACTCCTCGCGGTGCTGGTGGCGTCGTACCGGCAGGTCATCGCGGCTTTCCCGGACGGCGGCGGCTCCTATGCGGTGGCCAGGACGCACCTGGGTGCGCGGACCAGCCTGGTGGCGGCGGCCTCGCTGATCTTGGACTACGTACTCAACGTCGCCGTCGCGGTCACCGCGGGCGTGGCCGCTCTGACCTCCGCCTTCCCGGGCCTGTACGACGACCGGCTGTGGCTGTGCCTGGCGGTGCTGGTGCTGATCACGGGCGTCAACCTGCGGGGCATCGTGGAGTCGGCGAAGGCGTTCATCGTGCCGACGGTCGTGTTCGTGGGCTCCATTTTTGTGCTCATCGTCGTCGGCCTGTTCCGGTCGGCTCCGGTGAGCACAGTGACCGCGGCCGGGCATGCCTCGGTCGTCGCGGGCAACGCCACCACCGTGGGCACCCTGCTCCTGCTGAAGGCGTTCGCCTCCGGGTGCAGCGCGCTGACCGGTGTCGAGGCCATCGCCAACGCCGTCCCCTCCTTCCGCGTCCCGCGGGCCCGGCGGGCCCAGCGTGCGGAGGTCGCGCTCGGCGCGGTGCTCGGCCTGATGCTGATCGGCCTGTCGGTGCTGATCTCCCGCTTCCACCTCCAGCCGGTCGAGGGCGTCACCGTCCTCGCCCAGCTCGCGGACGCCTCGCTCGGCCACAACTGGGCGTTCTACGTCATCCAGTTCGCCACGATGATCCTGCTGGCGCTGTCCGCGAACACCTCCTTCGGCGGCCTGCCGGTGCTGCTGAAGCTGCTCGCCCGCGACAACTACCTGCCGCACGTCTTCGCCCTGAAGGCCGACCGCCAGGTCCACCGGCACGGTGTGCTCGCGCTCGCCCTGGTCTCCGCGGCCCTGCTGGTCTTCTCGGGCGGCGACACCAACACCCTGGTGCCGCTGTTCGCCATCGGGGTGTTCGTCGGCTTCACCATCGCCCAGGTGGGCATGGTCCGGCACTGGCGCCTGGAGCGCGGCAGGGGCTGGCGCGGCAAGGCGCTGCTGAACGGCTTCGGCGCGCTGCTCACCGGTGTCTCGACGGTCGTCGTCACCGCGAGCAAGTTCACCGAGGGCGCCTGGCTGATCGTGGTGGCGCTGCCCCTGCTCGTCGCCGCCTTCGGCGCCGTGCACCGCGCCTACGGCCGGATCGGCGAGCGACTCGGACTCGGCCGCATACCCGAGGCCCCGCACCGCGACCGCTCGCTGGTGATCGTCCCCGTCTCGACCCTGTCCCGGCTCACCTCCGAGGCCCTGACGGCCGCCGCCTCCCTGGGCGACGAGGTCCGCGCGGTCACCGTCTGCTACCCGGACCCGGAGGACCGCACCCAGCTGCACGCCCTGGAGCGCGCCTGGGGCGAGTGGGACCCGGGAGTGCCCCTGGTGCGGCTGTCCTGCGAGCGGCGCAGCCTGGGCCGCCCCATCGCCGCGTACGTCCGCGAGGTGACCGCCGTCGAGCCGGCCACGCGGGTCACCGTCCTGATCCCGGAGACGGAGCCCGAGCGGCTGTGGCAGCGGCTGCTGCAGAACCAGCGGGGCGCCGTTGTCGCGCACGCCGTGCGGCGGGAGACGGACGCGGTGATCTGCCGGCTGCGGTTCCGGCTGATGTGAGCCGGGTCACCGACAGTCACGGCCGCTTACCGGCCGGTACGGATCAGGGTCCGTAAGAGTCCCGTCAAAGCCGTGAGGGACACCGTAAGAGGGTCGTCAACGGGTGACCAGATCCGGCCAGAGAGGCGCTTTCCTCTTACACGTCCGTTTCAACCGAACCTCACTCCAGGAGTTCGCGATGGCCGATCTGGCCTTCGTCGTCACCGTGATCGCGGGTTTCGCGCTGGTGGCTCTTGTCGCCAAGGGGGTGACGAAGCTGTGACCGTCGAGAACATCGTCGGCCTGGTCGTGGCCGTCGCCCTGCTGGGCTATCTCGTCCTCGCCCTGATCTTCCCGGAGAGGTTCTGAGACACGATATGGGTCCCGTACTCGCCGGCGTGCTCCAGCTGCTCGCCCTCATAGGCGCGCTGGCGCTCGCCTACGTCCCGGTCGGTAACTACATGGCCCGGGTCTACTCCTCGACCAAGCATCTGCGGGTGGAGAAGTGGATCTACAAGGCCATCGGCGCCAACCCCGACGCCGAGATGACCTGGCCCGCGTATCTGCGCGGTGTCCTCGCCTTCTCGGCCGTAAGCGTCCTGTTCCTCTACCTGCTGCAGCGGCTCCAGGGCGTCCTGCCCGGGTCGATGGGCTTCGACTCGGTCAACCCGGCGCAGTCGTTCAACACGGCCGTCTCGTTCGTGACGAACACGAACTGGCAGTCGTACTACGGCGAGCAGACCATGGGTCACGTCGTACAGACCGCCGGTCTGGCCGTGCAGAACTTCGTCTCGGCCGCGGTGGGTATCGCGGTGGCGGTGGCGCTGGTGCGCGGCTTCGCGCGCTCGCGCACCGGTGAGCTGGGCAACTTCTGGTCCGACCTGGTGCGTGGCACGCTGCGGATCCTGCTGCCGGGTGCGGTCATCGCCGCCGTCGTGCTGGTGGCGTGCGGTGCGATCCAGAACTTCTCCGGCATCCACGAGGTCGGGCAATTCTTTAATGGGCACAGCATGGGCGGTTCGCAGCAGTGGAACGGTGGTGCGGTCGCCTCGCAGGAGGCCATCAAGGAGCTGGGCACCAACGGCGGCGGCTACTTCAACGCCAACAGCGCCCACCCCTTCGAGAACCCGACGCCCTTCACCAACCTGTTCGAGATCTTCCTGATCCTGGTGATCCCGTTCTCGCTGACCCGCACGTTCGGCGTGATGGTCGGCTCGGTGAAGCAGGGCTACGCGATCCTCGCGACCATGGGCGTCATCTGGTTCGGTTTCGTCGCCCTGATGATGGCGACGGAGTTCGCCCACCACGGCCCGGCGCTCCAGGCGGCCGGCGGCGCGATGGAGGGCAAGGAGGTCCGCTTCGGCGTCGGCTCTTCGTCGATCTTCGCGGTGTCGACCACGCTCACCTCGACCGGTGCGGTGGACTCCTTCCACTCCTCCTTCACCGGGCTCGGCGGCGGGATCACGATGCTGAGCATGATGCTGGGCGAGATCGCGCCCGGCGGTACCGGCTCCGGCCTCTACGGCATGCTGATCATGGCGGTCATCGCGGTGTTCATCGCCGGTCTGATGGTCGGCCGTACGCCCGAGTACCTGGGCAAGAAGATCGGCGCCCGCGAGATGAAGCTGGCGGCCGCGTACATCCTGATCACCCCGGCGCTGGTGCTGGTCTTCTCCGCGGCCTCCATGGCGCTGCCGACCCCGCCGAACTCGATGCTCAACTCGGGTGCGCACGGGTTCTCCGAGGTGCTCTACGCCTTCACGTCGGCGTCGAACAACAACGGCTCGGCCTTCGCGGGCCTGAACGCGAACACCGACTGGTACAACACCATGACCGGGCTCGCGATGCTGCTGGGCCGCTTCCTGCCGATGGTGTTCGTGCTGGCGCTGGCCGGCTCGCTCGCCGAGCAGAAGCCCGTCCCGGTGACCGCGGGCACCCTGCGCACCGAGAAGCCGCTGTTCACCGGCCTGCTGGTGGGCGCGATCCTGATCATCACCGGTCTCACGTACTTCCCGGCCCTCGCCCTGGGTCCGCTCGCGGAAGGACTGGCGTGATGACCACCCGCATAGAGAAGACAGAGAACTCAGAGGACTCCATGTCCACAGCCACACCCACCAGGGCGCCGCACAGCGACGTCCCCACCGGGCACAAGCCCGCCGAGGGCCGTGTCGGAGCGGGCCTGTTCGAACCCAAGGCACTGGTCAAGTCGCTGCCGGACGCGTTCCGTAAGCTCGACCCGCGGGTGATGGTCAAGTCCCCCGTGATGTTCGTGGTGTGGATCGGCTCCGTCCTGACCACGGTGTTCTCCTTCAAGGACCCGACAGACTGGTTCGGCTGGACCATCAGCGCCTGGCTGTGGCTGACCGTGATCTTCGCCAACCTCGCGGAGGCTGTCGCCGAGGGCCGCGGCAAGGCGCAGGCGGACACCCTGCGCAAGGCCAAGACCGACACGGTCGCGCGCCGGCTGCGGGGGGACGGTACCGAGGAGCAGGTGCCGGGCACGGCGCTGACCATCGGTGACCTGGTGGTCTGTGAGGCCGGCGACATCATCCCTGGTGACGGTGACGTCATCGAGGGTGTCGCCTCGGTCGACGAGTCGGCGATCACCGGTGAGTCCGCTCCGGTCATCCGTGAGTCCGGCGGTGACCGCAGCGCGGTCACCGGCGGTACGAAGGTCCTCTCCGACCGGATCGTCATCAAGATCACGACGAAGCCGGGCGAGACCTTCATCGACCGGATGATCAACCTGGTCGAGGGCGCGGCCCGGCAGAAGACGCCGAACGAGATCGCGCTGAACATCCTGCTCGCCTCGCTGACGATCGTCTTCCTGCTGGCGGTGGCCACGCTGCCGCCGTTCGCGAACTACGCGGGCACGCACCTGACGATGGTCGTGCTGGTCGCCCTTCTGGTCTGTCTGATCCCGACCACCATCGGCGCCCTGCTCTCCGCGATCGGCATCGCGGGCATGGACCGCCTGGTGCAGCGCAATGTGCTGGCGATGTCGGGCCGTGCGGTCGAGGCCGCCGGTGACGTCTCCACGCTGCTGCTCGACAAGACCGGCACCATCACCCTCGGCAACCGCCAGGCCGCCGAGTTCGTGCCGGTGAAGGGCACCACCGAGGCGGAGGTCGCGGATGCGGCCCAGCTGTCGTCGCTGGCCGACGAGACGCCCGAGGGCCGCTCCATCGTCGTCCTGGCGAAGGAGAAGTACGGGCTGCGCGAACGCCACCAGGGTGAGCTGGCGCACGCCGAGTGGATCGCCTTCACCGCCCAGACCCGTATGTCGGGTGTGGACGTCGACGGCCGCAAGGTCCGCAAGGGCGCCACCGCCTCGGTCATCGCCTGGGTGGAGGAGCAGGGCGGTGAAGTGGCCGAGGACGCACAGGCGTTGACCGACCGCATCTCCGAGGCCGGCGGCACCCCGCTGCTCGTCGCGATCGACGACGCCGAAGGCGCCCGGATCCTGGGCGTCATCCACCTCAAGGACGTCGTCAAGGACGGCATGCGGGAGCGGTTCGAGGAACTGCGCCGCATGGGCATCAAGACGGTCATGATCACGGGCGACAACCCGCTGACCGCCAAGGCGATCGCCGAGGAGGCGGGCGTCGACGACTTCCTCGCGGAGGCCACTCCCGAGGACAAGATGGCCCTCATCAAGCGGGAGCAGGCCGGCGGCAAGCTGGTCGCGATGACCGGCGACGGCACCAACGACGCGCCCGCGCTCGCGCAGGCGGACGTCGGCGTGGCGATGAACACCGGTACGTCGGCCGCCAAGGAGGCCGGCAACATGGTCGACCTCGACTCCAACCCGACCAAGCTCATCGAGATCGTCGAGATCGGCAAGCAGCTGCTGATCACCCGCGGTGCGCTGACCACGTTCTCCATCGCCAACGACGTCGCGAAGTACTTCGCGATCATCCCGGCGCTGTTCGCGGTGGTCTACCCGGGCCTGGACAAGCTGAACATCATGCAGCTGTCCTCGCCCAACTCGGCGATCCTGTCGGCCGTCGTCTTCAACGCACTGATCATCATCGCGCTGGTGCCGCTGTCGCTGAAGGGCGTGCGGTACCGGCCGATGAGCGCGGACAAGATGCTCCGCCGCAACCTCGGGATCTACGGCATCGGCGGCCTGATCGCCCCCTTCATCGGCATCAAGATCATCGACGTGATCATCTCCTTCATCCCCGGGCTGTAATTTCTTGAAAGCGTGCTGATCGCCATGAACAACTCCGTAACCAACACCGTCCGATTGCTCGGGGCGGGCCTGCGGGCGCTGCTCGTACTGACCCTGGTGACCGGCGTCATCTACCCGCTGGTCGTCACCGGCATCGCCCAGGGGCTGTTCCACGACAAGGCGAACGGCTCCGAGATCAAGGCGGACGGCAAGGTCGTCGGCTCGTCGCTGATCGGGCAACAGGGTTACAGCCTCAAGTACTTCCAGCCCCGCCCTGCCAATGGACTGGGTACGAACTCGGTCAACACCCAGTACAAGCTGATCCTTTCGGGCGCGACCAACCTGGCGGCCGACAACAAGGACCTGGTCAAGCAGGTAGAGGAAGCCAAGGCCAAGGTGGTCGAGGACAACTCCGTGCCGGGCTACACCGTCAGCCCCGCACAGGTCCCCGCCGACGCCGTCACCTCCTCCGGCTCCGGCCTGGACCCGGCCATCTCCCCGGAGTACGCCGACCTCCAGGTGCACCGGGTCGCCGCGAAGAACGGTCTGTCCGTCGCCGCGGTCGAGAAGCTGGTCAAGGACCACACCGAGGGCCGCACCCTGGGCTTCATGGGCGAGCCCCGGGTGAACGTCCTCGAACTCAACATCGCGCTCAAGGATCTCGCGGCCAAGCAGTGACGGCCTTACGCGACCCGCACGGGAGCCGGCGGACCGGGAGACATCCCGGCACCGCCGGCTCCCGCAGCCATGACAGGAGAGGCGTACACCCATGACCCGGGTGCTCGTGGTGGAGGACGACCCGCAGCTCGTACGGGCCCTCGTGATCAATCTGCAGGCCCGCAAGTACGGCGTCGACGCGGCCCCCGACGGCGCCACCGCGCTGCGCCTTGCGGCGGCCCGCCAGCCGGACGTGGTGCTGCTGGACCTCGGCCTGCCCGACATGGACGGCGTCGACGTCATCAAGGCCGTGCGCGGCTGGACCCGGGTACCGATCCTGGTCCTGTCCGCCCGGCGGTCCTCCGACGAGAAGGTCTCGGCCCTCGACGCCGGCGCCGACGACTACATCACCAAGCCGTTCAGCATGGACGAACTCCTGGCCCGGCTGCGGGCCGCCGTCCGCCGTACCGAGGACCTGCCGACGGTCCCGGAGACCACGCTGGTCCGGACGGACGGGTTCACCATCGACCTGCTCGCGAAGAAGGTCGTACGGGACGGCCATGACGTACGCCTGACCCCGACCGAATGGCACCTGCTGGAGATCCTGGTGACCCACCCGGGCCGCCTGATCACCCAGAAGCAGTTGCTGCACGAGGTCTGGGGCGTCTCCCAGAGCAACAAGACCAACTATCTGCGGGTCTACATGGCCCAGTTGCGACGCAAACTCGAGTCCGATCCCTCGAGTCCCCGTTATCTCATCACCGAGCCCGGCATGGGCTACCGCTTCGAAGGGTGACCATGGCACGCGGCAGACTCCGTATCTACCTCGGCGCGGCTCCAGGCGTCGGCAAGACCTACGCCATGCTGTCCGAGGCGCACCGCCGGGTGGAGCGGGGCACCGACTGCGTGGTCGCGTTCGTCGAGCACCACCACCGGCCGCGCACCGAGGTGATGCTGCACGGTCTGGAGCAGATACCCCGCAAGGAGATCGAGTACCGGGACAGCGCCTTCACCGAGATGGACGTCGACGCGGTCCTCGCCCGCCGTCCCCAGGTGGCCCTCGTCGACGAGCTGGCGCACACCAACGTCCCCGGCTCCCGGAACACCAAGCGCTGGCAGGACGTCGAGGAGCTGCTCGCGGCCGGGATCGACGTGATCTCGACCGTCAACATCCAGCACCTGGAGTCCCTCGGCGACGTGGTCGAGTCGATCACCGGGGTGCGGCAGCGGGAGACGGTGCCCGACGAGGTCGTACGGCGGGCCGGGCAGATCGAACTGGTCGACATGTCGCCGGAGGCGCTGCGCCGCCGTATGGCGCACGGCAACATCTACAAGCCGGACAAGGTCGACGCGGCCCTGTCCAACTACTTCCGGCCCGGCAATCTCACCGCCCTGCGCGAGCTGGCGCTGCTGTGGGTGGCCGACCGGGTCGACGCCTATCTGCAGGAGTACCGCACCGAGCACCGGGTCTCGGCCATCTGGGGCTCGCGCGAGCGGATCGTGGTCGGCCTGACCGGCGGCCCCGAGGGACGCACCCTGATCCGGCGCGCGGCCCGGCTGGCGGAGAAGGGCGCCGGCGGTGAGGTGATGGCGGTCTACATCTCCCGCAGCGACGGCCTGACTTCGGCCTCCCCGAAGGAACTCGCCGTCCAGCGCACCCTGGTGGAGGACCTGGGCGGCACCTTCCACCATGTGGTCGGCGACGACATACCGGCCGCGCTGCTGGACTTCGCCCGTGGTGTCAACGCCACCCAGATCGTGCTCGGCGTCTCGCGCCGCAAGGGCTGGCAGTACGTCTTCGGGCCCGGCGTCGGCGCCACGGTGGCCGTGGAGTCGGGTCCCGACCTCGACGTCCACCTCATCACCCACGACGAGGCGGGCAAGGGCCGCGGACTGCCCGTGGCCCGGGGCGCGCGGCTCGGCCGGGCCCGGATCAGCTGGGGCTGGCTGGTCGGTATCGCCGGGCCCGTCCTGCTGACCTGGCTGCTGAGCGGTGTGTTCCCGGACGTCGGGCTCGCCAACGACATGCTGCTGTTCCTGACGGCGACCGTGGCGGCGGCCCTGCTGGGCGGCCTCTTCCCGGCCCTGGCCTCGGCGGTGGTCGGATCCCTCCTGCTGAACTGGTACTTCACCCCGCCCGTCCACACCCTGACGATCGCCGACCCGGAGAACATCGTCGCCATCGCGATCTTCGTCGGGGTGGCCGCGTCGGTCGCCTCGGTGGTGGGCCTGGCGGCCCGGCGCACTCACCAGGCGGCGCGGCTGCGAGCGGAGTCGGAGATCCTGTCCTTCCTCGCGGGCAGTGTGCTGCGCGGCGAGACCGGCCTGGAGGACCTGCTGGAGCGGGTCCGGGAGACCTTCGGCATGGAGTCGGTGGCCCTGCTGGAACGCGAGGGCGACGTGGCGCCCTGGACCTGCGCGGGCAGCGTGGGCCCGCGCCCCTGCACCACCCCCGAGGACGCGGACGTCGAGGTCCCGGCCGGCGACCACATGTCCCTCGCCCTGTCCGGCCGTGTCCTGCCCGCCGAGGACCGCCGGGTGCTGGCCGCCTTCGCCGCACAGGCCGTCGTGGTCCTGGACCGCCGCCGCCTCCAGCAGGAGGCCGACCAGGCCAAGGAACTGGCCGAGGGCAACCGCATCCGCACCGCCCTGCTGGCCGCCGTCAGCCACGACCTGCGCACCCCGCTCGCCGGCATCAAGGCGGCGGTCACGTCCCTGCGCACGGACGACATCGAATGGTCGGAGGCCGACCAGGCGGAACTTCTCGCCGCCATCGAGGAGGGCGCCGACCGCCTGGACCACCTCGTCGGCAACCTCCTCGACATGTCCCGCCTGCAGACCGGCACCGTCACCCCGCTCCTGCGCGAGACCGACCTGGACGAGGTGATCCCGATGGCGCTGGGCGGCGTACCCGAGGACAGCGTCGAGCTGGACATCCCGGAGACCCTGCCCATGGTCGACGTGGACCGGGGCCTGCTGGAGCGGTCGGTCGCCAACGTCGTGGAGAACGCGGTCAAGTACAGCCCGCCGGGCGAGCCGGTCCTGGTCGCGGCCAGCGCCCTCGCCGGCCGGGTGGAGGTCCGCGTCGTCGACCGCGGGCCGGGCGTGCCCGACGAGGCCAAGTCCCGCATCTTCGAACCCTTCCAGCGCTACGGCGACTCACCCCGCGGCGCCGGAGTGGGGCTCGGCCTGGCGGTGGCCCGCGGCTTCGCGGAGGCGATCGGCGGCACGCTGAACGCCGAGGACACCCCCGGAGGCGGGCTCACGATGGTCCTCAGCCTGCCGAGGTCCGGGGCGGTCCCGGCCCGGCCGGCGCCGGGACCACGGGAGACGGCGATCACCTGAACGCCTGCTCCGCAGGTCGGAGCGGGTGGCAACCCGGCAAGATCGGCCGCCCGGACACTGCCGGGATCCGCACAAGAAGCGGCGGCGTGCTGGGACGGAAGCTGTGCACCATGACCAATGTTCAACCGCATCCGCGCCGCACCGCGGGCAGGGGCTCGGTGGGGTCGCTGGCCCTCTGTGCGCTGCTGCTCGTGGCCGCCGGCGTGGCCGCGTGGTTCATCCCGAGCGCCGCGTCGGACGAGCAGGCCTGGCGCCGGGCCACGCCCTGCACGGCCCAGACGTCCGCCGCCGGGCGGGACGACTGCCTGTCCACCGTCCCGGCGGTGATCGCGAGCACCGACGTCAACGCGCCCAAGCAGCCCAGCTGGCTGTACTTCACGGACAGCCGGCCGATGCACCGGCTCCAGGTCTCGGCCGAGGCGGCCCAGGACTTCGAGGCCGGCGACCACGTGGAACTGACCGTCTGGCGCGGGCAGGTGATGAAGGTGGCCGGCGCGGGGAACAGCTGGCACGAGCACATCATCACCGCCCGCTCCCTGGCCGTCGTGGCGGCGCTGCTGGCCCTGGCCGCGGGCTACCCGGCGGCGAAGGTGCTGATGCGTCTGCGGGGACGCCGGCTGCCCGACGACGAAGTCCTTCCCTCGGACCTGCCGTTCGCGGGCGCGCTGGCCGGCACCGCCCTGTGGCTGCTGCCCCTGTGCTTCCTGCACCCCACCGACCTGCTCACCTCGCCCACACAGATCATCTGGGCGGCCGCGGGCTCGCTGCTCACCCTGGCCCTGCTCGCCTGGGCCTGGCGCGCGACCCGCATCCTTACGCCCGAGGGCGCGGCTGCGGCCGGACGGCCGGAGGAGAGCGGGGCCGACGCAGCGGCCCAACAGCGGGAGCAGGGCGAGGTGTTCGTGTCCGCCCGGTTCCTGGAGTCCACCGACTTCAACCCGAACGGCTTCGGCACCCACATCGCCCTCGGGGACGGCGCACCCGCGGTGACCCCGGGTCCGGGCCGCTTCGCGGCGAAGCGCATCCCGGTCGAGCGGCTCACCGTCAGGAACGTACGGCGGGCCCGGGACAGCGACGGCGACACCGTCCCCAGGAGCTGGCACATCGCCGAACTCGACGACGCCGGCACCCCGATCCGCCTTGCCGCGGCCCCGGCCGACCTGACGCGCATCATCCGCGCGCTGGGGCCGGCCAGGGCCTGACGATGGTTCGAGACCTGCTCAGCGCACGGTCACGGACGGCGTCGTGGCCGATCCGTTGGTCCAGCCGTAGCGGTGGGCGGTGACCTTGACGGTGATCTTCTGGCCCAGGTCGGCCTTCACCGGCACGTAGGTGGAGTTGGTGGCGCCGGTGATGGTGATGCCGTTGCGCTTCCAGGAGTAGGTGTAGGAGGTGGCGGTCGGCGACCACGTCCCGTGGGCCGCGGTCAGCTTGTAGCCGACCTTCGCGGTGCCGCTGATGGAAGGGGCCGTGGTGACCTTCAGGGCGGGGCCGACGGCGACCGTGACGGTCGGAGAGGTGGAACTCGTCGCACCGGCACCGTTGCTGACCGTGACCTTGCAGGACACCTTGTGGGTGTAGTCGGCGGAGGTCAGGGTGCGGGTCTTGCCGGTGGCACCCGAGATCGCCTTGCCGTCGCGCAGCCAGGACCAGGCGGCCGTGGCGTTGTAGCCGGTCCAGGCCGCGTTGCAGGTGAGCTTGGAGCCGGTGCGGGCGGTCCCGCTGACGGCGGCCTTGGAGGTGATCTGCGGCTTGGTCAGCAGCGTCTGGGACTGGGCCCACAGCTGGGAGGTGTAGCTGCCGGGGGAGGCGTACACCGCCTGGCGCCACACCACTGTGGCCCGGCCGTCGGGCCCGGCGGCGATCTCGCCGGACAGCGCGTCCGTGTTGGGGACATCGGCGACGGGCGTGCTGTTGAGGGCGGTCGCCTTGCTCCACGTGCCGTCGGCCCGGACCGCCCACTCCAGGTAGTGGTCGTCGCCGTTGTCGATGGAGGGCGTCTGCGGCCACACCACCTGGACGGTGCCGTCGGCGCCGATGGCGGCGGACACCTGGTGGTCGACGTACCCGGTGGACAGCGTCTTCGGCGCGGACCAGGTGCCGGTGGCGGCGCTGCGGGTGGTGGTCTGCACGGCCGGGGTGCCGGCGCTGCTGCTCCAGCCCTCCCACACGTAGGTGACATCCCCGTTGGGGGCGGCCAGCGGGCCGCTGTCGTCGCCGTCGTCGATCGAGCCGACCGCGGTCTGCGCGGAGCCCCAGTCCCCCGTGGGCGACGTCCGGGTCGCGGACTTCAAGTCGGTCTTGTTCGTGGTGGCGTTGGCATCGTGCCACAGCACGGTGGTGCGGTCGTGGGCGTCCATCGACACCTGCGCGTCGCCGGCGGTGGCGGTGGTGCCGGGCAGGACCGCGGGGCTGCTCCAGTCGCCGGTGGCGGAGGAACGGGTGACGGTGGAGACGACGTGCTGGTCGTCGTCGAGCTTGTCGTGGGTCTCCCACACAATGGTGGCCGCTCCGTCGGGGGCCACCGCCAGGTCGAGGCTCCAGAAGGAGCCCTTGTCGAAGGAGCCCAGCGGCTCGGCCGCGGACCAGGCTGACGCGCCGGGGGCGAGGGTGGCGGTCATCACCTGGTGGTGCAGGGAGCCGTCACCCTGGTCCCACACGGCGGTGACGGTGCCGTCGGCCGCGGCGGCCAGACGCGGAGTGGACATGTCCAGGCCGTCGTGGGTCGCGAGCGTGCCCGGGTCCGACCAACCGCCCGCCGCCGCGTCCCAGGCGGTGAAGCGGGCGGCCAGCGAGCCGTCGGCGCCGCTGCCGGTCAGCCAGGTCACCACGGCACCGCCGTCGGCGGTCACCGCCAGCACGGCCCTGGCGCTCGCGCCCTGGTCCGTGAGCAGCGTCCTGGGCGCCCCCCACGTGTCGCTGCCGGCGGGCCGGACGGCGGCCCGGACCTCCCAGCTGGAGGCCCCGGCCTGCTTGTCGCGCCACAGGGCGAACGCCGTGCCGTCACCGGCCACCTTGACGTCGATCAGACTCTGCTGGCCGTCCGAGCCGGTCACGCCGGCCGCGGTGTTCCACGGACCGGCCGAGGCCGTGTATCCGGAAGCGGCGGCGGGCAGGGCGGGGCCCCATACGACCGCGGCCGCCGCTGCTGCCGCGAGTGCGACGGCGGCGGCTCCCGGTCTCCGTATCTTCACTGCCACTACGACTCCTGATCCCCTGGACGACGGCACCGTGCCCGGCGCCGGCTGGAGGATGACGGTATCCGGCCAACATTTACATTGCCCGGAACCGGCAGTCTCGGGTGGATCAAGATTTCCGGCTGCTGCTTACCCGGCAATGCGCAGGTGAGCGTCATTGCCGGGGCGCGGACGCCGTGAGTCGGGTCAGCGTGCTGCCGTGGCCTGGAATCGCCGGCGCAGGACGATCCCGCCGAGGAGCAGGGCCACGCTCGCGCCGGCGACGGGCAGCATGCCGTCCGCACCGGTGTGCGCGAGCGGCGTCGTGCCGGGGTGCACGGTGATGACGTGACCCGGCTGCGGCTGGCCCACGGGCGGCTTCTTCACCGGAGGCACGGTCTTGACCGGCGGGGTCTGGACCGGCGGGGTCTTGACGGGCGGGGTCTTGACCGGCGGGGTCTTGACCGGCGGGGTCTTGACCGGCGGGGTCTGAACCGGCGGGGTCACGACCGGCGGGGTCTTGACCGGCGGGGTCTGAACCGGCGGCGTCTTGACCGGCGGCGTGGTGACGCTGGAGCCGCCGTTCACGGACGTGTTGCCGAACACCGGGTTGAGGGCCCCGGGCGCGTTCACCGTGTTGCCGCTGACGTTCACCGGCGCATGCACGGGCAACTGGATGTTGTTGCCGCTGATGACGCCCGGGGAGTCCGTGGCCGCGCCCGTCGCCGTCGCGCCGCCGGAGGTGCCGCCCGCACCGCCCACGTTGGCACAGGAGTTGCCCGCGGCCGGGTTCAGGAGCCCCACGACGTTCACGGTGTTCCCGCAGACGTTCACCGGGACGTGCACCGGGAGCTGGATGGTGTTGCCGGAGATCACACCGGGCGAACCGGCCGTGGAGCCGTTCGCCGTCGAGTCGGCGTACGCCGACCCCGCCACGGCCATCGCGCCCGAGGCGGCCACGACAGCGATCACGCTGTTTCGGGTAACCCGCTTCATAGGTTCCCTGCCTTCCATACATGGTCGCGGGCACTCGCCCGCAAAGGAGGAAACGCTCGGTTACCCGTCCGGGTTATGACGAATCAGCCTTTCGCTTCACCGAATCGCACAATTCGCTGGTGGCACGTGCGCACAGAATGTGCCGCCAAGTCGGCATCTCCTCGTACGTTCCTCTAGTAGCTTTGCTACATGTATCCGACGATTCCCCGGGACAGGCCCCCGGTCCGGCCGGTGGCGACGCACGACGCCGTCCTGGTCGTACCCGGGATCATGGGCACGGAGTTATACGAGGCCGCCACGGGGCGCATGCTCTGGGGTATGACCAAGGTGGCCGAGTACGCCGCCCGTTGGGACCTCGACAAGGGCATGGACGCGCTCGCGCTGACCGAGGACGAGCGAGCGGGCCGCCTCGGCCGGGTGGTGCCCGGCCGACTGCTGCGCACGCCCGCCTGGATGCCGCTCACCGACGGGTTCGAGCCGTACACGCCGCTGGTGAAGAGCCTGCGCAAGGTCGCCGTCCATCGTGACGCGGTCGCCGAGTTCGGCTACGACTGGCGCCTTCCCGTCGAACACAACGCCAGGTTGCTGGCCGACGCGGTCGACCGGCATCTCACCGCCTGGCGTGCCCACCCCGCCTGCGTGGCGGCCCGCGACCGCGCCCCCGACCAGCGGCCCGCCCGGATCGTCCTCGTCGCGCACTCCATGGGCGGCCTGCTGACCGCTGCGCTCGCGCTGATACCTGGCGCCGTCGACGAGGTGCGCGCCGTCCTCACCGTGGGCACGCCCTTCCACGGTGCCGTCAAGGCCACGGAGATCCTCAACAGCGGCCGCGGCATGCTGGGTCTGCCCGCGAAGAACCTCAGCCGCCTGGCCCGCACCCTGCCCGGAGTGCACGACCTGCTGCCCAGCTACCGCTGCCTGGACACCGGGGACGACGTTGTGGCGCTGACCCCGTCCGACGTGGAGAGCATCGGCGGGGACCATGAACTGGCCCGCGACGCCTTCGAGTTGCACGCCCGACTGGACAAGGCCGCGCTGCCGGGCCACCGGATCGTGGAGGGCACGGCCCAGCCCACCACGCAGTCGCTGCGCATCCGCGACGGGGTGGTCGAGGCCCGGAACGTCGGCTACGACCGGCACGACGACGGCGAACTCCTGCGCGACGGCATCGGCCGGCTGGTCGAGTTCGACCACGGCGGCGACGGGACCGTCTACCGCTACTCGACCACGCACGGCGACGTGGACACGTACTCCGTGGCCCAGCAGCACGCCGCACTCGCGGTCACCGGCTCGGTCGTCGACTTCGCCCAGGGCCTGCTCACCGGAGGCCGGCGCGGCGCCCGGCTCGGCGGCACCGACGTGGGCCTCGACCTCCCGGACCGGGTTCCGGTCGGCACCGAGTTCGAGGTCGTGGTGCGCACCGAACAGGACCCGGGCCGGGTCAGCTGCCTGGTGGAGGACGCCGGTGCCGAGATGCTCCAGGACCCGGTCCGCAGGCCCGTGCTGATGCCCGTACCGGGGCGCGACGGCGTGCTCGGCGCCCGCGTCCGGCTCGACGCACCCGGGCTGTACCGCGTGAAGGTGGGCGGCGGAGGCGACCCGGTGACCCGGCTGGTCATGGTGGCCTGACCGGGCCGGGGACGCGGAGACGGGACGACGCACGGGGGGCTGGGGCCGCATGGACGGGGACGCAGAGGACGAGGGCTTCGCCGTCGTCACGGTGCCGATGGACAGCTATGTCGACGGCGACCGGTTCGCCGAGGTCCACGAGGTCGTGGCCGAAGCGGACGCCGTGGCCCGGCTGCTGAGCGACTGGGGCGGTGAGTACCGGGCCTGGGAGGGTGAGGACCGCACCCTGGGCGCCACCCAGGTCCGGCTGCGGGAATGGTCCTCGGCACGCCCGCCGCGCAACTCCATGCTGCTGTGGTTCGGCCATGGCGAGTCCAACCAGGACGACGCCCTGCTCGCCGTGCGCGGCGCCGGCACCGACGGTGAGGACGACTCCGTCACGCCCGAGGAGCTGGGCAAGCACCTCGTGGACAACTTCCGGCGCCGGGCGGTCGAGGACTGCTGGGCGGTCGTGGTCGTCGAGGCCTGCGGTGCCGCCCGGTTCGTCGAGAAGCTGCTGGCGTACGTCCTCCAGCGGCGCGCCGCCGTCCGCCTGCTGCTCATCGGCTCGGGCGCGGACCAGGGCAGCGGGTACGTGGCCTCCTTCCGTGAGGTGCTCACCCGGGTGCTGGCCGAGTTCTCCGACAACTACAGCCACATCCGGCTCAGGGACCTGGCACAGCGCATCCAGGACCTGCTGTCGCCGGGCCGGGTGCTGTGCCTGCTCGAAGGAGACGAGCAGGTGGCCCGACGGAACCCGGCGGGCCGGCCCGTGATCATGACGCTGGAGGACTACGCCCGGCCGCGCGGGGAACTCCTGCCGTCCCCGGAACCGGCCGGATCGGCCCAGGCCCAGGCCGTGGTGCCGCCGCCGCGTACCCCGGTCGAGACGGACGCCCCCACCGGCGAGCTGTCATGGTTCTTCGTCGGCCGGACCGAGGAGCGCAGCCGGATCGCCGACTGGCTGGCGGCCGCCGACCACGGCCTGCTGGCGGTCACCGGACCGCCCGGCTGCGGCAAGTCCGCGCTGCTGGGCCACATCCTGTTACGGACCGGCCGGTCCGCGGAGCCGGCCACGGCCGGTGACGCACCCCGGCACGAACCGTGGCCCGAGGACGTCCCGCTGCCCCGCGCGGACACCTTCCTGAACCTCACCGGCGCCTCGGTCCGGCAGGTCGTCGGCCAGCTGGCCCAGGTGTTCGCCGTACCGGCCCCACCCGACACGGCGGGCGACGACGAACGCATACGCGCCCTCCTGGACGCCGTCCGGTCCGTCGGCCGGCGGCGCAGGACCCTGTTCGCCGACGGGCTGGACGCGTCCGCCGACCCGAACCGGCTCGCCGACCTGCTGCGCCTGCTCGGCGCGCTGCCCGGCGTACGGGTGGTGGCCGGCACCCGGCCGTCGTCCGCGGACAGCCTCGACGTACCGCGTGCCGTCACCGAGGACCTGCTCGACGGGCTGGGGTGCGACGCGGCGAACACCCTGCGCCTGCGCCCGGATCCGCAGGATCTCGCCATCTACGTGCGCGAGGTCCTGCGCGCCGAACGCGCCGCGTTCCAGCACCTGGACATCGACCTGGAGGCGGCCGTGCAGCGCGTCGGCGTCCTCGTCGTGGCACCGCAGGCGGGCGCGGAGCGCGACTTCCTCTACGCCACGCTGGCCGTGCACGAGATCATCGCCGACCCGTCGCTGCTGCTGGACAGCAGACGGGCGGACCTGGCCGACCTGCTCGGCAAGGACCACCGACGGCTGTTCGCCGCTGTCGTCCAGCGCCTGCAGGTCGCGCTGCCGGGTAGTACGGCCGTGCTGCGCGCGCTGGCCTTCGCGCAGGGCCACGGGCTTCCGCGGGCCGAGCGGATCTGGGCCACCGTCGCCTCGGCGCTGAGCGACACCCCCGTCGACGCCGGGCTCCTGGAGGCCGTGTCGCAGGCGGCGGCACCGTACATCATGCTCGACGCCGAGGACGGACAGGCCGTCTACCGCCTGGCGCACCGCACCTTCCGTGACTTCCTCCTCGGCGACGACACGCAGGCCGGCGACACGCAGGCCGGCGACACGCAGGCCGGCGACGGACAGACCGGCGACCGACAGACCGACGACGGACAGACCGGCGACCGACAGACCGACGACGGACAGGCCGGCGACCGACAGGACGACGCCACGCAGGACACCGCCCGGGCGCGAGACGACCGGCTCGCCGTCGTCACCGCCCTGACCCGCCTCGCCGCGACGAAGGACGAGCGGATGACGGCCCTGCCCCGGCCGCACCCCTACCTGCTGCGCCATCTCTCCGCGCACGCCGCCGAGGCGGGGCCCAGGGGATGGCGGGTGCTGGCCGACCACCCCGGGGTGCTCGACCATCTCGACCCGGCGGCGCTGGCCGGCGCCGCGCTGCGGTCCGGCGCCGGGCTCGGCGCGCTGCCCGCGGCGGTCACCGGGGCCCTGGCCCTGGTGCACCTGGCCGTGACCGCGGGTCCGGGCGACCGCAGAGGACTGCGCGAACTCGGCACCTGGCGGACCACGGGCGCCGCCCCGGCCCCGCCCGCCCAGGACTACGACGGTCCCGCCGCGCCCTGGACCGTGCGCTGGGCCGCGCTGCAGCCGCACGCCCCGCACGTGACCCTCGCCGACCTGCACGTCCCGATGCGGTCCCTGCGGGTGCTCGCCCGGCGCACGGACGGGCGGCAGCTGCTGGTCGGCGCCGGGGACGCCGGGGTGGTGCGGGCCTGGGACCTGAGCACCGGCCTCGAAACGGCGCCCGCGCTGCGCGGCGGACCCCAGGACGGATCCCAGTGGGTGCTCACCCCGCTGTGCGGACCGAGCGGCAAGGACTGGCTCGCCGCCGCCGGGGACGACCGGACGCTGCGGCTCTGGGACGTGCTGACCGGACGCCCGGCGAACACGGAGTACTCGCTGCTCGGGGACGCCGTACGGGCCATGGCGCCGTTCGCGGGAAAGCTGGCGATCGGCGATCTCCAGGGCCGGCTCTGGCTGTTCGACCCGGCCGAGGAGCGGGAGGACCGGCACCACCGCACCGGCCACCGTGGCCCGGTGCACGGCATGACCGTCTACACGCTGCCCGGTCCCGGCCCACGACGCGAGCGGCTCGTCACGGCCGACGGCAAGGGCTGGGTCCTGGTGTGGCGGCCGGACCGCCGCCGTTTCGAGCGCGAGTGGCGGGCCCACGACACCGGCGTGCACGCGGTGACGACGTACACCGATCCGCAGGACGGTGTGGTGCTGGCGACGGCGGGTCGGGACGGGACCGTGCGGCTGTGGGACCCGCGGGACGGGCGGGAGTTGGGCCGGCTCGCGGGGCATGAGGGTCCGGTGCACGCGGTGACGGCGTACACCGATCCGGAGGACGGTGTGGTGCTGGCGACGGCGGGTCGGGACGGGACCGTGCGGCTGTGGGACCCGCGGGGCGAGCGGGAGTTGGGCCGGCTCGCGGGGCATGAGGGTCCGGTGCACGCGGTGACGGCGTACACCGATCCGCAGGACGGGGTGGTCTTGGCGACGGCGGGTCAGGACGGGACCGTACGGCTGTGGGGCCCGCGGGCCGGGAGCGCGGTCGGACAGCCGGCGCCACCGCTGTCCCCGGTCCGCGCCCTGGCCGAGACCGCCGACCCGGCCGACGGCGGCCTGCTGTGCGTGGCGTACGCCGACGGCGGTGTCGCCCGCTTCGGCGCGGCCGACGGCGCCCGCCGCACCGCGCCGGACCCGGGCGGCCCCGTCGTCGCCATGGCGTCCCTGGAGGACACCGCGGGCGGCTGGCTGCTGGCCACGGCCCACACCGACGGAAGCGTCCGGATCGGCGGCGTCGCCGACGCGACGGAGCGGATCGAGGCGGCCGTACCGGCCGGGCCGGCGCCGGGTGGCGGGCCGGTGCAGTTCCTGGCCGGGCTCCGGCTCGCCGACGGACAGCAGGCCTTCGCCGGGCTCACCGAGTCCGGCGGGCTGTGCTGGTGGGACGCGCGCACCGGAACCCTGCTGGGGTCCGCCGACACGGGGCTGCCCGGGCCGTTCACGGCGCTGACCGCAATCCCGTACGGCGCGACGACCGCCCTGGCCGTCACCGGTGAGGGCGGCCACCACGTCTGGTGGTCGGCCTCACCGGACGGGCACTGGAACCCGCTGTTCCCCGGGCACACGGGGCGGCTGGCCGCGCCGGCGGTGGTCCGCGCCCCCACGGCCGGGCACCGCGCGCTGGTCACCGTGAGCCGAGAGGGCGAGCTGCGGGTGTGGGACCGCACCGGCACCCGGCTGCTGCACACCGTACGGCTGGGACTGCGCTGCCACGCCCTGACCGCACTGGGCGAGGGCCAGGTCGCGGTGGGGACCCAGGACGGGATCGTGGTCCTCGGCCTCGACCCGAGCGCGTGGGCCGACGAGCCCGGCGAGGAGGACAGGGGATTGAGCCATGTGGTGTTCGGCGAACGAGCTGACAGGCCGTCGGGTGTCGCCTGAGAATGTCTGGTGCGAGGTACGTCGAGGGGGACGGGCGCATTGAAGAACGTCGCACAGTGCAAGGAACTGATCGACCGGCTCTTCTGCCGTGACGAGGCTCAGTTCGGGGGCTACACGCTGGTCGGGGATCCGGAGATCGTGGTACCGGAACGCCTGGTGCGGGCGACCCTGAACCGCCGCACCGAGACCCACGGGCACGACGCCTACCAGCTCACGATCTTTCTCCAGATCACCGGTCTGGCCGGGGAGTTATGGGAGCACACCGCCCGCAACCTGCTCCGGGTCGGAGCGCTCAACCACCCCGCACTGCCGCAGATCGCCATGGGCAAGTTCGTCCCGAACGAGGACATCGCCTTCACGCTCACCCGGGAACGCGGCAAACCGATCAACATCGACCACACCGTCGCATGGGCCCGGCGCGCCCCGCGCAGGGCGCTGGAACACTTCAGCAAGCTGCTGGACGCCCTCAACGAGCTGCACTCGGCGGGCATCATCCACCGCAACCTCACCGCGGCCTCGCTCAACACGCATGTGATCGACGTCTGGGACCCGGACAAGGTCGAGATCGTCCTGTCGCGGTTCGAGATGAGCACCCTGATGGGGAACGTCATCCGGACCGTGGGCGCGGGCAGCAGCCCCGACACGGTGGCCGAGGTCCGCCAGTTCTACACGGCCCCCGCCGGCATCGACCCCGAGCGCCATCTCGCCTTCCTCGCACCGGAGTTGCACTCCTATCTGTTCGACGAGCACACCAGCGTGCGCCGGGACTGGGTGAGCACCGACGTCTACGGGCTGGGGGCCACGGCATGGGAGTGGTTCTGCGGCCGCATCCCCGACGTCCTGCCCGAGCCGTACGCGGAGGTGAAGCTGGCCGGCCCGGCGGACCGCAAGGCCGCGCTGGCCCGGCTGCAGCGGGCCATGGTCTCCCACCTCACCACCGCCGGACTGCCCGAGGCCCTGGCCCAGGCGCTGCGCCGCATGATGGAGCCCCACCCGGACAGCCGCTGGACCGCGTACACCGCGGCGAAGCACCTGGACGAGAACTGGCAGCAGATCCAGGCCCACTGGGCCGGGCCGGAGGACAAGACACCCCGGCTGGTCGCCTTCATGCCGGACGAGAGCGTGCAGATGCTCTACGAGGAACGGCAGTGGATCCGGCACTCCCCGGCCACCCCGGCCGGCCGGGAGGAACTGCGGTTCTTCCTGGAGCGGGAACTGGAGGAGGCCGAACTGGTCCACTCGGAGCGCGGGGCCCTGGGATACGCCACCGGACCGGAGGACCGGCTCAAGGAAGCCCAGTGGGTGCTGATCGGGCAGCGCGCCGTCTGGTTCTGCGCCGTCCTGTACGACCCCGTCCCCATGACGAACACGCGCAAGCACTTCGAACAGGTCCTGGTCATCAAGTACCTGCGCGACAAGGACATCACCATGGAGCTGGTGACGGCCAAGCGCAGACGCAAGATCGAGAGCCGGCTCGAACTCATCCCCTTCCGGCCCGGACAGGACATGTCCAAGGTCGTCGAGGGCAGGCGCTCGTGGACGGACCTCCAGGAAGAGGTGAACGGTCACGCCGGCAGCGACACGCTCAACGAGATGTACCTGCGCTCGCTGCAGTTCCTCCTCAGCTATCAGCGCGTGGTGCTCCAAGCCCGGTCCTACCCGTTCCGCAAGGTCGAGACCGGCCACCAACAAGGCACGGTGACCATCGAGTTCGACGAGGAAGCGGACGCCGAACGCCGGCACGCCAGCCCGATGCTGGCCGCCTACGCGCTCGACGAGCGGCGCCGGCCGCGGTTCGGGGACTTCTTCACCGGACTCGACGGCGAACGCGAGGGCAAGGCCACCCTGCTGAACGTGGTGCGCCGCGGCTCCACCCGCGAGCCGTACTTCGGCGGCTCGGGGGTCACCGCGGTCTTCCGGGAGTACGTCGACCCCCAGACGATCAGGGTCACCGTGCAGGGCGGGGGCAGCATCCCCAAGGCGGGCTGGATCCGGCACGTCGACGACGGCGGCAGCGGCCCCCAACTCGACCGGCAGGAACGCGGACTGGCCCTGCTGAGGGCGCAGCCGCTGCTCATCGAGTCACTGCGCGCGCCGTTCTCGTTCGACCTGGGGCGCGGCCGCTGGATCGACCCCCACCTGCTGGAGGGCGAGGTCGACTTCGGCCCCACCTCCCGCAAGCTCATCGAGCGGATGCTCGGCACCCACCCGCTCTTCGCCCTGCAGGGACCGCCCGGCTCCGGCAAGTCGACCCTCACGGCCGCCGCCGTACGCCGCAACCTGGCCGTGGAGCAGGGGGCCCGGATCCTGGTCACCTCGCAGTCCAACCACACCCTCGACGGCCTGGCGCGCAAGCTCATCCAGCAGCAGGGCCCGCGCACCCTCATCCTGCGCGAGACGCCCGCGGAGAAGGAGGACGAGGTACGGGACGAGCTGGTGCGCTCCCACACGCTCACCCACCTGACCCGGTCGGTGCAGGACGCCTCGACCCGGCTGCTCAGGGCCAGGCTCGCCCGCAAGTCCTACGAGCACCCGCCCTACGCCGACGCCCCGTACCCGCGCGAGCTGGTCGAGCTGGGGAACCGCTGGTGGATCGACCTGCCGAACCTGCCCCCGCTGGAGGAGGCGCGCCGGGACCTGGCGGAGCAGTGGCTGCAGCACATCACCTCCAACCAGCTCGAACTCAGCGAGCGGATCCGCAGCGGAGCCAGTGTGGTCCTCGCCACCTGCTCCATCGCCGCGACCATCAACGACGGCCGCTGGGACCCGAGAGACCTGTTCGACTGGGTGATCGTGGAGGAGGCCGCCAAGGCGTGGTCGACCGAGATCATCGTCCCGCTGGTCCTCGGGGTGCGCTGGACCCTCATCGGCGACCACCTGCAGCTCGGGCCGCACCGCGGGGAGGAGCTGGAGGCCTTCCTCGACTCGCTGCGGGGCCACAAGGACCCCCTGGTGGCCCTCGAGTACGAGCAGAAGGACGACCACCTCAACGCCCTGCGGCTGTTCGAGCAGATCTTCGCGGACAAGACCGAACGCGACTACCAGCAGATGGACTCGGCCGTGGGCCGTATCGAGAAGCAGTTCCGCATGGACAAGACCATCGCCGAACCGGTCAGCCGGGCCTTCTACCCCCGCGTCCCGCCGCGCGAGGAGAACGGGCTGCCCGTCAGCTTCCTGGAGACCGATCGGTACAAGCCGCACGACCTGACCGCCCCGAACTTCCTGCGCGGCAGGTCGCTCGTCTGGGTCGACACCAGCGGCTGCGAGGGATTCGGCGACGAACCCCGCTGGCGCAACATGGGGGAGGTGGACCTGGTGGACCGGATCGCCCAGTGGATGCAGCCGGCCTCCGCGCCTCCCGACCGCCTCGACGACGACGGCAGCCTCGCCGTACTCACGCCCTACAAGGCCCAGTTGGACCTGCTCGGCGGCCGGGACTCGCTGCGCGGCCGCGAGTACACCGTGCACTCCTTCCAGGGCCGGGAGGCCGACCGGGTCATCGTGTCCCTGGTGCGCAGCACCGCCGACCCGAGCGGCGGCATCGAGCGGAACGTGGGCCATGTGGGCCGGCGCGAGCTGATCAACGTGCTGATGTCACGGGCCAAGCGGCTGCTCGTCGTCGTGGGCGACCTGCAGCACTTCGCCACCTACGGCGGTGAGCACTGGGCGACGGTCGCCAAGGTGCTGCGTCACTACGGCACCGTCGTCTCCGCCGACGAAGTGGGGCGGCCGTGATCAATGACCTGGTCCAACTGGCGCTGCCGTGCCGGATGCTGACCCTCAAGATGCAGGTCGGCCCGGAGGACGGCGAGACCACCCTGGAGACCCTCGTCACCAAGGCCATCGGCACCGGGCTGACCAAGGTGCAGGACCTGGCCGACCTGTTCGTCCTGCCGTACCGGGTCGTGCTCGACGTGGTGACCTCGCTGTGGGCGCGCGGGCTGGTCTCCATCGACCTGGAGAGCGGCGACCTCGAACTGAGCGACGGAGGCCGCGACAGCATCGACGCGGGCTCCGCGGCGGCCGAGGAGAACGGGGTGCAGGAGAGCCGGTCGTACCTCTTCGAGCCGATCACCGGCAGCTTCTTCGCGGAGCGGGAGGGCACGGCCAAGTCGCCGCCGGGGGCCCTGCGCGCCCCCGTGGACCACGGGCTGAAGGCCTCGGACCTGCCGCCGCGCGACCTGCTGGCCGCGGTCCGCGCGGCCACCCGGTACGGCGGTGGGGCCGGCTTCCGGCGTCGCATCCTCAACGTCAGCTTCGGCAACCCGCTGCTCCAGCCGCCCCAGGAGATCCGCTGGTACACCGTCGGGGTCCTGGTCCGGGCCGACGACGACAGCGGGCGGCTGACCGTGTCCGTCGCCGACCCGGGCAAGCGGTTCTGGAGCGCCCGTGCCGAGGCCCGCTTCCAGGAGTACTTCGCCCGGCTCGGCGACGAACAGCCGGACAGCGGCCTGGTGCAGGCGCTGCGCGGGAGGGCGAGCCGGGTCCTGCTCGAACCCGAGGGCGTCCCGCAGCTTCTGACCCGGCTCGCGACCGAGGTCGAGAAGCTGCCGCGGGTCGAGGCCCCCCACACCGGGCAGGCGCAGCAGAAGCTGGAGGACGTCGGACGCCAGATCCAGCAGCGGCTGCGGGGACTGCTCCAGGCACGCGCGGATCTGGAGCCGATCGAGAACTCCCAGGGCCACGAGTGGGCGCTGAAGGAACTGCTGGCCGAGGCGGACAAGCAGGTCGTCATCGTCTCCCCGTCGATCCGCTACTCCACCCTGAAAGCCCTGCTGCCCGAGCTGCATGACGCGCTCAAGCGCAAGGTCCGGCTCGTCTTCTCCTGGGGACGCACGATCGGCGACTCGCTCGCCCCCGAGGTGCGCACCGCGCTCAGCGAGCTGGCGGCCAAGTACCCGGGGCGGGTGCTGCTGTCCGCCGCGAGCGTGCGCACCGCGGCCTGCGTCGTGATCCAGGACAACGTGCGCGCCTACGTCAGCGCCCACAGTCCGCTCGACCTGGTGAGCGGTTCCGACGGCCAGCTGACGGGGCTGCTGATCGAGCCGTCGAAGTATGGTCCCGAACTGCCCGCGTGCGTCGCGGACCTGCTGCTGTGGGTCCGCCGGACCGGGTTCTCCGGCCAGGAGCGGCTGCAGGTCCTCACCCACCAGGACGAGTTCCCCGCGGCCGACGACGTCGAGCCGCTCGGCGCCGAGATCGCCGAGACGCCGCTGCCGCCGGGGCCCGCCGACGACACCCCCGAGATGAGGCGGATCTGGGCGGCGAGCTGGCACGAGCACCAGGCTGCGCTCGCCGACGCCGTCCGGCAGGCCACGGACGAGGCGCCGAGCGTGGAACTGGTGGAGGACGGCGCCCACCAGGACTACCTGTGGCAGGCGCTGCACGGCGCCACCGAGCGGCTGGTCCTCGCCGACGACCGCATCAGCGCCCGGGCCGCCACCGAACGCGTCGCCGGAGCCCTGCGGGAGTGCGCCGACAGGGGCGTCGCGGTGCACCTGGTGCAGCCCTCCCCGGGCCGGGACGCCGACGCCGTCAAGGCGTTCACCAAGGTCGTCGAGGGAACCCGGGGCATCACCGTGCACCGGCGGCGCTCCGGGGTGCGGCTGGTGGCCCGCGACGACACCCTCCAGCTCGGCAGCTTCGCCCCGCTGGGGCGGGTCTCCCCCCGCGCGGAGGGCACCGGCACCCCCAGCCAGCTCGGGGTACGGGTGCACGGCTCCCGGCTGGTGACCGACCTGCTCTCCCGGCTGGGCGTCGAGCAGGACCCGGACCCCGCACCGCGGCCGCAGGAGCCCGCCGCACCCGCCCCGCCGGTCACCGACGGCGCGACCGCCGCGTACGGCGCCCTGGTGACGGCACGTCAGGCCGACGCCGAGGGCCGGTACGGCGAGGCGCTCACGGAGATCCTGCGCGACCTCGACGACCCCTGGCGGGTCCTGGAGGTCTGGGAGGAGCGCAAGGTCTCCGCCACCGATCTGCGCCGCGCCGCCGCCACGCTGTTGCGCCTGGGCGACCGGGTGCCGTCCGTGCACCGCCGGCGCTGGTGCCGGTGGCTGGTCAGGGACGCCTGGAGCCGGTCCGCCTTCTTCGAGGCCGCGCTGGTCGGGCGCCTGCTGCCGAGCAACGGCGAGCGGCTGACGGCGGCCGTGTGCACGGCGGCGCTGCCGCTGGAGTTCGGCCCGGTCGGCGAGGCGCTGGAGCTCGCCGCCCTGGAGGTCGAGAACGAGGACGACCAGGCGGTCGCGGCCGTCGGCGGGCTCGCCGAGACGCTGCTGTGGGGCGGCTCCTCGGGCGGCCAGGTGGTCGACCTGTACGGCGAGACCCTGTCGCCCCGCTGGCGTGAACTGGCCGACGCCGTCCGCGAACTGGGCCTGCCCGAAGGGCGCGGCCTGCCGCTGGACGCGTTCACCGCGGAGCTGGCCACGGCCCTGACCGCCGCCGAGGCGGAGGAGCGCTGGGTCGCGCTGGGCCACAGGATCGACGAGATCCGGCGGCGCCGCGGCCGCTTCAACTTCGACGCGGGACAGGCCTGGCACGACGGCATGTTCGCCGCGGACGGCATCCTCACCCGCATCGAGGCGGCGACCACGGAGCCCCCGCTCCGCCCCGGGCTGGGCCCCGACCTGCCCACCGACGTCCGCCGCCACGTCGACCGGCTGGTCGCCGCAGCCGGGGAGGAACCCATCCAGTGGCGCAAGCAGATGTCGCACCTCAACCGAATAGAGCAGCTGGTCCTGGAGGCGCGCCGGCTCTCCGCCGGCGCCGTGGGCCGGGCCGAGGCCGGTGAACCCGTCCTGGCCCACTTCCGGAGGTTCGCCCTGCTGACGGCCCAGGCCTGGGACGGGCTGTTCAGCGAGGCCGACGTCCTTCAACCGCCGTATCGCCATCCCCCGCTGGCGCTGCTGGAGCGCCTGAAGCCGGTGGCCGAGTGGGCAAGGGTGCACGCATGACCGACGACCCCGTGATCGAACTGCTGGGCCGCTGGCCGGGGCGCTTTTGCTACGGCCGGCTGGCGGTGGAGCTGCGCAGGCCGGAGCGGCTGGACGACGACACCCTCACCGATGCCGTGCTGCGCGGCATCGCCGAGGACGAGGACGAGCAGGCGGTCTTCGAGAGCCTGCTGCGGGAGGGGGAGGTGGAGGCCGCCGAGTACCTCCTGGAGAACGGCCCGCTGCCGGACCAGGCCCAGCTCTCCCGTCGCCTGCAGGCCGTCACGGCCCGCCGGCAGGAGCTGCTCGGGGAACTCGACTCCCGCTGGGCCGCCCTGCAGAAGCAGGCCCAGGAGGCGGACCTGCCCCTGCCCGACCTGGACCTGGCGGAGCTGGAGAGGCGGTGCGTCGTCTCCTGGCCCGAGACGCTGCCCCTGCTCGAACAGGCCGAAGCCGACTTCGGGCAGAGGCTGCGGGACGAGCAGGAGGAGCTGCATGAGCGGCTGAAGGAACGGCAGGCCGCGGGCACGGTCGAGGCCGCGGGGGCGGAGTCGAGCCGCGCGCTGATCGACGCGGGGCTGCTGCGGGCCGCGGCCCGGCAGATCGACGACGGCACGCGCAGTTCCGGCCCGGAGCGGGTGCCCGCCCTGCCCGCCTGGATGCCGGGGGTGTCCCCGGAACAGCTCCTCGAATGGCACCTCGATCCGGTCCAGCAGCAGCGGCAGGCGCGCTACGCCGCCTGGGCACCGGCCGACGGCTCGGCCCGGCAGCTGATCGAGGCGTACGCCTCCCTGGCCGACGGCGGCTTCGACACGGCCCAGCGCTTCGTCACGGCGCTCAACTGCTTCCTGAACCGGGACGACGCCGAGGACGTCAGGCCCGACGAGGTCACGGGCGGATATCTCACCACCGTGTCGCGGGCGTTCGCCGATCCGGAGATCGCGCGCTTCAGGCCCCTCGGCAACCTGGACCTGTTCATCGGCGGGCCCGAGACCCGGGAGCCCGAGGGAATGGAGAAGGTTCCCCCGTTCGTGGCCGTGGGCCCGGCCCTGCAGGCATCGGCGGGCCGCGGCGGGTGCGCGGTGCTCGGTCTGCGGGCGCTGCTGCAGCTGGCCACCCTGCGCACCGGACGCTCCACGGCACTGCTGCGGGTGCTGGGACCCCAGTGGCCGCTGGCCGCGTTCGCGGGCCGTACACCGGACGAACTCGACGAGCTGCTCGGACCGGACGAGTCCACGAGGTGGCTGACCCTTCGCTGGATCCTCGACCTGACCGGCCTCGGAGGCATCACCGTCGCCGACGCGCTCGCGTACGCGACCGGCTGGGACCCCGCGCTGCTCCACCTCTTCCTGCAGGCCCTGGCCGAGCGCCACGGCCGGGCCGGCGGCGGCCGGCGGTGGCTGCCCCAGTGGCGTCAGGACCGGCCGTTCACGGCGGCCGTCGAGGACACGGTGCTCAGGCCGCTCGGCCCGTCCCTCGTCGCGCGGATCGCGTTCTGGGCCGCGCTCGCGGCGGCACCGCCCGGCGAGGAGGTCACGGCGGAGGAGCTTCTGACGGAGGCGCAGTACGCGGCCGACGTGATCCCCGACGCCGAGGCGGTCAGGGCCGCCATGCCCGGGCTCGTGCGGCTCCGGTCGGTCGAGGATGCCTCCGCCGACCGCGTCCGGTTCCGCCGCTGCGGAGTCCTGTCCGTCCTCGGCGACCAGGCGCACCAGCGGCTGGAGGCGGCCCTGCGGGACTGGGCGGCTCTCCCTCAGGACGCCGCGCCCGAGGACGACGGCCACGCCGTACGCCAGTGGGAGGCCCGGCGGCACGGCCTCAGCCCCGCGTACGACGACTACATGGCGGCCCTGTCCGACTCCGCTCCCGCCGCCGACCTGGACGCCCGGCTGGCCGAGCTGGCGGCGCAGACCGCCGAGAACCCGGTGGACCGACAGCGCGTCGAGGGCACCACGGACCTGGTCCCGCTGCTGCGCGAGATGGCCGGCATGTGGCAGCAGGCGTTCCCCGGTCCGCAGGTGGAGATCGGCGCTCCGGCCGCGGCCGTGGCCCGGATCAGCACGCGTGCCGCGCAGGTCCTGTTGTACGAGCTGCTGGCGAACGCGGGGGAGGCGCTGGCCGGTTCGGACACCGGGCGCGTCGCGATCCAGGTCGAGCCGTCCGGGGACGAGTGGCTGGTGGACGTCAAGGACAGCGGCCCGGGCATCACCTACCCGGTGGGCCGGGAGGACCTGGTCTTCCGTGCGGGCCGCTCGACCAAGAGCAAGGACCGGGGAGACGGCCTCCACCGCGCCCGGCGCATCGCCGAGGTGGTGGACGGAGACGTCCTCCTGGCCTCGCGCTCGCACGGCCACCCGGTCCTGAAGGGCGCCCACTTCCGCCTGATAGTGCCGATGGGCTGAGCGGAAGGATCCCGCTCAGCCCATCGGTCAAGGGATTCAGCGCAGGCGCAGCGCCTCGCGGAGGGTGGCGTCGGCTTCCTCGGCGACGGCGTCAACGACCTCCCCGCGCTGCGCGCCGCCGACGTCGGCATCGCCCCGCGCGACGCCGCCGACGTGACGCGCGAGGGCGCCGACGTCGTACTCGCCGCGAAGGACCTCGCCGCGCTCGACCACGCCATCGCCGCGGGTCGGCACGCGGTCGCCGACCTCGCCACCTACCTGCGCATCACGCTCTCCTCCAACCTCGGCAACGTGATCGCGATGCTCTCCGCCGGCCTGCTCCTGCCCTTCCTGCCGATGCTCCCGGCGCAGGTCCTCACGCAGAACCTGTGCTTCGACGCCGCCCAGCTCGCCTTCGCCCACGACCGCCCGCACCCCTCGGTGCCGCGCCGGCCGACGGGACTGCGCCCGCGCGACCTGCTGCGCTTCATCACCGGCTTCGGCATGCTCAACGCGGTCGCCGACCTCGCCACCTTCGCCGTCCTCGCGCTCGCCCTGCACGGGCCGGGGACCGGGGACGACGAGGCGGTGTTCCACTCAGGATGGTTCACCGAGAACCTCCTCACCCAGTCCCTGGTCATGGTGCTGCTCCGGGCCGGGCGCCACACCGCCGGCCGTCGCAGGCCGGGCCCCGTCACCTGGGCCGCGCTCGCCCTCGCCGCCATCGGCCTGGCGCTTCCACCGTCACCGCTCGGCCCGGTGCTCGGCCTGACCGGCCTCCCGGTGCTGTACTACGTCCTGCTCGTCGCCGTCCTGGCCGTGTACGCCGCCGGTCTCCTGGCGGCCGGCTCCCGCGCCGCGCGCAGGCTCCAGACGGCCCGCGGGGTGCCTCGCCTGTGAATTGTGTGTGGATCAGTGCTGCTCGGGCCAGGGGTTTGTTAGATTGCGCAATCACGCAACCAAGTGATGGGCCCGACCGTCGTGGGAGTGGGTAGATGAGCGAGCCGTGGGACGGCCGGGGTGGCCAGGCCACGCGCGACCGCAGCGCCCGGGTGCCCGGACAGCGCACGGGCGAGCCCGACGGACCGCGCCCGGGCGGCCGGGCCGCGGCCCGCGCCGCATCCCGCTCGCACGGCAGCTCACGGTCGCATGACAGCAGGCGTTCGCACGGCACCACACGTTCGCGACGCCGGGCCCGCCCGGCAGGGCGCGGCAAACGGGTGCTGAAGATCCTCGCGATATGCCTGTCCGTCCTCGTCGTGGTCACCGCCGGCGCGGGTTGGTGGTTCTACCAGCACTTGAACGGCAACATCCAGAGTGTGTCGCTGGACGGCAAGGGCGGTACGGAGAAGGCCGATGCGTTCGGCCGTACGCC
>NZ_JBIATY010000021.1:0-119712 GCF_042892235.1 Streptomyces sp. NPDC001816
CGACGCCATGCCCCGGCCACGTCAGTACCGGAATACGCAACGCCCCAGGCGCCCACACCCAGAAACACAGAAACGCTGACCCCCACCCCACCCACCCCACCCACCCCACCCACGCGGCGCGTACGACGGCCGGTACCGACGGTGCCCTGCGACGGCAGACCGGGAATGCCGGTGACGGTGCACAGCCCAGAGCCACAGGCAACAACCAGACCACCAGGGCCCAGCGGAACCGGACCGCCGCCACCGGGAACGACGCAACCAGTGCCACACACCAAAGTGAAGACGAAAAACCGGCCTCAGTCCCCGACACGGACCAACCAGACAGGACCGAACACCGACTCGAACAAAAACACATCACAGCCCTGAGCCCGCCCAACAGACCAGCCAGGTCGTCCACCCACACCACCCTTCCGGGTGCGCCCGCCCTGGTGGCCGTTCAGTAGCTGGTCAGGTCTACGACCACATCGCACAGGGGATCGTCGGTCGGCTTCTGGTCATGCTCGTTGTCGAGGTAGCCGGATGTGATTCCGGCGAGCAGGCCGGGGCCGGTGTGGCTGATGATCACGTCGGCGCCGTAGGTGAGGCTTCCGTCGGGTGCTGTCAGGTACAGCCGCATGCGGTCGCTGCCAGTGATCACCAGCCCCTTGAAGGCGGGGAGGTCCGGCGTGTGATCGGCGACCAGGGCGCGGACGATCCCGGGCAGACGCTCGAAGACCCCTTGGTGGTGGTCCTGTCCTGGAGCTGTCACAGCTTCGCCCAGGCCGGGCACTTGTTCCCCGGCTGGTTCTTGCAGAACGCGTTGATGACGCCGATGGTCTGCCCCCTGCCGGCGTCGTAGTCCTGGTCCTTGGTCTTGCGTGAGCACTGAACGGGGTCCTTGGCCTCGCACCTGATGCGCTTGTCCCATGGTGCGGCTGTGCGGGCATGGGGGCCACGGCGGCGGCAGACCCCGCCGACAGAGAGGCCACGGCTATGAGAGCTGCTGCGCCTAATGCGATCTTCTTCATGCAATGATCACATCGTTGGCTCTCTCGTGAGAACAACGGCTAGATCCGGACGGTTACTGCTGGAGTGCCAGGAGGGTAACGGCCCATGTTCGTGGGGCTCTTGCGGGTTCAGGACGCGGCGCAGCCGGCCCCCTGGCACTGTCCCCACGCCGTTGTCCGCACACCGGACGCTGTCATGAGGACTCGTCGGCGCAATCCCCGGCATCGCCCTCGCGGATGTCCGCTGCGACCTACTGCGCGGCGAACAGGCCGGACCGGCCGCCTGATCCGGGCTCCTGGCCGCCAGGCCTGCGCTGCCGCTCAGTAGGCGCGGGCGATCGCATCGAGCCAGCCATCCAGTCAGCCTTGCAGCCGCCACCGACAACGCGGGCTTGCCAGCCGCCTTGGGCCTGCCCGCGTCATCGGTCGCCGCGGCTTGCCCGGGTCAGGTGCGGAAGCGGGAAAGCCAGCCGCCGGCCTTCTGCCCGGCGGCCTGTTCCTCCGCCTCCTGGCGCTCGCGTTCGTCGGCTTCGGCTTGCTGCTGTGCTGCGACGGCCCGGCTCTGGCAGTCCTCGCACAGGTGCGGGTGCGACTGCAGTCCTTGCACACCGGCCGCCGTGTCTCACGGCGCCGCTGCTCTTCCCGCGGTGGTCACGGCCGAAGCGCCAGAAGGCGGGCCCGGCCGGGCCGTGTTCGCGCAGCAGGTCCAGCGTGGTCGCCACGATCGGGATGCAGCGGTCGTAGGAGTGGTAGTCACCCTCGGGATGCCACCGCCCCTGCCAGTGGTGGCGGGCGAGATCGGCGACCTTCTCCATCTCGCTCTTGGCGGAACGCTTGCCGGCCTGGTGGAAGTCGAGCAGGACCGGCGGGTGCACCCGCTCGTACTCCTCGGACGGGGTGCGGACCAGCGGGTGCGCCACATCGGCTTCTCGATGCCGTCGGTGTCCTTCTCCAGCAGCAGCACCCCGGCCTCCGGCGCAGTGAAAACGACGTCGGCGCGGGCGCTGCCGATCGCGGGGTTCTTCCAGGTGCCCTTCACCGGGAGCGCGACCTCGGTGGCGTAGGAGGTGAGGGATCCCGCCGGGTTCGTCGACGGCGGCCCGCCATCGATGGGCAGCGGGGGCGTGCTCGGGGAGATCGGCGGCAAGGGAGTTGGGCTTGGCGCTTGGGCGCGGTCCGCATGACTCGGCTTCCGGTATTACGGCGTAATAGCTGTCAGGCTTCTCAGCCCCGCTCGTTCCCACCGCTGTCTTGTTCTCATGGAACCTCAAGGGGCCGGCGCCGACACATAGCGCTGGCCCCTTCCTCGGAGGTCGTGCGGGTCAGCCGGCCCGAGCAGCGGCTTGCTCAGCAAGCGATCGCGCCAGCTCACCAAGCCTGGCCGGATCCCGTTCCAGCCCCTTCATGCTCAGGAACCGAAGCAGGTCGAAGAAGATGTCATTGGATTCGATCTTCGTGTCCAGGAGCATCGTGAGGGAGCCGGGGTTGTCGTATGGCAGCACACGGACCTGCCGCTCCCTGCCAGCAGCGCTCTCGTCGGTCGTCGGTGCGGACGAGTCAGTCCGTGGCTCTGGCACCGCCTGCTGGCGGGCTCGACCATCAGCGGTCTGCTCGGCCTGAGCGCTTGAGGCAGAGCTGCTCGACTCGCCGCCCCCTATTACGCCGTAATAGTTGTCGGACTCCCCCTCCTTGGCTGCCGAGGCGCTCCTCTTTGTCCTCTGCCGAGCGCGTTCTTGCTTCTCCGTCTCCTTGCGGGCCCGTTCCCGCTTGAGTTCCTCGAGAGCGGCCTCCTGCTCTTCGGCCGGCTTGTTGCCGACAGCACGCAGCAGTTCAATGGGCTCTTCCCCGACCCGAGCCTGGAGTTCGGGCGTGAGATTGAGCAGGGCTAGGCGTTGTGAAACCCAGCCCTGGGAGCGGTGGAGGCGCTTGGCGAGCGCGGTCTGGCTGCCGTAGATGGCCAGGAGCCGCTGAAGGGCCCGAGCCTCGTCGAACTCCTCGAGGTCTTGGCGGTGGATGTTGGCGACGAGAGCGGATTCGAGGAGTTCCTCAGAGTTGGTGCCCTGGTCGTCGCTGACCATGACCTTGACGGTGGCGATACCTGCTTCGCGGGCGGCAGCGAGGCGGCTGCTGCCGTCGATGACGACATGGGCGGTGTCGGGTTCCAGGTCGGCTTCGCGCTCGGGGTTGGCTTTGAGGTAGGCGTCACGGTTCATGACCGTGATGGCCTGCTTCTGGCCATGCGTCTTGAGGCTCCCTGCAAGGTCGGTGAGGTCGCCGAGGCTGGAGCGGGGGTTGTCAGGGTTGAGGCTGATGCGGTGCGGGGGGAGCTCGGTGGGCGGGGCGACGCCGTCGGTGGGAACTCCAGTGGCGGCGGCGACGGCTTGGCGGCGCGCGCTGACGGGGCGCGTCCCGCCGAAACGGCCGGCGCCCAGCTGGTCGGCCTTGCTCATGCGATCTCCCTGGCCAGTGCTCGCATGCCGATCGCCTGCTGTGATTTGGGCGCGTAGGACAGCAGGGGCTGCTTCATCCTGACTGCTTCCTTCTGTTCCTTGAGGTCGCCGATGAGGCCGACGACTCGTGGATCCTTTATGTCGACCCACCCCTGCAGTGAGGAGGTGGCGATGAAGCCCCGGCGGGAGTCGTAGAGGTTGACGACAATGCCGAGGTAGTCGATGTCGACCTGAAGGTCGCCACGCAGGTCGTCGATCTGCGTGGTAAGCAGCTCGTAGGCGTCGGCGGAGCTGTCTTCGGCCTGCACGACGATCAGAGCGCCGGACTGGCCTGGCTTCTCGCCGTCGCGGCGGCGACCGTAGTAGGCGGCGGCGTCCATGCTGAGGCCGAGGCTGGGCGGGCAGTCGACGAGGATCACGTCGTAGTCGACTTCGAGCGGGGCGAGCGCGCGCTCCAGGGCGGCTTCCCGTGCACGCACAGCGGACAGGCGTACGTCGAGGAGGAAGGCGTCGTTGCAGGCGGGCAGAAGGTGGAGTCGGCCGCCGAAGGCATCGTCGTCGACGGAGACGATGAGGTCACGCAGGTCGCCCTTGGGGTCGCCTGCCATGTGGTTGGTGAGGCTGTCGCCGTTCATCGGAAGCGGTGCGGCCCCGAGCTGGTTGGTGAGGTGGCACTGCGGGTCGAAGTCGACGAGGAGAACCCGCAGTCCGAGACCGGGCAAGTTCTCAATGTCGAGCGGGTCAGTGGCCGGCTGTTCGTCGGGGTGGGTGTCGCTCTCGCGGAGGGCTTTGGCGAGAGCCTTGGCTACCTGTACGGCGTGCAGCCTGTTGGGGTCTTCGGCGAGTGCCTCACCGAGGCCAGCGGTGATCGCGGTCTTGCCGACGCCACCCTTCTGGTTGCAGACGACGATGCGGCGGGTGACCTCAGGCCGTGCGACGTCTGGTGCGGGGTTGGAGTCGAGCCACAGCTGGACGGCCTGGGCCAGGCCCTGGATCAGGGAGACGCGGCGGTCCGTGGCGACTTGGCGGAACTCATCCCACTGGCCGGGAGGCAGGAAGGTGGAGAAGGAGTCGGCGCCTGAGGTGTCGATGGATGCAGGGGTGGAGGCAAGGCTGCACCAGTCCCTGATGCCCTGCTCGACGGCTGCCTGGATCTCCACGCCGCGCTGGGCGGCTCTGATTTTGAGGTTCTGCCGGAGCCATCCCGGCAGTTTGGAGACGACCTTCTCGCGGTCGCTGGAGGTGGCTGGCGAACTCATGGGGACACCTTACTAACGTTCAAGATCTATTGAAGCACCGACACGTTAGTTTCTGGCTCGTCGTGGGGTGTTGGAAGGCCAGGAGACGGCATCCATGGCCTATTACGCCGTAATAGCCGGACCCGGTGGCATCGAAGTAGCCGTCATCCCAATGCTGTAGTGGTTAGCGCGTCCTCACCCGTTGGCAAGCACGGCTTGGTCGCCAGAGCCCAAGAGAGGCCAACGCGGTTGCCTTGGCGGGCCAGCACGATCCGAGCGTCTGCTGTTCTCGGTAACGGGATCTGGGCAAGCGCACGACAAAGCCGTGCAACCTCATTCGATCGCTGGTTCAAGGAGGTCCGCCTGCGCCGCCGGCTCCTCCACTCCTAGATCAGCATGGTCTGAGCCGACCGCACTTTCGCTGGCAAGCTCGTGATCTGGGTCAAGAGCACCTCAACCGTCTGACCACCCGGGCCGCGGTCAAGCTGATGATTCCGCGTCTGTGACCCACTGGTCGGCAGTCACCTCACGTGCGACACGGCGCCACTCGGCTTCTCCGCCTGGCAGCGGCCAGGCCCAGGTGGGCCGTTGCGCCGTGTCCAGCTCCTGGAGACGGCCGGCAAGGGAGGGGCCCGCGGTGGCGGCACCATCTGGGACAGCGGTGCCATGGACGGTGCGGAGTCCAGCGAAGCGGGCCAGTTCGGCCTCGTAGAAGTGCACCGCCCGCTCGGTGCCTGCGACCACCTCGTCGCTCGGTGCAGTGCGGTGCAGACTCAGCAGGGAGGGCGAGGTCGACTCCGCGATCGCTGCGGCGAGCCGCGCGTGACCGTCCAGAATCAGA
Organism: Streptomyces sp. NPDC001816; assembly: GCF_042892235.1. Classification (NCBI taxonomy): domain Bacteria; kingdom Bacillati; phylum Actinomycetota; class Actinomycetes; order Kitasatosporales; family Streptomycetaceae; genus Streptomyces; species Streptomyces sp. NPDC001816. The sequence goes on from NZ_JBIATY010000021.1 coordinate 5,516, forward strand.
TGGCAGTCCAAGCCGCTGACCCACCACAACAGGACGGGCGGGAGCGTTCCGTCGCGAGCCTGCTTGCGGTACGCCTTGACCCGGCTGCCGCCCGCATCGGGCATCGGCCGCAACGGGAGGATCTCCCACGAGCCGGCATGCATGAACCAGTCGATGTATCCGTCCGGATGGCCCTCGATGAGCATCGAGCTCCAATACTCGGCCTGCGGCCGGCGGCCGTGGTTCCAGCGCAGGAGCGGGCTCTCGCACGAGAGCAGCCACCGGCCGTCGTGCAGAGGACTGCCTGGTGAATCGAGCAGATGCTGTACGAAGCGGTACGCCCAGCGATCCAGGTCGCCGGCCAAAGCCCGCCCGGTCCCGGCACGCAACGGAGGGATGGGAGAGCGGTAGGTGTCAGTGCGCCAGAACTCCACTCCGCAGCGGTCCTCGTCGACAGCGGCAAGGAGAACAGGCCGCGACTGCTGAGCAAGAAGCAGCCGCCGCTCGGCGCTGAACAGGCACAGATCTGGTTGACGGCGTGCCTGCACCTCCAGGGACAAGCCCGTCCAGGTGCCGTCATCCCGAGTGATATCTGTACGCCGCATGCCGAGACACTAGATCGTGCACGCGGTCGACCGCGCCTTGGTTCCAGGGGCAGAGGCTCCCAAGTGCCTGCCATGCCAGGCACACCTTCGTGGGGTGGAGACGAGGTTTGCGTCAGTTCGGAGGCGAGCACGAAGAGGCCCTGACCTATTACGCCGTAATAACCCCTCAGGGCCGGGACCGCGTTGTCCTGATCGGGCGGGGGAGTGGGCCGCGTCGGCTATTACGGCGTAATAGCCGAGAGCTGCTGGCGGCGGGGGAAGGGCCATCGACGGTCCACTCCTACTGGATCTGCTGCCTTGGCGGCGGTTCCTACAAACAGCAGCGCCTGGGATCGCTCGACGCGGGTGGAGGCCAGGACATCAGCTGCTCGATCCGGCTGACTGCCAAACCGACGAAGAGCCAAGCGCTGCAAGCACGTCCAGGCCGTCATCGCTGGCCCGTCGCCTCGCCGTCGATGACGAAGGTCGCGGCCTGCTAGCAGTGGCAATGGCTCAACGAACAGGAACTGCGCGTGCTGATGGCACCGCCTGACGACTGGCAGGACAAAGACGCGTGGAGCGAAGGGCACGTCGCGGTGGTGCATCGGCCCGACTGGAGGGTCGTACCTCCCCGGTCGATAACGGGATATGACCTGGCCGGACCACGGGTAGCGGCCCCGCGAACCGACCGTCGAGAGGATGCCCGCCAAACGGTCTCCGGTCTGAGTACGAGCTGGGACCCGCGACGCAACGTCCGCGCGGTCGAGGAACTGTCCGCCGGCAGGATCGTGGCGACGCTCGACGGGGTCCAGCTGAAGTCCTGGCTGCCTTCGGGGCGACGGCAGTGGGCTGTCCGGGACGACGACGGTGGCGGCAGGGTCGTTCGTCTTCTCGCGTAGCCGATAATCGAGGCACTACTGAAACGCCGTCAGAACGCCTATGCGACACGTGGTCACCGGGATCTCATCGATCGCCGGATGGGAGTATCGTGTCTCCGAGCTTGATCAAAAGAAAATGGCCCCCGCGACCTTCAGCAAGTCGAGGGGGCGGGCCACTGGACCTTGTAACGGGGGTCCTCGGCCTGCCGACCACCCCTTACTTTTCAGCGAGTCCAAGGTGATCGACATGCATCAGGGTACCCGTACTCTGCCCCAGACACACAGCGCCCCGCCGTGGTGCCAGCAGCGCTTCAGCGCGAGCTGGCCCTTCGACGGGGCGTTTGTGCTGCGCGCAGCCGTCTGCCCCTCGGTTGAGGGGAGCGGCATGACGTAGATCGAGGGGCGGCCTGGCCGCCCGGGGACCAGCTCCCAGGTGATTCGCAGTCACCTCGGCTGGTGCCCCATCTGCTGCCGGAGGGTTTCGCAGGCCCTCCGAAGGGATCGCCCGACCGGTTCGCACCCGGCCAAGCGGTTCAACATCTCGTTCGATTCCAACGCGAACGCGAAGCACCACTCGCAAGGAGAGGAGCGCTGCTATTTTGCATGACTACTTGGGCTTTCGCCAGCCCAGATATGCCCGTTTCACCCCCATCTGCACGTCTGCGAAGTCCCATCTTGCGGGATTTCACAGCCCGATTCGCCACGTATGCCCTGTTGTTCACTGGGAGCTGTGCTCGTTTCCCGCTGCACCTAGGCTCCGAGCCCGTGTCCGGCTCGGAGCCTCCGGGGGTGCGCGGTGAGCTCTTTCGCGGCACCGACCACCGCACTGCTCCCTGCCCCGCGTCCTGCAGTCGACGATGACGCGGTCGGCGCTCCGACGCCTCTCCATCGGCGGGATGTTCTGCGCTCGGTGCCGGCGTGGGGGCAGCCTGAGGGCGAGGGTTTGGACGACGCGCTGCGGTTGGGTCGAGGGATGCGGCTGCGACTGCTGGCCGCAGTCCGGGCATTGCTGGCGGACCCGTCGTTGGCGGGGTTGAAGGACGCACCGCGGCTGGCGGCCGTGGTGCTGTACGCGAAGTCGCGGGCGCCGCGGGGCCGCGTGGACGACAACCAGTCATCGATCTGGGGCGCGGAGCTGGGCCGGTGGCTGGGTGTGAAGGAGACGACGGTCCACCACCGGGTGCTGCCCGCGCTGCGCGGCTCGGGTGCGCTGCGCACGAGGGTGGTGACCGACGCGAAGGGGCACCCGACCGGGCTGGACTGCCTGGTCATGCCGCTGTGGACCGCCCGCAAAAACGGGGGAGCGGCCGACCCGCTGGCCCTGTCGAAGGCGGAGCTGGCGACGCTGCTGCGCCTGATCGAGGCGCTATTCGGGCCAGGCTGGACGCCGAAGGGCAAGGAGCCGATCCCGGCCGGGCTGCTGGCCGGCCGTACGGGCAAGGGCGCGGCGACCGACCGGCTCGGGCTGCTGCTGATGGTGCTGAACACGCGGTCGTCGGGCTGGCTGCAGCTGTGCGGCGGCTCGGTGAAGGCCCGTGACGGGCGTGGGGCGGCGACCCTGGCGCGGCTGCTGGGCTGCTCGGCGTCCGGGGCGCGGAAGGTCCTGGCCAGGCTGGCGGAGGCCGGTGTCGTGGCGCGGCAGCGCAAGGCGACAGCGACGCGGATGAACGGCCGGGGCAGGGTCATGCTGCTGCCAGTGGCCCGCGCCTACGGCCGGGTCCTGGCCCCGGTGGAGGCTGCTCAGGGCACGAAGGCGGTGTTTTCGCAGCGTCCCGATGGTGCAGTCGGAGATCATGCTCCGGCCGCTGCTGCTGGTCCCCTTGGCGCATCTGGGGATTCGGGGTCTGAGGGTGCCGCCCCGGCGGAAGACCGAGAGCGTCCCGATGGTGCAGAGCTCCACGCCTCCCACGCTTCTGTGGTCACTCCTGTCCTCCCTCCGCAGCTCTCTGGTGGTTTTTCCGGCGAAGGCCGTGGTGGGAACCCTGGTCTGCCGGACCGCGCGTGCGTGCGCGAGGACGGCCCGCTTCGCGGGGAACAGCCGTTGATGTCCCAGGTCAGTGAAAGTCACACGGCAGCTCGTGCTGCTGGCCGTTCTCAGCTGACGGTCGTGGTCGGCGGTCATGGACGCCAGCAGGGGCGGGAGGTGGCCGACCTGCCGGATCGTCGTCTGCGGGTGGCTCTGGCGCCGGCGGCGTACCTGTGGCAACGGTTGGACCGAGGTCAGCAGGCTGTGGTCCGTCGAGCGGCGGTGCAGGCGCTGCAGGTCCTGTCGGGGATCGCTGATGAGCGCGTTGCGCCGCGGCTGCTGGCCGACCGGCTCACCGACCGCTTGGACGAGGTCGGCGGTGAGGCTTTGGTGCGGGATCCCATGGGCTGGCTGCTGGGTCGGGGCCTGGTGCAGCGGCAGGCCTGTACGGACCTGCGCTGCGACGACGGGATCCGCCTCGACACCCGAGGCGACTGCCCGTCCTGCGCCGGCGTGGTCGCCGACCGGCGCGCTCAGCGCGCCCGGCTGCGCACGGTGGTCGACGCCCAGCTCGCTGACGCGGATGGGGCCCGCCGTCGGGTCGTTTACGAAGAACAGCTGCGCGAGCACACGATGCTCGAGGCGGCCCGAACCGAGGCCCGGCATGCGCGTGCCGCTGCCGAGGTCGAGGTGCGGCGGGCTGCCGCGGACCGGCGCCGTCAGGCGGAGGAGGCCGCTGAGCTGGCACGCAGGTCGGCGGCCTGTACCGAGTGCGGGCTGCCCGGCGCCGCCGGCCTGTGCCCGGAGTGCACCTACCGGCAGCGTACGGACGCTCTGGTGCGGGAAGCAGTCGACCTGGCCGTCGCAGTCCGGGCGGACCTGGATGATGCGGACCAGGTCGCAGCGCTGACCAAGCAGTGCACGGCCGACACCCGGGCGCTCGTTGCCGACATGTGCCGTCGCAGCGGCGGCAACGACGGGGTGGAGGCCTTCACTGCACGGGAAGTGGCCGAACGGATCCGGGACGAGCGCCTGGCCAGCGGCCACCGTCGGTTGCTGGTCAGCGAGGAGGCCGAGACGGAGGCGGATGCGGTCTACGACACGACGCTGCGCCGTCGCCCGGACGGACACGAGGCCGCCCAGGGCGCAGCCGAGGACGCCCGCCGCCGCACAGCCCAGTACCTGCTGCACCACAAGCTCGGACAGCTGAAGGCGGTGCGCGCCCGCATGGCCGCAGGCCGGGCGCCCCGGCGGGCCGGCTGACGGGATGTCAGTTCATGCCGCTAGCGTGGCTGTTGGCGCTGAGCGCTGTCGCCCACCGGGTGGTGGTGGGCTTTCACGTATCGGAGGCTGATCGGACGTGAGTGTTCCCTCCCAGCGCGGCCTGGACGACTCCCTTGTCCCGCCACCGCTTGCGTGCCGGCCAGCCCCAGCCGCACAAGCGCTGGATCCCGAAGATGTGGAACGGCCAGGCGTGGCAGGTGTGCGGAACCCCGCGGCGCAGCGGGCAGGAAGCCGAAGAGTTTCTCGCACAGCTGCGTCAGGGCCCGAACCCGATGTCCGCGTACCGGCTGGTGTACGCGTTCACCGACCACAACGTCGTCCGGGTCTGGGGCACCCCGACTCTGCGCCAGCAGGTCGACCTGTTTCGACCTGTACGGACGCAACCAGGCCACAGACCCCCTCACGGTGACCGCCCACCTCACCCAGGAAGGCCACCTCGAGAAGGCCGGCGGATCCGACTACATCGCCGCACTCGTCAACGGCCCTTCACCCTCCCGGAGCTGGCTGACCGAGGCCGAACGCGTCCAGAGCGCAGCCATGCTGCGCCGCACCAAGAGGGGTTGCTGCCGCCGCCGGTGATGGCGGCAGCGGGCGCGGTCTTGCACAGCAGGCCGGCCCATTCCACGGAGTTGCAGGTGCCGGTGGCGTCGGGGCGGTAGTAGGTGTACGTCAGCGTGTCCGCGTCCGAGCCGGACGATCCGGCTGTGCGGGTGGTGGCCGCCCGGCCGGTGTCGTCGTACGTCGTCACTGTGGTGCCGGTGTCGCCTCCGGTCGTGGACCGCTGCTGAGCGGTGGACCAGTCGTAGGCCGACGTCACCTTTTCGGTGTCGGCATCCGTGGCGCAGCCCAGGATCGCCGCTCCGGTGACCAGCGGCTTGTGTCTGACCCGGCCGTCGCACCGGCAGTGCGGACGTCGGTGGCAAGGAGCGCGGCGTAGTGGTGGTGGGCGGGCTTGTAGAGGTCGCGGCAGATCCGTACGGCCCCGCCGCGCTGCTTGAGCACTGCCTCGATCAGGTCACTCACCCGGGTCTTCCCGGCGCCGGGCTCACCTCCGACGATCACCACGACCGGCTGCTCCTGCGGCGCGGCCTGGCGAGCGGCAACCGGCAGGATCACCCCGTCCAGCACGTCGCGGCGCTCCTGCTCCGACAGCGCTTCGGTCACCAGCCCTCCCCCGTCTTGATCACACCCCAAAGGGTAAATCCAAGAATAAATCAAACGCAAATCCAAGGGTAAGTTGTGTTAGGGTCGGTGATGGAGGTGGAGCATGCCGACGGAAGATGAGCTGTTCGCTGCCGTGGAAGCACTGCTCGCCGGCGAGCCGGAGATGCCCGAGCCCGCCGAGCGGGCGCGGCTGCGGGAGGCGGCTGGGGTCACTCAGGCCCGGCTCGCACAGGTGCTGCAGACGACGACGCAGACGGTGAAGAACTGGGAAGCCGGCCGTGCCGAGCCGCGTGCCCCGCGCCGCCAGGCCTATCAACGACTCCTGAACGGATGGGCGGAGCGGTTCCCTGCCGACCCCGCCTACGCCGCGCCTGTGCAGGACACGGCGGCGCCCGAGGCGTTCACCGGCCGGACAACCCCGGCGGAAGCACAGACTCTGTCTACAGGGCAGGCGACCCAAGGCGCGGCCGCTGTGGACGACACCCCGTCCCGTATGGCCGCCGGTCCCGCCCCGGCCGCCGCGTCCCGTCCGGTGCGCACCGCCAGGGGGGCGTCGACGTCCGGGCGCCACGGAGCGAAGAAGGCCGCCCCCGCCGGCACCGCTGTGGACGGAGCAGCCGACCCGCGCTTCGAGAACGGCCCGCTCGCCGTCGTCGACGTCGAAGACGGCCAGGTGCTGGCGTACTGCGTCGGCGGCCTGGTCCTGGACGTGCCCGCCAAGTCGATCCCGGCCCTGGTGGACTGGACGCTGCGCGAGGCGCGGCTCGGTCAGCCGAAGCTGTCCGGGCCGGGCAAGGACGGCGACCCGCTGATCGTCCTGACCGAGGCCGCGCTGGAGCGCTACGGCCTTCCCGTCGCCCTCACAGATGAGGAGCGGCTCGCCGGGCGGCTCCCGGAGGGCCACAAGGTCATCAAGCAGCTGGTCCGCGCGGAGTGGAAGCTGACCAAGCGCGGGTTCGGTCCGTGGGCGCGGATCTACCGACCGGCACAGGGCTCGGAGCGGGCCTGCGTGCAGCTGTGCATCCCGTCGTGGCATGCGCTCGACTCCCGCCACTGGGGCCAGGCCGCGCAGCTGGCGCCGGCGGACCTCGCCCGGGTCCTGGGCGTGTACGCGTCCCGGGTGATGACGCCGCGCGGCTCCACCGCCGTGACCGGTCTGGAGCTGATGACCGCGCTGCACCCGCCGACTCACGCCGTGCGTGACGAGGCCACCGGCGCCTTCCGGAAGTCGGAGACCAAGACGCCGGGCTCGCTGGGCGAGCATCCGGTCGACCCGGCGCCGTGCGAGGCTCCCGACGGGCACCCGCTGCTCAAGGACCTGCCGCGCTTCCACGTACGCGGCCCCGGCGAGAAGCTGTTCGAGGAGGCCTTCGACTGGGCGCGCCCGCTCACCGACGCCGAATGCATGCGCCGCAACCTGGTCGGCATCGACGTCAACATGGCCTTCGCGGCCGGCGCCAACGGACTGGTCGTCGGCCTGGGCGAGCCGACGCACGTGAAGGCGCCGGTGTTCGACCCGAAGCTCCCGGGGAGCTGGCTGGTCGACCTGTCCCACGTCGACCTGTCCCGGGTGCAGGTCGCCAAGGACAAGTGGGTGGACCTGGACGCGAGCCTGCTGCCCAGCCCGTTCACGCCGAAGGGCGAGCGGCCCGAGGGCCCGGCCTGGTACGCGACGCCGACGGTGGCGTATGCGGTGGAGCTCGGCTACGACGTCGCGCCGATCGAGGCATACGTGCGCTACGACAACGGCCGCTACCTGGACGCCTGGTACAACCGGCTGCGCGACGCGTTCCTCGCCACGATGGCCGACCTCGGCGTGCACGCCGACATGGCGCCGGCCGACTTCCTCGTGGCGATGGACGGCTGGCGCGGGCGCGACCCGCAGCTGGCGATCGTCGTGGACGCGATCAAGGCGACGGTCAAGGGCGGTCTGGGCAAGCTGCGCGAGCGGCCCCGGGGCGAGGGATGGCGGCCGGGCCAGCCGTGGCGGGCGCTGTCCCGGCCGACCTGGCGACCGGACATCCGCGCGGCGGTCATCTCCCGCACCCGGATCAACTTCCACCGCAAGATCGTCAAGCATGCGGCGTTCACCGGGCAGTACCCGGTGGCGATCCTGTCCGACTGCGTCGTGTACGCCGTCGACGGCACCAGCCCGCTGGACTTCCTGCCCTACCGGGACGGCAAGCCGCTGCCCGGCGGCTTCAAGCTCGGCATCAACCCGGGCCTGGTCAAGTGGGAGGGCACCCAGAGCGTCCTGTGGGGCGAAGAGGTCCGCGAGCGGTTCAACGCGCCGGAACTCAACCTCGCCCGGTACATCAAGGACGGCACCGTCACCGACGCCGACAACGGAGAGTAGGAGAGGGCGACGATGAGCCTGTTCGGGGACGGCCTGGACGCCGCGGTGCAGAAGGCGTTCACCCGCCCGGCACCCAAGACCGCGCCCGCGCAGATGCGGTACCTGGTCAAGCAGCTCAAGGGCACGAAGGCGGTCGCCCAGATGCTGCGGATCTCGCAGCGCACGGTCGAGCGGTACGTGAAGAACCAGATCAAAAAGCCCCGACCGGACCTCGCCGCCCGCCTGGAGGCCGAAGTGAAGAAGCGGTGGCAGCCGCAGATCCGGGCCAAGGCACGACAGAGGGCGGTGACGACCGGCGGCATCGTCCTCGACACCCGCGCACGGATCGGCTACACCGCGCCGATCGGCTCGACTGACGAGGACCGGCTCCGGCACCTGACCGTCGCACTGCCGCCCCAGTACGCCGCCCGCCTCTTCGAGGCCCAGGAGCAGGGCGCCACCGAGCAACGTCTACGGGAGATCGCGGCCGAAGGGCTCAAGGAGGTGTACTTCCAGGACGACGGCCGCCGCGCCGGCCAGCTCGAGGAGGTCCGCCTCACGGACATCGAGCACCTCGAGTTCGACCTGTAGCAGCCGCACCCCGAACAGCCTGCGAGCCCGGACCAGTTGGTCCGGGCTCGCCAGCGCATCCGCGGGGGGCGGGCGTTCATGCGCGCGACGCCGTACCCAACGACGTCGTCGCGCGCCGGTCACCCCGCGCCCGTGGCAGCCCGGGAGAAAGCCGGCTCTCCTGCGTGGCGAGCGCCGCATCGACGAAGGCCCGCACGAGCGCGGTCACCTCGGACGCCCCGGGCGGACGGGGTCCCTGGGCCGTGTCCTGCAGGGGCAGCCTCCTGCGGCGCGGTTCTGCTGAATCCTTACCCGTGCTGTACGGCCTGCTGTACGTTCGGGGTATGTCGAAGTCAGTGACGATCCGGGTCCCCGAGGACCTGCACTCCCAGCTGCAGGAGCGTGCTGAGGCCGAGGGCACCACGGTGACCGCGCTCATCACCGAGGCCGCGCGCAACGCGGTCCGCGACCCCCGTCTCGAAGGGGCTGCGGAGGTCTTCCGCCAGTTCGTCGCCGACAACGCGGATGCGTTCGACGCGGCGTTCCCCGACGATGCCCCCGCCCGTCTGGACGCTGCCGAGGTTCCGGGGCGGGCGGCCTGACGTGGAGCTCCACGTCGACATCCGCTGGCTCCTGGAGCGCCAGGCGGAGGTCCTGCCCAAGCACCCGTCAGTACACGACTTCTCCAACCTCGTGGCCGCCGTCGCCCGCCACCGCGTCAACACCCCGCAGGTCGGCGTCACCGTGGACAACGCCTGGCGCGCTGCCGCGCTCATGCACGCCGTGATCCGGCTGCGCCCCCTCCCGGCCCGCAACGCCTTGTACGGCGCCGCGGTCGTCGTGTCGTACATGAACGCCGCGGGCGAGGCAATCGACCCGCCGTACGGCGCGCTGATCGACCTCGCCCGGGACATCGACGCCGGCCGCGCCGACGGGTACGGCGCGGCTGACCGCATCCGCTCCTGGCGGATCTGACAAGCCTGAGATGGAGCCGGGTGCCGCTGGATCACGCCATCGGCCCGGAGCTCTTCGCCGCGCTGGGTGCGGGACTGCTCCTGTGCGGCAACCTCGGGCCGTCAGGGGGCGGTCGTCAAGGCCGGGAGGCCAGAAGGCTGGCGGGCCGCAGCTCGCGCACCCGTTCCTTGAGGATGGTCATCGCACGCTGCCAGCCGATCCGCTCCGCGATCACCGTCGCCGGCATCGTTGGCGTCTCCCGCAGCAGCTCACGGATCTGCACCTCGACCGCGTCCACGGCCGAGCCCTTCGCCGGTCCCGTCACCCCTCCCGGCCGACAGCCAACCCCGACGGGCCGCCCGGATACCGAGCGCGCGTACGGCGCCGTGAAGGGTCCGGCCGCTCTGACCTGCGAGAGCGGCCGAGGTAGCGACCGAAGCGACGGAGTCTGCGGGTTTTCGTACAAACGCTCGGGGCGGGCTACATGTGTGATGCGGAGTCGCTTGAGTCGCTGTTGGGGAGGCCGCGTCGGCTTCAGTCGCTGTGGGGAGGGGGCCGTTCGGGCGGTCCTGCGGGGCGGGGGCGGGGGCAGCGACTGAAGAAAAGCGACTGAAGGTTGCTTGAGTAGCTTTCGGTCGCTTGGAGAAAGCCCAGGTCAGAGGAGATATGGGGGGTGAATAGCGACTGAAGCGACTGAAGGTTCGGGTATATGAAGCGCAACGCACGTGTGTGCGCGTGCGCCTGCGCGCGTCATATATTCAGTCGCTGAGTCGCTTGAGTCGCTGTCGGGGTTACGAAATGCGGTCTGACCTGCGGTTTTTTTGCAGCGACTGAGGAGCGACTGAACGGGGTTGAGTCGCTGGGGGAGGGCGGGTTCAGTCGCTGAGTCGCTGCGTGAACCTTGATGTTCTTGTGGCGCCAGATGCTCTCTTCAGCGGATGACCTTCGCTAAGGTATGTCCGTCGTTGAGTCGCTTGGGTCGCTGACAGGGGATGGGCATGGCTTCTGAGCTGCGGGATTCGCGCAGCGGCTCAGGGCGGCCCATGATCGGAAGCTCCGGTTCCGGGCTTCGGTCGCTGTCCGGGGACGCGCCCGCCGACTCCGCTCGGCGCGCCGGGCTCGCGCTGGCGACCGCGCGCTGGTGCGCCAGCAAGGGCTGGCCCGTGCACCCGCTCGCACCCGGCCGCAAGACGCCGGCCGGCAACTGCGAGGCCTGCCGGGCCGCCGGGCACACGTACCGGGACTGCGCCTGCCTGCGGGCCGGACGCTGGTGCCACGGGTTCCACGCGGCCACCCTCGACTTCGCCCGCATCGAACAGTGGTGGGATGCGCACCCCGGCCTCGGTGTCGGGATCTCCTGCGGTCCCGCAGGCCTGATCGTGATCGACATCGACGCGCACGAGCAGCCGCTGCCGGACCGGGACAGACTGCTGCCGGGCATCCCCGTGGCCGACAGCGTCGACCTGACGGGTCTGGCCAACGGCTTCCACACGCTGGGCGTGCTGGCCGCGCTGCGGGGCGAGCAGTCCCCCGCGCAGGACGGCTCGACCCTGCGGGTGCGCACGCCCTCGGGCGGCCTGCACGTCTGGTACCGGGCCCACCGGGGCCACCGCTGGCAGTGCTCCGCGGGGTCCGGTTCAGGCCGCGCACTGGCCTGGCAGGTCGATGTGCGGGCGCACGGCGGCTACATCATCGCTCCGGGCACGGTGACCGACGCGGGCGTGTACGAGCCGGTCGGAGCGGTCCGGGAGCCCGCACAGCTGCCCGCCTGGCTGGCCAGGGAACTGGAGCGCACCGGGCACCTGCCGCCCGCGCACATTCCCGCGCCGCGCCCGGTCCCGCCGCGGGCCCAGCAGGCCGTCGTGGCCGCCGGTGGCGGCCGTGCCGTGGTGGGGCGGGCCCTGAGCACCGTCCTGGCCGAGGTGGCGGCCTGCGCCGCCGTACCCGAGGGAGCGGCTTTCTCAGAGAAGCTGAACCGTGCCGCGTACACCGCGGGCGGGCTGGTCGCCGCGGGGCTGCTGAGCGCGTCCGACGCCGAGCGCGCCCTGCGGGACGCGGCCGACTACGCCCGGCCCGGGCAGGAGCGGCGCAGCGGGGCGATCATCCGCAGTGGGCTGAGCGCGGGCTCCCACCGCCCGCTGACTCCGGGGGGCCGCTCGTGACCACGGACCGCCACAAGCGCCTCGCGGAGGCCTCGCTGGACGACGACGGGCCGGGCCGGCCAGGGCACGAGTCCGGGTCCTTCGCCGACGACCGGCGGCTGGACGGCGCGCTGCTGGACGAGGGCTGCCTCGTGGGCGGGTCGTTCGGCGACGACTCGTATCCGGGCGACGGTTCGTACGCCGAGGACGACGCCCCGTACTGCGACGAGGAGTTCGCCGGTGAGTCGCCGTCCGGGGCTGACGGCGCGTTCGCTGACGAGGCGTACGGTGACGGCGTGACCGGCGGCGAGGAGCTCCTCGGTGGGCAGTTGGCGCTCATCGGCGACGAGGAGGTCGGCGTCGGCGAGTTCGACCCGCAGGCGGTCGCGGCGCAGATCCTGGCTCAGGCGGCTTCTGTGCCCGCTCAGGGGGCCGCGGGGGGCGTCGGTGCCGTCCAGGCCGTTCCGGGACCTGCGGGGGCGTCTGAGGGGCTCTCAGGGGATCGGGCGGCCGGGGAGGTGACGGCGGACGGGCTGCTGCCCGACACGCTGAGCGACCGCGGCAACGCCAAGCTGTTCGTGAAGCTGTACGCCAACGACTACCGGCACGTGCCGGGGCTTGGCTGGTACCGCTGGGACAGCACCCGCTGGCAGATCGACGAGGACGACACCGCCCTGTGGGCGGCCGGCGACCTGGCCGAGTCCATCGCCACCCAGGACCCGCGCGGGCTCCACACGCCCGCCGCGCTGCAGCAGCACCGCCGCCGGGCCCTGAGCACCAGCGGCATCAACGCCATGCTCGTGCAGGCCAAGTCGGCGCCCGGCATGGTGCTCAACGCCGCGCGCCTGGACGCCGATCCGTACGCCCTGTGCACGCCGGCCGGCATCGTCGACCTGCGCACCGGGCGGATCCGGGCGCCCGATCCCACCAAGGACTTCCACTCCCGGTCCACCACGGCCCCGCCCCAGCCGATGCCCGTCCCGCGCTGGAACCGCTTCCTGACCGACACCTTCGGGGAGGGCCCCGAGGGCGCCGAGATGATCGGCTTCCTGCAGTTGCTGCTCGGCTACTCCGTCACCGGTGACGTGGGCGGGCAGGTCATGCCGTTCCTGTTCGGCTCCGGCAAGAACGGTAAGTCCGTGCTGCTCGACGTACTGATCAAGCTGCTCGGCGACTACGCGGACGCGGCGCCCCCCGGCTTCCTGATGGCGCGCCCGTACGAAGGCCACCCGACGGACCTGGCCGAGCTGCACGGGCGCCGCGTGATCGTGTGCAGCGAAGTCAAGCCGGGGGACCGGTTCGACGAGGCCCGGGTCAAACTGCTCACCGGCGGCGACCGGATCAAGGCGCGGCGGATGCGGCAGGACTTCTTCAGTTTCGAGCCGACGCACAAGCTGTGGCTGCTGGGCAACCACCGGCCCGAGGTGGGCACGGGCGGCTTTGCTTTCTGGCGGCGCATGCGGCTGATCCCGTTCGAGCGGGTCGTCGCCGACGACCGCAAGATCGACAACCTGGCCGACATCCTCGTCACCGAGGAGGGCCCTGGGATCCTGAACTGGCTCATCGAGGGCGCGCGCCGCTACCTGGGCGGGGACAAGGACCTCACGGGTCCGGAGCGCGTCCGTATCGCGACCACGGCGTACGCGGAGACGGAGGACCACACGGGGCGCTTCCTGGGGGAGTCCTGCCGGATGGAGCCCGATCTGCGGGCGGAGCAGGCACAGCTCTACGCGGCGTACCGGGGCTGGTGCCAGAATGAGGGCGCCCCGGCGATTTCCTCCCGGGCCTTCGCGGCACGTGTCCGCGAGGTGGTGGGGCTGGCTTCTCCGAAAGAGATGATCCTGTCCAACCAGCGCAAGTACTACCCGGGCATCGGCCTGCTCGCGTACGAGGAGACAGCATGAGCGCCCTCATCGGTGAGGAGGAGATCTGTCACGAGATCGACCTCGTCTGGCTTGAGGACATCAGCCGGCTCGACTACGTGCGGCAGAGCCTGGACCGGCTGCCGAGCCGGCGGGGCAGGCCGGCGTACCACCGCGACGGGCGGATGGTCGGGTACGCGCAGCTGGGGCCGGGAGCCAAGCCGTCCCGCTCGTCGGGGACCTTCCGGCGGCGCGTGTTCTGGCTGCTACCGCACGACCGGGACACCGAGCCGGAGGGGCTGTACGCGAAGGGCGCGCCGGCGGAGGCCGTGGACGCGCGGACGCTGGCGCCGGGGCACAAGGGGCGAAAGACGGAGCGGTCGGAGGGCGGGCCGATGTCGCTGATCACGGGTGACGACGGGTTCGGGCTGAACGCGAGCTGAGGCGGTAGCGGTGGTCCGGGCTGTGAGCGCCGGGCCCGGCCGGCCGGGGCTGAACGTGCGGGCGGGGCCCGGGGCGCTTGTCAGCGCCCCGGGCCCCGCTTGCCTCTGACCCTTGTACGTGTCGAACGTCGCCTGGATCTTGACCGTCTCGCCCGGCATCAGCATGACGGTGTCCGGTGCGGACGAGGTCGAAGCGCAGGACCTGGCCGACGGCCTCGGCGGTGGCACCGCCCAGGGCGGCGTTCTCCAGGACGATCTGAGCGCCCAGCCGTCGGGTTGGGCCGCTCCAACAGGCCGTCGTCGGAGCCGATCTGTACGATCTCGCTGCCGTCGGCTGGGCGGCCGTCGTCCTCCTCCTGGGCCACGAAGGCGCCGTGCAGGTGGACCGACGTGTTTTTGTCCAGGCCGTTGAACTGCAGGACCTGCACGGGACGGCCGGAGCGGGCGCGGAGGACGGGGCCGGGGAAGTAGCCGCCGTACGTGAACACCTCGGTCTGGAAGCCGGGTTGCTCTCGCGCCGGGCCGTCGCATCGTCATGACGGAGCGGTCGGTGCCGTCGAACGTCGAGTACGGGGTCATGACCGGCGGGACCGGCATGGCGAGCTTGAACTTCTCGATGGCCAAAGCGCCAGCGGCGTGAGAGCCGCGCCGGTGCCGGCGGTGACAAGGGCGGCGCTGAGCACGGTACGGCGGGTGGGCATGACCTACTCCCTCCATCCAGAGCGGCGGTGGTGGGAGGAAGGGGCTCCGGCAGGGGTGGCGGAGGGGGCACTGTCGGTTGTTGGTCGTCGGTCGGCGTGGCCGCTGCCGGCCGTGGTGGAGCCGGGCCGGTGGTTTTTGCCGCGGCTGGTTCCGTACGGCTGCCGATGGCGGCTCGGGGGACGGGCTTTGGCCGGTTCCGCGCCGACGCCCGGGGCTCGTGTCGTGATTCGCCATCGCGGGGCCGGGCGGCGTGGTCCGCTTTGTCGGCCGGGTGCGTACAGGGGTGCGCTCGCGGTTTCGGGGGGCTGGAGGGGGGCTTGAGAGAGGCCCGAAAAGGAAGGGGCAACCAGTAAGTTTTCTGCGGCCGCAGAGCGGCCCGGGGAAACGGCGGCGTGTGCGGGGGGAGAGCACGATGCGTGTACAGGTGGCGGTCGTCGGTGGCGGCCCGGTCGGCCTGCTGATCGCGGCGGAACTGGCGGCGTTCGGGGTCGACACGGTGGTCCTGGAGGCACGGGACGACGTCTCGGAGCAGCCGAAGGCGACGACGCTGCATGCGCGGGCGGTGCAATGCCTGGCGAGGCGGGGGCGGTTGCCGGAGGGGGGGTTCGGGGGTTCGGTTTCGGGTTCCTTCGGCGGTGCTTCTGGTGGGTGCTTCGCCGGTGGTTCGTCCGCGGCGGACTTTCATTTCGCCGGGGTGCCCGGGCTCGTCATCACGGTGCCCGAGGGTGAGCCCGTACCGATCCTGAAGTGCCCCCAGGCGGAGCTGGAGCGGCTCTTCGAGCGGCAGGCGAGGGCCGCGGGCGCGCGGGTGCTGCGCGGCCACGCGGTGACGGGGCTCGTCGAGGAGCCTGACGCGGTCGTCGTCACCGCCGCGGGGCCCGCGGGGCCGGTGTCCTGCATCGCGCAGTACGTGGTGGGCGCGGACGGCGCACGGAGCCTGGTGCGCGAACTCGCGGGCATCGCCTCGGACACGTACCCGGCGACAGTGTCCGCGCTGGCCGGACAGGCCCGGCTGGTGGACCCCGGCGCGCTGTCGCCGGGCTGGCACCGGACGCCGCGCGGCTGGCTCGCCGCCAAGCCCGACGCCGACGGGTCGCTGCACCTGCGCACCCTCGACTGTGCGGGCGCGCAGGGCGAGCGCGGGGCGGCGCCGACGCCGGAGGAACTGGAGCGGGAGGTGTCCCGGATCGCCGGGCGCGACATCCGGCTGGCCGAGCCGCGCTGGCTGAGCCGGTTCAGCGACTTCACGCGGCTCGCACGGCGATTCCGCGCGGGACGGATCTTGCTGGCCGGGGACGCGGCGCACGTGCACTTCCCGATCGGCGGGCAGGGGCTGAGCACGGGCGTGCTCGACGCGGTCAACCTGGGCTGGAAGCTGGCGCTGACGGTGCGCGGTGAGGCGGGGGCGGAGCTGCTCGACTCGTACGACCGGGAGCGGCGGCCGGCTGCGCGGCGGGTCATCGAGAACACGCGGGCGCAGCTGGGGCTGATGCGGCCGGTGCCGGAAGGGGACGAGGTGGCGCGGATGCTGGGCGCGGTCCTCGCCGACGGTGGGGGTGAGGGGCTGGCGGGGATGGTGAGCGGGCAGGACACGGTGTACGAGCGGTGGGTCGGCTCGGCCGATGCCGTGCGCTCACGTGGTGGGGAGGGGACTTTTCTCGCGAATGCGCGGCTCCACACCGGGGGGCACCGTGGTGGGGCGGAGACCGACCTGATCGGGATGTTGCGGGGAGGCGGGCCGGTGCTGTTGGTGCTGGGGGGCTCCGTCCCCGACCTGTACGAGGAGCTCGTCCGGCCCTGGGGCGGGACGGTGCGGGTGGTGCGGGCACGGGCCGCGGCGGCGGTGCCGTACGGGGCGGTGCTGGTGCGGCCGGACGGGTACGTCGGGTGGGCCGAGGCCGAGGGGGGCGGCGGGGGTGAGGGGCTGAGGGAGGCACTGGCGGCGTACTTCGGGGCCCGGTGCGGGGAGCTTGCCGTGGTGGGGCGACCGCCGTATCTGCGTGACAGTTTCGGGTAGGTGTCCTGCCGGCGGCTTCTGCCCCTCCCCATCACTTCCCGAAACCGTGGCTTGCGACCGTTCGGAGCGGTGGAGTGGGTCTCGTAGTCGCGTGCGGGACAGCGGTGGTGCATGAGCCGGCCGAAGGTCCGCTCGACCACCCAACGTCGGGGGATCACTGTGAACCCTTCGCCGCCGGGGTCGCGTTGGACGACTTCACCGTCGATTCCGAGGCGGGCGCCGTGGTCGATGGCTTTCGTTCGATAGCCGGTGTCGGCCCCCGCCTTGGTCACTCGAGGGGTCGCGGCGGAGATCTGGAGAGCAGGTGGATGCCGCAGGTGTTGTCGGAGACGCCGGCCGCGTGCAGGGCACCCCGGCCACACCGGACCATGAATGACAAGCTCAGGCTACGGGAGGGTCTTCCAGGACCTGGATGGCTTCGGCGAAGACCTTGGAGCCGCGGGAGTCGCTGAGGTCCAGGGAGGCGAGGACCGAGGGGATGACGACGCTGGGCAGGGTGTGGCGCAGCAGGGCGGAGACGCGGCGGGTGAGGTCCTGGTAGTCGCTGACGGCCTGGGACATCGACTGGATGCCGGCGAAGGCGCCGACGATGACGTCGGAGGTCTCGGCGGGGACGACGTGCGGCAGGAGTTCGCCCCGGGCCTGGGCCTGGGTGAACAGGGCGACGCCGACCTCGCCCCAGCGCATGAAGGGGCCGCTGCGGTCCAGGCCCGGCTGCTGGTCCATGGACAGCCGTACGGCGGCGCGGACGAGGGGTTCGGTCTGCAGGCGGTAGGCGTGGAGCATGACCACGTCGACCATCTCCTGCACCTTGGACTGGCGCGGGGGGACGCCCAGGCGGTGGTCCTGCTCCGCGAGCAGGACCTGGGCGAGGTCGTCCTTGGACTGGAAGTGGAAGTACAGCGCGCCCTTGGTCACGCCTGCGGTGGCGAGGATCTCGGCGATGGTCGCGGCCTGGTAGCCGCGGTCCTCGAACACCTTCGCGGCGGCCGTGAGGATGGCGCGCCGGGTGCGGATGGCCCGGACCTGTTCGGCCATGATGCCTCTCCTCCCTCCATCAGTGGGCGTGTGTCGAGCGGCGGGGGAGGCTTGCAGGAATAAACCGCCCAGTATGTATCTTACAGCGGCGGGCGTCCCGGCCAAGCCTTGCGTGTGTGGGGACCCTCCCCGCGCCTTGCGGTGGGGGCGCGGGGGGTCGCGGTTTTTCGCGCGGGGTCAGAGCGCGCGCGGCAGCGCCGTCACCGTACCCGTAAAGGCCAGGCGGCCGTCCTGATGGCCGGTCACCAGGACGGCCCGCGTGCCGGTGCGGTCCTGCTGGGGGACGCGGTGGGCGGCCACCGTGCAGGGGCTGTGCAGTTCGACGTACCGGTCGAACCTGCCAGAGATCGACAAGGGCATGAGCGAGGAGCGTCCGAGCACACCGGCCGCGGCCTGGCGGGTGGCCTCCAGCAGGAGCATGCCGGGTACGTGGTCGACGGGGTGGTCGAAGAGCACCGGGTGGCGGGTGTCGACGCGCAGCTGCCAGGTGTGATGCTCGCCGGTGGGGGAGAGCACGACGTCGGTCGGCGACATCCGGCCCACGCTCTGGGGTGCGGCGGGGGCGATGAGCGGCGGCGGGCCGCCGGCGTCGCTGAGCGGTCTCGAAGCGCGTATCCGCGCGTAGGTCTTCGGGGTGACACAGCTCATCGAGCCGCCGCCGGTGGCCACGACGTTGCCGTCGCGCCGGATGACGGTCTCGATCTGGAGGCCGGCCACGACGCCGCGCTGCAGTCGGATGCGCGTGCAGGTCAGTTCGATGTCGACCGAGGCCGGGGAATGCCCGATCTCGAGGTGCTCCGGTCGTACGGCGACGTCGAGGTCGTGGACGAGGAAGTGGTTGCCGAGCGGAACGCCGAATTCGGCGTGGGCGAGCAGGGTTCCCGACTGGCGGACCGTCTCGGCGACGATCAGCGGGTCGTGGCGGCCGTCCTCGACCGCGGTGAAGAAGCTGTGGCTGCGCGGCCATTGGGCCGTGAGGGAGAAGCGGGTGTCGTCCTCGCGCCGCCAGTCCGTGAGCACGACCTCGGCGATGGAAGCCCGGTGCACCAGTTCTTTCGGGACGGTGGTGGTCAGGCTGGGGTACCGGAAGCCTGTGGTGCGTTCGACGTGGAACGTGCTCGCAGTCATTGGTCTCCCCCTGAGTCGCTGTGGCGAGATGGGTCGGCTGTGGTCTCCGAGGCCCGGAAAGATACATACCCGCCGGTTTCAGCTCCAGGGGAGGCAATCCCCCTCGGTCCGAAAAATCCGGACCCTTTGCTTCCGATCAGTTCCGGCCGCGCCGGACTTCCGGAATTCCCCAGGTGAGGACGAGCAGAGGGACGCTCGGGGATCGGTGGTGCTCCCAGGCGGGTCTCAAGCGGTACCGGAGCGCTTCTTTAGGCCGGTGTCCGACGGTGGGCGTCAGACCCGAGGAGGAGGGGATGGGAGATTTCGACACCGGGAAGCTCGCCTTCCGAGTGGAGCGCGGGCGGGCCAGCGACGAAGAGCTGGCTGCGGTCACCGTCGTGTTGTGCTCGGTCCTGGCGGGGCGGGACGCGGAGGGTGACGACGTGGAGTCGCCGGACGTTCCGCTGTGGCAACCGGAGCGGTCCAGCGCGGTCTACCGCTCTCCGTACAGCTGGCGTTGAGGCCCAGCTGGTTCACCTATGGCTGATTCGTGTGCGTGCCATGCTTCTCCTGTTCAAACCGCCTAAGCGGTTTGTTACGGTGAGGTTTGTCGATCGGGCCGCACCTTGAGAGGGAGGGACGTGTCGTGACCGTAGTGAATGACATTCCTCGGGCCTCTGTGGAGGCGGCGGACGCTCACGGGCGTGTGGCCGAGCTGCACGCGATCCGTGCGCAGGCGGTCGGCGGACCGAGCGAGAAGGCGACCGAGGCGCAGCATGCCAAGGGGAAGCTGACGGCTCGTGAGCGCATCGAGCTGCTGCTCGATGCCGGCTCCTTCCGTGAGGTGGAGCAGTTGCGCCGGCACCGGGCGTCGGGTTTCGGTCTGGAGGCGAAGAAGCCGTACACCGACGGTGTCATCACCGGCTGGGGCACGGTCGAGGGCCGCACGGTCTTCGTGTACGCCCATGACTTCCGGATCTTCGGCGGCGCGCTGGGCGAGGCCCACGCGACGAAGATCCACAAGATCATGGACATGGCCATCGCGGCCGGTGCGCCGCTGGTCTCCCTGAACGACGGCGCGGGCGCCCGTATCCAGGAGGGCGTCTCGGCCCTCGCCGGCTACGGCGGCATCTTCCAGCGCAACACGAAGGCCTCGGGTGTCATCCCGCAGATCTCCGTGATGCTGGGCCCGTGTGCGGGTGGTGCGGCGTACTCGCCGGCGCTGACGGACTTCGTGTTCATGGTGCGCGAAACCTCGCAGATGTTCATCACCGGCCCGGACGTGGTCAAGGCGGTGACGGGTGAGGAGATCTCGCAGAACGGGCTGGGCGGTGCGGATGTGCACGCCGAGACGAGCGGTGTCTGCCACTTCGCGTACGACGACGAGGAGACCTGCATCGCCGAGGTGCGCTACCTCCTGTCGATGCTGCCGCAGAACAACCGCGAGTACCCGCCGTGCGTGCCGTGCTCGGACCCTCAGGACCGCCGCTCCGAGGTGCTCCTCGATCTGGTCCCGGCCGACGGCAACCGCCCGTACGACATGGCCGTGGTGATCGAGGAGATCGTCGACGACGGGGAGTACCTGGAGGTCCACGAGCGCTGGGCGCGCAACATCATCTGCGCACTGGGCCGTCTGAACGGCCAGGTCGTCGGCATCGTGGCGAACCAGCCGCAGACGTTGGCCGGCGTGCTGGACATCGAGGCCTCGGAGAAGTCCGCGCGCTTCGTCCAGATGTGCGACGCGTTCAACATCCCGATCATCACGCTGCTGGACGTGCCCGGCTTCCTGCCGGGCGTCGACCAGGAGCACGGCGGCATCATCCGCCACGGCGCCAAGCTCCTGTACGCGTACTGCAACGCGACCGTGCCGCGGATCTCGCTGATCCTGCGCAAGGCCTACGGCGGCGCGTACATCGTCATGGACTCCCAGTCCATCGGTGCGGACCTCACCTACGCGTGGCCGACGAACGAGATCGCGGTCATGGGTGCCGAGGGCGCCGCCAACGTCATCTTCCGCCGGCAGATCGCCGAGTCCGACGACCCTGAGGCCACCCGGGCGCAGATGGTCAAGGAGTACAAGGCAGAGCTGATGCACCCGTACTACGCGGCCGAGCGCGGCCTCGTCGACGACGTCATCGACCCCGCCGAGACCCGCGAGGTGCTTATCGGCGCCCTCGCGATGCTCCGCAGCAAGCACGCCGACCTGCCCTCCCGCAAGCACGGCAACCCCCCGCAGTAACGGAGCACTTGATGGCGCGACAACAACGCGCGTTGCGAACCCGGGACGCCCTGATCAGGTCCGCGGCCGAGGTCGTCGACCGGGACGGCTTCACGGCCACGTCGCTGACCGAGATCTGCACCCTGGCCGGGGTGAGCTACGGTGCGCTGCACTTCCACTTCGACAACAAGGTGGCTCTGGCCGAGGCCGTCGAGGCGGCCGCGCTGGAGCGGCTGGGAGCGCTGCTCGGCGAGGCGTCGCCGGGCGCCGGGAGCCGGCTGCAGCGCCTCGTCGACGTCACGCACGCCTTGGCGCGCGGGCTGACGTCGGACGTGGTGCTGCGGGCCGGGTTCGTGCTGTGCGGCGACGCGGCCTGGGCGCCGGTGGCCGACCCGCGCGCGTACTGGCAGCAGTGGGTCGAGGACCTCGTCCGGGAGGCCGGTGAGGTGGGCGAGTTGCGCTCCGTCGCCGAGTCGGAGGGGATCGTGACGACGGTGGTGGGGGCGACCGTGGGTTTCGAGGTGCTCGGGGCCCGCGACGCGGCCTGGCTGGCCCCCCGCACGATCACGCAGTTCTGGGAACTGCTGCTGCCCACGCTGGCGTCGCCGGAGCTGCTCGTGAGGCTGGACGCCAAGGGGGCGCGGGGAGTCTGAGGTGGCCCCTGACGGCCCGAGAAGGCCCCTGTGGGGGCCGTGCGGGCCCTGTCAGGCCCCCTAAGAGACCGCATGGTTCTTTTATTGCACCCCCGGTGATCCGCCCTGGAGGAGCTTTCTAGCCGCCAACAGGCCGCTTCCGAGGGGGATACGAGCCGTTTTGCCCCGAGGTCTATGCGCTGCGTAGGCCACGGGGCTTCCGTGCGTAGACGCAACCGCGTTCCGGCCACGTCGCGTTTGGCTCGCGCCAGTTGGGCGACGCGAAATTCGTAGTGGTAAGGGATGATTTGAGCTGTCGGAATGCCGGATCTCGCGTGGTATGCGATCGGGTCGAGGCTGGCTGAAGAACGGCTGTAAAAGGAGCTTCCGGTCCTGGCATGAACTCAACGGGTTGACAAACCAACTGTGCTGTTTTTTTATCGAGTAGTCGGGTCGCGTCATCGCGACCGGACCCCGGCAGAGGGGCGACGCGGGACGGGAAACGCGGCGGGCCGGGCACCGGCCACCTGGCGATCTTTGGGGGAGTACGTGGACATCAACCTGCTTGGAGCGTTGTCCGTCACCGAGAACGGGCTGTCCGTCACGCCGACTGCCCCGAAGCCGCGCCAGGTCCTGGCGCTGCTCGCGCTCCACGCCGACCAGATGGTCCCGGTGGCCACGCTGATCGAGGAGTTGTGGGGCAAGAACCCGCCGCGCAGCGCCCGTACGACGCTGCAGACCTACGTGCTCCAACTGCGGGAGCTGATCGGTGAGGCGCTCGGCCGCGGCGAGAACGAGCGATGTACGGCAAAGGACGTCCTGGCCACCCTCCCCGGCGGATACCGGCTGGCGTCCCGCGGCGGGACCGTGGACTACCGGGAGTTCGAGCGCCGGGCCGGCGCCGGCTACCGGGCGATGGACGCCGACGACCACCAGGGCGCCTCGCGCCGGCTGGCGGACGCGCTGTCTCTGTGGACCGGGCCCGTGCTCACCGACGTCCAGGTCGGCAGCCAGATCCAGATGGAGGTCCAGCGCCTGGAGGAGGCCCGGCTGTGCGCGCTCGACCAGCGCATCGAGGCCGACCTTCGGCTGGGCCGGCACCGCGAGCTGCTGTCTGAGCTCACCGTGCTGGTCAACCAGTACCGGATGCACGAGAGCCTGCACGGACAGTTCATGCTGGCCCTGCACCGCTCCGGGCGGCGCGGTGAGGCGCTCAACGTCTACCAGCGGCTGCGCACGACGCTCGTGTCGGAGCTGGGGCTGGAGCCCTCGGCCGCCCTGAGCCGGCTGCAGCGGTTCATCCTCACGGCGAACCCCGAGACCGTGTCGTCGACCGCGGCCACCGCGGCGGGCGGAGGCGCCGGAGGGCGGCTCGTGGTGCGGTGAAACGGACGGTGCGGCGGCAGCCCTGCCCGCCGGGACGCGGCGCTGTACACCCTCCGGAGCACTTCCTCAGACCCGCGGTACGCGGGTCTGAGGAAGTGCTCCGGTGTTTCCGGGCGGTCTCGTGCCGCCAGGCGCCCGCCGGGCGGGCGGCGTCAGGAGCCGGCCGCGTGCGCCGCGGTGAGCGCTTCCAGGCGGCACACCAGGTCCTGCTGTTCGCGGGTGAGGCGCTCGACGTGGCGGCGCAGGCTGGCGAGTTCCGTGTGCAGCAGGCGGACGCTCGGCCCGTCGTCCGCTGCGGGCGCCGGGGCCGGCCCGGTGGCCGGGGAGACGACGGGCCGGGCCGCGGCGGGGTCCTGGTGGTACAGGACCGCCTCCATGCGGCCGCGCAGGACCGGGCCCGGCTCGACACCCAGGTCGTGGACGAGCCGACGGCGGGCGCGGTCGTACACCCGCAGCGCCTCCGCCTGGCGCCCGCACTGGTACAGCGCGGTCATCAGCAGCTCGTAGAAGCGCTCGCGCAGCGGGTGGGAGGCGGTGAGCTTCTCCAACTCGCCCGTGATCTCGCCGGCCCGGCCGGCCTGCAGGCACGCGTCGTACAGCGACTCCAGGGCGACGATCCGGCTCTCCTCCAGCAGCGAGGCCTCGACGGAGCAGATGGCGCCGCGGCCGCTGCCCTCCAGGGCGGGGCCGCGCCACAACGCCAGGGCCCGGCGCAGTACTTCGGCCGAGCGGCCTGGGTCGGTGCGCGCGAGGTCGCGCCCCTCGGCGGCGAGCCGGTGGAAGTGCCGGGCGTCGGTGTCGGCGTCCCCCAGCCGCAGGACGTAGCCGAGCGGGCGGGTCGCCAGCCACTCGTGGTGCGGCTCCCCGGAGCCGGGCAGCGGGACGGGCAGCAGTCGGCGGAGCCGCGCCACATGGGCCTGGAGGGCGTTGGCGGCGTTGGCCGGCGGGTGCTCGCCCCAGAGTTCGTCGACGAGCAGGTCAGCGGAGACGACGTGGCCCGCCTTTACGACGAGGGCTCCGAGCAGTGCGCGTTGCTTGGCTCCCGCCGGCACCATCAGAATGCCGGTGCGTTCGTCGAGCACCTGGACGGACCCCAGGATCCGAAACTTCATCTCGTCCTCGCACGGGAAGGCTTGAGAGGTCTGCCGCCGGAGAACTGTCGTCGGTATTCCCTCAGGAATAGCCGCGAGTCCTTCCTGTCCAGTCGGAGAGTAGGTGCTTTCGCAGCGCGATGCCCGATGCGTGCCGCCTGCGCGGGGAATCGTGGAGGGTTTCTCAAGTCCCTTTCAGGCTGCGGGCCGGCCCGGGGGGCGAGGCCGGAAATGCTCGGCCGTCAGATCGGGGAAGCCCACCTGGACCCCCCGGCCGTGCCAGATCCCGAGCATTCCCAGCAGGACCTGCGGCTCGGGCAGCCCCGGCAAAGCCGGCAGTCCTGCGGTAGCGCCCGGACCGGCCGGGCCGAGCAGCCCGCGGGTCCGTGGGTCGGCGCAGCGCGCCGTCGTGTCGGTCGCCATGGCCGGAAATTTAACAGTGCGCACGGCGTGCGGAAAGGTGCCGGGAAAGCGCGATGGCTGCTTGCGGAGTGTTTGTCAGCGCTTTGTCAGCGCCTTGTCAGTGACGCCTCGGTGGCGTGTCTCGGTA
This sequence comes from Streptomyces sp. NPDC001816, assembly GCF_042892235.1. NCBI lineage: Bacteria > Bacillati > Actinomycetota > Actinomycetes > Kitasatosporales > Streptomycetaceae > Streptomyces > Streptomyces sp. NPDC001816. The sequence continues at coordinate 30,417 of NZ_JBIATY010000021.1, forward strand.
TTCCTTGGAGAGGGGCTAGAGCCGTGCTAGACGATTGCAGGGGGACGGGTTGTCGAAGGATATGGTGCCCCTGGCCTCAGGAGCACGCCAATGACATAAAGGGCCGGAATGCGACGTCGTCGAAGGATTCACAACCGGCCGGAAAGTGATGGCGGCCTGATAAGGCTGGGAGGGGAATCATGAAGATCAAAGTTCTGGGTCCATTGGATGCCGAAGTCAATGGGGTGTCCATCGTCCCGACGGCCGGCAAACCACGCCAGATCCTGGCGCTGCTCGCCCTCTACCCGGGCCGGGTCGTGCCCGTGCCCACCCTGATGGAGGAGATCTGGGGCGCCGACCTTCCCCAGAGCGCGCTCACCACGCTCCAGACGTACATCCTTCAACTGCGCCGCCGCCTGGGCACCGCGGTGGGCCCGGACGTCCCGGGCTCCGCCAAGGACGTCCTGGCCACCCGCTACGGCGGCTACCTGCTCCAGGTACCGGTCGAATCCGTCGACGTGCACGCGTACGAGCGCCTGGTGGCCGAGGGCCAGCAGGCCTTCGAGAAGGGTGAGGACGGACGCGCCTCCAAGTGCCTGCGCGAGGCCCTCGACCTGTGGGAAGGACCCGCGCTGGTCGACGTGCGCGTAGGCCCGATCCTCGACATCGAGGTCATGCGCCTGGAGGAGAGCCGGCTGGTGACGCGCGAGCGCAGGATCGACGCGGATCTGCGCCTGGGCCGCCACGTCGAACTGATCGCCGAGCTCACCGACATGATCGCCCGCCACCCCCAGCACGAGGGGCTGCACTCGCAGGCCATGGTCGCGCTCTACAGATCCGGCCGGCAGGCGTCCGCGCTCGAAGTCTACCGCCGGCTGCGCCAGCGGCTGATAGACGAGCTCGGCGTCGAGCCGTCGCCACAGCTCCAGCGGTTGCACCAGGCGATGCTCACCGTCGACCCGCGCCTGGACGTGGTCGCCGGGCCGCGCCACACCTCCACCTTCGACCTGTTCGCGGCGTGAGCCGACATCCGGGCGGCGCGGACCGTCCTTGCCCACGCGGCCCCGGCCGGTGCGCCGTACGCGGCGGGAGTCGAGTCCCGCTCCAGCCGTGATGGCGAGACTCGGCCCGCAGCCGACGCGCTGCCCGGCGACACGACGGAACAGCTTCCCGGAGGAGGACGACGCATGGCTTCCCTGACCACGGCCGACGAGGCGGTGGAGCAGCGGGTTCGGCTCCACTGCCTCGCCCACGCGGGCGCGGGCGTGGCCAGCTACCGCCGCTGGCCCGTCGCGGCCGGCCCCGCGGTGGACGTCGCGGCCCTTCTGCTGCCGGGCCGCGACACCCGCCGGCGTGAGCCACGCGTCACCGACCGCTCCGGCCTCCTGGCCGACCTGCTCGGCCCGCTGCTGGAGGCGGCGCAGGCCGGCCCGTACGCGCTGTACGGCCACAGCCTGGGCGCGCTCGTCGCCTACACCCTGACCCGTGCCCTGGCCGACGAAGAGGTGCCCCCGCCCCTGTTCCTCGCGGTCGGAGCCTGCCTGCCGCCGCACGCGACGGCCGCCCTGATGAGCGCGGCGGAAGCCCCCGACGAGCAACTGCTGCCGCTCCTCGGAGACCTCGGCTCGCTGCCGAAGGGGGCCGCCGCCCGTCCTGGCGGGCTGTGGCACCGCTCCGTCCTGCCCGTCCTGCGCGATGACCTGCGGCTGGCCAAGGCCCTGCGGCAGGCGGCGATGGACCCCGCCACCGGAGGACCCGTGAACGTGCCCCTGCTCGTCTTCGCCGGCAGCGACGACCCGCTGGCCGTTCCCAACGCCCTGCAGGAGTGGCGGCAGTGGACCACCGGCCCCATCACGGTGCGCACCCTGGTCGGCGACCACTTCTTCGCGGGGGACGACGCGCTGCCGGCCCTGATCGGGGCCGCCTGCCGGGAGCACGCGGCCGTCGGACCCGGTACTCCAGGACCCGGAACGCCCGGACCCGGAATGCCCGGACCGGGCGCGTCCGGGGCCGGGCCGGTCGCGGTCCGCACCACGGGCTGTGTCCGGTGAAGCGTGTCGTCGTCACCGGTGTGGGTGTGGTGGCTCCCGGCGCCATCGGCACCGGCGACTTCTGGTCGCTGCTCACGTCCGGGCGTACGGCCACGCGCGGCGTCACCCTCTTCGACGCCTCCGGCCACCGCTCGCAGGTGGCGGCCGAGGTGGACTTCGACGCCGCCGGGCACGGCTTCACCCTCGCCGACACCGAGCGTTTGGACCGGGCCGCACAGTTCGCGCTGGTCAGCGCCCGCGAGGCGGTGGGCGACAGCGGTCTGGCCGACGTCCTGGCGACCGGGAACCCGCTGCGCACCGGTGTGAGCCTGGGCAGCGCGGCCGGCTGCACCACGGGGCTGGCCACCCAGTACGCACTGCTCAGCGACTTCGGTGCGACCTGGACGGTGGACCACTCCAAGGCCGCCGAGCACCTCTACGACTACCTCGTGCCCAGCTCGCTCGCGGCGGTGGTGGCACGGGACAGCGGTGCGCAGGGTCCGGTGGGCGCGGTCTCCAGCGGCTGCACCTCGGGCCTGGACGCCATCGGCCACGCCGCCGGGCTGATCCGCGAGGGCAGCGCGGACGTGATGGTCGCGGGCGGGGCGGAGGCGCCGATCTCCCCGATCGTCATGGCCTGCTTCGACCGCATCCAGCTCACCAGCCCGCGCAAGGAGGACCCGGCGACCGCCTCCCGGCCCTTCGACCGCACCCGGGACGGGTTCGTCCTCGGCGAGGGCGCGGCGGTGGTGGTCCTGGAGGAGTTCGAGCATGCCCGGCGGCGGGGGGCCCGTGTGTACGCGGAGCTGTCCGGCTTCGCCTCATACAGCAGCGCCCATCACATGACGGGGCTGCGGCCGGGCGGGGAGGAGATGGCCGACGCCATCCGGGCGGCGCTCGACGAGGCGCGGTTGAACCCGGTGGACGTGGACTATGTCAACGCGCACGGCGCGGGCACACGGCACAACGACCGGCATGAGACGTGCGCCTTCAAGCTGGGCCTCGGCGACCACGCCCGGCGGGTCCCGGTCAGCTCCATCAAGTCGATGATCGGACACGCCCTGGGTGCGGCGGGCGCCCTGGACGTGGTGGCCAGCGTGTTGGCCATCCAGCACAGCACGGTGCCGCCGACGGCGAACCTGCGTGAGCCGGACCCCACCTGCGACCTGGACTACACGCCGCTGTTCGCGCGCGAGCAGCGCACCAGCACGGTGCTGAGCGTGGCCAGCGGCTTCGGAGGCTTCCACACGGCGACGGTGCTGACCCGGCCGCGGCTGCGGGAGGCGGCATGAGGGACGGGAGTGGCCTGTGGGGTGGCAGCGGCGCCAACGGCGTTGACGGTCGGCCCGGTTCGCAGGGCGCGGGCGGGCCGGGCACCGATGAGCTGGAGCGGGTCGACGCGGCCGCCGGACAGCCGGCCGCCGAGGTGGTCGTCACCGGCATCGGCGTGGCCGCCCCCAACGGGCTCGGCGCCGGGGCGTGGTGGCGCGCGCTGCTGGCGGGGACCAACGGCATCCGCCCGATCAGCCGGTTCGACGCCTCCGGCTATCCGGTGCGGATCGCGGGCGAGATCGCCGGGTTCGTCGACGAGGACCACATCCCCAGCCGGCTGCTGCCCTCCACCGACCGGGTCACCCGCCTGGGGCTGGTCGCGGCGAAGGAGGCGCTGGAGGACTCCGGCGCCGACCCGGCCGCCCTGCCCTGCTACGGCGTGGGCGTCATCACCGCCAGTGCCACCGGCGGCACGGAGTTCGGGCAGCGCGGGCTGGAGGCGCTGTGGGGCAAGGGCGCCAAGTACGTGAGCGCGTACCAGTCCTTCGCCTGGTTCCACGCCGCCAACACGGCCCAGATCTCCATCCGGCATGCGCTGCGCGGCCCGGCCACCGCGGTCGTCAGCGAGCAGGCCGGCGGCATCGACGCCATCGCCCGGGCCCGCCGGGAGATCCGCAAGGGCGCGAGCCTGATGGTGACCGGGGGAGTCGACTCGGCGCTGTGCCCGTGGGGCTGGGCCGCCCACCTGGCGGACGGCCGGATGACCACGGCCGCCGACCCGGACCGCGCCTACCTGCCCTTTGCCGACACTGCGGGCGGCCATGTCGTGGGCGAGGGCGGGGCGTTGCTGGTCCTGGAGGACGCGGCCGCCGCCGCGGCGCGCGGGGCGACCGGATACGGGGTGGTGGCCGGCTGCGCCGCCACCTTCGACGGCGGACCGGACCTGCCGCGGCTGCGGGAGGCGGCCGAGCTCGCGCTCGCCGATGCACGGCTGGCGCCGCACGACGTGGACGTCGTGTTCGCGGACGCGGCCGGCGAGCGGGCTGCCGACCGGGCCGAAGCGGCGGCGCTGGCCGCGCTGTTCGGTCCGTACGGGGTGCCCGTGACGGCGCCGAAGTCGATGACCGGGCGGCTGGGCGCGGGCGGCTCCTCGCTCGATGTGGCGGCGGCACTGTTCGCGCTGCGCGAGGGGGTCGTACCGCCGACGACCGGGACCGTACGGGCCGCCGCGGACTACGGGCTGGACCTGGTGACCGGGGCGCCGCGGCGGCTGCCCGGGCTGCGTACGGCGCTGGTGCTCGCCCGTGGGCGGGGCGGGTTCAACTCCGCCGCCGTCGTACGGGCCGTGGGGGCGTGACGGGCGGGTCCCGCACGGGACCCGGTGGTGGCGGCCGGTCCTGCGGCGGCCCCGGGGTGAGGAGCGGGTCCGCCGCGGGACCCCGACGAGGGGAGCACCAGGGGAGCGCTTCGGACCGGATGAGCTCTTCGCCATGCTGCGGTGCTGCGCGGGCGCGGACGAGGGCCTTGACGGCCTGGAGGATCCGCGGGGGAGGTGCTGGACGTGCCGTTCCTGGAGCTGGGTACGACTCCCTCGCGATCCGGTAGCTGACCGGCGAGGTCGAGTCGCGGTACGGGTTCACGCTTGACGAGGAGGGCGTGGACGGGGCCGAGACGCCCCGGCGGTACATCAGCCTTGTCGGGCGCGCGCCGGCGGAGCATGGGGCCGCGGCGGCGGAGGGCAGCGGGAAGGGGACGTGCCCCCGGCTGCCGGCCCGGACCACCGTGGTGATGGCTCCGGTGCAGGAGAGGACCAGGTCGGCGGCCCAAGGCAGCGGGCTCCGTACCGGGACCGTGGTGTGAGGGCCGCCGCCGGGTCGGGGATGGGCGATCCGGTCGGCCGGGCCGGCCGACCGCCTCCCTGCCGGACGCCCGTCGGCGCATGTGACAGGGCTCCGGTATGTCGATCCGCCCGGCTCAGCCCCCCGCCCGGGGAGCGCGCCGCAGCTCGCGGCGCCGCAGTCGGCCTTTCAAGTGGCTCAACGGTCCTCGGGGCACAGCCGTTCGGGGTGGCCGGGCGGCGGGGCGCCGTACCCGGGCTCACGCTCCAGGCGGGCCTCGAGCTCGCTCTCGCCGACGTGCAGGAGCCCTAGGACGACGAATCCGTCCCACAGGGCGCGGACGAGGGCAAACGGGTTCACGGCACTCACCTTCGGTGGTCGGCCGCCGGACGGCGGGGGCGGGGGCGGCGCGGGGAGGTGCCGCGCCGCCGTGAGGGCGGGGCGCGGCGCGCCGGAAGGCCAGGCGGCGGCTGCCGGGCCGTCGGGCGCGGTGCCGCGACGAGCCGCGTGCGGCCACGGTCCGCCCGGGTGCTGGAGGCCCGGCCCAGGCGGGGTGGAGCGGGACCGGAGGCGGGCACGGGGCCGGCGGGGCTGCAGCCGAGCTGAACCGGCGTGCGGACGCTGGTGGGCAGACGGGCGCCCCGGCCGCGTGGCCGGTCGGGTCGCGACCCGTGGGACGACGAGGAGGACACGGCATGACCATTGACGCTTCGAAGAGGCCCGGCCGGCGCGGATCGTGCCCGCGGACGCGGGGTGGCGCGGCGACGACTTGACGGTGGAGGACATCGAGGACCTGGTGGCCGAACTACAGCCGGCCCGGGAAGGCGTGGCGGGTGCCGACGCCCGCCGTGCGGCGCTGCAGGCGGAGCGATTCGCCGACGAGATCGCGTTCCTGGGGCTCGGGCCGCTGGCGGTCCGGCTGGTGCGGACGCCGCCGGGCGGTCCGCGGGACGGGCTGGGACGACTGGCCGCGCGGTCCGGCGGGGCGGATTCCGAGGCCGGGTTCCCGGCACCGCCCGAGGTGGCGCTGGAGCGGCTGGGGGGACCTGCTCACCGGGCTCGTCGACCGGAGACCGCGATCGGCTCCGGGACACCGCTGGCGGCGCCCGTCAGGGTGACGCCACCTGAGTGGCCCCCGGGGACGAGTGTCCGGGCTCCGGCTGGAGGAACGCTCGAGCCCCGGCCCGGGCGGGACCCGTCCGCCCTACCCGCTCGAGCCGGGCTCCGTGCGGATTCGACCCAGCCCCGGACCAGCCTCGAGCGGCTCCGGACAGGGTCGTTGACACGCCCGCCGGTCGAGGCGGATTCCAGAAGCGCTTGCCGCCTCGACGCGCGGCGGGCGGGAGTGCCGGTGCGAGGACACCGGCACGAGTGGATCCGTGCCGGCCGGGGGTCGGAGCCCGACCGGCACGGCCACGGCGCCCCGCCCGCACGCGGTGGTCGGAGCGGGCCGGAGTACTGAACGAGGAGGGTGTGGAGGATGTCGGATGCGCGAGTGCACCGCACGGTCCACGAAGTGATCGCGGCGGCCCCGGCCGGTGTGCTGTACGGGCTGATCGCGGACGCCACACGGTGGCCGCTGTTCTTCCCGCCCTGTGTCCACGTCGAACAGCTCGACTTCGACGGGACGCGGGAGCGGCTGCGTATGTGGGCCACGGCGGGCGACACCGTCAAGTCCTGGATCTCCAGCCGCCGTCTGGACGTGCAGCGGCTGCGCGTGGAGTTCACCATGGACGTGCCCGCCGCCCCCGCCCGGTTCATGAGCGGGGTGTGGACCGTGGAGCCGCTGGGCGAGTGCTCCCGGGTGACCCTGGAGCACTCCTTCACCGTCGACGGCGACAATCCCGCCGACGTCGCCTGGATCGAGGACGTCACAGCCGCCAACAGCAGCTCCCAGCTCGACCGGCTGGCCGAGATCGCCCGGCTCTGGACCCGGCTGGACGACCTGGTGTGGTCCTTCGAGGACACCCTCCACGTCAACGCCCCCGCCGAGCTGATCTTCGACTTCCTGTACGAGGCCGAGGACTGGCCCGCCGAACTCCCCCACGTCACCCGCCTCGACCTGGTCGAAGACGAGCCGGGCGTGCAACTGATGTCCATGGGCAGCATGTCCGTCGACGGCGGCACGCACAGCACCGAGTCCGTGCGGATCTGCTTCCCCAGCGCCCAGCGGATCGTCTACAAGCAGACCCGCACCTCGTCCTTGCTCACCGCGCACGCGGGCGAGTGGTCCATCGAGCCCGACGAGACGGGCGTGAACCTGACGGCCCGCCACCACGTGCTGCTCGACGAGGACAGCATCGAGCGAGTGCTCGGCGAGGGCACCGACGCCGTCGCCGCCGGCCACCACGTGCGCGACGCGCTCGGCAAGGCCGGCCTGTCCGTACTGCGGTACGCCACGCAGTACGCCCTCGGCGCGGTCCGCGTCCTGTGAGCGCGGCCGGGACCGACCAAGCCCCCGTGCGGGACACCCACGCCCCCGCACGGGACATTCCTCCCGGTACCGCAGCCGGTACCGCCGCCCGGGTACGGGCCGCCGCGGGCGCGCCGCGGGCCACCGAGCCGCTGCGGGCGGCCCGGCTGGAGGCCGTGCTCGGCGACCCGTTCGACCCCGCGAACCCGCACGGGCACCTCGCCCTGCTCCGCGCCGACGAGGCCCGCGAGACGCCTGAGGCCACCGAGGCGCTGCTCGCGGAGGCCGGGATGGCCGCCGAGTTCGTCCCCCGGGACCTCGGCGGTCGGCTCGCGGGCCTGGAGGAACTGGCCCGCGTCCTGAGGCCGCTGTTCCGCCGCGACCTGGCCCTGGGCTACGGCTTCGGCATCACGTCCCTGTTCGCGGCCTCGTCGGTGTGGACCGCCGGGGACGAGGACCAACGGCGCTCCCTGGCCGACGTGCTCCTCGGCGGCGGCCGCGTGACGATCGTGCACCGCGAGGTGGCGCACGCCAACGCGATCCTGCGCAACGAGATGGGCGCCGATCGGCGCCCCGGCGGCGGGTGGCTGATCGGCGGCCGCAAGGACGTGGTCATCAACGCCCACCGCGCGGACGCGTTCGTCATGTACGCCCGCACCTCGCGCGAGGGCGGGCCCCGCAGCCACTCCGTGCTGGTACTCGGCCCCGGTGCGCCGGCTGCCGGCGAGGTGCGCCGACTCGGCCGGGTGGAGATGCCCGGCATGCGCGGGGCGCACTTCTCCGGTCTCGAACTCGACGGCGTGGCACTGCCGGACGACGCGCTGGTCGGCGAGGTCGGCGACGGGGTGTCGCTGGCCCTGCGCAGCTTTCAGACCAGCCACTGCCTGATCCCCGGCACCGTCCTCGCGGGCGTCGACAGCGTGCTGCGGTCGGCGGTGCGCGCGGTCACCGAGAACCGGCCGGACGGACGCCCCTCCCGCCGCTGGCAGAAGGTGCTCGCCGGGGTCTTTGCCGACCTGCTGGCCTGCGACGCCATGGCGGTCACCGGGCTGCGGGCGATGAGCCTGATGCCCGAGGAGTCGTACCTGCTGGGCGCGGCCGTGAAGTACACCATGCCGGACCTGCTGCGCGAGGACCTGGAGGAGCTGGCCACGGTGCTCGGCGGCCGCGGCTACGACTGCGGCCCGCGGTACGGCGGCTTCCAGAAGCTCGTGCGTGACCTGCCGGTGGCCGGCCTCGGGCACGCGGGCACCGCCGTCTGCCAGGCGGTGATCGTGCCGCAGCTGCCGGCCCTGGCCCGGTCGGCCTGGTTCCGCACCTCGGAGCCGCCCGCCGAACTGTTCCGGCCGGGCGCGCCGCTGCCCCCGTTCGACCACCGGCGGCTGGCCCACTCCGGTACGGACGACCTGCTCACCGCCACGCTGGTGGGGGTCACGGGCCGCCTGGAGGGCTGTACCGGGCCGGGGTCGCTGGAGGCGGCACTGGCCGACCTCGCGCGGGCCTTCGTAGCGGAACTGCGGGTGCTGCGCGCCCGGTGCGCCGCGCTCAGCGGGGCCTTCGACCCGCAGGCCTGCGCTCTGGCCGACCGCTACGCGCTGGTGCTGTCCGCAGCTGCGGTGCTGGGGGTCTGGGAGGGGCAGGCGGCGGCGGGCGACCCGTTCCTCGGGGATCCGGCCTGGGCGGTGCTCGCCCTGAGCCGTATCGGCCGCCGGCTGGGCATCCCGGTGGCGGACCTGCCCGACGGGGTCGTCGAAGAGGTGCTGGGCGAGGCGCTGCGCCGCTGCCGGCAGCGGCGCAGCCTCGACCTGTACGGGACGCAGCTCGCGGGCTGACACCGGCCGCCGCCGCGGGACGGGGCGGCCGGCACGAGATCGCAGGGAGGCGACGATGAACCAGGTGACGTGTGCCGTACCGATGCACGTGCCACGGCCGGACGGGCCGTGGCACGGAGTGCGGGAGAGCCTGGCGGAGCTCGGCAACGCGGTGGTCTACACGACGTGGACCGAATGGCTGCCGAGCGTCCTGACGGCTCCCCGGCTGCGCGAGCTGCTGGGCTCGGACTGGGAGCGCTACCGCCGCACCCTCGACCCCACCGTCCGCTACCGCTTCGCCGCCGCCCGGCTGCTCATGAAGTGCACGGCCGGGGCGGCCCTCGGGATCGAGCCGGAGTACCTGGACCTGGCCTATCGGCTGGGCGGGCGCCCGTACCTGCGCGGCTTCGACCAGATCGAGCTGAGCCTGTCGCACACCGGGGACCTGATGGCCGTGGGCCTCAGCCGCACCGGCCGGATCGGGGTGGACGTGGAGCCGACCGGGCGCACGGTTCGGCTGGACCTCCTGGAGGCGCAGATCCTGACCGCCACCGAGGCGGCGGAGATCGCGGAGCTGCCGGAGGAGCAGCGGGTGCCGCACGCGCTGAGGCTGTGGACCCTGAAAGAGGCGTACACCAAGGCGCTGGGGCAGGGACTGCGGCTCGGCTTCAAGGAGTTCGGCTTCGGGCGGGGTCTGAAGCTGCACGCTCCGGACGGCAGTGCCGCCACTCGGGGCGAGTGGGGGTTCGCCACCCACGAGGTGATGGGCCGCTACCTGGTGAGCACCGCCTGCCACGACGCAGGACTGTGCACCGCGGACGACACGTCCGCCGGCACCATGCTCGACCAGGGCTTCCTGTCGGCGATGAGCCTGAACGGACGCTGATCCAGCGGGTTTCCAGCGATTCTGAGGCGCTGTCCCAGCCGTGTCAGCGGTCCGTCAGCGGCTTGGCAGCGGGGTGCGTCACGGTGGGCCCGGGAGTTCCGCGCCCTACGTGGCCGGTTGCTTCCCGGACCCCGGCCGAACGGCCGGCCAGCGTATACGGGACGAGCGCCAGAGGAGGCGGACATGGCGATGCCCCGCCGCCCGCGCGCGGAGCAGCGACGAGCCGGCCACGGTGCCTCCGCCTCCGGGGCAGCCGGCTCCCCGCGTCCGCGGGAAGGCCGCCCTGCCCAGCCGCCCGGCCTGCCGGTGACCTGGCAGCAGCACGACCTGTTGCTGGACTCGTTCGACCACCGCGGCACCGGTCGGCACGTCGAGCAGGTCTCCTGGCGCTGGCGCGGCCCGCTGGACGCGGAGCGGTTCACGGCCGCCTGGCAGTCGGTGGTCGACCGCGAGACGGTCCTGCGGGCCGCCTTCGCCTGGGAACCCGAGCCGCACGTGGTCCTGCACGAGCGGGCCACCGCCGAGGTGGTGCGCCACCCGGCCGGCAGCGTCGGCTGGGACGAGCTCGTCGAACGCGACCGGCTGCGCGGCTTCGACCTGCGCCGCCCCGGCCCGCTGCGTGTCACGCTGCTGGACGAACCGTCCGGCGGCGGGGGCGCAGGGCCCGCCGAGGGCCCTGGTCTGCCTCCCGGTGCGGACCGGGAGCCGGACGCGGCCGGGGCCGCCACCCGGGTGCTGCTCACCTTCCACCACGGGCTGCTCGACGCCTGGAGCGTGTCCGTCCTCATCGACGAGTTCTACCGGGCGTACCTGGCCGGCGGCGCGCTGCCGGGCCTGGAGCGGCGCCCCGACGTGCGGGACTGGTCCCTGTGGCTCAGCCGCCAGGACCCGGGCCCCGCCCGGGAGTTCTGGACCCGGACCGTGCCGGCCGGGACGCCCGCCGTGCTGCCCGCCGCGCCGGGACCCGACACCCTGGAGAGCGGCTGCGGGCGCGCCGAGGCGCGCCTGACCGCCGTCGAGGCCGACCGGCTGCACCGCTGGGCCGCAGCCCAGGCGCTGCCCGACTCCACTGCGCTGCAGGCGGCGTGGGCGCTGCTGCTCTACCGCGCCACGGGCGCGTCCGGTCCCGCACAGGTCGGCTTCGGCGTGACCGTCTCGGGGCGCGGGATCACCCTGGACGCCGTCGAGCGGCTGCCCGGCCCGCTGCGCAACTGCCTGCCGATGTCGGTGCAGGTCGATCCGGGGCAGCGGTTCTTGCGGCTGCTGACCGGGCTGCGCGACCGGGCTCTCGCCATGGCCGCGTACGAATGGGTCTCGGCCGGCCAGATCCACGAGTGGACCGGCCGCGCCACCCGCGGCGGCCGTCTGCTGGAGAGCCTCGTCGCGGTGGAGAGCGCGCCGCTGCGGCAGCCGGAGGCGCGCGCCGAACTGGCCGCCGGCGGCGTGCGGGTGGACCCGCCGAAGGCGAGCGGGGTGCACACCGCGTTCCCGGTGGCCCTGTTCGCGCACCGCGAGCCGGACGGCGCGCTGACCCTGAGCGCGCTGCACGACCGGGCCCGGATCTCTGCCGCCGATGCGGGCCGGCTCGTCGGGCATTGCGTGCGCCTGCTGACCGCGCTGCCGCGCACGGACGAACGGACCACGGTCGCCGAGGTGCTCGCCGCGCTCGCCGGCCACGCGCTGCCGCGGATCGCCGTGCGGCGCCGCCCGGCCGCCGAGCCGGGCGCCCGCGGACGGCTGCACTCGATCGGCGGGCGAGCCGCTGTCGAGCCGGTTACGAGCCGGTCTTGACAGCGTGGGCGACACACCGTGAAGGAGTCGCCCATGTACATCGAGGAGCTTGGCGAGAACGAGACGGCCGTGTTCGGGCTGGTCCCCGTGGGCACGCCCCCGCCGCTGTTGCTGGCCGGGGCGGACGACGAGGACGACGCCGAGTCCTTCACCCTCGTCCGCGGCATTGACTAGCCGATGTCCGAACTGTCTCCGCCGGCGGAGGCGTTCGTCGGCCATCTCGTCTTCCTGCCGGGGGAGCAGCTCCTGCAGGGCGCCGGACGCGGGCCGGTGACCCGTCCCGCGTACCCGGCGTTCCAGGCCCGCGCGGCGCACCCGGGTGGTGCGCAGCAGCCGCCCCGGACGGGGTGTCCGGTCGGCGGGGCGCACCCGGCGGGCGGCGCGTACCCGGCCCTCCCGCCGGCCGAGCAGGCCGCAGGGGCGCTGCGGGTGGCCGCCGCCCGGCTGCGCCGGGTCACGTGGTGCATCGTGCGGGGCCGGATCCCGCCGGCTCCGGTGCCGGCCGCCATCACCGCCGAACCGGCCGGCACCGGCGGCGGGGCCGACGTCGTCACCACGGTACGGGAGGCCGCCCACCACGACGCGTTCCTGTCGGTCGCCGTAGGCGCCGAGAGGTACGCGTCCGCAAGCGCTGGTGTGCGCGACGGACGCGGCGCCCCGGGTGCCGCCTCCGCCGGCTGACACCGCCCCGAGGGGCGCGGCCGGCCGCGCCCCGTGGAGCCGACGTTCGCGTCGGAGGAAAGGATGTTTCGCACGATGTCGCTGTCGAAGCAGGGCCGCAGGCCCGAGGCGTCCGCCTCGATCGAGGCGTTCCTCGCCGCCCCCCAGCACGTGGCCGCGCTCACCACCGTCCGGCCCGGCGGGACGCTCCACATGGCGCCCGTACGGTTCACCTGGGACGCGGCCGCCGGCCTCGTCCGGGTCATGACGGTGGCGTCCTCGCGCAAGGCCAGGAACCTGCTCGCGGCCCCGGGCAGTCGGGTCGCGCTGTGCCAGGTTCACGGGTTCACCTGGGTCACGCTGGAAGGCACCGGCACCGTCGTGACGGACCCGGCGCGGGTGGCCGAGGGCGTCAGGCGGTACACCGAGCGGTACAGGTCGGCGCCGCCGAACCCGCCCGGCCGGGTGGTCATCGAGATCGAGGTGGACCGGGTGCTCAGCCTCAACGCCTGACCGGGTCCGGGACGCGGACGACGACACCACGCGCGCGCGGCGGCGCCGGGAGGCTCCTCCCGGCGCCGCCGCGCGTCGCGTTCCGTCCCCTTCCCGAGCGCCTCGCCCTGCGCGCCTCACGCGTCCTTCGGTGGCGGGCTGCCGTCCGCCCACAGCAGGCGGAAGGACAGCAGCGTCAGCCGCCAGCCCCGCGGGGTCCGCCGGGCCTCGCCGTTGACGAACGTGCCGGTGGCGAACAGCGGCGGCAGGTCGCCCTGCGGGCGGGCGTGGTACGGGTGGTGCACGTGCGTGGACAGCAGGTTGGCCCGCAGCGTCGCCCGGTCGCCGTCGAGGACGACCAGGGCGGGGGAGCCCAGGTGCTGGGTGGCGGCGAAGGCCGACAGGGCGGCGCGGTGGAACTCCGCCATGCCCTCGGCGCCCTGATGGCGGCTCATCGGCGGGAAGGCGACGACGGCGTCCGGGGTGAACAGCTCCGCGGCCCAGGCGTCGTCGAGTTCCTCCTCGTCGAGCGAGACCAGGTAGCGGTCGAGCAGGGACGCCACGAGGGCCCGGGACTCCGCCGCGGTCTCCGCAGCGGCTCCGGTATCGGAACCGGCGGGGGTGTGAGTGGAGGTCATGCCCGAGAATGCGCCCGCGCGCACCCGTGCGGGCAACCCGCCTGACAAAGATCTGACGTAGCGGACCTTTTTCTGTCATTGCTTTTCAAAGGCCTGTACAGCTCGCTATTTACGCCCTGATCGAGCCCTCGCGATACTGGGCGCACACCAGTGGGAAGAGGGCAGATGAGCACCTTTGATGCGGACGTCATTGTCGTGGGAGCCGGTCCCACCGGACTCATGCTCGCGGGCGAACTGAGGCTCAATGGAGTCTCGGTCATCGTCCTCGACAAGCTCGCGGAGCCCATTCGAGAATCCCGCGCCCTCGGATTCTCGGCGCGTACGATCGAAGAATTCGCTCAGCGCGGCCTGATATCCCGTTTCGGTGAGGTCGGTGTCATTCCCGTCGGCCACTTCGGCGGCGTGCCGCTCGACTACCAGGTGCTGGAGGGCGGATCGTACGGAGCCCGCGGCATCCCGCAGGCCCGTACCGAGGGCGTCCTCGGTGGCTGGGCCCGGGAGCTGGGCGCCGAGGTCCGCCGCGGTGTCGAGGTCCTCGGTCTGGAGCAGGACGCGGACGGCGTCACCGTGACCGGCGCGACCCCGGACGGCACCGTGACCCTGCGCGCCCGGCACGTCGTGGGCGCCGACGGCGCCCGCAGCGCCGTGCGCAAGCTCGCCGGCATCGACTTCCCCGGTACCGAGCCGGCCATCGAGCTGCGCTTCGCCGACGTCGCCGGCGTCCAGCTGCGCCCCCGCTTCAGCGGCGAGCGCGTCCCCGGCGGCATGGTGATGGTCATCCCCATGGGACCGGACCGCGCCCGCGTCATCTACTTCGACAGCGCCCAGCCGCTGCGCACCGCCGACGGCCCGATCACCTTCGACGAGGTCGTCGAGGCCTGGCAGCGCCTGACCGGCGAGGACATCTCCGGTGCCACCCCGCTGTGGGTCAGCTCCACCACCGACAACTCCCGCCAGGCGTCCGAGTACCGGCGCGGCCGGGTCTTCCTGGCCGGCGACGCCGCGCACATCCACCTGCCCATCGGCGCGCAGGGCATGAGCGCGGGCGTCCAGGACGCGGTCAACCTCGGCTGGAAGCTGGCCCTGGACGTCAAGGGCCAGGCTCCCGAGGGCCTGCTCGACACCTACCACGCCGAGCGGTACCCGGTCGGCGCCCGCATCCTGACCAACACCCTCGCCCAGCGCATCCTCTACCTCGGCGGGGACGACATCACCCCGCTGCGCGAGGTCTTCACCGAACTGGTCGAGAACCACGAGTCGGTCCGCCGCCACCTGGTCGGCATGGTCACCGGCCTCGACATCCGCCACGCGACGGTCCCGGGCGAACACCCCCTGCTCGGCCGCCGCCTGCCCGACCGCGAGCTGGTCGTCGACGGAGAGAAGACCTCCGCCTTCGCGCTGCTGGCGGCGGGGCGGGCCGTACTGCTGGAGCTCGGTGACGGCCTCGGCCTGCGCGAGGCGGCCGCGGGCTGGGCCGACCGCGTCGACGTGCTCCGCGTCGACCACCCCGACTGCGCCGCACCGGTGGACGCCATCCTCGTCCGCCCTGACGGCTACGTGGCCTGGGTCGCGCCCCTCGGCGCCGGCTCCGAAGGCCTCGTCGACGCCCTCTCCCACTGGTTCGGTCCCGCCGAGTAAGCGCGTTCCCGTCCGGTCTCGTCCCACCCTTTCAAAGGAAGCGAAGAAGAATGCCTTTCATCTCCGTCGAGGACAAGCACCTCACCGTCCTCAACCTCTTCACGACCGACAAGCCCGAGAACCAGGACCGCCTGATCCAGGAGATGACGAAGATCGTCGACGCGGCCGCGTACGAGGGCTGGATGTCCTCGACCGTCCACGCCGGGGTCGACCAGCCGGGCACCGCGAACTTCATCCAGTGGCGCAGCGGCGAGGACCTGGAGAAGCGCTACGCGGGCGACGAGTTCAAGCACCGCACCCTGCCGGTCTTCTCCGAGATCACCACCTCGATCAGGCTCCTCCAGAACGAGGTCGCCTACGTGCTGACCTCCGACGAGCTCGGCGGCAAGGTCGAGATCGGCCCGCACCGCGACGACTACACCAGCATCGCCGTCTTCACGGTCACCGCCGACGGGCAGGACGAAGCCATCGAAGCCCTGGGGGCCGGCCAGGAGTTCATCAAGGACTTCCCGGGCTTCCGGGCGAACGTCGTGCTCAAGGGCCTGCGGGCCCGCGGCCTCGACGGCACCTTCGTCGTCACGTACTCACAGTGGGACAGCAAGGAGGCCTTCGAGGCCTTCCGCGACCAGGCCCCGGAGCAGCAGTCCGAGGCCCGCAAGGCCGCCGTGGGCCGGCTCCGCGCCGTGCTCGACGGCGCCCCGTCCACCAACACGTACAAGGTGGTGCACACCCGCGCTGCCGGCGAGTGATCCGGCGCGCCGACCACGGCGCGACCGCCCGCACACGCCGCTGCCCGCACACGCCCCCGGACGCCCGGCTCCCCGCTTCGGGGGCCGGGCGTCCCGCGCACGTGCCCGCGCCGCGTACCGCCGTACGTCCCGGGACCCGGCCGCGTGCGCAACCGTCCGCCGAAGCGTTCGGCGGGCGCCCCGCCGTCCCGCTCCGGTGGAATTCGAGAATGCTCCGGGCGTGGCCCTATCGGCATGCGGGACCGTCGAGGTGGCTGGCGAATGCAGTTTCGGCCACGGAATCTCAAGGCTCGGCCTGACCGCGATCCCCTCCCACGCAACCGCTGAGGAGCTACACCGTATGCACAGCACGCTGATTGTCGCCAGGATGGCAGCGGCATCCGCCACCGATGTGGCCAAGCTGTTCTCCGACTTCGACGCGACGGAAATGCCTCACAGGATGGGGACGCGCCGCCGCCAGCTGTTCTCCTACCGGGGCCTGTACTTCCACCTCCAGGACTTCGACGAGGACAACGGGGGCGAGCTGATCGAGCAGGCGAAGTCCGACTCGCGCTTCGTCCGGATCAGCGAGGACCTCAAGCCCTTCATCGAGGCCTACGACCCGAAGACCTGGCGCTCACCGGCCGACGCCATGGCGCAGCGCTTCTACACATGGGAGGCGAACGCGTGAACCGGCGACGCGTAGTCATCACCGGAATCGAGGTGATCGCGCCCGGCGGTGTCGGCAAGGAGAAGTTCTGGAGTCTGCTGAGCGAGGGCCGAACGGCCACCCGCGGGATCACGTTCTTCGATCCGGCGCAGTTCCGCTCCCGGGTGGCCGCCGAGGTCGACTTCGACCCGCACGCGCACGGCCTGACCCCGCAGGAGGTGCGCCGCCTGGACCGGGCCGCGCAGTTTGCGGTCGTCGCCTCGCGCGGTGCGGTCGCCGACAGCGGCATCGACCTCAGCGGGTACGACCCGCACCGCATCGGCGTCACCGTCGGCAGCGCCGTCGGCGCCACGATGGGTCTCGACGAGGAGTACCGGGTCGTCTCCGACGCCGGCCGACTCGACCTGGTCGACCATGCGTACGCGGTGCCGCACCTGTACGACTACATGGTGCCGAGCTCCTTCGCGGCCGAGGTCGCCTGGGCCGTCGGTGCCGAGGGCCCCTCCACCGTGGTCTCCACCGGCTGCACCTCCGGCATCGACTCGGTGGGCTACGCCATCGAGTTGGTGCGCGAGGGCACCGCGGACGTCGTGATCGCCGGTTCGTCCGACGCGCCGATCTCGCCGATCACCATGGCCTGCTTCGACGCGATCAAGGCGACCACCCCGCGGTTCGACGAGCCCGAGCGCGCCTCCCGGCCCTTCGACGGCACCCGCAACGGCTTCGTCCTGGGCGAGGGCACCGCCTTCTTCGTCCTGGAGGAGCTGGAGAGCGCCAAGAAGCGCGGCGCCCACATCTACGCGGAGATCGCCGGCTACGCCACTCGCTCCAACGCGTACCACATGACGGGCCTGCGGCCCGACGGCGTCGAGATGTCCGAGGCGATCAACCTCGCTCTCGCCGAGGCCCGGCTCAACCCCGAGGCCATCGACTACATCAACGCGCACGGCTCGGGAACCAAGCAGAACGACCGCCACGAGACGGCCGCGTTCAAGCGCAGCCTCGGCGACCACGCCTACCGCACGCCGGTCAGCTCCATCAAGTCGATGGTCGGGCACTCGCTCGGCGCCATCGGTTCCATCGAGATCGCCGCGTCGGCGCTGGCCATGGAGTACGACGTCGTGCCCCCGACGGCCAACCTCAGCACGCCCGACCCCGAGTGCGACCTCGACTACGTCCCCGTGATCGCGCGCGACCAGCTCGTCGACGCGGTCCTCACGGTCGGCAGCGGATTCGGCGGCTTCCAGAGCGCCATGGTGCTGGCCAGCCCCGAAAGGAGCCTCGTATGACCACGTCGGTGGTGGTCACCGGCCTGGGCATCGCCTCCCCCAACGGGCTCGGTGCCGAGGACTACTGGAACGCGACCCTGGGTGCGAAGAACGGCATCGGCCGGATCACCCGCTTCGACCCGGCCGGCTACCCGGCCAAGCTGGCCGGCGAGATCCCCGGCTTCGCCGCCGAGGACCACCTGCCCAGCCGGCTGCTGCCGCAGACCGACCGGGTCACCCGGCTCGCGCTGGTCGCCACGGACTGGGCGCTGGCGGACGCGGGCGTCGACCCCAAGGAGCAGCCCGAGTTCGACATGGGCGTCATCACGGCGTCCGCGGCCGGCGGTTTCGAGTTCGGCCAGGGCGAGCTGCAGAGCCTGTGGGCCCGCGGCAGCCAGTACGTCTCGGCGTACCAGTCCTTCGCCTGGTTCTACGCCGTCAACAGCGGCCAGATCTCGATCCGCAACGGGATGAAGGGCCCCTCCGGGGTCGTCGTCAGCGAGGGCGCCGGCGGCCTCGACGCGGTCGCCCATGCCCGCCGCCAGATCCGCAAGGGCACCTCGCTGATCGTCACCGGCGGCGTCGACGCCTCGGTCTGCACCTGGGGCTGGGTGGCGCAACTGTCCACGGGCAAGCTCAGCACCAGCGACGAGCCCACCCGCGCCTATCTGCCCTTCGACCGCGAGGCCTGCGGCTACGTGCCCGGTGAGGGCGGCGCGATCCTCATAGCCGAGGACGCCGACACGGCCCGCGCCCGCGGCGCGCACATCTACGGCGAGATCGCCGGCTACGGCGCGACGATCGACCCCAAGCCGGGCAGCGGCCGCGAGCCGGGCCTGCGCAAGGCGATCCAGATCGCGCTGGCCGACGCCGGGGTGCCCGCCGGCGAGGTGGACGTGGTCTTCGCCGACGGTGCCGCAGACCCGGCCCTGGACCGGATCGAGGCCGAGGCGATCAGCGCCGTCTTCGGACCGCGCGCCGTCCCGGTGACGGTGCCCAAGACCATGACGGGCCGCCTGTACTCGGGGGCCTCGCCCCTGGACCTGGCCGCCGCGTTCTTCTCGATCCGCGACGGGGTCATCCCGCCGACCGTGCACGTCGACCCATGCCCGGACTACCCGCTGGACCTGGTCCTCGGCCAGCCGCGCAAGGCCGAGGTGCGCACCGCCCTCGTCCTGGCCCGCGGCAGCGGCGGCTTCAACTCCGCCATGGTCGTCCGCGCCGCCGACTAGCCGCGCTGTACGCGCCCACCGAACCCACACCAGCTCACGGATGAAAAGGACTTCCACCATGGCCACCAAGGCGTTCACCCTCGACGACCTCAAGCGCATCCTGCAGGAGGCCGCGGGTGTGGCCGAGGGCGTCGACCTGGACGGCGACATCCTCGACACCGAGTTCGACGTGCTCGGCTACGAGTCCCTCGCACTGCTGGAGGCCGGCAGCCTCATCGAGCGCGAGTACGGCATATCCCTCGACGAGGAGGCCGTCAACGACGCGAACACCCCGCGGGCCTTCATCGAGGTCGTCAACGCCCAGCTCGTCCCGGCCCCGGCCGCCTGAGGAGATCCCCGGACATGACGCAGCACACCACCACCCGGGTCGCCCTCGTCACCGGCGGCACCAGCGGCATCGGCCTCGCCTCGGCGCGGCTGCTGGCCCAGCAGGGCCACCAGGTGTACATCGGCGCCCGCAGCGCCGAGAACATCGCCGAGACCGTCAAGGAGCTCCAGGCCGAGGGCCTGGACGTGGACGGCGCGGTCGTCGACGTGCGCGACACCGCGTCCGTCAACGGCTGGGTCCAGGGCGCGGTCGACCGCTTCGGCTCCGTCGACGTCGTGGTCAACAACGCCGGCCGCTCCGGCGGCGGCCCCACCGCCGACATCACGGACGAGCTGTGGGACGACGTCGTCGACACCAACCTCAACAGCGTCTTCCGCGTCACCCGCGCCGCCCTGACGGTCGGCGGGATGCGCGCCAAGGACCGCGGCCGGATCATCAACATCGCCTCCACCGCGGGCAAGCAGGGCGTCGTCCTCGGCGCTCCGTACTCGGCCTCCAAGCACGGTGTCGTCGGCTTCACCAAGGCCCTCGGCAACGAGCTGGCCCCGACCGGCATCACCGTCAATGCGGTCTGCCCCGGCTACGTCGAGACCCCGATGGCCCAGCGCGTGCGCCAGGGCTACGCGGCCGCCTACGACACCTCCGAGGACGCCATCCTCGAGAAGTTCCAGGCGAAGATCCCGCTCGGTCGCTACTCCACCCCGGAGGAGGTCGCCGGCCTGGTCGGCTACCTGGCCTCGGACACCGCCGCCTCCATCACCTCCCAGGCGCTCAACGTCTGCGGCGGCCTGGGCAACTTCTAGCAGGGCCCGCCCCACGCGCCCGCCGAACACCATCTGAGGAGAACCTGCCATGACCACGCGTGAGGTCGAGCACGAGATCACCATCGGCGCCCCGGCAGCCGCCGTGTACCAGTTGCTCGCGGACGTGACCAACTGGCCGCGCATCTTCCCGCCCACCATCCACGTGGACCGGGTCGAGGCCCAGGGTGCCGAGGAGAAGATCCGGATCTGGGCGACCGCCAACGGCCGGCCGAAGAGCTGGACCTCGCGCCGCACCCTGGACCAGGAGGGCCTGCGCATCACCTTCCGCCAGGAGGTCCCGGCGGAGCCCGTCAAGCACATGGGCGGCACCTGGATCATCGAGCCGCTCGGCGAGGCGGAGTCCCGCGTCCGGCTGCTGCACGACTACAGCGCCGTCAACGACGACCCGCACGACCTGCTGTGGATCGAGCGGGCGGTGGACAAGAACAGCACCTCCGAGCTGGCCGCGCTCAAGGTCAACGTCGAGGCGGCGCACGCTGCGCAGACCGAGGAGCTGACCTTCTCGTTCACCGACACCGTCCAGGTCGCGGGTTCCGCCAAGGACGTGTTCGACTTCATCAACGAGGCCCAGCTCTGGGCCGAGCGGCTCCCGCACGTGGCCGTGGTGCGCCTCGCGGAGGACACCCCGGGCCTGCAGGAGCTGGAGATGGACACCCGCGCCAAGGACGGCTCGGTGCACACCACCAAGTCGTACCGGGTGGTCTTCCCCCACGACAGGATCGCCTACAAGCAGGTCACCCTGCCGGCGCTGATGACCCTGCACACCGGCGAGTGGACCTTCGTCGAGACCGACGAGGGCGTCGCCGCCTCCTCGCAGCACACCGTCACCCTCAACACGGAGAACATCGCGCGCATCCTCGGGGACGAGGCCACCGTCGCCGACGCCCGCGCGTACGTGCACACGGCGCTGTCCACCAACAGCTGCGCCACCCTCGCGCACGCGAAGGCCTACGCCGAGTCGAAGGCCTCCTGAGCGTGGTACCCGACCTTGCAGGGGGTGGTGTCGAGCCGGCACCGGGCGGCGCGGGCCGCCCGGACCGGCTCGACACCGAGGTCCTGGTCGTCGGGGCCGGCCCCGTCGGCCTGATGCTCGCCGGCGAACTCGCCCGCGGTGGCGTGGACGTGGTCGTGGTCGAGAAGCGCAAGGCCCCCTCCACCGAGTCCCGGGCCTCCACGCTGCACGCCCGCACCATGGAGATCCTCGACGCGCGGGACCTGCTGCCCGACGTCGGCACGCCGCCCAACGAGCCGCGCGGCCATTTCGGCGGTCTCCCGCTCGGCCTCGGCCTGCCCAGCACCCACCCGGGCCAGTGGAAGGTGCCGCAGACCAAGACCGAGGCGGTCCTGGAGGAGTGGGCGATCTCGCGCGGCGTCGACATCCGGTGCGGCCACGAACTGGTCGCCGTCGGCGAGGTCGGCGAGTACGTCGAGGCCGAGGCCGTCGGACGGGACGGCGTCCTGCGGCTGCGCGCCCGCTACCTGGTCGCCTGCGACGGCGAGGACAGCACCGTACGGCGGCTGACCGGGGTGGACTTCCCCGGCCACGACGCCGGCCGGGAACTGCTGCGGGCCGACGTCGAGGGCATCGAGATCCCCGACCGGCGTTTCCAACGCCTGGAGCGGGGCCTGGCCATCGCCTGGCGCAACGACAAGGGCGTCACCCGCGTCATGGTCCACGAGTTCGGCTCGACGGCCGGCCCGCGCACCCGGGGCGCCTCGTTCGAGGAGGTCGCGACCGTCTGGAAGCGGGTCACCGGAGAGGACATCAGCGGCGGTACCCCGCTGTGGGTGAACTCCTTCGGCGACGCCTCCCGGCAGCTCGCCTCCTACCGGCACGGGCGCGTCCTGTTCGCGGGGGACGCCGCCCACCGGCAGATGCCGGTCGGCGGCCAGGCCCTCAACCTCGGTCTCCAGGACGCCTTCAACCTCGGCTGGAAGCTCGCGCTCACCGTGCGCGGGCTGGCTCCCGAGCGCCTCCTGGACACCTACCACGAGGAGCGGCACGCGGTCGGCCGCCGGGTCCTGGCGAACATCCAGGCCCAGGCCCTGCTGCTGCTCGGCGGCCCCGAGGTGGAGCCGCTGCGCGCGCTGGTGGGCGAGCTGACCGGACTGGAGGAGGCACGGGCCCACCTGGCCGGGATGATCAGCGCACTCGACGTGCGCTACCCGGTGCCCGGCCCCGCCCACCCGCTGCTCGGCGCCCGGCTGCCGCACACCGTCGTGCGGTCCGGCGGACGCGAGCGCGGCAGCACCGCCGCGCTGCTGCGCGCCCCCGGCGGTCTGCTGCTCGACCTGGGCGGGACCGGCGTACGGGTGCCCGCCGGCTGGGCCGACCGGGTCACCGCGGTCGCCGGCGACCCGGAGCCCGGCTCGCTCCCCGGTGAGCCGGGGGCCCTGCTCGTACGGCCCGACGGCTACGTGGCGTGGGTGGGCCGGGACGAGGGCGGGCTGGCCGAGGCGCTCGACCGCTGGTTCGGCCCGGCCCGCCCATCGACCCCCTGAGGGCCGGGGACGCGTACACACCCCACGAATACGTCCCCACCAGTACGTCCCCACCAGTACGGCCGCACCCCCCGCACATCCACACACAAGCCAGTCCCCAGTGATCCCCACTGCCAGGAAGGACAACCCATGGAAGGGACAGCGGCGGACACCGACGTCATCGTCGTCGGCGCCGGTCCAACCGGACTGATGCTCGCCGGCGAACTGCGCCTGGGCGGAGCCCGCGTCGTCGTGATCGAGAAGCTGGCGGCGCCGACCGGGCAGTCCCGTGGCCTGGGCTTCACCGCCCGTGCCATGGAGGTGTTCGACGAGCGCGGGCTGCTGCCCCGGTTCGGCCAGGGCGAGACCCTCGCCACCAGCCCCGTGGGGCACTTCGGCGGGGCCCAGTTCGACTTCACCGTCCTCGAGGACGCCCACTTCGGCGCCCGCGGCATCCCGCAGGGGGAGACCGAGGCCGTACTGGAGGGCTGGGCCGCCGAACTCGGCGCCGACATCCGGCGCGGCTGGGAGTTCGTCTCCCTCGCCGACGGCTTCCTCGACGGGGACCACGCCGAGATCACCGTCCGTACGCCCGAGGGTGACGAGCAGCGGCTGCGCGCCGCCTACTTGGTGGGCGCCGACGGCGGTTCCAGCCACGTCCGCAAGGCGGCCGGCTTCGAGTTCCCCGGCACCGACGCCACCCAGGGCATGTACCTCGCCGACGTCACCGGCTGCTCCCTGCGGCCGCGGTTCCTCGGCGAGCGCCTGAACAACGGCATGGTGATGGCAGCCCCGCTGGCCGAGGGCGTGGACCGGATCATCGTCTGCCCCGACGGCCGGCCGGCGCACGACCGGGAGCGGACCGTGACCTTCGAGGAGGTCGCGGAGGCCTGGCAGAGCATCACGGGCGAGGACATCTCGCACGGCGGCGCCGACTGGGTGTCCTCCTTCACCAACGCCACCCGCCAGGCCTCCGAGTACCGGCGGGGCCGGGTGTTCGTGGCCGGCGACGCGGCGCACATCCACCTGCCGGCCGGCGGCCAGGGCCTCAGCACCGGCGTGCAGGACGCGGCCAACCTCGGCTGGAAGCTGGCCGCCGTGGTCCGCGGCGATGCCCCCGAGGCGCTGCTGGACACCTACCACGCCGAGCGGTGGCCGGTCGGCCGCCGCCTGCTGGCCAACACCCGTGCCCAGGGGATCGTCTTCCTCGGCGGCGCGGAGTCGGACCCGCTGCGCGAGCTGTTCGCCGAGCTGGTCCGGTACGACGAGGTCAAGCGGCACCTGGCCGGCGCGGTCAGCCACCTCGACATCCGCTACGACTTCGGCACGGGCGAGGACGCCCATCCGCTGGTCGGCCGCCGGATGCCGCCACGGCTGCTGGTCGGCGCCGACGGCGAGCAGCGCACCGCGCGGCTGCTGCACCAGGGCCGGGCCGTGCTGCTCGACTTCGCCGACGACGCCGGGGCGCGCCGTACGGCGGCCGGCTGGCAGGGCCGCCTCGACGTGCACACCGTGTCCGTCAAGCCGGTCGACGGCCCGGACGTACTGGCCGGCGTGCCCGCGCTGCTGGTCCGCCCCGACGGGTACGTGGCCTGGGCGGGCGAGCCCGCGCACGGGCTCGCGGCCGCGCTGGAGCGGTGGCTGGGAGCCGCTTCCGCCTGACCTCCTCAGGGGCACCGCAGCCCCCGCCCCTCCGGGGGCGCGGGGTGCGCGGGTGGGCGACGTACGGGGCGGGCACGCGGAAGGCCCCGGCTCCGCGTCGGGGGAAACGCGGAGCCGGGGCCGCTCACAGGCGGTGCGTCAGACCGCGACGGCCTCCACGATCGAGACGGCCGAGGCGCTCTCCACGACCCGCTCCAGCTTGAAGCCGGCCTTCGCCACCAGCTCCGCGTACTGCGACCGGGTGCGCTCCTTGCCGCCCACGAGCAGCAGCAGCCACAGGTCGACGAGCTTGCCGGAGTGCGGCTCTTCGCCCTCCTCCGGGACCACCATCTCCACCAGCAGCAGCTTGCCGCCCGGCTTGATCGCGGCGCGCACGTTCCGGAGGATCTGCAGAGCCTGCTCCTCCGGCCAGTCGTGCACGATGTGCTTGAGGACGTACGCGTCCGCGCCCGACGGCATCGGTTCGAACAGGTCGCCGTCGGCCAGGGTCACGCGGTCCGCGACGCCCTGCGCCGCCAGGAACTCCGCAGCGCCGTTCGCCGCGACGCGCGGGTCCGAGAGGATGCCCTTGGTGTCCGGCGCGCTGTTGAGGATCCCGGCCAGCAGCGCGCCGTTGGCCCCGCAGAAGTCCAGGACCGTGCCGAACTGCGAGAAGTCGTACGCGGCCACGACCGGTGCGGTCTCGGTGGCGGACATGTTTCCCATTCCTCCGATGAACACCGCACCGTATTCCGGATTCTGCATGAGGTATTCGAAGGCGCCCATGCCGCGCCGCTTCGGCAGGCTCGGCTCGCCGGTCCGCACCGCGTCCAGAAAACCGTTCCAGTCGTCCCAGTGCGTCGGGTGGCCCATCAGCACGCAGATGTCGCGCATCGTCACCGGGTGGTCGGCGCGCAGCGCGTCGGCCATCGGCGTCAGCGCCCACAGGCCGTCGTCCTGGCGCGTGAACACGCCCTGGGAGGCGAGCAGGCGCAGCACCCGGCCCAGCGCCTCGGCGTCCGCGCCGACCTCGGCCGCCAGGTCCTCGATCGGTCGCGGACCGGCCTGCAGGGCCTCGGCCACGCGCAGTTCGGCGGCGGCGTACAGGGCCTGGGTCACCATGGAGCCCATGGCCAGTTCGAGCAGGGCGAAGGGGGGCGGGGCCAGCTCCCGGACCTGCTTCTGCAGGTCCGCCCGGGTCTTCTCCGCGGCGCGGACGACTTCGGGGGGCGGCACAGCGGGCATGTGTTTCCTCCGTGGCAGAAGAGCAAGAATTCTGTCCCAACCGCCGGAAGGGACCTGTCCCGCCACGATAAGAAGGAGGAATAGACCCGCCCTGGAAAGCGACTTGTACGTATCTGGAGCGGGGCGGACGCCTCGCACGCCCCTGGAGTTCCGCTCACTTTTTCCGCCGGCCCCAAAATTCGCCGGTCCCGCGGGCCGAGTTCCTCGCCCATGGTGGCGCGGGTCTCGGGTCCGCTCCCGGGAAGGGCGCCGCGGCGCGGCCGCCGGACGGCCGGCCCAGAACTGCTCGGCGGCCGCTCGACGTGGGCCGGAGACCGGTTCGTTCGGGACGAAGTAGTCGGCATCCTTGGCCCGGCATCGCCTTGCGCAGTCCGACGCCCCTGGAGGCCGTCCGTGTCCGTTTGCACCGAGCCCCCCTCGCCGGAGACCGGACCGATGTGTGGCTGGTCGGGGCCCGCGGCTCTGTCGCCACCGCAGTCGAGGCGGGTTGTGCCCGCCCTGGCGGAGCAGTACGCGGCCCTGCCGGCCTTCGGCGAGCAGCCGGCGGGCGACCGCGCGGCGGCCGCGCCATGACCGCCCCGGCGGCACGACCGCCGGCCCGGGCGGAACTGCTGTGCGTGCGCGCCGTGTTCACCCGGCCCGGGGACGCCCTCGTCGGCACCCCGGCCGCCGCGGGCGCCACCCACGAGGGCGACTCGATCCTGCGCGCCGCCCCCAAGGACGCCCCGGCCCCGTACCGCCGCACGCGACCCCCGCCGTGCCCCTGACCGCCACCCTGCCCGTCCTGAACGAGGCGCCGGCCCACCTGGCCCGCGGCGAACGGGCGTTGACCGGGCACCTGGAAGTGGAGACCTACGCCTGGCAGACGCTGCCGCCCGCCCTGCGCCCGCGCACCGCGGAGCAGTTCGTCGACGGCACCGCCGCCGAACTCGCGCTCGCCCGCGACCTGCTGACGGAGCACGGTCTGAAAGAGCTGCCGTGACCACCGCCGCCACCGCCCGGCGGCGGCCCCGCCGCGCACCGGCAGCTGCCTCGCGCGGGTGAGGAACGGACCTCAAGGACCGCTTGAGTGATCCTGCCCTCCCGCTGCACCGCCCTTCCACCCCCCTGGTCTTCCCTGGTGATCAACCGTCTGTATGGAGGAATCGAAAATGGCAAAGAGCGCGATCATCGTGGGCGCTGGGCCGGTCGGTCTGATGCTCGCGGGTGAGCTGCGGCTCGGCGGCGCGGACGTCGTCGTCTACGACAAGCTGCCCGCCCCCAGCGGCGAGTCGCGCGGCCTCGGATTCACCAGCCGTACCGCGGAGGTCCTCGACCAGCGCGGGCTGCTCGACAGGCTCGGCGACATCCGCTGGGGCAAGCAGGGCCACTACGGCGGTGTCCGCATCGACTTCTCCCTCCTGGAGGAGAGCCACTTCGGCGTCATGGGCCTGGCCCAGTCCGTCACCGAGGAGGCGCTCGGCCGCTGGGTCGCCGAACTCGGCGTCGAGGTGCGCCGCGGCTATCACCTGACCACCCTGACCGAGACCGAGGACGGCGTGGTCCTCGGCTTCCAGGGCCCCGACGGGTACACCGAGGCCAGTGCCACGTACGTCGTCGGCTGCGACGGCGGCAAGTCCACCGTGCGCACCCTGGCCGACATCGACTTCCCCGGCGACGAGGCCACCCGCGGCATGTACCTGGCCGACGTCGTCGGCGCGAACGTGCGCATGCGGCCCATCGGCGAGCGCATCGAGGGCGGCGGCATGGTGCTGTCCGTCACTCTGGAGCCGGGTGTGGACCGCATCGTCATCCACGAGCCCGGCGTCCGCCCGCACCACGGCGAGGGCGAGCTGGAGTTCTCGGAGCTCGCCGACGCCTGGCAGCGCATGACCGGCGAGGACATCCACGGCGCCTCCGCCTCCTGGATGTGCGCCCTGACCAACGCCACCGGCCTGGCCGCCCAGTACCGCAAGGGCCGCGTCTTCCTCGCCGGCGACGCCGCCCACGACCACGCCCCGCTCGGCGCCCAGGGCGTCAGCGTCGGTCTCCAGGACGCCGTCAACCTCGGGTGGAAGCTCGCCGCCGTGCTCGGGGACCGGGCCCCCGAGGCCCTGCTCGACACCTACCACGCCGAGCGCCACCCGATCGGCGAGCAGCTGATGCGCGACGTGCACTCCATGTCGCTGCTGTACCTCGCCGGCGAGGAGATGGAGCCGCTGCGCGCCGTCGTGCGCGAACTCGTCACCCTGCCCGAGGCCGCCAGGCGGCTCGCGGGCCGCGTCTCCGGCCTGCACATCAAGTACGACGTGGGCGCCGAGGGACACCCCGTCCTGGGCATGCGCCTGGCCCCGCACCGAGTCGTCGAGCTCGCCGACGGCACCCGCACGAAGGTCGCCGAGCTGCTGCACGGAGCCCGCGGCGTGCTCATCGTCACGGACGGGGACGGCGGCCCGGCCGAGCTCGCCGCCCGCTGGGCCGACCGCGTGGACATGGTCACCGGCGCCTGGGCCGACCAGGAGGCCGACCACCAGGACGCCCCGCAGGCCGTGCTGGTCCGCCCCGACGGCTACATCGCCTGGGCGGCGCCGGACGGCGGCGACCTCGAAGCCGCCCTCACCCGTTGGTTCGGGGCGCCCGCGGCCGTCTGACGGCCCGCGCACGACACCCCCGCCCCACCCCGCAGAGGGACGGTCGCCGAGGCGACCGTCCCGCTGCCGGGTGTCGGGTCCCGCCACACGTACGCGACCACCGCCGACCCGGCGCTGCCCATGCGCGGCAGCTTTGATGTGTGAGGAGTAGGACATGGCAAAGGGCGCGATCATCGTCGGCGCCGGTCCGGTCGGGCTGATGCTCGCCGGCGAACTGAAACTGGGCGGCGTGGACGTAGTCGTCTTCGAGAAGCTCCCCGCGCCCAGCGGCGAGTCCCGCGGCGTGGGCTTCACCCGGCGCGCGGCCGAGGTCTTCGACCAGCGCGGCCTGCTGGAGCGCTTCGGCGACGTCGAATGGGCCCAGGGCCACTTCGGCGGGGTCCACATCGACTTCTCCAAGCTGGACGACAACCACTTCAGCGTCCGCGGCATCCCGCAGTACCGCACCGAGGAGATCCTCGAAGGCTGGCTGAAGGAGCTGGGCGTCGAGATCCGCCGCGAACACGAGGTGCTCGGCTTCCGTGAGACCGAAGACGGCGTCGTCGTCGAGTACGAGGGCCCCGCCGGCCGCGGCGAGGAGAGCGCCCGCTACCTGGTCGGCTGTGACGGGGCGCGCAGCATCGTCCGCCGGCTCGCCGGCATCGACTTCCCCGGCTGGGAGCCCACCCGCGGGATGTACATGGCCGACATCGTCGGGGCGGACGTACGCCAGCGCCCCATCGGCGAGCGCGTGCCCGGCGGCATGGTCATGGCCTTCAACCTGGAGGACGGCGTCCACCGGATCGTCATCCACAACGAGTCGCTGCGCCCGCCGGAGGACAAGAGCGGCCTCACGTTCGAGACCATCGCCGACGCCTGGCAGGACATGACCGGCGAGCGCCTGCACGACGCCGAGGTCCGCTGGATCAGCTCCTTCACCGACACCACCCGCCAGGCCGCCCAGTACCGCAAGGGCCGGATCTTCCTCGCCGGCGACGCCACCCACATCCACATGCCGGCCGGCGCGCAGGGCATGAGCGTGGGCGTGCAGGACGCGGTCAACCTCGGCTGGAAGCTGGCGGCCGCCGTCAACGGCTGGGCGCCCGAGGGCCTCCTCGACACCTTCCAGTCCGAGCGGCACCCGGTCGGGGAGCTGCTCATGCGCAACACCCGCGCCCAGACCAAGCTCTACCTCTCCGGCGAGGAGATGGAGCCGCTGCGCGCGGTCATGCAGGAACTCGTCCAGGACGCCGCAGTGGCCCGCCACCTGGCCGGCCAGGTCTCCGGCCTCGACGTCCGCTACGACATGGGCTCCGGCAGCCACCCGCGGCTCGGCCTGCGGCTGCGCCCCGACACCCCGCTCAAGCTCACCGACGGCAGCACCGCCACCGTGCGGGACCTGCTCAAGCCGGCCCGCGGCGTGCTGTTCGTGACCCCCGCGGCGGCCGACTCCGATGCGCTGCGCGCCACCGCGGCGCGCTGGGGCGACCGGGTGGACACGGTCACCGGCGACTGGGCCGAGGGCGCGGGGGACGCGCCGGACGCCCCGCACGCGCTGCTGGTCCGCCCCGACGGCCACATCGCCTGGGCCGCCCCGGACGAGGCCGGCCTGCAGGACGCGTTGGAGCGCTGGTTCGGAGCCGTCTGAGACGTTCGACGATTCCGCCGAAGCCCGGCCCGAGAGCACCCCCCGCCCGCGCGAGGGGTGCTTTCGCGAGTCCTGGCGCCCGTACGCGGGCCCGACCGGCCCGGAAGGCGCCCGAAACCGGTCCAGGACGGGTCTTCCATTCATATCCGAGCACTGGTTGAGCGGCGGGACCGACCGTGGGCGGACACCACCCTGACCCCCGGGGAGCAGGCCGGGCCGACGCGGCGGGGCTGACGCGGCGGGGCCGACGCTGCGGCGCCGCGGTCCAGCCGTCCCCCGTCTCCTGAGCGGAGTGCTTCGTGAGCAGCGGACGTATGGAAGTGTGCCTTGTCGGCGCCGGACCCCGCGGG
This sequence comes from Streptomyces sp. NPDC001816, assembly GCF_042892235.1. Lineage (NCBI taxonomy): Bacteria > Bacillati > Actinomycetota > Actinomycetes > Kitasatosporales > Streptomycetaceae > Streptomyces > Streptomyces sp. NPDC001816. Next base: position 60,889 of record NZ_JBIATY010000021.1, read on the forward strand.
CTGTCCGTGCTGGAACGGCTCTGTGCGCAGGAGCGGAAGTCCCCCCGCTGGGACCAACTGACCGTGCACGTCGTGGAACCGGACCCACCGGGTTCCGGCCGGGTCTGGCGGCCCTCCCAGTCCCGGCACCTGCTGATGAACACCGTCGCCTGTCAGGTCACGGTCTACACCGATGCCAGTGTGGCGATCGAAGGGCCGCTGGAGGAGGGCCCGAGCCTGTACCAGTGGGCCAAGGCGCTGGGCCCCAGCGCGCTGACGCCCGGAGCGGGCTCCCCGTACGACGACGAGACCCTCGCCGAGGCTCGGGACCTGGGCCCGGACACGTACCCCACCCGCGCCCTGTACGGCCAGTACCTGACCTGGGTGTTCGGCCGGGTGACCGCGAGCGCGGCCGCGCACACCACCGTCCGCGTGCACGCCTCGCGCGCCGTGGCCCTGGAGGACGCCGAGCCCGGCGCGGGCCCCGGCGGGGCGCAGACCGTGCTCCTGGAGGACGGCACCCGACTGACGGGCCTGGGCGCTGTGGTGCTCGCGCAGGGCCACGTGCAGGTGCGGCCGACCGACACGGAGCGGGAGTTCGCCGCGTATGCCGCCCGGCACGGGCTGACCTACATCGCGCCGAGCAACCCGGCGGACGTCGACCTGTCCGCCGTCGCCCCCGGCGAGACGGTGCTGCTCCGCGGCCTGGGCCTGAACTTCTTCGACTACATGGCGCTGTTCACGCACGCCCGCGGCGGCCTGTTCGAGCGCGTCGACGGCCGCCTGGTGTACCGCCCCTCGGGCCGCGAGCCGCGGCTGTACGCGGGCTCCCGCCGCGGCGTGCCGTACCAGGCGCGCGGCGAGAACGAGAAGGGCGCGCACGGCCGCTACCACCCGCGGCTGCTGACCACCGCCTTCGTGGCGGCCCTGCGCGCCCGGGTACGGGACGGGGAGCCGATCCGCTTCGGCGCCGAACTGTGGCCGCTGATCTCCAAGGAAGTGCGCACCGTCTACTACGAGACGCTGCTCGCGCAGCGCGCGGAACCGGCCGCGGTGGCCGCCTTTGCGGAGGCGTTCCTGCGGGCCGGGGAGGGCGGGGCCGAGGACGTGCTGCTCACCGCGGCCGGCATCGGCGACGACGAGCGCTGGGACTGGGACACGGTCGCCCGGCCGTACGGCGAACGGACCTTCCGGGACCTGGCCTCCTTCCGCGGCTGGCTGCGCGGCTACCTCGACGAGGACGTGCGCCGGGCCAAGGAGGGCAACGTCAGCGGCCCGTTCAAGGCGGCCCTGGACCTGCTGCGGGACCTGCGCAACGAACTGCGCCTGGCGATCGACCACGGCGGCCTCGACGCCGACTCGCACCGCGACGAGCTCGACCGCTGGTACACGCCGCTCAACGCCTTCCTGTCGATCGGTCCGCCGGCCTCCCGCATCGAGGAGATGGCCGCCCTGATCGACGCGGGCGTCCTCGACGTGACCGGTCCGGGGCTGCGGGTGGTCGCTGACTCCCTCGACCCCGCGGGCCCGGCCTTCGTCGGCACCTCACCGGACATCGCCGGCCTGCGGGTGCGGGCCACGGTCCTGATCGAGGCCCGGCTGCCGGAGATCGACCTGCGGCGCACCGCCGATCCGCTGATGGACCGGCTGCTGAGCACCGGTCAGGCCCGGACCCACCGCATCGCGGGCGCGGACGGCTCGTCCTACGAGACCGGCGGCCTGGCCGTGTCGGAGCGCCCCTACCACCTGCTCGACGGGCAGGGGGTGCCGCACCCCAGGCGGTTCGCGTACGGGGTGCCCACCGAGGCCGTGCACTGGGTGACCGCGGCCGGCATCCGGCCGGGCGTGGGCTCGGTGACGCTGGAGGACTCCGACGCCATCGCGGCGGCGGTGCTGGCGCTGCCGCAGCCGCGCCCCGTGCTGCGGCCCGGGGCGCAGGCGGTCGCGGCGGGGCGGGCGTTGTCCGGCAACGCAGGTGCGGGAGCGGTCGCGTGAGCCGGGCCGCCGACCGTCCGGCCGGCCCGGACACGGGGCTGCTGTCCCCGGTCCGGGCCGGCACCCCCGTCGAGGCCGCCGTCGCCGACGATGCCTGGGTCCAGGCGATGCTCGATGCGGAGGCCGCGCTGGCCCGCGCCCAGGCGCGGTGCGGCACGGTCCCGCCCGCGGCGGCCGCCGCGATCACCGCCACCGCCCGGGCCTCGGACTTCGACACCAGGGAGCTGGCGCTGGCCTCGCGGGAGACCGCCAATCCGGTGGTGGGCCTGGTCGCGGCGCTCACCGCGCGGGTCGCGGCCCGCTCGCCGGAGGCGGCCGAGTACGTGCACCGCGGCTCCACCAGCCAGGACGTCTTCGACACCGGCGCGATGCTGGTGGCGACCCGGGCCCTGCGGCTGATCGTCGCGGACCTCAGGGCGGTGGCCGATGCCCTCGCCGGCCTGGCGGCCGGCCACCGGGACACGGTGATGGCGGGACGCACCCTCGCCCTGCACGCCGTACCCACCACCTTCGGGCTGAAGGCGGCGGGCTGGCGCCAGCTGGTCCTGGAGTCTGCCGAGCGGCTGGAGCGGCTGGCCGAGGGCGGCCTGCCGGTCTCCCTGGGCGGCGCGGCCGGCACGCTGGCCGGCTACCTCCAGTACGCGGGCGACGACGCCGACCCGGCGGCCGTGCTGGACGAGTTGGTGGCCGCCTTCGCGGACGAGACCGGGCTGGCCGCGCCGGTGCTCCCCTGGCACGCGCTGCGCACGCCGGTCGCCGACCTGGGCGCGGCCCTCGCGCACACCGCCGGGGCACTGGGGAAGATCGCCGCCGACGTGCTGGTACTGGCCCGCACCGAGATCGGGGAGGTGGCCGAGCCGGCGGTGGCCGGGCGGGGCGCCTCCTCGGCGATGCCGCACAAGCGCAACCCGGTGCTGTCGACGCTGATCCGCTCCGCCGCCCTCCAAGTCCCGGCGCTGGCCGCCGTTCTCGCGCAGTGCCTGCCGCACGAGGACGAGCGGTCGGCGGGGATCTGGCACGCCGAGTGGCAGCCGCTGCGCGAGGCGCTGCGGCTGACCGGCGGGGCGGCGCACACCGCCGTGGAGCTGGTCCGCGGGCTCACCGTGCGCCCCGAGCGGATGGCGGCCAACCTGGAGGCCACCGGCGGGCAGCTCGTCTCCGAGCGGGTCTCCGCCGTGCTCGCCCCGAGGCTGGGCAAGGCGGCCGCGAAGGAACTGCTGACCCGGGCGTCACTGCGGTCGGCCGAGACCGCCCGCCCGCTGGCCGCCGTACTGGCGGAGTCCGACGCGCTGCGGGGGGTGCTCACGCCCGCGGAGCTGACCGCGCTGCTCGACCCGGCCGGTTACACCGGCACGGCCGGCCCGCTGGTCGACCGGGCGCTGGCCGCCGGCCACGTCGAGGCCCGGCCCGATCCGAAGGACACGGCCTGATGCCGTGACCGGGAAGGCGGGGAGGTAGAGGTCGGGCCGCGCGTGCGCGTCACGCGCGGCCCGACCCGCCGGTCGCGGCCTGATCCCGTCGGACGCGCATGGGCACCTCTCACGACGACGACACGGGGTGGGGAAAGGAGCGTGACGGGGCGTCAGACGGTGCCGAGGCGGAAGCCGACGCCGCGGACGGTGACGATCCGGCCGGGGCCGCCCAGCTTGCCGCGCACGCTGCTGATGTGGGTGTCGACGGCGCGGCGCGACCAGGAGTCTCGGGACAGGGCATGGTCGGCGGGACGATCAGCCTGCCCGGGGCCATGGCAACGCGCGCGTGTTCCTGGGTGCCTTCGCCACGCCCGTCGTCCAGCACCCGTGTGTCGCCTCCGCCGTCTTCGACGTGCCGAGGGCCCGGCCGTCCTGCTGATCCCTGAAGAACGTCCCCGAAGGGAGCCGGCACCTGCTCGCGGTAGCGGTGGCCCGACGGCCTCGAGCCCGACCGATCCGCCGGTCCTGCCGGCGTTGCCCGACCTCGTGCCCCGATCACCTTCGTATCGCCCCCGGGTGTCCCTCCAGCACCCCGCTCCACGACACCGACGTCCGGCGCCGGGCCGCGGGCCACCTCCGACTGGTGTCCGCGGCACCGGTGCGTGACGGGCGCGCCCTCAGTTCACAGCAGCATGTTCCTGCTTGGTCTTGAGCCGCTCGGCGAGCAGGCTCCATTCCATGCCGATGCGCTCGACGATCGGGGCGATGACGCCGAGCCAGTGGGCCGGAACCGCGTCGATCAGCTCCCGCCAGCCGTCGTCCGGCTCGGTGGCGTGCAGCTGCATCCAGCGGAGGAACTCCCGGCCGCCCGCGGTGTAGCGGATGGCGGGATCGGCGGCCATCTTCGCCGCCACCGTCGTCCAGGCAGGAATCTCTTCGGTGCGGTTCCTGCGCTGCGGCGCGCTGTTGACGACGGGTGCCACCCGCAGCGGCACACGGGCTGCGCCACCGGAGTCCGCGCCGCCGGGAACCGTCGGGGCAGGCCGCGACGGTTCCCCGGCCAGCTGTACGGACGGCACGGGGTGGACGGATCGCAGGGGCTGCGGCGCCGCGTCGGCCGTCCGCCGGCCGCTGCACTCGGGGCTTTCGCCGCGCCGCAGCCGGGCGCTCACGTCGTGGACCGTGCCGAGCGACACGTCGGTCTCCCGGGCGACCTGACGGAGCGGGGCGTCCGGGTGCGCGGCGATGTACTCGGCGGCCCGCCGCCGGCCCTCGCCCGGACCCACCGGACGCCGCCTGCCGTCCCGGCCGATGCGCTTGCCGTCGAGCGGCGTTCCGTCACCCGACTTCTCGCGCATCGACGCGATCGTCTTCGCGCTCAGCCCGGTGATGCCGGCGACGGCACGGTCGGACCAGTCAGGGTGGGATCTCAGGACGCGCCGGGCTCCGGACACGCGGTCGGCCTTCGACAGTGGCAGTCCGTGCGAGCCGTTCGCCTTCATGGCGATGACGAGCGCCTCGGAGTTCGAACAGTCGACGAAGCGCGCCTTGATGCTGCTGTCGCCGCGCAGCCTGGCGGCCTCCAACCGGTGCAGGCCGTCGATGATGCGGTAGCCGTCGATCTGGACCAGAATGGGCGGCAGCTCCGCCGAGCCGGCCGCGTCGACGAGGAGCTGGATGTGCGCGGCGTCCGTGCCGCTCTGGCGCAGAGACACGCCCGCCGAGAGAGCGTTGACGGGGACGTCGCGGGCCGGAATCTGCTCGAAGTGCTTCAGATCGAATTCGACGCGGGCCGACGCGTCGACGCCCTCCGTCCTGACGGAGCCGAACGCGTTCGTGATCAAGATGGCCTGCGCGCTGCTCTGAGCCATTCCTTCACTTCCTCTCTGCTGCCGCTGCCGATGAGCGTCGCAGGAGGGGCTCCAGCAGCAGTCGAGGGGAGATTGACGTTCCCTGGAAATGCGCTGCAGCAGCACCGCGCTCGGTCACCTCGGTCGGAAGGAGTGCGAGGGAGATGCGCGGGGGAAAGGGGCTTCCTTCTGTGGTACCAGGAGGGCCATCCCGTTCAGTAGATGTCGGCCAGCAGGGTTCTGAACCATGGCCGCCGATTCACGCACACGGCTATTTTTCCGTGGTGACCGTCTGGAAGTGGTTGTTTCATCTGCCTACTTTCCTCAGTTGAACCCGGAAACCCGTGAAGGTGGTTATGGAATCAGTCATGAATGGTTCGGCGAGCACGGGGCCGCCGGTGATCGGGATCTGTGCGCGGACCGCGCCGGTCACGTTTCAGGGCAGCGACATGGTCGTCAGCTTCGCGCTCCAGTCCCACCTGGCCTTCCTGGCGGCGGCGGGCTGCACGCCCCTGCTGCTTCCGCTGCTGCCCGGCGTCGAGGCCGTGGCGGACCGGATCGACGGCCTGCTGATCCCGGGTGGCCCCGATCTGGATCCGGCGCTGTACGGCGAGGACCCGCACCCCGGCACGTGGGCTGCGACCCCGGACGCCGACCGCGTCGAGCTGGCGTTGATCCGGGCGGCACTCGACGCCGAGCTGCCCGTGCTGGGCATCTGTCGCGGCATGCAGCTGCTCAACGTGCTGCACGGAGGCACGCTGCACCAGCACCTGCCCGAGGTCACGGGCCACGACGGCCACCGCCCGGACACGCCGTCCTTCACCCTCGGCACCCACCCGTTGAAGCTGGAGCCGGGCAGCCGGATCGCCGGTGTCCTCGACGAGGACGCACCGCAGACGGCCTGTCACCACCACCAGGCCGTGAACCGGCTCGGCGCCGGCCTCACCGCCACCGGCTGGGCGGAGGACGGGACCGTCGAGGTCATCGAAGTCACGGATCACCCCTTCGCCGTCGGCGTGCAATGGGAAGCAGGATTCACACCCGACCAACGACTCCATCAGGCACTCGTACGCGCCGCCGGACGCCCGTGAATCGGCTGTCCGTCGAAGGCGCAGGAATTGAGAAATGCCTGCGGTAGCGCGGCAGCGGCCGGCGCACCAGCCCGCCGTGTGCGGGCTGGTGCGGCGCCGCTTCCTCGCCGTGGGCGGTCTTGGTCACCCGGGCGAACAGGTCGAGGGGATCGGCGCTCCTGCGCCGGAGTCCTGCTTCCAGGGATCAGCCCCGCAGGGTGGCTATGGCCTTCTCGATGCGCCGTTGGCGCGTCTCGGGCTTCTTCGCGCTCTCGATGGCGCGCACATGCTCACGCTTGCGGCTGTACGTGAGGTTGTTGTAGGCGGCGCGGGCGGCCGGCTCGTCGTCCAGAGCCTGGGCGAAGTCCGCGGGCTCGACGACGACGCGCGGCTCGGTGTCGAGTTCCAGCTCGACCTCGACCTCCTCGCCGATCTGCACACCCGCGGCGTGCCGGTTGGCATTGCTGAGCCCGAGCAAGTGGCGGCCGCGCAGGAGGGCGACCCGGCTCTTCCAGGAGTGCCCGTTGAGGGTGATCGTCACCGGCGGCCGCGAGCCCTCGCCGAGCGCTGCCACCACCTCGGGCGGAACTTCTAGACCCCGCATGGGCTCAGGTGGCTCGACGTAGGTCCGAAACTTCAAGATCTTCTCCTGTTCGTCCTGCCGGTTCCCGCGGATCCCGCCCGCCCGGCTCCGAATTCCTGATCGACTCCCGGGGGTTGGGGTCTTCCAGTCGGATTCTAGGGAAATCACCAGAACGAAGGTTATCGGTTCGCGCTGACTCCAGCAGGTTTTGAGTCAATATCGACTGCTGTCGGAGACCCCCTTGCCACCCTGTGAGCGCCGTGCATTCAGAAGGGGAATCCATGAAAAAGCTCGCATTGGTCACCGCGGTGATCGTGACCGGCCTGTCGGTTCCGGCCGTCACCCCCGTGGCGGTGGCCGAGGAGGCTGCCGGGCCGGCCGCTGGAACAATCGCCTGGTCGCCGTGTCCTGACACCGACCCGAACCTCGGCGCGCTGCTCAAGGGGCTGGAGTGCGGCTCGGTGGAGGTCCCGCTGGACTACGCTGAGCCCGGCGGCCAGAAGATCAAGCTGGCGCTGACCCGCGCCAAGCACACCGTCACCGACGACCAGTACAAGGGTGTCGTGCTGCTGCACCGCGGCCAGTGGCCCGGCCCGATCAGCCGCGACATGCCCACCCGGTACGCCAAGGGCACGACCGGGCTGGCGAAGGACGTCGGCGCCGCGTACGACTGGATCGGCTTCGACCCGCGCGGCGTCGGGGCCAGCGAGCCGGCGATCGTGTGCGACCCGTCCTACATCAACCCGGTGCTGCCCGACCCCGTGCCGAAGACGGCCGAGGACGAGCAGAACTCCGTGGACAGGGCCGAGGCGTACGCCAAGAGTTGTGGTGACAAGTACGGCGACGTGCTCAACCACTTCACCACCAAGGACTCCGCACGCGACCTCGACCAGATACGGATCGCGCTCGGCCAGGAGCAGATCAGCTACTACGGCATCGACTGGGGCGGCTACCTCGGCTCGGTCTACGCGACGATGTACCCGACCCGGGTGAAGCGCATGGTGCTCGACAGCGTGCCCAGCCCCAGCGGCGTGGGCTACCAGAACCAGATGGTCAAGAACATCACGTCCGAGCACAATGGCGGGCTCTTCTTCGCCTGGGTGGCCAAGTACGACTCCGTCTACCACCTGGGCACGACCGCGGACGAGGTCGAGGCGAACTACTACAAGGCCCAGGAAACCCTCCGTTCGGCGCCGGTCGACGGAAAGATCGGACCGGCCGAGTGGGCGAACGTCTTCGAGCAGGTCGTCTACCGCAGCTGGACCTGGGTGAGCCGCGCGAAGATATTCTCCGACTTCGTCGTGCGCGGTGACGCGACGGCGCTGCGGGCCGACTCCCCGACCCCGGGCTTCCCGCAGCAGAACCGCGTCGCGGTGACCAACGCGGTCAACTGCACCGACGGCCCGTGGCCGAAGAACTGGAACGTGTGGAGCGCCACCCTCGCCGGCGAGTACGCCGCCGGGAACCGCCTTCTGACCTGGAGCAACGGCTGGTACAGCGCGCCCTGCGCCTTCTGGCCGGCGCAGGCCCAGGCTCGGGCGCAGGTCGGCAACAGCAGCGTCGACATCCTGCTGGTGCAGCCGCAGTACGACGCCGCACACGGGATGTTCGGCGCCCTCGACATGCACACCCGGTTCCCCAACTCCCGTCTCGTCGTGGAGCTCGGCGGCCACAACGTCGGCTCGGCGCTGTCGGCGAACAACAACGCCTGCCTCAACACCTACGCCAGCGACTACTTCAGGGACGGCACCCGTCCCACCTCTCGGTGGGGCATCGACGCCACCTGCCAGGCGGCCACGGACCCGGTGCCGCCGACCACCTGATCCGTCGTCGACCGGGCCCCGCATGATCACCGTGCGGGGCCCGCTTTGCACTCCGTCTCGATCACGCGTTCCGCAGACGTCTTCTCCAGGCCTGCCGGGTGTTCGCGGTCGCAGCGGTGACCAGGACCGTGATGCCGGCGACCACGAAGGCCGCGGGCAGCGGGCCCGCGAGGTCGCACAGCGCGCCCATGACGAGGATGGACACCGCCACGCCCGAGGGCAGCAGCGTGGCCCGCAGCGTCACCACCGACGCAAGCTCCTCGTCGGATGCCGAGGCCAGCAGCCGGTTGTTGTAGTGGACGAACGCCATCTCGAAGAGCACCAGGAACAGCGCGTACAGCACGATCGTCGGCACCGTCCGGCCGACCGCCACCGCCGCCAGCAGGGGCACCACGGGCAGCAGCGCCCACGTGGTCGAGGGCACTTGGGCGAGGTACCGCTGGGCCGGCAGGGCGGCGAGCGAGCCGGCGAAGATGGCGACCGCCGACACCGCGACGAACACCCCCACCAGGCGGGTTCCGCCGCCCAGCACGTGGAGCGGGATCACGGTGACAGCCACCGTGTGGAAGCCCTGCCAGAACGCCACGAGGAGGAAGCGGGCGAAGAGCCTGCGCAGCACGGGGTCCTGGACGCGTAGGCGCGCGCCGGTCCTGGAACCCGCGCCGTCCTTGGCGTCGGCCGCGGCTCCCTCGGGGACCGACGGCAACGCCCAGGCGAGGAGCGCCGAGAGCGCCAGCGTGACCGCGTTCACCGCGATCAAGCCCCGCAGCGACAGGACCGACGCGGCCGGCCCCGCCAGTGCCGCCCCGACGCTGACACCGGTCAACTTGCCGATCTCGGCGACAGTATTGGCCTGGTCAAGCCGTTCTGAGGCGACTATGTTGCGCAGTACGACCGAGGTGGCCGAGCGGGTGACCGACTCGAAGAACCCGCGGGCGACCATGAGAGTGGCGGCCACCGCGAGGAGAGCCCGGTCCGGCGCCACGAGCGCTGCCGCGGTCACCGCCACGCTCGCTGCCTCGGCCAGCCGGACGAGGCCTTCCGGGGCATGCTGGCTGAGCAGCCGGTTGAGCGGAGCGGCCAGCAGCAGCGCGGGGAGCCACGGCGCGCTGAGCACGGCTCCGGCAAGCAGCCCCGACCCGGTGGTCGACCCCACGTGCGTGGACAGGGCCACGAGGACCAGAAAATTGCCACAGGTGTTGACGAACAGCAATACGGGCGTGAAATGGGGCGAGCGAATCCTCGCGATATAAGATGTCATCAGCTTTTCCTCCAGGACCGGAGGATGGCAGAGCTGAACGGATTTCGGCGAGTGATGGGCCTGTCTATGTTGAACTCATGACAGCAGACAATCAGAGCAACCCGTGCATCGTGATGGTCGACGCCTACGCCGCGGCCCGTTCGCTCGTCCTGGAATTCCTGAAGCAAGGATGTTCCGTCGTCCGCGTGCAGAGCACGCGTGATGTGCCGTTCGTATACCTCACGGCGCCCTACGTCCCGGACGACTTCATTGCCAACATCATCCATGAAGGAGACCTGGCGGCCACGGCCGACGCCGTCGCGGCATTCTCTCCGATCGCGGTGATCTCGGGCGGCGAGGTGGGGGTGGAGCTCGCGGACCTGCTCGCACAGCGACTCGACCTGCCCGGCAACGGCACCGCCCTCAGCGCCGCGCGGCGCGACAAGCACCTCATGGTCGAGACCGTGCGCGCCGCCGGGCTCCGCGCGACCCGTCAGCTGTGGGCCACCGATGCGGACGAGCTCGCCGCCTGGCACCGCGAGCTCGGCGGCCGCGTCGTCCTCAAGCCGCCGCGGAGCGCCGGCAGCCAGGGGGTCTCCTTCTGCGACTCCCCGGAGGAGTCCGTCGCGGCGTTCCTGTCCCTCGCCCCCGCCGACGACGTCTTCTCCCAGCCCAACAACGGGGCCGTAGCGCAGGAGTACCTTCCGGGCACCGAGTACATGGTCAACACCGTCAGCCGCGACGGCCGCCATCACCTCTGCGACGTCTGGCGGACCACCCGCGTCAGCGCCAACGGCGTCGTCGACCTCTGCGACGCCCTCCTGCTGATCGATTCGGGGGAGCGGGTCGTGGAGTCCCTCAGGGAGTACGCGTTCCAGGTCCTGGACGCCCTCGGTATCCAGCATGGCCCGGCCCACGTGGAGATCAGGATGACCCCCGCCGGGCCGTGCCTGGTGGAGGTCGGTGCCCGGATAGCCGGCGGCGGCATCCCGGCCAGTGCCGGCCTCGGCATCGGCGAGTCGCAGCTGGAGTGGACGGTCGACGCGTACCTGCGTCCCGAGCGGTTCCACGCCCGCGCCGGAACCCCGTACGAGGTGCGGAAGTTCTGCGCGATCGTCGGCATGGTCTCGCCTGTGGAGGGCGTGCTCAGCGAGTACCGGGGCATCGAGGAGATCGAGGTGCTGGAGAGCTTCCGCACCCTGGTGAGCCTGGTGAAGCCCGGTCAGGAGATCCGCCGGACGGTCGACGACCTCACCTACCCGGTCATCGTGACGCTGCTGCACGACCTCGAAGAGGTCGTGCAGCGCGACCTCAACACGATCCGCCACCTCGACGGCACCGCGTTCTACGTCCTCGACCGCGGGACAACACCTGAGTCCTGAGCTCAACGTTCGACTGAGGATCCGCCGCGGTCGAACGTCACGCGGGAACCGCTGCCGGCTCCCACCGCGTCCAGGACGGGCGCGGCACCTTGTAGACGAAGCTGACGGCGGTACGGGGCTCCGTCGCCGTCGTGTTGGGCGCCGAGCGGTGCACCACCAGGCCGTCGAACATGACGGCCGAACCGGGTTCGAGGGGCACGGCGACCGGTTCGGCCGTACGGGGCAGGTGCGCGTCCGCGATGTGCGGCTCGACCGCCTTCTGCAGTGGCGCTTCGCCCGGCAGCCGCTCGCGGTCCCCGCTGTGCGGGAACAGCCCGAGCACGTGGGAACCGGGGACGAACTCGAGGCAGCCGTTGCGCGTGGTCGCCGGTTCGAGCGCGATCCAGATCGTCACGATGCTGTGCTCCTCGGCGCCGAAGCCGGGCGGCGCGAAGGCGATGTCCTGGTGCCAGGGCTTGGCCGAGCCCACGACGGGCGGCTTGGCCCACAGGAAGGCGTTGACCAACTCGCCCGGGGCGCCGACGCCCCGGGCGACCGGACCGTCGGCCAGGCCCAGCGAGCGCTGCACGGCGTCGAACTCCGGGACGTGCTCATGGATGCGGTCGGCCGACCGGAGCACCCCTTTGAGGGCACCGGTCCCCTGCTGCCAGGCCGCCCATCCGCCGACGCCGGGCGCCTCGAGGACGAACTCCCCACTGGAAGCCGTGCGGTCGGCGGCGAGCTCCTCGATCCGGCCGACCGCGCGCCGGAGCCGGGCGAGCGCGTCGCCGGTCGCGAGCCCCGAGAGCCGTGTGAACCCGTTCTCCCGTATGTCTCGGGAAGCGGTGTCAACCATTCTTTCCTCCCTCTCTGAGCGTCAAGATCGCTGAACTTACCCGCAGGCTATTGAAGAATGCTCTTTTCCTTGTTCACCGTTGCGGCACCTTCCGGGGCCTGCGTTAGTGTTTGAGTCGTGAGGCCGGCAGGCCACACAAATACCAACCCGAATCCCGTGTCCAGAAGGGAGTGGAAAATGAGCGACCGTGACTTCATCGAGACCCGTGACGCCAAGCAGGAGTGCTCCAAGTGGTAATCCGCTGAGCCGCGAATTAGCCGCCCGTACGGAAGGCATTCCGTACGGGCGGCTCGTCGTCCGAGAGAGGTAGAGATGGTAGGCAATCAGGTTTCAGAAGTCATCGACCTTCCCGCTGACCTGCTGGCGATCGACGACTCCACGGACGCCCGCTACTGGGCGTCGGTGCAGCGCGTCGTCGACCTGGCCGAGGAGAAGGGCCGGGCCGCCGACGGGATACCCCTGCTGGCGAGCCTCGTGGTCGCCCACCCCGAGTGGCCGGTGCGCGCCGGCGCGGTGCGGCTGCTGGCCGCGCACCACGCGGGCGACCCCGCCGCGGACACCGCCGTGGCCGCCGCGACGCACGACACGGTCGACTGGGTCGCGTTCACCGCGCTCAAGGTCATCACGGAGCACCGGATCGCCGCCGCCGTGCCCGACCTCATCCGCATCTCCGGATGGCCCAGCAACTTCACCCGCCCCGACTGGGCGCGCAAGCCCGTCGGTTGCGGCGCGGCGCTCACCAAGCGCGCCCTGATCGCCATCTTCGGCACCCGCGACCCCGCCGAACTCCGCCGTCTGGAAGACGAGTACTTCACGGACATGCGGGCCCGCGTCGATGCCGTCCGCACGCGCCCCCGGCGCAACGACGACGTCGTCCTCGTGCCGGCCGGTCCGGCGATCATCGGTGCGGACGAGCAGCCCGACGCGTTCCGCATGGCGCAGGACGACACCACGCTGCGCGCAGTGGACGTGCCGGCCTTCTTCATCGACCGCACCACCGTGACCAACGCCCGGTACCGCGAGTTCCTCGAAGAGGTGGGCGACTCCGGCGAGTTCGACCACCCCGACCAGCCGCTCGGCGGATCGCACCGCCCCGCCCACTGGCACGACCCACGCTTCAACGCGCCCGAGCTGCCGGTCGTGGGCATCGACTGGTACGACGCCTACGCCTTCGCGAAGTGGGCCGGCGGCGCGCTGCCCAGCGAGGTCGAGTGGGAGAAGGCCGCGCGCGGCGTGGACGGCCGCCGCTTCCCGTGGGGCGAGGACTGGGACCCCGACCGGGTGAACTACGTCGAGCGGTCGTTCGGCCAGGCCGTGGCCGACCTCGACTCCCTCGAAGCGCTCCTCGTCACCATCGAGCAGGGGGAGAACCCCGCCGTCCCGGTGCTGGCGGCGGACGCCCTCCCGGAGGGCGCCAGCCCCTACGGCGTCCTGCAGATGTCGGGCAACGTCTGGGAGCTGACCCGGACCAACTTCTACACCGGCGAGGACATGGACCCCTTCTTCCGGGGACGCCACCCGCTGGACTTCATGAACCGCAAGGAAGCCTTCCACGTGCTGCGCGGCGGCACCTTCACCTCGCCGCCCGCCTGCCTGACGACGTTCTACCGCGGCAAGGACCTGATCACCGACCGCCACATGGAGGTCGGCTTCCGCTGCGTGTACGAGGGGAACAACAGCTGATGCGCCTGACCTCGCTCGGCCACGCCGCCGTCCTCATCGAGACGGGGACGGAGCGGATCCTCTTCGACCCGTGGCTCACCCAGCGCCTGGACCGCTTCTGGGAGCACCACCCGCCGCTGCCCGACGACCTGGTCCGCGCGGTGCTCGACGAAGGCGTCGACTACGTGGTCCTCAGCCACCACCACTACGACCACCACCACTTCCCCTCCCTGCTCCGCCTGGTCGACGGCGCCGACGTGGACTTCGACGACAGCCCGCGCCAGAGCTCCGAGGTCACCTGCGTCTACCCCGCCGGACCGGTGCCGCCGACGCTGACCGCCTCGGGCCTGGGGCACCAGGCGATCTCCTGGACGCTGCGCCGCTTCGGCTTCGAGCGCCTGCGCCCGGTCACGCCGGGCGACACGCTCACCACCCCGGGCGGGACGGTCCTGCGGACGTTCCCCTCGGCGGTGTCGTTCCCCGAGATGAGCGTGCTGGTGCAGACCGCCGACGCGACTGTCATGCTGTGCGGCGACGCGCTCCTCCACGACGACACCGTCGCGGCCTTCGAGCGCGAGGACGCGCCCCGGGTCGACGCCGTGTTCGTCCCCGCGCACAGCATCTCGCCGCCCGGCGTGCTCACCGAGCGCCGCCCGCTGACCGACTCCGACACGGTCTGCGCACGCGCCGTCGCGAACTTCGACCGGTACATCGCCTCGATCCCCGCAACCGTGACCGTGCCCTCCTCGTTCGGCTGGCGCATCAGCGGCGACGGCGAGCGCGACTACTCCTGGTGCAACCAGACGATGTTCCCCTTCACCCCGGTCCAGGCCCTGCACCGCCTGGACGAGCTGGGCCGCGACGGCCTGCTGTGGGGCCCCGGCCAGGTCATGGAGGTGGCGCACGGCAAGGCCGCCCTGGTCGACGGGCCGGTTGCGCCCGACGGGTACGACTTCGACGAGGTCTACTCCGCGATCACGCTCGACCCGGCCACGCCCGTGCCGCCGTTCGACGCCTCCCTGGACCGGTACGGCCGCCAGACCCGAAGCACCGAGGACATGCTCCGCGAGCTGCTGGACCGGCTCGTGGCGACCGACTACTGGTACCGGGCGCTGGACGACGGCGCCGGACGGCACGTCGTCTCGCTGTACGAGGACGACGGCATCGAGACCGCCTTCCTGCTCGACCCAGTCGCGGACCGGGTGACCCGGCTGGGCACGGGCCCCGCCCGCAGCCACGTCACCGGCGCGGAGGGCTGGACCGAGATGGCGGCGAGCACGCTGGAGGCCATGCTCGGCGCCGACCTCCTGATCGGCAGCTCCTACGGCCTGTGGGCCAGCAACGGCGTGCTGCTCTCAGCGGTCTTCCACCACCCGTCCTTCTACACGCGCCACGTGGAGCGCGCGCTCCAGGAGGCGAGCGAGGCATGAGCGACCTGGTCGTGCTAGAGCACGAGAGCACCTGCCTGCGCGGCAACCCGCTCGGCGACCCCTCCCGGCGCCGCATCGAGGTGCACCTGCCGCCCGGGTACGACGGCGTCCGGCGGTTCCCGGTCGTGTACTGGCTGCCCGGGTTCGGCGCCAACCCCAGCCTCGCCGGCAAGGCGCTCGCCTTCGGCGCGTCCGTCGCCGACCGCCTCCACGAGGCGATGACGGACGGCCGCGTGCCGCCCGCCCTGCTCGTCGTGCCCGACTGCACGACCGCCTACGGCGGCTCGCAGTACATCGACTCCGCCGTCTTTGGCCCGTACGCCGGCTTCCTCGCCGAGGTCGTCGCCGAGGTCGACCGGCGGTTCGCGACCCGGCCGGAGCCGGCGTGGCGCGCCGTCGGAGGCAAGTCCAGCGGCGGCTACGGCGCGCTCGTGGCGGGCATGACCTCCGACCTGTTCGGGGCGGTGGTCGCCTGCTCGCCCGACGCCGGGTTCGAGCACAGCTACCTGCCGCTGCTGCCCCGTACGCTCGACACCGTCAGGGCGGCCGGCGGCGTCGACGCGCTGCTGGCCCGCCGCGACAGCGGCCCGCACGACGTCCCCTTCATGGTCGCGATGAGCATCATCGCGATGGGCATGTGCTACGCCGACGACCCCAGGACCACCGCGTCGGACGCGCTGCCGTGCGACCCCGTGACGGGCCTGTTCCGCGACGAGGTGTGGCAGCGCTGGCTCACCCACGACCCGGTGCGGATGCTCCCCGCGTACGCCGACCGGCTCGCCGGACTCGGCCTGCTGCACCTCAGCGTCGGCGAGCGCGACGAGTACGGCATGCACTGGGGCGCCCGCGCGCTGCACGCGGCCCTCGACGCGCACCGGGTGCCCCACCTCTACCGGGAGCACGAGGGCGGGCACGCGGGCATCGAGTACGTCTACGCCGAGGCTCTGGCGGGGCTGTGGAAGGTGTGGCGGGAACCGGAGGGTGACGCATGTGCGGCATAGCGGGCTTCATCAGCTTCGAGGGGCGGCGCGATCCCGACTGGATGGACGCGCTCGGCAGGACCATGACCGGTGCCATGGCGCACCGCGGCGAGGAGGCCTGCGCCCCGTACGTCTCGCCCTGCGGCACCGTCATGCTGTGCGCGACGCGGCTGGCCGTGCGCGACCGCAGCCACGCCGGCGACCAGCCGATGACCGACCCCAGCGGCCGGATCGTGCTGGTGCACAACGGCGAGGTCTACGGCTCCCGTTCGCCGGCGCCGCCGCTGTGGCCGCGCCGCACCACCTGTGACACCGAGTTCGTGCTCCAGCAGGTCTGCCGCGAGCCCGACCCGGCCGCCGCGCTGGAGCCGCTGGACGGCATGTTCGCGCTCGCCTGGTACGACACGTGGACCGGACGGGTGGTGCTGGCCCGCGACCACTTCGGCGTGAAGCCGCTGTTCTACGCCCACGTCGACGGCGGCCTGCTGTTCGCCTCGGAGCAGGGGGTGCTGCTCAGCACCGGCCTGGTCACCCCCGAGGTGGACCGCGAGGAGTTCCTGCTGCGCTCCTGGATCCGGATGGACGCCGCGGACGACCGCACCTGGCTGCGCGGCATCGAGACCCTGCCGCCCGCCCAGTACCTCGTCATCGACCGGCCCCGCGCGACCAAGCACCGCTACTGGCATCCCGTGGCGGTGGACCACCCGATCGAGCCCGAGGAGATCAGGGCCGCCTTCGACCGGGCGATCGAGCAGCGGTCCGTGTCCGACCTGCCCCGGGCGGCGGTGCTCAGCGGCGGCGTCGACAGCACGGCGATCGTCGCGGGCCTGACCGGCCTGGGGCTGCCCGTCGACGCGTACGTCATGCGCTACCAGGACGGCGTCGGCGGCTCGGGCGACGACGTCGCGTACGCCACCGAGGCCGCCGAGCACCTGGGCGTACCGCTGACCGTCCTCGACCTCGACCGCACCGCCGCCGCCGACCTGCTGCCGGTCCTGCCCACCCGGCTGATGCGGCCGCTGCTGCACGGCGCCGAGCTGGCGATGCACCACCTCTACGGGGCCATCGCCGCCGACCGGAACGTGGTCGTCTACTCGGGACACGGAGCCGACGAGTTCTGGGGGTACCAGGCCGGCCGGTACTTCCCCGTCGTCGACCCCTACGCGCCCACGTTCATCCACGGGCGCCACTACCTGACGCACAGCCTCCACGCCGACGAACGCCCCGTCTGGGCCCGGCTCGTCCAGTGGATGGCGCACGAGCTCGACGTCGACATGAAGACGGTGACCGACCAGGTGTGGGAACGCACCATGGCCGAGTACCGGGCGCTCAAGACGGCATCGCCGCTCAAGCGCGGCCGGCACCACCTGATGAAGCGCTTCCTGGTCTACGTCAACGACATGGTGGACGCCACGTCGTCGACCTTCACCCTGGAGGACCGGCCCGTCTTCCAGGACGTCACCCTCACTGAGCTGGCCTTCCGCTGCCCCGAGCACCTGAAGGACACCAACAAGCCCGGCACCCACAAGGGGCTGCTGAAGGCCGCGCTCGCCGACCTGCTGCCCGAATCGGTGCAGCTCCGCCGCAAGCAGGGCTTCCCGACCCCCACCGACCCCGGCTACGTCCGCCGGCTGACCGACCTGGCAGACGGGCTCGGCACCCCCTTCGGGCTGCCGCAGCTGCCGGCCGAGCTCCGCGCCGAGCTGGGCGTCGGCGAATGGATGTTCCTTGCCTCAAGCTCCGCCTGGCTCGACCACCTCGCGGAGCTCCGAACCGACCCGACGAGGAGTCACGGTGAGCAGTCCCGTCCCCCACTGGCGCTGGCACATCCTGGACAGCGCGGCCGATCTTGACGCCGTACCGCCGGTGATCACGGAGGAGCTCGCCCAGGACTGGTGCAACTTCGTGGTGTGGCGGCCGTCCGAACTGCCCGAGGGCTGCGACACCAGCACCGGCACGATCCGGCGCGAGGCGCCCCCCGGCCGCGTCGAAGCCGAGGGCCGCAGCCCGTGGAGCGACGCCAACCCGGCCGGCTACCGCACCGAGATCTCCGGCGGCGGACGGCGGCTGCGGCTGAAGCAGTTCCTGTACGACTGGGCGTTCCCCGCCGCGGACCACCCGTGCCTGTGGGGCAGCGAGACCCGGCCGTACGAGATCGGCGAGGGCCGGGTCGTCTGGCTCGGCACCGACTACATGGGCCACCGGGCCGGCAGCGCCCGCATGGCGCGCACCACGGTCGAGCTCTCGGTGCTGGAGGGGGAGTTCACCGACGACGAGCTCGTCGCGTTCTTCGCCGCGCTGCGGCCGGCCGTGCCGGAGGCGGTGCCGCGGGTGCTGGCCACCCCGTTCGCCGAGCTGAGCTACTGGGCCCGGCAGCCGGCCGAGATGGTGTCGGTGCCCACCGGCGTCTTCTCCTTCCACCGGCGCGAGCGCGAGCACGAGGGCGACTGGGTCGCGTCCGGGGAGCTCACCGCCTTCCTCACCGGGCAGGGGGTGCCGGTGTCGGTCGGCGGATACCGCGCCGACAGCGCCGCGACGTTCGGCGACGGCGCCGCCGTCCGCGAGCTGGACGTCGTCTACGCCTCGGCCTCCGGCGGCGAGCTGCGCCTGACGGCGCAGCGCACCGGAGGCGGCCGCCTGGCGTTCCCGCCGGAGCGGGACAAGCACCCCGCCACCGACGAGCTCCTGGACCTCGGCGGCCGCCCGGTGCACCTGGGCTACTCGGACCCCGAGTTCGGAGCCTGCGACGCCTGGTGGCAGCACCCCGACGGGTACGAGCTGCGGCTGCTGGGCAGCGCGGGTACAGGCCTGGGGCGGGACGCCTTTCTCGCCCTGGTCGCCGAGCTCGACGCCGGCCTGCGGCTGGGCGGTCGCGCAGGGACGCTGGGATGACCGTGGTGGGACGCCCGATCCTCGACCCCGCCACCGGGCGCGCCTTCGCCCACGTGCCGGACACGTCCGGGCCCGGCGTCGGCGACGCCGTGGCCCGGGCGGCGAAGGCGTTCCACGGGGGCTGGGCCGACACCTCCCCGGCCCACCGCTCCGGCCGCCTGCGCGAGCTCGCCGACCTGCTGCGCGACGACCGTGACGCGTTCGCGGCCCTGGAGCAGCGCAACGCGGGCAAGCCCACGGCACGCGCTCTCGGAGAGGTCGAATTCGCCGCCCAGGTGATCGACTGGTTCGCGGCGGCGGCCCGGTACCCGGTGGGCGAGACCCATCCGGCCGGCCCCGGCATGCGCACGTACACCGACCGCGTGCCGGTCGGGGTGTGCGCGGCCATCGCCCCGAACAACTACCCGCTCCTGCTGGCCGTCTGGAAGATCGCCGCGGCGCTCGCGTACGGCAACACCATCGTCGTCAAGCCGGCGCCCGAGACGCCGCTGTCGACCCGCCGGCTGGTCGAGAGCGCCGCCGAGGTGCTCCCCGAAGGCGTGCTCACCGCCGTCTACGGCGGGGCCGACACGGGCCGGCTGCTGTGCGACCACCCGGCCGTCGGCATGGTCTCCTTCACCGGCTCGACGGCGGCGGGGCGCGAGGTCGCGCGACGCTGCGCGGACGGCCTCAAGCCCGTCTCACTGGAGCTCGGCGGCAAGAGCCCCGTCGTCGTCTTCCGCGACGCCGACCTCGACGAAGCCGCCCGCGCGGTCGTCACGGGCTTCACCGGCAACACCGGCCAGGTGTGCGTGGCCGGGACGCGCCTGATCGTCGATCGGGCCGTGCACGCCGAGTTCGTCGGCCGCGTGGCCGAACTGGCCGCCGCCCTCCGCGTCGGCCTGCCGGAGGACCCCGCCACCGACCTCGGCCCGCTGATCAGCCGGGCGGCCGTCGACCGCGCGGCCGCGGTGGTCGACGAGGCGGAGACCCGGGGGGCGAAGGCCCTCGTGCCGCCCGGCCGTTCCGGTATCCGCCACGAACTCGGCGGCGGCTTCTTCGTCAACCCGGTCATCCTGGACGGCCCGCCGTCCGACAGCCGCGCCTGGCGCGAGGAGATCTTCGCCCCCGTGCTGTCGGTGGCGGCGTTCGACACCGACGCCGAGGCCCTGGCCCTCGCCCACGACACGGCGTACGGCCTGTCGGCATCCGTGTGGACCTCGGACGCCCACCGGGTCGAGCGCTTCAGCCGGGCCCTGCGCGCCGGCATGGTGTGGGTCAACACCTGGGGTGACACCGAGGAGACGGTCAGCGTCTCGGGTCTCGGCCAGTCCGGATACGGCCGTGAGCTGGGCATCCACGCGGTGGAGGGCTACACCAGGCCCCGCGCCGTCTGGGTGGCCCACCGGGCGCAGGGGTAGGCCGCGATGACGCGGACCGACTTCCCCCGGCTCGACTTCCGCAGCGACACCCGTACCGTGCCGGATGCGCGGATGCGCGCGGCGATGACCGCGGCCGAGGTCGGGGACGACGTGTACGGGGACGACCCCACGGTCGCGCTCCTCGAAGCGCGGGTGGCCGAGCTGCTCGGCACCGAGGCCGCGCTGCTCACGCCCACCAGCACCATGGCGAACCTGCTCGCCCCGCTCGCCGCGGCCGGCTCCCCGGGACCGGCCGCGACGCGGCTGCTCGTCGGCGAAGACACCCACATGGCCTTGCTCGAATCGGACGGGCTGCGCCGCTTCGCCGGGGTCGAGCTGCTGACGGTGGTGCAGCGCCCCGACGGCCTGCCCGACCTCGGCGCCGTGGACGCGCTGCTCGCCACCGGGGGCGGCCGGCCCACCGTGGTCTGCCTCGAGAACACGAGCATGATGCGCTCCGGCAATGCCCTCGACGCCGCGGCGACCCGCGCCTTGGCCGACCTGGCCCACCGGTACGGCGCCCACGTCCACCTCGACGGTGCCCGGCTCGCGAACGCGGCCGTGGCGCTCGGGGTCCGCCCCGCGGAACTGGCGGAGCCCGCGGACAGCGTCGCCTTCTCGGTCTCCAAGGGGCTCGGCGCGCCGGTCGGCGGGCTGCTGTGCGGGACGCACGCGTACGTCGCACGCGCCCGCGAACTGAGGGCCGCGCTGGGCGGCTCCATGCACCAGGCGGGCGTCGTCGCGGCGCCCGCCCTCGTCGCGCTGGAGCGCCTGCCCGACCTGGCGGCCGACCACGCCACGGCCGCCGCGCTCGCCGCCGGTTTCGGGACGGTGCCCGGCGTCGAGCTGATGCGCCCGCCGCGGCCGACCAACATGGTCATGGCACGGCTTGCCGGGCTGAGCCCGGAGGAATGCGCCGGCCGCCTCGCCGCCCACGGGGTGCGTGTCCTGGCCCTGCCCAACGGCTTCGTGCGCTTCGCTGTCCACCGGGCACACGACATGATCGGTGTGCGTGCGGCCGTCAGGGCGCTGGCGGCCGTCGCGGCCACCGCGCCGGTGGCCCGTACGACGACCGGAGGAGACCTCCTCGGACGGGGACTCTCCACGACATGGACGGAGGAAGCATGACTGCTGTGCCAGCGCGTGGGCTCGAAGAACGGCTGGAGGACACTCGCAAGAGGCTGGAGAACGACGTCGATCTCTGGGTCGCTTCGGCGGGTGGCTCGGGCGGTGCCTACCTCATCCCACTCTCGTTCTTCTGGGACGGGACCGCCTTCCTCGTCTCGACTCCGCGTGCTTCCGTCACCGGCCGCAACCTGCTGGCAGACGGCCGGGTGCGCGTCGCCCTCGGTCCGACGCGCGACGTCGTGATCGTCGACGGCGCCGCGGAGCCGGTGGACGTCGCCGAGGTCGGCGAGGAGACGGCCGACGCCTTCGCCGCCAAGACCGGGTTCGACCCGCGCGAACTCGACCAGCCCTACCAGTACTTCCGCATACGGCCCCTGCGCATCCAGGCCTGGCGGGAGGCCAACGAGCTGGCCGGACGCACGCTGATGAGCGACGGCGTCTGGCTCGGCTGAGCACCTGCACGCAGTCGGCCGGTCACCCGTGTGACCGGCCGGCGGCTTTCCGGAGTCCAGTCGTTCTTGACCAGGGTTGCGGATGACGTTGTCAGGCTGTGCGGGAAAAGCCATCTGAATTCTGGAAGGGCGAACATGACGTCAACCGAGGTTCCGGTCCTGATCGTGGGCGGCGGCGGGTGTGGCCTGTCCGCCTCCGTGTTCCTCTCCGACCAGGGCGTCGACCACCTGCTGGTGGAGCGGCATGCGGACACGTCGAGGGTGCCGAAGGCGCACTACCTCAATCAGCGCACGATGGAGATCTTCCGCCAGCACGGGATCCGCGACGACGTCCTCGCGGAGGCCGCGCCGCTGGACAAGTTCGGCAAGGTGCGCTGGGCGACCACGTTCGCTGGTGACGGGCCGCTGGACGCTCGCCAGATCCATGAGATGGACGCCTTCGGCGGTGGCGAACTGACGGAGCGCTACGCGGCCGCCGGGCCTGAACTCCCCTCGAAGCTGCCGCAGATGTGGCTGGAGCCGATCCTGCGTCGTCACGCGGAGCAGCGCAATCCGGGGCGGATCCTCTTCAGCCACGAGGTGACCGACTTCTCCGACGAGGGCGACCACGTCGTCGCCGAGGTGCGCAACGTCGAGACCGGCGAGATCACCACGGTCAAGGCGCAGTACCTCCTCGGCGCCGACGGCGGCCGCTTCGTCGGCTCCAAGGTCGGCATCGAGTTGCAGGGCCCGCCCAGCAACGTCAACACCACGACCGTGTACTTCTCCGCGGACCTGTCGCAGTGGTGGGAGGAGGGCACGCTCATCACGCACTACCTCAGCCCGGAGGACCCCGACCTCTCCGTCAACCTCATCGAGATGGGTCCGAGCTGGGGCAAGGACTGCGAGCAGTGGGGCCTGCACATGGCCCCCGGCCCGGCCGGCCGCTGGGACGCGGAGACGGTGGTCCCCCGCATCCGTGAAGTGCTGAAGGTGCCGGACCTGGAAGTGACCGTGCACAAGGTCACGGACTGGATCGTGAACGCCATCCTCGCCGACCGCTACCGGGTCGGCCGGGTGCTGATAGCCGGCGACGCCGCGCACAAGCAGCCGCCCGCCGTGGGCCTCGGCCTCAACACCGGTATCCAGGACGCGCACAACCTCGCGTGGAAGCTGGCCGCCGTGCTGAACGGCAGCGCGCCCGACAGCCTGATCGACACCTACGAGGCCGAGCGCCGGCCCATCGGCCGTGAGAACGTCGACTGGGCGGTCTCCGCCGCTCAGCACCACCAGGTGGTCATCGACGCCATCGGCGGCGGCCACAACATCCCGGCGGGGCGCCGCGGGCAGCGTCTGGCGGCCTACTTCGACCCGTCCCCGCTCGGCGACACCGTCCGGGCGCGCGCCCTGGAGGTGTTCCACACGCACCGCGGCGGCTGCCAGTCGTTCGACATGGAGATCGGCTTCGCCTACGAGGACGGCGCGGTCATCTCCGACGGCACCGAGCGGCCGGCTCGCGTCCCCATGCGCGACGAGCACACGCCCACGTCGCGCCCCGGCCACCGGCTGCCGCACGCCTGGATCACCCGGGACGGCGAGCGCCTGTCCACCCTCGACCTCACGGGCAGGACCGGTTTCACGCTGATCACCGGCCCCGAGGGGACGGCGTGGTGCGAGGCGGCCGCGCGCGTGGCGGAGAAGTTCTCCGTCCCGGTCAACGCGGTCCGCATCGGCGACGGCGCCGAGTACGCCGACGTGGACGGCGGGTGGGAGGCCGTCCGGCAGATCACCGGTGCCGGCGCGCTCCTGGTCCGCCCCGACCAGCACGTGGCCTGGCGCAGCACCGGCGCCGGCGAGGACGCGGAGCAGGCGCTGGCAGAGGTCTTCGCCACGATCCTGGACCGCTGATCCGACCAGAGATCCGACCAGAGATCCGACCAGAGATCCGACCAGAGATCCGATCACTGATCGGATCTTCTGGTTTTCGCGACGAAGACCACCGGTTCCGCGACGGGGACCAGGCAGGACGAGAAGGGGCCGTGCCCGATCGGGCACGGCCCCTTCTCTGTGCCCGCAACGGCAGCCGTTCCGGGCGGGCTTCCTCATCACTGCAGTGGATCAGGATCAGACTCCGACCGCGACCGAGGAGGCGGCGGCCGCCTTCTTCACGAAGGGGAGGATCTGGTCGACGGCCCTGCGCGAGGTCATCATGCAGACACCGACGCCCACGCCGTCGTACGCCGCACCGCACACCGCGAGTCCGGGCTGGGTCGCCACGGCCTCACGGATCTGCCGCACCCGGTCCACGTGGCCGACGGTGTACTGCGGCAGGCCGCTCTCCCAGCGGCTCACCCGGGACGCCACCGGGACACCGGTCACGCCGGTGGCCTCGGCGAGCTCGGCCGTCGCCAACGCGACCAGGTCGGCGTCGTCGCGCTGGAGCAGGTGCTCCTCGCCGAACCGTCCGAGCGCGCAGCGCACGATCTCCACCTCGCCCGCCAGGTGCGGCCACTTCACCGTGGTGAACGTGACCTCCTTGACGGCCTTCCCCTCCTCCGCCGGCACGCGGTAGGCGGCGTAACCGCGGCCCGAGAGCCCGCCGGGGAACGCCGTCTTCGGGTAGGCGAGCGTCACCATGGCCACGCTGGAGTACGGGACCTCGGAGAGCGCCGAGACGGCGGGGGCCGTACCGGGGACCCCGGAGAGCAGGCTGCTCGTCGGGCCGGCCGGGGTGGCGATGATGACCGCGTCGGCCTCGACGACCTCCGCGTCGGCGCCCGACCCGACGGTCACCCGCCAGCCGTCACCGCTGCGCGTCAGGTCCCGGACCTGGGTCCCGGTGCGCAGGGCCGTGTCCGGGGCGGCGTCCAGCACCTGCTGGATGATCGCCGCGGGCAGCGTGCCGAAGCCGCCCTCGAGGGTGGCCACGCTGATCGGCGGGGGCTTCTCGCCCTCCCGCAGATGCGGCACCAGCGAGCCGGCCGCGTCCGCGAGCGAGATGTGGTCGCGGGACGCCCGCGCCAGCGGGGTCAGGGTGGCTTCGAAGGACAGCTCCGCGGCACGTCCGGCGAACACACCGGCGAGGAACGGCTCGACGAGTCGGTCCACGACCTCCTGGCCGAACCGCCCGCCGACGAAGGACGCGACCGAGACGTCCCCCTCCAGGTCGAACGAGGGCAGCACGAGGTCCTGCCGCGCCCGCTCCAGACCCTCGGCGGACAGCACCCCGGACCGGGCGAGGTCGTCCATGTCACAGGGCACACCCATGAACTGGCGGTCGGGCTGGTGCTTGATCGCGCCCCCGGTCCAGATCGCCGACGCGGTGACGGGGCCCGCCGACACGATCTGCTCGCCGAGCCCCGCCTCCTTGATCAGGCCCGTGGTCTTCTTGCGGTTGGCGTACAGCGACTCGGCGCCCTCGTCGACCGCGACCCCCGCCACGTCGGAGACCAGCAGCTTTCCGCCCAGCCGGGACGAGCCCTCAAGGAGCGTCACGCGCACCGGCTCGTTCCGCAGGTGGAACGCCGCCGCCAGTCCCGAGATCCCGCCACCGACGATGACCACGTGGGGCTTACCGCTCGCCTGAGCCTGTTCGCTCCCAGTCATTCCACAGCTCCTTCATGGTTACGGCGTTGTAGGGCCCGTACGGGCGACGACGGTCGGCGCCGACACAGGCGTGGGCAGTCTGGCCGGGCGGCCCGGAACCCGGGTGGAGGGCGCCTAGAAGGCGGGACCGTCTTTCGCAATTGCGCGCCGGTCGGCCGTTCAACAGCGGACTTTCGGCGTTTGAACAGGGCGTCTCGACGGCACCATGGGAGGCGCCCAGGCGTTTGCGTCTCATACCGTGAACGTATTAATTCATTCCTCGAAAACCGGGCGCACGACGTTCCGCTCGCCGCCTCTTGATATCCGCCGAAGTGGCGTTTTGGGGGCAGTGGAACCCGGACCTCACGAAAGGAAAGACGTGCCGTTCGAGAAGGTCGCGCTCATCACGGGCGCCAACAAGGGCATCGGATTCGCCATCGCGCGGCAACTCGGCGAACAGGGGATCACCGTTCTCGTCGGCGCCCGGGACGAGGTGCTCGGCAAGCAGGCCGCCGACGCGCTGGCGGACGACGGCGTCACGGCCGTGCCGCTCCGGATCGACGTGACGGACCCGGCCTCCGTGGAGGAGGCCGCTCGCGAGATCGAGCGGCGGTTCGGGCGCCTGGACATCCTGGTGAACAACGCAGGCATTGCGGGCGGCTTCACCGGCACGCCCAGTGAGGCGACCGCCGCCGACCTGCGGGAGGTCTACGAGACCAATGTGTTCGGGGTGGTCACCGTGACCCACGTGATGCTGCCGCTGCTGCGCCGCTCCCCGGCCGGCCGCATCGTCAACCTGTCCAGCCACGTGGGCTCGTTGACCCTGGCCTCGGCTCCGGGCGGCCCTCTGGCGGGCCTCAGCATGATCGCCTACCAGTCCTCGAAGACAGCCCTGAACGCGGTGACGCTCGCGTACGCGAAGGAGCTGCGGGAGACCCCGATCAAGGTCAACGCGGCGCTCCCCGGAGTGGTGGCGACCGACATCAACCACCACCGCGGGCACCGGTCACCCGCCGAGGGCGCGGCGATCGCCGTCCGGCTCGCCACGCTGGACGAGGCCGGCCCGTCGGGCCAGTGCCTGGCGGACGACGGCCCCGTTCCGTGGTAGCCCGGAGCGTCACCACGCAGGGGCGCCTCGGACCATCACGGCTCGGGAACTCGTCGCATGCGTCAACCGGCTGCTGCAGCTGAAGGAGGAGCCGGCGGCCTGATCCCGCGAGGGACCGCGGCCGTTCGCGGCCCTCACACCCGATAGCCGGGCCGGGCGAGGCCCGGCGGGCACACGACATGGAGGCAGACAGTGGCGGTTGCACAGACGATCCTGGTGACGGGCGGCACCGGTCGGCAGGGCGGGGCGGTCGCCCGCGACCTGCTGCGGCGCGGTTTCACCGTGCACGCCCTGGTCCGCGACCCGCAGAAGGCCGAGGCGCGGGCGCTGGAGGAAGCGGGCGCGGTCCTCGTCCGAGGTGACATGGAGGACGAGGCGTCGCTGGCGGCGGCGATGGAGGGCGTGTACGGCGTGTTCAGCGTGCAGACCTTCCGGGGCCCCGGCGGCGTCGAGGCCGAGATCCGCCAGGGCAAGGCGGTGGCCGACGCCGCGGTGCGGGCCGGGGTGAAGCACTTCGTCTACAGCTCGGTCGGCGGTGCGGACCGGGACACCCGCGTACCGCACTTCGAGAGCAAGCTGGCGGGCGAGCAGTACCTGGCGACGCTCGACCTGCCGACCACGGTGCTGCGGCCGGCGATGTTCTACGACATCCTCCTCGACATCGCCCCGCGCCCGATGCAGGGCGAGCTCGTCCTGGCCATGTGGCTCA
This sequence comes from Streptomyces sp. NPDC001816, assembly GCF_042892235.1. Taxonomy (NCBI): domain Bacteria; kingdom Bacillati; phylum Actinomycetota; class Actinomycetes; order Kitasatosporales; family Streptomycetaceae; genus Streptomyces; species Streptomyces sp. NPDC001816. The sequence goes on from NZ_JBIATY010000021.1 coordinate 88,383, forward strand.
ACCCCGAGACCCCGGTGCAGATCATCGCGACGAGCGACATCGGCGCGTTCGCCGCGGACGCCTTCGAGAACCCGCAGGAATGGATCGGCCGGACGGTCGACATCGCCGGCGAGGAGCTGACCGGGCCGCAGATGGCCGCGGCGTTCGAGGCCGCCTCCGGCATCCCGACCCGCTTCCAGCAGCTGCCCATCGAGCCGCTGCGCGCCGGCCGTGCGGACCTCGCCAACATGTTCGACTGGTTCGAGCGTGAGGGTTTCCAGGCCGACCTGACCGAACTGCGCAAGAACAGGCCGAACCTGCTCTCCCTGGAGGCGTGGCTGAAGGACAACTGGACCCCCCCGGCGGTCGCGACGCGCGGCTGACGCCGGGGCCGGCCGGGGGGAGAGAGGGCCGCGCCGGGGCTCAGGCGAAGATCGGGTCCCGGTTCCGGCTGCGCTTGAGCTCGAAGAACCCGTCGGTCTCGGCCACGGCGAGCACGCCGTCCCAGAGCTTCACCGCGGCTTCCCCCCGCGGTGCAGGCGTCACCACGGGTCCGAAGAAGGCCACGTCCCCCACGGCAATGACGGGGGTGCCCACATCGGTGCCGACGCGGTCGACGCCGTCGTGGTGCGAAGCGCGCACCGCGCTGTCGAACGCGTCGGAACCAGCCGCGTCGGCCAGGGCGGGATCGAGGTCCGCGGCGGCCAGGGCCGCCGCGTAGGTGGCCCGCTCCTTGGGCGCCTTCTCCAGGTGGAACCGGGTGCCGAGTTCGGTGTAGAGCCGGTGCAGCACCCCGGGTCCGTACGTGCGCTCGGCAGCGGCGCAGACCCGTACCGGCTCCATCCGCAGGGCCAGGTCGCGGTGCCAGCGCTCGTCGAGGCCGGCGCGTCCCTCGTTGAGCACCGTCAGGCTCATGATGTGCCAGCGGATGTCCAGGGGCCGTCGCTCTGCGACCTCAAGGACCCACCGGGATGTCATCCATGCCCAGGGGCAGGTCGGGTCGAACCAGAAATCCACCGGGGTCGGGGTGTCGTGCGCCAACGTCGGCCTCCTCAGGGCGACTGCAAGGTCGCGGTCGGCACAGCCTGACAAGCGGGGTCGGATTCCCGGTCGAGCGTCAGTAGAGGTGGACTCCGCTCAAACGCGAGAATTCCCCGGTTGAACATTCTTGTCAATGACTTGAGAAACTCGGTCGGTTGCGGCGCAGAGAAGCGCCGACCTATCGTCTGGAATCCGCAAAAAGACACTCCGAGGGGAAAGTGATGTCCGCATCGGCCGAGGTCCGCGACCAGTCGGATTCTTACGCGCTGCTCGAATTGATTCAGGGTGCCGTCATCACCCAGGCGATCTCCGTCGCAGCCAGGCTCGGCATCGCGGACGTGCTCGCCGACGCGCCGCTGTCCGCCGAGGACATCGCCCTGCGGGTCGAGGCCGACGCGCAGGCGACCCACCGGATCCTGCGCGCGCTGTCCGGCCACGGGGTCTTCGCGGTCCGCCCGGACGGCCGGTACGAGAACACGGCGCTGTCCGACAAGCTCCGCGAGGACGCGCAGGACTCGATGCGGAAGTTCGCCCTGCTGATGAGCCACCCCCTGCTGCACGAGGAGTGGGGCCACCTGCTCACCACCGTGCGGACCGGCGAGGCCAACCTGCCCAAGCTGCGCGGCATGGGCACGCTGGACTTCTTCCACGCGAACCCCGCCTACGCCGCCGCGTTCTTCCAGGCGTTCGGCAAGGTCTCGGAGTCGGAGACCGACCCGGTCCTGGCCGCCTACGACTTCTCCCGGTTCCGCACCGTCGTGGACGTCATCGGCGGCCGCGGCTACCTCCTGGCGGGGGTTCTCCAGCAGGCGCCGAACGCCAAGGGCGTGCTGTACGACTTCGAGATCGCGACCGTGGACTCGGCCTCGCTCTTCGAGGAGGCCGGTGTCGCGGACCGCTACACCGTCGAACACGGCAGCTACCTCGGCAAGCTGCCGAAGGGCGCTGACGCGTACCTGTTCAAGCGGATCATCCACAACTTCTCCGAGGAAGACGCCCTGACCGCCCTGCGCAACGCGCGCGAGGCGATCGGCCCCGACGGCAAGCTGCTCTGCATCGAGTACCTGCTTCCCGAGAACAACGAGCGCCACATCGGCCACACCATCGACCTCTGGCTGATGCTGATGATCGGCTCCCAGGACCGCACGCTCGCCCAGTACACCGAGCTGTTCGCCAGGGCGGGCTTCAAGATCACCAGGGCGATCCCCACCACGTCACCGATCTCGATCATCGAGGCGATCCCGGTCTGACGGCCCTGTCCGACGTCATTTCACCTTCCAGCGCACCGTTATCACACAGGAGAACTCCCGATGGCTCCACGGATGGACAACCCCTCCCTGGTCGTTCCCGGCGCCCTGCAGCCCCTGCTCGACCTGTCCGAGGTCATCGGCAAGGTCGGCGTACCGCAGTCGACCCTCGACTTCATCCGGCTGCGCGTCGCCGCGATCAACGGCCGCGTCTACACCTTCCCGGCCGAGCCCGCGGACGAGCGCCTGCTCCTGGTGGACGCGTGGCGCACCGAGCCCTCCTTCACCGACGCCGAGCGCGCCGCCCTGGAGCTGGCCGAGGCCGTCACCCTGCAGACCGACGCCCAGAACGCGCCGTCGGACGAGGTCTGGGCGAACGCCTCCAAGCACTACACCGACGTGCAGCTCGGCGCCCTGGTCATGCACATCAGCCTGGTCAACTTCTGGAACCGGGTGAACGTCGCCACCCACCAGGACGACGCGGTCTGGCGCTGAGGAGGAGGACACACCACCGTGTTGAAGGTCATCAACGCCGGCCTGGGCCGGACCGGCACGACATCGCTCCAGGTGGCCCTGGAGCGGCTCGGCCTCGGCCCCTGCTTCCACATGTTCGAGATCGTCGACGACGACCAGCGCCTCGCCCAGTGGGAGCGCGTCATCTGTGACGGCGAGCGCCCCGACTGGGCCGCGCTGTACGACGGCTACGCCTCCGCGGTGGACGGTCCCTCGACCGTCTACTACCAGCAGATCAGCGAGGCGCTCCCCGAGGCCAAGGTGATCCTCACGGTCCGCGACGCCGAGGGCTGGTACAAGAGCACGTACGACACGCTGTACCAGTTCGCGCTGCGGACCATGGAGCACCCGCCCGAGCCGGGCTCCCGGCAGGCCCGGCTGTTCCGCGTCGTCAACGCCCTGGTCTGGGAGGGCCTCTTCGACGGCCGGTTCTCGGACAAGGACCACGCCATCGAGGTCTACCACCGGCACACCGAGGACGTCGTGCGCGCCCTCGGCGCGGACAACGTCCTCGTGTACGACGTGCAGCAGGGGTGGGAGCCGCTGTGCGCGTTCCTCGGGGTCGAGGTTCCCGACGAGGAGTTCCCGCGCGCCAACAGCTCCGAGGAGATGCGTCAGCGCATAGCCCAGGCCGCCGGCGCCGGACCGGTTCCCACCGGCTGAGTCAGCGGGTCCCGGCAGCACGACGCGAACGGCAGCCGGCGTCCTCGGACGCCGGCTGCCGTTCGCGGTTCCGGGCCCACGGCGTCGGGCATCAGTGGTGGGCGTGGCCGCCGGCGTGCATATGGGCGGCCGGCGACACCACGAGGGGCCGCACCATGTGCTGCTCGTGCTCCAGCATGTGGCAGTGGTGGACGCCCCTGCCGACGACGGGGAACCGGACCGCCACGGTGACCAGCTCGCCCAGCGTGGCGTTCGGCGTGATCTGGCCGGCCGTACCCACCCGGATGACGTCCTTCTCCCCGAGCTCGTGCGCTTCGAGCACCCCCGCGGCCTTGAACGCGATGGGCTTGGCCGAGCCGCGGGTGACCCGGTTGAACCCGGTGATGTCGTAGTTCTCGCGGGAGAGCACCTGGAAGTGCGACAGGTGGATGTGCATGGGGTGCGGGGACGCGGCGAGGTTGAGGTACTTCCAGATCTCCACGCTCTGGTGCGCGGCGGTGAACGTCCTGCCGTCGTCGTACGCCATCGCCGTCCTGCGCAGCGTCCTGATGGTGCCCTCGGCGTCCTGGACCTGGACGACCCCGGCGGACGGGAACGTGATCCCGGCCGGGTCGACCTCCTCCATCTCCCACAGCTCGGGAACGTTCGTCGAGCCGGGACCGACCACGACCACCCACCGGTGGGCGTGGTCGTGGGGCAGGTCGTCGTGGCAGAGCCGCTTGAACGTGGGCGAGACGACCTCCGGCAGCACGAACCGGCTGGACGGCCTCTGGTCCGCGACGCGGAACTGCATCACGTCGGGCTCCAACAGGTCGTTGAGCTTGTCGGAGGCACCCGGAGTGATGCCCTCCAGCGTGTTGACCAGCTTCAGGGCCTGCCCCCGGAACGCGCTGAAGTCGACCAGTACGTCGACGCGCTCGCCGGGGGAGAGGTTGAGCGCCCCCTCGACGGCCAGCGGCTTGTCGATCAGACCCTGGTCGGTCCCGATCACCTTCAGCGCCTCCGGGACGGGCCGGCCGTCCGCCAGCAGCATCAGCCGGTACATCCGCGAGTTCGCGGCGTTGACGATCCGGAACCGGTACCAGCGCGGCGTGACCTCCAGGTACGGCCAGACCACCCCGTTCACCAGGGTGTAGGGGGCCGCGTGGGCGCGCATGAGCCGCTGCGGGCCGATCATCTCCACCTTGTGGACCAGCCGGCCGACGAGGGCACCGGACTCGTCCACGTCGAAGTTGCGGTCGCTGAGGACCAGCGGCACGTCGCGGGCGCCCTCGGGCAGGTCGAGCGCCTCCTCCTCCTCGTTGCGGGAGAGGAACAGGCCCGCGAGCCCGGCGTACACACTGAAGCGGCTCACGTGGTGGGTGTGGTCGTGGTACCAGAGCGTCGTCGCGGCCTGGTCGTTCGGATAGGCCGACAACTGCACGTCGCCCGGACCTATGAGGTTCTCCATCCAGCCGTCGTTGCCGCCACCGGTCAGCATGCCGTGCAGGTGCACCGCGGCCCACGGCGCCAGGTCCGCCACGCCGGGGACCTCCTGGGTCCCCGCCGTGCCGGGGTAGTTGGAGAGCGGGTCGGGGGAGCGGCCCGTGGTCGAGCCGAAGTCGACGGCCTTGACCGGGATGTTGCCCGTCAGCTGGTTCTCCCAGACGACCCGCAGCGGGCGGCCGCTGACCGTCTTGATCGTCGGGCCCGGGTAGACGCCCTCGTACGTCCACATCGTCACCGGCGGCATCTCGGAGTGCACGGTGACGTCGGCGGTGCGCATGCGGACGGTCAGCTCGTCATGGTCGCCGCGGTCGCGGGGGCGCAGCACCGGCGGGATCCGCAGCGGATCCGTGAACTTGGTCAGCTTCAGCTCGGGCGCCGACGGCTCGGGCCCGCCGGCCGTCGTGGCGGCCGCACCTTCTGACTTGAAGAAGGGGGCGGCGGTCATCAGGGCGCCCAGGCCGGCCATGGTGCCGTAACGCAGCAGCGCGCGTCGGTTCAGCTCGGACGGCTCGAATGTTTCGGAAGCTGTGGGATCCATTCGCCCGAGGCTAGGGGCGGCCGCTCTCGCCGAACTCGAGCTCGGCTCCAGACCGATGGGGTCGGTCCGGGGAGCCGGACCCGAGTCCGGGGAGCGGAGTTCAGACCGCTATCGGCTCGCTGTCCCGGTTGACGAGCGTCGCGTAATGGCCACCGCGCAGGAGCAGCTCGTCGTGGGTGCCGCGCTCGGAGACCCGGCCCCGGTCCAGCACGATGATCTCGTCGGCGTTGCGGACGGTCGACAGCCGGTGGGCGACCGTGATGGTGGTACGGCCCACGCTGGCCGCGTCGATGGCCTTCTGTACGGCCTGCTCGGTCTGGGTGTCCAGGGCACTGGTGGCCTCGTCGAGCACCAGGATCGGCGGGTCGCGCAGGATGGTGCGGGCGATCGCCAGCCGCTGCTTCTCGCCGCCGGAGAACCGGTACCCGCGCTCGCCGACCACCGTGTCGTAGCCGTCGGGCAGCAGCATCAGATAGTCGTGGATGTGGGCGATCCGCGCCGCCGCGAACAGCTCCTCGTCGGTCGCGTCGGGCTTGGCGAACCGCAGGTTGTCCGCGACCGTGGCGTGGAACAGGTACGTCTCCTGGGAGACGACGCCGACCGCGGCCGTGAGCGTGTCGAAGGACAGGTCGCGTACATCGACCCCGTCGATCGTGACGGAACCGGACGTGACGTCGTACAGCCGCGGAATGAGGTAGCTGAGCGTGGTCTTTCCCGAGCCGGTCTCTCCGACGATCGCGAGGCTGCGGCCCGCGGGGACGGTCACGTCGACCCCGGCCAGCGTCGGCTGCTCCGCTCCCGCATAGGAGAAGCCGACCCCCCGCATGCGCACCTCACCCCGCAGGGCGGCCGGCTTGACCGGCCGCTCCGGCTCGGTGATGTCGACGGGCAGGTCGAGGTACTCGAAGATGCGGCCGAACAGCTCGAGGGAACCCTGGATCTCGATCCCGACGGTCAGCAGCCGCTGCGCCGGGCGGAACAGGCTCTGCTGGAGGGACGTGAACGCAACCAGGGAGCCGATGGAGATGGCCATGTGGCCGTTGTCGGAGGTCAGCCCCGCAACCCAGTAGATCACCGCCGGCATGGAGGCTATGACGACCCAGATCGTGGACTGGTACCACAGGCCCGCCGTGGTGACGCGCACCTCGACGTCGGTGAGCTTGCGCGACTGCCGCGCGAAGTTGTCGGTCAGGGAGCGGGAACGGCCCATGGTGTGGCTGAGCAGAATCCCGCTGATCGACAGGGACTCCTGCATGGTCGAGGACAGCTCGGCGAGCCGGCTCTGCCGGTCACGGGTGATGTTCCGCCGCTCGTTCCCCACGCGACGGCTCACCAAGGCGAACGCTGGAAGCATGAGCATGGACGCGAGCGTCAGACGCCAGTCGAGCAGGAACATGGCGGTGGTCGAGGCGATGACGATCGTCATGTCGGACAGCAGCGCCGCGGCGGTGGTCGTAATGGTGACCTGCATCCCGCCGATGTCGTTGGCGATGCGCGACTGCACCTCGCCGGTACGGGTGCGGGCGAAGAAGGCCAGCGACATCCGCTGGAGGTGGCTGTACACCGCCGTGCGCAGGTCGTGCATGACGAGCTGGCCCACCGTGGCCGACACATGCGTCTGCCAGACGTTGAACGAGCTGGTGGTGACCGACACCATGATCATGCCGAGGGAGAGCAGGGACAGCAGCCCCATCCTGTCCTGCGGCAGCGCCGTGTCCATGATCTCGCGGATCAGGAACGGGTTGACGAGGGAGACCAGGGAGGAGCCCGCGACCAGCAACACGACGGACAGCAGCTTCCTCCGATACGGGCGAAACAGCCCGAGGACGCGTCGCATCTCGCCGTGTTTCATCAGTGCCTGAGGACGCGTCATGCCCGAACTGGCGCTGCTCACCCTGGCCTCCTTCTCTCTTTGGTCAGTTCCAGTCGACTGCTCGACGGTTTGCCGCGCCTATTGCAGATGCTTGACCAGTGCCGCCCATTGGGCGAGCTCCTCTGCCGACAGCGGTGGCAGGCACGGCTGGTCGGCAGGCAGGGCGGTGGATTCCTTCCATGCGCAGGGGGGAGACACCCCGCTCCACGCAAACCCCGTCCACATGAGGCCGTCACTGAATGTCTTCCATATGGATCGAAGAGCGGACCTGGGATCCGCGCCCATGCCGACCTCCATTCACAGGGGAACCGCCCGACGCAATCTTGTGCACCGTCGCTCAACAGAACATCGGGAGTGTGTCGAGTTCTGCTGGAGAGCGATTCCGGTTTCAACGCGCGGCCAGCAGTCCGCGGCCGCGCAGCACCCGTCGCTCCAGCGGGGTGAAGAACAGCAGGTCGATGGCGACGCCGACGCCGAAGATCAGGATGATGCCGAGCATCACACCCGGCATGTCGGAGAACTCCCGCTGGTTCTGCAGGTAGCGGCCGAGGCCGATCCCCAGATCGGGGGAGGAGGCGATGAGTTCGGCGGCCATCAGCGCCCGCCAGGAGAACGCCCAGCCCTGCTTCAGCCCGGCCAGGTACCCGGGCAGGGCGCCGGGGAGCAGCACGTGCCGGGCGCCGCGCAGACCGTTCGCGCCGAGCGTACGACCGGCCCGCAGGAACAGTGGCGGCACCCGGTCGATCCCGGCGATCAGGCCGTTGGCGATCGAGGGCACCGAGCCCAGCAGGATCACGGCGTACATGGCCGAGTTGTTGATGCCGAGCCAGATGACGGCGGCCGGCACCCAGGCGACCGAAGGCAGCGACTGCAGGCCCGCCAGCACCGGCCCGATGGCGGCCCGTACCGGCTTGACCTGGGCGACGAGCAGGCCGATCGGCGTACCGATCACGACGGCCGCCAGGAAGCCCGAGACGCCGCGCCAGAGGCTGGTCCAGATGATGGAGAACAGGGTGCCCTCGTCCCAGAGGACCGTGAGCGCGTGCCACACGTCGGCCGGATTCGGCAGCTTTTCGGGGCTGGTCAGGTGCAGGCTGCAGGCGAGCTGCCAGGCACCGACGACCAGCACGACGCCCAGGACCGGCGGCAGCACCTTCGCCTTCAGCACCTGGCCGAACGAGGCGCGCTGCGCGTGGCCGGCCTCCAGTGCGTCGAGGCCGGCCCTCAGCGTGTCGAGGCCGGCCCCCACGCCGTCGCGGCGGGCGGCGCGGTCGCTCGCCGCTGGCAGGGTGTCAGTGCTGGACATGGCGGCGGATCTCCCTACGCAGGTGCTCGGTGATTTCGATGGACAGCTCCGCGACCTCGACGGACTCGCCCCGTAGCGAATGCGGCAGGTCGACGCGCCACTCCCGGGCGATCCGGCCGGGCCGGGACGACAGCAGGACGACGCGCTGGGCGAGGCGCACGGCCTCTCTGACGTTGTGGGTGACGAACAGGACGGTGAGCCTGCGCTCGTTCCAGATCCGGGTGATCTCCTCGTGCAGGACGTCCCGGGTGATGGCGTCGAGGGCGGCGAACGGCTCGTCCATCAGCAGTACGGTGCTGCCCTGGGCGAGCGCGCGCGCCATGGCCACGCGCTGGCGCATGCCGCCGGAGAGCTCGTGCACCCGCTTGCGGTATGCGCCGCCGAGGCGGACCAGCTCCAGCAGCCGCTCGGCCTCGGGCCTGCGGTCCTCGCGCGGCACGCCCGCCAGGCGCAGCGCCAGCTCGATGTTCCGACCCGCGGTCAGCCACGGGAACAGTGCGTGGTCCTGGAACATCAGCGACGGGCGGGTGCCGGGTACCTCGATGGTTCCGGCGCTGGGTTCGTCGAGCCCCGCCACCAGGTTCAACAGGGTGGATTTGCCGCAGCCGGAAGCGCCGAGCAGGGTGACGAACTCGCCCGGGGCCACGTCCAGACTGATGTCGTCGAGCACGACGGAGGCCGCACCGGGGCGGCCGAAGGCCTTGGAGACGTGCGAGAGCCGGACCGCCGGGTATTCGGCCGTGGTCTCGACGACGGGGGCGCACTTCGGGATGGTCAGTGCCGTGGTCATTGCGGACACCTCCTGCGGGAGTGGACGGGGGCGCTGCGCGGAGCTACGGGGTGCGGGTCGTCACTTGACGCCGAGCCCGGCGTCCGCCGCGGCGGGCCGGCCGGCTGCCGTGAGTACCTTGTTGAGCAGGGTCAGGTCGACGATCCCGTCGAGCTTGGGGTTCTTGAGGAGGCCCGCCGTGACCGCGTGCTCGGCCCCGGCCCGCAGGGTGTCGGACAGCGGGTCGTCGATGAACTCGATGCTCTGCCACGCGGGGTCGAGGATGGCGGGCGGCAGCGCGTTGCCCGTGTCGGCCTTGATCTTCAGGTTGGCGTCGGCCTTCGCCTTCTCCGGGTTGGCCCTGATGAAGGCGTTGGTCGCCACCGAGCCGCGCAGCACAGCCTCGACCACGTCGGGGTGCGCGGTCAGGAACTTCTGCGAGACGATGATGTTGGTGGTCACGAACTTGCCGCCCGGCCACAGCGTCTTCTCGTCCAACAGGACCTTCGCGCCGAGCGTGACCAGCCTGGAGGCGGTCGGCTCGGGCACCCAGGCGCCGTCGATGGAGCCGGACTTGTACGCCTCCGGCACCACCTTGTTCTCCGTGCGGATCACATTGACGTCACCCGCGCCGGAGGCCGGGTTCACCTTGTAGCCCTTGCCCGCCAGGTAGTTGAGCAGAGCGACGTCCTGGGTACCGCCCAGCTGCGGGGTGGCGAGCTTCTTGCCCCGGAGATCGGCCAGCGAGCCGATCTTCGCCGGGTTGACCACCAGCTTGACACCGCCGGAGGCCGAGCCGCCGATGATCCGCAGGGACGTGCCGTGCGACTTGACGTAGCCGTTGATCGCCGAGTTCGGGCCGATCCAGCCGATGTCGATCGAACCGGCGTTGAGCGCCTCGATCTCGGACGGACCGGCGTTGAAGACCTGGGACTTGATCCGGGTCGACCCCAGCTCCTTCTGGAACAGACCGTCCTGCAGGCCCACCAGGGCGGTCCCGTGCGTGAGGTTCGGGAAGTAGCCGATCTTGACGGTGTCGGCGGAGAGCTTCTTGCCGGAGGCGGGGCCCGCGGTCTGCTCCACCGGGGTCTCGTCGGCACTGGCACCGTAGCCGCAGCTCGTCAGCAGCCCGGCTGCCGTGGTCACTGCAACGGCCGCAAGGGCCACGCGCCCGATCTTCTGGTGGTGCATCAGACCCAGTCCTCCTCATTGATTGCCGCGGCTGTGCGCCGTACGGTCTCGAATGGCTCGCCCGCCATGCCGGCGGCGAGGGTGGTGCCGTCAGCCGGGTCGATCAGCACGAACGATCCCGTCCGGCGGCTGTCGGCGTAGGAGTCGAGCGCGAGCGGCTCGGCCGTGCGCAGCACGACGCGGCCGATGTCGTTGACCTGCAGACCCTCGGCGCCGGGGCACCGTTCGAGCGTGCCGATGTCGATCCGGTACGAGATGTCCTTGACGACGGCCCGCACGGTGCGGGTGGTGTGCTTGAGCAAAACCTTGGCGCCGACGTGCAGGGGGCGCTCGTTGAGGTGACAGACGCTCGCCTCGATGTCCTTGGCGGGCGCCGCGGCCGTCCCCCCGGCCGCGATCAGGTCGCCGCGCGAGACGTCGATGTCGTCGGTGAGCCGGACGGTGACGGACTGCGGCGCCCAGGCGACGTCCGTCTGCGTGCCGAGCGCGTCGATGGCCGCGACGGCAGTGGTGCGGCCGGCGGGCAGGACGGTGACGGCGTCCCCGACCCGCAGCACGCCCGAGGCGATCTGGCCGGCGTAGCCCCGGTAGTCGGGGTGCTCGGCGGTCTGCGGGCGGATCACGTACTGGACCGGGAAGCGGGCGGGCTCCTCCCGCGGGTCGCTGCCGACCGGGACGGTCTCCAGGTGCTCCAGCAAGGTCCGGCCGCCGTACCAGTCCATGTGGGCGGAGGGCTCGACCACGTTGTCGCCGGCCAGCGCGGAGAGCGGGATCGCCACGACGTTCTTGACCCCGAGCGTGGCGGCGTACGCGGTGAACTCCGCGGCGATCTTCGCGAAAACGCATTCCTCGTAGCCGACCAGGTCCATCTTGTTGACGGCGAGGACCACGTGCGGGACGCGCAGCAGGGCGGCGACCGCGGTGTGCCGGCGGGTCTGCTCGACCATGCCGTTGCGGGCGTCGACCAGGACGACCGCGAGTTCGGCGGTGGAGGCGCCGGTGACCATGTTGCGGGTGTACTGCACGTGGCCGGGCGTGTCGGCCAGGATGAACCGGCGGCGGGCGGTGGCGAAGTAGCGGTAGGCCACGTCGATGGTGATGCCCTGCTCCCGCTCGGCCCGCAGGCCGTCGGTGAGCAGCGCCAGGTCCGGGGCGTCGTGCCCGCGGTCGGCGGAGACCCGCTCCACGGCCTCGAGCTGGTCCTCCAGGACCGACTTGGAGTCGTGCAGCAGACGGCCCACCAGGGTGGACTTGCCGTCGTCGACGGAACCCGCGGTGGCGAAGCGCAGCAGCGTGGTGGCGCTGAGCTGCTCGGTGGTGGTCGTCATCGCTAGAAGTACCCTTCGCGCTTGCGGTCTTCCATCGCGGCCTCGGACAGCTTGTCGTCGGCCCGGGTCGCGCCCCGCTCGGTGAGGCGGGAGACGGCGATCTCGGCGATCACCGCGTCGACCGTGGCGGCGTCGGAGTCGACGGCGCCGGTGCAGGACATGTCGCCCACGGTGCGGTAGCGGACGAGCCGCTTCTCGACCGTCTCGCCGTCCTTCGGGCCGCCCCACTCGCCGGCGGTCAGCCACATGCCGCCCCGCAGGAAGACGTCCCGTTCGTGGGCGAAGTAGATCTCCGGCAGCTCGATGTCCTCGCGGGCGATGTACTGCCAGACGTCCAGCTCGGTCCAGTTGGACAGCGGGAAGACGCGGACGTGCTCGCCCGGGGCGTGCCGGCCGTTGTACAGGTTCCACAGCTCGGGCCGCTGCCGGCGCGGGTCCCACTGGGAGAACTCGTCGCGCAGCGAGAACACCCGCTCCTTGGCGCGGGCCTTCTCCTCGTCCCGGCGGCCGCCGCCGAAGACCGCGTCGAACTTCTCCGACTGGATCTTCTCGGTCAGCGGGACGGTCTGCAGCGGGTTGCGGGTGCCGTCAGGGCGCTCCTGGAGCTTGCCGGCATCGATGTAGTCCTGGACCGAGGCGACGTGCAGGCGCAGGCCGTGCCGCGCCACCGTGCGGTCCCGATAGGCGATGGCCTCGGGGAAGTTGTGGCCGGTGTCGACGTGCAGCAGCGCGAACGGCACCGGAGCCGGCGCGAACGCCTTGAGCGCCAGGTGCAGCATGACGATCGAGTCCTTGCCGCCGGAGAAGAGGATCACCGGCTTCTCGAACTCGCCCGCCACCTCGCGGAAGATGTGGATCGCCTCGGACTCCAGGGAATCCAGGTGCGTCAGCGCGAAGGGGTTCCCCGACGCCTCGATCAGGCGATGGGTCGCGGTCGTCATGCCAGGCCCCTCTCGGTCAGGAAGGTGTGCAGCTCCGCCACGGACTCGGCCACCGAGCGGTCCTGCGTCTGGATGCGCAGCTCCGGGCTCTGCGGTGCCTCGTACGGGTCGTCGACGCCCGTGAGACCGGAGATCTCGCCGGCCGCCTGCTTGGCGTACAGGCCCTTCACGTCGCGCTGGGAACAGAGCGTGACCGGGGTGGCCACGTGGATCTCCAGGAACGGCGTGCCGCCGGCGGCGTGCCGGGCACGGACGGCGGCGCGGGAGCCGGTGTACGGGGCGATGACCGGAACCAGCGCCTTGACGCCGTGGGAGGCCAGCAGGCCGGCCACGAAGCCGATCCGCTGCACGTTGGTGTGCCGGTCCGCGCGGGTGAAGCCGAGGCCCGCCGAGAGGAACTCGCGGATCTCGTCGCCGTCGAGGACCTCCACCTCGTGTCCCTCGGCGCGCAGGCGCTTGGCGAGGGCGCGGGCGAGGGTGGTCTTGCCCGCGCTGGGCAGCCCGGTCAGCCACACGGTGGCGCCGCGCTCGCTGGGGGCGGCGGCCGGAGCCGCCTCCGCGGTGTCCCCGGCGGCCAGGGTGTGAACCGTGGTCACGGTGGTGTTCTCCCGGGAGGTAGATGGCGGACTTTCAGGGATGGGTCGAGCACGTCCTTCGCGCTGCAGGGCGGCGGCGCGGGCAGGGGTGGCGGGACCTTTCAGGCGGTGGCGAACTCGACCAGCGTCCGGCCGAGTACGTCCATGTCGATCCGGTGCCAGGATCCGGGCAGCTCAAGGCCCCGGCCGTTGGGCAGGGCCGCCACGGTCGCCTGCGCCGCCGCACGCAGCCAGGCGCTCGTGCTGTCGCTGTTGAGGACCAGCGTCTGCGTCCCGAATCCGGCGAGCGGGCCGGCCGGGACGGTGAAGTCGCCGCAGATCTCGATGTCGTAGAGCAGCGTGTGCGCGTTCGCCTCGTTCGTCGCCCAGATCGGGCTCCGGCGCCACTCCGCGACGGTGTCGGGGGTGAGGCCCAGGACCGGGCCGAGGAAGTACTCGGCCGCCTCGTCGCGCCGGTCGCCCTCCAGGAGGGCCCGGATCGTCTGCGCGGCGTTCCACGGAGCCTTCGGGAACCCGTCGACCCGGAAGAACGGCTCGTGGAGGGCCAGCCTGGTGATCGGCGTGCCGGCGAGCGCCGCCCGGATCGCCAGGTTCGCGCCCGTGGACCCGGCGAACACGGCCGCTGAGCCGCCCGCCTCCTCGATCACCATCCGGAGATCCTCGATCTCCCGCTCGACCGCGTACTCGGGGGCGTCACCGCTGCGGCCGCGCCCGCGGCGGTCGTAGGCATATACGGTGCAGTGCTGCGCCAGCTCGGGAACGAGCTCGCCGAAGATCGTGTGGTCGCGGAACGCACCGTTGAGCAGCACGAGCGCGGGGCCCTCGCCCGACTTCTCGTAAGCGATCGTCGTGCCGTCCCGCGAAACGACCTTGTGCATCACGCACTCCTCATGCCGACCGGAGGTGCTCTCACCTCGCCCTGTGTCGGCAGCTTCGAGTGCGTCGATGGATCACTGGTCGAGAACCGATAGCGGCCCGCTGCAAGACGCGTCGTGACCAGGGGGAACGCGACCGGGCCCGAGGTTCCTCCCGGGACGACGAAGGCGGCCGTTCTTCACGCTTCGAGGTCCGGCAACGAAGCACTGAAGAACGGCCGCCCACGCGCCAAGGGCCGCCGAGGCCGGATGACGAGCCTCAGCTCATGGCCTTCTTGACCAGCGCGCCGATGCGCTCCTCGTCGGCCGACCCGGCGTAGTCGGGCATCCCATACCAGAGCTTGGGCGCGAGGCCCGGGTCGGCTCCTGGACGACCTCGGTATCACCGGTCTGCACCTTCTCGAACGTGGCGTCGACGTCCGGGGCGGCCAGCAGGATCCACCCGTAGGTGTTCGGCCGGGCGGGCCGACCGCGATCCAGCGAGTCCTGCTCTGGCCGGTGTCGCTGCGGACCTCGAAGCCGAGGACGTCGTGGTGAACGCGAGCGAGGCGTCCGGGTCGTCATGCGGCAGGGCAACCGGGTGGATGGTGATATCCATGGCAAGAGCCAGGGCGATCACGCGAACCGAACTTCTCGATTCCTGATCGGCCCGGACACGCCGTGACGTTCACGGGGCGTCTGCCGCGGAGCACACCCGCTCCGGCGGCAGAGCCCCCGACGCCCCGTCAGCCGCCCTTCAGGGGCGGTGCGCCGGGGTCGGGGGCGGGGCGACGTCTGCGTCGGCCTCCGGGGAGCGCCTAGCCCCAGTTCTGGCCCGCGGGCTCCTGGATGGTGACGTTCAGCCGGTTGAAGAAGTTCGTCGTCGCGATCATGAGGATGATCGCGGCGAGCTGCTCCTCCGTGAAGTGGTCGGCGGCCGCGTCCCAGACGTCGTCCGGCACGCCCTGCCCGCTGCGGTCGGCGAGGCGGGTGGCGGCCTCGGCCAGTGCCAGCGCGGCGCGCTCGGCGTCCGAGAAGAACGGCGCCTCGCGCCAGGCGGCAACGGCGTGCAGGCGCTCGTCGGTCTCGCCGGCCTTCTTGGCGCCCGTGGCGCCGGCGTAGACACAGGCGCTGCAGCCGTTGATCTGGCTCACGCGCAGGTGCACGAGCTCCAGCGTGCGCTGGTCGACCCCACCCTGGTGCATGGCCTTGTAGAGGTTCTGGATGCCGTTCGTCGCGTCCGGCAGAACCTGGGCGGGGTTCTTCATGCGAGCCTTCATCGGGTCCTCCTCATCGGTGTTTCGGTCCGTCACCACAATGGCGGAGCCCGCCCCGTGAATGTGACCCGCGCACTAGAGAAGCACTTGAGCCGCGGTCTGTTCCTCCGTTGACCAGCGGCGATGCAACACCTCGCCCCGGCGCGCGCGAGCCGGTCCGTCTGACGGCGGATCACACGGACTCCTGCTCGCACTCCCGCCCGACTCTGTAGGGCTCGTGCAAAGAATCAGCCAGAATCGGGCCGCCATCGGGCGCAGGGATCCGGGTTCCAGCCAACTCGAGGGGCGCTCCACCGGGACTCCACCACCCGGGTGAAGAACCCTTTGTGTAAGCCAGTCCGTACGAGCCCCCGCTCCACGGCTCCTGACCCTCAGCGAGAGTCACATGACGACCCAGATCCCGGCACCGCCCCCCACAGAAACGGACCCCCCGCCCGCTCCTTCCCCCACCATCGCGAGCCGCTACGCCGCCTTCGTCGCCGGCCGGCGCTCCAAGTGGGTCGTGCTTGTGCTGTGGCTCCTGCTCATGGGCATCGGTGGCTCGCTGGCCGCCGGCCTGGCGGACGTACAGGACAACGACCCGGAGACCTGGCTGCCGTCGAGCGCCCAGTCGACCAAGGCCGTGCAGCTCGCCGAAAAGTACTTCGCCGACAAGGACTCCAGCACCGCAGTCATCGTCTACGCCCGCCAAGGCGGCCTCACCCAGGCCGACCTGTCCAGGATCGACAGCGACCGCGCCAACCTCGCCGACAAGGTGGCCGTCGGTGACGTCTCCCCCGCCGTGGTCTCCGAGGACAAGGTCGCGGCCTTCGTGAGCCTCCCGCTGCGCACCTCGCCCAGCGACGTCACCGTGCTCACCGACAAGGTGAAGGAGGCCGGCAAGCTCACCGCCGACGGCGCCCCCGCCGGTCTCGACGTCAAGATCACCGGCGAGGCCGGAAGCGTCAAGGACTTCGCCGACGTCTACTCCGGCATGGACGGAGCGCTGCTGGGTGCCGCGCTCGGCGTGGTGGCGCTGCTGCTGCTCATCACCTACCGCAGCCCGGTGCTGTGGCTGATCCCGCTGATCGCCGTCGGGCTGGCCAGCCAGGTGGCGAGCGGCGTGGTCTACCTCCTCGCCAAGCACGCGGGGTTGGTGGTCAACGGCCAGAGCGCCTACGTCCTGATGGTGCTGGCAGTGGGCGTGGGCACCGACTACGCCCTGCTGCTCATTGCCCGCTACCGGGAGGAGCTGCACCGGCGCGAGGACCGCCACACGGCGATGGCGCTGGCCGTGCACGGCTCGCTTCCGGCCCTGGCCGCCTCCGCCGCGACGGTGACGATCGCGACGCTGTGCCTGGTGTTCGGCAGCATGAACAGCACCAAGGGCCTGGGACCGGTCGTCGCCATCGGTGTGGTCCTGGTGTTCTTCGCCATGACCTCGCTGCTGCCGGCGCTGCTGGTGATCCTGGGCCGCTGGGTGTTCTGGCCCGTGAAGCCGCGCGTCACCGAGGGATACGACCTGAGCCCGGCGCAGGGGCACAACAAGTGGGCTCGGATCGCCGGGGCCGTGGCACGACGCCCGCGCGCGGTGTGGATCGGCACGGCACTGGTGCTGGGCGTCATGACGCTGGGCATCGTCGGCGTGCAGACCGGCCAGACGCAGGCGGAGCAGTTCACCGGCAAGGTCGACTCGGTCACCGGCCAGCAGGTCCTGGCCAAGCACTTCCCGGCAGGGTCGTCCGCTCCTGCGGACGTGTACGTCCTCGACGCCGGGGCCGAGACAGCGACGGCCACCGTCGCCAAGGTGCCCGGCGTGTCCTCCGTGAACACCCTTGCGGCCAAGGGCGGCTGGACGCACCTGACCGCAGTACTGCGCGACGCTCCTGACTCCGCGGCCGCCAAGGACACCGTCCGGGACATCAGGAAGGCGCTGGACGGCGCGAACGGGCCGGCAGCCGACGCGGTCGTCGGAGGGCAGACCGCGGTGGCGCTCGACGTCTCCGAGGCGCAGGGCGACGAGGAGAATCTGCTGATCCCGCTGATCCTCGCGGTGGTGCTGGTGATGCTCCTCGTCCTGCTGCGGGCGGTCACCGCATCGGTGATGCTGCTCGTCTCCGTGGTGCTGTCGTTCGCGGCGGCCGTCGGCACGGCCTCGCTCCTGTTCCACGCACTCGACCACGCGAAGATCGACCGCGGCCTGGTGCTGTTCGGCTTCATCTTCCTCGTCGCACTGGGCGTCGACTACACCATCTTCTTGATGACGCGCGCCCGGGAAGAGGTGGCACTGCGCGGCCACCGCGAGGGAATCCTCACCGCGGTGACGGTGACCGGCGGTGTCATCACGTCGGCGGGCGTGGTGCTGGCTGCCACGTTCTGCGTCCTTGCGGCCATCCCCACGGTGAGCGCGCTGCAGCAGGGTCTGCTGGTGGCGGTCGGCATCCTCCTCGACACGTTCCTGGTACGCAGTCTGCTGGTTCCGGCGCTGGCCCTGGACCTGGGGCCGCGCATCTGGCGGCCGGGCCTGACGGCACAGGAGACGGCGCCGCACGAGCCCGGGAAGAGCCGGGCTGAGGTGCCGTCCCCCGTCTGAGTCTGTGGTGTGACGTCGCGGGTCACTCGATGAGCTGACCCGCGGCTCTTCCCGGGACGACGCAGGCGGCCGTTCCTCACGCTTCGAGGTGTCAAGCCTCGGAGCACTGAGGAGCGGCCGCCTGCGTTCGCGTGTCCCTTCCCACGACGGCCCACCCGTCCGCGTGATACGACCCGCGGACTCCTCAGACCGGGCGGACGCCGTCCTCGACGGCCGGCCCGTGCGCCCGACGGCGGCCCCCAGCCGGCACGAGGCCGGCCCCGAGGCCCCGGGGCACCTCGACGGACCGCTCATCACCGCCGTGGACCGCGGCCGTGTCCCGCCGTATCCGCCCGTCGTCAACAGGCCCCCGGCCGCCCCTTCCTCGGCGGCGTCCCCCGGCCCTCGTGGCGGCCACCGCCGCTCGGCCCCGTCATGTTCTTCGTGGTCCTGCAATGGGGCTGCTGGCCTGAGGGCCTGGTATGTCTTCGTCCCCTCTGCCGAGCGAATGACCTGGGGGGAGAGGCACCCGCCAAAGCCCGCCGCGGCTACCCGACATGGCCCCGGATCCGGCCGACGACGACCGGCTTTTGAGCGGTCCTCGAGCGACGGGTGGGATTCCTCTACTGACGGCTTTTCCTACTCACTCGGTCGGGAAAGCGCGCCACGACCCGATGGCGGAGCTGCGTCCCACCAGCCCCGCCGCCGATGACTGATGGAGGACTACGTGAATCCAGTCCGTGAGCGGTACACGGTGGCCGTCGTCGGTGCGGGTGCGGCCGGCACGCTGACCGCCGTCCACCTCTGTGAGACGGCCACGCGCCGCCGAACCCCGCTCCACCTGGTCCTGATCGACCCGGCCGCCGAAGCGGGCCGCGGCACCGCCTACGCCACCCGGGATCCCGGGCACCGCCTCAACGTGCCCGCGGGCGGCATGAGCTGCTACCCCGACGACCCCGGCCACTTCACCCGGTGGCTCTGCCACCACGGCGAACCCACCGTCACCGCCGCCGACTTCGCGACCCGCTACCGTTACGGCGCCTACCTCGCCGACACGCTCGCCCAGGCCATCGTCCGCGCGCACGGCACCGTGTCCGTACGCCGGCTGACCACCCGCGCCGAGCACGTCGCCGGCGCCCCGGACGGCGGGGTGACCCTCCGGCTCGCCGACGGTACGCGGCTCGCCGCCGACGCCGCGGTCCTGGCCACCGGCCCCGCCGCGCCGACCGCATCCTGGGCCCCCGCGCAGCTGCGCGCCGCCGCCCGCTTCATCGCGGCGCCGTGGACCAGCGGCGCGCTGGACGGACCCCTCGCCGACGACAGCGACGTCCTCCTCGTCGGCAGCGGCCTGACCTCCGTCGACCTGGCCCTCACCCTCGACCGCCCCGGCCGTACGGTGCACGCCGTGTCCCGCAACGGCCTGCTGCCCCAGTCGCACACCCTGACCCCGGCCGGCCCCATGCCCGCCCCCGAAGGCCTCCACGACGCTTCCTACGAACAGCTGCGCCGCATCGTCCGCCGCCACGTCGCCCGCTCCGTGCGCCTGTACGGCGACTGGCGCCCCGCGCTCGACAGCCTCCGCCCGCACACCGCGGACCTGTGGCGCCGCCTCACCCCCGAGGACCGTGGCGCATTCCTCGCCCGCGACGGCGCGTTGTGGAACACCCACCGCCACCGCATGGCGCCCGCCACTGGCGAGTCCATCCGGCGCGCCCGCACCGCGCGCCGCCTGGCCGTCCACGCCGGCACCGTCACCCGCGCCGACGTCCGTGCCGACGGATCGCTGGACATCGGGCTCTCCGGCGGACGCGACCTGCATGTGGGCTGGGTCCTCGACTGCACGGGGCCGGGCCCGCACCTGGAGGACCCCGTGTGGCGCTCCCTGTTCGAAGCCGGCGCCGCGGTACCCGGCCCGCTCGGCATGGGCGTCGCCACCCTCGACGGGCGCCTCGTCGACGGGGAAGGGGCCACCGCCCTGGCCCTGTACACCCTCGGTGCCCCGCGCCGCGGCGAGCTGTGGGAGACCACCGCCATCCCCGAGATCCGCGTCCAGGCGGCTGCCCTCGCCCAGGAGCTGCTCGCGCCGCTCGCCCCCCGGCGCCGCACCACGCGCCGCCCGCTCGACGGGCACGGCCTCGCCCTGTCCACCCACGCCGAGGCGGCCGCCGCCTACCGCACCGGGCTCGACCGGATCCTGAAGGTCCGCTCGGGCGCTGAGGACTCCCTCAGCCGTGCGGTCGCCCTCGACCCCGGCTTCGCCCTCGGGCACGCGGCCCTCGCCCTGCTGGGACATGAGTGCGGAGCCGCAGTCGACGTACCCCGGGCCCTGGCGGAGGCGCAACGCTGTGCCCGGGAGCGGGCGTGTGAACGCGAGCGCTCCTTCGTGGAGGTCGTCACCCGCCGCGTCCACGGAGACGACGGCGACGCGGCCCTCATGCGGCACTTGGAGCACCACCCGGCCGACGCGCTCGCCCTCGCCGTCGCCGTGCCCACCATCGCCTTCTCCGGCGTCGACGACCTCGACGACGACTACGCGCTGCGCCTGGTCGAGCGAACCTCCTGCGCGTACGACGGCCACTGGTTCCACACCTCCCTGCTGGCTTTCCTGCGCCAGGAGCAGGGCCGCCTGCACGAGGCCGGCGAACTCGCCCACCGCGCGCTGGCCGCCGAGCCCGCCTCCGGGCACGCCGTGCACGCGCTCGCCCACGTCCACTACGAGACCGGCGCGCATGGCCCGGGCCGCGACTGGCTGGAACGGTGGGTCGCCGGGCGGGGCCGCGGCGCCGTGCACCGGGCCCACTTCTCCTGGCACATCGCCCTGCACGAGCTGGCTCTCGACGACCCCGCCGCCGTACGCAAGCGCTGGTTCACCCAACTCGCCCCAGGCCGGGTGACCGGCGTACGGGCCCTGGTGGACTCGGGGTCGCTGCTGTGGCGCGCCCGGCTCAGCGACAGCTGGCGCGGCGACCTGCCCGTCGCGGACATCCTGGACGCGGTGGAGGCAGAGATCCTGGAACGGCCCGCGACCGCCTTCACCGCCCTGCACTGCGCCATCACCCTCACCGCCGTCGGCGACCTGGCGGCCCTGCGCCGGCTGCGCGACCACGCGGCGGCCGCCGACGAGGTCCAGCGCGAGGTCATCGCCCCCCTGTGCGAGGCGTTCGCCGCGCTCGTCGAGGAACGCTTCCGGGACGCCGCCCGAGGCCTCGACGCTCTCCTGCCCGTCCTGCGCCGGGTCGGCGGAAGCGCGGCGCAGCGCGAGGTCGTCGAGGAGACCCTGCTGTACGCGCTGACGGCGGACGGCCGCTGCGAGGCGGCGGCCCGCCTGCTGGACGCCCGCCTGGAGCGTACGCAGGCCCCCCGGGACCGGCGGATGCGGGCGGGCCTGCCGGGCTGAGGACGGCGGCCACCCCCCGGTTCGCCGGGGGGGGGGTGTCCGATGGGCGCTCGGTGCCGGGACATACAGCCGTGCCCTCGCGCGCACCGGTACGTGCCGCGGCCGTAGCCGTGCCGTGCCATCTCGACCGTCGACCGGAACAGCTCGCGCCGCTCGAACGTCACCGCCGGCTCCGCACACTCGGCAGGGGCCAGCAGCGGGAGCGCCGGCGCGGCACCCTCAGCCGACACGCCACCGGATCGGACCGTATGAAGCGTCGGTGGGCGAGACCGCCTGGAGTCGAAGACCGATGCCCCTCGCGTAAGTTGACGCGGGTTGCCTGCCGGTGGGCATGGCGGCGGGTAGCGCCGTAATGGAGACGGTCTGGCCCTCGAAGCACGCAGACACCGGCTGGATGCGGCCATCACCGAGCTCGCCGGGCAGCCCGACTGGGCTCCCGTGGTGGCCCGTCTGTCCTGCCTGCGCGGGATCAGCACGCTCACCGCGTTCGGCAGGGCGGTATCACCAAGACCGGCAACACCCATGCCGTCTGCACCAACGCTGGACGAATCTGGACACGCGCCGCAGACGCTCCACCGTCAGCGCGGTGGCCGTCGCCCGGGAACTGTCCGGATGGTGCTGGAGCCTGGCCGTCATGGAGGATCGGCACAGGCTCGATCCCTCCGTGAACCGCCGGTGGGAGCACGTCCGGGGACCGTGCAGCGCGAGGAACGACCCGCGGTAGCCCTATGGGCAACCTGCTTCCGCAGGCCACGCTCGATAGTAGGCAAGCGGCCCGTTCCCGACGCACATTCGGCCATTGGTCTGCTCCGAAGCCGCTCCGGGTCTGCTCAGGCCGTGCCGAGCTTGAAGCCGACGCCCCGCACGGTGACGATCCACCCGCTGTCGCCCAGCTTGCCGCGCACGCTGCTGACATGGGTGTCGACGGTGCGCCGCGACCAGGAGTCGCCCCACACCTGCCGGAGCAGCTGCTTGCGCGGCACGACCGTGTCCGGGTGCTGGGCCAGCAGGCACAGCAGGTCGAACTCCTTGCGGGTGAGGGTGACCGGGACCCCGTCCACCGCCACCTCGCGCGAGCCCGTGTCGATATGCAGCCGGCCGCGCCGGATCTGCTGCGCGGGCCGGGAGATGGGCTGCCACTGCGTGCGCCGCGAGACCGCCTCGATACGGGCTGCCAGCTCGCGGATCCCGCACGGCTTGGTGACGAAGTCGTCGGCCCCCGCCTGCAGGCCCAGGACACAGTCCATCTCCGACCGGCGGGCGGTGACGATGATCACCGGCACGCGGCTGACCGAGCGGATCGCCCGGCAGACCTCCAGCCCGTCCAGGTCGGGCAGTTCGAGGTCCAGCAGGACCATGTCGGCGTTCTCGTACGCCTGCAGGGCCGTGCTGCCGCACCGTACGCCGACGCATTCGTGGCCGTGCCGGCGCAGCTGGTGCACCAGCGTCTCCCCCGCATCGCCGTCCACGACGAGGATGCGGCGGCCGGACACCGTCGGCGCCGGGCGCGCGCCGGGTGCCGGCGCCGTGGTGAGGACGTCCCGCAGGGACGCCTCCCGTAGTGGTGTCGTCTCCCGCAGCGGCGGTGCCTCCCGGACCGGTGGCCGGACCGGGTGCACGGGGTGCGGCTGCGGTACGGGTATCTGGGGCTCCAGCAGTGCCTGCGCGTGAACCTGAGTCATGCCTCGTCGCCTCCCGCGACGACGCTACTCACCCCCGGTCGAGTCCTGCCCGCGCCGCTCTCAAGAAGCGCCACATGAGGCACCAGCGGCCCCGCCCGTCAACCGCTTCCCACCTGCCGTCCACTGGCCGGTCACCCACAGAGTCAGACACGGGACCAGACGCGGGATCAGACGCGGAACACCTGCGTCAGCGCCAGGTTCGGGTCCCCGGGCCGCAGGTGCATCTCCCCGGCGGCGGGCAGCAGGACGACGGCGGCCACCGTGCGCTCCAGGGTGATGTCGCCCCGGTCGGCGATGCACAGCGGCGCCTTGCACAGCAGGGCGAAGTGCTCCTCCGGGCCGGCGTCGGGCGCGAGCGCGGCCAGGCCCTCCGTGGCAGCCGCGGTGCGGGCGTCGGAGGAGATCCGGTCGAACGCGGTCTGCCGGTCCTGCGGGATGAAGTCCGGGTGCAGGTAGTGGTTGGCGTGCACGGCCCACCGCTGCGCCGGCTCCGTCACCCGCAGCCGGCCCTGCTGGAACTCGGCGAAGACGACCTTCTCGCGGTCGCACAGCATCATGTTGCGCGAGCTGGACAGGTCCAGACCCGCGAGGATTTCCAGCGCCTCGTCCACGCTCCCGGCGCTGTCGAGCAGGTGCCGGATGGCCAGGTACGGCGGCACACCCGGGCGCCACTCGCCGTCGGTGACCAGGTTCAGGCCGATGGCCAGGCCGTCGCTGTTGAGGCCCATGAAGCACAGCAAGCCGGCGAAGCTCAGCACCAGCACGCGGCGCGGCGAGCCGGCCCTGTCGACGTGCACGACGGAGATGTTCCGGTCCAGGTTCGCGTTCTGGTCGACCGTCTGCGCCAGCACCGGCGGTCCGCCGGCCGCCACCCGGGCGTACGTCGTGCAGTCCCCGGCCGCGGGCACGCCGCTGTAGCCCATGACCTCGCGGCGCAGCTGGAGCAGCCAGGCCTCGTCCTCGGTGATGCCCGCGCCCTCGGCGAGCCCGGCCACCTCCTCGGCGAGGTCCGGCAGCTGGGCGGTGATCTCCGCCCGGTAGACGGCGATCGAGGGCAGCAGCTCCGGCAGCGACAGGGGCTCCGCGGTCAGGTGGTTCAGGCGGGTCAGGCCGTCGTCGAGGAAGGCCCGCAGCGGGGCGGCGATCACCGCCCCGTGCGCCCGGCCGATCTCCCGGGGCGCGCCCGCGGCCCGGATGAAGGTGGTGGTGCTCATACCGAAGTGGCCTTCTTCGGGCCGCCCTCCAGGCGCGCGCGCACCCCGGGCCACTCGGCCTTCAGGATGCTGTAGAAGATCGCGTCGCGGCGGCGGCCGCCCGGCATGTAGTTGAAGCTGCGCAGCGTGCCCTCCTCGGTGGCGCCGATGTTGCGCAGCCCCTTGCGGGCCTGCTCGTTGAGGATGTCGGTCTTGAACTCCACCCGCTCGGCCTCCAGCACCTCGAAGCAGTGCTGGAGCAGCAGGAACTTCGCCCAGTGGTTGATGCCCTGGCCGCGGAAGTCGCGGCCGAGCCAGGAGGCGCCGATCTCCAGCCGGCGGTCCTTCTCGGCGAAGCTGAGCAGGCTCATGCTGCCCGCGATGCGACCGCTCTTCTTGTCCTTGATCACGTAGACGGCGCGGCGGCCCGCGGCGTGCTCGGCGAGGTTGGAGTCGAAGAAGCCCTCGAAGTCGGCGTCGTCCCCGACGACGACGGTGAAGTAGCGCCAGATGTCAGGGTCGAGGGCGACGGCGCGGATGCCCTCGCGGTCGGCCTCGGTGATCGGGGTGAGCACGACGTGCTCGTTCTCCAGGACGGTGGCGGCTTTCTCGGACCAGCTCATGGTGCGAACTCCGTGGTGACGTCGGAAAAGGGACGGCGGGAGCGGCGGCACGCGGGCCGCCACCCCCGGCAAGATCAGTCTGTCAGCGCGCGCAGCTTCTCCAGCCGCGCGCGGATCACGTGGTGGTGGGCGAGGAAGTCCTCGGGTTTCAGGCCGCCCAGGTCGATCCCGCCCTTGGTGAGCGCGTCGCCGAAGTGCTCCCCGGTGGCAATGGTGTGCTTGGCCGCGGCCTGCACCGAGCGGTACGCGTGCTCGCGCTCCACGCCGTCGGCCAGCAGCCGGGCCAGGACGGACGAGCTGTAGACCAGGCCGTCGGTCTGGTCGATGTGGGCGCGCATGCGGCCGGTGTGGACGGTCAGGCCCTCGATCAGGTCCGCCATCTTCGTGACCTGGAAGTGGGCCACGGCGAAGGCATCCGGGATGATCACCTTCTCGACCGACTGGTGGGCCAGGTCCCGCTCGTGCCACAGAGCCACGTTCTCCAGAGCCGCGTCCGCGTACCCGCGCAGCAGCCGCGCGAGCCCGCACAGCAGCTCGCTGGTGGTCGGGTTGTGCTTGTGCGGCATGGCGCTGGAGCCCTGGTAGCCGGCGGTCCGGCCCTCCTCGACCTCACGGACCTCGGTGCGCTGCAACAGCCGCATCTCCAGCGCGATCTGCTCCACGCAGGCGCCCAGGGTGGCCACCGCCTGCAGCAACTGCGCGTGCCGGTCGCGGGCGACGACCTGGGTGGGGGAGGGCTCGATGCCCAGGCCCAGCTCCTGGCACACGTACTCCTCGACGTACGGGTCGATCAGCGCGTACGTGCCCACCGAGCCGGAGATGGTGCCCACGACCGCCTCCGCGCGGGCCGCGGCCAGCCGGGTCAGCGACCGGTCGATGGCGAAGGCGAACCCGGCGAGCTTGTGGCCGAACGTGGTGGGCTCGGCGTGCACCCCGTGGGTGCGGCCCACCATCGGGGTGTCCCACTGCTCGACCGCCCGCTCGACCAGTACCCGGCGCAGCCGCTTCGCGGCGTCCGTCAGCAGGTCGGTGGCCCGGCCCAGGGTGTGGCCGGCCGCCGTGTCCACCAGGTCGTAGCTGGTCATGCCCAGGTGCACCCACCGGGCCGACTCCTGCGGCATGTTCTCGCAGAACGCCGCGAGGAAGGACAGCGTCTCGTGGTCGCGGTCCCTCTGCAGCTCCGCGATCCGCGCGGGCAGCGGCACCGGCGCGCGGCGCATGTCCTCGACGGCCTCGGCGGGT
Source organism: Streptomyces sp. NPDC001816 (assembly GCF_042892235.1). Classification (NCBI taxonomy): domain Bacteria; kingdom Bacillati; phylum Actinomycetota; class Actinomycetes; order Kitasatosporales; family Streptomycetaceae; genus Streptomyces; species Streptomyces sp. NPDC001816. The sequence goes on from NZ_JBIATY010000021.1 coordinate 114,675, forward strand.
ACGACGCCCAGCCGCACCTGTGCCTCGGAGGCGAGGATCTCGACGCGGACGTACGTCTCGAAGCGGGTCTCGTCGGAGAAGAGGTCCGCCATCTCGGGGAGGGTGAAGCGGGGAATCATCGGCCAGCCTTCGTCTCGGCGAGGGAGGTTGAGGGAAGTCGGAGGAGCTCGGGTTCGTCGGAGGGGGTACGGGGCGTCGGAGGACTCGGGAGGAAGTGGGAGTCCGGCGGCTGGCGGGCTCAGAACATCGCGAAATATTCGCGCTGCTCCCACTCGGTGACCCGCCCCGGCACGGGCTGATGCGTCAGGGCCCAGGCCTCGTACCGCCGTGCCTCGCTCTCCTTGAGCTTGGCCAGGCACGCGGCCAGCGGCGCGCCCAACACCGCGGCGGCCCGGCCGGCCCGGAAGGCCTCCAAGGCCTCGCGCAGCGACTGCGGCACGGTGTCGGGCGCGGCGCCCGCACCCTCGCCGCACCACGAGGCGCGCGGGGGACGGTCCGCCGCCAGCCCGTCGAGCCCGGCGTACAGCTGGGCCGCGATGTTGAGGTACGGGTTGGCGCACGGCTCGCCGATGCGGTTCTCGATGTGCGCGCCGGCGCCGCTGCCGACCACCCGGATCATCGCCGTGCGGTCCTCCAGGCTCAGGCCCACGCGGGTGGGCGAGAGCGCGTGCTGGGTGCCCAGCCGCTGGTAGCCGTTGACCGTGGGGACCGACAGCAGGAACAGCTCGTGCACCCACGCCAGCAGACCGTCGGCGTACGCCTTGCTGTGGGGTGACAGGCCCTCGGACAGGCCCTCGGCGCTGAACAGGTTGCGGCCCGTCGCGGTCTCCAGCAGCGACTGGTTCAGGTGCCAGCCGCTGGGGTCGGCGCCCGCGATCGCCGGCTGGGACATGAACGAGGCGTGGTGGCCGCGGCGGGTGCACCACTGCTTGGTGAACGTACGGAACAGCAGCATCGCGTCGGCGGTGTCCAGCGCCGACATGGGGTCGAAGGTGGTCTCCACCTGCCCGGGCCCCATCTCGTGCTCCATCGACCGCAGCGGCAGCCCGAGGGCGAGCAGGTCCAGCGCGAGCGGGTCGGCGAGCGGGGCCACCGTGTCGTACGCGGCGTCCAGGTTGAACTGGTAGCCGGCGTTCATCGCGGCCACCCGCGGCGCCGGGCCCTGCAGGCCGAAGCCGTTGCCCTCGTTGCCCGGGTCGTCGTCGAGGCGGCGGGCCAGGTACCACTCGACCTCCAGGCCGAGCACCGGCGTCAGGCCCCGGTCGGCGTACCGGGCCAGCACCCGGTGCAGCACGTGCCGCGAGGACAGCGGGTGCGGGGTACCCTCGCGCAGGTACTCGTCGCCGATCACCCAGGCGGTACGCGGCCCCGTGCCGGGCAGCTCCTGGAAGGTCAGCGGGTCCGGCACCAGCACGAAGTTGCCCAGGCCCGCGATCTCGTCGACGCCGATGCCGGGCTCGCCGCGGTAGTTGACGGCCGTCGTGCAGGCGGTGTCCTTCAGGAACGGGCCGGGGCTGTAGTTCATGCCGTTGCGCAGCACGCTGCGGAAGGTGCGCGCGGTGATCGTCTTGGAGCGCACCAGGCCGTGCGGGTCGCCGTACGCGAGACGGACGAAGTCGAGCTCTTCGAGACGGGCCTCGATGCGCTCGGCGGCGGCGAGCTGGGCGTCGCCCCACAGCCCGTGGTCGGCGACGAACGACGGGCTGCCGACGCTGCCCTCGGTGGCGGGGGTCGACCATGACCTGGACAACATGGCTCAGTGCGCCCTTTCGACGAGGGATGCGAGGCAGGGTTCGGCCACAGGTGGCTGCGGCAGCGGCGCCGGCCCGGACGCCACCGCCGCGCCGGCCCCGCCGCTGGAACCCCCCGCCGTCAGCCGTACCTCGTACGGATTGCGGGTGGCGGGCGCCACGCGGCCGACTGTGCCGGTGCTCCAGCCGTACTCGGACGTGGTCGTCCTGCCGACGACCACGGCACCGGCCGCGCGCAGCCGCGCCACGCTCGGCGCGTCCGCCACGGCCCGGCCGTTGGGCAGCAGGGAGCCGCGAGTCGTGGGCAGGTCCCCGGTCTGCACGAGGTCCTTGACGGATACCGTCACCCCGAGGAGCGGCTGCGCGTCCCAGGCCGCGACGCCGAGCCGCGCGGTGCGCGCGTCGGCCGCCTCGGCGGCGCGCAGGGCTTCGTGCCCCGCCACCGAGACGTACGCGCCCAGGTACGGGTCCCGGTCGCGGATGGCGTTCAGGACGGACTGGACGTGTCCGGTGACGGAGGTCTCCCTGAGGCGGAGGCGCTCAGGCGTCTCCAGGATGCCGGAGGCGGTCAACGGGTCTCCTCGGGGCGGCGGTTCGGCGGCTTCCAGGGGATCTGCGGCCGCTCGGGCCACGGTGGACCCGGGACCGCGCGGACCTGGGGGATGTGGTCCACGCGGCCCCAGGAGCTGGGGCCGGCGGCGACCGGCGGACCGGGGTCGCGCGGCGTCAGTGGACCGGGGTCCGCGAGGGTTCCGAGCCGGCCTCCTCGACCGGGGTGCCGGTGACGGTCTTCCAGTGCCAGGCCGAGTCGAAGGCCGTGACCTCGGCCTGCTCCCCCTGCTCGGCGAGCGCCGCCGCCTGGCTGGTCATCCTGGCGATGAACGCCGCCACCCGGTGCGCGGCGAGCATCTCCTGCTCCGTGTACGGCTCGCCGTCCGCCCGTACGATGCGCAGGTCCATGAACCCGTTGAACGGCCGGCCGCACACCTGCACCGACTGCGGGCTGCGGATCGTGAACCGCACCGAGTTGTTGACGTGCCCGTGGTGGTGCTGGTCGGAGTAGTGGGCGATGTCGGGGATGGTGGGCGGGATGAAGTGGTCCCGGTCCAGGACCTTCTGCGTCCGCGGCAGGTTGCCGGCGATGAAGTGCCAGGAGTTGTACTGCATGCGCGAGGACATCGCCCACGCGGTGTCGGCGAGCGTGGCGAGCGAGTCGCCGAAGTGCCGCCGGGCCTCCTGCGCGGGGACCACGCAGCAGAAGAAGTCCGTGATGCCCCACTCGGTGATCTCGTCCCAGGACTCCGCGCGCAGCGCCCGCACCAGCTCCGGCAGCGACCGCAGGCCGCGGCTCATGGAGAAGTCGGCCTTGAACGCGGCGGTGGTCGCAGCGACCGCCTCGTACACGACCGCCTCCAGGCCGGTGCCGAACTCGCCGTACGGGCGGGCCAGCCAGGCCGGGTCCAGGCCGTCGGCGAGCTCCAGCTCCGCGAGGGAGTCGCCGGCCACCGGGAGGGTGGCGCGCAGGTGGTCGGTGACCTGCCGGTCGCGGGCGGTCGCCACCTCGCCGTACGGGCCCGCGACCTTCTCCACTTTGTGGATCAGGGCGCCGTGGATCTCCCGGTACAGCTGGACGCTGCGGGCCACGTCGGGGCGGTTCGTGCCCAGACCCCCGGCCAGCGCCATCAACTCGTCGACGGAAGCGTCCGCCGCGGCGGTGATGCGTTCCTCGCCCAGGGCCGCGTTGTAGTTGCGGCGGGTGCGCTCCAGCAGCCGGCCCACGTTGTCGAGGCTCAGCTGCATGCCGTTGGCCTCCTCGATCCGGCCGGCGCCGGCCGAGCGGATCAGCAGGCTGAGGCCCACGACCAAGAGTGCGTCGGTGTCCGACCACAGCTCCAGCGGCAGGCCGGTGAGGCTGGACAGCGCGCAGTCCGGGTGGCCCGGCCACAGCGTCTTGCCCGTGACGGTGTTGGTGTCGCGGAAGTTCGTGTACTGCTTGTCCTCGGCGTAGAGGATGAACGGCGCGGTGCGCCGCGCGGCCTCGGTCAGCCGCGCCAGCAGCTCGTCCCGGTCCTTCGCGCCCTGCTCGCCCAGCCAGCGGCGGCTGTCGGCGACGCCCCTCGCGAAGGCCTCGTGCGCGGCGTCCACCTCGGCCCGGTACGCGCTCAGGTGCGCCTCGGTCCACGGCACGCGCAGCACGCCGGCGACGAGCCGGTGCTGCTTGGCCAGCGGCTGCTGCGAGGGCACGCGGACGACGATCCGGCCGCCGGTGGTGAGGCCGACCTCGCCCAGGAACGCGGTGGGCGCGCCCTCCTCGACGGCGACTTCGGGGGCGCTCTCGCCCGGCCAGGTCAGCCCGGCCACGACCTTGAGCGCGGCGGTGTCCGCGGTGCGCAGACCGCCGAGCTGCACCTCGGCGGGGACGTGCCCGTCGAGGGTGAGCAGGATGTCCAGGGCCGAGCGCAGGTCGGCGGCGTCGGAGGCCTTCTGCCAGGTGCGGGCGAGCAGACGCGGGAAGCCGGCGTCCTCCTCGCGCACCCGGTCGGGCTTCGGCGTGGCGCCGGCCAGGGTGCCCAGACGGCTGGGCCGGCGGCTCTGGCGCTTGCGGGCGTTGGCGGCGCGACGGGAGGCGTCGCGTTCGGCGGGCGCGATCATGCGGCACCTTCCCCGGTGAGTGCGATGTGGTTCCACATCGCGTCGTCGGTGGGTGTCCAGTCCTCGTCGACGTAGATGCAGTCGACGGGGCACTCCAGGACGCAGGAGGGGCAGCCCGAGCACAGCTCGGGGATGATCACGACGTCGAGCCCGCGGTCGAAGATCGCGCCGAATTTCTCCGGACAGCTGCGCAGGCAGGTGTCGCAGGTGATGCACTCGGACGTCTCGATGCGGCGCGGGGGCTTGGTCCAGTTGTCGGCGCGGCTGCGGGTGGCAATCCGCAGGGCCCGCCCGGACAGCGCAGCCGAGGGAGCGTTGTTTTCCACGGGCATGAGACCCCTTTGACGTCTTATCGATCACACCTCGAACGGACGTTTCCGAGCGTGCCGGGGTCTTCTCGACCGGCTCCTGAATGCGGGTGGGGGGTGACTGGAGCCCGTCACATCCGCACCTGTCGGTCCGTCAGTCCGGCGGACACCACGACCGAGGGATGGTTCATGGACGAGCAGGAGTTCTCGCACGTCTCTTCGGCGGAGCCGCGTGGGTGGGGTGGGGGTCAGCGTTTCTGTGTTTCTGGGTGTGGGCGCCTGGGGCGTTGCGTATTCCGGTACTGACGTGGCCGGGGCATGGCGTCG
>NZ_JBIATY010000022.1:0-99362 GCF_042892235.1 Streptomyces sp. NPDC001816
GGCGTACGGCCGAACGCATCGGCCTTCTCCGTACCGCCCTTGCCGTCCAGCGACACACTCTGGATGTTGCCGTTCAAGTGCTGGTAGAACCACCAGCCGACACCGGCCGTGCCGAGTACCAGGAGCGACAGGCACACCGCGGCGATCTTCAGCACTCGCTTCCCGCGCCCCGCACCGGCTCGGCGCCGCGAACGACTGCCGGCACGTGAGCGGGCCGCGGCCCGCCCGCCCGGGCGCGGTCCGTCGGGCTCGCCCGTGCGCTGTCCGGGCACCCGGGCGCTGCGGGCGCGCGTGGCCTGGCCACCCCGGCCGTCCCAGGGGTCGCTCATCTACCCACTCCCATGAACGGTCGGGCTCGGCGGGCCGGGCCGTCAGGTGTGCGGCCGGGCAAGCGCGGCGGTGTTCGGGCAGGCGGAAAGCGGTGGCTCCGCCTGAATTGCGTGATTGCGCAATCTAACAAACCCGTGGCCCGAACAGCACGGATCCTGTGGGAATTCACAGGTGAGGGATCTCATGGAACCGAGGAGTGGGCCCCGGTGGGCTCAGACCTCGACCTCGTGCAGCTGCCGTACGGAGGCGGACGCGTGCTGCGAGCGAGCGGTGAGCTGCCCGACCAGCACCCGCACGACGGTCACGATGTCGGGGTCGTCGATGAAGTAGACCTGCCGGCGGCCCTCACGGCGGGAGCTGACGAGCCCGGCGAGCTTCAGCTTGGCCAGGTGCTGGCTGACCGCGGGCAGCGCACCGCCCACCCGGTCGGCGAGGTGCGTCACATCGCTCTCGCCCTGCGCCAGCGCCCACATCAGGTGCAGCCGGGCCGACGAGGCGAGCAGCCCGAACGTCGCGGCCGCCGCCGCCAGCACCTCGGCCGACGGATCCTCGAAGCCGCCGTTCTCCGCCACAATCCTCTCCTGCCCCCGCCCGCTTCACCGTTCACGCACATGCGGGCACCCAGTGTAGGGGTCCGCCCAAAGTTCCCCCCGGGCGGACGAGGACTGCGTGTGCGGTTGTTCGATGAGGACTGTGTGTGCGGTTACTTGATGTACACCAGGCCGTCCGTGGTGACGGTCGGACGGCCGCTGGTGCCGACCACGACGATCTTGACCGTGTGCGTGGCGCTGCTGGACCAGGTCTTGGTCCAGATGGCCTGGCGGTACTGCGTGGTGGTGGCCTTCAGGTCGATCGTGGCGGTCTTGGTGCCGTCCACGTAGACGTCCGCCTGCCCGGAGGTGGAGGCGCGGGAGACCACCCAGGCGGCGTCGCGGCCGGTGAAGGTCAAGGTGAGGGCAGCGCTCTTCGAGCCGCTGGAGTACGACTTGCCCCCGAGGCAGCTGGTGGACGAACGGGTCGTCCGGCTGCCGGACTTGGTGGCGGAGGTCTCCTGAAGGATCAACCAGGTGGCGGCGGTGCCGGACGCGGCCGTGCCGTTGGAACTGGTGGTGGTCGGGCCGAAGGTGGCCGTCGTCGGGGACAGCAGGATCACCTGGCGCAGTGCGGTCTCGTCGGCGGCCTTCCAGCCGAGGGTGACGGGGACCGCGCCGGTGCTGACCGTGCCGGTGCGCAGGGAGAGCTTCGGGGCGGTGGTGAAGGTCGGTGCGGTCGTCTCGGCCACGACCTTCAGCGCGGCGCTCGTCGTGGACTTTCCGGACTGGTGGACGGCCCGGACGGCGACGGTGTGCGTGCCCGCGGCCAGCGTGGCGCCGGCCGAGGTGGCGGTACCGGCCACACTGGCGGCGGGCTTGCCGTCGACCAGCAGCTCGAACTTGGAGTTGAGCGAGCCCGGCGTGGTGGTCGTCCAGTCCTTCACGGCTGACCACCTCGACCACGCCCAGGCCACCAGCACCACTCAGGATGCGGGCGCGGTCCCGACCGGCCAACACGGAAGCATGCCGACAGAGGGACACGGCCTCGTCGTGTGGGGAGCGGGATCAGGGCCGGAGCAGGGGCCGGGGCACGAGGGGAGCGGAGCGACGTTCACGCAAGGAGCCGCTCTCCAGGGCGAGTACGCCGCTTCACCTGCCGACCACGCGCCGAGTCACCTCGACACCGCCCCGGTGACCGACGCGGCAGCAGTCTTCGGCACAGAGCACTGAATCTGGTCGGCGTTTCGGCCAACCCCGGTCCCGCTGCCTCCTGTTGTGCGGCAAGGATCGGTGCACCGGGCACGCTCCATGGTGGGCTCTGTGCCGGGGTTCTGAGCACGGCTGAAATACGTGTGTTCGATATCGGTGCCGGGTCGTTGAGTCACGTGACCAGCCGGAGCGACCGTCAGGGGGATCACGTTGACCTCGGCCGACACACGCGATCAACAGGACACGCCACCTCCTCCGCCACCGCCGGCGGAGATCAGATACAGCGGGCAGTACTCGGTCAACCCGTTGGCCGAGGTGTCCTTCCGGCGGATGTGCAGGCAGATTCCCGCGGTACTGGCCCGGATCGGACGGCTGTCGTGGCGCACCGACCGGCGTGCGGTGCAGTTGCTGCTCGGCTGCCAGGTGGTGACGGGGGTGTCCGCGGCGGTCCAACTCGCCGCGACGGCCCGGGCGATGGGGTACGTCCTCGGGCCGGGCCCGGTCGGCGAACGGCTGGGCGCGGCCGTGCCGGCGCTGGTGGTCGTGGCCGCCGCTGCCGCGCTCGCCCGGGGTGCGGGCGCGGTGGCGACGTACGCCGAGCGCCGGATCACGCCGCTGCTGACGACCGAGACCGACAGTGCCCTGGTGGAGGCGGTGTGCCGGGTGGAGGCGGCGGCCTACGCGGTCGACGGCTTCACCGACCGGCAGGAGGCGGCGGAGATGGGGGTGATGCGCACCATTGTGATGGTGGCCGACGCCCAGCGGTTCATGTCCGCGCTCATCCGCATGATCACCGCCAGCGGTGTCCTGTCCGTGCTGAACCTGATGATGCTGCCGCTGCTCCTCCTCGCCGTGCTGCCCGCGGGGATCGGCGCCCTCCTGACGGCCCGGGTGGACTACGAGATCCACTACGCCAACGTGGCCAACCGCAACGCACGCGGAATGATGCGCTGGTGGGCGACGACCGCGAAGTACGGGGACGAGGTCCGCGCCAACTCGATGACGGACTACCTGGTGTTCTGGTACCGGTCGCTGTCCGACCGGTGCGACCGGCGCACCATCGCCGCGGCCCCGCGCACGCTGCGGATCGCGCTGCTCACCTCTCTCGCCGGCGGGGTCTTCCTGGTCACCACCTGGGCGGCGCTGGCCTGGCTCGCGGTGAGCGGCCGTATCGCACTCGCGATCGCCGCCACCGCGGTCGTCGCCGTCCAGACCACCCTGGCCGCGCTGTCGCAGGTCGTCGTGAACGGCGCCGCCGTCTTCCACACCAGCCTCTACCTCGGCGACATGCAGGCCTTCCTGGACGACGCGGCGGCCCGCGCCCCGCGCCGGGGGGACCGCGCCGTCACCGGGCCGGTCGAGGAGATCCGGCTCGACGAGGTGGTGTACCAGTACCCCGGCAAGGACAGACCGGCCGTGGACGGCGTCTCCCTCACGCTGCGCAGGGGGTCGATCCTCGCGATCGTCGGTGTCAACGGCTCGGGGAAGTCCACCCTGACCCGGCTGCTCACCGGGATCTACCTGCCGGACAAGGGCAAGGTCACCTGGAACGGCACGGACCTCGCCCACGCCGACCCCGCGGCCGTGTGGGCGAGGACCGGGCTGGTGCCGCAGATCTTCGCCCAGTGGCCGCTGCGGGTCCGCGAGAACATCACGCTCGGCCAGCCCCGCAGCGACGACGACGGACCCGTGTGGGAGGCCGTCGACGCGGTCGGCATGCGCGCGGCCGTGGAGAGCCTCCCGGCCGGACTGGACACCCTCCTCGCCCGGGAGATCTTCGGCGGGGCGGAACTCTCCGGCGGCCAGTGGCAGCGGCTCGCCTGCAGCCGTGCCCTGTACCGCCGGCCGGAGCTGCTGATCCTCGACGAGCCCACCTCACAGATGGATCCCCGGGGTGAGCACGCCATCTTCGGGCGGATCAGGACCATCGCCGCCGACCGGATCACGGTGGTGGTCACCCACCGGCTGGAGAACACGAAGGTCGCCGACCACATCGTGGTACTGGACGACGGCCGCATCACCGAGCAGGGCTCGTACGACGACCTGGTCCACGCGGGCGGCACCTTCGCCGAGCTGCTGGCGCTGTCCCACGACCGCTGAGAGGTCAGGGGCGGTCCGCGGCGGCCGGGCGCCAGAGCACCGGCAGGTCCGCGGGCCGTACCCGCACCGTCACCGGCAGCGTGGCCTCCACCTCGCCGTCAGCTCCGTAGGGGACCGGGCGGGTGGCCTCGATGCGGATCTCCTTTCCGCGCAGGACCCGCACCTCGGGGCGGTGGACGTGGCCGCCGGTCTTCAGCTCGTTCATGAGGGCGAAGAACAGCCGGCGCGGCGCCTCGCGGATCATGACGATGTCCAGCAGTCCGTCGTCGACCCGGGCGTCGGGGGCGATGAGCCGGCCGGAGCCGTAGTAGGGGGAGTTGGCGGCCACGACGGTGTAGCCGCGATGGGCGTGTTCCTCGCCGTCGACGGTGACGCGGTAGTCCGCCGGCCGCCAGGTGGTCACCGCGCGCAGGCCGCCCGCGTAGTACGAGGCGGAGCCGCGCAGCAGCCGGGCCTCGTTGGCGTGGCGGTTGGCCAGCGCGTCGACCCCGGCGTAGACGCTGCCGAGGACCACGGTGCGCTGGTGCACGGCCGACTCCACCTCGATGGTGTCGACATGGCTGGGCTCGGCGTGCAGGAGGATGTCGGCGAGGGCGGCCGGGTCGGACGGCAGGTTCAGCGCCCGGGCGAAGTCGTTGCCCCGCCCGGCGGGTACGAGGCCCAGGACCGTACCCGTGCCGCTGAGCGCTCCGCCGATGCCGCCGGCCATGCCGTCGCCGCCGACCGCCAGGACCACCCGGCCGCGCTCCCCGGCCTGCCGGGCGATGTCCTGGGCGTGGGCGAGGCTGTGGCTGTACTCCGTCTCCAGCTCGGCCCCGGCCTCGCGGAGCAGTCGGGCCAGTTGGAGCAGCGATGCCGCTCCGGTCGAGTCGCCCGCGGTCGGGTTGACGACGGCGGTGAACTGTCGCATCGGTGGGCCTCCGGGCGATGACGAGAGTGACGGGCTGGGCGGGGGCGGATCAGTCGGTGGGCAGCAGGACGCCCGGGTTGAGGAGTCCCTCGGGGTCCAGGCGGCGCTTGACGGCGCGCAGGGCCTCGACGGCCAGGGGTCCGGTCTCCCTGACATACCAGTCTCGGTGGTCGGTGCCCACCCCGTGGTGGTGGCTGATGGTGCCCCCGGCGGCGAGCAGGGCGTCGTTGGCGGCGTGCTTGGCGCGCGTCCAGTGCGCGACGGGCTCCTCGCCCTGGGCGCTGACGACCGTGAAGTACAGGGAGGCGCCGTTCTCGTACACGTGGGAGATGTGGCACATCACCAGGGGCGGGGTGCCGGCCTCGGTGAGCGTGTCGGTGAGGGCGGTGCGGACCGCCGCGTACAGGTCGGGGATCCGGGACCAGAAGGCCGCGGTCTCCAGCGTCTCGGCGAAGGCTCCCGCGTCGAGCAGGGAGTCGCGCAGGTAGGGCGCGGAGTAGCGGCCGTGGGCCCAGCGTTCGCCCGGTTCGGATCCGACCAGGATGCCGCCGGCGTCCCGCAGGATGGCCGCCGCCTGCTCACGGCGCTGGGCCGTGTCCTCGGCCGTGCCCTCGTAGCCGGTGATGGCCATGCATCCGGCGTTGCTCTCCAGGCCGGCACCGATGGCGTCCGGCTGGGCGAGGCCGATGAGCGTCTCGGTCTCGTCGGACAGGCGCAGCACGGTCGGCCGGGGTCCGTCCTGGGCGAGCCGGCGCAGGGCCGCCGCTCCCTCCTCGAAGGAGGCGAACCGCCAGCCCTCGTAGACGCGCACCTCGGGCAGCGGGCGGATCCGTACGAGAACGGAGGTGATGACGCCGAAGGCACCCTCGGAGCCGAGGATGAGCTGGCGCAGGTCGGGTCCCGCGGCGGAGCGGGGGGCGCGGCCGGTCTCCACGGTTCCCTCGGGGGTGGCGAGGGTGAGGCCGAGCACCATCTCGTCGAAGCGGCCGTATCCGGCGGAGGCCTGTCCGCTGGAGCGGGCGGCGGCGAAGCCGCCGATGGTGGCCCACTCGAAGGACTGCGGGAAGTGGCCGAGGGTGAAGCCCTCTTCGTTGAGCAGGGCCTCGGCCTCGGGGGCGCGCAGACCGGGCTGGAGCACGGCGGTGCGGGAGACCCGGTCCAGGTGCTGCAGTTGGTCCATGCGGCGCAGGTCCAGGGCGACGAAGGCGCGCCGCTCGGGGGCGAGTCCGCCGACGACGGAGGTGCCGCCGCCGAAGGGGACGACGGCCAGGCCGTGCGCGGCGCAGGCTCGCAGTACTGCGAGGACTTCGTCGTGGGTCGCGGGCAGGACCACGGCCTGCGGGACGTCGGAGACGTCGCCGGCGCGCAGCCGCAGCAGGTCGGGGGTGGACTTGCCGCGGGTGTGCCGGATGCGGCTCTCGGCGTCCGTGCGGACGTGGTCCGCGCCGCCGACGGCCTGGGCGAGTGCCTTCAGCGCAGCCGGGTCGGCCGTGGGCGCGGGCAGGTCGATGTCCTCCAGGGCGAGCGCCGGCGTGCTGCGCGGTTTGACGCCGAGCAGGTCGCGCAGCAGTCCGGTCACCGAGTCGGGCAGCGGTGCCGCCTTGGCCGGGTCGCCCCAGCCGTTCCACAGCATGTCCATCGAAGGGTCGTCCTCACAGATCGGTGTGCTCGGTTCGCGCGGCGGCGTCTCCGCCCGGCCCCCGGGGCGTTACACTGTGACACATGACGCCTATTCGTCACAACGGTGCAGACAGTTCTGGCAACGATCACGTGCTCGACGCGGTGCGCGACTGTGTGCTGGCCGTCGGAGTCCGCCGCACCACCCTCGCCGACGTGGCCCGCCGCGCCGGCGTCTCGCGGATGACGCTGTACCGGCGCTGGCCCGACCTGCGCACGCTGGTGGGCGATCTGATGACCCGAGAGTGGATCGACGTGGCCACCCGCGCGATACCCGAGCCCGCTCCCGGCACCGACACGCGCGGCCGGATGGTGGCGGGTCTGGTGGCCGGGGTGGAGGCGTTCCGCGCCCACCCGCTCTTCGGCAAGATCGTCGACGTCGATCCCGAACTGCTGCTCCCCTATGTGCTCGACCGGCGCGGGGCGAGCCAGGAGGCGCTGCTGGAACTGCTGGCCGGCGCGCTGCGCGAGGGCCACGCGGACGGATCGGTACGCACCGCTCACGTCGAGCGGCAGGCCCGGGGCCTGCTGCTGATCGTGCAGTCCTTCGCCCTGTCCCTGCGCACGATGACCGACGAGGACGATCCCGACCTCGACTCCGCCGCCCTGCTGGGCGAGCTGCGCACCCTTCTGGAGAGGACCCTGACGCCATGAGTCACAACGAGGCCGTACGAGGCTCGTCCCTCAGCGCGGGTCGGCGGACCCGGGAACTGGCCGAGGCCACCGACGGCAGGGTCGCCGACGTCCTGGTCGTCGGGCTCGGCGCCACGGGGGCCGGAGCCGCCCTGGACGCGGCCGCCCGCGGTCTCGACGTCGTCGCCGTCGACGCGCACGACCTGGCCTTCGGCACCTCCCGCTGGAGCTCCAAGCTCATCCACGGCGGGCTGCGCTATCTGGCCTCCGCACAGTTCGACGTCGCCCACGAGAGCGCGGTCGAACGCGGGGTCCTGATGACCCGCACCGCCCCGCACCTGGTCGCCGCCCAGCCGTTCGTGCTGCCGCTGACCCCGCTCGTGTCGCGGGCGCAGGCCTCGCTGGCCTGGGCCGGGTTCCGGGCCGGCGACATGCTGCGGCTGGCCGCCCGGACCCCGCGGCAGGTGCTGCCCGCCCCGCGCCGGCTGTCGGCGACGGAGGCCCGGCACCTGGCGCCCTCGGTGCGCGCGGCCGACCTGCGCGGCGGGCTGCTGTCCTGGGACGGGAAGGTCACCGACGACGCCCGGCTGGTGACCGCGCTGGCGCGCACCGCCGCCACGCGGGGCGCCCGGGTGCTGACCCGGGTCAGGGTGCTGGAGCCGACCGGGACCGGCGCCCGCATACGCGACGAACTCACCGGCGAGGAGGGCGAGATCCGCGCCCGCGCCGTGATCAACGCCACCGGTGTGTGGGCGGGTGACCTGGTCGAGGGGATCCGGATCCGTCCCTCCCGCGGCACCCACCTGGTGCTGCGCTCGGAGCGGCTCGGCACCCTGCCGGCCGGCCTGCACCTCCCGATCCCCGGCGAGACCAACCGCTTCGTCCTGGTGCTGCCCCAGGGGGACGGCCGGGTCTACGTCGGACTCACCGACGAGCCGGTCGACGGCCCGATCCCCGACGTGCCGGAGGTCCCCGAGACCGACATCGGCTTCCTGCTGGACGTGCTCGGGTCCGTACTGGACACGCCGGTACGCCGGGACGAGGTCGTCGGCGCCTTCGCCGGGCTGCGCCCCCTGCTGGACACCAGCGGGCACGACGGCCCGGGTGACGCACCGGCCCGTACCTCCGACATCTCCCGCCGGCACGCGGTGCTGACCTCTCCCGACGGGGTGACGACCATCGTGGGCGGGAAGCTCACCACCTACCGCCGGATGGCGCAGGACGCCGTGGACGCCGCGGTCGAGGCCCGTGGCCTGCCCGTGCGCCCCTCCCCCACCGCCCGCCTGCCGCTGGTCGGCGCCACCGCACCGGACCGGCTGCGTGCCGTACCCGCGCCCCGCCGCCTGGTCCGCCGCTACGGCACCGAGGCCCCGGCGGTCCACGCCCTCATGGAACGGGATCCGGCCCTGGCCGAACCGGTGCTGCCGGGGTATCCGGTCACCCGGGCCGAACTCGTGTGGGCCGCTCGGCACGAGGGCGCCCTCGACGCGGCGGACCTCCTGGACCGGCGCACCCGGATCGGCGTCGTCCCCGAGGACCGCGCCGAGGCGCTCGCGATCGCCGGGGAGGTCCTGGCCCAGGCCGGCACTCTGGCCTGACCAAGGTCAGGTGAGTGAGCCGGTGTTGACCGGATCGCCGGAGCGCGGCCGGGGAACGGTGCCGCTCGGCGGCGGCACCTCGCCCCGTTCCACCCACGCCGTCAGCGCGGTGAAGGCGGCGCGGTAGCAGGGCAGGATCGGCCGCAGCCGGTCCGGGAAGGTGTCGTAGAGGCTGTCGACGTGGGTGCCGCCCTCGATCCGGTAGTACCGGTGCAGCCCGGACCGGCCCTGCTCGGCGATCATCCGCGCGTAGACGTCGGACTGGACGGTGATGGGCAGCAACGCGTCCAGGGTTCCGTGCAGCGTGATCATCGGCCGGCCGATGCGGCCGGTGAGCGAGATCCGGGCGACGGCGTCATGGACGGGGCGGGGCCGTGCGGCGTAGTCGTACGCGGCGTCGGAGGGGCAGGGGGCGAGGATCTCCTCGGGGGTCGTACCGGCCGAGGCGCCGGGGCAGGCGGGGTCGTAGCCGGGGTCGAACTCGGTGCGGTAGATCTTCTGGGTCAGACCCCAGTACACCTTCTCGTGGTAGGGCCACAGGAACTCCGACCCGCGTGCGAAGCCGGCCGCGTACATGTCCTCGTCGTCGGCCCGGCCCAGTTGGCGGGCGACGGCGGTGGGCAGGAAGGTGAGCAGGTTCGGGCCTTCGGGCCGCCACAGCGGGCCCTCCCAGTCGACGCCGCCGTCGTACAGCTCGGGATGGTTCTCCAGCTGCCAGCGGGTGAGATAGCCGCTGTTGGAGATCCCGGTCATGTACGTGCGGCGCGGGGCGTATCCGTAGTGCTGGGCGACCACGGCCTTGGCGGCCCGGGTCAGCTGGGTCGTGCGCCGGTTCCACTCGGCGACGGCGTCGCCGGGACGAACGCCGTCGGTGTAGAAGTCCGGGCCGCAGTTGCCCTTGTCGGTGGCGGCGAAGGCGTAGCCCTGGGCCAGCACCCAGTCGGAGACGAGGGTGTCCATCGAGTACTGCCGGCGCACGCCGGGGGCGCCGGTGACGACCAGCTTGCCGTTCCAGTGCTCGGGCAGCCGGATGACGAACTGGGCGTCGTGGTTCCAGCCGTGCGTGGTGTTCAGGTGCGAGGAGCCGGGGAAGTAGCCGTCGATCTGCCATCCGGGCACGCCGGAGGGGTTGTGGGTGCCCTGGGCGGCGAGTCCGGCCCAGTCCGCCGGGTCGGTGTAGGGCGTGCCGGTGAGGGCACTGGTCGTCAGATCGTCGTGATGGGAGACCAGCTGCCGTTCGGCACCGGGGACCGTGATCCGGCGCCGGCGGGTGGAACCGGCGTCGGCTCGGGCGGCGGCCGAGGGCGTGACCGCCGATGCCGCCAGCAGGGCGGCGGACAGGAGAGTGGTTCGTCGACTGGGGCGCATGACGCACATCGTTGGCTTGCTGCGCCGGGTCGGCCATGGAGGCAGCCCACACTCCGGTGGCGTCCGCAGTAGAGCCGACCAACATGCTGCGACGAGCGTCTCCGGCGTGCGGGCCATCGGTGCCTGCGGCACGCTACGGGGAGGGACAGAGAAGGGGAGTGATGCGGCATGACCCTCGAACCAGACCCCGCTTCCGCGTCGCCTCCTCCCCAGGTGCGGCCCTGGGCCGTCGACGACCTGCCGGCCCTGGACCCGGATCCCTTCCTGGACGAGGTGCTCCGCGACGAGCCGATCACCCGGATCAGCCTGCCGTACGGCTCCGGACACGCCTGGCTCGTCACGCGGTACGAGGACGTCCGGTTCGTCACGTCCGATCCGCGCTTCTCCCGTGAGGAGGTCGTCGGCAGGTCGGTGACCAGCATGGCGCCGCAGGCCGTGGCCTCGCAGACGGCGGGCCTGCAGTACATCGACCCGCCCCGGCACACCCGGCTGCGCAGGGTCGTGGCCAGGGCGTTCACCGGCAAGGGCATGGCCAGGCTGCGCCCGCCGGCGGAGCGCACCGCCCACCGGATGCTCGACGGGATGGAACGGGCCGGCCCTCCGGGCGATCTGATGGAGCATCTGCACACGCCCTTCCCGATCGCCGTCGTCTGCTTCTTCCTCGGCGCGGACGAGGACGACTGGCACGAGTGGGCCGGCAACTCCGAAGCGCTCCTGGCCAAGGCGCCGGACGGCAGCGAACGCCATCAGGCGGCGCGCCGGACCACGCGCGGCCGCGTGATCGACCTGCTCGAACGCCGCCGCGCCGAACCCCGCGACGACCTGGCAGGAGTGCTGGCCCACGCCGCCCAGGCCGGTGAGATCACCGACGAGGAGGCGATCTCGCTGGCCATGGCCATCTACGTCAGCGGCGGTCACGCGGTGCGCAACAACAGCGGCTCGATGATGTACGCGCTGCTGACCCATCCGGAGCAGCTCGACCGGCTGCGCAGCACTCCCGAACTGCTGCCCAGGGCCGTGGAGGAGCTGTACCGCTTCGTCCCGCACCGCAACGGCGTCGGGATTCCCCGCATCGCCACCGAGGACGTGGAGATCGGCGGCCACCTCATCCGCAAGGGCGAGGCCGTGTACAACGCCTATGTCGCCGCGAACCGCGATCCCTCGGTCTTCCCCGAACCGGACGTACTGGACTTCGACCGGGACGGTGCCGGCCACCTGGCCTTCGGGCACGGACCCCACTTCTGCCTGGCGGCCCTGATGGCCCGTATGGAGGCCGAGGTCATGATCAAGGCCGTGCTCGACCGCTTCCCCGGTGTCCGGCTCGCCGTACCCGCCGACGAGGTCGAGTTCCAGCGCGAGGGGCTCATCCGCGGGCCGAGGACTCTGCCGGTCACCTGGTGACGCACGTCCTTCTGATCAGGCGAAGCGACGGGCCAGACTCTCCAGGACGGCCACCGCCTGGTGAGCGTGCTCGTACGGCACGAAGAGGTGGTCGTGGTGGAACCCGGCGACCACGTTGCAGCTCAGGCCGGCGTCGGCGAGTTCCCGCGCCACAGCGGCCGTCAGCCCCACCGCCTCAAGGGCCGAGTGGACGCGCAAGGTGATCCAGGCGGCCACGTAGTCGTACCCCAGTCCCGCCGCGTCCGCCTCGTCGAGCCGCGCCACCAGGGTCAGGCCCTCCTGCTCGGCGACCGTGACCACAGGGGTGATGCCGGAGGGCACACCGCCCTCGACGGTGGTGAACACGTAGCGGCCCGGATTCAGCTCCGGACGCATCCCGCTCAGCAGCTTCTGCAGATCTCTCTCGCCGGTCATGATCCCCACGGTACGGAACGTTCGATCAGCGCTGCTCGAAATGGCTCGGTCTGTCGTCGTGGTCGACCAGACGGCCCAGCCGGGCGGCCCGCTCGCGGGGCATGAGCGTCCAGGTGCCGTCGGTGCGGCGGAGGGCGGCCGAGTGCCATGGGGTGGTCCAGGCGTCCGGGGCATCGAGGAGGCGGATGCCGAACTTGGCATCGCCGACGGGCTGGGGATGGATGGACAGCCGGACGGCATGGGGGTGGTGCTCGGCGACGAGGGCGCCCCAGGCGCGGCTGCGCCGGATGACGCCGTAGGCCCGCTGACGGCACTCCCGTTGGAGGGCGGAGCGGGTGCCGGGGAAGTCTGCGGTGTCCTCGACGAGGAAGCGGGTGATGCCGCGGTAGAGGGCGCGGGTGGCGTCGTCGGACCGGACCAGGGCGCGCAGGGCCTCGGCCGTCGGGGCGTACCGCTCCTGCACACGGGCGCGCTTCACGTCGTGCGGAAGAGGGCCGTAGACGTCCCGCAGGTCGAAGACCGACAGTCTGTCGAGGGCCAAGTCGTGGATGAGGGTGTGCAGTTCGTCGGCGTAGGCGTCGATGTGCCGGTCGGGCACCCGGACGAGATCGCCGAAGACATGGCCGTCGGAGCAGATGATCACCCGGGCGCCGGGCGGGTGGATCCGCTCGATCTCGGTGCACAGGGTGTTCAGGAAGCGCAGGGACAGCCGCTCCGCCTGGTCGGGCAGGTGGCCGAGGACCTTGGCCGGGTTGGGTGACTTGCAGGGGAAGCCGGGCAGGGTGAACTCGACGGGTGCGCCGTCGCGTACGAAGCCGGCGATCCGGCGCCGCTGGTGCGCGAACGCCTCGGCGGGGGCGGGGGCGGGGGCGCGGTCGGTGGTGCGGTGGTGGGGCAGCAGCAGGTTCAGGATGTCGGTGCTGATGCGCGTGGGCGAGGCGGTCGTCAGCAGCATGTCGCTCCTTGGGAGGGGAGGGCTCGGTCAGCGGCGTCGGTCGTAGCCGACGGGCAGGTGGTGGGTGCCGCGGCCGAGGACGGCCGGGATCCAGGCGAGGTCCTCGTCGGCGACGGCGAGGTGCAGGCCGGGCAGCCGGGCGAGCAGGGTGCCGAGGGCGATCTGAAGTTCGGCGCGGGCGAGGGCGGCGCCGGGGCAGAAGTGGATGCCGTGGCCGAAGGCGAGGTGGGGGTTGGGGCTGCGGTCGAGGTCGAGGGTGTCGGGGGCGGGGAAGCGGCGCGGGTCGCGGTTGGCGGCGCACAGGGAGACGATCACGGAGTCGCCGGCCGGGATCGTGGTGCCGTGCAGGTCGCTGTCCCGGTCGAAGAAGCGCCAGGTGGTCAGCTCGAAGGCGCTGTCGTGGCGCAGGAGTTCCTCGACCGCGCGGGGCAGCAGGTCCGGGGTGTCGCGCAGGCGGGCGAGCTGGTCCGGGTGGCGGAAGAGGGCGATCAGGGCAGTGGTGATCTGGTTGGTGACTGGTTCCTGGCCGGCCACCAGGAGCTGGAAGATCATGGAGTCCAGCTCCTCCTGGGACAGTTCGCCCCGGTCCCGGGCCACGACGAGCCGGCTGAGCAGGTCGTCGTCCTGGTGGTCGCGCTTGTGGGCCACGACGTCGGCGATGTAGCTCTGCAGGCCGTGCAGCCGGGCCTCGTACGCGGGCCGCCCGGGGTCGTTGGGCCCGACCGGCTGGACGACCTTGCCCCAGTCGCGGTCGAAGCGGTCCGCCAACTCCTTCGGGAGGCCGATGACTTCGGCGAGTACCTGGAAGGGGAAGGGTGCGGCGAAGTCGCTGACGAGGTCCGCGGGACCGGTCTCGGGCAGCGCGGCGACGAGCGCGTCGGCCAGTTGCTGGAACCGGGGCCGCAGGCTCTCGATGCGGCGCGGAGTGAAGGCGTCGGTGACGATGCGCCGCATGCGGGTGTGCTCGGGCGGGTCCTGGTGGAGGAGATGGACCTGGAGCCGGGAGTGCTGCGGCTCGGGCATGATCGAGGCGCGAGCGCGCCAGCGGTCGTTGCCGCGGTCGTGGTTCTTGCCGAGCCGGTCGTCGCCGAGGGCGGAGTGGGCGGCGTCGTAGCCGGTCACCAGCCAGGCCTGTACGCCGCTGGGGAAGAGGACGCGGTGGACCGGGCCGGCCTCGCGCATCCGCTCGTAGAGGGGGTAGGGGTTGGTCTTGTAGGGGCAGCCCATCAGCGGGACCGGATCGGGCAGTGTCGTCATGGGGGTTCCTCAGAGGGCGAGTTCGGGGCGGTAGTGGTCCAGCCAGAGGGCGAGGTCGACGACGCGTTCGAGGCGCAGTCGATGGCCCCACTCCAGCCGGTCGGACGGTGTGTCCAGGCAGGGCTTGAGGCGGGTCTCGTCGGTGAGGGCGCGGACCTGCTCGGCGGCGAGGGCGTCGCGGGCGAGCTGCTGCAGGCCGCGGTTGTAGTCGGGGTGGTGGGTGGCCGGGTAGTGGTTCTTGGGGCGGTGGAGCACCGAGTCCGGGGCGAGTCCTGCTCCCGCGGCGCGCAGCAGGCTCTTCTCCCTGCCGTCGTGGCTCTTCAGGGCCCACGGTGTGGTGAAGGCGTACTCGACGAGCCGGTGGTCGCAGTACGGCACCCGCACCTCCAGGCCCTGGGCCATGCTCAACCGGTCCTTGCGGTGCAGGAGTTGGCGCAGCCAGCGGGTCAGGGACAGGTGCTGCAGCTCGCGCTGCCGGTGCTCGGCGGGGGTCTCGCCGTCCAGGTGGGGTACGGCGGCCAGCGCGGTGCGGTAGGTGTCGTCGCGGAACTCGGCGATGCGCAAGTCGAGTTCGGGGTTGAGTGGCATCGCGGCCTCGTCGCCCGTCACCAGCAGCCAGGGAAAGGTGCCGGCGGCCAGCGCCTTGGGACTGTGGAACCAGGGGTAGCCGCCGAAGACCTCGTCGGCGGCCTCGCCGGACACAGCGACGGTGGAGTGCTGTCGTATCTCGCCGAACAGCAGATACAGCGAGGTGTCCATGTCGCCGACGCCGATCGGCGAGTCCCGGGCGACGACGACCGCCGTCCGGTGCGCGGGGTCGAGGAGGGAGCGCGGGTCGAGGACGACGGTGCTGTGGTCGGTGCCGATGAAGGCACCCGCTTCGACGGCGTACGGGGTGTCGTGGCCGGTGCGCAGGACGTCGCCGGTGAACTCGACGGCCTGGTCGCTGTAGTCGACCGCGTAGGAGCGGATGCGGGCCTGCGGCCCCTGTCGCGACCGGAGTTCACCGGCGAGCAGGGCGGTCAGAACGGTGGAGTCGAGCCCTCCGGAGAGCAGGCTGCACAGCGGGACGTCGGCCTCCAACTGGCTGTGCGCGGCGGCGCCGACCAGCTCGCGGACCCGCTCGACGGTCGTGTCCCGGTCGTCGGTGTGGGGCGCGGCCTCCAGCTGCCAGTAGCGGCGCTCCCGGATCCCGTCCCTGTCCAGGACGAGCAGCCCGCCGGGCTCGACCTCCCGTACCCCGGACCACACCGTCGGCCCGGTGTTGAACAGCAGGCTGTACGCCTCCCGCAGCCCGTCCGCGTCGACCCGGGGCCGTATCTCCGGGTGGGCGAAGAGCGCCTTCGGCTCGGAGGCGAAGGCCAGGCCACCGTCGACGGCGGCCCAATGGAGTGGCTTGACACCGAGCCGGTCCCGCACCAGCAGCAGCCGCTGCTCGCGCTCGTCCCACACGGCGAACGCGAACATGCCCTCCAAGTGCTCGGCCACCGCCTCGCCCCATTCGGCGTAGGCGCGCAGCACCACCTCGGTGTCGCTGCGGGTGCGGAAGACATGCCCTCGGCGGCGCAACTCAGCCCGCAGGTGATGGTGGTTGTAGACCTCGCCGCTGTAACTGAGCACGATCGCCGGCTCGTCGGGCCGGTCGGTCATCGGCTGCACGCCGCCTTCGAGGTCGATCACGGCCAGTCGCCGGTGGCCGATCGCGGCCCGCTCACCGAGCCAGACACCTCCGGCGTCGGGGCCGCGCGGGGCGAGCGTGGCAGTCATGGCCTCGATGACCGGGGTCTGCGTGCGGGCGTCGCTGTGGAACGACACCCAGCCGGTGATTCCGCACATGGGCAACGGCTCCTGGGTCAGGGGGAGATGGGGGCGGTGGTCTTGTCGGGGAAGGCGGCGGGGCGCCGGCCGGGCAGGGCGCGCATGGGCGGCTCCTGGTCAGGGGAAACGGGGTCGGTGGACTTCTAGGGGACGGCGGCTGGACGCCAGCCAGGGCGAGCGAGCACGGGTCGGCTCCTGGTCAGGGGAGACCGGGTCGGTGGCCTTCTCGGGAACGGTGGCCGGCCGCCGGCCAGGCAGGGCGAGCAGAGGAACGGCTCCTCGGTCAGGGAGAGACGGGGTCAGTGGACTTCACACGGACGGCGCCGGGGCGCCGGCCGGGCAGGGCGCGCATGGGCGGCTCCTGGTCAGGAGGAAAACGGAGTCGGCGGACTTCTCGGAGAGGGCGGCAGGCCGCCGACCGCGGCCGAGCGAGCACGGGTCGGCTCCTGGTCAGGGGGAAACGGGGTCGGCGGACTTCTCGGGGACGGTGGCGGGTCGCCGGCCGGGCGCGGCGAGCAGCGGTACGGCGAGGCAGGCGGCGACGGCTGCCAGGTACAGCCCGGACCGGGTGCCGGCCAGGGACCAGGCGGTGGTGGCCAGCGCGGGGCCGAGGGCGAAGCCGAGGCATCGGGCGAGCTGCACCGTGGATCCGACGGTGGCCGTCCGGTCCGGCGGGGCGGCGCCCATGACCAAGGTCTGGGCCGGTCCGCCGTTCAGGCCCATGCCGAGGCCGGCCAGGGCCAGCCGCCAGGCCACGTCCACCGGCGACCAGCCGTCGCCCAGTGGTATGCACAACAGCAGTCCGGACGCGGTGAGAACGGCTCCGGTCACGGCCACCGGCCGTGCACCGTACCGGTCTGCCAGGCGCCCGCCGAGCGGTCCGGCCAGGCCCATGGCGAGCGGGAAGGCGAGGACCGTGAGGCCGGTGGCCGTGGCGCTGACGCCTTCGTCGCGCTGCAGGTGCAGGGCGACGACATAGTGCAGGGCGGCGAAGCCGGTCGCGAGGGCCAGCACGGCGCCGTGCGGCCGCAGCAGCGCCGAGGCCCGCAGCACGCCGGCCACCGGACGGCCACCGGGGCCGCGCAGCCACCACCACACCGGCGGTACGGCGGCGAGCGCGAGCAGCAGCCACGCCGGGGTGTCCGCAGCCAGGGTCAGCGCGAGCAGGAGCACGGCCACACCGCCCGCGACCAGGAGCGCGTCCGCCGACTCGCGTCGGCCGGGCGGGCGCAGCCGCCCGTCGCGCGGCAGCGCGCGCCACGCCACCACCAGTGCGAGCGCGCAGAACGGGAGCTTCACCAGGAACACGGAGTGCCAGCCGAAGTGGTCCAGCAGCAGACCGCCCACGGCCGGTCCGGTGACCGCGCCCAGCGGGCCCAGGGTCGCGGGCACGCTCATCGCCCGGCCGCGGGCCTCGGGTCGTACGGAGCGGATCGCGAGGACCGGCATCAGGACGAACAGCGCGGCGGCGAAGGCGCCCTGGGCGAGGCGGGCGGCGATCAGCCAGACCGCCCAGGGCGCGAGGGCCGCGAGCGCGCTGCACAGGCCGAAGCCCGCGGTGGCGGTCAGCACGGCCGGGCGCAGGCTCACCCCGTCCAGCCATCGCCCGGCAGGCAACAGCAGGGCCACCACGGGGAGTTGGTATCCCAGTACGGCCCACTGGGCGGTCGCCGAGGACACCCGCAGGCCGTCGGCGATGTCCGGGAGGGCCACGTTGACGATGTTCATGTCGAGCATCGCGACGAACGACAGCAGGCCCGCCAGCCCGACCAGCCGCCAGCGGTCCGCACCGCCGGGTATGTCACCGGGTTGTTCCGAGCCGGGTCCCTGGTGTGTCACCCCTCCGCCCCTCCCCTTCGTACGTGGACCGCCGGTCTGCGGCCTCGTCCCACAAGTCGGGGCGAACGGCCTGCGAGTTCCCGGCCCGGTGGTCGAAGGCGATCAGCGGGTCGCCGGTGAGGGGGTGGTCGACGACGGCCGCCCGTACGCCGAACACCTCGGCCATCAGAGCCGGTGTCAGGACGTCGCGCGGCGGCCCCGAGGCGACCACGGCTCCGGCGTGCAGCACGTGCAGCCGGTCGCACACGGAGGCGGCCGCGTTGAGGTCGTGCAGCGACACCAGGGTCGTACGGCGCCGGGAGCGCAGCAGGGCGAGCAGTTCGACCTGGTGCCGGATGTCCAGATGGTTGGTCGGCTCGTCCAGGACCAGCACGTCCGGGTCCTGGGCGAACGCGCGGGCCAGCAGAACCCGTTGACGCTCGCCGCCGGACAGGGCCGTGAACCTGCGTCCGGCGTGCTCCGCCATGCCGACGTCGGCCAGCGCCCGCAGGACGATGTCCCGGTCGGCGGCGTCCTCCCCGGCGAAGACACGCTTGTAGGGCGTACGGCCCATGGCGACGACCTCGCGCACGCTCAGCTCGAAGTCAGTGCCGCGCTCCTGCGGGAGGGCCGCGATGTGCCGGGCCGACTCGACGGGGGTCAGGTCGCGCAGGTCGGTGCCGGCCAGCAGCACGCGCCCGGCGACGGGTCTCAGGTGCCGGTAGACGGTGCGCAGAAGCGTCGACTTGCCGCTGCCGTTCGGGCCGACCAGGCCGGTGATCTCGCCCTGGCCGGCGATGAGCCGGGCACCGGCCACGACCGTGCGCCCGGCGTAGGCGACGTGCAGGTCCTCGATGTCGATCCTCAACTGCCGCTCCCCAGGCGCCGGTCCAGCAGGTACAAGAGGGCCGGAGCGCCGAGCAGTGAGGTCACCACGCCGACCGGCAGCTCCTGCGTGTCCATGGCCGTACGGCAGACGACGTCGACCACGACCAGCAACAGGGCACCGCACAGCGCGGAGACGGGCAGCAGGCGCCGGTGGTCGCCGCCGACAAGCAGGCGGCACACGTGCGGCACCATCAGCGCGACGAAGGCGATCGCACCGGAGACCGCGACCAGGACGCCGGTCAGCACGCTGGTCACCGTGAACAGCTCGCGGCGCAGACGCCCGACGTCGATGCCGAGTCCGGCGGCCGTCTCGTCGCCCATCAGCAGGGCGTTCAGCCCCCGGGCGCGGGCCTGCAGCCACAGCAGGGCGATCGGCACGGTCACCGCGGGCACGGCGAGCAGCTGCCAACTCGCGCCGCTGAGGCTGCCCATGAGCCAGAACAGGACGCTGTGCGTCTGCTGCTCGTCCCCGGCCTGCAGCACCAGGTAGCTGGTGAAGCCGGACAGGAACTGACCGACCGCCACCCCGGCCAGCACCAGCCTGAGCGGTGCGAAGCCGCCGCCGCGCCGGGCCACCGCCCAGACGAGGGCGAAGGTGGCCAGCGCTCCGGCGAAGGCCGCGCCGGACAGACCGAGGCCCAGCGCTCCGCCCGCACCGAGTCCGAGCACGAGCGCGGCGACCGCGCCGAGCGAGGCGCCGTTGGAGATGCCGAGCAGGTACGGGTCTGCCAGCGGGTTGCGCACCAGGGCCTGCACCGCGGTACCGACGAGACCGAGGCCGGCGCCGACGAGCGCCGCCAACAGGGCGCGCGGCACGCGCAGTTGCCACACGATGAGGTCGTCGGTGCCCGGCCGCGGCACCTCACCGGACAGCCGGCGCCACACCACGCTCCACACCTCGCCCGGCGCGATGGAGGTGGAGCCCCAGGCGACGGCCGTGGTCAGCGCGGCCAGCAGCGCCCCGCCCAGGACCAGTGCGAGCGGCACCACGGGAAGAGTCCGCGTCTCCGTCCTCGTACGGCGGGACGCGGTCGGTGTGGACAGCACCGTCAGCGGACCTTCCCGGGGTGGAGGGTACGGGCGATCGCCTCGACGGTGTCGGCGTTCTCGACCCCGGCGATGGTGGTCCGCTCCGAGCCGACGCGCACGAAGTGACCCTCCTTCACCGCCTTCAGCCCCTTGGTGGCCGCGTTGGACTTCAGCCACCTCTCCGCCTCGTCGAACGCCTTCGCGTCGGCCGCGTCGCTGCCCCGGTCGCGCACCCCGAGCTGGATCCAGTCCGGGTTCCGGGCGATCACGTCCTCCCAGCCGACCTGCTTGAAGTCGCCGTCGCAGTCGGCGAAGACGTTCCGGGCGCCGGCCAGGGTGATCACCGCGTTGGCGATCTGGCGGTTGCAGGTGACGGTGGGCTGCTTGGTGCCGGCGTCGTAGTCGAAGAAGAAGTACGTCGGCCGCGCGCTCTTGGCCGTACCCCGGACCGCCTTGCGGACGGCGTCCACCTTCTGCCGCATCCCGGCGACGAGTTCCTCGGCCTTGGCACTCGTGCCGGTGACCGCACCGAGGGAGGTGATGTCGGCCTCGACCGCCGACAGGTCGGTGACCGGGCCCTCGCTCCCGGCCGCGCAGGCCGTGGACTTCAGGTGGATGTGCTTGATCCCGGCCGCCTGGAACTCCTCCTCGGTCGGCGCGTCTCCCATGCCCCCGCCGCCCATGCTCCCCATGGAGGCGAAGGTGTCCAGGTACAGATCGGCGCCGGAGCCGAGGAGCTTCTCCTTGGGGATGACACTCTCGCCGAGCACCTCGACCTTCCGCGCCTTCGCGTCGAGGTCGCGGGGCAGGGTGCCCTTGCCGGGCGGGAAGCCGGTGCCGATCACACGGTTCCCCGCGCCGAGGCGGAGCAGCAGCTCCAGGGCGGAGGCGTTGCTGGTGACGATCCGCTTCGGTGCGGCGGAGAACGTCGTCCTGGCGCCCGTGCAGTCGGTGACCGACACCGGATAGCCGCCGGAGACGGCCTTGTCCGCGCTCTCGTCCGCCGTTCCCTTCCCGCCGCCGCAGCCCGCCGTCAGCAGGCCGCCGAGCACGAGGGCCGCGGTACCGCCCCACACACGCACACGCATCGAATGTCTCCAGGTCCACTTGGTACTCGGGCGAACATCCGTCGCCCGGTCCAGTAGTCGGGGCGAACGTGCCTGGAGTTCCCGCCCGATGGAGACCGACGAAGACGAGGGTGCCGGCAGGCGCCGACACCCTCACTCCGGTCTCAGACCACCACGACGGCGGGCGCGACGGCCGGCGCGTCCTTCCCCACTGCCTCAAGTGCGCGGGAGGTACCCCCCTCGTCCAGCAGATCCATCAGCGTGGCGCGGGCCCGCGCCACGCGGGAGCGTACGGTGCCCACCGGACAGCCGCACGCCGCGGCCGCCTCCGCGTACGGCAGCCCGGCCAACTGAGTGAGGACGAAAGCCTCGCGGCGCTCGTCCGGCAGTGCGGCCAGCAGATCCAGCAGGGCGATGCCCTCGTCGAAGCCGGGCAGGTCGCGCGGCTGGGCCAGTTCCACGGCCGTCTGCCAGTCCGGGACGTCGGACAGCCGGGGCCGGGCGGCCGCGTACCGGTAGCTGTCGATGACGGCGCGGCGGGCGATGGACAGCAGCCAGGCGCGTGCCGAGGAACGGCCCTCGAAGCGGTGCAGGCTGCCGAGCGCGCGCAGAAAGGTGTCCTGCGCCAGGTCGTCCACGGCCTGGGGGTCGGCGCACAGATGGGCGACGTAGCGCAGGACGTCGCGGTGCAACGCGCGCACGAAACGCTCCACGGCACGGGGGTCGCCGCCGCGGGCCGCAAGGGCCCACGCGGTGATCGACTCGTCGGTCGAGACCGGTTGGTCGCCGGCGGCGCTGTCTTCGCGCGAAGTGGGCAGGGCAGGAGTGATCACCTGGTGTCCTTCTCGGGTCATCCGGGATCCGGGCCGCGGGCACGATCGGTGCCGGCGGTCCGGTGAGAGGGGAACCGGCCCTACGGGCGCTCACGCGGGAGTACGGCGTGTGCGCGGGCGTACGGCCGAGGCCCGAGGCGCACGGGGCGGCCTCGGGGAACCGGCTGTCGTCAGGCGACAGCGACCCCGGCGGGCGGACCCCGCGAGATGATCGAGTGGACGAGGAGAAGCAGCCGCGGCGCACGCCGCGAGCGACGCCGGCGGACGCGAAGCCGCGGCCGGACCGGTGTGTCGGGCAGGGCGAGCAGCAGCCGCAGCGGTGCCACCAGCCGGGCGGACGCGGCTCGCAGGATGCGGAACGCGGCCCGCTCGCCGTACGCCAGCCACAGACCGCACAGCAGGGCGGCCAACAGGTGGGCGGCGAGCATCCCGAACGACGACGAGCCGCCGCCCATGGAGTGCCCCATGTGCGCCATGCGCCCCGTATGATCCATGCCGCGCATGTCCATGTGCCCCATGGAGCCCACGTCCAGGGAGTCCATCGGCATCGGCCCCATGTCCATGGAGGCCGTGTCGGCGGAGGCCGACTGGGCGAACGAGAACGCCTCGTGCAGCGCCGTCTGCGCGGCGACCACGACGGTCACGATCAGCGGGAGCCCGCGCTCTCGGCCCGCCAGCGACCAGCCGGCGCCTCCGGTCACGGCCAGGCCTGCGGTCAGTGCCCACCCGGGCACGTGCTGACCCGACATCATGACGTGGCCCAGGGCGGCGAGCAGCACACAGACGGCCGCGAACACCGCGGCCCGTACCGTGCGAGAACACCACCCTGCTGTCATGGCGTCTCATCCTCGCATCCGGCTGTCCGTCATCATCCGTCGGTACGGGATGTGCCCTGCCGTGTCACTCAACCGGCGCGATATGAGCCAGAACACGTCAAGCGGCGGGAACGGGCGAGGCGTTCGATCCGACATCTGTGGCGAGGCCGCTACCGCCGTCAGCCGGGGCGGATCACCACCGCGAGCGCCTCGATCGCCCCGCTGTGCTCGAAGTGCAGGGTGAACGGCACAAGGTCGCCGGTCCGCCACCCGGCCCCGGCCCGCAGGTTCACGTCCAGACCGTGCGGCGACATGAACAGGGTGCGGCCCGCGGGGACGACCGCCGAGTCCGTGTCGGTTCTGGTGGCGGCTCCAGGGCCGGTACCGCCATGCCGGCTGAGTGTGATCCGGCCGGCGGTGCGGGAGGACGTGACCTTGACCAGCCGGTCGTCGGCGCCGCCGGCGTTGGAGAGGTCGAAGAAGGCGGCCGTCTCCTCGGTGTCGCCGTACGGCAAAAGGACCCGCGCCTTCGAGACGGTGACGCGGGCCGGGCTGCCCGCCTTCCCGGCACCGACCCAGGTGGTCAGGCCGCCGAGGGCAAGGCTGCACGCCGTGACGGGTGCGAGGGCCGCGAGGAGGGTGTCGGTCAGCCGGCGCCGGGTGGGACGCCACGGGCTCTGCTCGGTCATCGGGTACGCCTCCCGGCAGAAGACGGCTGCCAGGTGCGCAGCCGAACGCTGTTGCCGACCACCAGCAGCGAACTGACCGACATCGCCGCCGCGGCGACCATCGGGGTGAGCAGACCCACCAGGGCGAGCGGCACGGTCACGAGGTTGTATCCGAACGCCCAGACGAGGTTGGCGCGGATCGTGCCCAGGGTGCGCCGGGCCAGGCGGGCCGCGTCCGCGAGGGCCTCGATGTCCCCGCGCACCAGAGTCACGTCGGCCGCGCCGATGGCGGCATCCGTGCCGCCGCCCATGGCGATGCCCAGGTCGGCGGCGGCCAGCGCTGCCGCGTCGTTCACGCCGTCCCCGATGACGGCGACCCGATGGCCCCGCTGCTGCAGGTCTCGAACGAGGGACGCCTTGTCCTCGGGTGTACTGCGGGCGTGCACCTCCTCGATGCCCAGCTCCGCCGCGACCGCCTGCGCGGGTGCCTCGCCGTCGCCGGTGGCGAGCACCGGCCGTACGCCGAGGCGCCGCAGCCGGTCCACCGCCCGGTAGGCCCCGGGGCGTACGACGTCGCCGACCTCGATCAGCGCCTCGGCGATCCCGTCCACGCGGACCAGGACCGGGGTGTGTGCGGCGGCCTCTGCCACCGGAAGCGCCTCGGCCAGCGCCGTGGGCAAGTGGTCGTCGGGGGCCAGGACTTCGACCAGGCGGCCCTCGACCCGGCCGCGCACGCCCCGGCCGGCCTCCGCCCGGAAGTCGCTCACGGCCGGAAGCGACCCGGGCGCGTGAGCGGTGACGGCCCGGCCGAGCGGATGCTCCGAGCCCTGTTCGACCGCTGCGGCCAGCCGCAGCGCCGCGTCCCTCCCGAGCCCGCCGGGTACGGCGGTGACCCTGGCGACGCTCATCCGGCCGGAGGTGAGGGTGCCGGTCTTGTCCAGGACGACCGTGTCGACGTGGCGCAGCCCCTCCAGGGCCTGCGGGCCGCTGACGAGGACGCCCAGTTGAGCCCCGCGACCGGTGGCCGCCATCAGCGCGGTCGGGGTCGCCAGGCCCAGCGCACACGGGCACGCCACCACCAGGACGGCCACCGCGGCCGTGACGGCGGCCTGCGGATCGGCGCCCGCACCGAGCCAGAACCCGAGCGCCGTGACAGCCAGCGCGAGCACGACCGGTACGAAGACACCGGCGACCGAGTCGGCCAGCCGCTGCGCCCGCGCCTTGCCCGCCTGCGCCTCCGTCACCAGCTGGGCGATCCGGGCCAGTTGGGTGTCGGCCCCGACCGCCGTGGCCCGTACGAGCAACAGTCCGCCGGCGTTGAGGGCCCCGCCGGTCACCGCGGAGCCCGGCCCGGCCTCGATGGGCTCGCTCTCCCCGGTGACCAGAGACAGATCCACCGCGGAACGGCCCTCCACCACCTCACCGTCCGTGGCGACTCGCTCCCCTGGCCGCACGACGAAGATCTGCCCGACCGTCAGCTCCTCGATGGGCAGCAGTCGTTCGATGCCGCTCTCGTGCACCGCCACCTCCTTGGCGGCGAGTTCCGCGAGCGACCGCAGTGCGGACCCGGTCCCGCGCCGGGCCCGTGCCTCCAGGAACCGGCCCGCCAGCACGAACAGCGGTACGCCGACGGCCGCTTCGAGGTAGAGATGCGCGGCACCGCTCGAGGCGGAGGGCAGCAGGGTGAACGGCATCCGCATGCCGGGGTCCCCGGCGCCGCCGAGGAACAGCGCGTACGCCGACCAGGAGAAGGAGACCAGCACGCCCAGGGAGACGAGGGTGTCCATGGTGGCCGCCGAGTGCCGCAGCCCGCGTACCGCCCGCTCGTGGAAGGGCCAGGCCCCCCACACGGCAACCGGGGCGGCCAGCACGAAGCACAGCCACTGCCAGTTGCGGAACTGCAGGCCGGGCACCATCGACAGCACGAGCACGGGCAGCGCAAGCAGCGCGGTGAGCAGGAGCCGGTCACGCTCCTGCCGTACTTCCTCCCCCGCACTCGCCTCTCCCCCGCGCTCGCGCAGGCGCTTCTCGGGTCGCTGCGGGATCTCGGCCGTGTACCCGGCCTGCTCGACGGTCGCGACGAGTTCCTCGGGGCTGATGCGCGCCGGGTGGCTCACGCGAGCCCGCCCGGTCGCCAGGTTGACGACCGCCGTGACCCCGTCGAGTCGGCCCAGCTTCTTCTCGACGCGCTTCACACAGGCCGCGCAGGTCATCCCGCCCACGGTCAGGTCGGTGGTCGTCAGGTCGGCAGTCGTCAGGCCGGCGGCGGTCGTCGGGTCTGCGACCACGGGTTCCGGGCCCATCAGTGGCTTCCCCCGTGCAGTTGCCCCATGTCGCCGCCGTCGCCCATGCCCCCGCCTCCGCCGTCACCGGTGCCACGGCCGGTGCCGGTGCCGTGCATGCCGGGGGCGACGGGTCCGGCCGCGGTGCCGACGGCGTACGACAGCGTGAACAGCAGGGCCAGCAACAGAAGGAACCCGCAGAGGGCGGGCGGGGGTACCGCTGTGCGCAGTACCGCGCCCGCGCCGGAGGGGGACTGACGGGACTCGTCCATCAAGCGCGTCTCCAGATCACGTCGTACGGCATCACCTGGTCGGAGCCGTAGCGCTTCAGGAGTCGGGCCGTCGAGGGACCGAGTTCCGGAGTACGGGTATGGCACGCGTCACTCGAGCGTCAAGCGCGCGGGGCTGCGCCGTCCTACAGACCGGCCATGCTGTTCTCGGCGTCCCGGTCGCCGGTCGTCCCGCTCTCCAGCACCCGGGCGAGGTCCGGTCCGGGCACGGTCGCCAGCCGCGCCAGCAGACAGGTCCAGAACTCCACCATGCGGTCCTTCGACAGCCAGTCCCGGTCCCCGCTGCCGAGGACCTCGAAGCCGACCGTCGCGGCCACCACGGCCCCGGCCACGCACTCGGCAGAGAGGTCGTCCGTCAGCTCTCCCGCCGCCTGCGCCTGGGCGATCACGTCGCGCACCCAGCCGTGCCACGAGTCCACCACCGCGGTCCCGCCGTTGCGTGCGGGGTCGCCGCTGAGCGCCAGCCCGGCCCGCATGACCGGGTCGGCCGCCAACGCGACCACCAGTTGGCGGATCGCGGCCACCAGTGCCGCGAGCGCGCTGCCGCCCGTGGCCCGGCAGTGCGCGGTCATCTCCTCCACCGTGCGTGCCGCCGAGCACTCGATCTCGCTCGCGAGTGCGTCCTTGCTCGGGAAGTGGAAGTGCAGCGCGCCGGCGCTCACCCCGGCCCGCCTGCTGATCGCAGGCAGGGACGCGCGGGCGTATCCGTCGTGGGCGAAGGCTTCCGCCGCCGCGCGGACGAGGGCCTGCCGTGTGCGAACCGCCCGTACCTGCTTGACCATGACGCCCTCCTCTAATAACCGCATGTTCAGTATGTTTATGGGAGGGCGGTGCGGCAAGACCTGACGGGATGCCAGGGCGAAAACATCGAGGGACCAGGCAAACTCGCCCGTCGGAGTGATCTGACACCCCGCAGGCCACGAAGCAAACCGCGTGCTTGGTTTGGCTGGAAGCAAGAAGGTCAGGTGACGGACGCGCCTTCGTTCCCGTGGCACACAAGGAAGTCCGCCGCCCGCGAAGGGCGGCGGACTTCCGGCGGGCGCATCCGCCCGCGCGCTCAGGACGCCGACGGACGCAGCAGCACGGGCAGCGACCGGTATCCGTTGAGCATGAATGTCGGCAGCGGGGCCAACTCCTCGGGTGCACAGGCCAGCTGCACGTCCGGGAAGAGGTCGAAGAGCTTGGCGAGGGCGGAGGCGGCCTCGATCTCCCCGAGCGGTGCACCGAGGCAGCGGTGCGTTCCGTGGCCGAAGCCGAGGACGTCCCGGTCGCCGTCGCGCAGCAGGTCGAAGCGGTCCGCGTCCGGGCCGTGCCGGTCGGTCTCGTGGCCGCCCGCCGCGAAGTTGACGAGGATGCAGTCGCCCTTGCGGATCCGCACCCCGTCGAGGTCGATGTCCTCGACCGCGAACCGCATCGGCGCGTAAGCCCCGGGGGTGTGCACCCGCATGGTCTCGGAGACCACGTCCGCCCAGGTCGCCCGGCCCGCGCGCAGGTGCGCAAGCTGTTCGGGGTGGGTCAGCAGGGCACCGGCCGCGTTGGTGATGAGGGTGGCGGTGGTGTCCTGTCCCGCGGCGATGAACATGAAGAGGGAGCCGAGCAGTTCGTCCTCGGTGAGCCGGTCGCCCTGGTCCCGGGCCGCGATCAGCGAGCTGGTGAGGTCGTCACCGGGCCGCTCCCGCTTGGCCTTGACCAGTGCGGCGAGCCGCCCGAAGGCCTCCAGCCGGGCGGCCTCCATCTCCTGGCCGCTGACGGTGGAGCTGAACACCGTGCTCAACGCCGCGGACAGCGCGTCCGTCTCGGCGCCCTGCGGCACGCCGAACAGCTCGCAGATGACCCGCAGCGGCAGCACCTCCGCGTACGAGGTGCGCAGATCGACCGGGGTGCCGGGCGGGAGGGCGGCCAGTCGGCCGAGCAGCTCGGCCGACAGCTCCTGCACCCGGGGGCGCAGCGCCTCGGAGCGTCGCGCGGTGAACGCGCCGGCGACGAGCCGGCGCAGCCTGGTGTGGTGCTCCCCGTAGGCGAACAGCATGTTCTCGTTCGCCACCCATGGGTAGAGGGGCCACTCCTGCGTTATCGTCCCCTCGATGAACGGCGGCCAGTGCAGGCGGGCGCTGCGCGAGACGCGTGGGTCGGTCAGCAGCTGCTCCACGTACCTCTGCTGGACGACGGCCCAGGCGAGCACGCCTCCGGGCAGTTCGACCTGGACCGCGGGGCCCTGGGCGCGCAGCATCGCGGCCTCCCCCAGATGGTCCTGGCCGGTCAGGTCGAGGGCGTAAGGGCAGGCTGTCTCTTCCATCGATGTGCTCCCTGGGTCGGTTCTGCATCACGTTGTGGTGTTGCGACGTGCCCATGGCAGCAATGTCCGCTCCCCCCGGCTCCCGGTGGTGCCGGTGTCCGTGGTCCGCGGAGAGACCCCGTTCAGCCGGCGGCCGGCGCCTCCTGCGGTTCCCGGCTCAGCTCCATGGCCTCTTCGTAGACGCGCCGGCCCCGGTCGAGCGACATGTCCAGGCGCACCAGCACCGCGGGGATCGCGATGCTGGTCATCAGGTGCCGGTAGAGGTCGACCACGCGTTCCATCAGGTCGGCATGGTTGTTCATGATCTTGGACAGCACCTGTGCCCCGGTGAACGCTGCCACGAAAGCCTGCGCCGCGGCGTCCACGTCGACCTGGGGCAGCACCTCGCCATTCGCCTTCGCCCGTTCGAGCAGCGCGGTGTTGTAGTCGACCCAGGAGGCCATCGGCACCCGCCGGTCCAGCCCGTCGTGCGGTGACCCCTGGTCCACGGTGAGGCGGATGCTGCCGCGCACCATGGGATCGCCCGAGCCGAGCAGATGGGCGAGGAGGAAGCCGGCGTCCAGTCCCTCCTGGAGCACCAGCTCCCGAGGCGGCGAGGCCGGCACCGACTTCAGCTGGTCGGTCAGCACCGCCTGGGCGAGCTGCTCCTTGGAGGAGAAGTGGAAGTAGAGGGCGCCCTTGGTGACGTTCGCCCGCTGGAGGATCTCCGAGATGGTCGCCGCCTCGTAGCCGACGTCGGCGAACACGTCGGCGGCTGCCACCAGGATGTTGCGCCTCGTCCTGATCGCTCGTTCCTGCAGGGCCACGGCACATCCTCCGCACTGGCTTCACGGACCGGTCGGCCACAAGAAAGAAACCGACAGGTACGTATCCTGCCACCTCGGAAGATGGCCTTTCAACCATGCGAATGCGCCCTCCTCACCAGGTACGCGGGAACTCGTCGAGCCGTCGCTGACCGCCACGATAAAACCTGTCGCCCGGTATCTCAACGTTCCCGCAGCATCTGCCGGTACAGGGAAGTCCACCGGACCGGACCGAAGTTGAGCATCGCGCTTACTTCCGAGGCCGGGGAGTGCCCCCAAGACACCGAAGTTCGGCCACCGTTGGCAGAAATTTGGCTTGATAAGCAAACCGGGAGGTCCGTATCTTCTGACTCTGCGCATCCACACCCTTCCGGTTCTGCGACGACGGGAGAGGGCAATGACCCTTCTGACACCCCAGGTACATCTCCCCCCCTTGCCGGACATCGAGCACTACGACATGGATCAGGCGCTTGGTCCGGACACGTTCCGAGCCGACGGTCTGCACACCGGGCCCGGCGGAGCGTTCTCCGGCACCGTGTCCGGCGAGTTGGCCCGGCTCCTCTTCGACGGCGACGACCGGGAGCACATCCACGGGATGTGGCGCGACCTCATCTCGAAGGACACGTTCCGCCACCGTCCCGGGCTGGGCCCCACCGAGCGCGCCGCCCTCTCCTACGAGTGGCTGCGGCTGGTGAACGACACGGCCGGAGGGGCCGAGTCGCTGGCGGACGACCCGCAGCTGCTGGCGGGGCTGCACGAGTGGGCGGCGATCGTGGACGGCGGCGGGGGCCTGTGCACGGTCGCGAGCATTCACTACAACCTCTTCCTCGGCAGCGTGCTCGACCACGAGGGTGCCGAGCGCCGGGACCTGTCCGACTTCGCGACCCTGCGGCGCACCGGCACGTTCCTGTGCACCGAGCTGGACCACGGCAACGACGCCTCGGCTCTCGCGACCACCGCCGAACTGGACCCGGCCACCGGCGGGTTCGTGCTGAACACACCGCACGCCGGCGCCCAGAAGTTCATGCCCAACACCAGCATGACCGGCGGACCCAAGAGTGCCGTGGTGGCTGCCCGCCTCATCGTCGAGGGCCGGGACGAGGGCGTCTTCCTGTTCCTGACCCCGCTGAGCGACGAGCGGGGCCTGCTGCCGGGGGTGCGGGTCCGCCGGCTGCCCCTGCGCACCGGCGCCCCGCTGGACCACTGCATGACCGCGTTCGACCGGGTGCTGCTGCCGCGTGACGCCCTGCTGGAGTCCGAGCACGGCCGCCTGGACGCCGACGGCCGTTTCCACAGCAGCCTCGGCAACCGGCGCAAGCGGTTCCTGCAGTCCATCGGCCGGGTCACGATGGGCAAGCTGTGCATGAGCGGCGCCGCCGTCGGCGCGACCCGGGCCGCACTCGCCATAGCCGTCCGCTACGGCGAGAACCGGCAGGTCAGCGGGCCCCGCGCGGGCGAGCGCATCCCGGTCAACGCCCACCGCTCGCACCACGGGCGGCTGTTGAAGGGCCTGGCCTCTGCCTACGCGATGACCTTCCTGCACCGCTCGGTGCTCGCCCGCTGGGCCGCCGTGCACGCCGGCCACGACGCCGGGCAGCAGGCGGATGCGGAGCGGCTGGTCGCGATCGCCAAGAGCTGGATCACCTGGCAGGCACGGGACATCACCATCGAGTGCCGGGAACGCTGCGGCGCGCAGGGCCTGTTCGCGGCCAACGGTCTGTCCGAGTTCCCGCAGTACGTCGAGGGCACGATCACCGCCGAGGGCGACAACCTGGTGATCTGGGTGAAGGCCGCCGCGGAGATGCTCTTCGAGCACCAGCCGCCCCGGGAGGCGCCCGAACACCCGGGTGGCGTCGAGCGGTTGACGGATGCCCGGCATCTGCGCGGGCTGCTGGCCCGGGCCGAGGTCGGCTGGCAGGACCGGGCCCGGGCCGCGCTGCGCCGGGGGCCGTCCGGGGATCCGGTGGAGCGCTGGAACGGCGCCTCCTCCGCCGCTCTGGAGATGGTCTCGGTGCACGCCCGACTGCGGGCGGCCGACGCCTTCCTGGACGCGGTCGGCCGGGCGGCGGACCCCGAGGCCCGCGAACTGCTGGAGCGGCTCTGCGTGTTGTTCCTGCTGCAGCAGCTCGGCGAGCACTCCGGGGATCTGCTGGCCGACGGCCATCTGTCCGCCGAGCAGGTACGCGCCCTGCCCCAGCTGCTGGACGACGTGCTGCGCGACCTCGCCCCGCACATGACGGAGCTGGTCGAGGGCTTCGACCTGCCGGCCCCCTACCTGGAGGGAATTCCGCTGGCCAACTCGGGCCGCATCGACCTCGCGGACTACGCGACGGCGGCCGAGTAGCCGGCTGGCCGCGCACCCCGCGAGAAGCGGCGACACGTCACGTCGGAGAAGTGACTGGGGCGACCCGCCCCCCTGTATCAGGGGACGTCCGAGCCTGGATCAGGGCTGTGCGAAGCCGTCGATCCAGGCTTGGAGGCGTTCGCCCTGGCTGACCATCAGTCCGGGGTCGCGCAGGGTGTTGGTGAGCACCGACATGCCCTGGTAGGCGGCGACCAGCTCGACGGCGAGGGCGCGGGCGTCGGGTCGGCCCAGTTCGGTGAACTGGCCCTCGACCCAGTCGAGCAGAGCCCGCATGACCTTGGCCGCGGCCAGGTCCAGGCCGTCGTCGCGCTTGTCGAGTT
Source organism: Streptomyces sp. NPDC001816 (assembly GCF_042892235.1). NCBI lineage: Bacteria > Bacillati > Actinomycetota > Actinomycetes > Kitasatosporales > Streptomycetaceae > Streptomyces > Streptomyces sp. NPDC001816. The sequence continues at coordinate 31,678 of NZ_JBIATY010000022.1, forward strand.
CGGTGGCCAGGGTGCCGAAGGGGCAGCCGAAGCGGGCCGCCGTCTCGCGTCCCTCGACCCAGCCGGCGACCAGGGCCTTCAGCCGGGTTGCCGGGTCGTCCAGCTCCTCGAGTCGGGCCGTGAGCCTGGTGAGCTGCTCGCAGTGGGCGTCCACCGCGGCTTCGACCAGCTGGTCCTTGGTCTTGAAGTAGTAGTAGACGTTGCCGAGGGGCACGTCGGCGGCCCGGGCGATGTCCGAGAGGGTGGTCTTCTCCACGCCCTGCTGGTGGAAGACCTGGACGGCCGCTTCGACCAGGCGTTCACGCTTGCCGCCCCGCCGGTCTGTGGCGGTTCGGGCCGCCGTACCGGGTTTTGAGTCAGTCACCTGACTAAGGATAGACAGCGCCCGACCGACCGGCTAGCGTAGCGACTTAGTTAGTCAACTGACTCAATCGGGGAGCTGTCATGATCGTCGTAACGGGTGGTACGGGGAACGTCGGGCGGGCCCTGGTCGCGAAGCTGGCCGGGGAAGGGGCGGCCGTGACCGCGGTGGCCCGGCGCATCACCCCCGAGGACGTCCCGGCGGGGGTGCGGGCCGTGGCCGCCGACCTCGGGCAGCCGGCCGGTCTCGGTCCCGCGCTGCAGGGGGCCACGGCACTGTTCTTGCTTGTCGCCGGGGACGATCCGCAAGGAATCCTGAAGCAGGCGGCCGCGGCCGGCGTCACCAGGGTGGTCCTGCTGTCCTCGCAGGGCGTGGGCACCCGGCCGCACAGCTACGCGCACGCCGCCGGCTTCGAGGCGGCCCTGGCCGTGTCCGGACTCGCCTTCACCGTGCTGCGCTCGGGCGGCCTGGCCTCCAACGCCTTCGCCTGGGCCGAGCCTGTCCGGCACCACCGCACCGCGGCGGCGCCCTTCGCCGACGTGGCACTGCCGTTCGTCGACCCGGACGACGTCGCCGCGGTCGCCGCCGCGGTCCTGCGCGAGGACGGGCACAACGGCGTCACCTACACCCTGACCGGCCCCGAGGCCACCACACCCCGGCAACGGGCCGCCGCCCTCGCACAGGCCATCGGCGAGCCGGTCACCTTCGTGGAGCAGAGCCGCGAGGAAGCCCGCGCGCAGATGGCGCAGTTCATGCCGAGCGCCGTGGTGGAGGGAACCCTGTCCGTCCTCGGCGAGCCGACCCCGCAGGAGCAGGCGGTCAGCGGGGACGTGGAGCGGATCCTGGGGCGTCCCGCGGCCCCCTTCGCGGCGTGGGCGGCACGCAATGCCGCGGCGTTCCGCTGAGACACGCTCAGAAAGGGCCCGCCGGTGCCGCGCAGGCCTCAGGGGATCTCCTGCTCGGCCCAGATGATCTTCCCCTCGGCCGTGTACCGGGCGCCCCAGCGGAGGGCGAGCTGGGCCACCAGGAACAGTCCGCGGCCGCCCTCGTCCGTGCTGCGAGCGTGCCTCAGGCGGGGGGCGGTACTGCTGCCGTCGGCGACCTCACAGGTCAGGCGGGCGTCGCGGAGCAGCCGCAGGCGGATGGGCGAGTCGGCGTAGCGGATCGCATTGGTGACGAGTTCGCTGACGATCAGCTCCGTCGTCAGGGCCTGTTCCGCGAAGCCCCAGTCCAGCACCTGGCGGGTCGCCTCGGCCCGGACGTGTCCGACCGCGGCCGGGTCGGGGGGCACGTCCCACGACGCCACCTGGTCCGCGGCCAGGGCGTGGGAGCGGGCCAGCAGGAGGGCGATGTCGTCGGGCTGCGGTGCGGACAGCAGCTGCTGCACCGTGGAGGTGCACAGCGTGCCGAGGTCCGTCCCGGTACGCACCAGCACCTCGCCGAGCCGGGCCATGCCCGACTCCACGTCCCCGTCGCTTCCTTCGATGAGGCCGTCGGTGTAGAGACCGAGGAGGCTGTTCTCGGCCAGCTCGATCTCGGCGGCCTCGAAGGCCATGCCGCCCAGTCCGAGCGGTGGCCCGGCCGGGATGTCGGGGAAGTAGGCGCGTTTGTCCGGAGTGACGACGACGGGTGGCGGGTGGCCGGCCCGGGCCATCGAGCACCGCCTGGAGACCGGGTCGTAGACGGCGTAGAGGCAGGTCGCGCCGATGAAGGTCGCCGTGCTCCGGTCGGCCGGGGCGCGATCGGCTTCCTCGTCGCTCAGCCGCAGCACCAGGTCGTCGAGGTGGGCGAGCAGTTCGTCGGGAGGCATCTCCATGTCGGCGAGGGTCTGCACCGCCGTACGCAGCCGCCCCATGCTCGCCGCCGCGGTGATGCCGTGGCCCACCACGTCACCGACGACGAGGCCGACGCGGGCGCCGGACAGGGGGATCACGTCGAACCAGTCACCGCCGACGCCGCCCGTGGGGTCCGCCGGAAGGTAGGAGGAGACGACCTCCACCGCCGTTCCGCCGGTCAGGACGTGGGGCAGCAGGCTGCGCTGCAGGGTGACCGCCGCGGTGTGCTCCCGGGTGTAGCGGCGGGCGTTGTCGACGCACACCGCCGCCCGCGCCACCAGTTCCTGGGCCAGCAGGACGTCGTCGTGCCCGAACGGGGCCGTGTTGAGCGAGCGGGCGAACGTGGTCAGGCCCAATGCCGTGTTCCGCGCCCGCATCGGCACGGAGATGAACGAGTGCAGGCCGAACTCCCGGATACGGGCCATTCGCTCGGGCTGTTCGGCGACCCACAGGGCGTCACTCGGGTCGAGGACCGGGATGAGGACCGGCTCGCCGCTGATCAGGAGGTTGACGTCGCTGGGCGGCGGCAGGAAGTCCACCTGCTCGCCGATCCGCACCACGGCCTCGGGGCAGCCCTCCCGTACCGACTGCAGGCCGGCGCGGCGCATCGCCGGCCGGGCGGGCGCCGGTCCGGCATCGGTCAGCCAGGCTCCGTGGCCCTCGGTGCTGAGCACGGGCTCCAGGACGTCGACGGTGACGAAGTCGGCGAACCGGGGCACCGCGAAGTCGGCCAGTTCCTGGGCCGTCCGCAGCACGTCGAGGGTCGTGCCGATGCAGGTGCCGGCTTCGTTGACCAGGGACAGGAGCCGGCGGGCAGTCCAGCGCTCGGTGACGTCCAGGACCATGTAGCAGACCCCGGTGACGGTGTCCCCGGCGTCCACCAGGGGGAAGAAGGAGGTGGAGTAGGCGTGCTGGCGGTGCGGATCGGCCCAGCTCCAGCCGAGATACTCGTAGTCGGTGACCGGCTCCCCCGTCGCCAGCACCTTGCGCATCAGGCCTTCCAGGGTCTCCGCCTGCAGCCCGGGCAGCAGTTCGCTCAGCCGGCGTCCCAGCCGCTGGTCCCGGGGCACACCGCCGAAGCGTTCCAGCGTGTCGTTCAGCCAGATGTAGCGCAGCTCCAGGTCCATCACGGCCATGCCGACCGGTGAGCGGGTCAGGAATCCGTCCAGGACCGACTGGCCGACCGTCCACTGCGGCCGTTGCTCCCGTGCTGAGAGCAGAAAGCACTCCTGCCCACCCATGCGGAAGGCCGCCGAGACCCGGAGATCCAGCTCGACACGGTGGCCGTCCCGGTGCCGTACGGGGACGAGGCCGTTCCATCCCATTCCGGAGCGGCACCGCTCCGCGATGGCGGCTGCGCGGGCCGGGTCAGCGGGCACCGCCAGCAGACGTGCGGCGGGGTGGCCGACGACCCGGGACGCGCGGTGGCCGAGCAGCGCTTCCGCGCCCCTGGTCCAGCCGACCACGACGCCGTCCGCCGAGATCACCGCCGCGGCGTCGGTGGAGGCGTCCAGGAGATCACGCGGTTCCACGGACGTGGACGCGTCGAAACCCTTTCGCGGTGGTTCCATCTGCTCCATCCTCTTTATTCACCATGGTCCTGCTTGTCCGCTCGATACGCACGGGCCGGTGCTGCGGTTGGGGCAGGCGGAACCTGGAGGCAGCATGGAGGTGACGGTCATCGGCGCTCGGGCGTGCGGCCGTACCGGCACGGACGGGTGACCGGCCGCTGGAGGTGGTTCTGGCATGGCAGTGGAATCCTTGCGCGCCGGCGACGGCGAGCAGAGCCCCGAGCCGCCCCGGCCGACCGGCCTGCTGGACATGCTGAGCGTGGCCGCGGTGGCGCTGGACACCCGAGGCCGCATCGTCTTCTGGACCCCGCAGGCCGAGGACCTGTTCGGGTACGCGGCGGAGGACGTCCTGGGGAAGTACGCGGCGCGGCTGCTGATCCGTCCCGAGCATCTGCAGGCCGTGGTGAGCCTGTTCACGGAGGTGCTGGAGACCGGCCGGGGGTGGGCCGGCGCCTTCCCCGTGCGGCACAAGGACGGCAGCAGCCGCCTGACGGAGTTCCGCACCATGCGGCTGCTGGACGACCTGGGCGACGTGTACGCCCTGGGCATCGCGGCCGACCACACCCTGCTGCAGCGCGTGGAGACCGACCTGGCGCTGTGCGAGCGGCTGATCAACCAGTCCCCGATCGGGCTGGCCCTCCTGGACCCCGATCTGAAGTACCTGCTGGTCAACCCGGCGCTGGAGCGGATCGACGGGATCCCGGCCGAGGACCACATCGGCCGTCATCTGCGGGAGACCCTGCCCTTCCCCGACGTCGACACCGTCGAGTCCGCGCTGCGCCAGGTGCTCACCACCGGCATGCCGCTCCTCGACCAGTACCACGTGGGCCGCCCCCCGGCCGATCCCGAGCACGAGCACGCATGGTCGCTGTCCTTCTACCGGCTGGAGGACCCCAGCGGGCGGGTGCTGGGCGCGGCCGCGTCGGTCGTCGACGTCACCGAGCGGCACCACGCGGCCGCCGAGGCCGACCGGGCCCGGCGGCGCCTGGCGCTGATCGCGGAGGCCTCCGCCCGTGTGGGCACCACGCTGGAGGTGGAGGAGACCGCCCGCGAGCTGGCCGACATCTGCACGCCCGTGCTCGCGGACGTGGTCGCCGTGGACGTCCTCGACTCCGCACTGGCCCTGCGCCGCGCCCGCCGGCCGGACAACGGCCCGGAACTGTTCCGCGCCCTCGCCCTCAAGGCGGCTCACCCCACCGTGGCGCTGCGCGCCGCCGACGCGCCCGGCAACATTGCCTCGTATGACGGTGACCGCCTGGTCACCCTGTGCGTCCACACCGGCCGGCCGGTCATGGTGCGCCATGTCGGGGCCCGTGATCTGCGGCAGATCGCCCGGGACTCCGAGGCCGGCGTGCTGCTGGCCCAGGCCGGCGTGCACTCGTATCTGGCCGTGCCGCTGATCGCGCACGGCGAGGTGCTCGGCGCCCTCGATCTCAAGCGCACCCGCAACCCGCTGCCCTTCGACGAGGACGACGTCGTCCTGGCCGGCGAGCTGGCCAGCCGTGCCGCCGTCGCCATCGACAACGCCCGCTGGTTCCAGAGCGTGCGCAACACCGCGCTCACCCTCCAGCGCAGCCTGCTGCCGGACCACTCGCCGCACCACACGGGCCTGGAACTCGCCTCCCGCTACCAACCCGCGCAGGCCACCAGCGAGGTCGGCGGCGACTGGTACGACGTCATCCCGCTGGCCGACGAGAAGACCGCCCTGGTGGTGGGTGACGTCATGGGCAACGGCATCGACGCGGCCGCCACCATGGGCCGGCTGCGCACCGCCACGTGTGCGTACGCGGACCTGGACCTCGCCCCCGGCGCGGTGCTCCAGCACCTGGACAAGATCACCTGCGATCTGGAGCACTACATCGTCACCTGCCTGTACATCGTCTACGACCCCCGCACCAGGCAGTGCACGATCGCCAACGCGGGACACATGCCGCCCGCCCTGGCGCGGCCCGGTCGGGCGCCCGTGTACCTCGACCTGCCCGCCGCGGCTCCGCTCGGTGTCGGCGGCATCCCGTTCGAGACCACGACGACCGAACTGACCCCCGGCGACCTGCTGGTGCTGTACACAGACGGTCTCGTGGAGACCCGGCAGCACCCCATCGACGACCGTCTCTCCGTTCTCCTCGGCTTCCTCGACGAGCCCGGCCGGCCGCTGGAGGAGACCTGCGACCGGCTGCTGTACGGTCTGCGCCATCCCGACGACCACGACGACGTGGCCCTGCTCGTCGCCCGGGCCCTGTAGGCCGTGGCGCCGCTCCGTCCGCTTGGTGGGGTTCGCCCGCTGGTGGGACTCTGGTTGGAGAGGTGTCCGAGGAGCGGAACCCTGGAGGGCCCCGATGGGACGGGACGTCCCGGCGCTCGTCTTCACCCGCGAGGACCGCCGCCGGTACCGGATCAAGATGCAGGAGTGCCTCGACGCGTTCGCGCAGATGCTCCGCGACGCACGCTTCGAGTCCGAGCGGCCTCAGGTCGGCCTTGAGATCGAGCTGAACCTGGTCGACGACCGGGCCGAGCCCGCGATGCGCAACACCGATGTGCTGGAGGCGATCGCGGACCCCGCCTGGTCGACCGAACTGGGCCGGTTCAACCTCGAGATCAACGTTCCGCCCCGCGGGCTGACGACGGGCGGACCCGACGCCTGGGAGTCCGAGATCCGCGCCGCGCTGAACCACGCCGACGAGCGGTCCAGATCGGTCGGCGCCCGGCTGGTCATGGTCGGCATCCTGCCCACCCTGCGCCAGGAGGACATCGGCGAGGAGTCCCTGTCGGAGAACCCGCGCTACCGGCTGATCAACGACCAGATCTTCGCGGCCCGGGGCGAGGACCTGCGCATCGAGGTGGACGGCGTCGACCGGCTGCGGACCTACGCGGACACGATCACTCCGGAGGCCGCGTGCACCAGCACGCAGTTCCATCTGCAGGTGTCCCCGGAGACCTTCGCCGGCTACTGGAACGCGGCGCAGGCCATCGCCGGGGTCCAGATCGCGCTGTCGGCCAACTCGCCGTTCCTGTTCGGCAAGGAGCTGTGGCACGAGACCCGTATCCCGCTGTTCGAGCAGGCGACCGACACCCGCCCGGAGGAGATCAAGATCCAGGGGGTACGGCCGCGGGTGTGGTTCGGGGAGCGGTGGATCAACAGCGTCTTCGACCTCTTCGAGGAGAACCTGCGCTACTTCCCGGCCCTGCTGCCCCTGTGCGACGAGCAGGACCCCGGGGAGACGCTGGACCGCGGGGACATCCCCGAACTCTCCGAACTCACCCTGCACAACGGCACGATCTACCGATGGAACCGGCCCGTCTACGCCGTCGCCCACGACAAGCCGCACGTCCGGGTGGAGAACCGGGTGCTGCCCGCCGGACCGACCGTCGCCGACACGCTCGCCAACGGCGCCTTCTACTACGGGCTCACCCGCGCCCTGGTGGAGGAGGACCGCCCGGTGTGGTCGCGGATGTCGTTCTCCGCGGCCGAGGAGAACCTCCACACGGCGGCCCGGCACGGCATCGAGGCGCTGCTGTACTGGCCCGGCATGGGTGAACTGCCGGTGCCCGAACTGGTTCTGCGGCGGCTGCTGCCGCTGGCGCACCGCGGGCTGGAGCTGTCCGGCATGGACGCGGCCTGGCGGGAGCCGCTGCTCGGCATCATCGAGCAGCGCTGTGTCACGGCCCGCAACGGGGCTGTGTGGCAGAAGGAGATGCTCCACCGCATCGACGCCACCACGCACGCCGGCCGCCACGAGGCCCTGCGGCGGATGACCGAGCTGTATATCGACTTCATGCACCTCAACGCGCCGGTGCACACCTGGCCGGTCGACTGACGGGGCCGCGAAATCGGGGATGCCACCGAAGACGATCACCGGTTAGGCTCCTGCAGCGTTTGTCGGGGGAACGACTGAGGTGGGGGAACATGGTTGACGTTGACGATCCCGCGTCCGAGAGAGACCGGAGACCCTGGGTCCAGGCGCTCGTGGCGGTGCTGGTCTTGGGGGTGCCGGGAGCCCTGCTCGCGCAGACGGCACTGCATGGTTCCTCGGACTCGGGACCGGCCACGTGCTCGTCCGATGACAAGCCGGTGTCCAAGCGCGTGTCCGCGGCACAGTTGTGCAAGGCACTGAACCGATCGGACCTGCCCACGCTCCTCGGCACACCGCAGGAACAGGCCGAGACCGCCTACGGGTCCGAGAGTTCGTTCAAGGACGCCGACGGCAAGAAGACCCCGACACCCGATGCGGAGGTCTCGCTGAAGACGTACTCCGTGAAGCTGTGGGCGTCGGACCATCTGCGGGTCGGCGAGTTCTCCGGACTCTTCAGCAGCGACGAGGAATCGAAGACGATCCTCGGTCACCCCGCCGTCCTGTACTCGGGCCAGACCATCGGCCTCAAGATCAACCTCGGCGACAACAAGATCGGCACCGGCCCGGGCGGCATCGCCCGTCATCTGCTGGTCGCCCGTGACGCCAAGGACGGGGGCGGCTCGTTCGAGATCGCGATCTGGCGCCAGGACGACGTACCGCCCGACGACACGGCACTGCTCCGCGTCGCCGAGCGGGTACTGCCGACGGTCCCCGGTTGGACATAGCGTGCTGCCATGCGCGTCGACTACTCACCCCAGTCCCTGGACCCGAGAGCGTTCTACCAGCTGCTCACCGCGGTGGTCGTGCCCCGGCCGATCGCGTGGGTCTCGACCCTGACCGCGGACGGCAGGACGGCGAACCTGGCACCGCACTCGTTCTTCACCGTGGCCTGCACGGCTCCGCCGATCGTCCAGTTCACGTCCGTGGGCCGGAAGGACTCGCTGCGCAATGTGGAGGAGACCGGGGAGTTCGTCGTCAACTTCGCGCCCGAGCCGCTCTTCGAGCAGATCAACGCGACCGCGACCGACTTCCCCAGGCACGAGGGCGAGTTCGACGCGGTGGGCATCCGGCCCGAGCCGTCGCTGCGGGTGAAGCCGCCGCGTGTGGCCGCCTCCCCGGTGGCACTGGAGTGCACGCTGCACTCGACGCTGCGGCTCGGCAACTCGACGGTGGTGTTCGGCCAGGTCGTGCACGCGGCCGTCAGCGACGACGTCCTGGTCGACGGCCGGCCGGACATCAAACTGCTGCGCCCCCTGGCCCGGTTGGGCGGGAACGAGTGGAGCACGGTCGGGGAGGTGCGCGAGGCGGCGCGGATACCGTACCGGGAGCGGACGGCCGACTGAGGACGGGCGCGTCCGCCCGCGCCCTGTCGGACGAGCCCTAGTGCCCCGGCAGGCAACGTTTGCCCGTCAAGGAGCGCCCGCCGCGGAGCGGCTGTGTCACCGCGGTGCGTGCTCTGGGGGTACCCCCTGCTCGCAGAGCTTGGGGGAGTGCCGGCCGGAAGGCCCCGTTGATGGACCGGACGTACTTGGGCTTTCGGCCGGTGCGGCGAGTGGGGGTACCCCCTGCTCGAAGAGCTTGGGGGAGCGTGCCGGGCGTCGCGACGGGGCGAACGTTGCCTGCCGGGGCACTAGGTCAGCACGAGGACGAGTGGGACGCCGTGGCAGGGCACCAGCCGCAGACCCGCGTGCTCGGCGGGTGCGGCCTCGGTGAGCAGTTGGCCGAAGTCGGGGCCCTTGGTGAGGGAGCCGGCCAGGTGGGCTGGGTCGGCGGAGGCGGCGACCCGGCCGCGGGCGTTGACCAGGTGGGCGGGCCGGGGCAGCCGCCGCAGCAGCGGGAGTACGGCCGCCTCGAAGTGCCGTAGGTACACATCGGCCGCGGCGACCCCGGCGAAGCGGCCCTCGGTCTCGACCGGTGCGGACAGGGTGAGGCTGTACTCGTCGGAGCAGAGGTAGTCGACGTACGGCCCGGCCACGGCGCGGCGCCCGGTGTCGCGGGGCAGGGCGAACCAGTCCCAGTGCGTGTAGTCGGAGTACGCCGAGTGCCCGGGGTCGAGGTCGAGCAGCAGGGGTCGTACGTCGCCGTCGGCGCCCGTCTGCCACCACTCGAGCCATGCGGGTACGTCGGTCAGCAGGCCGGGGGCCGCCACGAAGCCGACGCCGGAGACCAGTTCCTGGCGGGTGAGCCGCTGGTGCAGGCCGGGGCGGAGGGCGGCGAGGTCCGCGCTCGCTGGGCGACGGCCCTGTGCGGTCGCCTTGGCGAGCAGGGCCGCGGTGTCGGCCCGGGTGGCGGCGACGGCCTCGAACACCACCTCCAGCGCACCGCCCACCTGCGAGGCCACCCATGCCTCGGCGTCCGTGTCGAGCGTCGCGGCAGCCGAGGGGATCTGCCCGGGGCTCCAGCCCATGGTGTCCTCCAGCGGGACGGGAACCGGACGCGGCGCGTTCAGAGGGTGAGGCGTACGGCGACGAGCCGCGCCGTCGACTCCCTGACGCACCGCTCGGCCAGCGTGCCGGCCGATTCGTGGGCCCCATCTTGCACGGCCGAGATCACGGCGCGGTGACGGTCCGCCACTTCTTCACGATATTCACCGCTCCCCAGGACCAGGCACAGCAGCGCACCCACCTCGCTCTGCAGCGCGACCTGCTCACGGGTGAGCCGGGCAGACTGGGCGGCCGCGGCGAGTTCCACGTGGAAGCGGCCGTACAGGCGGCTGCGCGCCGCCGTCTCCTCCGCGTGCGCCAGCTCCTCGGCCGTACGGCGCAGGGGGAGGAGGTCCTCGGGTTGGGTGCGCTGGGCGGCGAGGCGGGCGGCGGCGCCGGACAGGGCGGCCCAGTGGTCGCCCAGGTCGCGCAGTTCCTCGGTGCTCCAGCCGCGCAGCCGGGCCCTCAGCCGGTCGTCGGCGGGGACCTCGGGCAGCGACACGAAGCTGCCGCCGCCGCGGCCCCTGCGGGTGGTGACCAGGCCCTGCTGCCGGAGCGCCATCAGCGCCTCACGCAGGGTCACCGTCGACACACCGAGCTGTCCGGCCAGTTCGCTCTCGCCGGGAAGCTGCTCACCGTCGGCGAGGAGCCCCAGTTCTATGGCGTCGCCGATGCGGCGGACGACCGTGTCCACGCGGGCCCGGTTGTCCACCGGGCTGAAGACGGCCCGGCGGGCGCCGCCGCCCGCGCCCCGGGCACCGCCGCCGATCTCGTGTTGCCTCACGGCCACCACCTCGTGCGTTGACTCAAGCTTTACCCTAAGGGCCCCTTGAGCTTAGAACTATGACTTCATATGTTTGCGGTCAACGTAGAGCGCGCCAGAAAGGTTCCCGCATGGAGGGAATTGCGATCCGGCTGCAGGACCTGCGGAAGTCGTTCGGGGAGACGACCGCCGTGGCCGGTGTGGACCTGGAGATCCGGGACGGGGAGTTCTTCTCCATGCTCGGCCCCTCCGGCTCGGGCAAGACCACGGTCCTCAGACTCATCGCCGGGTTCGAGACGCCCAGCGCGGGCCGCATCGAACTGGCCGGACAGGAGGTCACCGGCCTCGCCCCGTTCGAGCGGGACGTGCACACCGTCTTCCAGGACTACGCCCTGTTCCCGCACATGACGGTCGAACAGAACGTCGCCTACGGGCTCAAGGTCCGCAAGGTGCCGAAGCCCGAACGTCTCGTCCGCGCCCGCAAGGCACTCGCCGAGGTCCGCCTGGAGGGCTACGGCCAGCGGCGCCCCGCGCAACTTTCCGGCGGACAGCGACAGCGGGTCGCCCTCGCCCGCGCGCTCGTCGGCCGCCCCCGGGTCCTGCTGCTCGACGAGCCCCTCGGCGCCCTCGACCTGAAGCTGCGCGAACAGATGCAGGTCGAACTCAAGGCGCTCCAGCGGGAGGTGGGCATCACCTTCGTCTTCGTCACTCACGACCAGGAGGAGGCCCTGACGATGAGCGACCGCATCGCCGTCTTCGACCAGGGCCGCATCGCCCAGGTCGGCACACCCGCCGAGATATACGAGCGCCCGGCGACCCCCTTCGTCGCCTCTTTCGTCGGCACCTCGAACCTGCTGGAGGGCGAGGCGGCCCACCGGATCGTCGGCACGCCCGGCACGTACAACATCCGCCCGGAGAAGATCCGTGTCCTGAAGGAGTCCGCCGAGGCGGACGAGCCCGGACACGCGACCGTCGCCGGCACGGTCGGCGAGGTCGTCTACCTCGGCGACGCCACCCGCTTCCTCGTCGACCTCGACGGCGGCGGCCGCCTCACCGCCCTCCAGCAGAACCTCGAAACCTCCTCCGAGGACGTCGCCGCCTACCGCGGCGCCCGGGTGCGCCTCCAGTGGCACCGCGGACACGCCGTCCGGATCCCCTCCTGACCCCCACTCCCCCGAACCCACCGCTCCGCGCAAGGCTCCCTCACCCATGGAGAACGTCGTGCGTCTCACCCGAACCCTCGTGGCCGCGGCCGGCACCGCAGCCCTGCTGCTCACCGCCGCCTGCAGCTCCTCCGGCAACGGCTCCTCGGCCACCGGCCTCAATCCGCCCGACCTCAAGGCCCCGACGAAGCTCGGCAAGACCGAGGGCCAGGTCAACCTGATCGCCTGGGCGGGCTATGTCGAGGACGGTTCCAACGACCCCAAGGTGGACTGGGTCAGCGACTTCGAGAAGCAGACCGGCTGCCAGGTCAACTCCAAGGTCGCCGCCAGCTCGGACGAGATGGTCAAGCTGATGAAGACCGGGGAGTACGACGCCGTCTCCGCCTCCGGGGACGCCTCCCTGCGCCTGATCGCCTCCGGCGACGCGGCCCCCGTCAACACCGGCCTCGTCCCGAACTACAAGGATGTCTTCAGCGGTCTGAAGAACGGCTCCTGGAACTCGGTGAACGGGCAGATGTACGGCATCCCGCACGGCCGGGGCGCCAACCTGCTGATGTACAACACCGAGAAGGTCAGCCCGGCGCCCACCTCCTGGTCGGCGGTCTTCGACGACGCCCCGAAGTACAAGGGGCACGTCACCGCGTACGACTCGCCGATCTACATCGCCGACGCGGCCCTGTACCTCAAGGCAACCAAGCCCGAACTGAAGATCAAGAACCCGTACGCGCTCGACCAGAAGCAGTTCGACGCCGCCGTGGCCCTGCTGAAGCAGCAGAACGCGAACATCGGCGAGTACTGGAGCGACTACCTCAAGGAGATCTCCGCCTTCAAGAGCGGGGACTCGGTGGTCGGCACCACCTGGCAGGTCATCGCCAACCTGACCGCAGGTGAGGGTGCCAAGGTCAAGGCGTTCGTCCCGAAGGAGGGCTCGACCGGCTGGTCGGACACCTGGATGGTGTCCGCCAAGGCCAAGCACCCCAACTGCGCCTACAAGTGGCTCGACTGGATCGTCTCCCCCAAGGTCAACGCCCAGGTCGCCGAGTACTTCGGTGAGGCCCCGGCCAACTCCGGGGCCTGCGCCGAGACCAGCGACAAGAACTTCTGCACGACCTACCACGCCGCCGACGAGGGCTACTGGAAGAACATCGCCTTCTGGAACACGCCCATCGAGCAGTGCCTCGACGGCCGCACCGACGTCAAGTGCGTGCCGTACGCGAAGTGGGTACAGGCCTGGACCGAGATCAAGGGCTGAGCCGTGACGAGTGAAGTGACGCCCGCCGCCGGACGGGGAACCGTCCGGCGGCTCGCCGGAGCGCTGCACACCAGACCCCGGCTCCGCCTCGCCCTGCTGCTCACCGCGCCGCTGCTGTGGCTGACCGTCCTCTACCTGGGCTCGCTGACGGTCCTGTTCGTCTCCGCGTTCTGGACGACCGACTCCTTCACCTCCCAGGTGGTGAAGGTCTGGTCGACGGACAACTTCCACGCCCTGTTCACGACCCCGGTCTTCCGCCAGGTGATCCTGCGCAGCGTGGGCGTGGCGCTCGCGGTGACCGCGCTGTGCGTCGTGATCGCCTTTCCGGTCGCCTTCTACACCGCGCGGGTGGCCCGCCCCAAGTGGCGCCCGCTGCTCGTGGTGGCGATCCTCACCCCGCTGTGGGCGAGCTACCTGGTGAAGGTGTACGCCTGGCGGCTGATCCTCTCCGAGGGCGGCCTCGCCGACTGGATGCTGGGGCCCTTCGGCCTCAGCGGTCCGGGCTTCGGGCTGACCGCCACCGTGCTCACGCTGACGTACCTGTGGCTGCCGTACATGATCCTGCCGATCCACACGGCCCTCGAACAGCTTCCGAGTAATCTGCTCGACGCCTCGGCGGACCTCGGGGCGAAGGCCGGCCGCACCTTCCGTTCGGTGGTGCTGCCCATGGTGCTGCCGTCCGTGGCCGCCGGATCCGTCTTCACCTTCTCGCTCAGCCTCGGCGACTACATCACCGTGCAGATCGTCGGCGGCAAGACCCAACTCGTCGGCAACCTCGTGTACTCCAACATCGAACTCAACCTGCCCATGGCGGCCGCGCTCGGCACCGTCCCCGTGCTCGTGATCGTCCTGTACCTGCTGGCGATCCGCCGCACCGGCGCCCTGACCAGCCTGTAGGAGAAGAGCGCCATGCATCTCAGCCGCACCGCGCGCACCGCCCTGCGCACAGGCGCCGCACTCGGCTTCGCGGTGATCTACGTCCCGCTGCTGCTCGTCCTCGTCAACTCCCTGAACCCCGACCGCAGTGCGAGCTGGCCACCGCCCGGGTTCACGCTGCGCTGGTGGTCCGTGGCCCTCGACAACTCGGGTGCGCGCGAGGCGCTGTGGGTGTCCGTGAAGGCGGGCCTGGGCGCCACCGCGATCGCGCTGGTCCTCGGTACGCTCATCGCGTTCGCGGTGGCCCGGTACCGGTTCTTCGGCCGCGACACGGTGTCGTTCATCGTGGTCCTGCCGATCGCGCTGCCCGGCATCGTCACGGGCATCGCGCTCAACTCGGCCTTCGGCACCGTCCTCGCGCCGCTCGGTGTGGGCCTCGGGCTGTTCACCGTGATCGTCGGCCATGCCACCTTCTGCATCGTGGTGGTCTTCAACAACGTGGTGGCGCGACTGCGTCGTACGGCCTCCTCGTACGAGGAGGCGGCGATGGACCTGGGGGCGACCACCTTCCGCGCCTTCGCGGACGTCACCTTCCCGCTGGTCCGCTCCGCGCTGCTGGCCGGCGGCCTGCTCGCCTTCGCCCTGTCCTTCGACGAGATCGTCGTCACGACCTTCACGGCGGGACCCGGTATCGAGACCCTCCCCATCTGGATCTTCGACAACATGACCCGGCCCCAGCAGGCCCCCGTGGTGAACGTCGTGGCCGCCGTCCTCGTCCTGCTGTCGGTCGTCCCGATCTACGTCGCCCAGCGGCTGTCCTCGGACACGGCGACGTCGAGCCGGGTGTGAGCGCATGTCCAGGACACGCGTCACCGGTCGAACAGCTCCCACCACGAGTCGAACCACTCCCGGGTCTCCTCGAGCCGGTACTCCGGCTGGAGGAGGAGCGCATCTCCGCTCTCCTCGGCGGGCAGATGGAAATAGGACGTCAGCACGGTGCGGTCGTTGATCAGGTACAGCTCCATCGGCGCCTGCGAGGTGGACGTCCGCGCGTCGAACCGCACGGCACCGTGGTCCCGCCCGAGGGTGTTCTCCAGCAGGTGCCGCAGTGCCGCGATGTCACTGCCGTCGGTGGCCTCGTCGGCCGTGCCCTGAGCGCTGTCTTCGCCGACCCCCAGGAGCAGCACCCGCACACGGATCGACGTGGGTCGCGCTTCGCCCTCAATGACGCGCCGGGCCTGCGTCGTGAGCGCCGCGAGCAGGGGTGCGGCGCTGCCCGCGACCGCGTCGATGCTGACATCGGGCGCGGCGAAGGCGTCGAGGAGGGCGTCGTCCAGCCCTTGTCGAGCCGGTGCGCCGTCACGATACGGCCCGGAGGTCTCAGGAGCTGTGACGGATGGCTCTGCAGGGCCGATGCCGCGGGTGGGCGGCGCCTGCCGTGGCCGCGCGCGGACGGTCGTGCCACTGCCCTGACGGGACCACACCAGCCCCAGGTCCACGAGTTCCCGCAGGGCGCGCTGCACAGTGCCGCGCGCCACGCCGAAGCGGGCGGCGAGTTCCAGTTGGGTCGGAAGCCTGCCTCCCACGGGGAAGACACCGGACGCGATCTCGTCGCGCAGTGTTTCGGCCACCACACGGTACGCGGGCCGTCCCCCGGAGGCATCGTCCTGCTCGGGTCCCGCCGTCCGGGCGAACGGCAGTGCCTCCGGCTCGACGACGCAGGTGCCCGTACCCGAGGCCGTGCCACGGATCGCCGGGAAGTCACGTGTGGTGCGGGTCCGGCTCAGACAGGCGGACACCTCGTCGCGGACGAGTTCCTGCACGGCGGTGATCTCCTGGCGGAGCCGCCCGCCGATCAGGGCGTCCCTGACACCCGGGCGGAAACGCAACTCCGCCGATACGGGGTCGACCGGGTCACGGACCTCCCAAGGTTCCAGCAGGCCGCCCAGCGCCACCTCGGCGAGGTGCCCCTGGTCCGAGCCGGGGAGCATGACGCGTCGCACCAGGTTCATCACGGGCAGCGTGAGCGGCACCGCCGCCAGGTGGCCCGCCAGTTCCCTGGCGACCGGCGAGGCGCTCTCCTCGAACCGGCGCACGGCTCGCAGTGCCGCCCCCTCCTCGCCGGCGCCGACCGCTGCCCTGTCGTACGGACCGAGCAAGGGCTCGCCGGCGGCATCGTCGACCCGCCAGTCGGAGTCCAGCGGGAGACACTGCAGGAGGTACGGGCGTCCGCTGCCGGCCACCAGCGACGCGAGCACGGACACCGCCCGTGGTGAGAAGTCCACCACCGGCAGCGCGGCCTTCGGCACAGGCACTGACAGGGCGTGGCGCCCCCTGCGGTCGCGGGGTGGTGGGGCAAGGCTCCAGGAGAGGGTGGGGGCAGCGGGGCCGGCCGTGCGCACCAGACGGCGTTCCGGCCGGATCGCGCTGCGCCCCCACAGACGTTCGGGCAGCACGTCGAGCAGCGCCACCGCGCTGTGCGCGCACCAGCGGCCGATCACTCGGCGCAGCTGCGGCCGGTGCCACGCGTCCGACACGGCGTCACTGACCAGGAGGATCAGCCCGTGCCGTCGGCCGGCGGTGACCTCCTGGGGACTGCGGGGTGCGCCACTGGGTGTCGTGGACACGGTGATCCGGTCGGATGCCACCCCGCGCCGGGACGCGTGCAGGTACCACACGCGCAGGGTGCGGAACAGCCCGGTCTGCACGAGCAACGTGCGGAGTTCGCCGACCAGGTCGTGCCAGAGCAGCATCGAACGGTGGGTGTCCACCACGAGGGTCAGGTCCAGCCAAGCGTGTGCATGGCCCTGATCTGCGACAACCGGTAGACCGGGCGCCGGTCCTCGGGGTCCTCCAGGGGCATCGGCAGTCTGAGGTCACCTCCGAGACGTGGCTGGAGCAGGCGGATGCCGACCGACACGGGACGGACCTCCCCGAGACGCAACCGCTCGGCAGTGACCCGGAGTTGCGAGCTGAGCGACTCTCCGGTCGGCGTGAAGACGTCGATGGTCACGTGCAGGGAGGTGAAGGCGTCGGCCACGTACGGACCCAGCGCAGGTGGGCGTCGGGCCGCTCGGTCCCCGTTCCGTCCCGGACGGAGAACAACTCGCACCCCGCTGCCCTGACGCGCATCGACGTACCCCAGGTCCCTCAGTTCCCGCAGCGCACGCTGGACCGTGTCCCTGGACACCTCGAAGTCCTCGGCCAGCACGCGTTGGGGCGGAAGCAGACTGCCGGACGGGTAAGCGCCGTCGCCGATCCGGGCCAGTAGTCCCTGCACGACTCTCTCGTGCTGCGACGGGGGCGCGTGCTCATCCCCCGGCTCTCCTCGTCCAAGGAACCGACCTGCCCGTCTCGGTCTCGTACGGTACCGGTCATCGTACGGCCGCGAGAACGCTGCCGGTCACCCTGGCCCGCGGCCGAGACCGCGGCGGGCCGCGCGCTTCCGTAGGCTGAACAGTGCCCGAAACTCCTCCAGGAGGTGCACCCGCAGGCGGGAGACGGTCGTGATCGAACTGGCCGCGGCGTTCGCCGTCGTGGGAGCGGCTAGCAACGCCGTCGGCACGGCGTTCCAGCGCAAGGCCGCGTCCACCAGCCGTCGCGGCGGGGTACGGCTGCTGGCGGAGCTGCTGCGCCGGCCGGCCTGGCTGATCGGCATGGCCGGGGTGGTCGGCGCCGCGCTGTTCCAGAGCCTGGCCCTCGTCAACGGCCCGCTCGCGCTGGTCCAGCCGTTGTTCATCCTGGAGCTTCCCTTCGCCCTGCTCGTCGCCGGGCTGTTGATGCACCGCCGCCTGCCCCGCTCGGGGTGGTGGGGTGTCGGCGGCGTGGTGACGGGCCTGGCCGTCCTGCTGGCTGCGGCCGCCCCGCACGGTGCCACCTCCCAGGCGCCCCTCGGCCGGTGGATCCCGGCGCTCGGCCTCTGCCTCGGCGCCATGGCCGTCGCGGTTCTGCAGGCCGGCCGGGGGCGCCCGGCGGTGTCTCGTGCCGCGCTGCTGGCGGCCGCCTCGGCCACGGGCAACGCGCTGACCGCCGCGCTGCTGAAGTCGGCCTCGGGGACCTTCGCCGACGACGGCTTCCTGGCGTTCCTGCGGTCCTGGCAGACGTACGGCTTCGCGGTGACCGGCGCGGTCGCCGTCCTCCTGCTGGGGAACGCGCTGCAGGCCGGTCCGCTGGCGGCGGCGCAGCCCGCGCTGACCATCGGGGACGCGACGGTCAGCCTGGCCCTGGGTATCGCCCTGTTCGAGGAACGCATCCGCACGGGCTGGTGGCTGGTGCCCGAAATATGCGGTGCCGTACTGATCGTCACGGGAGTGGTGGTCCTGAGCCGAGCCGTCCAGCACCTTGCCGTCCGTTAAGTCCATGAAAGGGCAATCAGTCCTTCATGGTGCCGAATAAATACCCCACGCCCTTACCACTCGGCCGCACTGCCGTTGACTGTCGTTCAATCAATGACCTCTGCGGCGAACACCCAACGGTTACCGGTCGACTCCGCGTTGTGAAGTTTCCCCTATCTCAGTGATAGCATCCCCGCGTCTGCGACCTTGGTCCACTCGACTCAGGCGCTGTTTTGAGATCGGGCCGGTTCTCAACGACGGCGACCGAGTCGTACCGAGCGGTTGTGCCACGGATTCCCCCGATCCGTCCGCCGACGACTGCAGGCTACATATAGGAAAGGTTTCCATGAATCGAGACGCACTCGTGTGGTGCCTGGTTGCGGCGCTGACCATCGCCGTCGCCGCGGCCCTGGTGCTCAGTCGTCGCAACAAGGCCATAGCGGCGAAGAAGCAGCAGGCCGAGGCCGCGCTCACGCAGAGGCTGGGCGAGGCCGACGTGCAACTGGCCGCCTTAAGAGCAGAGTTGCAGCAGCACCAGGACGAGCACGACAAGACCATCCAAGAAGCCGAGGAGGCGGCCGAGGAGAGCACCAAGGCTGTCCTCAAGGGTTCCGCGCGCTTTCTGCAGAGCCTTGCCGCGGAACAGCTGGCGCTTCTTGAGGAAATCCAGCGCAAGTACGGCGGCCATTCCGTCCTGAGTGATTTGCTGGAAGTCAGTCACGCCAATGCACAGATGGCCCGGAAGTCACAGGGCATTGCGGTTATGTGTGGCGCTCCGCTGGGTCGCCGCAATAGGCCCGCGAGCGTTTATGACGTGGTGCGCAGCGCGCAGGGTCAGATTCGTAACTTCCGGCGCGTCGAAATCATGCAGCAGACCGGTTTTGCATTGAAGGCGTCCGCCGTTTCTCCGGTCGCACTCGCCGTCGCCGAACTTCTCGACAACGCTGCCAGTTTTTCTCAGCAGGGTTCGCCGATCGAGGTGACTTTCCAGCGGGTGCAGAAGAACCTGTGCATCGTCATCGACGACGCCGGTGTCGGTATGAACGACGAGGACCGGCAGAAGGCCTCCGCGCTGCTCTCCGGTGACTACCGGCCCCGTCTCTCGCATCTCGGCAACCAGCCGAAGTTCGGTTTCCCCGTCATCGGCCTGCTCGCGCAGCAGTACGGATTCCGGGTGGACGTGACCGGTGTGTCCCGCTACGGCGGCGTGCGCGCCGTCGTGCTGCTGCCGGAGGAGCTGTGGACCGAGGAGGAGGCGGCTCCGGCCGAGGACTCCCAGGTCAGCGGCATCCGTGGCGCCGTCGGCCGGCCGGAGCCGGTCAGCCGTACCGCGCACGGCCTGCCGCGCCGTGGCGCCCGCCAGGTGCCCATCGCCAGCGTTCCCGACCGGGACAGCTCGGAGCCGCCGGCCGCGGCGCCGGAGGACGCCGGCCGTGCCGCGGGCCGGAGCCTCGGAGCCTTCCAGCGCGGCACGCTCTCGGGCCGCAATCTCGCCTCGGCGCCGTCCGAAGGGTCCGATGACGCATGACCACAGACCTGTCGTGGATGCTCGAGGACATCGTGCACAACGTGCCGAAGGCGCGGCACGCCGTCCTGCTGTCCGCGGACGGCCTTCCCCGGGGCGCGACCGACGGCATGGCCCAGAAGGACGTGCGGACCATCTCCGCCGCCATGGCCGGCATGCAGTCGCTCAGCCGTGCGACCTCCCACTTCGCCGGGCCGGGGGAAGACAGGCAGTGGAACCAGACGATCATCGAGTTCTCGCACGGCTGGATCTTCCTGATCGGCGCCGGGCAGGGCGCCTACCTGGCGGCGGCCGCGGCGGCGGACGTCGACATGCAGCAGATCTCCTTCCGCATGCACCGGCTGGTCGCCCGGCTCGGCAACAACCTCACCTCGCCGCCCCGGGTCAACGCGGACGGCCTCGCCGGGCAGTCCGGCGCGGCCCGGGCGCAGCAGGAGGCGGGCGGCAAGGGGATCCCGATCGCGGACCTCGACGAGGTGGTCGCCGAGGTACAAGGCGCCCGCCACGCCGTCCTGTTGGGCTCCGACGGCCTGCCCCGCGGCGCCACCACGGGCATGAGCCAGGACCTGGCGGACACCATCTCCGCCGCCATGACGGGGATTCACGCCTACAGCCGGGCGACCTCGCAGTTCGCCGGTGTGGGCCAGGATGCGCAGTGGCGGCAGACGGTGATCGAGTTTCAGCATGGCTGGATCTTCCTGATCTCGGCCGGCCATGGGGCGTTCCTGGCCGCGGCCGCCGAACACGATGCCGATATCGAGGAGTTCACCACCCGGCTGCATCAGGTGGTGCCCCGGCTGAGCGCATATATGGCACCACGCGGGGAGGCGAGCCGTACGTGAATGACGGGCCGGATCAGGAACTTGAGCTGACCTCAGCATTAGTCCCGCTCTTCGTGATCACGAACGGGCGAGCCCTGCCCCCGGACAATGCCTACGAGCGCACCACCCTGGTGTCCGCGCTAGAGGGTGCCACTGCTTCGGCTCGCACGCTTTCTCCGGAGGCGAGGCAGGTTCTGGAGCTGGTGACGGAAGGTTTTCTCTCCGTCGCCGAAGTGGCCGCCCACACGCATCTGCCGCTGGGGATCGTGCGGATTCTCCTGGCGCAGATGGAGGAGAGCGGTCTCATCATCGCGCGGAAGCCCGTGCCCCGCGCCGAACGTGTCGACCGAGAAGTGCTCAACGCCGTACTCGACGGCCTCAAAGCCCGATTCGGAGCGTGATTCGTGTACCTGGATTCAGGTGTCCTCACCGCGGTGAAGATCCTCGTGGTGGGGCACTTCGGGGTCGGGAAGACCACGTGCATAGGCAGCATCTCCGAGATCGAGCCCCTGCGGACGGAAGAGGAGATCACCGAAGCCAGCGTGGGCTTTGACGATCTGTCAGGGACTCCGGACAAGACCACCACGACGGTCGCCATGGACTTCGGCCGCCTGACCATCAGCGAGGAGGTGGTGCTGTACCTCTTCGGCACGCCGGGTCAGGAGCGCTTCAAGGAGATGTGGGAGGAGCTGTCCAGGGGGGCGCTGGGCGCGCTCGTTCTCGTCGACCCGGAGCGGCTGTCGGAGTCCTTCCCGGTCCTGGACCTGGTCGAGCGGTTCGGCCTGACGTACGCCATCGGCGTCAACCACTTCGACGACACGACCAACTACCCGCTCGCGGAGATCCGCGAGGCACTGAACCTGTCCGACCAAACGCCCGTCGTCTCCTGCGACGTACGGGACCAGCAGTCGTCGGCGCAGGCCCTCATCACCCTCGTTCACCACCTACTGTCCCTTCTCGACTAGGAGCCTCCCCCACATGCAGCAGCGTCCCGGTATACAAGGGCCACCGCCCGGCTGCCCTGCGCACGGCAATGTCCCGCTCTACGGCCCGCAGTTCGGCTCCGATCCCGACTCCACCTACGCGTACCTGCGCAGCCTCGGACCGAGTGCGCCGGTCGACATCGCCCCGGGCGTGGAGGTCGAGCTGGTCACCAGTTACGACGCCGCCCTGTACATCCTGCAGAACCCTGCTTCGTTCGTCCGGGACTCGCGGCGCTGGCGGGCGCTGAACGAGGGGCGGGTGCCCGAGGACAGCCCGGCGCTGCCCATGATGGGGTACCGGCCCAACGCGCTGTTCAGCGACGGAGCGGCACACGCCCGCCTCCGCCAGGCGGTGACCGACAGTCTGGCCACCGTCAACGAGATCCAGCTGGTGCGGCAGACCCAGCAGTCCGCCGACTACCTGGTCAGCCGGTTCAGCTCCGACCGGCTCGGGCAGGCCGAGCTGATGGCCGAGTACGCGCAGCCGCTGCCGCTGCTGGTCTTCAGCGACCTGTTCGGGTGCCCGCCCGAGATCGGTGACCGGGTGATCGTCGGGATCAGCGGCATCTTCGACGGTACGGCCGGAGCGGACCAGGTGCTGGGCGAGGCGCTCGGCGAGCTGATCGCGCTCAGGCGGCGCAGGCCCGGCAACGACCTGACGACCCGTCTGATGCAGCACTCCGCCGAACTGACCGACGAGGAGGTGCTGCACCAGCTCGTGACGCTGCTCTCGGGCGGCACCGCGCCGCTGTCGGCGACGATCGGCACCAGCAGCGCGCTGATCCTCGGCGAGGACTGGCAGGCCGGCCTGCCGGTCGAGGACGCGGTCGGCCAGGCCCTGTGGAACTACGCGCCGATCGCCAACTACGCGGCCCACTACCCCACGCACGACGTGGAGTTGGGCGGCCGGATACTCCGCGCCAACGACCCGGTGGTGATCTCCTTCGCGGCCGCCAACACCGATCCCCGGCTGGCGGAGCACCGCGAGCAGCTCAGCGCCAAGGCCCATCTGTCCTTCGGGGCCGGGCCGCACGCCTGCCCCGCCAAGGACCCGGCGTTCGTGATCGCCGTCACCGCCGTCGAGTCCCTCCTCAACCGGCTGCCGGACATCGAAGTCCGGGTGCCGTTCAAGGACTTGAGCTGGGTGCCCGCTCCCTGGAGCCGGTCCCTGGTGGCGCTGCCGGTCCGGTTCACGCCGCGCACCGTGGCGCCGACGCCCGCTCAGGCACCGCAGCAGCCTGCCGCGACCACCGCGCACCACGGCCCGAGCCCCGTGCCGCAGCCTGCGGCGCAGGCCGCGTCCAAGCCCAAACCGGGCCTCTTCAGCCGGTTCCTGGCATGGACCAGGGGAGAGTGACGTAGGCAACTCTCCGCACGAATAGTCATCTTGTATGTATCGGCAAACGGGGGGGTATGCATGGCGGCTGATACCTGAGAGCAAGAAGGGATATCGTGGAGATTGCGATAACTCCGCCCGTCGACAGACGATTTGCCGTTTCGCTGTTCTCGCGCTTGAGGACGGCGAAGGGCCAGGCAAATCCCTTTCCGATCTACGGGGAGCTGCGGTCGAGGGGCGGAGTCGTCGCAGCCCCCTGGGGCGGACATCTCGTCACCGCCTTCGAGCTGTGCGACCAGGTGCTGCGCAGCCGTGACTGGCTGGAGCCCGACACACGCTGGCGGGAGCAGCAGGGAGACGGCACGCGCTGGACGGCTCCGTCCTCGCGCGACATGAGCCGGACACTGCCCGCGCTCAACCCTCCGGAGCACACCTGGGTGCGCCGGTCGGCGGGCATGTTCGACCGCACCACCCTGGAGCAGCTGCGCGGGACGGTGGGCCACAGCACGACCAGGCTCCTCGACTCGCTCGCCGAGCGGCTGCACGACGGCGAGGCGGACTTCAACGCCCTGGTCGGCGACGAGCTGCCCATCGCCACCATCGGGCACTGGCTCGGGCTGCCGACCGCCGACTTCCCCCGGCTGCGGGAGCTGACCCACGACCAGGTCTTCACCCAGGAACTGCTGCCGTCGGCCAGCCAGCTGGCGAAGTCGGACGCGGCCATGGCGGAGCTGCGGACCTACTTCATGGACCTGGTGCGCAGGCGCCGGGCCAGTCCCGGTGACGACCCCGTCTCGCGGTGGATCACGGTGTGGGACACCATGGAGAGCGACCAGGACAAGGCGGACGAGGCGGTCTACTTCCTTGCGTTGTTCGTGCTGCTGGCGGCGCTGGAGACGACGGCCACGCTGCTGTCGACGATGACGCTCCTGCTGCTGGAGCATCCCCGGCAGTGGGACTGGCTCACCGTGCACCCCGAACTCGTGCCCGCCGCCGTTGAAGAATCGTTGCGCTACGACCCGCCCACGCATGTCATCAGCCGCGTCTCCTCCCGGGACACCGTCCTCGGCGGCGTCGAGATCCGCAAGGACGAGATGGTCCACCTCATGGTGGGCGCGGCCAACCGGGACCCGGCCAAGCACGAGGATCCCGAACTGTTCAACCTGCACCGCAAACCGGCGCACCTCGCCTTCAGCGGTGGCATCCACTACTGCCTCGGGGCTCCCCTGGCCCGCATGGAGGCACAGACCCTGCTCCACCAGCTGGTCAGGCGCTTCCCCCGCCTCACCCTCGTACGCAGGCCGACCTGGGCACCGCGTGTGGCCTTTCGGCGCCTGCTGAACCTGGACGTCGCCCTCTCATGACCGACATGATCAACACCTCCCCCCACTTCCCCTACAAGGCGCTGCACGTCGAACACGACGGGCCGGTCCTCCGGGTCCGCCTCAACCCCTCGGCACAGGACGGCACGCTGACCGTCGCCGCCCTCGACGACCTCGCCACCCTCCTCCACAGCCTCCACGACCGGCCCGACATCCGGGTGCTGATCCTCTCTGCCTCCGGGGAGAACTTCTGTCTCGGCGCCGACCGGTTCGAGTACCAGGCGGCGCTGACCGAGGACCCGACCGGAGCCGCCATGCGCCGGATCGCGGACAAGGCCCACCGCGTGTGCGACGCGCTGGAGAACACGCACGCGGTCACCGTCGCCAGGCTCCACGGCAAGGTGGTGGGCGCCGGTCTCGCGCTCGCCTCCTTCTGCGACCTGCGCGCCGGAGCCGACAGCTGCCGGTTCCGCATGCCCGAGATCGGCCTCGGTCTGCCGCCCGCCTGGGGAGGCGCCATGGGCCGTCTGATCGTCGAGGGCGGAGCCGCCAGGATCCGCGAACTCATGCTCACCTGTGAGACCTTCGACGCGGCCACCGCGCACCGGCTCGGCCTCCTGCACAAGGTCGCCCCGCTCGACGAACTGGACGCGGCCGTGGGCGCCTGGGTACGCCCGCTCGTCCGGCGCTCGCCCGAAGCCCTCATCCTCACCAAGCGCATGTTCGCGGGCTACTCGCGGGCCAACCGCACGGCCGACGTCGCCCTGCTGGACGCGCATCTGCTCACCGCACAGCTCAACCAGGCCGGCCCCCAGCGCGTGGCCGAGCACTCCTAGGGAATCAGCGCCCGGTCAACGGCGACCGGGCGGCACCCTTGCCCAACTGCTTCTGCCTTGGCGGACCTTCGGGTGCGTGGTAGCTTCGCACGGTGTCCAAGATCGAGATCGACGCGGTGACGGCCGAGTTCTTCGGCGCCTTCGACAACCGCGGCGGCAGACCGGCCGACGTGGCACGCATCCGACGGCTCGTCCTCCCCTCCGGCGTCATCGTCATGACCGGCCCGGACTTCACCGTCTACACCGTGGACGAGTTCATCGAGCCCCGTCGCCAGTTGCTCTCCGACGGCCGGCTCGTCGAGTTCTCGGAGTGGGAGACCTCCGAACGCACCGAGATCGTGGGCGACATCGCATCCCGTGTGAGCGAGTACCGCAAGTCCGGGATCATGAACGGCGAGCCGTACGAGGGCGGCGGCACCAAGGCCCTGCAGTTCGTGCGCACTCCGGACGGCTGGCGCATCGCGGCACTCGCCTGGTTCGACCGGCCGTGAGGAACGAGCGTCGCCTCCGTCGCCTCGTCGTGGGTGAGACGCTCTGGTACTGGACCGTCCGGCAACGAATCGGGCCCACCCACGACTACTGCCGCGTCACCCTCTCCTTCTTCACCGGCGGAACCGCCAAGAATGCCGGCCGCCGACTTTCCCTGGTCTTCGCTCCCTGTGCGCTCGGGGTCGTCTCGAACACGTACTTCGAGTCGGGCACCGTGGTGCGCCTGTCGGACCGCAGCCACCTCAACCTCTACGAGCCCGGGACGGCACGCCGCCTCCTGGACGCCGCGGCACCCGCCCCGGAGGCACAGCCTGCGGAGCGGAACGTGGCGGTCGACGGCTGGCCGTACTTCGCCGAGGTCGTCGACCGCGCGGACCAGGCGGCCGGCGGCCACGAATCCGCGTGAGGCGGGCCGCACCCGGGTGGCGCGGCCCGCCTCCGGTCGCAGGCGGATGGATCTCAGACGGTCAGTGCACCTTGTTCAGCTTGTCGAGCGCCTTGGTGAGGCCGTTGGCCCACAGCTGGTTGACCCGGGCGCGCTCGGCAGCGTTCGGGTAGCGGTTGGTGCAGGACGGGCCCGGGCCGCCGCCCGACTGAGGGTGCCGGACCCACGGACCGTCGCCCACTCGGCCGAGCGATGAGTTCCGGGAGTCGACGAGGTCGGTTACGCAGTCAAGCACCCGGCACCCGCCCGGAAGGACACGCGCAGTGACGAACATCCACGTGACCGAATCCGACCTGGAGCTGCCCGACGGGCGCAGACTGCACGTCTACGACACCGGCGCCGGCGGATCCGGTGCGCTCCCCGTCTTCTGGCATCACGGCACGCCCAACGTGGGCCTGCCGCCCAGGCCCCTCTTCCCCGCCTCCGCCCGGCTCGGGGTCCGCTGGGTGTCGTACGACCGCCCCGGATACGGCGGTTCGACCCCGCTCGACGGCCGCGGCATCGCATCGGCCGCCGCCGACGTCGCCCACATCGCCGACGCGCTCGGCATCGGCCGGTTCGCCGTCATGGGTCACTCCGGCGGCGCCTCGCACGCCCTGGCGTGTGCCGCCGTACTGCCGGAGCGGGTGCTCGGCGTGGTCGAGGTGTCGGGTCTGGCCCCGTTCGACGCCGAGGGGCTCGACTGGTTCGCGGGCATGGCCGTGTCCTGCCGGGCATCACTGACCGCGGCCGCGGCGGGACGCGAGGCCAAAGAGCGGTACGAGGCGGAGGCGGTGTACGACCCCGAGATGTTCATCCCGGCCGACCATGCGGCCCTGGCCGGTGACTGGTCCTGGTTCAAGGAAGTCGTCAAGCCGGCCGTGGCCGCCGGTCCGGGCGGACTCGTCGACGACGACCTGGCCTACGTCCAGGCGTGGGGCTGCGACCCCGCGTCGGTCACCGCGCCGGTCCTCGTCCTGCACGGGGGTCAGGACAGGATCGTGCCCAGCACGCACGGCGAGTGGCTGGCGAACCGCTGCCCGCGCTCGGAACTCCGGCTTCGACCGGACGACGGCCACCTCTCCGTCCTCGGCGAGGCGGCCGCGGCCCTGGAGTGGCTGGTTCGCCGCGCGAGGCAGTGACCTCCGGTCGGGCTCTGTACAACCATCGGGCGGTGGCGGAGGTCTCCTGTGCGGGAACGCGCGTTCCCGCACAGTTCAGCGCCGGCGCCGCGGACGCGAGACCCGGTCTGGTGCTGGGCACGATCGCCCCGATCGACGGTGTGCGGCCCGGCAGCGAGTTCAAGGTCCCGGCCTCCTTCACCAACACCGGCACCGCGGCGCTCGACAAGGTCTGGATGTCGTACTCCGTCACCCGCGGGCTCAGCCACACCGAGGTGCCTTCCAACTGCCTGCGCTACGAGATCCCGTCCTTCGACGAGGCGCCCAGTTCCTCGGACGTGGTCTGCGCGTTCGACCAGCAGGTGAAGCCCGGCGTCGTCTACGCGCCCGACCAGAAGCTGACCCTGAAGGCAATCGACCGCGCGCTGTACGACGAGCTGCGGGTGACGGTCGCCGGCTACGACCCCGCGTTCACGGACGCCGGCCCGCCGCCGGTGCGGGGTACGGGCCCTGCGGTGAAGCTGGTCGAGCGGCCCGACGAGACCCCGGCCGCACCTGGGTCCGCCCAGCACGAGGAGTGGGACGCGGCGACCGTGAGGGTGACCGCGAAGAACACGGCCGACTTCGGCGAGCACCGGCACCGGCTCGGTGCTGCCGCTCGCGGCCGCCGCGGCCGGGGCCGTGATCCTCGGCACGGGCACCGTCCTGGTGGTGCGCCGGCGCGCCGGGCGACGGCACTGACGAGCGGCGGGGCGGGCCGAGGCCCGCCCCGCACGGTCAGTAGCTGGAGCCCAACGTCTGTGTCGTGTAGGCGCATTCCGTGTAGATGTACCCGGACCGGAGCTTGGCCGTGTCCGAGGCCGGTGTGGCGGTGCTGCCGCCGTGCGGCTTGTGCACGAAGTACGTGGTGCCGACGGGGAGACTGAGCGTCCGCTGCGGGTAGTTCTTGCCACCGTTGCAGGGCTTGAAGCCGATCCTCAGCGTGTCGGCAAGGCCGTACGACTTGCAGCTGCCGCACCCCTTGAGCGTGAAGCTGCCGGTGACCGGTCCGGTGTAGAGGACGGTGACGTCGTCGGGGCTGTCGTTCTTGACCGTGACGGTGATGCCGCCGCCGGAGTCGGTGGTGGGCAGCTTCTTCCCGGCGGCAGGCAGGGTCTGGGCCACCTCGGCTCCGATGGCGATCTTCTTGGCCCGGTCCCGGTTCTTGCCGTTCTTGTTGTCGGAGACGTACTGCTCCATGGTCTTCTGGGCCGCGTCGAAGTCGCCGTCCTTGTACTGGTCGACGCCGCAGGCGTACTCCCCCGCGTCACCGCTCCGGTCGGCCCGGTCGGCGGACTTCGTGAGAGCGTCGGCCGCGTTCCCCGCCGTCCCCGAGAGGTCGCTGATCCGGGTGTTCAGGTCGTGCAGCTTCTCGACGGCGGTGCAGGGTGCCGCGCCGTTGACGTCCTTCTCGGCCTTCTTCACCGCCGCGTCCACGGCGGGTGCGACCTTGGTCGCCGACTGGGACTGCGGGAACGTGGTCAGCAGGTCGTCGAAGCGTGCGACCCAGTCGGCCTGACCCGCCGACAGACCGGCCCATCCGCACTCGTACAACGAGGTGGCGAGTCGGTCGTCGGGCCACTGGGTGAGCGAGCCGAGTTCCTTCTTCGGCATGAAGCGGGGCACCGTACGCAGGTACTTCAGCGGCTCGATCGCGTCGCAGTACTCCTGGTGTCCGTAGGCCGCGCCGACCGTGGTGTAGAAGCTCCGCATACGATCGGGTACCTGGGCGGCGGCGCGGGAGCCGGAGTGCTCGGCCGCAAGATCCCGGTAGATCTCCAGGGCCGCACCGTAGTCGCCCCGCGCGCTGGCGAACCTGTGCCGGCCGGCCTTGGTCACCAGGTGGTCGGCCTGGTCCAGGCGGTCGAGGAGCGCCTGCTGCACGGCTTCCTCGTGCGCGTCGTCGTACCACAGCACGCCTCCGGCCGGAACGGCGAGCAGCAGCACGGCGAGCAGGAGGGCGAGGGGCGCTCGGCCCGGCCAGGTGAGCCGGGTGCGCAGTCCGGCGATCGCTCCGTGGACGGCGGCCGACAGCAGGAGCAGGACGTAGACGGTGAGCGCGGCCCCGGGGAGCCCGTCGGCGTCGGCTGGCAGGGCCACGAACAGCAGGACGACGGTTGCCGCCAGGCAGGCGGCCATCAGGACCCATCTTCGCAGGAGTGCGTACCCGAGGCCGAGTCCGCTCAGGTTGAGCACCGCGACGGCGGCCGCCCGCAGGCCGTCCGGCGGCGCGGGCGGCGGAGCCGAGGGCATCGGTGGTACGGCGAATCCCTGGTACGGACCGTACGGATCGGACATGTTGGTTTCCCCCCGTCAACTGCCCCCGAAATACTGCGGATCGGCAGTGTAAGGCCGGGGCCACGGACCTGACAGAGGGCGTCCGGACAAGGGGCCGTCCGGGGCGGAGGGCCTGGTGATGGCGCCGATTCCCGCGATCTTTTTCCACTCACAGGACAAAGAGGGAAGGCCCGGCCCTCCGGCCCCGCAGGTCACCTGGGCGGGCGCGGGACCGAGCACCCGGTCCGTGCAGCCCTTGCACCGATCGCACACCAGTGCGTGGAGCCCGGCAACGGAGTTTCCCGCCCGTTGCGGTCCCGTCCACCCGCTTGTCCGGGCAGCCGGAGCGCAGCCACGTGACACTTGAGGAAAGCGACGGACGAGCGGGGCCGGGAGGCGAGGGCGGTGATCGGGGTCAATCCGACCGACAGCGCCTCGCTGCTCGCTGCCTTCGGTGCGCTGGGCGTCCTGGTGGTGATCTTCGCCGAGTCGGCTCTGCTGGTCGTCGGCTTCTTCCTGCCGGGTGACACGCTGCTGTTCCCGGCCGGTGTGCTGTGCGCGGCGAGCGCTCAGCAGGCGCCGCGGCTGGTGCTGTGGCAGGTGCTGCTGTGCGCGGCCGTCGGCGCCGTGGCGGGCGGCCAGGCGGGGTATCTGCTCGGGCGGCACGGCGGCCGGCCCCTGCTGGCCCGCACCTCGCGGCGGCGGGTGAAGGAGGTCACGGCCCAGGCGGAACGGATGCTGGCCCGCTACGGATACCGCAAGGCACTGGTGATCGGCCGCTTCGTCCCGATGCTGCGCTCCGTGCTGCACCCGGCGGCCGGCGCACTCGGGGTTCCCGTGCGGACGTTCACCATCTGGCAGACCATCGGCGGCCTGCTCTGGTCCCAGAGCCTGGTACTCGCCGGATATCTCCTGGGTTCCTCGGTCACCCGCGTCGACGACTACCTGTTGCCGCTGGTCGCGCTCATCGTCGTGGTCTCTCTGCTGCCCCTGCTGGCGGAGGCCCGCCGAACGCGGCGCGAACGGCGGGACCGCTCCGGTCAGACCGGGAGTTGACCGTGGTCAGCCGAGGCCCCAGGCAAGGCCGAGCCGGTAGGCGGCGCACAGGTGGACGTCGAGGACGTACGGGGCCGTGGTCCCGCACCCGGTCGCCGGATCGACGGGCTGCCCGTGCCCCATCCCGGTGATGCTGTAGGTCTCCACCACAGCCTGCCCGGAGGGGGAGCGGTAGACCTGGTGCGGGTACCCCGCCACCGTGTCGGAGACGTCCGCGCTCTGATCGGCACCCTGGACGTCGGTCCACTGCCTGACCAGGTCCGCCATGTTCGACGGCTTCACCGTGCCGTCCGCCGAGCCCTGGAAGACGGTGAGCGTGGGCCAGGGGCCGGTGTATCCGGGGCGGGCCCTGCGGACGCGGTCGCCCCACTGGGCCGGTGTCTGGTTCGCCCACCCGTACATGCACGGGTACGGCCCACCGGCCGCCGCGGAGCAGCCGTACGGCAGCCCGGCCACGATGCCGGCCGCCCGGAACTTCTCCGGGTAGGTCGCCGCCATCACCGCCGTCATACCGCCGCCGGCGGACAGGCCGGTGACGAACACCCGCGAGGGATCGCCCCGGACGTCGGCGAGTTGGCGGTCCACCGTCTGGGCGATCGAGGCGGCCTCGCCGTCCCCGCGCTCGATGTCCCCGGCCTGGAACCAGTCGAAGCACTTGCTGAGGTTGTTGGTCGTGGACTGCTGCGGGACCACGACGGAGAAGTGCCAGCGGTCCGCGAGCGTGGTCCAGCCGCTGTCGACGGCGTACCCGGCGTCCTGGGTGCAGCCGTGCAGGGCGACGACGACGGGAGCGTTCGCCGGCAGGTCCGGAGGGTTGTAGCGGAACATGCGCAGCGCACCGGGGTTGGAACCGAACCCGGTGACTTCACCGAGGGAGGCGGCAGCGGCCGCCGTGCGGGGGGCGAGGAGTCCGGCGGCCAAGGCGGCCAAGAGGGCCACCAGGGCAGCTGTCAGGCGTGCGGCTCTGGTCTGCATGCCCGAAGATGCTAGGAGCGTGGCACGGCTGCGATATGGGGCCGGACCCCATAGTGCGGTCGCCGTGAGTGGACACGGCAGGGGGCTCGGCACGTCAGTGAGACGTCACCGTCGCGTCAGCGCGGCCTGGCACCGTAGTTGATGTGAACGGCACGGGAAACCGGAAGCCGGACACGGGGAGAGGTGCCCGGAGTGGCTGATCGGGGACCTACGAGCACGCCTCGAGGTCGGGCCCCGCGGGGCCCACGCAGGTTCGAATCCTGCCCTCTCCGCCCATCGCAAGCCCTACATGCTCCTTATTTGCCAGATGCCCCATTTGTACGATTACCCTGGGGGGCTGTTGCCTCGAACCCGCCCAGGCGGGCTCGGGAGGTCCGGCACAGGGAAGGAGCACGAAAGGCATGCGCAGCGCACGGATATCCGCCCTCGCTATGCCCTTCGGACGAGCCAACTGCGCCGACGCCGCGCGGGCAACGGTGGCAGCGGGGCTGACCTGGCAGGTGTGCGTGAACCTGCTGCATACGCCCCACCCCTATGTGGGTGCCGTGGCAGCCCTGCTGATCGTCGAGGCGACGGTGGTGCGCACGGTCGCCGCCGCGACCCGGTACGCCGCGGGATGCCTGCTCGGCGTGGTCGTCGCCGTACCCGCCGCCCTGTACGTCGAGCCGGGAATGGCGGGTCTGGGTCTCGTCGTCTTCGCCTCCGTCCTGCTGGCCCGGCACGAGCTGCTGGGCCACCAGGGGCTGCATCTGCCGACGACGGCCCTGATCACCTTCGCCCTGGTCCGTGGCCGGCATCCCGCCGAGGTGTTCTCCCACCTCGCGGAGATCATGGTGGGCATCGCGTTCGGCCTGGCGTGCAGCGCGCTGCTGTACCCGGCCGTACGGGTACGGTCCGCGGAGCACGCCGTGGAGAGGCTGCGCACCCTGCTCGCCCGCCACCTCGACGGTCTGGCCGACGCGGTCGCCCGGCGGGAGCGGCCGCGGAACGTGCTCGGCTCCGGCTGGGAGCGGGAACTCGACACCGCGCTGGCGCAGGCCCGTACCGCCGTGGACGAAGCGCACGAGAGCGTGCGCTGGAACGTACGCCCCATGGCCCGTCGCCGCCGCTGGCACCTGGACCGTCGCGTCATACGGACGCTCGCCGACGTGGAGCAGCAGGTGTGCGCGGCCGGGCGGCTCCTCGACACGAGGCCCGCGGTGAGCCGGCCCGGCCCGCGGGGCGAGGACGCTCCCGACGCCGACGGGTTCGCCGGGCCGTACGCACGGTTGCTGCGTACGACGGCCCTGTGCGTCTACGGCTGCCGGGGCGGGCGGCCCCACCCCGCGCTGCCGGCGGCCCGCCACGCCCTCGCCCGCCTCGACAGACCCGACCGTGATGCACCGGTCGACCGCGAGGCGGACCGCCATCTCGTCCATCACCTGGACGCGGTCCTGTCCTGCCTGACCACGTCCGTACCCGCCCCGACCCGGCAGCACCGGGTGCTCAGCCCGCTGCGACCCTCACGGCGACGATGACCTCTCACCCCACGGATCACCCGCACGACGACACCGCACCCACCGACATCACCGGCCGTACCCCGCCCGCCTGGAACCGGCTGCCTCTCACCCTGACCCCCGTCCTGCTCCTGGTGGTCGTCGCCCTGACCGACCTGCTGACGCCGGACTGGCTGCACGTCTCGCCGGTGATGGCAGCCGTGCCGGTGCTGGCCGCCGCCCTGCTCCCCGTGTGGGCGACGGCTGCCCTCGCCTGCGCGGCGCTCTCCGTGACGGCGCTGCTGCAGATGGTCGCGGGGCAGCTCGGCCGTCCGGACTCGGACGTCGTCCTGGGCACCCTGGCCGTGGTCGGGCTCGCCTCGCTCGCCACCTGCTCGTTGCGCCGGCGCCGGGAACGGCAGCTGCGCCAGGTCCGCTCCGTCGCACAGACCGCACAGCGTGCGCTGATGCACCCACTGCCGGGCCGGATCCGCTCGCTGGCCCTGTGCGGCGTCTATCTGCCGGCCGAGTCGGCGGCCCGGATCGGCGGCGACTTCCACGAGGCGCTGCAGACGCCGTACGGCACCCGGATCCTCATCGGCGACATGCGGGGCAAGGGACTGACGGCCGTCGGGGCCTCGGCGAACCTGCTCGGCGCGTTCCGGGAGCTGGCCGACCGTGAGGCGTCCCTGGCCAAGGTGGCCCAGGGCCTGGACGAGCGCGCCCGCCGCGAGATCGCGGCGCTGGACGGCCAGGGCACGCAGGCGCTGTTCACGGAGCGGTTCGCGACCGCCCTGCTGGTGGAGTTCCCGCCCGGCGAGGCGGTGGCCCGCATCGTCCACTGCGGTCACCCCGAGCCGCTCGTCGTGCGCGCGGGCCGGGTCCACGCCCACCTGCCCGACCGGCCCGGGCCACCGCTCGGACTCGGCGACCTCCTGGCCGCCGAGCCGGTCGCGACGACGGTGCCCTTCGCCCCGGGCGACCGGCTCCTGCTGTACACGGACGGATTCGTCGAGGCCCGGGACCGCCGGGGCCGGTTCTACGACCTCCCCGCGCACGCCCGTGCTCACGCGGACCGCCCGCTGCCCGCGATGGTCTCCGCCCTGCGCCTGGCCCTCCTGCATCACGTCGACGGCGACCTCGGCGGAGACGCGGCGCTCGTGGCGCTGGAGCGGCTGCCGTGAGAGCGGCTTCGGGCGTCAAGGGGCGAGCTGCACAGGTCAGGGGCCGAGCCGCCGGCCCTCCTCGATCGCCATCGCCGCGAAAGCGATCGTGTCCTGCAAGCGCGCGATCGGGTCGCCCTCGTACGCGGAGGTGGTGGAGCCTTCACGGATCCGCAGCGCTTCGTGGACGATCGGCTGCCAGCGCCCGTCGAAGGCGGTCAGGGCGTGGCGCCCGGCGCCGGTCTTGGAGGTGAGCCGGTCGGTGGCCAGCAGATGGTGCAGGCGCGCGATACCGAGTACGAACCACTCGGTGACCCACTCGCCCCGCTCGGCCGGGCCGTCGAAGACCCACTCCTGACCAGGACCCGCGCGCAGTTCGTCGAGCGACGACCGCCAGAACTCGTCGAGGTTGGCGTGGCTGTAGGCGCGCAGCGCGCTCTGGTCCGTCCACACGTCGTCCGCCGTCAGCTGGGGGCCGCGTACGGTGACGGCTCGCTGGGCCAGCTCGTGCCAGGTGACCGGGTTGCGGCCGAAGTGACCTGCGGGCCGGAAGTCCCACTCCTGGACGCACGGCACGTCCGGGCAGCCCTTCGGCGAGCCGGCCAGATCCGCGTGCGTGACGTGCAACCCGTCGAAGTACGGCCGTGGGTGACGGCTGCTCAGCTCCACGAAGACCTCGCCGAGCACGTCCACCGCCTTCTGCGAAGGCCGCTCGCTCAGCACCGCCAGGAAGTCGATGTCGCTGCGTCCGGGACGGAAGTCGCCGAACGTGAGCGACCCGTGCAGATACAGGCCCTGGACGAGTCCGGGAACGGCCTCGTCGGTCAACTGCAGGTAGCGGTCGACGGATTGGCGGACCTCTTGGGGCAGCGACCGTGGCGTCATGGCGGCCACGCTAGACGATCGCGGCCGTCGTCAGCGCTCCCGAGGCCAGTACGAGGAACAGGCCCGGGAACGCGATGTTGTGCAGCACGCGTGCCCGTACGTGGACGGCCAGGGCGCCGATGTAGAACAGCACCAGGCCGAGACCGGCGGCGACGCCCAGGGGGCGAAGGCCCAGCAGTCCCAGCAGGAGTCCTGCGGCCCCGGCCGCCTTCAGCAGAGCCAGGGGCGGGATCCAGGCAGCCGGCACACCGACCTCACGCGAGTTGGCGAGGACGAACGGCGCCCTGGCGAAGTCGGCCGCCGCGATGCCGGCGTTGGCCAGGACGGCCGCACAGGTGACGAGGACGTAGGCGAGTTCCATGCCCCCACCCTCCCCGGGAGGCCGACACGCCGTCCAATACCTGCGTCCATAACCTGGTGGAATGGATGTCGACACCCGTCTCCTGCGCTCCTTCCTGGCCGTCGCCGCGGACGGCAGCCTCACCCGCGCCGCCGAGCGCGTGTATGTGTCCCAGCCGGCCCTGACGAAGCAGATCCGGCAGCTGGAAACCCAGCTCGGTGTACGGCTGTTCGACCGCTCGCGGGCCGGGATGGCACTGACCGGGCCGGGCCGTGAGCTGGCCCGTCTCGCCCCGGAGGTGCTCGCGGCGTGGGACGACGCCCTGCGCGCCACCCGGGCCGCCGACCGGCAGGCCTCCCGGGTGCTGCGGGTCGGGTTCCTGGCGAGCGCGGCCAACGAGGCGACGCAGGAGATCGTCGCCGCGTTCGCCCGGCGCCGGCCCGGGTGCCGCGCCGAGCTGCGCCAGGCGGCCTGGACGAACCCGAGCGCCGGACTGGCCACCGGGGACGCAGACGTCGCACTGCTGCGGCTGCCCTTCCCTGGCCAGGAGGCCCTGCGCGTCGAGCCGTTGTTCAGCGAGCCGCGCTGGGTCGCCCTGCCCGCCACGCACCCGCTGGCCGCGCGCGACACCATCGCCTTTCGCGAGCTGTGGGACGAGCCGTTCGTCGCCGCCCCGCAGGAGACCGGCGCGTGGCGCGACCACTGGCTGGCCGCCGACGAGCGCGAGGGCCGGCCCGTCCGCGTCGGCGCGGTCACCGAGCAGCCCGACGACTGGCTGAACGCCATCGCCAACGGGTACGGGATCGCCCTCGCACCCCAGTCCGCCGCGCGGTTCTACTCCCGGCCCGGTGTCGTGTACCGGCCGGTCACCGGGGTGAGCCCGACGCACGTGGGCGTCGCGTGGGCATCCGCCGACGACCGCAATCCGGTCGTCCAGGACTTCGTCCGCTGCTGCCTCGACCTGGCAGGACAGGTGTGAGCGCCGGCCCGGACCGGTGACCCGCTCCGGCCTCCCGCACACTCCGAGCCCGATGAGCCCGCCGAGCCCATGCCTCGCACGCGTCCCTGTCCCCCGCCCGGCCCAATCCCGGTCCGCCGGAAGGGCGAGCACCCGTGAGGGGTGTGACCGTGGTGGAAGGGATCGGCGGGTGCACCTGTGGCGAGGAGGCGAAATGGCCGGGACGGGCGGCGTAAGTGGCGTGGCGTGTACCGCCGTGGCGGGAGACGACCCGTCCGGCGACGCCTTCGCGCAGGTGAGCGCGGTCGCCGATGCCGTCCTCTACGAGGGCTATCTGCTCTATCCGTACCGCCGTTCCTCGGCCAAGAACCGCGTCCGCTGGCAGTTCGGGGTGCTGTTGCCCCGGGACTGGGTGGAGGCGGACGGGCCCGTCACCCCGGGCCTGTCCGGTTCCGCGGACTCCTGGTACCAGCAGACCGAGTGCCTGGTGCGCGTACGGCAGCCCGGAGCGGTCGTACGGGTGCGGGTGCGGTATCTGCAGATGCAGCACAAACAGGTGCAAGCGGCCGGTGCGGACGGGCAGTACCGCCCGGTCGAGTCACTGCGCACCGACGACGGGACGGCCCATCTCACCTTCGACGAGGCAGTGCCGCACGAGGTCGGTTTCGCGTGGCCGCTCGCCGATCTGCTGCGCGGCGAGTGCCGCGCCGAGGCCGGGGCGCCGCCCGGTGAGCGGACGGAGCCGCTGCCCGGGGGTGCCGGGCGCGTGGTGCGGCGACGCGAACAGGTCCGGGCGCGTACGACGGTCGTGGCCGAGCGGATCACCGACGACGTGTACCGGCTGCGGGTGCGCACCGAGAACACCGGGCGCGCACCGGATGCCCGGGCCGCTCGGGGCGATGCCCTGCGGCATGCGCTGCTCGCCGCGCACACCCTGCTCGGCGGCGAGGGCGTGGAGTTCGTCTCGCTGATCGATCCGCCCGCGGATCTGCAGGCCCCTGTGCGCGACTGCCGTAACGCGTTCACCTTCCCTGTCCTGGGCGGCGAGCCGCAGGAGACGGGACCGGTCGGTCGGGTCGTCCTGTCCTCCCCGATCATCCTCCCGGACCGTCCGCAGGTGGCGCCGGAGAGCCCGGGCGACCTGCACGACGCGGCGGAGATCGACGAGATCCTGACGCTGCGCACGATGCTCCTGACGGACGAGGAGAAGGCCGAGGCGCGGGCCACCGACCCGCGGGCCGCGCAGATCCTGGACCGTGTCGACAGCATGCCCCGGGAGGTCTTCGCCCGGCTGCACGGCGCCATCCGCTCACTTACTCCCGTCACGCCCACCGCCGTCGCCGAGGACCCGGCCGAACGGCCCGCGTGGTGGCAGGAGGGCGGCGACGAGGGGCTGTCCCCGACGACCGACACGGTGCTCGTGGACGGCGTCCCCGTCGGCGGCGGCAGCCGGGTGCGGCTGCGGCCGCGCGGCCGGGGTGCCGACGCCCAGGACATGTTCCTGGCCGGCCGGACCGCGCAGGTGGCGGCGGTCTTCCACGACGTGGACGGCAGCGTGCACCTCGCGGTGAGCGTCGACGACGATCCCGCGGCCGAACTGCACGGCTGGTACGGCCGTTTCCACTACTTCCGGCCCGCCGAGGTCGAACCGCTCGCAGGCGCGTACGCGCCGGGTCCCGCCGACCCGCTCCACCCACCCCGGCCGCAGTCCCCGCGGCCCCGACGTCCGGCCGACCGGCCGGAGGAGGAACGGCCCGATGGACGCCCCTGACCTGCCGGCGCACGCCGCTCACCGACTCCCCGACCGACCGCAGCAAAGGCGGACGACATGACCACCCAGACCAGTGCCACCCAGGAGCGCGACGCGATCGACGAGATCCACATCCTCTGGATCTCCGAGGGCATGAGCTGCGACGGCGACACCGTCTCCCTGACGGCCGCCGACCAGCCCTCCATCGAGGACGTGGTGCTCGGTCTCATCCCGGGCCTGCCGAAGGTCAACCTGGTCAACAAGGTGCTCTCGCCGAGCCTGGGCGGCGAGGACTTCCTCGCCCCGTACCGGGCTGCCGCGCGCGGCGAACTGGCCCCGTTCATCCTCGTCATCGAGGGTTCGATCCCGAACCAGAACATCATCGAGGGCGACGGCTACTGGACGTCCTTCGGCAACGACCCGGAGACCGGCCAGCCGCTGCCGCTGAACTGGTGGATCGACCAACTGGCGCCCAAGGCCTGGGCGGTGGTGGCCGCCGGCACCTGTGCCACCTTCGGCGGCATCCACGCCATGGCCGGCAACCCCACCGGCTGCATGGGCCTCGCGGACTACCTGGGCTGGGAGTTCAAGTCGCAGGCCGGGCTTCCGGTCGTCAACGTGCCCGGCTGCCCCATCCAGCCCGAGAACTTCATGGAGACCCTGATCTGGGTGCTCCAGCACGCGGCCGGTACCGCTCCCCCGCCCCCGCTGGACCACATGCTGCGTCCGCAGTGGCTGTTCGGGAAGACCGTGCACGAGGGCTGCGACCGGGGCTCGTACTACGAGCAGGGCGACTTCGGCCTCGACTACAACTCGCCCAAGTGCCTCGTGAAGACGGGCTGTTGGGGCCCCGTGGTCAACTGCAACGTGCCCAAGCGGGGCTGGATGTCCGGGATCGGCGGCTGTCCGAATGTCGGCGGCATCTGCATCGGGTGCACGATGCCCGGCTTCCCGGACGCGTTCATGCCGTTCATGGACGAGCCTCCCGGAGGAGCGCTGTCCTCCCTGGTCATCAAGCCGTACGGGGCCGTCATCCGCCGCCTGCGCGGTCTGACCAACGACATGGTGAACCACGAGCCCAAGTGGCGCCACAACAAGCGCAAGCTGACCAGCGGTTACGACCCCCACTACCGCCCGTGACACCAGCCACGACGCCGCTCGTCACGCATCCCGCCACCGACCCGCCGAACCCGAACAGCAAGGGGCAGTACCGCAGATGACGACCACCGAGTCCCGGTCCACCAAACGCAAGCCCGCGCAGATCGTGGACATGTCCTGGGATCCGATCACGCGGATCATCGGCAACCTGGGCATCTACACGAAGATCGACTTCGCCAACCGGGAAGTCGTGGAGTGCCACAGCACCTCGTCGCTGTTCCGCGGCTACTCGGTGTTCATGAAGGGCAAGGACCCGCGCGACGCGGGCTTCATCACCTCGCGCATCTGCGGCATCTGCGGCGACAACCACACGACATGCTCCAACTACGCCCAGCAGATGGCCTACGGCGTCAAGCCGCCCAAGCTGGCCGAGCACATCACCAACCTCGGCGAAGCGGCCGAGTACATGTTCGACCACACGATCTTCCAGGACAACCTGGTGTTCGTGGACTTCTGCGAGGCGATGGTCAAGGCCACCAACCCCGCTGTGCTGGCCCGTGCCGAGCGCACGAACGCGCCCCGCGGGGACGTCCACGGCTTTAGGACCATCGCCGACATCATGAGGGCCTTCAACCCCTTCGAGGGCGAGGTCTACAAGGAGGCGCTGAAGGTCAGCCGGGTCACCCGGGAGATGTTCTGCCTGATGGAGGGGCGGCACGTCCACCCGTCGACGATGTACCCGGGCGGGGTCGGCACGATGCCGCAGCCCAACACCTTCACCGACTACCTCAGCCGGCTCATGCGCGTCATCGACTTCGTCAAGAAGGCCGTGGCGATGAACGACGACGTCTTCGACTTCTTCTACGAGGCGCTGCCCGGCTACGAGGAGGTCGGCAAACGCCGTATCCTGCTGGGCTGCTGGGGCGCCTGGCAGAACCCGGACGTGGTCGACTACCGCTACGCGACGATGAACGAGTGGGGCAAGGCGATGTACGTCAC
Organism: Streptomyces sp. NPDC001816; assembly: GCF_042892235.1. Classification (NCBI taxonomy): domain Bacteria; kingdom Bacillati; phylum Actinomycetota; class Actinomycetes; order Kitasatosporales; family Streptomycetaceae; genus Streptomyces; species Streptomyces sp. NPDC001816. The sequence goes on from NZ_JBIATY010000022.1 coordinate 71,979, forward strand.
CCCCGGCATCGTCGTCGACGGCGAACTGGTCACCAACAACCTGGTCGACATCAACCTCGGCCTGCGGATCATGCTCGGCAGCTCCTACTACGAGGACTGGGTCAACGAGCAGCCGTTCGTCACCCACGACCCGCTCGGCAACCCCGTCGACATGCGCCACCCGTGGAACCAGACCACCGTGCCGGTGCCGCAGAAGCGGGACTTCGACGGCAAGTACAGCTGGGTGATGAGCCCGCGCTGGCACCACTCGGGGACCGGCGAGCACCTCGCCCTCGACACCGGCGGCGGGCCCCTCGCCCGGCTGTGGACGACCGCGCTGAGCGGCCTGGTCGACACGCCGTACGTGAAGGCCACCGGCCACAGCGTGCGCATCTCGCTGCCCAAGGGCGAGTCGCTGCCGGAGACCACGCTCGAGTGGCGCATCCCCCAGTGGAGCAACACCATCGAGCGGGACCGTGCCAGGCCGTACTTCGTCGCCTACGCCGCCGCCATGGCCCTGCAGTTCCTGGAGGAGGCGATGGGCATGCTCCGCGACGGCGACTCCAAGGTGTACGAGAACTTCGAGGTGCCCGACGAGGCGATCGGCTGCGGCTTCCACGAGGCCGTGCGCGGTGTCCTCTCCCACCACCTGGTGATCCGCGACAAGAAGATCGCCAACTACCACCCGTACCCCCCGACCCCGTGGAACGCCAGCCCGCGCGACATGTACGGCACCCCGGGGCCGTACGAGGACGCCGTCCAGGGCCAGCCGATCTTCGAGGAGAACGGGCCCGACGACTTCAAGGGCGTCGACATCATGCGCACCGTGCGCAGCTTCGACCCGTGTCTGCCCTGCGGGGTGCACATGTACATGGGCAAGGGCAAGACGCTGTCGACGGTGCACTCGCCCACGTACGGAGCCGGCCATGCCTGATCGCGCCGTACGGCTCCCGGATCCGGCGGTGGAGGCGCGGCTCGCCCGGCTCGACGAGGCGCTGGCCGGGCTGGAGTCCGCGCCCGGCCCGGCCGCCCGTGCGGCGCTGGAGTCGGTGACGCTGCTGACCGAGGTCTACGGCGAGGCGCTCGCCCGGGTCCTGGACCACGCGGACGAGCGGCTGCGCGAGCGCCTGGCCGACGACGAGCTGCTCGGGCACCTGCTGGTGCTGCACGCCGTCCACCCCGAGTCCGCCGACGCTCGGGCCGCCCGCGCGGTCGAGCGGCTGCGGCCCGCGGTCCGCGAGCGCGGCGGCGACCTGGAGTGGGCCGGTGTCGAGGGGCGGGTGGCCCGGGTGCGGGTGAGCACAGGCGGCGGCTGCGGTTCCGGGTGCGGCGGCGGTTCGGCCGACGTCACCGCGGCCGTCCGCGCGGCGGTGCTGGCCGCCGCCCCGGAGCTGGAGGCGGTGGAGCCGGTCGCCGACGAGCGGCGGGCGGCCCCGGCCTTCGTACCCCTGACGACGCTGAAGCGCCGGACCGCGCCGCAGCCGCAGGAGTCACGGTGATCACGGACGGGGCACTGGCCCGCGTCATCCGCTCGGCGGCCGGCCGCACGGCGACCGCCGAGGCCGAGGTGTGCGAGCTGTGCGCCACCCCGGTGGCCGACGCGCACCCCCACCTGTACGACATGGAGGCCGCTCAGGTGCGGTGCGTGTGCGGCCCGTGTTCGGTGCTGTTCGCCGAGGACGGGGCGGGCGAGGGGCACTACCGGCTCGTGCCCCGGCGCCGGCTGCGGCTGCCGCCGGTCGACACGGCGGTGCTGGGCGTGCCGGTGGGCCTGGTGTTCTTCGTGCCGCGCTCCGACGGCACGGTCACCGCACAGGGGCCGAGTCCGGCCGGGGCCATGCGCTGGGAGGTGGACGCGGCGGCCTGGCAGCGGCTGACCGCCACGTTTCCGCAGCTCGCTTCCATGGCACCCGACGTGGAGGCACTGCTGGTGAACACCGTGCGGGGCCTGGACGAGCACTGGATCGTGCCGGTCGACGACTGCTTCCGGATGGTCGCCCTCGTCCGCCGCGAGTGGCGGGGCCTGTCCGGTGGCGACGGGGTCTGGCCGGCTGTGGAGCGGTTCTTCGCGCAGCTCACCGAGCGTTCGTGAGGACCTGGAAGGAGAACAGACATGGGCAGCATCAGAGTGGGCCGCCCCCAGGCGAAGCCCGACACGCCCAGCCATGTGCCGGGCCTGCACCAGGGCAACCGGGGCCCCTACGACCACCAGAGCGGACACCACCAGGACGGCACCGCCGACGCGCGCCGCTCCACCGGGATCCACTGGAAGCGGCATGACGCCCTGCTGGACGCCATGCCGAACATCTCACCGGGATGAGAGAGCAGGGAGTGAGTGTGAACAAACGCTGCCGAACGGCGAAGAGAGCGAGGTCGGTGATGTCCGGACGTCAGGTGCTGCTCGCCCAGGCCGCTCTGGTGGGCGGTCTGGCACTGACCCTGTTCCTGAAGGAGCTGCCCGGCGTGGTGCGCGAGCTGCGGATCTACCGGATGACCGGTGGCGTCCGCGCGAACCGCCGCTACCCCTGAGCGGGCCGTGCACGAGTTGTCGATCGCCACGGCGATCGTGGAACAGGCCGAGGAGATCGCCCGGGCGGACGGCGCCGACGACGTCTCGTCGGTGACCGTCCGGGTCGGCGAACTGGCCGGTGTGGTGCCGGACGCGCTGCACTTCGCCTTCGAGGTGGCCCGCGGCGGCACGGCCCTCGCCGCGGCCCGGCTCGTGGTCGAGCAGGTGACGGCGCGGGCCTGGTGCGGCGGGTGCGCGGAGGAGTTCACGGTCGGCATGCCGCCGTTCTTCTGGTGTCCGCGGTGCGACCGGCCCTCGCAGGATCTGCGCAGCGGCAGGGAACTGGAGATCACGGACGTCGAGGCGGCCGCGGCCCTGCCCTGACGGCAGTCGGCCCCGCCGGAGCTCGGTCTCCGGCGGGGCCGACTGCTGTCCGGGCCGCTCAGCAGATACGGGGCAGCTGCTCCCCCAGCGGCAGGTCCACCACCCGGGTGCCGCCGAGCCCGGTGGCCACGACGACCATGCCGGGATGCTCCACGACGCACTCGCCGATCAGGGTCGCGCCGGCGCCCTGCGGATGGGCACGCATCGCCGCGAGCACCGCCTCGGCCTCCTCCCGGGGCACGAAGGCGACGAGCCGGCCCTCGTTGGCGACGTACAGCGGGTCCAGGCCGAGGAAACCGCAGGCGTTCGCGACCTCGTCCGGGACCGGGATGGCCCGCTCCCGCAGCCGTACGCCGGTGCCGGAGGCGCGGGCGATCTCGTTGAGCGAGGTGCCGAGCCCGCCCCGGGTGGGGTCGCGCAGCACGTGGATGTCCCGGGTGACCGCCAGCATGGCCGCCACCAGGCCGGCCAGCGGCGCGGTGTCGGAGGCGATCTCGACCCCGAACTCCAGCCCCTCCCGGACGCTCATGATGGCCACGCCGTGCAGGCCGATCGGGCCGCTCACGATCACGGCGTCGCCGGGCCGGGCGCGCTGCGGGCGGATGTCGACACCGTCGGGGACGAGCCCGATGCCGGCGGTGGTGACGTAGACGCCGTCGCCGTGCCCGGACTCGACCACCTTGGTGTCGCCGGTGGCGACGGTGACGCCCGCCGCCTCGGCCGCCGCCCCGATGGCGTGGGCGATCCGCCCCACGACGGCCAGTTCCACGCCCTCCTCCAGGACGAACGCCGTGGAGAGGTAGGCGGGGCGGGCGCCGCTCATGGCCAGGTCGTTGACGGTGCCGTTGACCGCGAGGTCGCCCAGGCTGCCGCCGGGGAAGAACAGCGGCCGTACGACGTAGGAGTCGGTGGAGAAGGCCAGCCGGGCGCCGCCCAGGTCGAGGACGGCCGAGTCGGTGAGGGCGGCCAGGGTGGGGTTGCCGTACGCGGGGGCGAAGACCTGCTCGATCAGTTCGGCGGACAGGGCGCCGCCTCCGCCGTGGCCCATGACCACGACCGGCTGGTCGCGCAGGGGTGCGGGGCAGGTCCAGTTCGCAGGGTCGACGGCCACTTGCATCGCTTTGGCGGCGTCGACCGCTTGGGCCGCTTCGGTGGCGAGGTCAGCCAACGGGGTTCATCTCCTCCTGCGGGATGCGGGATCCCTGCCGTGCCGGGGTGTCGGTCATCCGGCGGTACAGGTAGTAGGCGGCGCAGGCGCCCTCGCTGGAGACCATGGTGGCGCCCAGCGGGGTGCGCGGGGTGCAGGTCGTGCCGAACGCGCCGCATTCGGTCGGCTTGATCAGGCCCTGCAGTACCTCGCCGGCCCGGCACGCGGCGGGCTCCTCGGTGCGGATGCCGGCGACGTCGAAGCGGTGCTCGGCGTCGTGGGCGCGAAAGGCGTCGGTCAGGCGCCAGCCGCTGGCCGGGATCCGGCCGATGCCGCGCCAGTTGCGGTCGGTGACCTCGAACACCTCCTCGATCATGCGCAGGGCCGCCGGGTTGCCCTGCTCGCGCACGGCCCGGGGGTAGGCGTTCTCCACCCGGTGCTGACCGCGCTCCAGCTGGTGGACGGCGCGGCGGATGCCCTCGAGGATGTCCAGCGGTTCGAAGCCGGTGACGACGACCGGCACCCGGTGCTTCTCGGCCAGGTCCGGGTACTCGGCGGTGCCCATCACGCTGCACACGTGCCCGGCGGCGAGGAAGCCCTGCACCCGGCAGGCGGGCGCCGACATGATGGCGTCGATCGCCGGGGGGACCCGGACGTGGGACACCAGCAGGCTGAAGTTGTCCACGCCGAGACGGCGGGCCTGGTGGACGGCCATGGCGTTGGCGGGGGCGGTCGTCTCGAAGCCGATCGCGAAGAAGACGACCTGCCGGTCCGGGTTCTTGCGGGCGAGGTCCAGGGCGTCGAGCGGCGAGTACACCACCCGGACGTCACCGCCCTCGCCCTTGACCCGGAACAGGTCCCGGTCGGTGCCGGGCACCCGCAGCATGTCGCCGAAGGAGCAGAAGATCACGTCCGGGCGGGCGGCGATCTCCAGCGCCTTGTCGATCACGTCGAGGGGGGTGACGCACACCGGGCAGCCCGGACCGTGGATCAACTCCACTTCGTCCGGCAGGAGTTGGTCGATGCCGTGCCGGATGATGGAGTGGGTCTGGCCGCCGCAGACCTCCATCAGCGCCCAGGGGTGGGTGACGGTGGCGCGGATCTCGTCGAGCAACCGGCGTGCCAGATCCGGGTCGTTGAACTCGTCGATGTACTTCACTGGACCTCACTCCCGCTCCCCTGCCGGGCCGCCTGCTCCCAGGCGTCGCCGAACTCCTCCTCCAGCAGCCCGAGTTGCTCGAACAGCTCCAGGGACGCCCGGGCCGACTCCTCGTCCAGGCGCTGCAGGGCGAACCCGACGTGGACGATGACGTACTCCCCCACCCGCACATCGGGCACGTACTCCAGGCACGCCTGCTTCCGTACTCCGCCGAAGTCGATCAGCCCGGTGAGCGGGTCGGCGCCGTCGTCGATGGCCACGACCTTGCCGGGCACTGCCAGACACATGGTCACTCCGTCTCGTGGTTGGTTGCTGTTCCCGCGACCATGAGCTGACCGAGCGCCAACCCGCCGTCGTTCGGGGGTACTTCGCCGTGTCGCAGGACCGTGAACCGGTCCGCGGCCAGCAGGGCGGCACACTCCTCCTCCAGCAGGGCGTTGGCGAAGACGCCCCCGGTGAGAGCGACCGTGGTCAGGCCGGTCGTTCCGCGGGCCCGCCGGCAGATCTCCGTGACGGCCCGGGCCACGCCCCGGTGGAAGCGGGCCGCGAGCACGGGGGTGGGGGTGCCGCTCCGCAGATCGGTGAGGACGGCCTGCAGCGGGGGCGCGATCTCCCACCTGCCCGCCCGGTTCAGTCGGCCGAGAGGCCGGCCGGACGGGACTGCGTGGGGTGGCGGGAGGGTCCGGAACCCGAAGCGGTACGCCCTGGTGTCCGCGTGCCACGCCTGCGTCGCCGCGGCCTCCAGCTCCAGCGCGGCCTGCGCCTCGTACCCCGCGCGGTGGCACACGCCGACCAGAGACGAAACGGCATCGAAGAGGCGCCCCATGCCGGACGTCGGGACACATGCCACCTGGCGTTCCAACTGCTGCCGCAGGATGGCGAGTTCCGATTCGGAGCACGCTACGACACTCGGCAGGTCCCGCTCCCACGGCAGCCCCGCCGCCCACAGCCGGGCCAGTGCCAGCCGGCAGGGGTTGGCGACGCCCGCGTCCCCGCCGGGCAGCGGGGCCGGGGTCAGGTGGGCAAAACGCCGGTAGCCGGTGTAGTCGGCAAGCAGTACCTCGCCGCCCCACACGGTGCCGTCGTCGCCGTACCCGGTGCCGTCGAAGGCGATCCCGATGACGGGTGTGGTGCCGTCGAGGCCGTGTTCGGCCATGGCCGAGACGATGTGGGCGTGGTGATGCTGCACCAACGTCGGTGACCGAAGTCCGAGTTGGGCCGATCGTGTCCGTGCCCAACCCGTCGAGTGGTAACCGGGGTGCCGGTCGGCGGCCACCAGCCGCGGGGTGACTCCCGTGAGGCGGCCGAGGTGTCGTTCGGTCCTCTCGGCCGCTTCGAGGGTGGCCAGGTCACCCATGTCGCCGATGTGCGGCCCGAACCAGGCGAGGTCCCCCTCGCCCAGGCAGAGCGCGTTCTTCAGGTCGCCGCCGACCGCGAGCGTGGGACGGACCGGGAGGGGGAGGCACAGCGGGCGGGGGACGTAACCGCGGGAGCGCCGGAGCACCTGTTCGGTGCCGTCGGGGCGCACCCGCAGCAGGGAGTCGTCGCACGGGGAGGCGATGGGCCGGTCGTGGGCGAGCCAGGCGTCGGCGAGTCCGGCCAGCCGGGTCAGTGCCTCGGCGTCGTCGGTGACGATGGGCTCGCCGGAGCGGTTGCCGCTGGTCATGACCAGTACCCGGGGGCCGGGCGGATCGCCGGGCAGCCCGAACAGCAGGGTGTGCACGGGGGTGTAGGGCAGCATCACGCCCACGTGCGGGCTGCCGGGGCAGACCTGGTCGGCGAGGCGGAGTCCGTCCGTGGAGGTGCGTCTGCGCAGCAGGACGATGGGGCGCCGGGCGCCGGTGAGTGCGGCCCGTTCGGCGTCGGTGAGGTCCGCGACGCGCTCCGCCGTGTCGAGGTCGGCGCACATCACGGCGAAGGCCTTGCCGCCGCGTTCCTTGCGGGTGCGCAGGGTGGCGACGGCGCGTGCGTCGGTGGCGTCGCAGGCCAGGTGGTAGCCGCCGACGCCCTTCACGGCGACGATCCGGCCCGCGGCCAGCAGTGCCCGTGCGGTGGCCAGGGCGTCCGCGTCCCGGGCCGGGCGGACACCGGTTCCGTCGGCGGCGATCAGGCGGAGCCGGGGGCCGCAGTCGGGGCAGGCGACGGGCTGGGCGTGGAAGCGCCGGTCGGCGGGGGCGGCGTACTCCCGGGCGCAGGAGTGGCACATCGGGAAGCGGGCCATGGTGGTGGCCGCTCGGTCGTACGGCATCCCCGTGGCGATGGTGAAGCGGGGGCCGCAGTGGGTGCAGGTGATGAAGGGGTGGCGGTGGCGGCGGTCGGCCGGGGCGGCCAGCTCGCGCAGGCAGTCGGCGCAGGTCGCGGTGTCGGGCGGGAGCTGGGTCCGGCCCGCCGACTGCTCGGTGGGGCGGATGGTGAACGGGCCGGTGGTGCCGGTGGCAGGGACGTCCTCGCAGCCGACGCCCGTCACGGCCGCCAGCGGGGGCGGCTGCTCGGTCAACCGGTCGAAGAACCGGCCCACTTCGCCCGCCGGGCCCTCCACCTCGATGAGCACGCCGTTCGCGGTGTTGCCGACGAACCCGGCCAGCTCCAGGTCGGCGGCGAGCCGGTGCACGTACGGCCGGAACCCGACCCCCTGCACCGTGCCGCGCACGGTGATCCGGCGGCGGACCGGGCCGGTGACGGGCGCGGTCACGCGACGGGGGCGGAAGCGGGGTGGTGGTGACCGTGGGGATGCGGGGCGAGCGGAGGCCGGTGCGGCGGGGCGCCGTGCCGGGCGGCGAGGGCGTGGGCCAGGAGGGTGTCGACGCCGTCGCCGGTGCGCGCGCACGACCGTACGATCTCCACCCCCGGGTTGACCCGCTGGAGGTTCGCCCGGAAGGCCATCTCGTCGAAGCCGGCCGGCTCGGCCAGGTCGGTCTTGGTGACGACGACCAGGTGGGCCGAGCCGAACGCGGTCGGGTACTTCAGCGGTTTGTCCTCGCCCTCGGTCACCGCCATCAGGACGATCCGCAGGGTCTCGCCGAGGTCGTAGGACGCCGGGCACACGAGGTTGCCGACGTTCTCCACGAAGAGCATCGCGGTGTCCGCCGGCAGCCACCCTTCCAGGCGCCCGCGTACCTGCCGGGCCTCCAGATGGCACAGTCCGTCGGTGAGCAGCTGCTGGACGGGGGCGCCCGAACGCGCCAGCCTGACGGCGTCGTTCTCGGTCGCGAGGTCGGCGGTGAGCGCGGCGACAGGAACGCCGCGCTCCACCGCTCTGGCCAGGATCCGGCCGAGGAGTTCGGTCTTGCCGCTGCCCGGGCTGGACAGCAGGTTGACCATCGTGACGCCCTGTCGCGTCAGATCGTCGCGCAGGCTCGCGGCCAGGTCGTCGTTCTTCGCCAGGACGGCCTGCTTGACGTCGGACCGGCACATGGGCGCAGCTCCTCGGAGTCGTGCGGCGGAGCCCCGGCCGTGTCCCTTACGGCTCGGGTCTCACCGATCTTCGGCTCCGTCGGCCGCGAGGCCGGGCAGCGCAGCCGCGTGCGGGGGCCCGGATTCCATCGGGCGGCCCAACGGCGGTGCGGGCGCGGCGGGGTCGGCCAGCAGTGCGGGGACCAGGGTGTGCAGCGCGTCCACGGCCCGGCCGACCGCCTCCCGCACGGGTGGGCTGATCCCCGGCAGGATGTCCTCGTCGCCGCTCGGCAGGACGCCGGGCTCGCAGGCCAGGACGAGGACCCGGGGCAGCGGCTCGTCGCCCAGGTGCGCGGCCAGCGCCAGCACCTTCTGCGGGTCCATGCCGTGCGCCTCGGGCACGGCGGTGCCGTCGGGCGGTTCCGCCTCGATCAGGGTGAGGGTACCGGGGCGGTGTCCACGCGGGGCCGCGTCGACCAGGACGGCGGTGGCGCAGCCGTCCAGCAGCGCGTAGGCGAGGTCCATGCCGCGGATGCCGAAGTCCCGCACCCGCACCTCGGGCGGCAGCGGGCGCCCGTCGAGGGCACGGATCACCTCGGGGCCGAACGCGTCGTCCCCGAGGAAGATGTTGCCGACGCCCGCCACGAGCAGCGGGGACCGTGCGGGGTTCACCGGACGGCTCCGACGGCCTGTGCCAGGGGGCGGGCGTCGCCGGTGGGCTGCTTGCGGACGAAGGCCGACCGCAGGGCGTGGTACGGGGCCGTGGGGTCGAAGAAGATGGCGTACATGCGGGCGAGTTCGTCCCGCCGGTAGTCCGCGAGCGGCCGTGCCTGCTCGTCCGCGTGGTGTGCCGCGGCCTTGGCGGCGATGCGTTGCCCGAGGTCCGGGGCGGCGGCGAGGCCGGCGGCCAGTCGCTCGACCTCGGCGGCGAACTCCCCCGGCCCGGTGGGCACGAGCCGGTCCACCAGTCCGAGCCGCTCGGCCGACGCGGCGCTCAGCGGCAGCGCCTCTTCCGTCAGCCGGTGGGCGGTGTCGGAGCCGGCGCGGCGGGGCAGCGAGTACGTCCAGAACTCGGATCCGTACAGGCCCATCCGCCGGTAGTGCGGGTTGAGGACGGCACCGGTACGGCACCAGACCTGGTCGGCGGCGAGGGCGAGCATGGCGCCGCCCGCGGCCGCGTTGCCGGCGAGCGCGGCCACCACCACCCGGTCGGTGGTGCGCAGCACGGCCTCGACGAGGTCGTCCATGGCGGTGAGGTTGGTCCAGGACTCCTCGCCCGGGTCGGCGGCGGCCTCGATGACGTTCAGGTGGATGCCGTTGGAGAAGAAGTCGCGGGCGCCGCCGAGCACCAGGACGGAGGTGCGGCGGGTGAGCGCGTACCGGTAGGCGGCGAGCAGCCTGCGGCACTGGTCGGTGCTCATCGCTCCGCCCGGGAAGGAGAAGCGTAGGAAGCCGACGTCGCCGCGCTGCCGGTAGCGGATGTCGGTCCAGGTGCGGCGGCGCGGGGGCAGGTCGAGCGGGACGGCGGCCTCCGGGAGGTCGAGCGGGCGGCCGGCGAACGAGGCGAGCACGGAGGCGGCGGGGCGGCGGAAGGGCGCCGGGTCGCCGGAGTTCTTGCGCGGGCGCAGTTCCGGGATCCACACGGCGCCGTCCCGGGTGGCCCGGCAGACCGCGCCCGCCCGGGTCGCGAGGAGTTCGCCGGGCCGGCCGCGCAGCCGGTCCTCGGGGTGCCCGCCGTGCAGGAACACCTCGTGGCCGAGGAGTTCGTCCAGGACGCCCGGCTGCGAGTCGGCGCCGCGGAGCTTGCGCAGCACGGTCTCGGTGCTGTCGTGCGCCCAGTCGACGCGCCGCCGCTCCTGCCGGAAGAGGTCGCGCCACACCACGTGGACGGGGGCGTGGGACGCGTCGGGGTCGCCGGTCTGCGGGCGCGGTTTGAACGAGGCGTCGGCGAACCGGCGTACGGCGAGCAGGACGGCGGCCACGGCGGCGTCGGAGGCCTCGTTGCGGTACAGGTCGCTCTTGCCGACGGCCGGCACGGGAAACGACTCCGCGGCCCAGATGTCCCCGGCGTCCATGGCCGCCTCGGCCTGGAGCACGGTCACGCCCCAGCGCGGCGCAGAATCGGCGATGGCCCAGTCGAGCGCGGACGGGCCGCGGTCGCCGGGCGGCCCCGGGTGCACGATGAGGCAGGTCTGCTCCCGCCAGATGTCCTCGGGCAGGGCCGTCTTCAGCATCGGCGCGACGATCAGGTCCGGGCGCCGGTCGTGCACGGCGGCACGGACCGGGTCCGGGCCGTGCGTGGCGAGTACGACATCCACGCGATGTCCCAGGTCGGTGAGTTCTGCGTACAGCCGCTGGGAGAGGCTGTTGAACGCGCTGGCCACGAGCAAAATGTCCATGACATGGCATGTTCGTCCCTCTTGGGGGAACCGTGAAGAACCCGTGCGGCGTTTCCTTCACCGCGTGGGATCTCTTCCTCCATCCGCACAGCGTTCCGGGCGGCCCCCCGGGCACCGTGGGCGCGGATGCGCGGGCCACGTCTCGGCGGCACGATGGAAGGACCGGCCGGGCCCCCGACGGGCTCGCCCCCGCGCTGGAAGTGATCCCATGGCACAGCAATCGGAGACCAGGGACCGGACGGCCGCACCGGTCGGGTACGGCAGCATCTTCCTCTCCTTCGCGCCATGGATCGTCTTCGCGGTGGTCGCCGGACCCAGCACCTGGAAGTACGCGGCGCTGGCCGCGCTGGTCACCGCCCTCGTGCTGTCCGGCCAGGACATCCTGCACGGCAGGCTCTCGATCCTCGATGTGACGGGCATCGTCTTCTTCGCCGTGATCTGCGTGCTGGCGCTGACCCTGGAACAGCAGCAGCTGCTGTGGCTGGAGACGTACGCGCAGGTGATCGCCAACGGGGTCATCGCCGTCGTGGCTCTCGGATCGCTGTTCTTCCAGCCGTTCACGGTGCAGTACGCCCGGCGGTCGGCGCCGCCCGAGGTGTGGGACTCGCCGCTGTTCAAGCACATCAACCGGGTGCTCACGGCGGTGTGGGGTGGGGTCTTCGTGGTCATCACGGTGCTGGGCTGGCTGGCCACACGGACGTCGTCGGGGAGCGACTGGCTCAACTGGGTCCTGCCGGTGGCGCTGCTGGTGTGGGCCGTCAACTTCACCCGACGCTACCCGGAGACACAGCGCAGCCGGGCCCTGGCATCGTGAGGAAGGAGCCGGCCTCATGCATCACGACGAGATCATCGGAAAGGTGCAGGCACTGGCCCAGCTGCCCGACCGCGGGACGGCCGAGCGGGCGACGCACGCCGTCGTGAGCACCCTCTCGGAACGGCTGCCGTCCGGGCTCGCCCGCCATGTGGCCGCTCAGCTGCCGCCGGACCTGGCGGCCGACATGCGACTGGCGGCGGACGCGTCGGGCGGCGCCGACTCGGGCACCGCGGGTGAGCGTTTCGGGCTGACCGTCTTCGCCGGACGGATCGCCGACCGGGCGGGCACCGACGAGGACACGGCCCTGCGCGACGCCGCGGCCGTACTGGAGGTGCTGGACGCCGCTCTGGCTCCGGAGCTGACCGAGCGGATCGCCGGGGCGCTGCCGGCGGACATCCGGGAGCTGCTGCCCGTGGAGCGCGCCCACGGGTTGTGAAGTCCGCGTCACCGCGCGTTGTGCCGTCTCCTTGCCCGGCTTGCCCTTACCGTTCTCAGGATGTGACGGACAGTCAGGGCGCGGGCACGGTGAGGAGGCGGAAGACCTGGTGGGCGGTGCGGGTCGGCGAATGAGCAGAGGGCGTCGAGCGCGCGCGGCGGTGCTGGGCAGCCGACCGGCGTACTCGGTACGGCTCTCGGCGGTCACCCGCCCGGCGCCCGACACCCCGGTGGCCGGGCGCCCGGTGCCGTGGCTGCGGGTCGCCGCCGCCTACGCCTGGCGCCTCATCCTCGTCGGCATCGTCGTCTACGGCGTCTTCAGCATCCTCGGCCGCTTCCAGCTCATCGCCGTCGCCCTGTTCCTCGCCCTCGTCGTCACCTCGGTCCTGCGCCCCCTCGTCGACTTCCTCAGCCGCGTCCTGTCGCGGCCGCTGAGCGTCGCCCTCGCACTCGTCGGCAGCCTGCTGATCCTGCTCGGCCTGCTCGCGCTCGTGGGCAACGCGGTGGCGGGCGAGTCGGCCAGGCTGGCCGGCGAGTTCCGGGGCGGCATCCACCGCATCGAGCTGTGGCTGCAGCGTCCGCCGTTCCGGCTCAGCCCCGGCCGGCTCGCCGATCTGCAGCGCCAGGTGACCGACTACATCTCCACGCACCGGGCCAGCCTGCTCAGCAGCGCCCTGTCGGGACTGGGCAGAGTCGTCGAGGTGATCACGGGCGGCGCGCTCGCGCTGTTCGCCTCCGCGTTCTTCATGCACTCCGGCGAGCGCATGTGGCGCTGGGGGCGCGACCAGCTGGTGCCGGGCCCTGCCCGGCCGGCCTGGGACCGGGCGGGGAGCGCCGCCTGGCGGACGTTCGCCGGGTACACGCGCGGGATCATCATCGTGGCGGCCACCAACGCCGTGCTGGTCGGCATCGCACTGCTCGTGCTGCGGGTGCCGCTCGCGCTGCCGCTGACGCTGCTGGAGTTCTTCGCCACGTTCGTGCCCCTGGTGGGCTCACCGGTCGCGCTCGGCGTGGCCACCATCGTCGCCCTCGCCGGGCGTGGGCCGCTCACGGCCGCGGCGGTGCTGGTGCTCATCGTCGCCATCGGCCAGCTCGAAGGGCATGTGCTGCACCCGCTGGTGATGAGCTGGGCGGTCCGGCTGCACCCGCTCGTCGTTGCCGTGTCCGTCATCGCGGGCAGCATCGTCGCGGGGGTGATCGGAGCCGTCGTCGCCGTGCCGATCATCTCCGTCGTCTGGGCTGTCCTGCGCGCGGTGCGGACGGTGCCGCCGTGACCGTGGTCGCGACACCTTCGCTTCGGTTCTGAGGGAGGCCACGCCGTGGTCGTCGTACGGCTCAGCGCAGAGCCGCTGCCACGAGGCCGTGGATCTCCGGCCCGGTCACGCTCCCGCCGTTCACCAGCCGGTCGAAGACCAGCCCGTCCACGCAGGTCAGCAGGGTGACCGTGCGTTCTTCCGCATCCTCCACGCCCTGTGCGGCCAGGAAGTCCTGCAGCGCCTGTCGCGCCAGGTTCTCGCGGGGCACGAGGATCTCGCGCAGCTCGGGCTGGTGCACGCTCTCGATGGCGCACGCGTAGCGCGCGAGGGACCGCCGCCGCCCCTCCCCGGCGAGCCGAAGCGCGGTGAACGCCAGGAGGCCCGCCGTCACCTCGGCGGCGCTCCGGATCGCCGGTGTCCTGCTCCCGATCTCCTGCAGCTCCGCCTGGTCGAGTGCCACCAGGCGTCGCACCAGTGCGGTGAGCAGCGCCTGGCGGGTGCGGTAGTAGGCGGAGGTGGTGCCGGGCGGCAGGTTCGCCGCGCGGTCCACGGCGCGGTGCGTCAGTCCGCGCATGCCAACGTCGGCGAGCACGCCGATGGCCGCGTCGGCGAGGAGGGTACGTCGATCGGTGGACACCCCCTCTTTCTACACCCCCGCTTCTACAGCCGTAGAGAGCCCGAGTACGCTCCTTCTACACCTGTAGAAAACCTGCGCACGGGGAGGGGACCGACATGGGCGGTACGGCGGTGGTGGTCGGTGGCGGGATCGGGGGACTGTCGGCGGCGATCGGTCTGCACCGCATCGGCCGGGGTGACGGTCCTCGAACGGGCCGCCACCCCGGCCGACGCGGGTGCGGGCATCTCCCTGCACGCCAACGGCCTGCGCGCGCTGGACGTCCTGGGCGTCGGCGCGGCGGTGCGTGCGGCGGCCCGGCCGCAGTACAGCGGGGGCACCCGCACTCCCTCGGGCGGCCTGCTGGCCCGCATGGACGGAGCCGCGCTCGCGCGTGAGCTGGGCACGCCGATCGTCGGCATCCCGCGCGCCACGCTGCACCGCCTGCTGCGCGCCGCGCTGCCCCCGGAGTGCCTGCACGTGGGCGTCACCGTGCCGTCGGTCGACCGCTCGGCTCCCGACCGGATCGAGGTGCCGACCGGAGCGGGTGTCCTGGAAGCGGATCTGGTCGTCGCGGCGGACGGCGTCGGCAGCCGGCTGCGCGACCAGGTGTTCCCGGACCATCCCGGCCCCGCGTACAGCGGGTCGACGGTCCTGCGCGCCATCACCGCGCGCCCGGTGGAGCTGAGCAGCGACTTCGAGCTGACCTGGGGACAGGGAGCGGAGTTCGGCCACATCGCCTTCGCCGACGAGCGCGCCGAGTGGCACGCGGTGCTCAACTCCCCGCCCGGAGTGCGTCATACGGACCCGCTCGGCATGCTGCGCGCCCGCTTCCGCGGCTGGCACGCACCGATCCCGGCGCTCCTGGAGGCGACCCGGCCCGAGGCCGTACTGCACCACGACATCCACGAGTTGGTGACACCCCTGC
Organism: Streptomyces sp. NPDC001816; assembly: GCF_042892235.1. Classification (NCBI taxonomy): domain Bacteria; kingdom Bacillati; phylum Actinomycetota; class Actinomycetes; order Kitasatosporales; family Streptomycetaceae; genus Streptomyces; species Streptomyces sp. NPDC001816. Next base: position 86,995 of record NZ_JBIATY010000022.1, read on the forward strand.
CGACCTTCGTCGCGGGCCGGATCGCGTTCCTCGGCGACGCGGCCCACGCCATGACGCCGCATCTCGGTCAGGGCGCCTGCCAGGCCCTGGAGGACGCCGCCACGCTGGCCGCCTCGCTGGCCGACGCCCCCACGGTCGCGGCGGCGCTGGCCCGGTACGACGCCGAGCGCCGGCCCCGCACGCAGTCGGTCGCCCGCGCGGCCCGGCAGGCCGGCCGGATGGGCCAGCAGCTGTCCCATCCCGCGGCCGTCGCCCTGCGCAACACGGCCCTGCGACTCACCCCGTCCCGGGCGACGGTCCGAGTCATCCTGCACCACGCCGACTGGGCACCGCCGAGCCTGGGGTGAGGCATCCGCACCGGAGGACACCAGGTCACTCCGGTCCGGCGTCCGGCGCACAGCGGCAGGTGCCCACCCGCACTGCGGTGCCAACTGGGCACTGCCGTGCCTGGGGTGAGGCCTCCACGTCGGAGGACTCCAGGTCAGACCGAGCCGACGTCCGGCGCACAGCGGCCGGTACCCACCCTCGCTCCGGTCAGCCCGCCGGGCGGTCCGTGTCCGGGGTGGCGGGCAGGCCGAGGCGGAGGTACCTCGCCGTCGGCGTCGCGCGGGACTTCGTCTCCGCGCCCGGCATCGGCGTACGGACCAGGATCGAAGGCCGTACGGTAGCCATGGGCGGGCCAGGCTCGGCTGCTGTACGACGACCTGTCACCAGCCTACTCGGCGCCCGCCGTCCGGGACGGTGCCGAGGCCTTCGCCGCCAATCTGAAGGACAGCGGCCGTAGCGCGGTGCTCGTCACCGTCGACGGCGTCCCCGTCGTCGCCCTCGGGATCGCCGACCGGTTGCGACCCGACGCCGCCGGCACCGCCGCCTCCCGTACAGCGCTCACCGGCGACAACCCCCGCGCCGCCGCCCGGCCGGTCGGCGAGGTCGGTATCACCGAGGTGCGGGCCGGGCTGCTGCCAGAGGGCAAGGTGCTCGCGGTGAAGGAGCGGGAGAGTGCCGGCCGCAAGGTGCCGGTCGTCAGTGACTGCGTCGAGGACGCGCCCGCCCTGGCCGCCGCCCACACCGCTTTCGCCATGGGCCGCGCCGGATCGGACCTGGCCCTGGAGACCGCGGACGCGGTGATCGCCCGCGACCAACTGGCCACCGTACCCACGGTGGTGGCGCTCTCCCGGCGGCTGGGCGTCCGGTGGTGCATAACCACGTCATCGCCGCCGTGTTCATCGGCGGCCTGGTCGTGCGGGACGGGACGTCGCGGCCACCCTGCCGCTGCCGCTCGGCGTCCTCGGCCACGAGGGCTCGACCGTCGCGTCGGCCTCAATGGCCTGCGGCTCCTCCGTGAGGCGGCCTGTGTGGAGGCTCGTGCCAGCGAGGGGCAGTCGGTCGCCCCCGGTTCCTGACCCCGGTGACCGGTGCCGTCAGTCGACGGTGGCGTCGGCGACGACCGCGTGGATGTCCGCCGTGATCTGCGTGTCGGCCTCGTCCGTGGTGACTGCGAGGAGGAAGGCGGTGCGTTCGCCGTCGACGGTCACCAGGGTCATCTCCAGGCGGGCGGTGCCGTCGTCGCCGTTGCGGATCCGCAGGACGGCCGTGTGGGCGGGCCGGCCGTCCACCTCGGTGGCGTGCGACTCCTCCAGGGTGGCCGGCCGGTCGGGGTAGAAGAACTCGGCGTTGGAGCGGGCGGCGCTCTCGGCCGCCCGGCGCAGCTGCGCGCGCGGCACGGTCTGCCCGGCGCGCCCGGCCAGCACGGTGCCGCCGCCCGAGGAGGCCGCACCGGAGGTCCTGCTCATCGTCGAGGAGAAGGCGTCGATGAGGTCCTTGTCCTTGGCCGCGTCGTGCTTCCAGCCTTCCGGCACGGCGTAGGACAGTCCGGCGCGCGTGTCGGTGACCCGGGGACGGCCCGCCAGCGGGTCGTTCTCCTCGCCCTTGCTCCACCAGACGGCGGCCACCGCGCACGCGGCGACGAGGATCAGCGCCATCGCGCCCACGAGCAGCCGACGGCGCGGCCGGCGCGGCGCGGGCTGCGGCGCCTGGGCGGGGTACGGGAACGGGGTGATCGGCGAGTGGCTGGGCGAGGGGCTTGTCATGCCCTCAGCCTTCATGATCTCCGGAGGGCATCGCCTGAGTCGTCGTACTCATCTGCCGTGCCTGGTTCGCCTACGTCTCCTGCGCCTCCCGCACCCCGAACACGGCGCGTCCCACGGTCAGGATCCCGTCGGTCAGCGGCCGGCAGCGCACTCCCCCGCCGCCGCGCAACGCCCGCTGCGCTCCGGGTCCCAGCGTGGTGTCCATCCAGGCGCAGGGCCGGGCAGCGCTGCGTACCTCCAGGTCCACGGGCCCGGTGCCGCAGTCGAGGAAGACCGTCGAACCGATGTACGCGTCGATGTCCACGCCGCGCAGCAGGACGTTACGACGTGTGCGCAGCAGGTCGGGCTCGCCCGGGCCCTGCCGCGGCAGGCGTTCGACGGCCATGAGGGTGATCGACGCGTTGCGGTGGGCGGGGTGGTTGAAGTACCGGTCCCCGACGATGCCCAGTCCCGCGCGGACCTCGGCGGTCGTCACCAGGTCGTCGGGCGGCAGCTCGGGCGGTCCGTCGCCCGGGCGACCCTCGAACCGGTGCACGGGCGAGACCAGCAGCTGAACGATTTCCACATGGGGCACGCCCCGAGCCTAACCAGCGCGCTGACCGAAGGGGAGTGCCCGTCGGTCGTGACCGGCGGTGGCAGAATCCTGCCCATTCGATGATCACACCGGAGGATGCACGTGACCGTGGACCTGGCCGAGTTCGCCGAGCCGGACGCCGAACGCCCGCCCGCCCCCGTCCTCGTCGACTGGGCGGCCGTGGAGGAGTGGCTGGGGACGCGGCTGCCGACCGACTACAAGGTGCTGGCCGACCGGTACGGGCCGGTGGACTTCGGGGAGTTCCTCTGGATCCATGTGCCGTGTGTGCAGCCGGGCAGGTTCGACTACGGCCAGTGGCTGCGGGCCACACAGCGGGAGGCCCGGATCGAGGCGCGCGAACTCCCTGCGGAGGAGCGGCCGTTGCTGCACCCCGAGCCGGGCGGGCTGCTCGCCTGGGGCTGCAGCCGGGGCACCGACACGCTGTTCTGGGACACGTCGGTCTCCGACGACCCCGACGAGTGGACGGTGGTCGTCGCCCACGAGGGGCCCGTGCCCGGCAGCGGCCTGCTCCCCTGGCACCGCTACGACCTCACGCTCACCGGCTACCTGCGCCACACCGTCCGCGACACCTGGGAACTTCCCTCCCCACCCGGCCCGTTGATGGGCCCCCTGCCCGGCACCTTCGCGCGCACCGCCTTCCTCGACACCGCCGAACCCTGGACCCCGCCCGCCCCCGTCCCACCCCGGCTGACCGAGGAGGAGCGCCTGATCGCCCTGGAGACCGGTACGGGACTGGACGCGCTGCGCCTGCTGACCCCGCCGCCGGCCGATCCACGCCTCGGCGACGGCACCTGGGAGGGGCTGTTCGAGCAGTTGGGCACGGCCCTGCCCGGGGAGTATGTGCGGCTGATGGAGACGTACGGCAGCGGCGAATGGAGCGGTTGGCTGCGGTTCCCGGAGCCGCTGCGCACGACGGCGCCGCGCTTCACCGCGTTCGTGGACCAGACGATCGAGGCCTACGAGTACCTGAAGTCCAGCCACCCGGAGTGGTATCCCTTCGCCACCTTCCCGGCGCCCGGCGGTTTCCTGCCCTTCGCCGACTCCATCGACGGCGACTACCTGGGCTGGCTCACCGAGGGCGACCGACCCGACGACTGGCCGCTCGTGTTCTGGCCCCGGCACGCGGACCAGGGACCGCCGCTGCAGCAGGGTCTGATCGACACGCTGCTGGCCTGGCAGCGCGGCCGGCTCAGCACGGTCGGCCTGTGTGTCCTGGACGAGGACGACGACCCGGTCGAGTTCGCGGACTTCGAGGCCTACGGCGGGGAGGAGGACGACTGAGCCCCGGCCGTCGGCGGGTCGTCCGCACCCGGCATGATGATCACCATGACTCCGATCACCGGCCTGGATCTGACCGGCTTCACCGAGCGTGAGCCCGGCGTGTGGACGGACGCGGCGGGACTCGTCCTGTCGGTCCACTTCTTTCCACTCGTCCCCGATCTGCCCGCCCCGCTGCACGAGTTGGAACACCTGCGGACCGGGCTCGCGGCGGGCGTGGCCCGGGCCGGCGGCGGGCTCATCGAGGCGGTGCCCGGCACCGTGCACGGCGTCCCGGCGGTACGTCAGCTGGTGAAGGTGCCCCGGCCCGGCGGACCGCACGGGCAGGTGTTCCTCGGCTCGTGGACCGTACCGAAGGCCGGGTGCAGCACGGTCCTGAAGGTGCAGGCCGCGGAGGGCGCGATGACCGGGATGCGCGAGGCCACGGTGATGGCCCAGGTGGGACCCGAGGCCTACTTCCGTCCCCACCCGTACGCCGCCGGCGGGCAGTTCGGCGGACTCCCGTGTCACGTCGCCGACGACGAGCACTGGGACGCGCTGTTCCCCGACCACCCGCTCACCCTGGTGCGCGCCGCGCTGCACCGCATCACGCCGACGGTCACCCTCGACGAGCGCTTCCGGCAACTGGCCCCGTTCACGGGCCCCGTACACCCTCAGCAGCACGCGTAGCGTTGCCCGTGTGACGAGTGAGGGTGCGACAGGAGACGGCCGGGCGCTGCCCGGAGGCACGGTGAACGCGGGCGCGGTGTTCCGCCGGGGTGCGGTGGTCGACCGCCCCGCACCCCGTACCGCACGGGCCCTGCACCGCCACCTCCAAGCCCTGCGGGAACACGGCTTCGACGCGGCTCCCGTGCCGGTCGCTCTCACCCCGGACGGCCGCGAGCAGCTGACCTTCGTCCCCGGTGAGGTCGCCCTCCCGCCCTTTCCTCGATGGGCGATGACGGAGCCCGCACTGAGGTCGGTGGGGGTCCTCCTGCGCCGCCTCCACGAGGCCGGCGCGGCCGTCCCGGCCGACCCTCACGTCGACTGGCCCGGGGATCTGGCCGACCCGCAGGGCGGAACGCTCCTGTGCCACAACGACGTGTGCCCGGAGAACGTCGTCTTCCGGGACGGCCGCGCCGCCGCCCTGATCGACTTCGACCTGGCGGCCCCGGGCCGGCCCCTGTGGGACGTCGCCATGACCGCACGCTACTGGGTCCCCATGCTCGATCCCGAGTCCGCGTCGGCCCTCTACCCCGCCGGCCTCGACGCCCCCGCGCGCCTGCGGATCCTCGCCGACGGCTACGGCCTGAGCGAGCGGGAACGCGTCGAACTGCCGGGAGTTGTCGAGCAGGCCACCGAGACCAGCCGCGCCTTCGTGGCCCGCCGGGTCGCCGACGGCGACCGTGCCTACCTCCGGATGCCGGCCGAGCGCGGCGGGTGGCAGCGCTGGGACCGCATCCAGGACTGGCTGGTGGCCAACCGGGACAGGTTCACGACCGCCCTGCTGGACTGAGCCGGTCACGCGGCGGTGGTCAGGCTCGGTGCTCGTTCGGAGGCCAGGTCTTCCAGATCAGGTCGAGGCCGCGAGGCCACGGCGGCGCGGCTCGGGCGCCCCGACGGACTCGAGCCAGGAGCGCAGGGCGCGGTCCGGGTGGGTGTCGGCGGGGACCTCCAGCCGCCACACCGCCCAGCGGCGGGCGACCAGGTCGTCCAGGACGGCGGGCACGTCGGTGTCCGGCAGTTCGGCGGCGATGTGCCGGGCCGGGCGGGTGCCGTCGCAGCGGGCGAGGACGGCCGCGGCCTCGGCCGACAGGGTCACCGGGCGCCGCCCCGGCACCCGGACCCGGTCTCCGTCCAGGGCGACGAAAGGCACGCGCCGGGGTGCGATCCCTTCGCGCACGGCGGGGTCGGCGTCCCGGGTCTTCGCCAGCGCGTCGATTACCCAACTGGCCCAGTAGGCGGTCGAGTCGGCGATCAGGCCGTGCCCGGGGTCGAGCGCGACGCCCGGTGCGGCCGGGTCCCAGCGGCCCCAGCCGACCGGTCCGAAGAAGCCGATGGTGTCGTTCTTCACGCAGAACCGCTGCCAGTACCCCGCCCGCCTGCACAACCTCCACCTCACCCACCCTCACCCCTGCGGCGGACTGGACCCTGCGGGACGTCCTCGTGCCGGCCGGGTACGCGGCGGCCGTGGCCCTGCGCAGCCCGTGGGAGAAGCTCACCGGAGGGGAGCAGTGGGGGCCGGCCCAACGACCGGCCCCCACTGGGCTGTTCGGCTACGCCACCCTTGGCTCGCCCTGCTCACCTCCACGATTCCTCCCTGTCTCGCCCGGAGTCACCGCGATACGATCACGCGCGTGACGGCACCCGAACCGACCATCCTCGCCACCTCGGGAGGGCACCGCGTCGGCGCACGCACCCGGGTGCTCTTCGACGCCCTGGTCCACCACGCGGTCGACCTCTCCGGCGTGCACGGCAGGCGTCCGCGGATCCTGTACGTCGGCACGGCCACGGGGGACGCGGAACACGTCACGGCGCGGGTGTCCGAGGCGGCCCGGGTGGCCGGCTTCGACCTCACCCCGCTGCAGCTGTTCCCCATGCCGAACGTCGACGACGTCGAGGGCACCGTCCTCGGCCATGACGTGGTCTGGGTGATGGGCGGCTCGGTGGCCAACCTGCTCGCCGTGTGGCGGGTGCACGGCCTGGACGCCGTGATGCGCCGCGCCTGGCAGGCGGGCGTGGTGCTCGCCGGGGTGAGCGCGGGCTCCATCTGCTGGTTCCGGGGTGGCGCGACGGACTCCTACGGGCCCGAGCTCCGCCCGGTCACCGACGCCCTCGGCCTGCTGCCGTACGGCAACGGCGTGCACTACGACTCCGACGAGGGCCGGCGCCCGCTGATCCACCGCCTCGTCGCGGACGGCACCCTGCCGGCCTCCCACTGCACCGACGACGGGGTGGGCCTGGTCTACCGGGGCACCGAGTTGGTCGAGGCCGTGGCCGAACTGCCGGGCAAGGGCGCCTACCTGGTCTCCAGGCAGGGCGATCGGGCGGTCGAGGAGCGCATCGAGCCGCGGCTGCTGCCGACACCGTCGTTCTGAGGCGCCTTCAAGGCGTCGGCAGGCCTGCCGCACGGCGTCAGATGAGGCCGTGGCGTACCGCGTGGGCCACCGCGTGGGCGCGGTTGCGGGCCTGGAGGCGGGACATGACCTCGTAGATGACGTTCTTGACGGTGTGTTCGGAGCAGGACAGCAGCCGGACGATGTCCGCGTGGCGTGTCCCTCGGCCATCAAGCGCAGCACGGAGGTCTGCCGGGCCGTCAGGGCGGGGTTCGCCCCGGTCCGCGTGGGGGTGCCGTACTGCGGGCCGCTGGTGAGGACTTGGGACAGCACCGGGTAGGGGATGCTCCGGTACGGATGGCCGGTGTTGTGGAGTGCTGCCGTCAGGGTGTCCTCGGTGAGGTCCGCGGCCCTGAGGACGACCGCTCCGGCGCGGAGGGCCAGCATCAGACCCCTGCGCGTGACGTTGTCGCACACGAGCAGCAGCGGGCCGGGGTCACGGACGCCCCGCAGCGCCTGCTCGGCGTCGTCGGCGACGATCACCGTGGGGGTCGGGGAATCATGGCCCGGCCTCTGGTGCAGACCGGCGCGGCGGGCGAAGGTGCGGACCCGATCCGCGTGGCGCGGCGACAGGACGCGCAACCGGAGCGCAGCGCCGGTGGTGGGGGCGGTCGAAGCAGTCGTCACAGCAGGCCCGCCCTCAGTGCGTAGGCGACCGCATGGGCGCGGTTGCGCAGCCGGAAGCGCTGGGTGATGTCGTGGACGACCGTGGTCACCGTGCGCGGGGAGTAGGCGAGGCGCTGGGCGATCTCCGCCGTCTCGTGCCCGTCGGCGACCAGTTGCAGGACCGAGCGCTCGCGCTCCGACAGGGCGCTGCCGGCCCAGCCGCCCGTCGTGTGCCGGGCCGATCCCGGCCGGTCGAGGACCTGTTCGAGCAGGTCGGGGGCAGGGGGCAGTCGTCACGGGCGGCGGCCAGCACCGCGTGGGCGAGGCGTGCGGAGTCAGCCTCCCGGCGCAGCAGCAGGCCGCGAGCGCCGGCGGCGAGGGCGTGCAGGGCGTCACCGGAAGCGAGGGCTCCGGCCACCAGGACGACAGCCGGGCGGTTCGGGTGGGCGCGGGTCGTGCGCACCACGTCGAGTTCGGCGGGTCCGAGCCGGTCCACGGTGAGGACCGCGACCCGTGCGTCGCCGGGCTCGCACACGGCCAGCCCACGGGCAGGCGAGCAGGGTCGTGCGGGTGCCGGCCTCCAGCACCGGGTCGAGGGCGACCACACCGACGGGTACGGGTGCTCCCATCTGCTCTCTTTGGAAGGTCGTCCGCCCGGTCGTCGAAGTGGCGGGCGGTCTGGGGTACTGCACAACACCCTGCTGCGCCGGCAGGTGCGGAGCATCGGCAGTAGTCCCCCACCTTTCCCGCCCGGTGAGTGTCGGCCCCCGGCAAAGGGCGGGAGGGAGCCGGTCGCGGCGCTGTGGAGCGGCTCCGGGGAGGGGTGTGTGAAGGCCGGGTGGGGGTGGGGAGTGCGGGGGCATGGGGGGTCGCGCGCCGTCAGAAGGGCGGGTGCGAGGGCCGTACCAGCGGATGCGAGGGCCGTACCGGTGGGTGAACGGGGTTGTCACGAACCCGGAGCGAACTCGCCACCCTTACCCGGGGGTTACGCGGACACCCCTGCCGAAATGCGGTTTCCTCCGCCCGGGGTGGGGCCGTCCCCCAGTGGGGTGGGGGCCCGCGGAGAATATGGGGGTCGCTTCCCCATGTGGGGGGCGTACCGGCTCTGCGACCTTCGTCTCGTGACTGAGACAGCCAGCCTCCCGGCTCCCCGGAGCGCCGGCCTGCCGCTCGACTGGTGGGCCCCGGCGCTGTCCCTCGCGGAACGGCTCGCCGCCCCGGACCTCCCCGCGGCCCCGACCGGGCCCGCCGCCGTCCGCGCCCCCTGGGCCGCCGGCGACGCGGAGGGCTTCGCCGCACGGCTGGCCCACCTCGGAGTGGGCGCGGGCACGGCAGCGGCGCTCGTGCTGGAGCCCGCCGAGCGGCTGGCGGCCCGTGCGGACAAGCCCCGTTGGGCGTGGTACGTCGAACAGGCCCTGGACGCGGCCATCGAGGAAGCGGTGGCGGGGAGCACGTACGGCGGCGCGGGACCCGATGCCTTCGCCCCCGTCGTACGACCGCTCGTCGCCCCGGCGGCCGCGCGGCTGGACAGCCCGCTGGAGGGGCTGCCGGAGGCCGAACGGGCGGTCTGGCGGGGCGCGTTCGAGGAGCGGCTGACGTATCAGCTGGTCCGGCAGGCCGCACGCACCCTGGTCCACGAACTCACCAAGGCGCGGCGGGCCGGCCGGCTGGCCGGGGCCGGACCCCGCGAGCGGTTCACCTCGTTCCTCTCCATGACGCGCACCCGGCAGGGTCTGGGCGGGCTGTTCGCCACCTACCCGGTGCTGGCCCGGATGCTCGGACAGACCGCGCTGGACGCCGCCGAGGCCGCCGCCGAACTCGTACGACGGTTCCGGGCCGACCGGGACGACCTGACCGCCGGTCTCCTCGGCGGCCGGACCCCCGGCCTGCTCACCCGAGCCGACCTCGGCCTGGGTGACGCGCACCAGGGCAACCGGGCGGTCGCGATCCTGCACTTCGCAAGCGGCGACCGGATCGTGTACAAACCCCGGCCGCTGGAGCAGCACGCCCTCCTGGACGATCTGGTGGGCTGGCTGAACGCCAAGGTGCCCGGGCTCGGGCTGCGCAGCCCGCGCGGTCTTCACCGGGACGGGTACGGCTGGCTGGAGTTCGTCGCACACCGCTGGTGCCGGTCGGTGACCGAGACCGACGCCTTCTACCGGCGGCAGGGCGCGCTGCTGGCCCTGCTGTACGCGGTGGACGGGGCGGACATGCACTACGAGAACGTCATCGCCTGCGGCGACCAGCCGGTCCTGGTGGACGCCGAGACGCTGCTGCACACCGGGCTCCCGCAGGCCATGACGGCCGGTGCGGACCCGGCCGCGGACGCCCTGCACGCCTCCGTGCACCGCACCTGCCTGCTGCCCCACCTGCTGATCGGTGAGCACGGGGCGCTCGACATCTCCGCGCTCGGCCGGTCCTCCGACGGCACCTACCCGAGCGAGGGGCTGCGCTGGGAGGACAGCGGCACGGACACCATGCGGGCCGTGCGCGCCCCGGTGCTCAGCCCGGCCGCGCAGAACCACCCCCTGCCCGACGGCCGTCCGCTGGACGGCGCCGACCACCGGGCCGCCCTGCTGGAGGGCTTCCGCACCGCCTACGCGGCCATCGCCGCACACGGCCGTGAACTGGCCGGTACCGACGGGCCGTTGGCCGCCCGGGCCGACAGCCCGGCGCGCCTGATCGTCCGCTCGACCCGGCTGTACGCGACGCTGCTGGAGGAGTCCACGCATCCGTCGCTGCTCGGTGACGCGCTGGCCAGGGAAGGTGTGTTCGCCGTCCTGTGGACCGAGTCCGAGCAGGACGAGACGCGCCGGCGGCTCGTCGAGCACGAGACGGCGGACCTGTGGCGCGGTGACGTACCCCTGTTCGCCCATCGGCCGTCCGGGACCGGGGTCCGGACGGCCGATGGGACCTGGCTGCCCGGTCTGCTGCCGGCGGCGAGTCTGACCGCGGTCCAGGAGAAGATCGCCCGGATGGACGAGGTCGACTGCCACGACCAGGAGTGGATCGTCGCCGCCACGCTCGCGGCCCGCGGCGCCCATGCTCCGCAGGACCGGCCCAGGTCCGAGCTGACCGTGGCACCGGTGCCCGCCGTCGTGCCCGAGCCGTCCCGGCTGCTCGCCGCTGCCTGCGGGATCGCCGACGAGATCGCCGCCCGCGCGGTGCGCGAGGCAGGCCGGACCAACTGGCTGGGTCTGGAACGGGTTTCGGGCCCGCACTGGGCGGTGCTGCCCATGGGCGCCGGACTCGCGCAGGGCTACTGCGGGGTCGCGCTGTTCCTGGCCCAGGCGGACGCCCTGGCCGGGGGCGGCCGGTACGCGCCGCTGGCCCGGGAGGCCGTGACGCCGCTGCCGGCTCTGCTGAAGGCGCTGGCCGCCGATCCCGAGGCGAGTGCGGCGGCCGGTCCCGGGGCGTACGACGGGCTGGGCGGCATCCTGTACGCCCTGGTGCGGCTGTCGGCCCTGCTGGACGAGAACCTGACGGACTGTCTGCCGGATGCGCTGACCGCGCTCGGCCACGCCGTGGCGGCCTGCCCGGATCCGGGGCTGGCCGGCGGTACGGCCGGAGCGCTGGCGGCCGCGGTCGCGGTGCACGAGGTGACCGGGGCGCCCGCCGCCCTGCGGCTGGCGGACGCGGCGGCGGACCGGTTGCTGGCCACGGCGGCCGACGCCGACGGGGTCCCCGGATTCGCGGACGGCGGCGCGGGCGTCGGCTGGGCGCTGCTGCGGTACGCGGCCCGCCGGCCCGGACGCGCCGCCGCGCACGCGGCCACCGCCCACGCCATGCTCCGTGCCGCGCTCCAGGACGCCCCCGCCACGGCACAGGATCCGTCCTGGTGCTCCGGACTCGCCGGGATGGCGGCCGCCGCCGTCGGACCCGACGCACCGTCGGTCCGCAGCCGGCTGACTCAGACCGAGGTGCACCCCGATCTGAGCCTGGGGCACGGTACCCTCGGCATGCTGGAGGCCCTGGCCGTACTCGCCGCACGGGGTGACGCGACCGCCGCCGAGACCCTCACCCGGCGCACCGGCCAGGTGCTCGCCCTCGTCGAGGCTCAGGGCCACCGGTGTGCCACTCCCGACCACGTGCCCTCCCCCGGGCTGCTGACCGGACTGTCCGGCATCGGCTACGGCCTGCTCCGCCTGGCCCACCCCGAGACCGTCCCCTCCGTTCTGCTCCTGGGACATCCCGACCACCGACCGATCCACTGAACGACCCACGGAACGACCCACGCACCTTCGCTCGACCGCTCGTCAGCACCACGGCTTTCCTCCGCCTCCCACCCCGTGCTCGCCCGCACGGGTCATCCGAAGGGGATCACCGTCATGGACAAGCAGCTCACCATCGCCACCGTCGCCTCCGCCGACGTCGATGCCGACGCCGACGTCACCGAGGCCGCCGTCGTCGAGCAGGACGCGGCGGGCGGGATCGCCCTCAAGGGCCGCAACCGCGCCTGCGCCCGGGCCCGTGTGCTGGCGGGGATGGTGCTGACCAGCGGGATCGTCATCACGCTGAGCACGCTGGACACCTCGGTCTCCGCACCGCGGTGACGCCTCGTCGGCAGTGACACCCGGCGGGGGGGGGGGGGGGGGGGGGGGGGGGGGGGGGGGGGCGCCCGCGGCCCCCCCCCCCCCCCCGGCGGGGGGGGGGGCGGGGCGCCCCCCCCCCCCCCCCCAGAAAAGACAAACAACACGAAGAAAG
>NZ_JBIATY010000023.1:0-90772 GCF_042892235.1 Streptomyces sp. NPDC001816
CGGGAAGAACTCGTACCACGAGCCGAACAGCGCCCGCTCCCGCTCCACGAGCAGCGGCATCGCGTCGGACGCGGTCACCAACTCCCGCAACGGATACCGGTCCAACACCGCGTCCACCTCGGGTGACAACGCGGCCTTCAGGCGGTGGTGCACGGACAGCGTGTCGTCGCCGAGAGCCCGCGCCGCGGCCAGGACCAGGTCCCGCTGCGGCCCCTTGGGCACTCCCGCGGCAGCCCGCTCGTAGAGATCGGCGCCCTCCTCCAGGACCAGGCCGGTGTCGATGCCTGCCGGGATCTTGACGGAGGCGGTGTGCCGCCAGGTCGCCAGCGGATGGCTCCACGCCTCCACGCGGAAGGTCCAGCGGCCGATGGCGTCCGGGGTGACCTCCGCGCCCCACAGGTCGCTGCCGGGGGACAGTTCGCGCATCGGGGTCCAGGGCCCACGGCGGCCCGTCGGATCGCGCAGGACGACATTGGCGCCGACGGCGTCGTGCCCCTCGCGGAACACGGTGGCCGTGACCTGGAACGTTTCCCCGGTCACCGCCTTCGCCGGGCGCTTGCCGCACTCCACGGCCGGCCGCACGTCACGTACCGGTACACGGCCGATGGCCGGGGTCCTGCGCATGGAACTCACCTCCGCCGTGCGCGAAGCCGGGCCTGAGGCCCGGCTTCTCGATCCGAGAAACGGTTCGGCTGCTGCCGCCCCGTGGGGATTGCCGAGTACGGTGCCACGTCAGGGGCTTGGTGCCGTGGAACGCCGCTCCGGTGGTGTCGGACGGGCCGCCCGTCCCGACTGCGGCCGTCCGTCCTGGTCGCGCAGATAGCCGGCCGGGCTGGAGTGCAGATAGCGCTCCGCCGCGTCCGCTGCCTCCCGGGCGCAGCGCTTTCCCATCAGCACGCACAAGGTGTAGCCCGAGTCCTCGAAAGTGGCCCGGACCGTGCGGTCGTGGGGCTTGGCGAGCATCACGCGCTCCCACGCCCGGTAACGCCGCAACTGCCGGGCCACTTCGGCCTTGGCGGGTAGCAGCATGACCCTCTTCACCTTCCACGCTCTCGACTGGGCGCGTTCCCGACGGTCGGGTGGTGTCCGCGCAGGGGAGGGCACGGCACCGTTACGGCGATCGAGGCTTTCACTCATGGTGCACGTACGACCACGCAACGTCCTGTTGGATCTTCAACCATCCGCCGTTCGGGAGGCTCGTGTTGCACGAATGGCGTAGTGACCCCACTGTGGAGGTGACTCAGAAGCGATCGGCGCTCACGCTCGGTGTCCGGGGCACTCCCGGACACCGGCACGGGGAGCGGGAGCTTCGCGGGTGAGGAGCAAGCGACAATGAAGACCGCAGTGCCCTGCTACTACCACCTGGACGTGGAAGTCAGCCCGGAACGGGTGGGACAGGTCAGCCGCATCCTGGCCGCCCATCTCCGCTACTGGGACCTCGAGAACCTCGTGGTTCCCGTCTGTCATGGTGCCGAACTGCTGCTGCGCGCGATCGACGAGCATGCCTCGGACAAGGACACGTCGATCGAGATGTGGTGGAACGGCCAGCATCTCATCACGGCCGTCGGCGGCGACGACCGCGACCTGCGCCCGGACCAGGACCTGCGGGCGTGCCTGGCGGACATCGCCGCCATGAGCGACGGCTGGGGCTGCTGTGCCCCGGACGGCGGCGCCAGGATCATCTGGTTCTCGCAGCGCGCCCGCGCCGGGGAACGGGTCCCGCTGGTTCCGACCGCTCCGGCGCCGAGCCTGAGCCAGGGGCTCCAGGTCCCCCGCGAACTCCCGGTGCTCGCCCTGGCCGCCCCGGCGACCGCCGTGGACGGCGTCCTGGAGGGCGCCCGGTGACGGCACGGAAGTCCCGGAAAGGGGTGCCCGTCTGGAGCGGGCACCCCTACCCGTTGGGTGCCGCCTTCGACGGGCAGGGCACCAACTTCGCACTGTTCAGCGAGGTCGCCGAGCGCGTCGAGCTGATCCTGGTCGACGACGCCGGTACCCAGCGCCCCGTCCCCCTGAGCGAGGTCGACGGGTTCGTCTGGCACGCCTACCTGCCCGGCGTCGGCCCGGGGCAGCGCTACGGCTACCGCGTGCACGGCCCCTGGCAGCCCGGCCTCGGCCACCGGTGCAACCCGGCGAAACTGCTGCTCGACCCGTACGCGCGGGCGGTGGACGGCCAGATCGACAACCACGCCTCGCTCTACGAGCGCGCGGCGGACGGCCCCTCCCCGGGTGACAGCGCCGGCCACTCGATGCTCGGCGTGGTCACCGACCCGTACTTCGACTGGGGCGACGACCGCCCGCCGCGGTACGCGTACGCCGACTCCGTCATCTACGAGGCCCACGTGCGGGGCCTGACCCGCACCCACCCGGACGTCCCCGAGCGGCTGCGCGGCACCTACGCGGGCCTCGCGCACCCCGCGGTCCTGGAGCATCTGACCTCGCTCGGCGTCACCGCGGTGGAGCTGATGCCGGTCCACCAGTTCGTGCAGGACGGCGTCCTGCAGGACCGGGGCCTCGCCAACTACTGGGGCTACAACACCATCGGCTTCTTCGCCCCGCACAACTCCTACGCCGCCTTCGGCAGCCTGGGCCAGCAGGTCAACGAGTTCAAGGCGATGGTGAAGGCGCTGCACGCGGCCGGCCTCGAAGTCATCCTCGACGTGGTCTACAACCACACCGCCGAGGGCAACGAGATGGGCCCCACCCTGTCCCTCCGGGGCATCGACAACGCCTCCTACTACCGCCTCGTCGACGGCGACTGGGGCCACTACTACGACACCACCGGCACCGGCAACAGCCTGCTGATGCGGCACCCCTACGTACTGCAGCTGATCATGGACTCACTGCGCTACTGGGTCACCGAGATGCACGTCGACGGCTTCCGCTTCGACCTGGCGGCCACGCTGGCCCGGCAGTTCCACGAGGTGGACCGGCTCTCGGCATTCTTCGACCTGATCCAGCAGGACCCGGTGATCAGCCGCGTCAAGCTCATCGCCGAACCCTGGGACGTGGGGGAGGGCGGCTACCAGGTGGGCAACTTCCCGCCGCTGTGGTCGGAGTGGAACGGCCGCTACCGGGACGCCGTACGGGACTTCTGGAGGGCTGAACCCGGCTCGCTCGGTGAGTTCGCCTCCCGGCTGACCGGCTCCTCCGACCTGTACCAGCACAGCCGGCGCCGGCCGCGGGCGAGCGTCAACTTCGTGACGGCACACGACGGTTTCACCCTCCGCGACCTCGTGTCGTACAACGACAAGCACAACGAGGCCAACGGCGAGGGCAACCGCGACGGCGAGAGCACGAACCGGTCCTGGAACTGCGGCGCCGAGGGCGACACCGACGACCCGGCCGTCCTCGAACTCCGTGCCCGCCAGCAGCGCAACCTCCTGGCGACCCTGCTGCTGTCCCAGGGCATACCGATGCTCAGCCACGGCGACGAACTCGGCCGCACCCAGCGCGGCAACAACAACGCCTACTGCCAGGACAACGAAGTCTCCTGGGTCGACTGGAAGTTGACGGACGAGCAGCACACCCTCACGGACTTCACCCGGTACGTCATCGACCTGCGCGCCCGGCATCCCGTGCTGCGCAGACGCCGCTTCTTCCGCGGCGAGACCGCGACCAACGCCGCGCAGCCGCTGCCCGACCTCATGTGGCTGCGGCCCGACGCCCGCGAGATGACCGCCCGGGACTGGCAGCGCGAGGACGCTCACTCGGTCGGCGTGTTCCTCAACGGCGACGCGATCGCCGAACGCGACCCCTACGGCCGCCGCGTCCTCGACGACTCCTTCCTGCTGCTCCTGAACGGCTACTGGGAGCCCGTCGTCTTCCGCCTCCCCGACGAGTCCTACGGCGAGCGCTGGACGACCCTGATCGACACCGCCGACCCGGACGGCATCCCCGACGAACGTGAACGCAAGGCAGGCACCCGACTCCGCGTGGAGTCCCGAAGCCTGATCGTGCTGTCGAGGCCGTCGCGCGGCGGGGGGAGGGGCCGACGGGGTTCGGCGCCGGTGAAGTGATGTTGGATGGCCGTATGGCGAAACGGCGCAGGAAGCAGAGGTCTCTCGGCGGCGTGCCCGAGAGCATCGTTGTGCTGGCGACACCGGACGGGTGGCGCCACAGCGTCCGCACGGCGGACGGCGGGATGCTCTGCGGACGCGTCGACGGGCTGCCGGCCGAGGCGGACGCCGAAGCGGCGCAGGCCGCTGCCGCCGAGTTGGTCAGGTTCCTCGCCGGGGACGCAGGCGTCGAAGTGACCTGGGGCCCCTCCCCCGATCAGGCCTCCTGGACCGGTCGGGTCGGGCCGGTCCGCTGAGGCTGCTCAGCGCGAGCGGCGGGACGTGACCGTGAACTGGGCGCCGTCCGGGTCCCGCAGGATCGCCTCGTCCTCCTGCTCGCTCAGCACGCTGCCGCCGTGCTTCTCGGCGGTCCGCGCGCAGCCCGCCACGTCGGCCACCGCGAAGTGGATCTGCCAGTGCGGCCGTACGGAGGGGTCGGGGGCCGACTCCGCCGCGCCCGAGTCGATGCGCGCCACCACGTCACCCCTGCTGCGCAGCACCACCTCGCCGCCCTCGTACTCGACCTCGCAGCAGCCCGGTTTGCCGGAGGCCCAGTCGAGGATCTCGCCGTAGAAGAGCGCGGAGTCGAAGGCGTTGCGGGTGTGCAGCCGGATGAAGGTGGGGGCGGCCCGCCGCCAGGCCTCCCAGTTGCCGACCAGCTCGCCCTCCCAGATCCCGAAGGTGGCCCCGTCCCGGTCCGCGAGCAGCGCCGCCCGCCCCGGCGGGAACGACAGGGGCCCCACGGCCGCCGTACCGCCCCGCTCCCGGGCCCGGGACACCGCCTCGTCCGCGTCCGGCACGGCGAAGTACGGGGTCCAGGCCACCGCCATCTGCCACATGGCGGCGACCGCGGCGATCCCGGCGACCGGCACACCGTCGGCCAGCGCGATCCGGAAGTGCTCGCCGAGCTTGGCGCCGCGCCACCGCCAGCCGAGCAGCGCCGAGTAGAACTCCTGGGTGGCCGCCAGGTCGCGGCTGGTCAGGCTCACCCAGCACGGGGCACCGAAGACGGAGTGCGTGGAGATGATGGCCTTCGTCCTCGGTCCACTGCTGGCAGGCGTGTCATGGTTCATTGCAGTCGCGTCCTGGTCTCGGGGCCCGGCGCCCACCGGTCTGGACCCAGTGTCCAACCGGAACCGGGTGCGGTGCCTGTCGAGTACCCCGGTGGCGGGGGGCCAGGCGGGTGAGCACGATGGAGGCATGGGAGAGACGGAGCCCGACCGGATCGCCGAGCTGCAGGCCGAAGTGGACCAGTTGAAGGAGGCCGTGGCCTCCCACGCTGTCATCGACCAGGCCATCGGGATGATGGTCGCCCTCGGCCGGGTGACACCCGACCAGGGGTGGGAGGTGCTGAAGGACGTCTCCCAGCACACCAACATCAAGCTGCGCAACATCGCGGAGCTGATCCTGATCTGGGGCCGCCGGGGCGACATCCCGCCCGCGATCCGTGCCGCGCTGGAGGACGCCCTGGACCGGCACGGGCCCGTCCAGATCCCCGGGACCGCCGAGGCCATTCCCGCCGGCACGGAGGAGAGCCCGGGCAGCGTGGACGACTGAGGGATCGGCCTGAGTCCGCGAGCTGCCGGGCGGGCCGCCGCCAGGTGCTCAGCCGGCCTCCGCGAGGTGCTCGGCCGGCGCCTCCGCGAGCAGCTCCTCCCGCAGTCGCTCGAAGCAGCCGCTGAGCAGCCGGGAGACGTGCATCTGCGAGATACCCAGCTGCTGGGCGATCCGGCTCTGCGTCATCCCGTCGAAGAACCGCAGGTAGAGGATGATGCGCTCACGCTCGGGCAGCGCCTGGAGACACGGCTTGACCGCGGCGCGGTCGACCACGAGGTCGAAGCCGGGGTCCGCCTCGCCGAGCGAGTCGCCGAGCGCGTACCCCTCCGTGCCGGACACCTCGGCGTCCAGCGACAGGGCCGAGAAGCACTCCAGGGCCTCCATGCCCGCGCGCACCTCGGCCTCGCTGAGCTTCGTGTGCGCGGCGATCTCGGCGACGGTGGGCGCCCGGCCGGGCGTGGTCTGCGCCAGTTCCTTGAGGGCGCCGCGGACCCGGTTGCGCAGATCCTGCACCCGGCGCGGCACATGGAGCGTCCACATGTGGTCGCGGAAGTGGCGCTTGATCTCACCGGTGACCGTCGGCACCGCGTACGCCTCGAAGGCACGGCCACGGGCCGGGTCGTAGTGGTCGACGGCCTTCACCAGGCCGAGGGCGGCCACCTGGTACAGGTCCTCCAGGGACTCCCCGCGGCCCCGGAACCGTACGGCGATCCGCTCGGCCATGGGCAGCCACAGCCGGACCAGCTCGTCCCGGAGCGCCTGGCGCTCGGGACCGTCCGGCAGCTGTGCGAGCCGCTCGAAGGACTCGGTCGTGTCGGGGGCGTCGTCATGGGGGTGAGGCTTCGTGCTGCCGGTGACAGGCATCGCACGCACTTCCCTCAGCAGTCGCTGGATCCGGGCGTGCCTCCTGTCCGAAGCACTGTTGTGCGGATTCCCGCTGATGGATAGCCCAAACAATTCGGTTGATATCGGGCGCGAGGTATCGCGAGGAATCCCCCCGGACCGCTCTTGGCCTCCTCTTGAAAGGCGATACCTCTGTAACAGAGATAATCTCCAGGAGTGGAATCCGATTTCCCCCAGGAGTTGGCCGACGCGCTCGTACGGATCCAGCGGCTGATCCGGCGCCGGCTGCGTGGCGGGCTGACCCTGCCGCGGCTGAGCGGTGCCGAGGTGGAGCTGCTGCGGCTGGTCCAGGGCCGGCCCGGCATCGGCATCTCGGAGGCTGCCCGGGCCCTGCACCTGGCGGGCAACTCCGTGTCGACCCTGGTCAATCACCTCGTCCGGGACGGCTATCTGATCCGGGAGACGGACCCCGCCGACCGGCGGGCCGCCCGCCTGCTGCTCACCGAGGCCGCCGAGCAGCGGCTCGGGGACTGGCAGCGCCGCCGGGCCGAACTGGTCGGCCGGCACGTGGCCCGGCTGGACGAGGCCGACCGGGAGGCCCTGCGCGCGGCCCTGCCGGCGCTGCGCAAGCTGGCCCTCACCCTGCACGAGGAAGCCGAGGAGACATGACGAGCGACACCCCCGCCCCGCCCGCCGAAGCCGTCACCTGCACCCGTCTCGCCTATGCCTTCGAGGACACCAGGGCGGTCGACGAACTCGACCTGGCCGTCCGCGAGGGCGAGGTGTTCGGACTGCTCGGGCCCAACGGCGCCGGAAAGACCTCCGTGATCCGCTGCATCACCACACTCCTCCCGGTGCCGGCCGGCATGGTCCGGGTCTTCGGGCACGACGTCGCCGAGGAGCGCATGGCGGTACGCCGCCTCCTCGGCTACGTCCCGCAGCAACTGTCCGCCGACAGCGGGCTCACCGGACGGGAGAACATCGCCCTGTTCGCCCGGGTCTTCGACGTGCCGCGCCGCGAGCGGGGCGAGCGCGTCGCCCAGGCCCTGGCCGCCGTCGGCCTCGCCGAGGCCGCCGACCGGCTCGCCGGCACCTACTCCGGCGGCATGGTCCGCCGCCTCGAACTCGCCCAGGCCCTGGTCAGCGCGCCCCGGCTGCTGATCCTGGACGAGCCCACCATCGGCCTGGACCCGATCGCCCGCACCGGCGTCTGGGAGCACATCAACGCCGTACGCGCCGCCACCGGCATGACCGTCCTGGTCACCACCCACTACATGGACGAGGCCGACCAGTACTGCGACCGGGTCGGCCTGATGCACCGCGGCCGCGTCCGCGCCCTGGGCACCCCGGCCGAGCTGCGCCGGGGACTCGCCGAACGCCGGGGCACGGACACCCTGCCCACGCTGGAGGACGTCTTCCGGGACGTCGCCGGCAGCGGCCTCGACTCCGCAGGAGGTTTCCGCGATGTCCGAAGCACCCGCCGCACCGCGCACCGCGTCGGCTGACCCCACCGCCGCCGGCACCGCCCTGCTGCTCACCCCGCCCCGGCCCCGCGCGGGCTGGCGGCTGCTGCCCGCCCGGGTCGCCGCGATGTGCGCCGTCGAACTGCAGAAGCTGCGCCACGACCGCACCGAGCTGTACACCCGCGCCGTCCAGCCCGCCCTGTGGCTGCTGATCTTCGGCCAGACCTTCACCCGGGTCCGCGCGATACCCACCGGCGGCATCCCCTACATCGACTACCTGGCGCCCGGCATCATCGCCCAGTCCGCGATGTTCATCGCCATCTTCTACGGCATCCAGATCATCTGGGAGCGGGACGCGGGCATCCTGAACAAGCTCCTCGTCACACCGACCCCACGCTCGGCACTGATCACCGGCAAGGCGTTCGCGGCCGGAGTGAAGTCGCTGATCCAGGCCGTCGTGGTCGTCCTCATCGCCGCCCTGCTCGGCGTGGCCCTCACCTGGAACCCGCTGAAGCTGCTCGGCGTCGCCGCGGCCGTGGTCCTCGCCTCCGCGTTCTTCTCGTGCCTCTCGATGACCATCGCGGGCATCGTCCTCAGCCGCGACCGGCTGATGGGCTTCGGGCAGGCGATCACGATGCCGCTGTTCTTCGGCTCCAACGCCCTGTACCCCGTCTCGGTGATGCCGGGCTGGCTCCAGGCCGTCAGCAAGGCCAACCCGCTCAGTTACCAGGTCGACGCTCTGCGTGGCCTGCTGCTGGGCACGCCCGCCCACCTCGCCACCGACTTCGGCGTCCTGGCGGTGGCCGCCGCCCTCGGCATCGCCGCGGCTTCCTCACTGCTCGGCCGGCTGGCCCGCTGATCTTGCCGCGGAGTGACATGCGGCACGCAGCCGCACCCCGCCCCAGGCACCCGTGACGGGATTCTTCCTGGGCAGCGCTTGATCACCGATCAAAGCGGGCGAACCCCCTGGCCACAGCGCATTCCGCTCATTTGACAGTGCGCTGAGCGCACAGATAGACAGCAGCTCTCTGAGGTCGAGAGGGGCACTGTGTACGAGCCGAACGTGGTCGGGGACTGGCACGAGTACGACGAGCATGCCGGTCTGCGGGTCCGCGTCCACCGCCTGGAGGCGGCCGAGCCGCCGCGCGGACGTGACGACGCCGCGGCCGGGCTGACGTACTTCAGTGTCCGGGTGACGGTGGAGAACCGCGGTGCGCAGCACTACGGCATCCATCTCGAGGACGGTCAGATGGACGTCCGGGTCGGCCCGGACGGGGAGGGCGCGTTCATCGACTGGCGCAACTCCCAGTTCATCGAGGGCTTCGACGTCTATCCGCTGCGCCGGGCCACCGCCGTGCTCTATGCGGCCGCCCCGGAGGCAGCCCTCGCCCACGTGGACGTGCAGGTCCAGCTGCGGGTGGACGAGGAGTGGGCCGACCGCCGGCTGTGGACGGGCGGCATCGGCATCCTGGAGGCGACCACGGCGGCCGCCCCCGCGGGCGCCGTACAGGGCGGCCTGGCCCACCAGGTCAGCGCCTTCCTGAAGGACCAGACGGTGAAGGACCAGACGGTGAAGGACCAGACGGAGCCCGGCACCGCCTGACCCGGTCAGTGCGGGATGCCGTCGATGATCTCCCGCGCCCCCTGCCGCAGCAGCGCCACCGCGACCGAGGTGCCGAGCGTGGCCGCGTCCAGCCGGCCCGCCCACTCGTGGGCGTTCAGCCGCGTCTTGCCGTCCGGGGTGAACACACAGGCCCGCAGGGATAGTTCACCGCCGCGGTCCACGTGTGCGTAGCCGGCGATAGGGCTGTTGCAGTGCCCCTGCAGCACATGCAGGAACATCCGCTCGGCCGTGGCCTCCCGGTGCGTGGCCGGGTCGCCGAGCCCACTGACCGCGTCGATCAGCTCGGTGTCGCCCTCCCGGCACTGCAGGGCGAGGATGCCCGCACCGATCGGCGGCATCATCGTCTCCGGGGACAGCACCTCGCTGATCACGTCCTGGCGGCCGATCCGCTCCAGACCGGACACCGCGAGCAGCAGCGCGTCCGCCTCACCGGCGGCCAGCTTCTCCAGCCGCCGGTTGGCGTTCCCGCGGAACGGCACGCACTCCAGGTGCGGGTGCGTGGCGGCCAGTTGGGCGACCCGGCGCACCGAGGAGGTGCCGATCCGGGTGCCGGCCGGCAGCTCGTCGAGGGTGAGCCCGCCCGGGTGCACCAGCGCGTCCCGGACGTCGTCCCGCTTCAGGAACGCGGCGAACACCGTGCCGGCGGGCAGCGGGCGGTCGGCGGGCACGTCCTTGACGCAGTGCACCGCGAGGTCCGCCTCCCCGGCCAGCAGGGCGGCGTCCACCTCCTTGGTGAACGCCCCCTTGCCCTCGACCTTGGACAGGTCGCCGAGCCACTTGTCACCCGTGGTCTTCACGGGTACGACCTCGGTGCGCACCCCTGGCTGCAGCACGCCCAACTCGGCGCGCACGCGCTCGACTTGGGCCAGAGCCATCGGTGAGTCGCGGGACACGATGCGGATCAGTTCCGGGACGGACATGGGGGACACGATAGACCCTCGGGCGCCCCTCCCCGTCATGTCCCCCACCAAGAATCAGGCGTTCGAGAGCAGGTCAGGCGTTCGGGTCGAAGGGGATCCCGGACGGCTCGGCCGAGGCCAGGTGGGAGGGGAAACTCGCGTCCTTCAGACCGAAGTGGGCGCTGCCGAAGTCGTAGGTGCTCAGCTTGTCGCGCAGGCCCGCCGGATAGCCGTTCCAGCCGACCAGCGGCGGGTACTGCCAGGTGTGCTTGTGGTTCTCCGGCGGCTCGTCGTTCGCGTTGGCCAGCCGGAAGCAGTGCGTGCTGATGCCGTCCTTGTGGTACACGACCTTCGGGTGGCCGCCCTCGAAGCGGACCTTGGAGGCCGGGTGCACGGTGAACGAGCCGTGGTTGGACGTCGACACGTACCGCACCTGCCCGTCCTGCACCCACACCACCACGTGCTCCCAGTCGTGCCGGTGCCCGCCGATGCTGGTGCCGGGGAGCGCCTGGTCCTTCTCGAAGTACAGGCCGTACAGGTAGGCGCACCAGCCGTTGTTGCACTTGTAGCGCGAGTAGCTGTTGGTGTTGTCCAGGTCGGAGGCGTCGTGGCAGCTGCCGTTGAGGGCGCCCGTCGGCTTGAGGCCGCCGTTGATGGTGCCGTCAGGCCCGATCGCGGGCGTCGGGTAGCAGCCGTCGGTGTCGTAGTCGAAGGCCGGCTGGTACATCAGCTCGGCGGGCTCGGCGTTCCTGGGCAGCGCGAGCGGCGGTGCGGCGAAGGCGACGGCCGGGAAGGCGACGACGAGTGCGGCGGCGCCGGCGAGCACGCCGAGCCATCTGCCGGGCCGGACACGGGAGGTGAGCGACGGCACGAGGGTCCTCCAACAGAGGTGGGGGGCAAGGGAGTTCAGCATCCCGGGCAAAGGCCGTGCTGCCAAGAGATCACACGCGTCCCATGAGTGAAGCCCCGCAGAACGCCTACTGCCCGCCCTCCGGGACGTCCGCCGCCGACTCCTCCGGGGTGAGGTCGGGGCGCAGCCGCAGCCACGACGGCTGGCGCAGCATTCCGGCCCGGGTCCGGGTGCTGTAGCTGACCTCGCCGACCAGCCGGGGCAGCACCCAGTGGGCGTCCGGGATCCGCGGTACCGGGTCGAAGGGGCACTCGGCGCTGGCGGCGGCCCGCAGCAGCTCCGCCAGCTCCGTCCGCTCCGCTTCGCTCCAGCCGGTGCCCACCCCGCCCACGTAACGCAGCCGGCCGCCCGCGCGCTGGCCGACCAGCAGCGCGCCGGGCAGCCCGGTCAGCCGCCCCTTGCCCGGCAGCCAGCCGCCGACGATCACGTCCTCGCTGCGCATGTTGCGGATCTTGATCCAGGCGCGGGAGCGCACCCCGGGCTCGTACACCGAGTCCAGCCGCTTGCACACCAGCCCTTCGAGACCGTGTTCCCGGGTCGCCCGGAGCGCCTGGGCGCCGTGCCCGGTCACCGCGGCCGGCGTCGACCAGTACGGCCCGGCCAGGCCCAGCTCCTCCAGCCGCGCCCGCCGCTCGGCGTAAGGGAGCCTGAGCAGCGGGCGCTCCAGATAGGGCACGTCGAACAGCACCAGGTGGACCGGCACCTGGGCGGCCCGGCGGGCCGCTCGCGCGGGGGAGTGGGCGAGACCCATCCGGCTCTGCAGCAGCTGGAAGTCCGCCCGCCCCTGCTCGTCCAGGGCCAGCACCTCGCCGTCCAGGACGGCGGCCGTGCTGCCCAGGGCGCGGCCGAGCGGCCGGAGTTCGGGGTAGGCGCCGGTGATCTCCTCACCGGACCGGGCGCGCAGCAGCACGCTGCCGTCGCCGGGCAGGTAGACCATCACCCGCTGACCGTCCTGCTTGGTCTCGTACGCCCACCGTTCGTCCTGGGCGGCGGGCGGCAGCCTGCCCGGGGTGGCGAGCATCGGCGCGATCAACGGCAGGGTCACGGCGGTCACGGCAGAAGGTGTCGACCGCACCCGGCGCCGTCACGCGCCTTTCGTCACCGGTTCCCCTGAACGGGCCCGTCCGGTCGCCTCGGTACCACCGGCGCCGACTGGCAGGCCGGCGCCACGAGTTGGGTACGGTCGCGTGCTTGGCCGTGGACCGCAGCGAGGTGAGCGGCCGTCAGAACTGCGGGAACATCCTCGCCGGAGTCGGCCCGTTCGCGGTCGAGCGGGGGCTCGTGGTCCCCGGTGACGGCGAGACCTCCGTCCGCATCCGCATGCTCAACACGGGGGAGCGGGCCGTCGCCGCCTTCCCCACCCCGGGCGGGCGCGTCGACTACACCGGTGACGCCGAGATCTCGGGCGTGCCCGGCACCGCGGCCCCCGTGGTGATCGAGTTCCCGGGCGGGGACCCCCCGCTGCTGCCGACCGGCCGCGTCCGCGACACCGTCGCCGGTACCGAGGTGACGTGCGTGGACAACGGGATGCCGACCGTGCTCATCCCGGCGACCGCGCTGAACGTCACCGGGTACGAGGAACCGAAGGACCTGGAGGAGGACCTGGCACTCGCCGAGCGCCTCCAGGAGATCCGGGTGGCGGCCGGGCGGCTGATGGGACTCGGGGACGTGGAGACCGCCACCGTCCCCAAGCTCACCCTGCTCGCCCCGCCCCGCAACGGCGGCGCGGTCACCACCCGCACCTTCATCCCCGTCCGCTGCCACACCTCCATCGGCGTCCTCGGCGCCCCGGGCGTGGCGGCCGGGCTGCGGCTGCCCGGCGGGGTGGGGGAGGGGATCGCCCGACCGCCCGAGCGCGGCGACCGTGTCCGCATCGAGCACCCCACCGGCTTCCTGGACGTCGAGACGGCCGTCGACCCGGCCGCCTCCCCGCCCACGGCGCGTCGTACCGCCGTCGTCCGCACGGCCCGAAAGATCATCGACGGCATCGTCTTCCCACGTGCCGCCGCCCCTGCACCCGGACAACCCCTTGGAGGCAACGATGGCTCCGCCGCTCGGTGACATCGCCCATATCGGCCACGTCGAGCTGTTCACCCCCGACCTGGACGCCAGTGTCGCCTTCTTCACCGACTACCTGGGGCTCACGGTCAACGGGGAGGACGGCGACACCGTCTACCTGCGCACATTCGACGACTACGAGCACCACAGCCTCGTCCTCACCGCCCGGGACCGGCCCGGCCTGGGCCGGCTCGCGCTGCGCACCTCCGGCGAGGAGGCCCTCCACCGCCGTATCAGGGCGATCGAGGCGGCAGGCGGCAAGGGGCGCTGGGCCGAGGACGAACCCGGCCTCGGCGCGCTGTACGTCACGACCGACCCGGACGGCCACGAACACGCCCTGTACTGGGAGAGCGAGCACTACCAGGCCCCCGACGAGCTGAAACCGGCGCTGAAGAACCAGCCGCAGGCCAAGCCCAACCGGGGCGTGGGGGTGCGGCGACTCGACCACGTCAACTTCCTCGCCGCCGACGTGCTCGCCGGCGCCGAGTTCCAGGAACACGTGCTCGGCGCCCGGCCCACCGAGCAGATCCGGCTCGACACCGGGCGCATCGCGGCCCGCTGGCTGACCTTCACGAACAAGTCGTACGACGTCGTGTACACGGAGGACTGGACCGGTTCGAGCGGCCGGCTGCACCACATCGCCTTCGCGACCGACACCCGTGAGGACATCCTGCGCGCCGCCGACCTCGCGATCGACACCGGCGTCTTCATCGAGACCGGCCCGCACAAGCACGCCATCCAGCAGACGTTCTTCCTCTACGTCTACGAGCCCGGCGGCAACCGCATCGAGCTGTGCAACCCGCTCACCCGACTCGTCCTGGCCCCGGACTGGCCGCTCATCACCTGGACCGAGGCCGAGCGGGCCAAGGGGCAGGCCTGGGGGCTGAAGACCATCGAGTCCTTCCACACCCACGGCACACCGCCGGTGGGCTGACCGCCGACGCCCGGAGCCGCCACGCCGATGCCTCATCGCAGCCGTAGATGAACATGTCGAGGCCGTCGAAGAGGACGGCGAGCCAGCACAGACCGACGACCAGCAGCGCGTGTCTGCTGCCGCGAGCGGAGGGGGCGGGGGAGGAGCACATCTTCGTTCGGCCGGACCCTGGCCGGTGTCGGCCTCGGCGGTCAGCTGCCCACTGCGATCAGCATGGTCTCCGACTACGCCAGGGGCGGCCGCGGCGCCCTGACCATCGGCCTGCTGATGACCGCCCACCACGCCGGCGGCATCCTGTCCGCCCACGTGGCCAAGTGGCTCGTGGAGCCCGTCGGCTGGCGCTCCGCGTTCTGGGTCTGTGTGCTCCCGCTGCTCATCGTCCCGGTGCTCGCCAAGGTGCTGCCCGAGTCGCTGAGGTTCCTGGTCGCCAAGGGCCGCACCGAACAGGCCCGCGCGCCGGCCGACCGCTACGACGTCGAACTGCCCGCCGCGGCCGACAGGAAGACTCCCGCCGACCGCTGGGACGCCCTGCTCGGCCTGTTCCGCGGTGGCGAGTGGCTCCAGACCCTGCTCTACTGGCTGGCCTCCTTCGGCGGACTCCTCCTCGTCTACGGCGGCGCCACCTGGCTGCCCACCCTGATGCGCGGCGAGGGCTACAACCTCGGCTCCGCGCTGACGTTCGTGGTCCTGTTCAACCTCGGCGGCATCGTCGGCGTGCTGCTGGCGGGTCGCGCCGCCGACAGCTTCGGTGCCCCGCGCATCTCCGCGGCCTGGTTCGCGCTCACCGCGGCCGGCGTCTTCCTGCTCAGCGTCCGCATGCCGCTGGGCGTGACCTTCCTGGTCGTCTTCCTCACCGGCGTGTTCCTCAACAGCGCCCAGACGATGATCTACGCGACCGTCTCCATCCGCTCCACCCCGGACAGCCGCGCCACCGCCGTCGGCTGGACCTCCGGCATGGGCCGCTTCGGCGCCGTCTTCGGCCCGTGGCTCGGCGGTCAGCTGCTCGCCGCGGGCAACGGCGACTGGGGCTTCACGGCCTTCGCCCTGGCCGGTGTGTCGTCGATGGTCTTCATCGGCCTCGCGGCCCTGCGTTCGGCCCGGGGGCCGCAGCGCAGCGGCGCGGAGCAGCAGCTCGTCGCCGCCCGGTGACCGGCACGGTGCCGCACCCGGATCCATGGTGCGGCACCGCCGTCGCCTCACTCGCCGGGCGGCTCCACGTCCAGACCCGTGCACGCCAGCTTCCCGCCCACCTCGGCGCAGGCCTCCACGCCCTTGGGTGAACGGACGGCGAGCATCGGGCTGGTGTCCCCGGCGGAGTCGTCTGCCGGATAGCTCGCCGACAGCACGTCCTGTCCGGCCCGCACCGACACCTCCCGCGCCATCGGCGTGCGCACCCGTACCTGCGACCACGCGGTGCCGCAGGCGGGGGAGTAGCGCAGCCGGACGTCGTAGTCGGTGTCGGACACCATGCTCGTGGTCTGCGCGTCCCGGGCGCACACCGACGCGTCGGGCAACTGGCCCTGACAGGACCGGGCGTGACAGCGGGGCGCGGTCAGGAGGGTCTGAGCGGCGGGAGCGGGGGAGCCCTGCCGGCCGGAGACGGTGACCGCGGCGGCCACCGCTGCGGCCGTGCCGAGCAGCGCGAGCGCCGACAGCGGAAGCCATCGGGGGCGGGACCGGCCCGCCTGCTCGGGCGGACTCGGTGCGGGGGGTTCCTCGGCCGCCTCCCACAGGGCCAGTACGGCTTCGGGATCGGCGCCGGCCAGTCGGCTCAGCGCCTCCACCGCGCCCCGCGGGGGGCGTTTGGTGCCGGTCAGATAGCGGTGCCAGGCCGACTTGCTGTACGGGGTGCGCGCGGCCAGTGCCGCCAGGCTCAGTCCCGTACCGTCCTTCAGTTCGCGCAGTCTCACCACCAGTGGCTCGTCCGGCGTGGTCGATCCTTGGGGATGCCGCATCGTGCGTCCCTCGACTCCCATTCCGCTATGGGCGCTTTCGCCCCTGTTGTCGGAATGGCTGCCCAGGAGATCGGGATCCGCAACACCTGCCGAGGTATGAGGACGGTGAGGCATATGCGCGCCGAAGGCCTGTTCGGGAGAAGGGAGTTCCCGAGCAGGCCTTCGGCGGTCAGGCGGTGCGTGCGTGAGCGGTCGTCAGCACCACGGGACGGCGGTGCGTCCGGTGCGGACGTAGCGGGCGGAGACATAGCCCCGGTGGTGCGGGAGGCGGTACCAGGTGTGGTTGCCGTACACCCAGGAGCCGTACCTCTTGCAGCTGAGCGTGAGCAGCCGGTGCGTGTGCCGGTGCCCGATCACGCGGTAGTTGGTGCCCGGGCCGGAGCGTACGTTCAGCCGGGCGCCGTGCGTGGAGACCCGGCCGAGGGCGGGCAGGCTGCGGCGGTACGACATGCCCTGCGCGACCGCCCGCGCCACTCCCGCGGCGACGAAGTGGTGCATGTGACGCGTGCGGTACCGACGGTGGTGGACGCGGCGGACGGTGCGCTTGGCGTGGTGGCCGCGGTGCTTGGTGTGGTGCGTGCGCTGCTGTGCGTGGTGCGTGGTGTGCCGGGCCGCGACGCTGGGCACCGGGCGCGGGGTGGTGGTCGCGTTCGCCGAGGCGGCCCCGGCCGCCGTGGGCAGGAACGCGAGCACCGCGACCGTGGCCAGTACCCCGCTCTTGAGAGTCCGTCGGATCATGGAAACCTCCGGCTGTCGTTCTTGTGACCACGAACCGTGATCACAACAGCCAGCGTTGCCGTGACGGGCCGACAGGATGCCGTTCCCGCATCCCCTGGGACGCCGGGGACGTTCCCGGGGACGAGCACCGCCCCGCGTCTCGGCCCATCCAGTCCTGTGCCGAGAGGTGTTCCGGCGTCCTGCGCGTCCCCGTGAACGTCCGGGCACGGGCGCTTCACTAACTTACTTAAGTTACGCAAATCATATGGTAAGCACGTAACCGTGCAGCAGCTGCAGCGGTCGGGGTACGTCACCCGGGTCCCCGACCCCGACGACCGCCGGGCCCAGCGGATCGAGCTGACCGACGCGGGCCGGGAGGCCGTCGCACGGGTCCGGGAGGCCGGGGCCCGCGGGATGCAGCTCGCCCTCTCCGACTGGCAGCCCGCGGAGCTGCGGCAGCTGGCCGGGCTGTTCCATCGCATGGTCGACGACTTCCTCGCCTACGCGGTGGACGACGAGTCCGGCCAGGAGGCCGACGCCCGCGCGACGACGGCGTGACGGCAGCGGCTCTGGCTGTTCCTTCCGGGGCGGCCGTCTCGGCCGTTCCTCCGAAGCAGTGGTCCCGGCCGTTCCTTCCGTAGCGACGGTCCCGGCAGTTCCTCCCGGAGCGGCAGTCCCGGTCGCTGCTCCCGAGGTAACCGCCCCATCTGTTCATCCCGAAGCTACGGCCCCAGTGTCTACCGTCGAGTAATATCCGGCGGCAGGACACCAGAGGAGGAACCGTGCCCCGGTCCGAACGCTCACCCCTGCTGCTGGCCGGTCTGCTGGCCTCGGTCGGGGTCGCCCACTTCGCCGTCCCGCGGCAGTTCGACGCCACGATTCCGAAGGTGCTGCCGGGCTCGCCCAGGGCCTGGACCTACGGCAGCGGGGTCGTGGAACTGGCACTGGCGGCAGGGCTGGCATCGCCCCGTACCCGCGCCGTCGCCGCGAAGGCGGCCGCCGCCTTCTTCGTCGGGGTGTTCCCCGCCAATGTGAAGATGGCCGTCGACTGGCGGCACCGGCCCGCGCCGCAGCGGAACGCGGCCCTGGCCCGGCTGCCCCTCCAGGTGCCCCTCGTACTGTGGGCCCGCAGTGTGGCAAGGAACGGAGAGGGACGGTCGTGAGCGAGCGCATTGAGGTCGGGGACAAGGTCGAGGACTTCGCCCTGCAGGACGAGACCGGCGCCACCCGGCGGCTCACCGAGCTGCTGGCCGAGGGCCCGGTGGTCCTCTTCTTCTATCCCGCCGCCCTGACGCCCGGCTGCACCGCCGAGGCCTGCCACTTCCGCGACCTCGCCGCGGAATTCGCCGCCGTCGGTGCCCGCCCGGTCGGAATCAGTGGCGACAGCGTCGAGCGGCAGCAGGAGTTCGCCGGCCGGCACACCCTCGGCATGCCGCTGCTCTCCGACGCCGACGGAGCGGTCCGCGAGCGGTTCGGGGTCAAGCGGGACTTCACGCTCGCGCCCACCAAGCGGGTCACCTTCGTCATCGCCGAGGACCGCTCGGTCCTGGAGATCGTCCGCAGCGAGCTGCGGATGAACACCCACGCCGACCGGGCTCTGTCCGCACTGCGCGCCCACAAGGGCTGAAGCGCGCCGCTGCCGCGCTTGATGCCCGGAGCAATCGGATCATCCTCGGGCATATGGAGCGTGTCGCGGCCGCGGCGATCATCGATGCCCAGGGCAGGGTGGCGGGGTGGAGCGAGGGCGCACGACTGCTCACGGGGCACACGGCGCAGGAGGTCGTCGGCAGGCCGGCGACCGACCTGCTCGCCGAGGACGTTCACGTTCCGTCCGACGCTCTCGCCACGCAGGCCGGGACCCTCGCCCTGCGACAAGGCCGTCATGCCCGAACACCCCACCGACGACGTCACCCTCCTCATGGTCCGCACCCGCGCCCTCGGCAGCGACCGCGTGGCCACCTGGGACGTACCGCCCGACCCGGCCCGGGTGGCCGGCTTCCAGCAGGCGGCCACCGAACGACTGGCCGCCCGGGGGCTGGAGGAGGCCGCGTTCGTCACCGAACCCGTCGTCAGCGAACTCGTCACCAACGCCATCCGCTACGGCGAACCGCCCATCAAACTGCGCCTGATCCGCGACCGCGCGCTCATCTGCGAGGTCTCCGACGACAGTTCCACCTCACCGCGCCTGCGGCGGGCGCACGCCTACGACGAGGGCGGCGCGGACTGCTGCTGGTCGCCCAGCTCACCCAGCGCCGGGGCAGCCGGCAGACGGGCAGCGGCAAGACCATCTGGGCGCAGCAGTCGCTGCCCGACGCCTGATCACTGGAACGGGCAGCCCGGGTTCGGCGCGTCCTCAGAGAACGGGGAGCCGTGCGGCAGCACGTAGAGCACATCGAGGACGAGCGGGGTGTCACCCAGGTTGCGGCCGAGGTGGACGTGGTCCGGGCCGGACGGCTCCTGGATCGTCGAGCCCTTCCGGTACACGCCGTCCGAGGCGCAGGTGGAGTCGAAGTGGCTGAGGGTGCCCTGCTTCACGAAGCCGTACAACGGGCCGTCGTGGTAGTGCCATCCGGTGCTCTGACCGGGCGGGACCGTGATCTCCCGCAGGGTGTAGTCGGTGTCGCCGATGGTGGTCTGGCTGATGATCCGGGCCGTCACCCCGGGCCCCGGCGGGGTCGCCCCCGCGGTGCCGCAGGTCAGGACGGTGGCGGCGGTCAACACGCCGGTGACGGCCAGGCGGAGTGCGGTGCGCATGCGGAGCCTCCATGGACGCGAGGGGGTACCGCCGTGAACATAGGCCCGGGGAGGGCGAGTCGGGGGCGGAACCCGGTAATCCGGATCTTCCTGAAACCGCCCCTCGCCCCTTCGCCCTGCGGCCGGCCCGGCGCCACCGCTTCGGCGAGCCCGACGACCACACCCTGGTCCACTGCTGCGGCCCCGAACCGCTCCTGCGAGTGCCCTGGTACGGTCCGCTCAGCCGGCCATGCCGTCCAGCTCCGCGGCCGCGTCCTGCGGGAGGACCAGAGCGGCCGCGGCGATGTTCTCGCGCAGGTGGTCCGGGGACGAGCCGGCCCGGCCGGGTCAGCCACCTGAGCCACCCACAGGTCGGCGACCTGGACCTGCACTCGAACAAACCCTCCGTGGACGGCACCGACGGACTCACCCTGGTCGTTTTCCCCACCGAACCCGACAGCCGCAGTGCCGAACTCCTCGACATCCTCGGCAACCTCACCGCACCCCACCCGGGCGCCCGGACCGAGCGCGTCGAGGAGCAGCAGACCGGCACCTGACTCGGTGCCCTCCTTCGCGCAAACGCCGGCAGCGCCTTCAGCCGACGTCCGGCAGTGTCTCGTGGAAGGCTTCGGCGTCGGCCTTTTGCTGCGCCAGCACGGTGTTGTACTCGCGGACCGCGGTCAGCCACCGCCACGGTCGGATCTCGTCCAGCGTGAGTCCCGGGCAGGCCAGTTGGTGGGGGATCCGGCAAGTCGCCCCGGGCGGTGGTTCGTCCAGGCCTCCGTTCCAGGCGGCGCCGTTGCCGTCCGTGTGCCAACGGTGCCCACCTGGTACGAGGTGGGCGGGCAGAGTGAGGCGGGGTTCGAGGAGGACGTGCTGCCCGGTGTAGGTGGCCCGCCGGTCGCAAGTGAGCCCGCACTGTGGGCAGATCGGCGGGTTCGGCGGTTCGGGTCCGGCGGCGCCGTCGTTGGCGGCTTGGGCGCGGTCGGCGGCTTCCCACGGCTGCGTTGTGCCGACGGGTGGCTGCCGGGATCCGTCCGGGCCCGGGCCTGGTAACGGAATGACGCTGTCATCACGGTCGGTGTCCCCCATATCCCTGAGCGTGCGGGCTCCCGTCCGGGCAGGGTAGGGCGCGAACCGGGCGCAACGGGTGCAGACCGGCGGGGCACGGCGGTGCCGGCCGCGGCTCCGGTGTTGCAGCTGCTGCTGGATCACGCACCGCGTGATGCTCGGCAAGATCCCGGCAACACGGGAGATCAGGGCGTCGGCCGCCACCCCAGCGCCGGGCCCAGTCTTGTCGCCATGTCGGTCAGGATCTGGACGTAGTCCTCGTGCTCGAAGGTGAACGGCAGGGCGAACGCCACCTCGTCGATCTCGCGGAACGCGGCGTGCGCGTGCAGCCGCTCGGCGAGTTCGTCGGAGGTGCCGACCAGGTCCGGGGCGAAGAGGAGTCGCGCCGGGCCCTGCGGGGAGGCCGTCCGGGGGAGGCGCTTGGCCGCGTACGCCTCGTACCTGGCCCGCTGCTCGGGGGTTGCCGAGTCGGTGGGGATCACCACCAGGCCCTGGGAGACGCGGGCCGCGTCCCCGTCGGGGTGGCTCGCACGGAAGGCGCGGATGTGGGACAGCTGGATCTGCGCGAAGTCCAGCGGTCCTTCCGGGGCCTCGGCCTTGACCACGCTGCTGGTCAGGAAGTTCATGCCGTGCTCGCCCGCCCAGCGGGCCGAGCCGAGGCTGCCGCCGCCGTACCAGAGGCGGCGGCCGAGGCCGGGGGAGTGAGGTTGGACCATGTCCGAGAACACCTCAATGCCCTCCACCCCGCTGAAGCCGCCGGCCGGTTTGCCGTGCACGAAGTCGAGGAGGCGCCGCACCCGCTCGTAGCCGAAGTCCTCGGCGTCCGCGGTGTCCGGGTACAGGGCCTCCTTGATCTGCTCGTAGTGCATCGGCGGGCCCACGCTGACGCCGGGGTTCAGCCGGCCGCCGGACAGGATGTCCACGGTCGCCAGGTCCTCGGCGAGGCGAAGCGGGTTCTCCCAGCCCAACGGGATCACCGCCGTGCCCAGCTCGATGCGCCGGGTGCGCTGTGAGGCCGCCGCCAGCATCGCGACCGGGGACGAGATGCCGTACTGCAGGTGCCGGTGGCGGACCCAGGCGCTGTCGAAGCCCAGCCGCTCGCCCAGCTCGATGATCTCGAGCGTGGCCTCGTGGCCCCGGCCCGGGTCGGCCGCGTCGAACAGACCGATGGTGAGGAAGCCCAGCTTGCGCAGCGGGCGGGCGGTGGACGGCACGGGCTCCTCCAGCGGTTGTACGTCGGCCCTGCCCCGGTTCTGGCGGTGTCTCCGTCCCGGTCCTGGCATCGGCCCTGCTCCGATTCTGGCAGGCGAGTGTGACAACCGTGTGATCAGTTCAGCGGGATGGTGACCTCGTCCTCGACCGGCGGATCGAGTTCCTGGGCGCGGTTGCCCGTCGCCGCGAAGCAGCGCAGCCGTACCGCCTCCGGGGTGACGTCCAGGCGCAGGAAGGACTTGAAGAACGGCGGGCTGTAGGTGGCCGAGCCGGGCGAGAACAGCTGGGTGTACAGCTTGCGCACGGGCAGCCGGAAGCGGGAGGTGCGGTCGGGGCGGCCGCCGGTGCCCAGCAGGCTCGCGACCAGGCGGGTGCGCCGGGTGACCCGGGTGTCCGGGCCGGGCGCCCGGCCCGGCTCGATGCCCAGCCGTTCGGCGATGACGGCCGTCGCCTCGGACTCGGTGAGCGTGAACAAGCGGCGCAGGCGCAGGCGGCGGCCGTACAGGCGGCTGTAGAAGGCCAGCGAGTCGCCGCGCAGCGGATAGCAGCGGAAGTCGCGTTCGGTGACACCCGCGACCGACACTCGCGCAATGGTGTGGGTGGCGTGCATGAACGCGCCGCCGCCGCCCGAGACCACGTACTGGATGGTCCGGCCGTCCACGTCGACCGGATAGCGCTGGTAGTTGTGGATGTCGCCGCCGATCGCGGCCACGTAGCGGTGCGCCGGGTCCCGGACGATGTCGTCGACCGTGCCGCCGCCCTCGATGGCACAGGGGTGGTGCTCGCCGTCCACGTACAGCGGCGAGCCGGTGATCAGGATCTTCGGCTTCGGCCCGCGGGACACCTCCCGCAGCCACGCGCCCTGTTCGGCGTCGATCGTGCCCAGCAGTCCGGTGTCGATGCCTACGATCCGCACCGGACCGGCGTCGATCGCCCAGTACGGCCCCGGCTGTACGGCCTGTTGCCCCGGCGCCGACCGCAACTTCCGTGCGTCGGCCAGGCGTTGCCCGTCACCCGCGCGCGGGCGGTGCCAGAGCAGGTTCTGCCACCAGGCGCCGGTGAGCGGGCGGGGCGTGGGCTCGGGGGCCGGCGGCGGGGCGTCGGCGCAGAAGACGCGCATGAACGCGCCGAGGTCCTCGTACCAGTCGTGGTTGCCCGGTATCGCGTATATGGGCGCCGGGTAGTCCTGGTACGGCTGGAAGAACTTGGTGCCGTAGTCGTCCGCGCTGCCGACGGGGTAGATGACATCGCTCGCGATCACCGCGAACTCCGAGTCCTGACCCGCCTTCAGAAAGCCCGGTACGACGGCGTACTGGGAGTCGTCGCCCTCTCCGGTGTCCCCGATGACCATGAAGGAGAACCGGTCCGGCACCTCCCGCCGGATCACCTTGTCGACGGGTGCCCCCGCCTCGGCCTGCCGGGCCACCAGGCGGCTGCGGGTACGGCCCGTCGGGTCGCCGAACCAGGACGCCAGCACGCCGTTGCGGGCGGCCCACAGGGTCCTCGGATTCAGCCACGACAGCTTCTCGACGTGGTCGGGCATCAGCCGCTGGTAGGCGCCGCGTTCGGCCGCGCCCCAGCCGGCGCCCTGTGCGGTATCGCGTGAGGAGTCAGACACGCGGTGCACGGTAACAACGTGCCGATCACGGCCCGCAGGGCGGGGCCTGACACGATGCGTCCCCGGACCCGCACCGAGCGTTCCCGGAGCCGCACCGACCGAGAGGCCCGTATGACCGGCGACGACACCCCCGCCCCCGACTTTCTCCTCGCGGAGTTCCGCCGGGCGGGGAGGGTGTGCGGCACACGGCCGACTGGACCGTCCTGAACCATCTGCTCACCGTCCTCGAATCGCCCGGCCTGCACGCTCCGGTCAGGGCCACCCTCCGGAACGCCCTGCGACGGCTCGCCGACATCCTGCGCGTGCAGGGCGGGGAACAGCGGCGTGAGGCGGCCAGGTCGATCGGTGCCTACCTGGCCGACCCACGCACGCTGAGGCTCGACCCGCTGCCCCGGGTGCCGCCCGGGGCGCCGAACTGAGGGTGTCTGATCAGCCCACAGTCCTGGTCGGTCCACAGTCCCGATCAGTCCACGGTCAGCGAGAACGGCCCGGCCAGCACCGAGTAGCCGTCATTGGCCAGGTAGTACACGTCGTACCTGCCGGCGCCGCCCAGCTTGCCGGTGGAGAAGGTGGCCGCGCCGCTCGCGTTGGGCGTGTAGGCCCAGGTCAGTGCGGACCGCTGGCCCGGGGTGACACCGGCCGGGTAGATGCCGATCCAGTTCTTCGTGCTGACCTGCGCGGCGGACGGAACCGAGTACCGGAAGGTGACGTTGCCGCCGTTCGCGACCGCGTTCAGGTCACCGGTGAGCGTCGGCGTCGTCGTGCTGGACGGTGCGAAGGCGGCGTTCAGCGGCGTCGCATAGGTGTCGTTGGCGGTCAGGCCGGGCAGGCCGAGGGCCGACTCGATGGTGCGGGCGATGCCGTAGTGGTCGTAGTGGGCCGGGCTGCTGGTGCCGGCCGGGACGGTGCCCTGCGAGCCGACGACCGTGGTGACGATGTGGTTGTAGGCCTCGCTGTTGCTCTCGTCCCAGGTCAGGACGAGCAGCGAGCGCTGCTGGGTCCAGGCGGGGGAGGACAGCACCGGGGCGAGGGTCTGCTTCAGCCAGCCGTCCTGCGTCTTCAGGCTGGTGGCGCTGCCGTTGCCGGAGGCCTCGCCGTCGTAGTAGTCGTCGGCGGCGATCCAGGAGAAGTTCGGCGTGGTCGCGGCCGACTGCAGGTCGGTGGTCAGCTGCGTGGTGTCGAACAGGTGGGCGGCGCAGCGCGACGCGTTGCCGCTGATGTCGGTGTAGTTGATGAACGGGGCGTCGTCGGGCTCGTAGTAACTGTCGTAGTTGTTCTTGGTGTTGCAGGGCGTGCCCATGCCCTGCTCGTAGGCCTTCCAGGTCTTCCCGGCGTCCTCCAGGGTGTCGCCCAGGTTGCGCTGGGGGGAGTTGATGTTGGGCCAGTACGTGGCGCCCTTGGCGTAGGTGTCACCGCCCGCGACGGCGAGGTAGTTCTCGTCGCTCGGGTGGTAGACCCCGTGGAAGTCGGTCAGGGTCGCGCCCTTGCTCATCAGGCTGTGCATGTAGGGCGTGTCGGCCGGGTCGTTCATGACCGCGGAGTAGTCGGTGTTCTCCATCATGACCATGAACACGTTGTCGTAGCCGGGCACTCGGGACACGGGCGGGGTGAGCGGCGCCGGCGCGGTGACCGGGGTGTTCAGGGTGAGGGAGAGGTTGTCGAGGTAGCCGGTCTCGTGCGAAGTCGACAGGAACTGCACCTCGACCTGGATCGACCGGGTCCCGGCGGGCACCGGGCCGGTGGTGCTGCGGGACAGGAACTTGGTGGCCAGGCCCCGGTCGGACGCGGAGACCGTCGGCAGCTTGGCCGTCGCACCCAGCGGGTGGCCGCTCGCGTCCTGGAAGTGCAGGCCGACGGCGACGTAACCACCGTAGACCGTCCAGCCGCCCAGCCAGCCGGAGAGGTTGTAGCTCACGCCGCCGCCGTCGATGGCCGTGGCCGCCGAGGAGACGTTCACGGTCTGCGACATCGAGCCGTCACCGAAGTTGCCGGGCCCGAAGAAGGCCTTGCCGGGGGCCTTGCCGTCGTCGGGCAGCCCGAAGGACCCGGCGGTGTGGCACATGACGTCCGGGCCGCCGGCCTGGGTGGTCCAGCCGGGCACCGTGGTGGCAGCGGACCAGTCGTCGGTGCAGTAACCACCGGCCTCCGCATCGCCGTTGACGATCAGATTGCCGCTGCTCCCGGCCGCGTGGGCCGGGGGAGCGGAGACGATCAGTGCGCCGAGGAGGGCCAGGAGCCCGCCGAGGGATCTCCAGCGCAGTCGCATGCGTGTACCTCGTCCCGTTCAAGAGGGTGTGGTGAGGGTGAGGGCCGTAGGGCCCGGCTGTGCACGATGAACGGGACATGGGTATCGGTCTGCGCTGTCGAACGGAAGAACCGAGACCAAACTTGACCAGACAAGTTGGCATGGTGCCGGTCAGGTGGCGCACTGCTCCGGGGCACCGCCGGGCGCCGCCGGCCAGGGCATCCGACGCACGAGGATGTCCCGTACCCGGGTGAGGGTCGCGATCCTCTCCTCCAGCTCGGCCACCCGGTGTGCGCCCACGGCATAGGCGTCGGCGCGCGCCTGCGAGTAGGTGAAGACCTCGAGCAGATCGGTGTCGAGGTGGCGGACGAACGACTTCACGTCCTCGACGGTGAACCCGGACGCCAGCAGGTCACGGACGTCGCGGACCCGGGTCACCGCGGCCGGACCGTAGACGCGGTACCCCGCCGGCGTCCGGGCGGACTCCAGCAGGCCCTGCTCCTCGTAGTAGCGCAGGGCGCGGGTGGTGGTGCCGGTGCGTTCCGCCAGCTCGCCGATCAGCATCGCGTCTCCCCCGGCCCGCAACTGCTCGCCGCCCACATGGTCGAAGTACACGTCGATGCCGTCCGGCGCCGCGCGCAACCGGCCCCGGTTCGCGGTGCCGGGTGCGGCGAGCGTGTCTTGATGGGCAGCAGTCGCCCACATGATCGAATAACTGTGTGGTGGCTGGGGAGGCTCCCACCCGTGGCCCCCCTCTCCCTCCCCGCCCAGCTCGTCCGCACTGCCCGCTTCACCCGCGGCGCCCCCGCCCAGTTCACTGTCTCCGGTGACGGCGCAGCGCTCCTGTACCTGCGGGGCCGTACGGGCGACGACCCGGCTCCGTGCCTGTGGCTGCTCGACCTCGACACCGGTGCGGAACGGCTGTTCGCCGATCCGGTCCGGCTGACCGGGGATGCGGTGAGGCCCCGCGGCATCGAGGCGTACGGCACCGACCGCGCGGCCCGGCTGGTCGCCTTCGCCCTCGCCGGCGCGTTGTGGACCGTACGGGTGGGCGGCGGTGAGCCTCTGTGGCTTCCCGCCCGCCGCCCGGTAGCCGATCCGCGCCCGGACCCCACCGGCCGGCGGATCGCCTACCTCAGCAAGGGCGCGCTGTGCGTGATCCGGGCGGACGGCACGGAAGAGCGGGTACTCGCCGAACCGTCCGACCCCGACATCGAGTTCGGTGCGGCCGAGCACACGTCGGCCACCCTCCCCGACGGCCCGCGCGGGCACTGGTGGTCGCCCGATGGCACCGCACTGCTCTGCGCCCGCACGGACAACCGCCGCGTCCGGCGCTGGTACAGCACCGACCCCGCCACCCCGGACAGCCCGCCCGAGGTCCACCGTTACGCCACCGCCGGTACCCCGAACCCGGACGTCAGCCTGTGGCTCGCCCCTCTCGACGGACCGCTGATTCCCGTCCGTTGGGACCGGGGTGCCTTCGAGTACGTGGTCGGAGCGGGCTGGGACGTCCACGGGCCCTTCGCGGTCGTGCAGTCCCGCGACCAGTGCACGGTCCGCTTCCTCGCCATCGACCCCGCGGACGGCCGCACCACGGTCCTGCACGAGCAACGGGACGCCCACTGGGTGCAGTTGGTGACCGGGCTCCCTGTCCGTACCGCCTCCGGCGCCCTGTTGTCGCACGCCGACCTGCGCGGCACCCGCCACCTGGCCGTGGACGGTGAGCCGGTCACCCCGGCGGGCCTCCAACTCCGCGCCGTCCTCGGTGTCGACGGGGACGACGTGCTGTTCACCGGCTCCGACGAGCCCACCGAGACCCACCTGTGGTCGTGGAACCGAGCGGCGGGCCCGCGTCGGCTGAGTGCGGGGGCGGGGCTGCACGGGGGAGTGCGGCGCGGCGGCACCCTCGTACGGACAACCCTGGACGCGGACGGGCCGGGCGGGCGCGCCGGGGTGCTGCGTGCCCAGCGGCCGGCGCTGCCCGTGCCGTCGTACGTCGAACAGCCTGTGCTGGACGTGCGCCGGACCCCGCTGCGGCTGGGCCCACGGGAGCTGCGCGCCGACCTGTACCTGCCTTCCTGGCACCGACCCGAGCACGGCCGGCTGCCCGTGCTGCTCGACCCGTACGGCGGCGCGGCGATTCAGCGGGTGACCGCCGCGCACGACTGGAAGGACCTGCTGTCCCAGTGGTTCGCCGAACAGGGCTTCGCGGTGCTGGTCGCCGACGGCCGCGGCACCCCGGGGCGCGGTCCCGACTGGGAACGGGCGGTGCACGGCGACCTGCTCGGGCCGGTGCTGGACGACCAGGTGACCGCGCTGCACGCGGCGGCTCGCAGTCATCCCGTCCTCGACCTGGACCGGGTCGGCATCCGCGGCTGGTCGTTCAGCGGCTCGCTCGCCGCCCTGGCCGTCCTGCGCCGCCCGGACGTCTTCCACGCGGCCGTCGCCGGCGCGGGCGTCACCGACCAGCGGCTCTACCACGCCCATTGGCGCGAGCGCTTCCTCGGCCACCCGGACGAGTACCCCGAGTGGTACGACGCCTGCTCGTTGCTCGGCGAGGCGCACCGGCTCACCCGCCCGCTGCTGCTGATCCACGGCCTCGCCGACACCAACGTGCGGCCCGTCCACACGCTGCGCCTGTCCGAGGCGCTGCTCGCGGCGGGCCGTCCGCACGAGGTGCTGCTCCTGCCCGGCACGGGGCACCAGGCGTTCGGCACCGACCTGACCGAGGGCCTGCTGGACCATCAGGTCCGGTTCCTGCGGGAGCACTTGGGGGCCATACCTACGGGAGTGTCCCGAGCTGCCCCGCCCGCATAGGGAAAACCCTCGATTGCCCCCGACGTGGCTGACATGTGCGGGTCAAAGCTGAAATCCTCCCCCCGCACACGGATCCTCCAAGGTGTGTGCACGGATCACGGTCCCCGCACAGCTCAGCTCGTCCCGGGCAGCACACCCGTCTGTCCGGTCTGTCACCGGCCGCGACCCGGCGGCCGCAGCAGGAGGAGTACGAGTGAGACGTCTTCCCCACAGACGGGCCACGGTCGGAGCCGCACTGGTCTCCACCGCCGCCTTCCTCGCCGTCGGCATCCAGTCGGTCCCGGCGACCGCCAAGCCCGCAGGCCCCCACCCGAGCCCCCTTCGCACCGGAGGCCTGGAGGCCAAGCTCAGCCCCGCCCAGCACTCCGCGCTCATCAAGAGCGCCAAGGAGAAGACCGCCGCGACCGCCCGCACCCTCGGGCTCGGCGCCAAGGAGAAGCTGGTCGTCAAGGACGTCGTCAAGGACAACGACGGCACCCTGCACACGCGTTACGAACGCACCTACGCCGGCCTGCCGGTCCTCGGTGGCGACCTCGTCGTGCACACCCCGCCGGCCTCCCTGGCCGCGGGCACCGTGAGCACGACCTTCAACAACAAGCACAAGATCAAGGTCGCTTCCACCGCCGCGACCTTCACCAAGTCCGCCGCCGAGACCAAGGCCCTCAAGGCCGCGAAGGCCCTCGACGCGAAGAAGCCCACCACCGACAGCGCCCGCAAGGTGATCTGGGCCGGCAACGGCACACCCAAGCTCGCCTGGGAGACGGTGGTCGGCGGCTTCCAGGACGACGGCACGCCCAGCCAGCTCCACGTCATCACCGACGCCTCCACCGGCAAGGAGCTGTACCGCTACCAGGCCGTCAAGACAGGCACCGGCAACACCCAGTACAGCGGCACGGTCAGCCTCACCACCACGCTGTCCGGCTCGACGTACCAGCTGTACGACACCACGCGCGGCGGTCACAAGACCTACAACCTCAACCGCGGCACCTCGGGCACCGGCACCCTGTTCACCGACTCCGACGACGTCTGGGGCGACGGCACCGGCTCCAACACCCAGACCGCGGGCGCCGACGCCGCCTACGGTGCGCAGGAGACCTGGGACTTCTACAAGAACACCTTCGGCCGCAGCGGCATCCGCAATGACGGCGTCGCGGCCTACTCGCGCGTCCACTACAGCAACGCGTACGTCAACGCGTTCTGGGACGACAGCTGCTTCTGCATGACCTACGGCGACGGCACGAGCAACACGCACGCCCTGACCTCGATCGACGTGGCCGGCCACGAGATGACCCACGGCGTCACCTCCAACACCGCCGGTCTGGAGTACAGCGGTGAGTCCGGCGGTCTGAACGAGGCGACCTCCGACATCTTCGGCACGGGCGTGGAGTTCTACGCCAACAACAGCTCGGACGTCGGCGACTACCTCATCGGCGAGAAGATCGACATCAACGGCGACGGCTCGCCGCTGCGCTACATGGACAAGCCCAGCAAGGACGGCGGATCCGCCGACAGCTGGTACTCCGGCGTCGGCAACCTCGACGTGCACTACTCCTCGGGCCCCGCGAACCACATGTTCTACCTGCTGTCCGAGGGCAGCGGCACCAAGGTCATCAACGGCGTCACCTACAACAGCCCGACCTCCGACGGCGTCGCCGTCACCGGCATCGGCCGGGCCGCGGCCCTGCAGATCTGGTACAAGGCGCTGACGTCGTACATGACGTCCAGCACCGACTA
Organism: Streptomyces sp. NPDC001816; assembly: GCF_042892235.1. Classification (NCBI taxonomy): domain Bacteria; kingdom Bacillati; phylum Actinomycetota; class Actinomycetes; order Kitasatosporales; family Streptomycetaceae; genus Streptomyces; species Streptomyces sp. NPDC001816. The sequence goes on from NZ_JBIATY010000023.1 coordinate 30,446, forward strand.
CGCCGCCGCCCGCACCGCGGCCCTCAACGCGGCCGCCGCGCTCTACGGCACCAACTCCACCCAGTACGCCGGGGTGGGCAACGCCTTCGCCGGCATCAACGTCGGCGGCCACATCAACCCGCCCAGCAGCGGAGTGACGGTCACCAACCCGGGCAGCCAGACCGCCACCGTCGGCACCGCGGTCAGCCTGCAGATCCAGGCGAGCAGCACCAACAGCGGTGCCCTCACCTACAGCGCCTCCGGGCTGCCGGCCGGCCTGTCGATCAACAGCTCGACCGGCCTGATCTCCGGCACGCCCACCACCGCGGGCAGCTCCAGCACCACGGTCACGGTGACCGACTCCACCGGTGCGACCGGCACCGCGACCTTCGGCTGGACGGTCAGCTCCACCGGCGGCGGCTGCTCGTCGACCCAGCTGCTCAGCAACCCGGGCTTCGAGTCGGGGAGCACCGGCTGGACGGCGACCAGCGGAGTCATCGGCACCGACAGCGGTGAGGCGGCCCACAGCGGCTCCTACAAGGCCTGGCTCGACGGCTACGGCTCCTCGCACACCGACACCCTGTCCCAGTCGGTGACGATCCCCGCGGGCTGCAAGGCGACCCTGACCTTCTACCTGCACATCGACACCGACGAGACCACCAGCAGCACTCAGTACGACAAGCTGACGGTGACCGCCGGTTCGAAGACCCTGGCGACCTACTCGAACCTCAACAAGGCCTCCGGCTACAGCCAGAAGTCCTTCGACCTGTCCTCGCTGGCGGGCTCGACGGTCACGCTGAAGTTCAACGGAGTCGAGGACTACTCGCTCCAGACCAGCTTCGTCGTGGACGACACCGCCCTGACGACGGGCTGAGTCCCACGTCGCGGTCCCGCACACCGGAGGCTTCCGGGTGCGGGACCGTGGCATGTCAGGACAGCGGATCGAGCGTCAGATACGCCTGCTGCGGAGCGCCGTCGTGGACCAGCGACTCCTGGTTGCCGACGTCGTCGAAGGCGAACGCGTACGCCTTGCCGTCGGCCATCTGCGCGTGGATCTTGCGCGCGTAGTGGTTGGTCACCGCATCCTGGTAGAAGTTCGCCGCCGAGGTGTCCGGCTGGTTGGGATTCACCAGCAGGGTGGAGCGGTTGAAACCGGCGCACAGCGTGCGGGAGATGGGGCCGCGCACGGCGTCGTTGGGTGCGTCCAGCAGCTTGTGGCAGCCGAAGATGCTGGACGCGTCCGGCTTCTGGAAGCTGGTGACGACCGCGCCGGAGGAGTTGGTGAAGTTCATGACGTTCCCCGAGACCCGGCCGTAGTACCTGGTGCCCGGCTGGTCGGCGAACGGCGTGACCGTGAGGGTGGACGTCGAGTACTTCTGCCAGACCCGGTTGACGTAGTCGTCCATCACGTTCGCCGGCAGCGCCCCGGTCTCCACGCCGTACAGCGGTGACAGCGCGCGCAGCACGGTGCCGTCCGAGCGCGTCTGGATCAGGTTCGCCCACCCGCCCGGCTGCCCGCGCAGCGCGTTGAAGAAGCCGGTGTAGCTACCGGACTTGAGGTGCCCGGTGCTGCTCACACTGCCGTCGGCCCGCTGCACGCCGACCGCGTACGGCGCCGAGAACATGTCCACCTGGGTGCTGTTGAGCCACAGCCCGGAGTCGTTCAGCGTGTACTCCGACCAGTTGAACAGGATGTTCCGGTTGGGGTCGGACGGGTTCTGCACGGCCGGCTGCACCAGCCCGCCGGTGGTCAGCCGGAAGTCGAGCTTCCGGCCGTAGGAGAAGTAGATCCGGCCGGAGAACTTCGGGATGCGGATCGTCTTCGACTGCCCGGCGGCGGGTCCCGTGATCGCCGCGTCCGGTGCGGGAGTCGGCGGGTTGCCACCCGCGGGCCAGGCGTGGAAGGTGCCGTTCGCGTCGGCCCAGCCCTGTCGTCCGGAGGACAGCTGGGTGCCGAGGTCGTAGACGTACACCGGGTCGGCGCGGCCCGAGTTGTTGGTGATCTTCAGCGGGACGGTGTCCGGTACGGCGGCACCGGCATGGTCCGGTGCGACCACCGTGAGCAGGCCGCCGACCAGGGCCGCCGCGGCCGCCAGGGGCAGCGCGGGGCGTTTGATGCTGGGGGGCACTCTCCACCTCCGTGTGGGGTCGGGGTCGTACGGACATTGGTCCGTACCTGTTTGAGAGCGCTCTCAGATTTGCGGTAAGGCGGGTGCATGTCAATGAGTTGGACGGGATCCGGGCGGCGCCCGCCGCGTGGCGGGCGCCCCGCGGACCTCAGAAGGTGCGCTTCAGCAGGCCGAGAAGAGCCGCCCAGTGCCGCTCGTCGGCCTCCCGGTCGTAGGCGGGGGTGTCGGCCTGCGTGTAGCCGTGCCGCGCCCCCGGGTAGACCTCGCAGGTGTTCCGTACGCCGGCGGCGGTGAGCGTGTCCGCCAGGAGCCGGATCTGCTCTTCGGGCATGGACTGGTCCTGGTCGGCGTGGCCGAAGTACAGCTCCGCCGTGATGTGCTCGGCACCGCGGTGCGGGCTGTCCGGGGCGTCGGTGGCCAGCCGGCCGCCGTGGAAGCCGGCTGCCGCGGCCACCCGCCCGGGATGGGTGGCCGCCGTGCGCAGCGCCAGGCGGGCGCCCATGCAGTACCCCGTCAGCGCGACCGGGCCGTCGGCGACCAGCGGGCTGTCGGCCAGCCAGCCCAGGTAGGCGTCCGCGTCCCACCTGATCTGCTCGGGGGTGTGGGAAGCCATGACCGGGCCGATCCGCTCCCAGATGCTCGGGTCGGCAGCGGGGTCGATGAACTCCGGAAGCTCTCCGATCGGGGTGCGGCCGTGCCGGTAGAAGACGTTCGGCACCAGGACCGTGTAACCGGATCCGGCGAGCCGGTCGGCCATCGCCCTCAGCTGCGGGCGCAGGCCGTAGGCGTCCTGGTAGAGCAGGACGCCCGGATGCGGGTTCCCGTCAGCGGGGTGGGCGAGGTAGGCGTCGGCGGTGCCGTCCTCGGTCGGGATGTCGACGGCTGTTCCCTGTACGGCGGTCATGCTGAGGAGCCTCCTGAGGAATCAGCGGCGGGAGGCGGACGCCCCTCGGCGCTGCGAGTACCTCTCATGCTGCCATGCAAGATCCACTCCGCCGGGACCGGACTTGCGCCCGCTACTCGAACCGGGACGTGTCCCCGGCGCCCCGCCGCACGATCTCCGCCTCGCCGCTGGAGAAGTCCACGACCGTGGTCGGCTCCGTGCCGCAGTCCCCGGAGTCCACCACCGCGTCCACCGCGTGGTCGAGCCGGTCCTTGATCTCCCAGCCCTGGGTCATCGGCTCCTCCTCCTCCGGCAGCAGCAGCGTGCTGGACAGCAGCGGTTCGCCCAGCTCGGCCAGCAGGGCCTGGGTCACCACGTGGTCGGGGATGCGCACGCCCACGGTCTTCTTCTTCGGGTGCTGCAGCATGCGCGGCACCTCGCGGGTGGCCGGCAGGATGAAGGTGTAGCTGCCGGGAGTCGACGCCTTGACGGCCCGGAACACGTCGTTGTCGACGCGGACGAACTGGCCGAGCTGCGCGAAGTCCCGGCACATCAGCGTGAAGTGGTGCCGGTCGTCGAGGTGGCGGATGGAACGGATCCGGTCGATGCCGTCCCGGCTGCCCAGCTGGCAGCCGAGCGCGTAGCAGGAGTCGGTGGGGTATGCGATGAGCGCACCCGAGCGGACCGCGTCGGCGACCTGAGTGATGCTGCGCGGCTGGGGGTTCTCGGGGTGCACGTCGAAGTACTTCGCCATCCGCCGAGCTTATGCCGTCCCCGGGCGCCGCGCGCGGCTCCGGCGCGCTGCGCCCCGCTGCCCGTACGGCCGGGGTGCTCCGTGTGCTCTGCGCGCTCTCGCGGCCGTCCGGACGCGGGCCGGGAGGCCGACTGGCGAACTGCCATCGGGGGTAGGGAAGTTGTGAGGCAGGCGGTGATGTCCGGGCCCCGGCCCGGGGTGCCGTGTCTTCGCCGCCGCATTCGCGCTCGCCACCGTCGGGGGCGTGCGGCCCCGCTTGGGGTAACGTCCACGTTCGAAAGCCGAGGTCAAACCGACGACGAGGAGAAGGGCGACGTGGCCGGCCGAGCCGACGAGGGCCCTCACGCCCAGCAGCCGCGGGACTCCGACACCGCGTGGGCGGAGCAGCTGCTCGACCATCTGCGTCCCGCCGGCCGTGACCCGCGCCGGGTCGTCACCTGGCTCGGGCGGACCGTCGGGGCCACGGTCTGCCTCCAGGACGACCAGGGAAGCCTCCTCGCCGGTGAACGCCTGCCGCTCGACGGCGCCGTGCTCACCGACGTGGTCACCGGCAGGATCTCCGCGGCCGCCCTGGAGGACGGTGAACACCATGTCCGCCTGGTCGGGATACGGCACCCCGAACGGGGCCCGGCGGCGGGAGCGGTGCTCGCCGTGGCCCGCCGCGACCCCTTCGACCGGCGTGCCGCCGACATCGTGAACCGCACCGCGTCCGTCCTCGAACTCTTCCTGAGGGAACGGAAGCTGACGGACGACGGGCGCCGGCTGCGCCGGGCCACGGCCGACCTGCGGCTGGCCATCCTGCAGCTGCTGATGGTGGAGGACACCGTCTCCGCCCGCCGGGTCGCGGCAGGACTGTGGCCGGGCCTGCTGGAGGAGGACACCGCGTGTGTCTACGTCGTCGAGGTCTCGCCCGCCGAGCGGGACGCGGTCGCCGACGCCTGCGCGCACCTCACCGAGGGCCTGGCACTCGTCGTGCGCTGCCCCGCGATGGACGGGCACGTCATCGTCGTCGGCCCCCGGCCGACGGCGGGGGACCGGCTGCGCTCCCTCGTCGACGGCCGGCCGGGCACCTTCCTCGGCGGCAGCCTGCGCCAGCGCCTCGCCCGGACCGCCACCGCCTACGGGCAGGCCATCAGTGCCCTGGCCGTCGCCCGCTTCCGCCCGGAACAGACGGCCGTCTTCGCCGAACGCACCGACCCCGAACGGCTCATGGACCCCGTCGCCCTGCGCGCCTGGTCCGCGCGCGTGCTGCGTCCCCTCGACACGCTGCCCCACCACATCCGCGCCGAACTGCTCGCCACGACCCGGCTGGGCCTGGAGTTCACCGCCGTCAGCGCGGCCAAGGTCCTCGGCGTCAGCCGCAACACCGTCCGTGCCCGCATGGACCGCGTCGAGGCGCTGCTCGGCACCGACTTCTCCCACCTCACCACCCGCGCCGTCGTCCGCCTCGCGCTCAACACCGAGGCGGTGCAGGGCCCGTACGACCCCGACGGCACGGCCCCGCACCCGCGCGCCGACAGGCTCGGCGATCTGCTCACCTCGGCCGCGCTGCGGTTGTGGGCGCAGGACCTCCTCGGCCGCCTGGACGGCGACGGCCGCGACCTGCGCGGCACCCTGCGCGCCTGGATCGCCGCTGACTCGAACGCCGAACGCACGGCCCGGGACCTGGGCGTGCACGCCCAGACCGTACGCGACCACGTCCGGGCCGCCGAACCGGTTCTGGAACGCCAGCTGCTGGCCATGGGCAGCGACCTGTACGAGGTCGTCCTCGCCCACCTGGCGACCGGTGCTCTTGCCGCACCCGCCGTCGGCGGGGCGAACCGGGGCCAACCGGACTCGCCTGTGCACGAGTGAGTCCTCGCCGCCCCGGAAAGGGCACCGGCGCGGTACCCACCGCCGTGGCCCCGCACGTAGGTTCAGCAGTCGCGGGGCACGACCGGAACGGGGGACCGGTCGGAGCCCCGCACGTGTCTCAGGCGCCGAGCAGGACCGGCACCTCCTGCCAGCCGTGGGCGATGAACGACGGCACCTGCCGCAGCTCGTCGGTGCCGACGGCCAGGCGCAGCTCCGGGAAGCGGGCGAACAACGCGGGCAGCGCGGTCAGTGCCTCCATGCGGGCCAGCGGAGCGCCGATGCAGCGGTGCACCCCGATCCCGAACGCCAGATGGTCGTCGGCGCCGCGCCCCGCGTCGAAGTCGGCCGCGTCCGGCCCGTAGCGCGCCGGGTCCAGGCCGGCGGCCGCGTACGTCGTGATGATCGCGTCCCCGGCCGGGATCGTCACGCCCCCGACCGACAGGTCCGCGACCGCGAACCGCAGCGGCAGCACGGCGACCGACGGGTGCACCCGCAGCGTCTCCTCGACCACCCCCTTCCAGCCGGCCTCCCCGGAGCGCACCGCCGCCGGCCGCGCCGGATGCGTCAGCAGGGCGACGACCGCGTTGCCGATGAGATTGACGGTGGTCTCGAACCCGGCGCCGACCACCAGCAGCAGCGTGTGCAGCAGCTCCTCGTCGGAGAGCCGGTCACCGTCCTCGTCCCGGACCCGGATCAGCTCCGTGGTGAGATCGTCGCCCGGTTCCTGCCGCCGGTGCGCGAGCAGCGCCCCCAGCACCGTGCCGATCCGCTCCTGCACGGACGCCGCCCGCTCCGGGCTCGGGTCGGAGGTGTCGAAGATGTCGGTGATGAGACGTGCGGCATCCGCGCGCAACCCGTCGGGCACTCCGAGGAGTTCGCAGATCAGGCGCAGGGGCAGCTGATGGGCGAACCCGGACCGCAGGTCGACCGCGCGGCCGTCGGCGCCCTCGGCCGCCAGCGCGTCCAGCAGCTCGACGGTGATGGCCGCCACGCGCGGGCGCAGCGCCTCGGTGCGCCGGAGCGTGAAGCTCGGCGCCACCAGCTTGCGCAGCCTGGCATGGTCGCGACCGTAGGTGGTCAGCATGTTGACCACGCCCACCCAGGTCACGATCCAGCTCCAGTCGGGGCGCTCACCGGTCTGCGGCCACAGCCGCCAGTGCCGGCGCGCGTCCTTGCTCACCAGGGGATCGAGGATCAGTTCCCTCAGGACGTCGTACCCGGTGGGTGCCCAGGCGGGGATGCCGCCGGGCAGCTCCACGGGGACGACGGGGCCGAGGGCGCGCAGCCGGGCGCTCTCCGCGACGATGTCGGTGCCGAACGGGTCGAGCGGGATGCGGTCGGTGACGGTCACGACGGCTCTCCTGGCTGGTCGGCTCTCGCGAAGCAGGCGCGGTCCAGTACACACCGTCGTCGTCCGGCAGCGAACAGGGCGTCCTCGACTCGACCGGAAATCGCCTGGGCCGGGACCTACCTGGCAGCGGGCTGGGCCGGCAGGTTGAAGACGTGGTTCGGGGAGATGATCTGCGTGATCGCCTCGCCGAACAGGGTGCTCGGTTCCTGTCCGTCGTGGTCGATGTCGGTGTTGAGCAGCACCACGAGGGTCGCCTGTGCCGCCGGGAGATAGACGGTCAGGGACTCGTAGCCCGGCAGGGAGCCGTTGTGGCCGATCCAGCCCTGCACGTTGAAGATACCCAGCCCGTACCCCGCCCCCGGGATGGCTGTGGGCGGTGTGGTGAGCCGTTGCCTCTGTGTGACCGGGCTGATCATCCAGTTGCCGTCCGGGAATTGGCCGGTCGCCACCGTGCGCGCCCACACCCGCATGTCGTCCTGTTTCGAGACCATCGCACCGGCCGCCCACGCCCAGGACGGGTTCCAGGAGGCCGTGTCCGCGATCTTGCCGTCGGCCGTCTGGTTCGTGTAGCCCTGCGCGTGCGGGGCGGGGAACTCGGAGCCGGCCGGGAACAGGGTGTTCCTCATCCCGGCGGGCTCCAGGATGTGCTGACGGATGTAGTCGCCGAGGCGCTGTCCGCTCCGCTGCTCGACGACCAGGCCGAGCAGGATGAGATTGGTGTTGCTGTAGTCGAACTTCTGTCCCGGCGGGAACAGCACCGGGTGCTTGAAGGAGTAGGCGAGCAGTTGCTGGGGCGTGAAGGGGCGTTGCGGATCGGACGTGAGCGCCTTGAAGAAGTCGTCGTCCTCGGAGTAGTTGAAGAGACCGCTGCGCATCCCGGCGAGCTGCCGCAGCGTGATCTCGTTCCCGTTCGGCACCCCGGCGATGTACTTGCCGATCGGATCGTCCAGACCGACCTTGCCCTGGTCGACCAGCTGCAGCAGCGCGGTCACGGTGAACGTCTTGGTCTCGCTGCCGATCCGCATGTACAGGTCGGGTGTCATCGGCCGGCCGCTGCTCTTGTCGGCGACACCGAACGAGCTGACGTAGCTGCCCTGGTGCGGCGTCCAGATGCCGACCAGCACGCCGGGCACGTTCGCCTCGGTCATCACCTTCTGCACGGCGGCGTCGAGTTGGCGGGCCACGTCCGGCGTGATCGTGCGGACCTCCGCCCCCGAAGGGGAGGGGGTGGGCTCGGCGGCGGCGAACGCGGTGGGCGCGGAGGCCGGCGCCGCCCCTGCGGAAGTGCCGCCGAGCGGCACCATCAGTGTCCCCACCACGACGGCGACCGCGGCCCCCTGGCGCAGGCGTGCGGATGAATGCGACATGGGCTGACTCCAAGCACGTGAGAGCAGTACGTGCGGCGGGCGAGACGTCGGAGCCCTGGCTCCCCAGCATAGGAGCGCGCACCCGGCGGCGCCTGTCAGCCAAGTGGGCCCCTCGACGCTCTGAGCCGCCCCTGTTCCGGGATGGTTGTCGGACGGGCGGAAGGCCCCGTTCGAGGGGTGTGGTCACCCGACCCGGTGAGCGGGCGGAGCGGAGCGTACCGGTGGCGCGGCCCGGGCGTTGCCCGGGCATGGACGTCATCGACCGCGCGGACCGGACGGTTCGGACGGACCGAAGCAGCCGCAGGGCCCCGGTGGACCGGGCCCGCGAGCCGATCTACGCCCAACTCGTGGCGGAGTGGCGGGCCCAGGGGCGCACCGTCCCCGCGGAACCCTACGTGCTCTGGGTCACCCTCGCCGGGCTTGCGGTGCGTGTCCTGCCCGAGCCCGAACGCCCCTGATCCGCTACTGCCCGCGCGACGGCGCGAGGACCGCCAGCGTGCCGTTGGCCTCCTGCAGCGCCGCCTCCAGCGTGCCGGGCCGGTGCAGGGTACCGGTGCCGTCCGGTGGGACCAGCCACTCCAGGGAGCGGGCGGGCCGGTACGGCGGCGGTACGGAGACCCAGGACCCCTTGGTCGCGTACCGCAGGCCGGCGCCGACCCAGCCCCCGGACGGGTCCGGCGGCAGGAAGAACCCGACCCGCCCCGCGGCGGTGTCCACCAGTGTCGGCCCCGGCACGGGGAGCGAGGGCCGCCACAGCAGGTCCAGGGTGAGCAGACCGAGCCGCTCGGGGACGCTCAGGACGTCCCAGAAGCGGCCCGCCTCCAGCAGCGCGATGCCATCCCCGTGGTCCCACTCCCATTTGCACGATCGTGGATCTGCCGCCGCCGCGGCGAGCCACTCCACGCCCCGCATCCACATCCTGTTCGCCATGCACCGCTCCGCGTGATCCTGCACCCCAACCCGGCGTATGCATGCTGATAGATATTTCTACCTGGCGGAAGGGGTGGCGAACCCTGGCGTTCAAGACATCGCGTTCGAACACCGTGCAATGGTTCGCCGGTCGGGGCATCCCCGGCATCGCGGCCAAGCGCCCGGCCGGCGCTCGATTCGAGCGCCGAGGCGATCGTTTCGAGCGTCAACTCTTGAAATCGCCACGTTTTCACTCGTACGCTCGGACCGTTCCGTCCCCGGTAGGCATCGAGGTACCCCATGGACCGCACGCGTCTGCACGCCCTCCTGGCCGACGAGAGCGCCGAGGCCGAACGCCGCAACCCGCGCTCCAGGGAGGCCTACGCGAAGGCCGACCACCTCTTCGGCCGGGTGCCGATGACCTGGATGAACAAGACGGCCGGTGCCTTCCCGCGCTACCTGGCCGGGGCGCGCGGCGCACGGATCATCGACGTGGACGGGCACGAGTACATCGACTTCTGCCTCGGGGACACCGGCGCGATGGCCGGTCACTCGCCCGCCGCGGTCACCGAGGCGGTCGAGCGCCGGTACGCCGGCCTGGGCGGGGCCACCGCCATGCTGCCCACGGAGGACGCCGAGTGGGTCGGCGCCGAGCTGACCCGCCGCTTCGGCCTGGCCCGCTGGAGCTTCTCGCTGACCGCGACCGACGCCAACCGATGGGCGATCCGGCTTGCCCGTGCCGTCACCGGGCGCCCGAAGATCCTGGTCAACAGCTACTGCTACCACGGCAGCGTCGACGAGTCGCTGATCGTCGTCGGCCCGGACGGCCGCGGCGCCGCCCGCCCCGGCAACGTCGGAGCCCCCTGTGACGTCACCCTGACCAGCAGGGTCGCCGAGTTCAACGATCTTGCCGGGCTGGAGCGCGAGCTGGCCCACGGGGACGTCGCCGCTGTCCTCATGGAGCCCGCGCTCACCAACATCGGCATCGTCCTGCCCGAGCCCGGCTACCTCGCGGGCGTACGCGACCTGACCAGGCGGTACGGCACCCTGCTCATCAACGACGAGACCCATACGTTCTCGGCGGGCCCCGGCGGCTGTACGGCCGCCTGGGACCTGGAGCCGGACCTGCTCACCATCGGCAAGGCGATCGGCGGCGGCATTCCGGCCGGCGCCTACGGCCTTTCCGCGGACCTTGCCGAGCGGCTGCTGGACCGCGCCGACCTGGACCTCGTCGACATGGGCGGCGTCGGCGGCACCCTCGCAGGCAACGCGCTGTCGGTCGCCGCGACCCGGGCCACCCTCGAGCACGTGCTCACCGACGAGGCCTTCGCCCGGATGGCGAAGCTCTCCGAGCGCTTCGAGGCGGGTGTCCGGGCCGGCATCGAGGCCCACCGGCTGCCCTGGTCCGTCAGCCGCCTCGGCGCCCGCACCGAGTACCGCTTCACCTCGCCGGCGCCCCGCACGGGCTCCGAGTCTGCCGCGGCCGCCGACCCGGAGCTGGAGGACTTCCTGCACCTCTACCTCGCCAACCGGGGCATCCTGCTGACCCCGTTCCACAACATGGCGCTCATGTGCCCCGACACCACCGAGCAGGACGTCGACACGCACACCGAGGTGTTCGCCGCGGCCCTCGCCGCACTGGCCGGCTGAGCCGGGACGTTCCCCCGGCACAGCACGAAGGGAGAGTTGTGGACGAGATCGACCGGGCCATCCTGCGCGAGCTGCAGACCGACGGCCGTATCGCCTATGCCGACCTCGGCCCGAAGGTCGGGCTGTCCGCCTCGGCGGCCCGCCAGCGCCTGCAACGCCTGCTGGACTCCAGGGCCGTTCAGGTCGTGGGCGTCACCGACCCGATGGCCATGGGCGGCCAGGCCATGGCCCTGCTCGGCATCGGCGTCGACGGCGACCCGCGCGTCGTCGCCGACGCCCTCGCCGAACGCCCCGAGGTGGTCTACTCCGTGCTCACCTCCGGCGGGTTCGACCTGTTCGCGGAGGTGGTCGCGCCGGGCCCCAAGGATCTGCTGGACTTCGTCAACGACGTGGTCCGGCCCATCGAGGGCGTCCGCGAGATCCAGTCCTTCCCGTACTTCGGCATCCACACCCACCGCTTCCTGTGGGACGTGGGCTGACCCGCCTGTCCCGCACGGGCACGGGATGCCGAGGTCAGGTGCCCGGCGGCTGGGGCGTCAGGACCAGCAGGGTGGCGTCGTCGCGCACCTCGTAGTGCCGTAGGCCGAGGTCGGTCCACACGGCGGCGGCCAGGTCGCCGGAGACGGTGTCCGCGATGTCGGACAGCCGCTCGGGCAGCGGATAGAAGGTGCCGGAGGCGTTCCGGGCCTCCCAGACGCCGTCGGAGGCCAGCAGCAGGCGGTCGCCAGGCCGGAGCGGCACCGTGACCTCCTTCGGGGGATCGGCGCCGATCAGCCCGAGGCCCAGCGGGGGAGCCGACGCGACGGTCAGCTCGCGGGCCCGGCCGTCGTGCAGCAGCACCGGGGGCGGATGCCCGTAGGCGACCATCCGCACCGCCCGCGCGTCGGGCGTGAACTCCAGCAGCACCGCCGTCGCGAACAGCTCCGCGTGCCGCACACCCGCCGAGTCCACCCCCAGCCTGCGGTCCATGCGGGCCGCCACCGACGCCAGGTCCGGCTGGTCCAGCACCGCCTCCCGGAACGCGCCCAGCAGCGACACCACCGTCGCCATCGCCGCCAGCCCGTGCCCCCGCACGTCCCCCATCACCGCCCGGACGCCGTGCGGCCCCGCCCGCACGTCGAAGAAGTCCCCGCCCACCAGCGTCCCGTCCTGGGCGGCCCGGTAGAAGCCCGTGCACCCCACCCGCCCCACGCGCTCCGGCAGCGGCGGCATCACGGCCTGCTGCACGGCCTCTCCGATCGCCCGCTCCATGACCAGCTGGGCGTCCCGGAGCCTGCGCACGTAGGAGAGGAACACACTCAGCAGGGCGACGAACACGACGGTGAGCAGATCGGTGTTGCCGGGACGGTTCAGGTGCGTCGACGGGAGGTTCAGCACCACGACGACCAGAGCGCCCATGACGGCGGTCGCCACCGGCCCGTACGACAGGACGGCGAGCGGCGGGATCGCGCCCAGCAGGAAGCCGAGATCGGCTGCGTGCGGGGTGACGAGCGTGGCCGTGGTCACCCCCACCAGCAGCGCCGGCGGCAGCACCCGCACCCATCGCGGCGGTGGCGCGCCCCGCAGCCAGCCGCGCTCCTCCCGGTTCCGCCGCGACGACGAGCCGCGCACCGATCTCACATCCCCACGCTACGCGTCGCCGGCAGGGGGGTGCACCGCGAAGAAAGCCGTCGACACCCGCCCACCCGTCCTCCTAGCCTGTGCAGCACGCCCGAGACGGCACCGGAAGGAGGCGAGCGCCATGCAGTCCACTGTCACCCAGCGCTCCCGCCTTCCCGTTCCTCGGGCGTGACACGTCCGACCGGGAGCGCGCCCCGCTGTACGCAGCACGCATCCCGGAGGAATCCATGACCGCTGTGGTCATCCGCACGCTCGACGAGAGCAGTGCTCACCTTTTCGACACCCTGCCCGACCCGCTGGGCTTTCGTGAGAAGCACCGGCAGACCCGGTACCGGCCCGACTGGAAGCGGGTCGCCCTGCGTGACGGCCGGGTCGTGGCCCGCGCCGCCTGGTGGGCCCGGCCGGAGGACCCCGAGCCGCTCGTCATCAACTGGTTCGACGTGGCCGAGGGCGAGGAGGACGCGGGAGCCGAACTCCTGCGGACGGCACCCTGGCGCACCGAGGAACTCGAACTCGACCTGCCCGCCGGCTGGCGGGACGCCCCCGGTCTGTCGGCCACCGTCACCACCCGCACCGCCGCCGCCCGCAAAGCCGGATACGCACCGCTCGTGGAACGCTTCATCTACCGCTGGACCCCGGACAACGGCCTGCCCGAGCGCCCCGGACGCCTCGTCTTCTCCGCCGAACCGGACGACACCGTCTTCTTCGACGCCCTGCGCCGCATCCACTCCGTCACCCTGGACGCCCACGCCCGGCGGGCCATCGAGCAGGGCGGAATCGACCAGGCCGCCCAGGAGGAACTCGACGTCTTCCACTGGTTCCCGTCACCGCGCGCGTGGTGGCAGCTCGCCCGCACGCCCGAGGGCGAACCGGTCGGCATCCACATCCCGGCCCGCAATCCGAACGGACCGTGCATCGGCTTCATCGGCGTCCTCCCGGAGCACCGCGGCCACGGCTACGCCTACGACCTGCTCGCCGAGTGCACCCACTTCCTCGTCGAACGCGACGCCGAGTTCATCGCCGCCGCCACCGACCAGGACAACTTCCCGATGGCCGCGCATTTCAGCAGGGCCGGCTACCCCGTCGTACGGGAGCGCCTCAACTTCTGGTCCCAGCGCATTGTCAGTGCCGGGTGACAAGCTGACGGGGTGATCGACGGCGGCGGAGCGGGGGAGAGTCCATGGGGTTCGACGGAGCGGTGTGGCGGGTGCGTGCCGGGGAGGACCCCGTCGGCGAGATCCTGATCGACGAGGCCGACTTCCCCTGGCTGTCGGGGAGCTTCACCACCGGCCCCGGCTTCGCCGCCGTACAGGACCTCTTCGCTCGTGAGCTGGCCCTGCTGGAGGACGAGCGCTGGGAGGAGTGGGAGTCCGCCTACGACGAGATACGGCGCCGTGTCTCGCTGTCCTCGCCGGACGGCCCGGTCCCCGAGTTCCTGCTGCACATCGAGGGGGACCGGGCTTGGTTCCGGTGGAGCGACGAACCGTTCGAGGAGGACGACGACGGGGCCTAGGGCCGGGTGCTAAGCGAGGGAGGCCGGTTGCCCGGCCAGCTTTGCCTCTGCCGCCGCCAGGATCTCGGTGACCCGCAGGCCGAACGCGGCGTCGCAGGGGTGCGGGCGGCCGGTGCGGGTGGAGGTGAGCAGGGCGTCGGCGGCGCGGGTGAGGGCGGGAACGGCGCCCTCGGAGCTTCTCGGCAGGAGCGACACGCCGGCCTCGCCCCGCAGTTCGAGGTCGGCCCCGGCCGCCGCGGGCGGTGCCGTCAGGCTCAGCGTGAGCGTGCTGGACGCGCCCGTGGCGTGGTCGAGGACCAGGTGCACGGTGTCGGCGGGACCGTACGCCGCCGCCAGGACCTGCCGTACGTCGCCGAGCACCGGGAGCAGGACGGACAGGGCATGCGGTCCCACGTCCCACAGCGCGCCCTTCTCCCGTCGCCAGGGAGAGGCCGCGAACGGGCTGTCGCTCGTGAACACCGCTCCCAGCCACTGCGCCCGCGCCGTGAACCAGCCCGCCGCGGCGGCCTGTTCGTCGATCCAGGCCTCCGGTTCCTTCTGGAAGCGTGTGGTGAAGAACACCACCGAGGCCACCCCGGCCCGCTCCGCGGCCTCGGCCACCGCCCGGGCCTCGGCGACCCCCACCGCCAATGGCTTGTCCAGGAGGAGATGCCGGCCCGCCCGCGCCGCCCGTACCGCCAACTCGGCCTGCACGGACGGCGGAAGAGCCACCGCCACCGCGTCCACGTCGGCCAGCAGCGCGTCCACGTCGTCGTACGCCCCGACGCCGTACTGCTCCGCCAGCGCGGTGGCCGCCTCCGGGCGGCGGCCCCACACCCCGGCGAAGTCCAGGCCGGTGTGCCCGGCGAGCGCGGGGGCGTAGGCAGCCTGGGCCCACGGGCCCGTTCCCAGCAGTCCGATGCGCATCTCGCGTTCCTTTCCGCTGACCGGTCGCCACGGCCTCACGATGCCGTGTCCCGGCCGCCGTTGACGTACGGCACCGCATGGTCCCCGTGCCCGGCCAGCCACTGCGCGATGGTCTCGGCGATCGGCTGGCCGGTGTCCATCTCCACGAAGCCGAACTGGCCCGACTGGTTGCACTCCAGGAACCACCAGATTCCGTCCGCGTCCTCCGCGAAGTCGAAGGCACCGTACGCGAGTTCGGCGTCCTTCAGGTAGCGCAGGACGGCCTCGGCGACGCGCGGGGGCACGTCCGCCGGGAGCCAGGGGGAGGCCGACGGGGCGAAACGGACGTCGATGTCGTCGGGGTGGCCGTCCGGGTCGGCCGGCTTGCGCGCGGCCAGCAGCCGCTCGCCGACGACCGTGAGCCGGATGTCGGCCCGCTTGGGGATCCGCCGCTGCAGCAGGGTCGGACCGAAGGCGACGGCCGCGAAGTCGGCGTCCGGCGCGACCCGGCTGGTGGGCACCGCCCGCGGCGGCTCCTGGGGATGCGCGCCGGAGACGGGCTTGACCACCAGGTCCGGGAAACGCTCGGCGAACTCCCGGGCCGCCTGCGGAAACGTGGTGATCAGCGTGGCCGGCACGGCGAGCCCGCTGAGCTGGGCGAGTCGCAACTGCCAGGGCTTGTGGCGGGCCCGGCGGGCCGCGTCCGGATGGTTCATCCAGCGCGCGCCGGTACAGCGCAGCATGCCGTACAGCGCCTGGGCGGACTCCTCGGTCAGCCAGGCGGAGGGCTGGTCGGCGCGCTGGGCCGCGTCCCCCGGCCTGCGCACCCAGATGGAGCGCAGGCCGTTCATGCTCACCAGGCGCCCGCCGACGGACAGATGTCCGCGGTGGGCGCCCTGCACGTACTCGCCCGACAGCGCCACGCCGTTGGTGAGGTCGGCGGGATCGAGCCGGACCACGGGCACGCCGGCCCGGCCCAACTGGAGGACCACCATGTCCGCCGTCACGTCCTCTTCACTGGTCAGGATGAGCACGGTCATCTTGCACGGCCCGCGTTCAGTCGTCGAAGTGGGTTTTGGAGCCTGCCGTGGAGGTCGTTGTCCCCAGTGCTCTCAGAGTCGCGTGGTCGGTGGCGGCGATCCGCCCGTCCGGGAGGACGTTCAACTGCAGTCCGGAGTCGTACGCGTACGGAGCGGTGACGTCCAACTGCACAGCGGGGCGCGCGTAGTTGAGCGTGAACGGTTGCATGGTCTCTCCCTGATTCGGCTTTCACGTCCTTATACGAATCGAACGGGTGGTTGGTTTCCTCACACTCCGTAACCGGGGTCCGGAGAGGGGTCGTTCGGGGTGCCGGATAGGAGGACGTCACACCGGTCGAGGGGAGTTGCGCGGTCCGCCCGCGGACGTGCGGTGCCTTACGTTCCGTTTCATTCCGTGAGGGCGTCCCGAGCCGCGGAGAGGGCCTGTTCGGCGTAGCCGCGGCCGAACAGCACCACGTGCACCAGCAGCGGGAACAGCTGATGCAGGCCGACGCGCCGCCGCCAGCCGTCGGCCAGCGGCGCCGCCTCCTGGTACCCGGCCAGCACCCGGTCCAGATGCGGGCAGCCGAACAGCTGGAGCATCGCCAGATCGGTCTCCCGGTGCCCGCCGTGCGCGGCCGGGTCGATGATCCGGACCGCCCCGTCTGTGGCCCACAGCACATTCCCGTTCCACAGGTCGCCGTGCAGCCGGGCGGGCGGCTCGGTCGGCCCCGCGAGTTCCGGCAGCCGCTCGCAGACCCGCTCGATCACGGCGGCCTCCGCGGGCCGCATCGTGCCGGCGTCGACCGCACCGCGCAGATACGGCAGCACGCGGTGCTCGGCGTACCAGCCGGGCCAGTCCGACGCGGGCGTGTTGCGCATGGGGGCGAGGCCGATGTACGCCTCCTCCGGCCCGCCCGGCGGCGGCGCGCCGAACGCCGGTGCCCCGGCGGCGTGCAGGGCCGCGAGGGCGTGGCCGAAATGCAGCGCCGCCGCGGCGTCGGGCCGCCCGGTCGGCACACGCTCGGTGACCATCCACCGCTCGTCGTGGCCGAGCACCTCCGGCACCCGGACCGCTCCCGCCGCGCCGAGCCAGCGCAGCCCGGTCACCTCGGCGCGTACCGCGCCGGTGGCGTCGCCACGCTTGACCATCACCGCCGTTCCGCCCTCCAGCGTCACCTCTGCGGGCGACCCGGACGGCGTTCGCACGGCCGTGACCCGGCGCCCGGTGAGCCGGGACGCCGCCTGTCCTGGATCCTCGTCTCGGTTGACCACGGCCCCAGCGTACGGCCCGCAAATGAGGTTCCTCTGAGGGCACTTCGACCATTGATACGACTGATTTCGGCCAAACCCAGGCAGTAACTACCCGTGTTGACGTCGTACGGCTAGCGTGAGGGCGCCGCGTCGCCACACCAGGGGCACAGGGCCCTGACGGGACTAGCGCGCGGCGGAGGGTTATCCCCCTTGACCACAGCATCCGTGCTGATGGCCGACGTCTTCGAGGTTCAGCCCTACACCTCCCACTGCGAAGTCATCTTCGGCGAGGGCGCACACGCCGTGATCGGCGTGTCGCCGGGCAACAGCTACTTCTCCGCCCAACGCCTGCATGACCTCGCCCGCTGGGGGCTGGACCACTTCGACAGGGTCGACTTCGTCTACACCGACCTGTACGTGGCCGAGATGTACGAGGCGTCCGGATACGCGCCGGACGAGGCCCGCCGCAAGGCCGTGAAGAACCTGCGGGGCGTGCGCGCGAAGGTCCGCGACGCGGTGACGGAGGCCGACCCGGACGGCACCCGGCTCGACTGGCACCCGATGTCGGCCTTCCGCACCAACCCCGCCTACCAGGAGATCCACCGGCAGCTGCAGCACCGGCTGCACTCCGACAGCGACTTCCGGCGCGTCTGCGACGCCCTGGTGAGCCGCTTCCTGTCGGCCCGCGGCGAGCAGGCGAGCGAGCGGCAGCGTGAGGTGTGCCTGGAGTACGTGTGCGCCGAGGCGCCCCTGTTCCTGGACACCCCCGCCATCCTCAAGGTGCCCTCGTCGCTCAACTGCTACCACCAACTGCTGCCGATGGCCGAGCTGTTGTACTCCCGCGGCGCCGGACTGCGCGCCTCCCGCAACCAGGGCCACGCCATCGTGACGCCCGCCGCCCAGCAAGGAGCCGCGGCATGACCACCGCCCCCGACATCCGCACCGAAGCGCCGCTGCCGGCCTTCCCGTTCTCCTGGGACGGCACCCGCGTGCCCGCCGAGGTCGAGGACCTGCGTGCCGCCACCCCCGTACGGCGCGTGCGGACCATCGCAGGCGACGAGGCATGGCTGGTCTCCTCCTACGACCTGTGCCGGCAGGTCCTCAAGGACGACCGCTTCTCCCTCAAGGACACCTCCGCGCCCGGCGTCCCCCGCCAGTACGCGCTCACGATCCCGCCCGAGGTCGTGAACAACATGGGCAACATCACCGGGGCGGGGCTGCGCCGGGCGGTGATGAAGGCGCTCAACCCCAAGGCGCCCGGCCTGCTGGACCGGCTGCGCGAGGACGCCCACCGCCTGGTGGACCTGATGGAGGCCGAAGGGCCGACGGTGGACCTGCGCGACGCGTTCTGCGAGCCGTACTCGGCGGGTATGCACTGCCGCATCCTCGGCATCCCGCAGACCGAGGCCCCGGCCTTCCTGCGCAGCCTCGACATCGCCTTCATGAACTCGGCGTGCCCGATCACCGGCGCGAAGATCAACTGGGACCGGGACATCACCCGGATGACCGCCCTGCTCGACGACCCGGCCACCCATGGGCTGATGGGCGAACTCGCCGCCCTGCGCGACGACCCCGACTACGCCCACCTGACCGACGAGATGCTGGCCACCGTCGGCGTCACCATGTTCGGCGCCGGCACCATCTCCACCTCGGGCTTCCTCGCCATGGCCCTGGTCTACCTGCTCACCCACCCCATGGCCAGGGACCTGCTCAGGGACCGCCCCGACCTGATCGGTCCGGGCGTGGAGGAGCTGCTGCGGGTGAACCTCTCCATCGGCGACGCCCTGCCGCGCCTCGCCCTGGAGGACGTCCGGCTCGGCGATGTGCAGGTCCGCCGGGGCGAACTCGTCCTGGTCCTGGTGGAGGGCGCCAACCTCGACCCGGAGAAGTTCCCCGACCCGCACCGCTTCGACGTCCACCGCGACAACACCGCCGACCACCTCTCCTTCGGCGGCGGCGCCCACTACTGCCCCGCCACCGCACTCGGCCGCGCGCACGCCCGGATCGCCCTGGAGGTCCTGCTCGAACGCCTGCCGAACCTCACGCTCGCCGTGCCGCCGAGTCAACTGGTGTGGCGCACCGGCTTCATGAAGCGCATCCCCGAACGGCTCCCGGTGGCCTGGTAACCCACAGGCTCCCCGTACGTCCTGTACGGCGTCCCGGTCCGGCACCCCGGACGGGGGCGCCGACGTGCGCGCCGTCACCGGCGCGCGGACTCCCGTCGCGTCAGCCCCACCGGATTGCCGGGCGGCAGCAGCCCCGAGTCCTCGACGGTGCGGGCCAGCGGCTCCAGCAGCTCGGCCAGGCGTGCGGTGCGCTCCGCACCGAGCGCGGTCCACGGGCGCTCGGCGGCCTGGTCGGTGCGCATCTCGATGTGCGCGCGCCCGGCGACACCCGCGCGGGTCAGCGATCCGTCCTCGGTGAGGAAGCCGCGCTCCCGCAGGGCGGCCTCGGCCGCCGCCCAGTCCTCCGGCTCCCACCTGCGGGTCTCCCGCAGGAACGCGCCATCCGACTCCCCGGCGGCCGCCTTGAGCACCATGGCCTCGACCGGCCCGAGCCCCAGGCCCACCAGGACGGCGACATGCCCGTCGCCCCGGTGCTCGCGCAGGGTCGTCAGGGCCTGCCACAGCCGCACCGTCGGCCGCTCGGGCCGCTCCAGTGCCTGGTTGGCCGCAGCCAGCACCCGTCCGGGAACGTCCGCCGCGGCCGCCGCCTCCCAGGCGAGATCGGCCGCCTCGGCCAGCTCCGCCGAGCCCGTCACATCCGGCCCGAACAGACGGGTCATGGCCGCGTCCATGGCGTCCCCGCGGGCCGCCAGAACCTCCTCGGGAGCCGCGAACCCCCAGGCGTCGGGCAGCGCACGGGCCACCCGGACAGGGTGGAAGACATAGAAGGAGCCGGTGACCACGGACGGCGACACCGCGCCCAGCGGGGCCGCCCGCAGCGCGAAGTACCCCATCCAGAACCCGCGCATCCCCAGCCGGTCCGCCGCCTGCCTCGCCTCGGGCGCGAAGTACACGAGATCGTGCACCGGCTCGTACCGCTCCCACATCGTCCGTGCCGTCCCGCCCGCCACTGCTTCCTCCCACCGCGTCGGCCTGCCGTGCTGTCGGCACCAGCCTGCGCTATGACCGCTGTCATAACAAGCGGGTACGGGTCGGTTTCCGGCCACTGTGATCACTCGGGCAGGGCCTGGACGCGCCCGATGACATTGCCGAGCAGCCCCGTGAACCACACCCCGTGGTCGGGACCGGCCGCGATGCGGAACGGCACCTTGTCCGCGCCGCCCGGCACCGGGAAGGCGGTGATCCTGCCGGTCGCCCCGACGCGACCGATCCGGCCGGCCTGATCGGCGTACCACACCTGCCCGTCCGGCCCGAGGGTGATGCCGCTGGGACTGCTGTCCGGGTCGGGCAGCGGGATCCCGGTGACGTGTCCGGTGGAGTCGATCCGGTCGACCCAGTTCGAACCGGACGTGGTGAACCACATGCCGCCGGGGCCGGTGACGATGTCGTCGGGAAAACCGGACGCGGGAGGCAGCGCGAACTCGGTGATCCGGCCGGAGCCGTCGATCCGCCCGATCTTCCCGCCGGTCAGTTCGGTGAACCACAGCGCTCCGTCCCCGCCCGCCGCGATGGAGTTCGGGGAGGCGCTCGGGGTCGGGACCTGGTACTCGGTGATCCGGCCGGAGGTGGTGATGCGGCCGATCCTGTTGCCGTCCGCCTCGGTGAACCAGAGGGCACCGTCCGGTCCGGGCGCGATCCCGGTCGGGAAGCCACCGGCCGTCGGCACCGGGAACTCCGTGAGCTGTCCGGAGGTGGTGATCCGGCCGATCCTGTTCGCCGTCCCCTCGGTGAACCACAGTGCCTGGTCCCGGCCCGTGGTGATGGCGAGCGGGAAGCTGTCCGGACGGGAGGTGGGAAAGTCGGTGACCCTGCCTTCGACGGTGACCCGCCCGATCCGGCCGACTCCGGACGCCGCGAACCACACGGCCCCGTCCGGTCCCGTGGTGAGGCCGGCGGGGAGAGTGCCAGCCGTGGTCGTGATCGGAAACTCCGTCACCTCGCCGACATCGGCCCGGACCGGGGCGGCGACGACGGCGACCCCGGCCAGGGCGCCCAGCGATGCCGTGAACAGTCGGCGGATGGCACGTCCGAGCACGGCTGCGGCGGCGGTCATGGCGCGGCCCCTTCTCGTTCTCGGCGGGGCGAGGGACAGCGGGGCACCGCCGTGCCGTGATGGTTCGTCGGACTCAGGCTAGGGGCGCTCGCACGGCCGTACGACCGCACCGACCCGGACGGGGGACGGCGCGGACCCCCCAGCGGAGCACCCCCTGCCTCACGGCCCGCTTGCCTGTCACAAGCATTGACGCGCCCCTCCCGCACCTCTACTTTCTGACCGACTTACCGAACTCTGTTCGAAATACCGGCAATTGAAGAGTCCCGGGAGACCACATGCGCGCAACTCCCCACCGCCAAGGCCTGCCCTCACGCCGGCTGTTCCTCGGCATGGCCGCCGCCGTGCCGCTGGCCACGGCCACCGACCTGACCCTGGGTGCCCGCCCCGCCCACGCCGCGGACTCCGCCTATGTCATGGGGTACTTCACCGAGTCACCGAACGGCACCGGCACCGACTACGGCCTGCACCTCGCCGTCAGCACGGACGCGCTGCGCTGGATGCCGCTCAACCAGAACAACCCCGTCGTCACCCCGACCGAAGGCGCCGGCGGACTGCGCGACCCGTTCGTGCTGCGCAAGCAGAACGGCGCCTTCGTCGTCCTCGCCACCGACCTCAAGGGCACCGACTGGAGCTACGTCAGCCAGTACATCCACGTCTGGGACTCCGCCGACCTGCGCACCTTCACCCACTACCGCCGCCTCAAGCTGCACGACATGAACACCCACAGCTGGGCCCCGGAAGCCTTCTGGGACGCGGGCCGCGGACAGTACGGCATCATCTACTCGTCCGTGAACTCCAGCGGACACAACGTGATCATGGTGAACTACACCAGCGACTTCCAGACCGTCTCCGCCCCACAGGTCTTCTTCGACCCCGGCTACGACGTCATCGACGGAGACCTCGCCGTATCCGTCAACGGTGTCAACTACCTCTACTTCAAGAGCAGTTCGGCCCAGGCACTGGTCGGCGCCAGATCCACCTCGCTGGACCCCGGGAGCTTCACCGTCTTCAGCACGCCGGTCGCCCACGGCGGCACCGAGGCCCCCATCCTCGTCAAGTCCCAGACCTCGGGCACCTGGTGGCTGTGGGGAGACACGTACACGCCGAACGGCGTCTTCTACGCCTGGCAGAGCACCGACCTGGCCGCGGGCACCTGGACCGCCCTCGACCAGCGCACCTACTCCCAGCCGGTCAACTCCAAGCACGGCACCATCCAGCCCATCACCACCACCGAGTACACCGACCTCGTGGCCAAGTGGGGCGCACCCGCCTGGAACCGGGTCAAGTCCTACAACCACCCGGACCGCTACATCCGCCACGCCGACTACGTGGGCCGCATCGACGCCTACCCCTTCGACCCGTACACCGACTCCCAGTGGAAGCTCGTCCCCGGCCTCGCCGACGGATCCGGTGTCTCCTTCCAGTCGGTGAACTACCCGACCCGCTATCTGCGGCACTACGCGTACCAGCTGCGCCTCGACGTGAACGACGGCACCTCGACCTTCGCCCAGGACGCCACCTTCCACCGGACCGCGGGCCTCGCCGACGCCGGCTGGACGTCGTTCCGCTCGCACAACTACCCCACCCGTTACCTCAGGCATGCGGACTACGTCCTGCGCATCGACCCGATCTCCACGGCCACGGACCAGGCGGACGCGACGTTCCTCGTGGGCTACTGACGGCGTCGGCCGAGCGGCGGGCGGACGGGTGACGAGGACTCGTCCGAACGAGGGGTGTTCCGGCGTGTCGCTGGGACAGACGGGTGGAGCGATGACCCGGCTGGGCGGCCCGGATGGTGCGGGGCAACCGCCTGACTGACGGTGGTTCATGTCGAGGCCGGGTTCATTCAGCCGATGTCGAATCCGCTGCCCGGCCACGGCGGAAGGACCTCGACATGCGTTCTGCCCGCATCCTGCTCGCCACGGCGGCCGCCGCGGCCGCCCTCTCCTTTGTCACACCCGGCGCCGTGTTCGCCGTATCGACCGGGGACGACGGCGGCCGTGACGACTCCTCGTACAGCAGGGACAAAGACAGCGATTCCGGCGGCGGCCGCGACAAGGGCTCCGGCGGCGACCACGACAACGACTACAGCACGGACCGCGACAGCGGTGGCAGCCACGACTCACCGCGCGGCGGAATGCACACGGGCGGCGGCGCCCTCGCCGCGGTGCGGGGTGACGACGACTGGAGCTCGAGCAGCGACGACAGCAGGTTCGACCCCGAGACCTACAAGAACAATGATGAGGACAAGGGAGGCAACAGCGGCAAGGGAGATAAGGGAGACAAGGGCGACAGCGGCAAGGGGGACAAGGAGGACAGCGACTGGGGCGGCGGGGGTGACGACCAGGACAAGCCGCGCGGCGGCATGCACACCGGCGGCGGCGCCCTCGCCACGCCCGGTGTCACCGCGGGCGGGCTCGCCGTGCTCGCGGTAGGCGCCACCGGCATGTACGCACTGCGCCGGAAGAAGGCCACCGAGCCGGCGTCCTGACCGGACTCCCCCATGCCAGGGACGCGGCCGCCGTCGGCGCACACCGTGCCGGCGGCCCGCCCCCGGGCCCCGATCCGCGTGCTGCCGTGCCCGAGTGAGGTGGTGTCCGATGGCAGCAGATCCCTCCTCCCCGCCCCCCGCCGAACCGGCCAAGGACCAGCCGACCCCCGGCCTCGGCGGCCGGCTGACCCTGTGGGGCGTGGCGATCGCCGTCCTCGCCGTCAGCCTGTTCGGCGGCCATCACGGTGCGAACGACACCCCGGACGTTTCCCGTACCGCGGGCGCGACCGGCGCCGCCACGGGCGACTCCCTCCAGGCAGGCCGGCCGCTGCCGCATTCCGTGCCGATCCGGCTCCTCATCCCGAAGATCTCCGTGGACGCACCCTTCGCCGCCCTCTCCCTCGACCCCTCCGGGCAGCTCGAGCCCCCACCGGCGGCCAACACCAACCTGGTCGGCTGGTACTCCGAAGGCGCCTCGCCCGGCGAGGCGGGCACATCGGTCATCGCCGGACACGTCGACACGGCGACCTCCGCGGCCGTCTTCGCCAACCTCGACCAGCTGGAGACCGGCGACCGGTTCTCCGTCGACCGGGCCGACGGGCAGCGGGCGAACTTCGTCGTGGACGACACGGAGACCTTCGCCAAGGACGACTTCCCGAGCAAGCGCGTGTACGCCGACACGGCGCGCCCCGAGGTCCGGCTCATCACCTGTGCGGGGGACTACGACCACTCGGTGGAGGACTACAGCGACAACCTGGTGGTCTTCGCCCACCTCGTGTGACGCCCCGCCGGACCGGTACGGGTCAGGCGGCGCCGTCCGCGAAGGGACCGCCCGGGGCGAAGGCCAGCGCGGCGAAGCGCTCGCCGATCCGGCGGTGCGCGGCGGCGTCCGGGTGGAGGTCGTCGGGCAGCGGCAGTTCGGCGCTGTCGGCCTCTCCGTACAAGTCACGGCCGTCGAGGTAATAGAGGTTCGGGTCCTCGGCCACCCGCTGCCGCACGATCCGGTCCAGCTCCTCCCGGATGACTCCCAGGGTGAGCTTGCCGTACGCCCGCTCCGCCGGATCGCCGGTGGCCCGGAACCGCAACTGCCCCGAACTCAGGGAGCCGAAGTCCAGGGCGCACGGGCCCGGCGTGTCCTCGTGGATGGGGCACAGGATCGGCGAGATCACGAGGAGAGGGGTGTCCGGCCGACCCTCGCGGATGGTGTCGAGGAAGCCGTGGACGGCGGGACCGAAGGCACGCAGCCGCATCAGGTCGGTATTGACCACGTTGATGCCGAGCTTGACGCTGATCAGGTCGGCGGGAGTGTCGCGCAGCGTGCGTGCGGTGAACGGGTCGAGGAGGGCGCTGCCGCTCAGGCCGAGGTTGATCAGTTCCACCCCGCCGAGCGCGGCGGCGAGCGCCGGCCAGGTGGTGGTGGGGCTCGCGGCGTCGGAGCCGTGGCTGATGGAACTGCCGTGGTGCAGCCACACCTTGCGGCCCCGGTCCGGCACCGGCTCGACGGGCGCGTCGGCGCGCAGGGCGACCAGTTCGGTGGTCTCGTTGTGCGGCAGCCAGATCTCGACGTCCTTCACCGCGGCGGGCAGGCCGGTGAAGCGCACGGTCCCGACCGGGCCGGGCCGCTGCTCGGTGGTGCCGGCGGCCATGTCGATCGTCAGGGTGTTGCCGCCGGTGACGGACGTGCTGCCGGCCGGGTGCCCGTCGACGAGCAGGTCGTACACGCCGTCCGGGCGCGGCGGGACGCCGACGTAGACCCGTTTGGTCGGCAGCGTGTCCAGCTCGACGGCGGTGGCTCGCGTGCGGAACACCAGCCGCACGCCCGACGGCTGGGACTCCACCATGTGCAGCTGCGGGTCGGCGCACTGGGCCCGGGCCCGGGCCGGAAGCCGGTGCGGCAGCAGTCCGTGCTCGGTGCGTTCCAGGTCGAGGGCGCCGCGTATGAGGCCGGCGGTCAGGGGGATGGTGAGCCAGTCGTACGAGGGCATCGGTGCGAGCCTGTCGCTAGAAGGGGGAGAGGGGGAGTCAGGGCGTCGGCCAGTTGCGCAGCAGTTTGTCGAGGGCGTCCAGGATCCGGGTCCAGGACTCCTGCGAGTCGGGGGCGCTGTGGCTGAACCCGCCGGCCGACTCGAGGCTGACGTAGCCGTGGAAGACGCTGCCCAGCAGCCGGACCGCATGGGTCTGGTCGGGCTCGGCCAGGTCGTAGCCGCGCAGGATCGCCCGGGTCATCTGAGCGTGTCGGCCGCCGGCGCTCGCGGCGGCGGCCTCCGGGTCGAGCCGGAACCGGGCCGCCTCGTAGCGGCCGGGGTGCTCGTGGGCGTAGTCGCGGTAGACGTTCGCGAAGGCCTGGAGGGCGTCCTTGCCGGCCCGGCCGGCCAGCGCGTCGGCGGCGCGGTCGGCGAGTTCCTCCAGCGCGAGCAGGGCGATCCCGGTCTTCAGCTCCTGGGAGTTCTTCAGGTGCGAGTACAGGCTGGCGGCTTTGACGTCGAAACGCCGGGCCAGCGCGGACACCGTCACCTGCCCGAAGCCGACCTCGTCGGCCAGCTCCGCTCCCGCACGGACGAGACGCTCCGCGGTCAGTCCTGCGCGTGCCATGAGCTTCCTCCCTTTGCCGACATCGATTATGTGGCTGCCTAAGGCCTTTAGGCAAATGGGGTAGTGCTGTAGTGAGGGTCGGCGTCGGAGAAAGGTGTGTCAGCCGCCCGTCGACTCGCGGACGACGGCCAGGAGCGCGCCGACCGCTCGGCCATCCGGTCGTGGTCCGGGTCCACGGTGGACAGTGCCGGGCTGCGACTCCCCGTGCCGACGGGCGGACGGAACGTAACGGAAGCCGGCCTGCGACTTGTGCGCGCGTCCGTGCGATGGAACGCTTCCGTCCGCCGGTCGCGACCACGGCCGGCGGAGCTGTGAGCATGGGTTTCCCGGGAGACGGACGGTCTCCTGGGGCCGGCCGTGGGACGAAACGGGGAGTGGACCGATGGAGCTGGAGCTTCGGCACCTGCGTGTGCTGTGCGCGATCGCCGACGCGGGCAGCGTGGGCCGTGCCGCAGCGCAGCTCGGGTACTCGCAGCCCGCCGTGAGCACCCAGCTCAGACGTATCGAGCGCCACCTGGGCGAGCCGCTCTTCGAACGCGGCACGAGCGGAGTGCGGCCCACCCGGTACGGCGCCGAGGTCGTCGCCCAGGCCCGGGACGTACTGGCCCGCGCCGACGCCATCGGCCACCGCCCCGCCTCCGCCCGGCCGCGCCGTACGCTGCGCGTGGCCGCGACCAACTCGCCCATGCTCTCCGGCACGGTGTCCCGCGTCCGCACCCGGCTGCCGGATCTGTCCCTCGCCGTGACCAGCGTCTACGCCTCCTCGCGGATCGTCGAACTGCTGGAGGAGGGCACGGTGGACGCGGCCATCGCCGCCGACTACCCGGGCATGGAGCTGCGGCACTCGACCGCCGTGCAACACCGCGGGATCGTCACCGAGCCGACGTTCGTCGCCCTGCCCTCGCGTCACCGCCTGCGCCAGTGCGCCCAGGTGCAGCTGGCGGACCTGGCCGAGGACGACTGGTTCGTGACCCCGGACGACGGCGCCGGCTGGCCCGGGGTGTTCTACGACGCCTGTGCCGCGGCCGGGTTCGCCCCCGTCGCCGTGCACGAGTTCCTCGGCGACCAGACCCAGCTGCAGAGCATGATCGCCGACGGTCTCGGTGTCTCCATGGTGCAGCCGACGCTGCGCCCGATCCCGCACGTCACGGTCAAGCCGCTGGCCGGCTCGCCGCTGTGGTGCCGTTATGTGCTGGCCTGGCGCCCCGACACCGTCACCGCCGACGTCGTGGAGACGCTCTTCCAGTCGGCCCTCGGCGCCTACCGCGATCTGGTCGCCCAGGCACCGCACTTGAGGACCTGGGCTTCGCGCACCTGGAGCATCGCCGGGGCGTAGCGGCCGCCGTCGTCGCGTCGCAGCGGGCCGCGATGTTATGGGCCCGTAGTGCCATGTGCTATGTCACACGCCATTGTTGTGCGGGTGGCGCGCTGAGACAGTGCCACACACGCCTCAACACCCCACCGAGGCACATCCCTTCGTGGAGGAATCCCGATGCGCTATCGCTTCGCGCTGCCCAGACGCATGGCCGGTGCCGCCGCCGTCTGCGTCACCGTGGCCGGCCTGCTGTCCACGCCGGCGCTGGCAGCTCCCCAGCCGCGGTCCGGTACCGCCGCGCACACACCCGGCAGGAACGCCCCGGCGCCACCCCCCACCGGCCCGACCACCGGTGGCACCGAACGCCCCGCGACCCAGGCGAAGAGCCTCAGTCCCGCCCAACTCCCTCCCCAGGCGCCGACGTTCACCCGCAGCATGGAGACCGCCCCGCACGGTGTGACCAAGGCGGCCTCCTGCACTCCGGCCGACTTCGGCAGCCGTACCGGATCCGCCCTCGTCTCGTTCGTGAAGGCGTCCTCCTCGGAGTGCGTGAACACCCTCTTCTCGGTCACCGGCAGGGACGCGCACGACATCTTCCGCCAGGCGCAGATGCTGAGCGTGGCGAACGCGTTCACGCGTACGGCCGGGCAGTACCAGGGCGACAACTCCGGCAGTCTGCTGCAGCTCGTCCTCTTCCTGCGCGCGGGCTACTACGTGCAGTTCAACCACCCCGGTGACGTGGGGTCGTACACCTCCCGGCTCACCACCGCCGTCACGGGCGGCCTGGACACCTTCTTCGCCCGCTCCCACTCCCGGGACGTGACGGCCGCGAACGGTGACATCCTCGGCGAGACCGTCATCCTCACCGACAGCGCCGACCAGCAGGGCCGCTATCTGTACGTCTACCGGCGGATGCTGGGTGACTACGACAGCTCCTACGACACCGTCGACAGCATGGTCAGGGCTGTCAACGACGTCTACACGCCGCTGTGGCGCGGCAACTGGAGCCCGGCGTACGTGCAGGCGGTCGACGCCGACCCGCGCATCATCGACACCCTGTACGACTTCGCGCTGGCCAACACCGACCAGCTCGGCACCGATCTGGCCTTCCTGGACTCCAACGCCGGAATGAACCTGGCCCGTTACGTCGAACACCCTGAACTGCGCGAGACCGTCCAGCCGTTGACCAAGGATCTGCTGGACCGGACCGAGATCACCGGTCCCACGGCCGGGCTCTGGGTGGCCGTCGCCACGCAGGCCAACTACTACGACAGCGCCAACTGCGCCTACTACGACGTCTGCGACCTGCCGGCGAAGCTCACCAAGGCCGTCCTGCCGATCAGCCGCCACTGCGACGCGAACGTCACGATCCTCGCCCAGTCCCTGACCGCCGACGACCTCGACGCCGCCTGCGCCAGTGTGCTGAACCAGAGCACCTACTTCCGCGGCGTGGTCAAGGCCGGCGGAGCGATACCCGGACAGTACGTGTCCACGATCCAGCTCGTGGTCTTCGCCAGCCGGACCGACTACCAGACCTACGCGGGTCCGATCTACGGCATCAGTACCGACAACGGCGGTATGACCCTCGACGGCGACCCGTCCGATCCGGCCAACCACGTCACGTCGATCATGTACCAGAAGAACTACGACGACGGGTTCGTGGCCCGGATCTGGAACCTCAACCACGAGTACACGCACTTCCTCGACGGCCGCGACGACATGAAGGGCGACTTCACCCATCAGATCTCGGTGCCGGACGTGTGGTGGATCGAAGGTGTCGCGGAGTACGTCTCCTACAGCTACCGGGGTCTCGCCGACGACCAGGCGATCCAGGAGGCCGGCAAGCACACGTACAAGCTGAGCACCCTGTTCGAGAACACGTACGACAACAGTGACGTCATCCGGACCTACCCGTGGGGCTACCTCGCCGTGCGCTACATGGCCGAGCGGCACCCCGACGACATCCAGCGCATGCTCGCCCGCTTCCGCGTCGGTGACTACGCCGGCGGATACGCCGTCTACCACGACGGCATCGGCACCCGCTACGACGCCGACTTCGACCAGTGGCTCACGGCGTGCGCCGCGGGCGCCTGCGCCAGGCCTTCGGCGGCCTGACCGCCCGCGCCCGAGCAGAACGGCCGCCGACCGGAACCCCGGTCGGCGGCCGCACGTGTCACGCGGTTCCCTGGCGTCAGACCGCCGTCGCCGGGTACGTCGGGTACTCGACGCCCGTGACGTGCTGGACGACCCGGACGACCTGGCAGGAGTAGCCGAACTCGTTGTCGTACCAGAGGTAGAGGATGGCGTTGTCGCCGTCGACCTTGGTCGCGCCGGCGTCGACGATCGAGGCGTGGCGCGAGCCGACGAAGTCCATGGAGACGGCGTCGGGGGCGGTGGTGAAGTCGATCTGGCGCTTCAGCGGCGAGTTCAGCGAGACGTCGCGGAGGTAGTCGAGGACCTCGTCGCGGGTGGTCTCACGGCCCAGGCGCAGGCTCAGGATGGCGATCGAGACGTCCGGGACGGGGACGCGGATCGAGCTGCCGGTGATCGGGGCCTTGAGGTCCGGCAGCGCCTTGGCGACGGCGGAGGCGGCACCGGTCTCGGTGATGACCATGTTGAGCGGCGCGGAGCGGCCGCGGCGGTCGGCCTTGTGGTAGTTGTCCAGCAGGTTCTGGTCGTTCGTGAACGAGTGGACGGTCTCCACGTGACCGCGCAGGACGCCGAATTCGTCGTCCATCGCCTTCAGCGGCGGGACGATCGCGTTGGTGGTGCAGGAGGCGCAGGACAGGATCTGCTCGTCCGGCTTGATCGTGTCGTGGTTGACGCCGTGGACGATGTTCGGGACGTCGCCCTTGCCCGGGGCGGTCAGGACGACCTTGTCGATACCGGGGCGCAGGTGCTTGGAGAGGCCCTCGCGGTCGCGCCACTTGCCGGTGTTGTCGATGAGGATGGCGTCCTTGATGCCGTGCGCCGTGTAGTCGACCTCGGAGGGGTCGTTGGCGTAGATCACCTTGATCGCGTTGCCGTTGGCGACGATCGTGCTGGTCGCCTCGTCGACGGTGATGGTGCCGTTGAACTGGCCGTGGATCGAGTCGCGGCGCAGCAGCGAGGCGCGCTTGACGAGGTCCGCCTCGCCACCACCGCGAACGACGATGGCGCGCAGGCGCAGGCCGTTGCCGGAGCCGGCCTTCTCGATCAGCAGGCGGGCGACGAGGCGGCCGATGCGGCCGAAGCCGTACAGGACGACGTCGCGGCCGGCACCGCGCTCGATCTTGTCGGCACCCGTGGCGCCGGCGACGGCCTCGGCGGTGAACTCGGCCACCGACAGACCGCGGTCGTCGGTCCTGTACGTGGCGGCGAGCATGCCGATGTCGATCTGGGACGGACCGAGATCGAGGGTGGTGAGGGTCTGCAGGAAGGGCATGGTCTCGGTGACCGAGAGCTCCTCGCCGGCGATCTGCCGGGCGAAGCGGTGCGTCTTCAGGATGCTGACCACCGACTTGTTCACCAAGGAGCGGCTGTGCAGCAGGACCGTCACGTCCCGCTCGCGGTGCAGCTTCCCGATGATCGGGATCATCGACTCCGCGATCTCCTCGCGGTTCTTCCAGTTGGTGAACGAGTCGTCGTTGACAGTCACAGATCCATCTTTCGAGCTAGGCAGCGCTCAGATGATAACAACAACCGGTTCTGAGCTTTACGGGGGTCCTGAATCAGGGTGGAAGACCGTAAGAAAGCCGGGTCGCGGATTGCACGCCCGCACCGCCGTGACCATGGTCTGAGGGTGAGCACGTCCTCCGTACCCCGGCCCGAGCCGGCCGCCCCGTCCCGCCCCCTCCGCGGCCCCGCCCTGCCCCTCGTCGCCCGGCACCGGATCCCCGACGGCGCCCTGCCGGCCCTCGCGCTGTTCGCGGCGGTACGGACCGCCGGGATCCTCGTCGTGATCGTCGCCAACCACCTCACCGGACACCCGCTGGTCAGGAGCCTGGCCCACTCCTGGGACTCCCGCTGGTACCTGCACATCGCCACCCAGGGCTACGGGCACCTCATCTGGATCACCCCGAGCGGCGGGGTGCAGGCCGACTGGGCCTTCTTCCCGCTCTACCCCGGGCTCATCCGGGCCCTGACCACCGTCCTCCCGCTCAGCCCCGGCCAGGCCGGGCTGTTCGTCGCCTGGGCCGCCGCGGGCGCGGCCGCCTACGGCATCTACGTCCTCGCCCACCACCTGTACGGACGTGCCGTCGCCACCGCCCTCGTCGGACTGTGGGCGGTCCTGCCGCACGCCGTCGAGCTGACCATCGCCTACACCGAGTCCCTCTTCGCCGCGCTCGCCGTCTGGTCCCTGTACTGCGTGCTCAAGGGCCGCTGGCTGTGGGCCGGTTCGCTGGCCGCGCTGGCGGGTCTGTCCCGGCCGACCGGATTCGCGGTGGCGGCGGCCGTCGGCCTCGCCGCCGCGCAGGAGGTGCTGCGGCAGCGTGGCCGGGTGCCCGCGACCCTGTGGGCCGGTGCCCTGCTCGCCCCGCTGGGCTGGCTCGCCTACGTCCTGTGGGTGGGGCAGCAGACCGGCGACCTGCTCGGGGGCTACTTCAAGATCCAGAGCGCCTGGGACTCACGCTTCGACTTCGGCGCCGGTGCCCTGCGCTTCCTCAGAGCGCTGTTCCTGCACGGCGGCGGCTTCGTCTACCCGGCCGCCCTGATGATCGTCGCGGTCTGCGTCGTCCTCTTCGGGCTGCTCTGCATGGATCGCGCCCCGCTCGCCCTGGTCGTCTTCGCCGGGGTGCTGGTGCTGCTGGTCGTCGGCGCCTCCGGCTCGTTCTCGTCCAAGCCGCGCTTCCTGCTGCCGGTCTTCCCCCTGCTGATCCCTCCGGCGCGTGCCCTCGCCCGCACCTGGCGGGTACGCCCGGCCCAGGCCCTGCTCGTCGGCGGTGCCCTGGCCGTCGTGTCCCTGCTGTACGGCGCCTACGTGACGGTGGTGGCCCACTCCCCGCTGTGAGCCACCGGGCGACCCGGGCACGGGCGGAAGCCGGCCCTCTTTCACGGGAAGAGCGGCTGCCACACCCGGAATCGGCTGGATCCGGGGTCGGTTCACCGAAAAGATCGTGCGGAGTCCCGACGAGAGAGGCGTGTTGATGAAGCTGCACACCCGTGAGTGGGGTGACGGGGACCGGATCGCGGTCCTGGTCCACGGGATCATGTCCGACCACAGGACCTGGCGCCGGGTCGCGCCGGCCCTGGCGGACAAGGGCTACCGGGTCATCGGCGTGGACCTGCGCGGGCACGGCGCGAGCGGTCGCGGGGAGTACGGCGCCGAGATCTGGGCCGACGATCTGGTGGAAACCCTGCCCAAGGGCCCGGAGCTGGCGATCGGTCACTCGCTCGGTGCCATGGCGCTGGCCCTGGCCGTCGAGCGCCTCGCACCGGACCGGGCCGTCTACTGTGACCCGGCCTGGGAGCTGGGCCAGAACGCCACCGCGGCCGCCTCCGCCTTCCCGACCTTCAAGAACGCGCCCCGTACGATGATCACCGGCTTCAACCCGCGGTGGGAAGAGGCCGACGTGGAGATCGAGTTGGCCACACTCGCCGTCTGGGACCCCGCGACCGCCCATGCCCTCCCCGACGCCTACGCGGTCAGCCGGACCCCGGCCCGCCCGGTGGTGCCCTCACTGGTCATGCTGGCCGACCCCAGTCGTCTCGTGTCCCCGGAGGCGGCGCGGGAGTTGGCACGCAGGGGCTTCGAGATCCGCACCGTCCCGGGGGCGGGGCACACCCTCCACCGGGACGACTTCGAGGGGTTCATGTCGGCGCTGGACGGATGGATGTGAGCGTGCGTCCGCCGCTCGTGCGGCCGGCCCGGTACGGCTGAGCCGCACACCTGGGGAAATCCTCACCCGCCTTCCGGGGGTCTGCCGCAGTGCCCCGGGTGCCTGCCGCGTGATCGGCTGTGGGCACCGGAGTCGATCGAGGGCAGCCGAGGGGTGGCGGACGGGTGCGGTATCGGTGGGGGAGCGCGGCGTGGGTCGTGGGTGTGGTGCAGTTCTTCGTCCTGCACGGCGTCGTCGAGTCGGCGTGGGCGAGGCCGTACAGCTGGGCGCGGAACAACATCAGTGATCTGGGCAACGCGCACTGCGCCTGGCAGCCGGACCCCGAACCGCGCTACGTCTGCTCGCCCGAGCACGCGCTGATGAACGTCTCGTTCGTCACCCTCGGTGTGCTGTTCGTCGCCGGTGTCCTGCTGACCGGTGCCCTGTGGCGGCGCGGCGCGGCCGCGACCGCCTCCCGGCTGCTGCTGGCGGGTGTCGGTGCCGGGTTCGTGCTGGCCGGGCTCGCGCCCGCGGACGTGCACGAGAACCAGCACGTCCTGGGCGCCCTGCTGATCATGGCGACCGGCAACCTCGGCCTGCTGCTTTCGGGAGCCGCGCTGGACGTGGCGCGTCCTCTGCGCCGGGGGAGCGGACTGCTCGGCGCCCTGGCACTCACCGCCTTCGGGCTCTTCCTCTCCCGCCACTACCTCGGGCTCGGCATGGGCGGCATGGAACGCGTCGCGGCGTTCCCGCTGCTGGTGTGGGCGGTGGCCCTGGGCGCCCGGGGCCTGGCCGTGCGGGACGCTCGGTGACCATCGTCTCAGGGCGGATGATCCCCCTGAGGCGGGATCATCCCATAACGGTAAAATCTAGACGTTTACCCCCACGGGCCACCGCCCATCCGGAAGTGATCGATGCCCCGCAAGCGCTCCACGGACGACAGCGACGAGCTGCTGGCCAGACTCGGCTCGCTCACCGCCCAGGCACGCGAGCGCGCGGAGCTGCAGCGCAGCCAGGTCGAGCTGGCCATCGCGCTGCAGCGCGGCATGCTGCCCCGGGACCTGCCCTCCGCCCCGGGCCTGCACCTCGCGGTCCGGTACGCGCCCGCCTGCTACGGCCTCAACGTGGGCGGCGACTGGTACGACGCCTTCGCCATGCCCGACGGCCGCATCGGGCTGTGCATCGGCGACGTACAGGGCCACAACATCGAGGCCGCCGCCTTCATGGGCCAGGTCCGGGCCGGGCTGCGCGCCCTCGCCTCGGTCACCGGCGAGCCGGGCGAACTCCTCGCCCGGACCAACGAGCTGCTGCTCTCCCTGGGCAGCGACCTGTTCGCCACCTGCACCTTCATGCGCCTCGACCCGGCCACGGGCGTCCTGGAGAGCGCGCGGGCCGGGCACATCCCCTTCATCTGGGCCACGGCGGACGGAAAGTCCGGCGTGGTGGACGACCAGGGCGGGCCACCGCTCGGCATCGAGCCGGACATGGAGTACCAGGTGACCCGGCACCGGCTCACCACGGGCGGAGTGTTCGTGCTGCTCACCGACGGTGTCGTGGAGGGCCCGTCGCTGAGCATCGAGGACGGCCTCGACCAGGTGGTGCGGCTCGCGGGCATCGCGGCCGTCGCGGGACTGGAGGCGCACGCGCTGGCCGCGGCCGTGATCAAGGGCGCGGAGAGCGTGGGGCACGAGGACGACGCCGCCGTGCTCGTCGTGGGCCTCGACGGGCCGGGGGCGTGGCTCTCCGACCGCTGGGGCGCGCTGAGGCCAGGCTTTCAGCCATAGAGCGGGACCGGACGGCTCTCGCCTCGCCGACGGCGGGCCATCGGTGTGAGATTGCTGCTGTGGTGGGTTTCGAGGATCTGCGCCGACCGGGCGGCTACGCCGTCCAGGTGCTGGCCGTCGCGGCCTGCTACTACGGTGCGGCGCGGCTCGGGCTGCTGCGCCGGCTCGTCGTCGAGGGCTCCGTGTTCACCCCCATCTACCCGCCCACCGGCGTCGCCGTCGCCGCCCTGCTGATCTTCGGGCTGGGCTGCTGGCCCGGAGTCGCACTCGGGGCCCTCTTCACCATCCTGTATCTGACCTCCCCCAGCCCCGACGTGCTCGGCTTCCTGGTCGGCAACACCGCCGCGCCCGTGTGTGCGGCGCTGCTGCTGCGCCGGGCCGGCTTCCGTATGGACCTCAGCCGGTTGCGCGACGGCCTCTCCCTGGTGTTCCTCGGCGCGCTGACCGCCATGCTGATCAGCTCGACCATCGGCGTCGGCCTCCTCGTGCTCACGGGCAAGCTGGCCGAGCACAGTTTCTGGGCCGTCTGGCTGGCGTGGTGGGTGGGCGACGCGATGGGCGTCCTGATCGTCACCCCGCTCCTGCTGCTGCTGTTCAGGGCCCGCTGGCCGCCGCCGCTCGTGCGCTGGAAGGAGGCCACCGCACTGACGGTCGTGGCGTTCTGCGTCGTACCGCTGGCCGCCTACAGCTCGATCAGCCTGCTCTTCCTCGTCTATCCGCTCATCATCTGGGCCGCCCTGCGCTTCGAGCTCGCGGGCAGCATGCTCTGCGCGCTCGTGACATCCGTGCTGGCCACCGTCGCCGCGACGGACGGCGTCGGGGCGTTCGCGGGGCTGAGCCGGATCGAGGTCATGGCGAAACTGCAGGCCTTCAACGGGGCGATGGCCCTCACCGCGCTGCTGCTGTCGGCCGTCATCACCGAGCAGCGCAACACCCGCCGCTCCGTCGAACAGGCATGCCAGGAACTGGTGCAGGTCCTGGAACACCTCACCGCGGGCGAGCCCCGGCCAGCCCACCCGCCTCCGAAACCCGACGACCGGCCGTGACCCGAGACGTAGCCACCCCGGCCCGGCCCGGCTTCGATTACTCATGCGGGATTGAACAGTCCAGACTGATAAACCTATAGTTAGTAATCGTGGACGTGGACAACAGGGTGGAAGACAGAACCGGGAACGGCACCCGCCCCCCGAGCCCGCCGCAGGACACCACGGCGCTCGCCGCCGCGCTGCGGCTGGCCATGGGCCGGACCGTCCGCAGGCTGCGTCAGGCGCATGCCGTCGGGGACCTGACCCTCTCCGGGGTGTCCGTGCTGTCCCGGCTGGCCACCGCCGGACCGGACTCGCCCGGCTCGCTCGCCGAGCTGGAGCGCGTCCGCCCCCAGGCGATGGGCACCACGCTCGCCGGACTCGAACAGCGCGGACTGGTCAGCCGTACCCCCGACGCGGCCGACGGACGGCGGGCCATCGTGTCGATCACCGACGCGGGCCGCACCGTGCTGGAGGAGCGCCGCTCCGAGTCCGTGGCCCGGCTCGCCCACGCCCTGGACGAGTTCACCCCGCAGGAACGCGACGCACTGCGGGCCACGCTGCCCCTCCTCGACCGGCTGGCGGAACAGCTGTGAGCGGGCAGGTGCCCCGCAGCGCCCCGGGCGGGTCCGCCGAGACCCCGCGCGGCCGGCTGCGCGCCCGCTCCGCCCGCCTCCGGGACACCCCGCCAGGACCCGGCTACAAGTGGGTTGCCCTGTCCAACACCACACTCGGCGTCCTGATCGCCACGATGGACGCCTCCATCGTGATCATCTCGCTGCCCGCGATCTTCCGCGGGATCGGCCTGGACCCGCTCGCCGCGGGCAACATCGGCTACCTGCTGTGGATGATCCTCGGCTATCTGCTGGTCTCGGCCGTGCTGGTCGTCGTCCTCGGCCGGCTCGGCGACATGTTCGGCCGGGTCCGCATCTACAACCTCGGTTTCCTGGTCTTCGCCTGTGCCTCCGTCGCGCTGTCCCTCGACCCGTTCCGGGCGGGAGCGGGCGCCCTGTGGCTGATCCTGTGGCGCATCGTGCAGGCCTTCGGCGGCTCCATGCTCACCGCCAACTCGGCCGCCATCCTCACCGACGCCTTCCCGGCCCGGCAGCGCGGCATGGCCCTCGGCATCAACCAGATCACCGCGCTCGCCGGGCAGTTCCTCGGCCTGCTCGCCGGCGGTCTGCTGGCCGCAGTCGACTGGCGTGCGGTCTTCTGGGTCAGCGTCCCGGTCAGTGTGACCGGCACGATCTGGTCGTACCTCAGCCTGCGCGAGACCGCGGCCGGCGGACGCGGTCGGATCGACTGGCTCGGCAACATCACCTTCGCCACGGGCGCCGGAATCCTCCTCGCCGGCGTCACCTACGGCATCCAGCCCTACGGCGGCCACGCCACCGGATGGACCAACCCCTGGGTGCGCGCGGGCCTGATCGGCGGCGTCCTCCTGCTGCTCGGCTTCTGCGTGACCGAGACCCGGGTCGCCGAGCCGATGTTCCGGCTGTCCCTGTTCCGGGTGCGGGCCTTCGCCGCGGGCAACCTGGCCGCCCTGCTGACCGCGATCGCCCGCGGCGGGCTGCAGTTCATGCTCATCATCTGGCTGCAGGGCATCTGGCTGCCGCTGCACGGCTACGACTTCGAGGACACCCCGCTCTGGGCCGGCATCTTCATGCTGCCGCTGACCCTCGGATTCCTGATCGCCGGCCCCGTCTCCGGCTACCTCTCGGACCGGTTCGGCGCCCGCCTGTTCTCCACGGCCGGCCTCATCGTGGTCGCCGGCTCCTTCCTGGGCCTGCTGGCGCTCCCCGTGAACTTCGCGTACGGCCCGTTCGCCACGCTGCTGTTCCTCAACGGCTTCGGCCAGGGCATGTTCTCCGCGCCCAACACCTCGTCCGTGATGGGCAGCGTCCCCGCCCGCTACCGGGGCGTGGCCTCCGGAATGCGCTCCACCTTCCAGAACTCGGGCACCGCCCTGTCCATCGGCGTCTTCTTCTCGCTGATGGTCTCCGGGCTGGCCTCCTCGCTGCCGTCGACGCTCAGCAGTGGACTCCAGGCGCACGGCGTGCCCGCCGGGACCGCCCACGAGGCGGCCTCACTGCCCCCGGTCAGCACCCTCTTCGCGACCTTCCTGGGCAACAACCCCATCGGCCACCTGCTCGGTTCCGGGGACACGCCGGCCCACCTGACGGCAGCCCAGCGCGCCACCCTGACCGGTCACACGTTCTTCCCGCAGCTGGTCTCCGGTCCCTTCCACCACGGCCTGACCATCGTCTTCGGTGTCGCCGCCGGCATGGCCCTGGTCTCGGCCCTCGCCTCCGCCCTGCGCGGAGGCCACGAGCCCGTCGGCGACGACACCCCCAAGGGCTCCTATCCGGCGTACGCCCGCAAGGGGTAGTGGTCCGAGAGGTTCGTGTACGTGTACGACGTCCCCCAGCTGGTCACCGTCCAGGGCGCCGACTGCTCCTTGACGACCTCGTTGCGCCACCCCGCCGGTCGGGCGTGACCGGCGCGGGCGAGGACGTAGTCGAGGTCCTCGCGCGGGTCGTTCGGGTAGCGGTCGTGGGCGATGGAGTTCTCCTGGGTGTCGAAGGAGTACGGGTGCCCGGTGCGCGCGTCGGCGCCGACGACACCGGCGTCGGAGAGCATCGACGCGTACTCACCGCTGCGTGAGTCGACGTTGAGGTCGCCCGCGAGCAGCACTTCCTCGTCGGCGGGGATGTTCTTGGCGTCCAGGAACGCGTCGACGGCCTTGAACTGCCGGCTGCGCATCGCCGCCGCCTCACCCGCACCGCACCCGGGATCCGTGGACTGCGCGTGCGTGCCGACCACGTGCACCTTGGTGCCGTTCACGTCCAGGACGACGTACGCGAAGCCCTTGTTGGACCACCAGTCCGCGCCGCACGCGTCCTTGTAGACGTACTGCTCCTTGTGCACGATCGGCCACTTGCTCAGCACGGTGACCCCGCCGTCCTCGGGCGTGGTGGACGAGTACGCGCCTCCTGTCGCGTCCCAGCCGTCCTTGCTGCGGCCCACCACCGGTGTCTGGTACGGGTATTCGGCCGCGGCCGCGCTCTTCAGCGCGTTCGAGGCGGAGTTGTCGAACGCCTCCTGGAGGACGACCACGTCGTTGCCGTGGAAGAAGGCCGTCTTCGGGATCTCCGAGGCCCGGTGGTCCTGGCCCCAGTTCGGGTACAGGTTCTTGCTCATGAGGAAGACGTTGTACGTCAGAACCTTCAGCGCCGGTGCCTGCCCGGCTGCCGACGCCGGTGCGGCACCGGCGAGCGCCGTCGCGGGCAGCGCGAGGGCGAGCACGGCCGCGCCGAGGGCACGGCGGGGTGCGAAGAGCGTCACTGGATCTCCCTGTGGGTGAAGGGGGTTGAGTGGCGCCGCACATCAAATCACCTGGGATTACCCATAGGTAACACCCATGCGGTCAACAGATGGCACACAGGGGAGGAGGCGGGGAGTCCGGTTGGGCGGGGACCCCGACCTCGTCGAGTGAGGGGTGTCCCACCGGGGCAGCCCCAGCGGGTTACGAGGCGGAGCGGAGGCCGCTCTCGCCGTCGCCCTGGTCGGGCTGGCAGGTGCGGCACAGTTCGTGATCCCCGTCGCGGGTGACGACGGTTCCCCATCCGAGGCACTGCGTGCAGTCGCGGGCGAGACGCACATCGGGGTGGGGGGACGGGAAGGGGCTGTGGTGGGCTCCGTAAGCCATACGGGAAGCGGCTCCTTGATTTCGCGGGGTCGCGGGCCGGATAGCTTCGATTATGTCCTATTTTTCCCCTATGTCAGTGATGGGTGTCACTGCGTGCCACCTTTCAGCCCAGAATTCCCAGCCGCGCGTCCCGCCACAGGTCCACACCACCGTCGGTGGCGTACTTGTCGATCTCGGCCAGTTCCTCGGCGCTGAAGTCGAGGTTCTCCAGCGCGACCACGTTCTGCTCCAGCTGCTCGACCCGGGAGGCGCCGATGACCAGCGAGGTGACCCGCTCGTCCCGCAGCGCCCAGGCCAGCGCCATCTGGGCCAGGGTCTGCCCGCGCCGGGCGGCGATGTCGTTCAGGGAGCGCAGCCGCTGCCGCATGTCGTCGGTCAGCCACGCCGGGTCGAACGACGTGCCGGCCGCGGCCCGCGACCCCTCGGGCACGCCTTCGAGGTAGCGGCCGGTCAGCAGGCCCTGGGCGAGCGCCGTGAACCCGATGACGCCGAAGCCCTCCTCCTCGGCCGCATCCAGCAGGCCGTCGGTCTCGATCCAGCGGTTGACCATGCTGTACGACGGCTGGTGGATCAGCAGCGGGGTGCCCAGCTCGCGCAGGATCGCGACCGCCTGCCGGCTGCGCTCGGCGTCGTAGGAGGAGATGCCGACGTACAGGGCCTTGCCCTGGCGGACGGCCGTGTCGAGCGCGCCCATCGTCTCCTCCAGTGGGGTGCTCGCGTCCAGCCGGTGTGAGTAGAAGATGTCCACGTAGTCCAGGCCCATGCGGCGCAGCGACTGGTCCAGCGAGGCCAGCACGTACTTGCGGGAGCCGCCGCCCTGTCCGTAGGGGCCGGGCCACATGTCCCAGCCGGCCTTGGTGGAGACCACCAGCTCGTCCCGGTACGGCGCGAGGTCCTGCTTCAGCAGCCGGCCGAAGTTGATCTCGGCCGCCCCGTACGGCGGACCGTAGTTGTTGGCCAGGTCGTGGTGGGTGATCCCGAGGTCGAAGGCGCGCAGGGCGATCTCGCGCTGGGTTTCGAAGGGGCGGTCGTCGCCGAAGTTGTGCCAGTAGCCCAGGGACAGGAGAGGGAGGTCCAGTCCCGAGCGGCCGGTGCGCCGGTA
Source organism: Streptomyces sp. NPDC001816 (assembly GCF_042892235.1). NCBI lineage: Bacteria > Bacillati > Actinomycetota > Actinomycetes > Kitasatosporales > Streptomycetaceae > Streptomyces > Streptomyces sp. NPDC001816. The sequence continues at coordinate 71,608 of NZ_JBIATY010000023.1, forward strand.
GCGCATGGTGCCGTTGTAGCGATCGGGGTCCGCGACGTGGTTCATCGGGTCGTCTCCGGGTGGTGCCGTAGGGGTGCCCTTCGTGTGCGAAGGTGCTTGTCCACCCTGCGCCTTCATGATTCGTAAGTCCAACCGCTGCCTCGCATGGCATTGAGCGGTCCGGCTTCTGAATCGGGTACGGTACGGGCCGCGCTGTTCGATCCTACGAACTTTTCCCGAGACGGGTTACCGGCCCCCTCCGTGTTTGATAGGAAACTTTCCTACCAGTGCCGGAACGGACCAACTTCCCACCCCCCACCCCTACTTGGAGTCCTAGTGGAGCACACAGAGCGCGAATCGGCAGTCTCCGCCCGTCTCTCCCGCCGGACCGTCGTCGCCGTCCTCGGCGCCGTCGCCTCCGGCGCCCTGATCGGCGTCGAGCGCGTCTCGGCGGCACCGGCTGCCGCGCCCGGCCTCGACGACCCGGCGAAGAAGGAGATAGCCATGCAGCTGGTCTCCAGCGCGGAGAACTCCTCGCTCGACTGGAAGGCCCAGTACAAGTACATCGAGGACATCGGCGACGGCCGCGGCTACACCGCCGGCATCATCGGCTTCTGCTCCGGCACCGGTGACATGCTCGACCTCGTCCAGCTCTACACCGACCGCAAGCCCGGCAACGTCCTGGCCAAGTACCTGCCGGCCCTGCGCCGGGTCAACGGCAGCGACTCGCACAGCGGCCTGGACCCCAACTACCCCAAGGACTGGCGCAAGGCCGCCCAGGACTCCGCGTTCCAGCAGGCGCAGAACGACGAACGCGACCGCGTCTACTTCAACCCCGCGGTCGCCCAGGGCAAGGCGGACGGGCTGCGCGCCCTCGGCCAGTTCACCTACTACGACGCCATCGTCATGCACGGCGACGGCGACGACCCCACCAGCTTCCGCAACATCCGCAAGCGGGCCCTGCGCAGCGCCAAGCCGCCGGCGCAGGGCGGCAACGAGACGACGTATCTCAACGCCTTCCTCGACGCCCGGGTGTGGGCCATGAAGCAGGAGGAGGCGCACAGCGACACCAGCAGGGTCGACACCGAACAGCGGGTCTTCCTGCGCAGGGGCAACCTCGACCTGAACACCCCGCTGGACTGGAAGGTGTACGGGGACAGCTACCACATCGGCTGACTCAGGAGACGCGCGGCAGCTCCACGGCACCAGCCACCGGAAGCGTCGCTTCCAGTGCCGTGGCCTGCCGTGCCGTGAGGCGCTGGACCACGGCGATCGCCAGGGCGCCCGCGGCCAGGTTCAGGGCTATGGACACGAGGAGGACGGCGAGCGAAGTCCCTCGTTCCACCCGGGTGCCCACGGTGACGACCACCGCGTGCCCGACCCAGGTCGCCCACCAGACGTTCACCAGCGCCCGGTCCCGCCCCTCGGGCGTTCCGGGTCCGCTCGCCCGCTGCACGTCTAGGACCAGCCCGCGCGGAGCCCAGAGGTTCAGCACCGGGATCAGCCAGGCGGCCACGGCCCAGGCGGCGGATCCGCGGACGGTCCCGGGGGAGAGGAGGACGGCGTTGCGCCGGCAGCGGCTGAACCACACCAGGAACAGCACGATCGCGGCCGTCATCACATACACGTGCACCATCGAGGCGCGCCCTGACGCGCTCAGGGACGTGTCCCGCGGATGAAGGAGGTGCGCTCGTACGGTCACCGCCCGGTAGGCGTCCGTCGCGACCGCCGCGGCCACGGCGGCCTGGGCGCAACGGGCAAGCGGCCATGGGGCCTTGACGAGGGGTGCGGACACGGTGGGACACCTGTCTGTCGGAGGCGGCACGCGGGCGCGTGCGGGGTGGCGGTCGGGTCGGAAGATCGGCGGACCGGATCATAGGGCAGACGGCCCAGGTCCGCTCCCCGGGTCGGTGGCGCACTCGCCTGCCCGACCCCTGACGAGGAAAGATGGGGCCCGAGCCATCGATCACACCGATGCGGAGGAGCGGACTCATGCCGCACGAGCGAGCCGGCCGGCCGGCCGGTCCCGAGGACCTTGTCGACGTGGCCCGGCTGGTCACGGCGTACTACGCGCTGCACCCCGACCCCACCGACCCGGGGCAACGGGTGGCGTTCGGCACCTCGGGGCACCGGGGTTCGTCCCTGGCGACCGCCTTCAACGAGGACCACATCGCCGCCACCAGCCAGGCCATCTGCGAGTACCGCGCCGCCGAGGGCGTGGACGGGCCCCTGTTCCTCGGCGCCGACACGCACGCCCTGTCCGAACCCGCGAAGGTCACCGCCCTGGAGGTGTTCGCGGCGGGCGGCGTGACCGTGCTCATCGACAGCGCGGACGGCTACACTCCCACGCCCGCGGTCTCGCACGCGATCCTCACCCACAACCGGGGCCGCACCTCAGGCCTCGCCGACGGCGTGGTGGTCACCCCCTCGCACAACCCGCCCGCCGACGGCGGCTTCAAGTACAACCCGCCCAGCGGCGGCCCGGCGGCCTCCGAGGCGACCTCCTGGATCCAGGACCGGGCCAACCAGATCATCGCCGGCGGCCTGAAGGACGTACAGCGGCTGCCCTACACCCGTGCGCTCGCGGCCGACACGACCCAGAGGTACGACTTCCTCGGCGCCTACGTCGGGGACCTGCCGAGCGTCCTCGACCTCGACGCGATCCGCGCGGCCGGCGTGCGCATCGGCGCGGACCCGCTCGGCGGAGCGTCCGTCGCCTACTGGGGCCGGATCGCCGAGGAGCACGGCCTCGACCTGACCGTGGTCAACCCGCACACCGACCCCACCTGGCGGTTCATGACGCTGGACTGGGACGGCCAGATCCGCATGGACTGCTCCTCGCCCTACGCGATGGCCTCCCTCATCGAGCAGCGCGACCGCTTCCGCATCGCCACCGGCAACGACGCCGACGCCGACCGGCACGGCATCGTCACCCCCGATGCGGGCCTGATGAACCCCAACCACTACCTCGCGGTCGCGATCTCCTACCTCTACCGGCACCGCGAGCAGTGGCCCGCCGACGCGGGTGTGGGCAAGACGCTCGTCTCCTCCACGATGATCGACCGCGTCGCCGCCGACCTGAACCGTCAACTGGTCGAGGTGCCCGTCGGGTTCAAGTGGTTCGTGGACGGACTGGCCGGCGGCACCATCGGGTTCGGCGGCGAGGAGTCGGCCGGCGCGTCCTTCCTGCGCCGCGACGGCTCGGTGTGGACCACCGACAAGGACGGCATCCTCCTCGCGCTGCTCGCCTCCGAGATCACGGCGGTCACGGACAGGACGCCGTCCGAGCACTACGCCGACCTGACCGCCCGCTTCGGCGAACCCGCCTACGCCCGCATCGACGCCCCCGCCACCCGCGAGCAGAAGGCGCTGCTGGCGAAGCTGTCCCCGGCCCAGGTCACCGCCGACACCCTCGCCGGAGAGGCGGTCACCGGCGTCCTCACCGAGGCGCCGGGCAACGGCGCCGCCATCGGCGGGATCAAGGTCACCACCGCCAACGCCTGGTTCGCGGCCCGCCCTTCGGGCACCGAGGACGTCTACAAGGTCTACGCCGAGTCGTTCCTCGGCCCCGACCACCTCGCCCGGGTGCAGGAGGAGGCCAAGGGCGTGGTCCTGACCGCGCTCGGCGGCTGAGCCCCCCAGAGCCGTACGTACGACGACGGTACGACGACGACACGACGGCCTCCGCGACCGGTGCGACCGATGCGACCGGTGCGACCGGTGCGACCGGTGCGCGGAGGCCGATGCCGCCGATCCTGCGTCTGCTCAGCCGCGTCCGCGACCCCGCTCCAGCCGGTCCAGCACGGCCTGTGCCATGGCGGCCTCGCCCTTGGCGTTGGGGTGTGCGGGGGCCGCGGGCGAGGCCGGCTGCAGCGGCTCGATCCAGCGGTCCGCGGGCGCCTTGCACATGTCGTGGCCGACCGTGGGGCCGTAGGTGTCGACGTACTCGGCCCGGTTCCACGCGGCGACCAGGCGCAGCATCAGGTTCAGCCGCTTCTCGGTGTCCCGCAGGTAGGGGAAGTCCCGCTGCGCGAACGGCACCGAGGGGAAGCAGCCGCTGCCGTCGTCCGGCAGCAGGTCCGGATAGCCGACGAGGATCACCCGCGCGTGCGGGGCCCGGGCGTGCACGGCCCGCAGCACCCGGTCGATCTTCGGCGCGGTCTCCAGGACGGTGAGCGCCAACTGGTCGTAGCCCCCGGCCTCGTACGAGCGTTCGCAGGGGTTGCCCGTCGGGTCCTGGGCGCCGAGGCGGGCACAGGTGCCGATGATCGAGCCGAAACCGACGTCGTTGCCGCCGATCTGCACCGTCACCAGGTCGGTGTCCCGTCCCAGCGCGTCGAGCTGGGGGGCGTTGGTGCCCTGCGGCTTCCACATCTCGTTCGTCGTGGCCCCGGCGCAGCTCACGTCCTTGAACACGGTTGCCTCGCGCTGCGCGGCCACGAGCGAGGGGTAGTTGTGGTCGGAGCGGGCGCAGTTGGCGTCCGTCTGGCGCGGGATGAGCGGGCCCGAGGTGTAGGAGTCCCCGAGGGAGACGTAGGTGAGATCGCGGCCGTGTGCCGCTGCGGGCACCGTCGAGGCGGCGACGAGGGCGCAGCCCCCCAGCGCCGCCCCCAGCACGGCGGTTCGCCGCCGGCCTCTCGCCCCGTCCGTCACATGCGTGTCGTTCGCCATGGATTCCTCCCCCTGAGGCCGTGACATCGCACGGCCCCGCCGTGAAGGGCGGTCCGCGCGTTCAACTGGGTCTGTATACCGTCCGGTAGGTCTCACGGACCAGAAGCGGGAAGCAACATTCGCACCGGGAAGGGGGTTCGTGCGGCGTGGGCGCGGCGGCCGGAAAGCGCCATTTGGCCTGCCGGCCTGCCGGCGCCTGGGTCTACGGCCACGGCGTACCCGAGGCCCTGGTCCCGCTCGCCGTCCGCACCGCGCACGAGCGAGCCGCGGCGGTCTGCGGACCGGTCACGGGTGAACCTCCCAACCCCTGGGCCGAGTTGACGCCGGCGTCAACCGGGGCGGTGGGATGACCAGCGGAGACGGTGTGGAAAGCTGCGAGGGTCCGCACCAGCGCAACGGAGGAGAGCCACCGGCATGGCCATCATCCACCACACCACCGTGAAGCCGACCAAGGTCGAACTCCTCGCCACCTGGCTGCCCACCCGGCCCTGGTACCGAGGCGGTCCGGACGCCCCCGTGCTGACGAAGTCCGGCGGCTTCCGGCTGGACGACCCGGAGGGCGAGGTCGGGATCGAGCTCATGGTGGCCACCGACACCTCCACCCCCGAGCCGACCGCCTACCTGGTCCCGCTCACCTATCGCGGCGCGCCGCTGGAGGGGGCGGAGCACGCGCTCGTCGGCACGATGGAGCACGGCGTGCTGGGCAAGCGCTGGGCCTACGACGGCTGCCACGACCCGGTGCTGGTCACCGAACTGCTCTCGCTGGTCGAGGGCAAGGCGCAGGCGATGGCCCAGTCCATCAGCGACACCCCCGACCGCGAGGTGACCCGCTCCTACGAGGGTGAGCCGTTCTCCCTGGAGGACTTCACCCCGCGGCCCACCGACGACGAGCAGGGCACCCACCTTTCCGCACCGCACGGCACGACCCTCCACCTCCACCGCGTCCTGCAGCCCGTCCCCGACAACCCGCCGCTGCCCGCGCAGGGAGTGCTCGGCCATGTCGCGAGCGGGTGGCCGGGACCGGACGGCGCCCGGCTGCGGGCGGTGTTCATGGTCCTGGACACCCACTGATCCCACCGCCCTCGGGGAGATCGACATGCCGGGGGCCGGCGGCCGGGGTGTAGTGGGGCGGAGGAAGGTGAGCCCATGCCCGGACGACCCGGCCGCCCCGATCCGCTCCCGAAGGCGCTCCTCGTCGTGACCGTCGCCACGGGCATGGTCGACGCGGTGGCCTACCTGGGGCTCGGGCAGGTCTTCACCGCCTTCATGACCGGCAACATCCTCTTCCTCGGCTTCTCCCTCGCTGGCGCGGCAGGGCTCTCGCCGATCGGATCCGGTACGGCGCTCACGGCGTTCAGCGTCGGCGCGGTCGCCGGCAGCCGTCTGGGCGCCGCCACGTCCGAGCGGCGCCGCCGCTGGCTGCTCACCTCGGCCGCTGTCGCGGCCACCCTTCTCGTGGCCGCGGCGCTGACCGCGATCGGCCTGCGCCCCGTCGGCCAGGACCCGGAACCACGCCACTACGCCGTGACCGCGCTGACCGCGCTGGCCATGGGGCTGCGCAGCGCGACGATGTGGCGCCTCGGAGCGGTCCTGAACACCACGCTCGTCACCGGCACCCTCATCACCCTGATCAGACGGTCGCCCCTGGGCGGCGGAACCGGAGACAGCGCCCAGCGCTACCGCGCCGGCGGCCTGCTGGCGGTCCTGGTGGGCGCGGTCATCGGCGCCCTGCTGCTGCGGGTGAGCATGACCGTGGTCCTACTGCTCGCTGCGGCGGGCGTGTTCGCCGGCATCGGGGGATACGTGGCGCATCCGGCGTCGCGGTCCTGACCCTCACCGCACCACCTCTCGGCATCAGGAGCACCGTCACCCACTTTCTGTGGCCTTCTGGCATGCCCTGGTCAAATCTGTCACTCTTTCGGCAGTCCTCGCCCTGACCCCATGAGGGTGCGGCGCCCACCCCGCACAGCGATCGCGCAACCCCAACCCCGCGGCCGCCCCGGCGTACCCCAGCCGGCCGGGCGGTCATCGAGCAGGCCGGAATCCCGGCCGCCGCAAAGGAGTAGCGTGTGAGATCGACCCCCCACAAGGCCCTCGGCGCCGGTGCCCTCACCGTCGCCGCGCTGGCCGCCCTCTCCCTCCCCGTCACCCCCGCCGCCGCCCAGCCCGCCGAACAGCCGGTGGCCGCCGCCTGCACTCCGACGCAGACGGTCACCAACGGCGGCTTCGAGAGCGGTACCTCGCCCTGGACCCAGTCCTCGTCCGGCGTCATCACCAGCCGCGCCGGCGAGAGCGCCCACGGCGGCTCCTCCTTCGCCTGGCTGAACGGTGTCGGCAGCACCCACACCGACACGCTCTCCCAGAGCGTCACCATCCCGAGCGGCTGCAGCACCGCCACCCTCACCTTCTGGCTGCACATCGACACCGACGAGACGACCTCGTCCACCGCGTACGACAAGCTGACGGCCAAGATCGGCAGCACCACGCTGGCGACCTACTCGAACCTCGACGACAACACCGGCTACGTGCAGAAGTCGTTCGACGTGGGGTCGTTCGCGGGCCAGACCGTGAACGTGTCCTTCACCGGAACGGAGGACAACAGCCTCCAGACGAGCTTCGTCCTGGACGACATCTCCCTCGCCACCTCCGGCGATACCACCCCGCCCCCGGCGGACTCGGCCCGCACCCCGGCCGCGCCCTCCTACACCGTCAGCCTCAGCAGCGACACGAGCGGCACCGTCTGGAACGGGCACGAGAGCGTGTCCTTCACCAACGCCTCCGCCACCGCGCTCAGCGAGGTGTACCTGAGGCTGTGGGACAACTACCACGGCACCTGCTCGGCGATGCCGATCACGGTCACCAACGTCACCGGCGGCACCGCGGGTGGCCTCTCGGTGGACTGCACCGCCCTGAAGGTCACCCTGCCGACGCCGCTGAACCAGGGTCAGACCGCCACCATCGGCTTCGACCTGGGCGTCACCGTGCCCAGCGGCGCCGACCGGTTCGGTCACGACGGCGCCTTCAGCTTCATCGGCAACGCCCTGCCCGTCCTCGCGGTCCGCGACGGCGCGGGCTGGCACCTGGACCCGTACACCAACAACGGCGAGTCCTTCTACTCCCTGGCCGCCGACTTCAAGGTGACCCTCGACCACCCCAGCACCCTGCTGGTCCCGGCCACCGGCACCTCCACCGACACCCCCGGCTCCAGCGGCCGTACGGTCACCACCGCCACCGCGTCCAAGGTCCGTGACTTCGCCTGGGCCGCCGGGCCCTTCACCAAGATCTCCGGCACCTCGCCCGGCGGCGTACCGGTGAACATCTACTCCGTCTCGGGGATCAGCTCCTCCAGCGCCCAGTCGATGCTCAGCACCGCCAAGACCGCCGTCGACGCCCACGCGGCACGCTTCGGCGCCTACCCCTACGGCGAGCTGGACGCGGTCATCGACAACAACTACTGGTTCGGCGGAATGGAGTACCCCGGCTTCGTCCTCGACCTGGTCAGCACCACGGCGCTCACCCATGAGATCGGCCACCAGTGGTGGTACGGCATCGTCGGCGACGACGAGTACACCAGCCCGTGGCTGGACGAGGCCTTCACCGACTACGCCACCGACCTGGCCCTCGGCAAGACCGGCAGCAACTGCTGGAGCAGCGTCTCCTGGGCCTCCAGCGCGGAGAAGATCACCAACTCGATGGCCTACTGGGACGCGCACTCGTCCCGGTACTCCACCGTGGTCTACGGCTACGGCAAGTGCGCCCTGCACGACCTGCGGCGCGTCCTCGGCGACACGGCGATGACCAAGCTGCTGAAGGACTACGCGGCCGCGCACTGGTACGGCGTCTCGACCACGGCCGAGTTCAAGGCGGCCGCCCAGGCCGCCACCAGCACCGACCTGACCTCCTTCTGGACCCAGCACCGCATCGACGGCTGACCCGCACCGGCCGGTCATGGGCGGCGCCGTGCCCGGCGCCGCCCATGACCATGCGGGTAGGACGACCCAGCCACTCACTTGGCGTAAATACCCGGCCGATATGGCGTAGTTGGACCGGATCCGGAATGCGGGGCGGCACGGCTGCGGGTCTGATGGATCCCGTGACGAGCCAAATATGCCGAAACCGCCGCCGCTCGCGCTGGTCCGTGGCCAGCGCCCTGACCGGCCTCCTGCTGACCCTGTCGATCCCCGCGGCCGTGCCCTCGGCGGCCGAGTCCACAGTCGAGCGCGGCAGCGCCTACATGGGCATGGGGGTACTCGCCCACGACGGCGAAGCCGCCACCGACGAGGACGCCCCCGTGTCGGTCCCCCGGGTGACCCAGACCGAGGGCGTGGACGTCGCCAGCTACCAGGGCGACGTCGCCTGGAGCACCCTGTGGAACAGTGGCGTCCGCTGGGCCTACACCAAGGCCACGGAGGGCACGTACTACTCGAACCCCTACTTCGCGCAGCAGTACGACGGCCCCTACGACGCCGGCATGGTCCGCGGCGCCTACCACTTCGCGACCCCGGACACCACGAGTGGGGCCGAACAGGCCGACTACTTCGTCGACCAGGGCGGCGGCTGGTCGAGGGACGCCAGGACCCTGCCCGGCGCGCTCGACATCGAGTGGAACCCGTACGGAGACGCCTGCTACGGCAAGTCCAGGAGCGGCATGGTCAGCTGGATCCGCGACTTCCTGGACCGCTACAAGGAGCGCACCGGCCGCGAAGCCGTCATCTACACCGCCACCAGCTGGTGGAGCGACTGCACCGGCAACTACGCGGGCTTCGGTGACACCAACCCGCTCTGGATCGCCCGATACGCCTCGTCGGCGGGGACGCTGCCGGCGGGCTGGTCGTCGTACACCATGTGGCAGTACACCTCCTCCGGCCCGACCGTCGGGGACCACGACCGGTTCAACGGCTCCCTGGACAAGGTGAAGAACTTCGCCACCGGCTGACGCGCCGCCGGCGACTCCACCAGCCATGGAGTGCGGTCCGCCGGCACCCCCGCCCGCACCAGAGCCTCGGCGATGGTGCGGGCAGCAGCATGAGCCCGACCTCGAGACGTGCTCAGGTCACAGCCGAGGCGGCCTCGTCACTGGCCCACCCGTCCGTCGACGCACTCGCGCAACAGGTCGGCGTGCCCGCAGTGCCGGGCGTACTCCTCGATCCTGTGCACCAGCAGCTCCCGGACCGAGATCGCGTCCTTCCCCAACCGCTCGCCCAGATCCGGGTGCTCGGCCAGCGCGGCGTCGGTCGCGGCCTGCTCGCGCTCCAGATCGGCGTACGCGGCGTCGACCACGGCCTGCTCGGCGACGGCTCCGTCGAAGTCCCCGTCACGCACGCCGTACAGCTTCGGCAGCGGGTCGCCGTCGGTGATCCAGCCGCGCCAGTCCCGCTCCACCTCGGCGAGGTGCCGCACCAGGCCGAGCAGCGACATCGTGGACGGCGGAACCGACCGGCGGGCCAGCTGCTCCGCGTCCAGGCCCTCGCACTTCATCCGCAGGGTCAGGCGGTAGCTCGTCAGGTAGTCCTCCAGCGTCGCCAACTCGCCCTCCGGGGCGGGTCCTTCGCGGGGATCGTCGTCCGGGTCGGTCCACATGTCGGGGTAGACGGTTGCCTGGGTCCACCGCGCGGGTTCTTCACTCATGAGTCGCATGGTCATCTGTCAGGGCCCGGCCTCGCCACCGAGTTATCGCTCGTTTCTTGCCACAACTGGTTTGTGATGCAAAGCTGATTGCATGACAGATGCTTCGGTGCCGTCGCCGGGCACTCCTCACGAAGTCCTCGCCGGCCTGGGCGAGTTGACCCGCAAGGTCCGCACCGCCCAACGCGGCGCATGGTTCCCCCTGCTGCTGCTCGGCGCGCTCACACTGGGCGGAATCCTGGTCAGCCGCTTCACCTTCAAGGTCGAGACCGTTCCCTGCCCGGCGAACGCCCCCGCGACAGGCGGCGGCTGCACCCTGATCACGCAGGGCTCGCCGGTCTACTGGCCTCTCGGACTCGCCCTCGCCTACACCGCGACGGCGTTCTTCTACATCCGCCGCTCCCGCAACCGCGGAGTCGGCACCCCGGTGCGGCCGTACATCCTCACCGGGATCGCCCTGGTCGGCCTGGTGACCGCCATCGAGATCTGGAGCATCCGTCAGGGGATGCCCCGGCCCGGCGCCCCGGTCGACCTGTTGGGCCTGCGGCTCGATCCCACCTCCGGGGTGACGAAGTTCCTCGTGCGACTCACCGGGAACCCCGCAACCGTCGGGCTGCCGCTGCTGGTGCTGTCCTGGGTGGAACGCAGCCGCACCCTGCTGCTGCTCACCGTGGTGTACCTGGCCGTCCTGCTGGTGCCGCTCACCGACGGCTGGGCGGGGATCCCCTTCACCTCGCACTGGTCCGCCCTGCCCCACTTCGGCGTCCCCGGTGTGCTGCTCCTGCTCGGTGCCCTCGGTTTCGGCCTGGCCGAGCTGCCGCGCCGGCGCGACGTCTCATGACCGCCGAACCCGATCAGCACCCGGTCAACAGCCTCGACGACGTCGTCCACCAGCGCGTCCGCCTCGGCATCCTCACCGTCGCGCACCAGGCGCGCCGGGTCGAGTTCGGCTTCCTGCGCACGGCCCTCGGCCTCACCGCCGGAAACCTCAGCCAGCACCTGGCCGTTCTGGAGAAGGCCGGACTGATCCACATCGAGAAGGGCTACGAGGGCAAACGCGCCCGCACCTGGCTCTCCCTCACCCCTGCCGGCGACCGCGCCCTGAAGGACGAGGTCACCCAGCTCAAGCGACTCATCCACCAGATCGAACAAGGCGGTTCAGCGCAGGAGTCCTAGCCCGGACACCGGGAAGCACGGCCGTCACGATCGACTCCCGTCGCAGCTCGGCGGGACAGCATGCCGAACACCGTCCAAGAAACCTGGGGAGGGTACGTGACCATCAAACGGGCTGTGCCTGGTGCGCCGGTACGGTCCTGAGGCCGCCCCCGTGCCGGAGCGTGTCGGCGGTCCGGATCCCGACTAGAGCGCTGCCGGGGCCGGGGCGCACGGCTGAGCGCGCCGGCCGTCGAGGCGCCCCGCCCACCCCACCCGGTCAAGGCGGTCATGCCGAGCCGATCGGCCGAAACAAACCCGTCACCGGCCGGTACGCGGGGGCACGGAGCGGGTGCGGCCGGTGGATTCCCGCGAACCGGCCGGAAGTACAGCCGGGCAGTCCGGTCTGCGTCCGGTGCTGCGTCTTCTTCCCTATGAGCCCTCGTGCGGCGGCGGCAGTCTGCTGGAAAACACGGCTTGGAGGCGCACAGTGACAGCAGGCCCGGCCCCCGCGGGGGCACCGACCGACGGCGACACCCTCACGGCATCCTTCGCGCAGCGCCGGCTGTGGTTCCTGGACCAACTGGCCGGACATTTGACCGGGTCGATGCTTCCGCTGGTCCTCAGGCTGCGCGGGAGCGTCGACGTGCCGCGCCTGGAGCGGGCCCTGTCCGGGATCGTGGACCGGCACGAGGTGCTGCGCACCCGGTTCACCTCCGTCGGCGGGGAGCCGGTGCCGGTCGTGGACGCCCCCGGGGGGATCGTCCTGGAACGGACCGAGGCGGGCTGCCCCGACGACCTCTTCGCCCGGTACCTGGGCGGCCCCGTGAACCTGTCCGCGCAGCACCCGGTCCGGGCCACGCTCGCCCGGGTCGCGCCCGACGAGCACCTGCTGCTGGTCGAGGTCCACCACATCGCCGTGGACGGCTGGTCCTGGGGCGTCCTGCTGGACGAACTCGCCGCCGGATACCGCGGCGAGCCCGTCGCGCCGCCCGCCGTGCGGTACGCCGACCTCGCCCGCTCCCAGGCCCCGCGGCTCTCCGGAAAGCGGATGGAACGGCTGCTCGGGCACTGGCGCGACCGCCTCGCCGGTCTGACCCCGCTCGACCTGCCCACCGACCGGCCGCGCCCCCACGTCTGGGACGGCTCCGGCGATGTCGTCCGCTTCGACCTGCCCGCCGACCTGGTCGCCGACGTCGACGCCCTGGCCCGCTCCCGGCGCGCCACCCGCTACATGCTGCTGCTCGCCGTCTACCAGGCGCTCCTCGGCCACTGGTCGGGCCGCACCGACGTCGCCGTGTGCAGCACGCTCGCCGACCGCGCCGAGCGCGGTGCCACCGGTCTCATCGGCCCGCTTGTCAACAGGTCGTGCTGCGCACGGACCTGTCCGGCCGGGCTTCGCCGCGCTGCTGGACCGCGTACGCGGGCGGGTGCTGGCGGACCTCTCGCATGCCGAGGCCCCTTTCGACCAGGTGGTCGGCGCGCTGGGCGGCGGGCGGGACCTCTCCTGGCACCCGCTGGCCCAGGCCTCGTTCACCCTGCTCAACAGCCCGATCCGCCCGGTCCGTATGCCCGGCCTGGCCGTGGAGCTGGTCGAGCCGCCGCTGACCGAGACCCCGCTGGACGTGTTCCTCGACCTCACCCTGCGCACGGACGGCAGCATCGCCGCCATCCTGCAGTACGCCACCACCCTCTTCGACGCGGCCACCATGCGGGCGTTCGCCCGCGCCTACGTGGCCCTGCTGCGGGCCGTCCTGGCCGAACCCGACACCCCGGTACAGGAGTTGGCGCGCACCCTGCCCACGGAGGGCCCGGCCCGCCCCCGCCCCGAGTGGCGGCACGCCCCCGACCGGCCCGCCGGCCCGCTGCCCCCGGTCACCTTCTCCGGGCCGTCCGAGGCCACGGCGCTGATCTGCGGTGACGACCGCGTCACCTACGCCGACCTGGAAGGCATGACGGGTGCGCTCGCCGCCGCGCTCAAGGCCGCCGGGATCGGCTCCGGCAGCCCGGTGGGCGTGCTGCTGCGCCGCGGTCCGTGGTCGACCCTGCCTGTGATGCCGACTGTCAGCTGATTCGGGGCGTCTCGGGGAGCGGTCCGGTCGCCCGTCACCGACCGGACAACGCCCGTTCGACTCGTCCGACCGGTCAGGAGGGCGCACCGGCCAGGACTTCCACCTTGCCGGTGTCGAGCGAGTAGTAGGCGCCGACCACGGCAAGGGCGCCCTTTCCCACGAGTGGGGCCAAGTCCTGGTTGGAGCGCAGATCGGCCGCGGTCAACTTGACCTGGGCGCGGGTCATGGTCTCGACCGGGTCGGCGCCGCCCTCCCTGACTGCCTGCTCGTACGCCGGCTGCAGGGCCTTGACGATCGCCTGCAGGTTGCCGGGCAGCGGTTTGCCGTCATGAAGCGACTTGTACGCCGCCTTGACGGCGCCGCAGCGCTGATGCCCGAGGACCACGATGAGGGGGGTGTCACTCGTCATAGGCCCGTACTCAACAGAACCAGTGACCACCGGGCCGACCGCCTCCCCACCGGTACGCATCACGTAAAGGTCACCCAGGCCGGTATCGAAGAGGAGTTCAGGCGGCACTCGGGAGTCGATACACGAGAGGATCGCCCCAAAAGGCTCCTGCTCCTGGGCCACGAGCCGACGACGGTTCGGATCCCGATCGGGGTGTTGAAGGTCTCCGCTCACCCAGCGCTTGTTGCCTTCCATCAGCCTCGCGAATGCCGCGGCGGGCGTGGTGGGCCGCGCTTCCGGCGAAGCGCTGGTCGTCGATGAGGCGGCTCTCGCCGATGAGGCGGCCCTCGTCGATGAGCACCCCGTGAGCGCGCCCGCGACACCCACAAGTCCGCCAGCAAGCAGCGCTCTACGATCCGGACGTCCGGCTCTGTCCATCGGTCGTTCCCCTCGATCAGACACGTCCCTGCGTCTTGACCAGGCCAATGGTTCAGCGTGGTGTGGGTGCCCTCGCAGCAGGCACAAGCGGGCGCGGGCTACATTGCCACAGACGGCCCACCGGCACCCTGCTTCAGGAGGCTGGCCGCCGATCCTGACTTCCGCCGGCTGGTGGAGACGGACAGTTTCCTGGGCCTTCCCCCGTTCGCGGTCTGCCGGGACCGACTGGCGTCAGCCGGCCTCACCACTGCGGAGGACCTCGTCCACTGGACGCAGACCGATGCACAGTGTTCCGACCTCGCGACCTATCTGAAGATCTCTCCAACCTCGTCAGAAAGTTCCGCGACCTGGCGCTGCTGGCGCAACTGCACCGCGACCTTCATGACCGCGCATTGCTCCGTCTTTTCCTTTGGTCGAAGTGAACTCCCCGGAGGGCCTTCGCAGAAAAGCCATTCGAGAGGCTGAGCAGCTGGTCGGTTCAGTGCTCAAGGCGGCAGGGAAGAGAGGCCTGGGCACCGTGCCCGGAGTCCGCGACCCGACAGGCTGGCCAGTTGCTGCCGGGCTGAGTGGGACTGAGGCGCGGGCTGCGCTTCGGTTGGCTCGGCAAGTCTGACCAATCACCTATGCCCTGGGCCGGCTCCCGACACGACCGAACCCAGTTGACCGGCAGTGATGCCCTGTCCGACGAGCCTGCACAACCGTCGAGGTTAGTTTGCGGACGGGCCTGCAGTGTCTTCGCAGCTCGATCAACTGGCAAGCTGAAAGAGCAACAACAGATGCCCACCCTGGAGGCGGGCCGTGCCGTGTCCTCCGGATCAGGTCCTCGGCCCGATCCGGAGGACACGCAGGTCAGCTCTCGGTGACGTGGACGTAGTCGCCAGGGGCGTTGGCCGACCCGGTCGTGCCGGTGCCCGCGAAGCTCCAGCGCCAGTAGCCGTCCGCGGTGGCCGTCGCCGTGGTCTTCAGGGCGCCGCCGGTTCCGCTGGTCACCGTCTTCACGGTGGTGTAGGTGGTCGTCCCGGCCTTGCGGAACTGCAGCTTCACCTTCTGGCCCGCGTAGCCGTCGTAGGTTCCGCGGTCCCAGTTGGCGCGGGTCAGCGTGCCCTTGACGGTGAGGGCCTTGCCCGCGGCCACCGGCTCCGGGGAGGCATCGGCGGTCAGCCTGGCGGAACGTTTCATCGAGAAGGTGCCCGCGCTGTCCAGGTTGATGTAGTCGAAGTCGTAGGCGTCGACGGAGGTCCACACGTGCCAGATGCCGGCGGTGGAGTTGTCGTGGGCCGTACGCGGGCCGATGGTGATGTCGGTGGTGCAGGTGGAGGTGGTCTCGCTGCCGGGGTCGGGGGAGCAGGTCATCGGGGTGTCGGAGCCGGGCCCCGCGTTGCCGTCGGGGTTGTCGAACGAGCCGTGATAGACCAATCCGTAGGCGTCCTTGATCCCCGAGTTGTCGGCGGCGGTGATGCTCAGCGTGAAGGTCTTGTAGCCGGTGGCGCCGACCACGACCGGCTTTCCGCCGTTGACGACGACCTTGACGATGTGGGTGTCCCCCTGGCCGGAGTCGGCCTCGGCCGTCGTCGCGGCGAGGGCGGACAGGACCAGCGCGCCCGACAGGGCGGTGATGGCAGAACGTATGAGCATGTGTCCTCGCATAGGATGAGTGGTCCGCCCGGGATCGGGAAAGAGGCCGGACGAGAAATAGGGACGCCGGACGGGGTCAGGCGGTTCGCAGTGCGGCCGACCGGGCGCACAGGTCCGCGCGGTTGACCGCCCCCGTCTTCGTCATGAGACTCGCGATGTGCTTCTCGGCCGTGCGCGGCGAGATGAACAGGCGGGCTGCGATCTCCTTGTTGCCGAGCCGCTCCGCGAGCAGCCGGAAGACCTCGAACTCCCGGACGGTGACGCCCTGCGCGCGCAGGTGCTCGGGGATGCCGCTGGTGCCCGAGCGGTGCTGGTGCACGGGAGCGCCGAGCCGGCGCAGCCCGGCCCGGCAGGCACCCGCGACGGCCGCCGCGTCCCGTTCGTGGAAGTAGTGCTCCGCCCGCCGCAGCCACCCCACCGGATCTCCCCAGCCGTCCTGGTGCGCCGCGTCCGCGATCAGCCGCAGCCCGAGATGCTGGGCCATCGGATACGGCTCCGCCACCGCCAGCGCCGCCTCGACCGTGGCGGCGGCCCGTGCGCCCTCGCCCTCGCGGCCCAGCAGCACGGCGTCGGCGAACATCACGAACTGACGGTTCCAGCGCATCCGGGCGACCGCGGTGGCGGTGATCTCCTCGTGCCGGGCCCGGTCCGCCTCCCCGGCGAGCAGGTCCAGCAGCAGAACGAGGCCGTGGGTGCCGCTGAGGTGGTAGGTGGAGGGGTTGCCGGCCTCCAGGGCCAGCACCTCGCGCAGCTCCGCCCGGCCCAGCTCGCGGTCCTCCTCCATCAGCGCGCAGCAGGCGCGGGCCAGGCCGAAGCACAGCGGCTCCTCCTGCGAACCGGACCCGTCCCACTCGGCGAACGCCGCCAGCGCCGCCTCCATCGCCGTACGGTCGCCGAGGTGCGCCTCCAGCGTGGCCTGCGCCATGAGGACGTAGCGCACCGCGGGGGCGAGCCGCAGCCGGCGTACGACCGCCAGGCATTCGGCGGCAGCCTCGCGGGCGGAGTCGTACCGGCCGCGCAGCACACCGTCGAGGACGAGGATGCCGTCCACCGTGTGCACGATGTTGACCGAGCCGAGCCGCAGGGCCTCCGCGCGGGCCGCCAGCAGGCCCGAGGTGTCGCCCTCGGCCAGCCAGGCGTTGCCGCCCATGCGGGTGGCCGCGTACATGCGCTGCAACGGCAGCCGGTGCCGCTCGGCCGTGGCGAGGGCCTGCTCCAGCATCACCTGCGACTCCTCCGGGTCCCGTTCCCGGGCCACGGTGGCGAGCAACTCCCGGGCCTGGCAGGCGACGACGGGCAGCCCGTACCGCTCGGCGGTGTCGGCGGCCGAGCGGGCCAGCTTCTCGGCGTGCTGGGTGCGGTCGGGGCCGGGCGTGTCCAGGGCGAGATAGGCGGCGGTGACGTCGACGGCCGCCGCGGCCGCGTCGTCCGGAGCCGCCGCCAGCACCTTCCGGGCCCGGGCTGTCTGCCGGTTGCCGTCGCTCCAACGGCCCGCCGTGTGGGCCACCTTGGCCAGCCGGGTGTGCAGGATCGCCAGCCGGGCCGCGCTCAGGCCGGAGCCGTCGAGCACATGGAGGTCCTCGGCCAGGTCGAAGGCGCGGGCGAAGTCACCGGCCTCGGCGAGCGCCGGCAGCAGGTGTTCGAGCACCCCGGCCCGGGCCTGCGGATCACTGCCGGACGCCAGCAGGTCCTCGGCCCGGCTGAGCAGGGTCACCGCCGAGCCCAGCGCGCCCGCCGCCAGCGCCCGCCCGCCGGCCTCGGCGAACAGCCGCCCGGCCGCGTCGGTGTCACCGGCCTCGCAGCGCAGCCCCGCGGCCAACGCACACCAGTCACCGGCGAGTTCGGGGTGCAGCTCCTCGAC
Organism: Streptomyces sp. NPDC001816; assembly: GCF_042892235.1. Classification (NCBI taxonomy): domain Bacteria; kingdom Bacillati; phylum Actinomycetota; class Actinomycetes; order Kitasatosporales; family Streptomycetaceae; genus Streptomyces; species Streptomyces sp. NPDC001816. The sequence goes on from NZ_JBIATY010000023.1 coordinate 89,429, forward strand.
CGCCTCGGCGCCCCGCCGGGCCAGCTCGGCTCGCCGACCGGGCGTCATCTGGGTGAACAGGGCCTCCACGGTGAGGGAGTGACGGAAGGAGTACCAGTCCGGGGCGGGCTCGTCGGGCAGCACCAGCCGGGCGGCCACCCCCGCGTGCAGGTGGCTGAGCAGGGCACGGTCGTCGACGCCGGTCATGCGCTGCAGCACGGTCAGCGGGAAGCGCCGGCCGAGGACGGCGGCGGCCGACAGCAGGGTGAGGCCCTGTGTGCCGAGCCGGTCGATACGGCGGAGGATGCCGCGGGCCAGCGTGGAGGAAACGTCACTGCGTAGATCCCCGACCGCCCGCCAGCCGTCCGGGCCCTGCACCAGCGTGCCGGCTCCGATCATGGACTGGAGCAGCTCCTCGACCAGGTACGGGCTGCCCGCGCCGTCCTCCCACAGCCGCCGCAGGACCGGTGCGGGCACCTCGTCGGGGGTGGACACACCGAGCTGGGCCGCGATCATGTCGTGGACCTGGGGGCGGGTCAGCGACGGCAGCTCGACCAGGGTGGCGGCACCGCGCCGGCGGGCCGACTGCGCCAGGTCCAGGGCGTCGCTGAAGTCCGTCCGCACGGTGGCCAGCAGCAGGACCGGCGTGTACTCCAGGTTGTCCACCAGGTACTCGAGGACGCCGAGCGTCTCCGGGTCGGCGTCGTGCAGGTCCTCCAGCAGCAGGAGCTGGCCCTGGCCGCGGGCGGCGGCGATGAGCAGGCGCAGGACCGCCTCGCCCAGGATCACCATTGAGCTGCTCTCCCGCTCCCCGGTGTCCCAGTCGGGAATCAGCCGCCCGAGGACCGGCCGGTAGGGCCCGAGGACCAGGTCGTCGAGGGGTTCACCGCTGCGGAACAGCGACATCAGCGCCTCGGTGAGCGGCCGGAACGGCACGGCCGGACCCGTCGTGCTGCTGCGGCCGCGCAGCACCCGCATCCCGGACCCGAGCGCACCGCCGACGGCCTCCGCCGCCAGCCGTGACTTGCCGACCCCGGCCTCGCCGACGAGGAAGACGACACCACCGCGACCCTGCCGGGTGTCGGACAAGGCATGCTCAAGCAAGCCCAGTTGGGGATCCCGCCCGACCAAGGATGGCGCATGGGAACGCATGAACGCAGATGATAATCGGAATTTCGGGACGTGTGGCAGGTCGCCCGCACACGTTCCGGTTCCCATGCGAAAGCGGTGGTGGGGGGGCCCCCCCCGGGGGCCCCCCCCCCCCCGGGGGGCCCCCCCCCGGGGGGGGCCCCCCGGGGGGCCCCCCCCCGGGGCGGGGGGGGGCGGGGGGTTGAGAAGACCCCGGGGAGCCCCCCACCCCCCCCC
>NZ_JBIATY010000024.1:0-2281 GCF_042892235.1 Streptomyces sp. NPDC001816
GACATGCTCGCGGAGCTCTCGCGCATCCTGCGCGTGCCCCTTGGGGACCTGCTCGGTCAGACCGTGCTCATGGAGGACGAGAAGCAGCAGGACGACGTTCCGGCCGTGCGCGACGCGCTTATGAGCCCGCGCCGGCTGTCTCGTCTGCTCTTTGGCCCCGAGGCTGAGGTGCAGCTCCCCACACCGGCGCCCGTGGCCGTGCGCGTGGAGCAGGCATGGAACGACTACCAGGGTGGGCGGCTCGGCAGCGTCATTGCTGCGCTTCCCGCGCTCCTCCAGACTGCGCAAGAGTTGGAGGAGCGAGCCGCACGGCGCGGCGAGGACCGTAGCGACTGCTGGGCAGTGTCGGCCCGTACCCACCACCTCGCAGCAACGACCCTCGCGAAGATCGGCGAATCGGACATCTCTTGGCTTGCTGCCGAGCGCGCGATGCGTGCCGCAGACGAGTCTGACGACCCGCTTGTGTTGGCGTCCGCCGCACGGTCCGGCACGCACGCCCTATTGGCCAACGGCCGGTACGACGACGCGTTGGAACTGGGCAACACGGCCGCAGCATGGCTCTCGTCGCGGGTGACCGACAACGACCCCGCAGCACTGAGTTTGCTGGGGATGATCCACCTGCGGGCCGCTGTTGCAGCGGCCCGCCACCAGGACCGGCCCACCGTAACCGGTCTGCTGGATCGAGCCGAGGAACTCGCGGATGACCTCGGCTCGGATGAGAACTACTGGCAGACGGGCTTCGGACCCACGAACGTCCTGCTTCACCGCCTATCGGCTGAGCTGGATCTCGACAACGTGTCGTACGTCGTGGAACACGGGCGGATCAATGTCGACCACATGCCACAGGAACGCAGCGTGTCGCACCGCATCGACTTCGCACGCGCGCTCTCGCTCAGCGGACAGGGCGATGAGGCGTTCACGGAACTCCGCACAGCTGAACGCACATCGCCGCAGCTCGTGCGCAACAATCCGAGGGTGCGCGAGACGCTGCGGGACCTGATCAAGCAATCACCGGTCACGGGCGGCTCGCGATCGTCCGAGGTGTTCGTGATGGCTCAACGGTGCAGGGCGGTGCAGTGAGTTCAGGCAAGCGTGGGGTGCTCGGGGTCGTCGGGTCGGCAGCCGGAGGCGTAGAGGCGCTGCGCACCGGTCTGGTTGAGCCCGCGATGGAGCGCGGCTGGCAGGTGGCCGTCACTCTGACGCCGACCGCAGGTCAGTGGCTACGGCTGAGTGGCGAGGTCGATCGGCTGGAGAAGCTGACCGGCTTGCCCGTGCGCGATGAACCGCGCCTGCCTGGCGAGGCGCGACCGCACCCGCCGGTTGACTGCTACGTGGTAGCCCCAGCGTCGGCCAACATGGTGGCCAAGCTCGCCATGGGCCTGATGGACAACCAGGCGCTGACCCAGGTGGGGGAGGCGATCGGCACCCTCGGGTTGCCCGTCGTCGTCTTCCCTCGGGTGAACGCGGCGCATGCCCGCCACCCGGCATGGCAGCACCACATCGACACCCTCAGGGCGGGGGGCGTGCGCATCGTCTACGGCACTGATGTGTGGCCGCTGTACGAGCCGCGCGAGGCGCCGGCGGGGCGCGCGCTTCCCTGGGGGGTAGTGCTGGACGCCGTAGACGAAGTCACTAGGTGACAGATCGTCAACCATCCTGACCTGCAAGGAAAGAGGACCCGGACACTCTGTCCGGGTCCTCTGCCGTTGATGGCTAGATGCTCATTGGCATGTCAGGGATCGATGAGCGAAGCGGCGAGCTGGAAGGCATGACCTCTGCTGAACTTGCTTTGATCAAAGCGAGTTTGAGGGACGCACGCATCAAGGTCGAAGGGCTGCTACGACGCGCGGACGAACTCACTGCGAAGTTGGAGTCTCGCTACCCACAAGCCGCTCAAGCCGATCGAGCCGCTCCCCGAGCGAACTGAGAGCGTCATGAATCGTGCTGAGTTCTGCGGCCAGAGCCGCGAAAGCAGGGCTGCTGCCCGGCTCGGTTCCGAGGGGCACCGCAGGGTCACGGACGAACGTCCCACGTCCCTGCTGGGTAAGGATCAGCCCCTCGTCACGGAGTTGACCGTACGCGCTCTGGACGGTCATGAGCTGCACGCCAAGCTCCTTGGCGAGCGAGCGAGCAGCCGGGAGCCGGTCCCCCGGGTCGTACTCACGATCGGGACCCGTGATCTTGTCGCGGAACTGCGCCGCAATCTCCTTGGCCGTCGGCGTGGGTTTGGGCGCTTCGGGACTCTGATCCATACCCCCGAGAGTAACCGGACCTAGGTCAA
>NZ_JBIATY010000024.1:2381-14886 GCF_042892235.1 Streptomyces sp. NPDC001816
CAATCTGAACTCGCGCCGGAACGAGAGGCCCGAAAGGGCTTCAGCGGCTGTGTTCGTAAGTGCTGGACCTGCAAGAACGCACAACGAAAGACCCCGCCGGACCCGCTTACACGCGGCCCGAGCGGCAGGGGAGACGTAAAAGCCCGTCGTCTTCACGGATCGATCGGTGTCATCGGCTAAGCCGTTGGTCTGACCCTCGGGCGTAGACCCAGGGACCGGATCGGCGGGGATCCCGGTGATTGGGCTGCACCCGGTCCATGACAGGTAGCCATTCCAGGGAGCATCCACTCAGCGAGTGACGACTGAGTGGCCGCGGTGACCGCGCGCCAGCCAATCGGAAGGGACCAGGGCGCGTACGGAGCCGCGATACGACAGTGACGGGCTGCTTCCCGTCACTCGTCATGCGGGCAGGAAGCCGGCGTCACGTCGGTGGCCTGCCCGTTTGATGAGGACTTTCGAAGGTCCCGTCCGCACCGCGTCCGGTGCGGGCCCTTTTCCCGCGGCGTGCGCCCCGTAGAGGCACCTCCGGGCGCGTTCGGGCCGTTCCACTGTGAGGAGAGACGTCCCATGAAGTGCATGGTTGCCGGCCGTGAGGCCGTCACCGCGGCGGAGTTCGCCGAGCTGGCGCTGGGTACCCCGGTTGAGCTGTGGCTTGGGGTGGATGGTGAGAGTGACGAGGAGCGTGCGGCCCGGCTGGATGCGGCCCGTGACATCCTCGCCGACCCCGAGTACCGCGGCCTGCCCGACGACTTGGTTCGCCTGGCGGCGCGGGTGGTCGAGGATCACCCGGACCTGTTCAACGTGGTCCCGCTGGCCCGCCCGGTCCGCCGCCGCGCGGTGCGCAAGGGGGTTGCGGCATGAGCGAGGGTCTGACGCTGGACGACGTGGCTGTGCCGCTGCGGGCGCTGCGCCTGCTGGCAGGGGACTTCGGTCATCTGTCGTCGCCGGCCGTGCGGGTGACTCCCATCTACCCGAAGCGGCTGGAGTTGGCATTCCACGACGACTTGGCCGGCTTCGAGGGTTGGCGCGACGCGCTGGGCATCGCCCCGGACGCCGTGGCGCAGGGCACGCAGAGTGGCGGCCGTACGCGTGTGCTGCGTACGTCCGTCGAGTACGCGGGCGCTGAGCTGGAGTTGGTGGCCTACGCCGCGATCCCGGTTTTGGTGCTGGTGGGAGCGGCGGCCTGATGTCGGATACGTCCTTGCTCGGGGTGTGCGTCTGGTGCGCCAATCGCCAGTGACGAGGGGCAAGAAAGGGAGTGAGTGCATGGACTGGAAGGCAGCATTTCGGAAGGCGGCTCACTGGAGCCTGCCGGCCGGTCTTACCGGCCTGTCGTTGGGGTGGACCGTCTACGCGGTGGGGGAGATCTTGTCCCGTCAGGCTCCGGCGCCTCTCGCGCTGACGGTCGCGGGTATCTACGACGCGGTGTGGCTGTACGCCCTGGCCATGGAGACCGCGCACCGCAGGCAGGGGTCGAAGGGGACGCTGCCCGCCGTTCTCGGGTGGGTCTTCCTCGTCACATCGGTCGGCGTTCTCTTCACGCACGGCCTGATGTACGCGACGCCGGTCGTCGCGGTCATCGGGGCGGTGGTTCCGGCCGCCGCCAAGGCGACGCTGATCATGGCGGTGGAGCGGGAGGCCACCCGCATTTCCCGCGAGGCGCAGCGGCAGATCGATGCCGTGCGCAGCGCCACGCGGGATCAGTTGGCGATCGGCCGTGCCGTCACCCGGGCCAAGGTCGACCGGCAGAAGACGGCGGCTGTCCTGGAGCGCGAGGAGCAGAAGGCCCGCGGGCAGGCGCAGAAGGTGCGGCACGAGGCAGCCGAAGAGCTGACGAAGCTCACCGCGGAGCACCCGGTGGCCGGCATCCCGCAGGAGGTTCCGGCGCTGTTCTCGGATGAGGACCTGGCCCGGGTGCTGGGCCAGTGGTCGGATGAGGGTGTGTCCCCGGGTGTGTCCCCTGTGTCCCCGCAGGTCGGGCCCGTGTCCCCACCCCGGGCGATCCCCGCGTCGCAAGGCGGGGGACACGCCTCGATCGACCTGTCGGGTCTTGCCGAGGTGGCGGCCGTGGCCCGTGTTGAGACGCCCGAGCCGGGTGAGCCGCTGACCGAGGAACAGCTCACGGTGGTCCTGCGGTGGCTGCGCCACTCCGAGAACCCTCCGCTGAGCTACCGGAAGGCTCTGGCCGCGTACCGAGCGGCGGGCTTCTCCGCGAAGGAAGAGCGGGTGCGCAAGGCGTACGCCGCCCTGATCGACGCGGAGGACGCGGAGGCGTAAGCAGCCGTCCGGCACCACCAATGAGGGCCAGCCCAGGGTAAGTGGGCTGGCCCTCGTTGCGACTGCCGGAAGCAGTCGACCGCACCAGTGAAGCAGACCCGGTGAGTTGACCTCACCGCCTCATCAGCAGGCCCGGCCGGCAACTTCCTACGGCCCCGGCCGGGCCCTACTCCGCGAAGGAGTGCACTCAGCATGACGGATCTCAGCACAGAGCCGGTAGCCGTTCAGGCGCCCCCGGCTCCTCCCTCCCCGCCGCCCCAGACCGCATCCGTTCCGGCGCAGGCTGCACCCGAGTTGGAGCACACGCCCGGCGGCTGGCCGGTCGTCCCTCTTGCCCTGTCCGGGGCGAACACCACGGTGGGCATGGTCGCCGCCGCATCGCTGGCCGGCGGTCCCGTCGCCGCGGTGGCCGCTGCCACTGGTGCCGCGGTCCTCGGCACGGTCGCCGCCGTCCGCTCCCGCAGGCCCAACCCGCGCCGTGAAGCGCGGCGAGCCGCGGTCCGTGCTGCCGGGCGCACGGCTGCTCGGGCCGCAGGCCTGCGCAGCAGCGGCACAGGCAGCCGGACAGGTGGCCGCTCGCTCGCCTCCCGGGCTGGTGGTTCTGGTGGCCGGTCGGGTCGGGTGCCGGGACAGCAGCGGCGCGGGACCGGTCCGACCGGCCGACAGACCAGCACGACCACAGGCGGAAGCAACCGAAGCCGTGCCAGTCACGGCGCTACGAAGCCCCGCACCGGAGCAACGGAGAAGCAGCTTGGCCGGGTTGGGCAGGCCAAGGTGCTACGGGCGGCGCAGCAGGCCGCGGCCGGCTCGAGGGCCGGGCAGCGGGCACAGACCACCGCGGCTCGCCGCGCGGTCGCCGATGCCCGCCGCAACGCCAAGACCAGCAGCGGAGCCGGTCTGACCAGCCGTGCCGGACGGCGCAGCCTGGCGGGCCGGACCCTCGGAGCAGCGGCACGCACGGCGCGCGACATACGGGATGCAGCCATCAGCAAGAACCGTGCCGCCCGCGACCGTAAGACCGCCGCCACGGTCGCGGCGCAGCGCGGCACCGTCCGCAAGGCCCCCGCACGTCGGGCAGCACGCAAGGCGCTACGCAGGTCCGCGGCCCGCTTCCAGGGGCGTCGGCTGCTCGCCGCCCTGCTCTCCCTGCCCGCCGGTGTGCTCGGCTGCCTGACCACCCCGCTCGGGCGGAAGTTCAACGTCCGCTGGCTGATGTATCCCGGGCGGCGCCTGTACCGGCGCCTGGTCGCGACCGCGGCCGCGCAGCGCACCGCGCGGGACGCGGCGATCCGCCAGCAGCAGGCCGAGCAGGAAGCCGCGGCGGACGCCGAAGTTGCCCAGGACGCCAGCGAGGGCATCGGTGACCGCGTCCAGCGGCCCCCCGCACAGATCCCCAACAGCACACCCACCCCCGCCACTTCGCAGGTCAGTGAAGGAGTGCACGTGTCCGGTTTCCGGTTCGAAGAGGCCGCCGCCGAGATGGAGGAGGCCGCGCAGAACTACGAGCCCGACGGCGCGATGGAGATCCTCGCCATGGTCGAGGGTCTGCCGATCGCGCTGGCCAGCGTGGCCGAAGTGATGAAGATCCTCGGCGAGCGTTCCGACGAGGAGTTCCCGCTGGAGAAGGCGGTCGCGGAGACCTTCCGGGACTGCTACGGCGCGGTGATGGCCGCGGTCGCCGTGGCCGAGGAGATGGGCCCGATCTTCCGCAAGGAGCACGAGCAGGACATCGCCCGCCACGAGGACCCCCGCAACGGCCACGAGGCCGAGAAGGGCTGGAACGTCTGATCATGAGTGCTGCCACCGCCAAGAAGAGCAGTGGCCCGGTGTTGGACTGGGCGGCCGGTCACGGACCCGTGACCGGCGCCCTGTCCGCCACCACCGGAGCCTTCGCCCTCGCCACCACCGGCGCCGCCACCGGCATGCCCCCCGGCTGGACCCTCGCCGCTGGCGCCGCCGGCGCCCTGGGCCACACCGTCACCGGGCTGCGGGCCCGCGCCGCCGGCCGCACGCTGGCCACCCGCGCCACCGCCTGGCTCCTCGGCGCAGGCTGGACCACGTGGGCCATGACCACAGGCCCCCTGACCTGGGCCGCCCTCGGATCCCTCGCCACCCTCGGTGTGGGTATCGGAGCCTCCGCCCGCGCTAGTGCTCTGTTTGAGGAGGCGCGGGAGGAGGAGGCCCTGGCCGCTGCTGAGCGGCAGGTGGCCCGTGAACTGTCCGCGGAACGCCGCGCGATTGCGGCGGAGTGGGTGGATCGGATCCAGCGGGTGTGCGGGATCACCGTGTGCGTGCTGGCCGTTGAGCAGTGGCCTACCGGGGCCGGGTTCTCCATCGACGCCGAACTCCCGCCGGGCGGCGCCACCTGGCAGAAGATCGCAGGTGAGTCCTCGCGGCTGTCCGCCGATGCCCGGCTCCCGCACGGCTGCACCGCCACCGCCTGTCCGGGCATCGATCAGGGCCGGGTCATCATCGACGTGACCACCGTCAACGTCCTCGCCGAAGAGCGCACCTACCCGACCGACTACGGGCCTCTGTCCGTGCTGACCGGGATCCCGTGGGGGTACCGGACCAACGCCGAACAGGTCCTCGCCTACCTGCGCGAGCAGTGCGCGCTGGTGGTCGGCCCGACCGGATCGGGCAAGACCAACATGGTCCACACGATCCTGGCCGGGTTCGCCCGCGCCGAGGACGTGCTGACCTGGGTCATCGACCTGAACGCCGGATCCGCAGGCCTGCCCTGGGTCCTCCCCGCCCTCAACGGCGAGATCGAGGGAGCTGACGGCAAGCCGGTCCGGCCGGGTGTGGACTGGCTTGCCGGGACCTACGACGAGGCCTTGACCATGCTGGACACTGCCGTGCGCGTGGCCAAGCAGCGCAAGATGCGCTACCAGGACCTCCTCGCCCGCCACAACACCGACCTCCTCCCGGTCGGGCCGCAGATCCCACAGATCATGCTGGTCATCGATGAAGGTGCGGAGATCCTCGCCAGCCCCGACCGGCAGATGCGCAAGCTTGCGGAGAAGATCCTGGAGGTCATCCGGATCGCCCGCGCCATGGGGACCCGCACCGTCCTGACCGCCCTCGGAGCCACCGGCAGCGTCCTGGGCAACCTGATGATCCGCCGCGAGGCCAAGGTGCGGGTGGCGCTCACGGGTGGTGAGACCGAGGGCATGGACCTGAGCAAGATGTTCCCCGGCACCCGCGGCCTGCGCGTGGACCAAGCCCCCTACAAGGGCGCCGGGTTCATGGGCACCCCTGAATCCCCGGCCGCACTGTTCAAGGCCTGGCGGATCCTGCCCAACCAGATCCGGGAGATCATCGCAGCCACCTCCGCCCGACACCCCGTCCTGGACGACATCTCAGTCAAGGCGGCTGGGCCAGCCTACGTGCGCCGCTGGGACGCCGACCGCATCGCGTGGATGCGCGACCACACCCCCAGCACCGGCCCGGCCGCCGGGCCGCCAGCGCAGGCGTCGGCGGGCGGGGCGCTGAACCTGTCCGCCCTGCGCACCGACCAGCCGGCTGCCGTGTCGGAGGAGGACGACCTGACGCGCCGGTTCCGTGAGGAGATCGACGGCCTGTTCGCCACCGCCCCCGACCCGCATACACCCGCCGACCCTGCCCCGTCCGCGGGGGGCGGGTTGAATCTGTCCGCGCTGCGCGGCGAGCAGGACAGCCCCGCCCAGTGGGCCGCCATCGCGGCCCTGCTCGCCGCCGGCCCCGAGGGCACCGGGGCATCCGCCATCGCTCGCGCGTTGGCGGATGAGCATGGCACCAACCGGCAGACGATCGTCGGCTGGCTCAAGTCATGGGTCGAGGACGGCACCGTCGTCCGGATCGGGGAGGGCACCAAGGCCCGCTACGTCCACCGCAAGCACGCCCCCGAGAGCTGATCGCTTGTCGCTTGTCGTCCCGTCCGGAACCAGAGCCAGGACGGCGGCTCTGAGACCCGGAAACAGCTTGTGACCTGCAAGGCGACAAGCGACAAGACAAGACAAGCGACAAGCCGCACGACAAGCCAGACGACAAGCAACGCGACAAGCCACAGCGCGGGCAGCACCCCTGGGGTGCTGCCCGCCGCACGCTCCCTGGGAGGCCGCTCGTGATCGTGACCCTGTCCGCCGTCGCACTCCTCGGGGTGCTGGCCTTCGTCCTGCTGCGGGGCCGCTACGTCGGCCCGTTCAGCGCTCTCGTGCTGTTCCTCTTCGGCTTCTTCACCGCCGGCACCGGCGCCGCCAGCCCCATCCGCGCCGTGTGCCTCGCACTCGCCGACGCCGCCCGCAACATCACCTGACCCCGGCAGGAGCCCCGCCATGCCCGACCAAGACCCGTCCGCGGCCTGGCAGCCGCGCATGACCGCCACCGAGGCCACCGACGAAGCCCGCCGGATCATCGAGGACGCCTACCGGCCCGTACCCCAGATACCCACCGCCTACCGCGACACCGCGCCGCTGCCCGCCTACGGCAGCACCCCGCCCGTCCCGCAGCCCGACCGGCGGATCGTCCCCGCATGGGCCGCCGGCACCGCCGTCGCCGGCATCGGCGTCGGCGCCACTTGCGTCGGTCTCGGCTGCGGGATCTGGCTCGCCTGCCAGGGATTCGCCGCCGTGACCCTGACCGGCGTCCTGTTCATCACCCTCCCGATCGCTGCCCTGGCCGCCGTCGCCACCGCCATCGGCTCCGCCGTGCGCTCGGTGAAGGCCAGCCGCAGCGAGACCCACCATCACTACTCGGGCCCGGTCCGAGTGGAGAACAACGCGATCACTGCACCCGCGTACGGGCTGATCGCCCGCAACCGCAACGAACTCAACCGCTGAATCGGAGAGGAACCCCATGTCGTTCGGAGAGACCCCGATCACCCTCGTCGGCAACCTGACCGACGACCCCGAGCTGAAGTTCACCGAGGGCGGCGCTGCCCTGGCGAAGTTCACGATCGCCGTCACCCCGCGCAGCTTCGACCGCAACACGAACCAGTGGAAGGACGGCACCACCGCCTTCTACCGGTGCGCCGCCTGGCGTGCCCTCGCCGAACACGTCGCCGAGTCCCTGGGCAAGGGCTCCCGTGTGGTCGCCATGGGCCGGATGCGGCAGCACGACTGGACCACCGACCAGGGCGAGAAGCGCTCCATGCTCGCCGTCGAGATCGACGACATCGGCGCGTCCGTCCGCTTCACCACCGTCCAGATCAACGGCAAGCGGCCCGCCCAGAACGGCCCGGCCGGAGACGATGCGTGGGCCACGGCCAATGCCGCCCCCGGCAGCGCTTCGGCGTCGGAGGGCGCCGAGCCGCCGTTCTAGCTAGGCCAAGGGCGGCCCCCGCATCTCGCCAAAGAACTGGGGCCGCCCTCGTTCCCACCATCCAACTGAACAGTGGAGGTCACCCAGCATGACCCATCGCCTCACGATCGGGCGAGTGCGCGGCCGACGGCCGCGTCTGCTCGACCTGTTCTCGTGCGCCGGCGGCGCGGCCGTCGGTTACGACCGCGCCGGGTTCGCCGTGGACGGCTGCGACGTCGCCCACCGCCCCAACTACCCCTTCCCCTACCACCACGGCGACGCCCTGACCTATCTCGCCGCCCTGATCACCTCCGGCGAGATCGAGCGGTACGCGTTCGTGCACGCCTCCCCGCCGTGCCAGGACAAGTGCACACTCACGGTGGGCACGAACCGGTCCCAGGGCTGGGGCGGCACGCACGAAGACCTCGTGGCACCCACCCGCGAACTGCTGGAGCAGACCGGACTGCCGTACGTGATCGAGCAGCCCAACGGCCGCGCGGAGATCCGCAAAGACCTGACCCTGTGCGGGGAGATGTTCGGGCTCGGAGTCATCCGGCACCGCAACTTCGAGTTGGGCGGCTGGAGCATCGAGCAGCCGGCGCATGTCCCGCACCGGGGTCGGGTGCGGGGCTACCGGCACGGCCGTTTCTACGACGGCCCGTACGTTGCCGCGTACGGCAACGGTGGTGGCAAGCCGTCCGTCCCCGAGCTTCAGGCCGCGATGGGCATCACGTGGAGCGGCGAGCGCGAGGAGCTGACCGAGGCCATCCCGCCCGCCTACGCCGAACGCATCGGCCGCGCCTACCTCACCTCCCGCACCGTCCTGGAGGGGGCCGCGTGAGCCTGATCGATGTCACCGGCATGCCGCTGGTCGACCTGAACAACCTCCACCTGCTGGCCTCTGCTCTGTGCGCGGCCGAGCGGGGCTGGCCGGTCATCCCGCTGCACCCCGGCAGCAAGCGCCCGGCCGGGCACCCGGAGCGTTCCTGCCCCGGCACCGGCAGGTGCGCGGACGGGCACCGCACCCCCGAGCAGCGCGCCACCACCGACCCGGAGCTGATCCAGGCCGCGTGGGCGCGCACCCCGTACAACGTGGGGATCGCCACCGGCCCGGCCGGGCTGCTGGTGATCGATCTGGACGTGTGCAAGCCGGGAGAGGAAGGAGGAGCGCCTGACGGCGCCGCTTCCCTGAGCGCGCTCTGCGAGCGCGCCGGCGAGCACCTTTCGCCCACCTACCGGGTGCGGACCCCGAGCGGGGGACGGCACCTGTACTTCACCACCTCGCCCGGCGGGAGACTGCCCAGCAGCGTCAACCGGCTCGGGCCGCACATCGACACCCGCGCCTGGGGCGGCTACGTCGTCGCCCCCGGCAGCACCACCCCCGAGGGCGTATACGAGGTGCTGGACGACGCCCCGGTGGCCGCGCTGCCGCACTGGCTCGTCCCGCTGCTGATCGAGCCGTCCCGACCTGCCGTGGCGCTCGCGCCGCTGCTCGTGCAGGAGTCGGTCACCCGGCGGGCCCGGGTGGCGTTGGAGCGTGAGGTGGCCGCGGTCGCGGGCACCGGCGAGGGCGGCCGGAACACGCGGCTGTTGGAGGGCGCCCGCGCGCTGGGGCGGTTCGTCGCCTGGGGCGAGATCCCGCGGGACGTGGTGGAGGAGGCGTTTCAGGCGGGGGGAGAGGCGGCCGGACTGTCCGCGGCCGAGTGCCGGGCCACCATCCGCAGTGCCCTGGACTGGTCGATTCGCACCTGCCGGCCCAGGGACGCCGCATGACCCCCCGCCGTGAAAAGCCCACCCGACCCACCGCACCCGGTTCGCGCCCGGCCCAGGGTGGCGCCGTTGAGGGCCGTGGCACGAAGAGCGACGGCCGCCAGGCCGTCCTTTTAGCTCTTCGTTCTGACCCGCACCCGCCCCACCGCCCCAGCCGCAACGCAGACGATCCGACGCCGGACCGGCCGGGGATCCGCATCTCTGCTCCGCCGGTCTACCGCCATCACTACGACGGAGCCCGCTGGTCCAAGCGCTACGGCGCCACCCCCACCGCCGCCTACGCCTGCTCCTGCGGCCAGACCGGCACCGCCACCGGACAACAGGCGGTGGCCGACCTGGTCACTGAGTACGAGGCACACAAGCACTTCTGCACCGGCATGCCTGGCCCGTACACCGAAAGGAGGAACGCCGCATGACCAGCGTCAACCCGCCTGCTCCGTCCGTCGACGGCGCCGCCCTGCTCGATGAGGTCGAAGCGTTCCACCGCCGCTTCAACATCTTCCCCACCGAAGCCGCCTACGTCGCCGTCACGCTGTGGGACGCGCACGCGCACCTGATCGACGCGTTCGACGGCACCGCCCGCCTCGCCTTCCTGAGCCCCGAGCCGGGCTCGGGCAAGTCCCGCGCCCTGGAGATCGTGGAGACCCTCACCCCGCGCGCCGCCACCACTGTCAACGCCTCCGCCAACGCCCTCTTCCGGCTCGTGGAGGCCGACGGCGGGACACCGACGCTCCTGTTCGATGAGATCGACACCGTCTTCGGGCCGAAGGCCGGGGGCAACGAAGAGGTCCGCGGGTTCCTGAACTCCGGCTACCGGCGCGGTGCCAAGTCGCTGCGCTGCGTCGGGGACGGCTCGAACCAGAGCACCGAGTGGTTCTCCTCGTTCTGCGCCGTCGCCATGGCCGGGCTCGGCTCCCTCCCGGACACGATCCTGACCCGCTCGGTCATTATCCGGATGCGCAAGAAGGCCCCCAACGAGAAGGCTGAACCGTACCGTCGGCGCGTCAACGAGAAGCAGGGTCATGCCCTGCGCGACCGGCTCGCCGACTGGGCCACCACCGTGCACGACGAAGTCGCCGAAGCCTGGCCGGAGATGCCCGATGGGGTCTCCGACCGGCCGGCCGACGTGTGGGAACCGCTCCTCGCGGTCGCCGACGCGGCCGGCGGCCACTGGCCCGAGCGCGCCCGCGCCGCCTGCGTCGAACTCATCAAGGCCGCCCAGGAAGGCGACGAGGCCTCCCTCGGTGTCCGCCTGCTGACCGACCTGCGCGACAAGGTGTTCTGCGGCGCCGACCGCATGCCCACCGCCGCCATCCTCGAAGTCCTCCTCGGACTCGATGACGCGCCCTGGGCCGACCTGAACGACGACGGCAAGGCGCTCACGGCACGCGGTCTGTCCAAGCTCCTGAGTCAGTACGTCCGGCCCGACAACACCCCGATCCGGCCCCGGGGGATCCGTGTCGGCAGCGGCACCCCGAAGGGCTACTACGCGGACGACCTGACCGACGCCTGGGCCCGCTACTGCCCCCCTCCCCCCGAGAAGTCCGCAACATCCGCAACAGCCGCAACATCGCAGGTCAACGCGGGTGAATCTGTGGCGGAAGGCCCGTCCGAGAGCCGCCACATGTTCGCGGAAACCGACACACGCACCCTCCGCAGCGTCGGCTGACGCTGCCCGCTCGATAGGTGCCGCCGCGCTCCCGCGCGGCGGCACCTATCCGCAACAGAAACGGCATCCGCCACAGATCCAAGACGTTGACCAGCAATGTTGCGGCGTTGCGGATGTTGCGGATTCCCCAGAGGGCAGAGAGGAGTCTCGAAGGTGCCGAAGGAGAGTGGACTTCCCCTGAGCTATTCGGCGGCGGAGGTAGCGACGTCGCTGGGGTGCTCGGAGTGGTGGGTGAAGGAACAAGTTCGCCGCCGGCGCATCCCCTTCCTGAGGAGCGGTGGCGGGTACCGCTTTACCAGCGATCACGTTCGAGAGATCTTCCACATTCTTGAAGAGCGGCCCAGCCCGGCAAACGCCATCGAGGGCGAAGCCGTACCCCGGCGTCGCGCTATCGCGCAGCCGGTACGGCCAGTGGCGAGTCTCCGCGCGCGCCGTCCGCGTCGCGCACGGAACGCCGCTTGATAGAGAGCCGATCACGAGGGGTGGAGGCCAGCCATGGCCTCCACCCCTCGCTTGTCGCGAGAGGTAACCATGGGCTACGGCGAGAAGCGCGCCGATTACTACCGAGGCCGGTACTGGATTGCACCCGGTGTGCTCCGCACTGTGGTGGACGCCAACGGTGCCACGATCCGATTCGCCACCAAGCGCGAGGCAGCGAAGGCAGCGAACGACGCGGAGGCCAAGGTCCGAGAGGTCGGCTATCGCGACCCGAATGCCGGGAAGGAGACCTTCGGCGAGTACGTGAACCGCTGGTATGCGGCGCAGGAGTTGGCCGCATCGACTATGCAGAACTACAAGCGGCACATCGAGGAGCATCTCCTCCCTGCCTTCGAGGACAAGGCCATCGCCGATATCCAGCCCACGGACGTCGGAGCCTGGGAGAAGAAGGAGCGGAAGCTCTACGCCGCGTCTAGCGTGAAGACCTGGCACGGCACGCTGCACCTCATCCTCGCCGACGCCGTGGATGAAGGACTTCGCGACTCCAACCCGGCAGCCAAGCGGCGCGGCCGAGGCAAGCGCGCCGGACGCTCCCGGAACCGCGGCCCCGAGAAGGTGGTGACGGACGCTCTCGGAATCCTGCTGACAGCCGAGCGCGCTTCGCTGCTGTCTGGCCGTGACGACGAATTTGTAGCCGTGATCCTGAAGGGCTACACCGGCATGCGATGGGGCGAAGTCGTCGGCTTGGAGCGCAAGTTCGTCCGCCCCGCATCGGTGCGGGTGGAGTGGCAGCTCTACGAACTCGACTCGGGGGAGTTCGAGCGCTGCCCGCCCAAGGACGACTCCTACCGGACCATCGACACGCCGAAGTGGCTGTCTGGCTTGGTCGCAAGCCATATCGCCCGGACCGAGTCGGCACCCTGCCCGTGCCACGAGCACGCCTACGTGTTCCGTGGCCACGGGCCCGCCAACGGTGCTGCCCGGCACGTCGGCGCAAAGCTGGTCGACGTCGCCCGCCGCGCCGAGGTCTCTGCGGCAACGGTCTCGAACGTGCTGAACCGGCCGGACATG
>NZ_JBIATY010000025.1:0-11587 GCF_042892235.1 Streptomyces sp. NPDC001816
CGGGGTGGGTGCGCGGGTACGGTCGGGGTGCTGGATCCGACCGTGTTCGAGGGGGTTTTGGTGGCGGGCGGGGAGGCGCGGTACGGCGCTGATGGTGGGGACCACGTCGACTTTCGCGATGGTGTGTTCACCGGTCCGGTCACGGGCAAGGGCGACCACCATCACTACTACGGGGCCCGGCGGGCCACGGCCGCGTGGCCGCATCAGGTGGGGGTGATCCCGCCGCGGGCGGGCTGTTTCCAGACCCGCGCGGAAGTGGTTCGGTTGCGTGAGGCACTCACGGGTGGGCGGGCTGCGGTCCTGGTGGGGCAGGACACGGTGCGTGGTCAGGTGCTGGCCGGGATGGGTGGGGTGGGCAAGACCCAGCTGGCCGCCGACTATGCCCGTACGGCCTGGCGGGCCGGTGAGCTGGACGTGTTGGTGTGGATCACCGCGAGCAACGCCACCGCGGCCGCCTCCGGGTATGCGCAGGCCGCGGTGGAGATCCTGGGTGCCGACCCGGCGGACCGGGAGACGGCCGCGCGCGCGTTTTTGGCCTGGCTGGAGCCCAAGGCGAACGCGACGCCGTGCCGGTGGCTGGTCGTCCTCGACGACGTCACCGACCCGGCCGACCTGAACGGGCTGTGGCCGCCGGCCGGCCCGCACGGCCGGACCCTGGTCACCACCCGCCGTCAGGACGCCGCCCTGGCTGGCCGTCTGATCAAGGTCGGGCTGTTCACCGAGGCCGAGTCCCTCGCCTACCTCACCGCCGCGCTGGGCGCCCGTAACCGCCGTGAGCCCGATGAACAGCTCACCGCGCTCGCCCAGGATTTAGGGCACCTGCCGTTGGCGTTGTCGCAGGCCGCTGCCTACCTCATCGACGCCGGCATCAGCGCCGCCGCCTACCGGGGGCGGCTGGCCGACCGTGCCACGCTGCTCGCTGATGCCGCCCCCGAGGTTCTGCCCGACGGTCAGACCCAGAGCGCGGCGGCGGCCTGGTCGCTGTCCGTGGACCGTGCCGGCACCCTGCGCCCGGTGGGCCTTGCCCGCCCGATGCTCCAGCTCGCCGCGTTCCTCAGCCCCAACGGCATTCCCGAAGCCGTTCTGACCAGCGCTCCCGTCCTCGACCACCTGACCCGGCACCGCGCCGAAGAGCAGGACAGGACTCCGGTGTCTGTCACTGCGGACGAGGCGGTCGGTGCTGTGCGGGCGCTGGATCGGCTCAGCCTCATCGACCACACGCCCGCTACCCCTCACCAGGCCGTCCGTGTCCACCAGCTCATCCAGCGTGCCACCCGTGACAGGCTCACCCCCGACCAGCGCGACCAGCTTGCCCGCACCGCCGCCGACGCCCTCGCCAGCGCCTGGCCCGCCATCGAACGCGACACCGAACTCGCCCAGGCCCTGCGCGCCAATGCCACCGCCCTCTCCCGCACCGCCGGAGATGCCCTGTACCAGCCCGCCGCGCATGCGGTGCTGTACCGGGCCGGTCGAAGCCTCGGCGAAGCCGGTCAGGTCGCCGCCGCCACAGCTCACTTCCATCGCCTGACCGAGACCACCGGCCACCGACTCGGCCCCGACCACCCCGCCACCCTGACCGCCCGCTACGACCTCGCCCGGTGGCGGGGGCACGCGGGAGACGCGGCCGGCGCCGTAGCCGCGTACGAGCAGCTACTGGCCGACCGAATTCGGGTACAGGGTGAGGACCACCCCGACACGCTGGCCACCCGCGGTAACCTCTCCCGGTGGCGGGGGGTTGCGGGGGATGCGGCCGGTGCCGTGGCCGCGTTCGAGGAGCTGCTGGCCGACCGGCTGCGGGTGCAAGGTGAGGACCACCCCCAGACCCTGACCACCCGCCACAACCTCGCCCACTGGCGGGGGGTTGCGGGGGATGCGGCCGGTGCCGTGGCCGCGCTCGAGCAGCTGCTGGCCGACCGAGTTCGGGTGCAGGGTGAGGACCACCTCGACACCCTGATCACCCGCAGCCACTTTGCCCGGTGGCGGGGGGAGGCGGGGGACGCGGCCGGTGCCGTGGCCGCGTTCGAGGAGCTGCTGGCCGACTCGCTGCGGGTGCTGGGTGAGGACCACCTCGACACCCTGGCCACCCGCAACAACCTCGCCTACTGGCGGGGGGAGGCGGGGGATGCGGCCGACGCCGTAGCCGCGTTCGAGGAGCTGCTGGCCGACCGGCTGCGGGTGCTGGGTGAGGACCACCTCGACACCCTGATCACCCGCAGCCACTTTGCCCGGTGGCGGGGGGAGGCGGGGGACGCGGCCGGTGCCGTGGCCGCGCTCGAGCAGCTGCTGGCCGACTCGCTGCGGGTGCTGGGTGAGGACCACCTCGACACCCTGATCACGCGCAACAACCTCGCCCACTGGCGAGGGGAGGCGGGGGACGCGGCCGGCGCCGTAGCCGCGTTCGAGCAGCTGCTGGCCGACCGAGTTCGGGTGCAGGGTGAGGACCACCCCGACACCCTGACCACCCGCAGCAACCTCGCCCGGTGGCGGGGGGAGGCGGGGGACGCGGCCGGTGCCGTGGCCGCGTTCGAGGAGCTGCTGGCCGACCGGCTGCGGGTGCTGGGTGAGGACCACCCCGACACCCTGACCACCTGCAACGACCTCGCCTACTGGACGGCGAAGGGGGGAGAGACACCCGCGCCTGAAGGTTGACGGCACCCGACACCGCCCCCGAGCCTGACGAGCTGGCCGCATGGGTCGCGGGGTATTGGCGTACGCCTACGGTCCCACCTTCGGTGCGCGCCGGGGGCGTGGTAAAACCCATGGCGCGCTGGAGGTGCTTCTGTCTGCCTTGACGGCCATCTGCACGGGTGCAGCCTGTCGTCACCGTTCCGTCACAAGTAGTCGCCGCACGGAACCCTGCCGCTCTCCCGCCCCATCTGCACTCACGTACCACGACCACACGTACCGCGGGGCAACAACCGACGACCGAAACCCGCGGACGAGACGACTCAGGGGGACCACAGCATGCGGCACAGCAACGGCATTCGCAGGGCGGCTCTGGCGACGACGGCGGTCACGGCCGTCGCGGCGGCGGTGACCGGCATCCTGCCCGGCACCGCCATGGCGGCGAGCACCACCACCTCCACCCCGCCGCCCGCCTGCCCGGCCTCCGCCCTCCAGGTCAGCGCCTGGCAGGCCGTCCACCGGCCCGTCGGGACCGGGACCGGGGCGGCGGTCGTGCAGTTCACCAACGTCTCCCGGAGGACGTGCGTCCTGAAGGGCCATCCGACGGTCGCGGGCGCCGGCAACGGCTCCCCCGCCCGCAACACCCCGCTCAAGGTCACCCCCACCGGCAGGGCGGCCACCGTGACGGTCCGGCCGCACGGCAAGGCGTGGGTGAAGCTGACCTTCGTCCAGGTCCAGGGGGAGGCCGACGGCTACTGCGTGTCGGGCAAGGACCCGGTGACGTATCCGACGATGGTCATCGGGCTGCCGCACTCCGGGAAGCACCAGGTCGCCCTGAACGACGGGGTGTGGGCCGAGTGCGACAACAAGGTGACCGTCACCCCGGTCTCGGCGGTCAAGCCTTCCTGACCCCACCGTCCTCACAAATCGAGCAGCCTGCACGACGATCGCAACGCTGGGGCCTGCCCACGACGTACTCGGCTGCTGAAGTTGCCGCGGCACTCGATTGCTCGGAGTGGTGGGTGAAGGAACAAGCCCGCCGGTGCCGCATCCCGTTCATCCGCAGCGGCAGTGGATACCGCTTCACCCAAGCGCACGTTGAGGAGGTCTTCCACATCCTCGAGGAACGCCCCAACGACGTGAGCACCCTTCAGAGCAAGGACACTGCAACGCGACGCCGCGCGGTCGTGAGCTTCGCAGGCACCGCAACGCAACTGAGGGCGCGGCGTCCACGGCGCGCTCGGAACGCCGCCTGACAACCTGATGGTCGCAGCGGGTGGGAGCCGTATCCCAGGCTTCCACCCGCTGCTTGTGATGAGTGGGGATCATGGGGGTTCGTTGAGAACCGCGGCACGTACTGGCGTGGCCGCTACAAGATCTCGCCGGGCAAGTACGGCACCGTCGCCGACGAGCACGGGAATGCCATCCGCTTCCGAACGAAGCGGGAAGCCAAGCAGGCTGCTGATGCCGAAGAGGGCAAGGTACGGACGGGCACGTGGAAGGACCCGGCGGCCGGCCAGACCACGTTCGGTGAGTACGCCTCCCGCTGGTACGCGGCGCAAGACCTAGCCGCATCTACGATGCAGAACTACCGGCGCCACCTGGAAGAGCACCTACTCCCCGAGTTCGAAGAGCGCGCCCTTGCCTCGATTCAACGCACCGACGTCGATGCCTGGGAGAAGCAGGAGAAGACCCTCTACGCCGCATCGAGCGTCAAGACGTGGCGCGGCACGCTCCACCTGGTCCTCGAAGACGCGGTGGACGACGGCATCATGAGCGCCAACCCCGCAACCAAGCGGCGTGGCAGGGGGAAACGAGCAGGGCGTTCGCGTGACCGAGGGCCTGGAAGGTCGTCACAGATCCGCTGGGCATCCTCCTGTGCGCCGAGCGCGCATCCGTGCTCTCCGGCCGTGACGACGAGTTCGTTGCCGTCATCACCAAGGGCTACACCGGCATGCGGTGGGGCGAAATCGTAGGGCTGGAGACCGAGTTCATTCGAAGTGCAGCCGTACGTGTGCGACCGCAGCCCTGTTCCTGCCATGGCAACACGTACGTGTTCCGAGGCCAGGGCGTGTCCCGCACGGGCGAGACCGGCGCGAAGCTGATTGACGTGGCGAGACGTGCCGGCGTCTCCACCGGCACGGTGTCGAACGTCCTCAATCGGCTGGACGCTGTCGCCGAAGCAACCAAGACGCGGGTGCGAGAGGCCATTGAGGCTCTCGGATTCACCCGCGGCGGAGGTGCCGTCGACTATGCCGAGCACTGGCGACGGAACGGGTTCGCCACATGGCTCTTCACGCCGGCTGTCTCCGGCTGGTACCCGAAGAAGGCGCCGCAGGAGGCACGGCCCGTACCGGTGCTCGCCGATCCTTGGCCTGGCGTGCCGGCGCGGGGGAGGGATGCGCAGGCGCGAGCGGACTCCTGCTGGGTGCCGATCGCGAAGGGGCTCACGCCTCACGGGCTCCGCCACACGCACAAGACGCGCATGGAGGGGTTCCGCACTCCGCCGAAGCTCATGGATGAGCGGATGGGGCACATCGACGGGTCGGTGCAGGCTCGCTACTCGCACATCACGCGAGAGATGCGGGTCGAGTTGATGGCGAACCTCACCGCGGAGTGGGAGGCGTCTCTAGATGCCCAGCTCGCCACGTGCCCCACGTCACCTGTCGCAGTGCTCAACGACCTCTTGCAGGAGCGTCTGAGAGCGCGTCGGTAGCCGCCGTCCGGGAGCAGAATTCCAAGATCTTCTCCCAGATTTCTCCCAACGGGCCCCGGAAACCACTCAGGGGCCCGACCCGCTCTGCGGATCAGGCCCCTGACCTGGTGTTTCTCTGTCGGGGTGGCGGGATTTGAACCCACGACCTCTTCGTCCCGAATAATGTGCGGAAAGGTCGCCAGCCAGCAGTTCTTGACTCCTGTGCAGGTCAGGGCGTCGGTACGAGTTGGTTCCGGTGGGCGGCGATCCGTACGGCTTCCTTGATCCACTCCCCGCTCACTCCCCAGGGCTGACCCGTCAGGGCGACGCAGGCTGAGGCGCCTAGAACGGCCCCCGCCGCGAACTGTGAGGCCATTCGACATCGTGCCCGGCACGCGCTTGCGGGGGATATGAGCCTCCAACTCGTGAGTAGTTGCCCCCACACGCTTTCCAAGTCTGTTTGCGGCCCGCCAGGCCCGATGCCGAGACGTTCACCTGGGTTCATGTCCGTCCGGCTGTTGATCGGGAGCCGACGGCCGAACCCTCCTGAACGGCGGCGTCCGCCCCTGAATGAGACGGAAATTGAGACGGACAGCCTGGGCCGCCGTGCGCTGGTACACCGAGCACCTCGTCCGCCGGCATCAGTAGCCCAAGAAGTTGAGCTGTCGGCGGTTGTCAGCATTGGTCATCGTTCAGCGCTCTTCCACGGCCCATAGACGGCCCAGCTCAGCACCGGAGTCTCACTCCGTCCGGGGCGTCTCCCGGTGTCGCCAGCCCTGAGCCCGCCAGATCAGCGCGAGACCAGCCAGCATGAGCAGGCTTTGACCATGGAAGGGCACCAGCCACGCCGCCGTGAGGCTCGCCGCGATCAGCAACGCCCCGGCACCCCATACGCGAGGCTGCTTCACTCCCTTGCGCACCCAAGGGAGTGCGACGCGCCCAGTCGTCACGGCCAATATGCCAGTCACGCACAGTATCAACGCCATCACGAGGATGATTACAAGAACGACGGACGACACACGACCCTCCCCGGCGCCTTCTCCTAGGCACTCGCCGTAAGGATCTCAGCGCTCAGCCACGGGGCACAATGCCGGAACTGGGCGGGCTACAACCCCCACTTGCAGACCCGCGGGCACCCCCTTGACTCGGACCACCGCTTTAGGAGTGAGGTTGAGTGAATACCGCTCTGACCTGCGAACTGCCCGCGTGGGCGGACCGGGGGCTAGTCACCCGCCGGTCACTGCCGGTCCCCGTGGTTCCCCGCTGGATCTGGCACGCGTGTGGCAGGGAGAACTTCAGATCCGTAGCTCTATGTGGAGCGGTCAGTGACGCGCAAACAGGTCGTCCGCGGGCCTCGTAGGAGCGCTACTGGCTGCGCACAGCTGCTGGGCTTACGGTACTTCGCTATGGCCCGCTCGGCGTCGTAGAAGGCTTCGGGCTTGTTGGGTGGGTCGTACTGGTCATCGCGGGGTCTACTCCTGATCCCTTTTTGCCCTGACTTCCCGAATTCTTCCTCTTTCGGGCCGCCTTCTTCTTCCTTGGCGCCGATGCTGGCGGTACCGGTAGGGGCCACTTATTGAACACTTTCTCTGGCGTGTGGCAGCCATCAAAGGACAGCAGCCCGCCCTTTATTTTCGTTTCATTCGTGAGAATCGAACCGGAAACAAAGTATGCTTCATCGAAGAATACGGAAGTCCCCGATAGTGTCGCGTCAAATCGCACCTCAGATCCGCAGAAGTCGGCCCCCGCGAAGCTCAAAATTCCATCTTTGAGGTGCGCTCCCGAGAAAGTGACACTCCCTCCAGCGAACTTTGCCCCGAGCCAAATAGGCCCACCGAAGGAGAGTTCCGCCCGCCCGAGCACGCAGCTGCCGAATGTTACCGAACTACCCCCAAAGAAGGCGGCGCCGAACGCGATTTCACCTTTCTCGAATCTGGCGAATATGAAGGATACGACTCCGCCGAGAAAATGGGCCCCAGTGAAAAGAACCTGCGCCCCGGTGAAGACGGCCGGCAGATCCTCGCCGCTGCCGAAGTTCACGTCCGCACCTAGGAATTTTGCGCTATCAAAAGAAACAGTGCCGCGCGTGAAGTTACACCCAGAGAAATTCACTACTCCCGCAACGAAGTGGGCGCCTGCGAATGAGCCGCCATCAAATACGGCCCCGCTGAAGTCGAGGTCGAAACCGCACCAGGTGCCCGCGGCTGCCGGGTCCTGCAGGTGTTCAGATATGACCTTGATGGCAGTCAGCCTCACTTCCCGTTCCCCAGGGTGTGGAGCTTCGGGGTCATACGGAATGCGCAAGTAGGCACAGAGTAGGCGGCAGATAGTCTCGCGTTGAGCACTGTCGTCATCGGCCAGTCTTGAGAGTGCGTAGATTCCGGCCAGTCTGACTGCCGCTCTCTCGTGGCCTAGTTGCTCAGCAGCAGCCTGATACCGGCCACCTAGAGTTTCCGAATCTGCCCTTAGGCTAGTGGCCTCATCGATTCTTTGCTTCCTGTAGGCGTAGACGATTGCGAAGACTCCAGCCAGCAATCCGGCTGTCGTAACGGTACTCCTTGTGAGATCGAAAAGCCTTTCCTTTGGAAGTCTGGAGGATGAGCTTGGAATCAACCCAATGTGTGCACCCGTCAGCCCTGCCAGTCCCACAAATATGACCCAAGCACCTATTGCTGCGGCGAAAAATGCCAGTGCTAGGATTATGGGGAAGCTGGGCATTTGGGGAGTGTGTCGCCCAGCGTCTTTCTTTCGCCTACCCTTGCTGTGCAGTACGGATCGCTTGACGATTGCACGCATTTTTATGGGGAGTCGCATGGTTTGCGATTGTAGTGGCTAGTCGGCCTTGGGATCAGCAGATTCCGGGCAGTTGACCTCGCAATAGTGGTACGACCATGGCCACACGGTGTCGTACTGTTCACCCCTAATACTCCAGTTGTAGATCGCGATCTTCATGTCTGGGCGGCTTGTCGCTGATAGTGGCTGGCCTGGGATCGAGCCTGGTGACGGCGTCGCCAGTGGGACCAGTCGAACCGGTGGGCCGTGCCGTGAACAGGCCGGACGACGAGCGCGATGAACAGGCGCTGGATCTCGTTGCAGGTGAGTGGTATCAGTCCGTCCGGCTTCGGGTGGCGGGTGTGTTCGTCGGCGCGGACGACGGTGAGGAAGGCGTGGGCGAGCATCGCGAGGGTGACCCAGCGGTGCCATGACGTCCAACGTCTGACCTGGTGTTCGTCCAGTCCGGTCAGGCCCTTGCCGGACTGGAAGGTCTCCTCGACGGTCCATCTGCGTCCGGCGACGCGCACCAGGGTGGACAGCGGCGCGGGGGCGGCTGAGTAGCAGCGGTAGAAGGCGAGTTCGCCGGTGCGTCGGTTCCGGCGGACGAGCAGCTGGTGGTGGCCGGGCCGGTCGTCGGCGAGGTCGGCCAGGGCCCAATCGTAGAAGCGGTGCCCCTTGGCTCCGGCGCCGGCGGAGAGTTTCTGCCAGACTCTCCGCGGCAGCTTCTTGATCAGGGCGTCGGCGCGGAACGTGCCCGCGCGGGTGGTGATCTGGTGGTCACGGGCGACGGCGAGTACGTAGCCGACCTGCCATTCCTCCAGGGCGGTGCGCAGGTGTGGGTTGGCTCCGTAGACCTCGTCGCCGGCCACCCAGGATGCGGGGACGCCGACGTCCAGCGCGCGGGTGATCATACGGACTGCGAGGGCAGGTTTCGTGGCGAAGGCGACGTTGTCGGGTATCCCGGCGGCCCGGCAGCGGGCCGTGTCCTCGGTCCACGAATGCGGGACATACAGCTCCCGGTCTATCGCCGCGTGCCCGAGCGGAGTCGAGTAGGCAAGGTAGACGGCGACCTGGGAGTTCTCGATGCGCCCGGCGGTGCCGGTGTACTGGCGCTGCACCCCCACGGTGCCCGTGCCTTTCTTCAGGTCGCCGGTCTCATCCACGACCAGCACCGCATCCTCGTGGTGCAGGTGCTCGACGACGAAGCCGCGGATGTCATCGCGTACCGCGTCGGCATCCCACTTGGCCCTCGACAGCAGGTGTTGCAGACCGTACGGGTTCGCGTCACCGGCCTGCTCGGCGAGTGTCCAGCAGTTCTTGCGCGGCAGGTCCGACAACAGTCCGAGCACGAACGCCCGTGCCCGGCGCCGGGGTTCCACCCGGACGAACCGTCCCGCGATACGGCCCATCAGGACTTCGAACGCTTCCTGCCAGCGGGCAGGATCTATGCCGTGACCTGCTGGCACCGCCTGATCTTCTGTCTTCACACACCGATGATCACCGGTGGCCCACCCGTTCCGATCAACCAGGCACGACAAGTGGCCGCCGACTCGGGTGGATACTGACTCGGTGCGCCAAGCATTCGTCCACGACGCGGTTGTAACCATGGAAGCGGGCGGTGATGTGCGAGCCCCCGGAGCAGCCATCACGGTCGCGCTCTGCGGGCACTGGGAGCACGAGCCGCCGTGCCCACTCGCGCCCCACCACACCACCGCGGAGCGCTTTGGCAACGAGGTACGACTACGGGTGCTCTTCGCTACCGAACCAGCGGCCGAGGCCGAAGTACGCAGCCGGATCGAAGCAGCCCCGTCCCGGGCCAGCCTCGACGGCCCGGACGGTGTCGGCACACGCTGGCAGTTCCGCAGCGCACAGCCTGGCCTCGTCCGGAAAGACGAGGCCAGGCACGCCGAACGACTCGTCCAGACCTGAAACCCACCATCATCCAGCACTGCAATCGCTGTGATAACGATCTACGGCTGGAGTACTAAGCCACCACTTACCCCAGCTCTCATCCCGCGCACGCTCCTACGGACCCGCAGTCGGGAACGGCGCCCCTCTCCCCCGGTGCCGGCCGATCCCCCGCCGGAGGCACTGCCTTGACCGTGGTCCGCGCTCTGCGGTGATCACCTTATGGCCTTCGGCCCTTCCCGTGTGTGGGCGCGCGTCGGTGCAGCGTGCGCGGAGCGGGCCGAAGGCAGGAGCGCAGCGCGCAGCGGAGCCGGGAAGCGCGCCCGGCGGCGCGGAGCGCAGCCGGGGCTTGATGAGGTAGAGAAACCTGGAGCTCGAGGCGGGCGGCTTCGTGTGGTCACCCCGCCCACGCGAGGTCGTATACCTCGATCCCGTGTGCGACGCGACGAACGCCACCCAGGTCCGGTCCCGGCCATTGAGAGCCCCCACCGCACTCAGTGGGCGGGGACTCCATTGCGGTGGGCCATCGGACGGAACTACGCATTGCGAGTTGTGCGATCTTGGTCCGCCAGTGTCCGCGGATGTCTGCGAAACGGACTCCACGCCTGGCCACACGGGGTTTCGGACCCTGACGGACGATGGCGGGCGTTCACGGAACGAGCGACGATCGAGACCGCAACTGAGACCGTCCCCAGCCTCGAAGGCTCTGGGGGATCGCATCCGCCAGACGAGCGGAGGACCAACTGCCATCATCGGCCGATGGAGTACTTCACTCTCGCTGCGAAGCCATCCGGGCATGACTCCGCCACCGTCGAATCCGCCCTCCGCCGAGCCTGGAACGCGTGCGCTGAGGAAGCCTGCTCCAAGTGCGGCGTCCCGCCCTGGCAGTACTGCCGCATACCGGATCAGCGGTGGCGCCTGGTACGTGACCCGTTTCCACCGACCCCGACAGGACGCCGCAGGTGCGCCCGGAATTCTGGCTCCGGTGGGGATCAACGGGCTCAGCTGGGCTAAAGGTACAGGCCGATTTGTGTGGGATGACCGGCGTGTTCCGGCGGTGTGACTGGCCCCCTGGTCCAACGGCGAACATGCCGGCCGGGGCCCTGTGACTGGGGCCGGGGTCGAACCGACGACCTCTTCGTCCCGAATTAGGCCCTGGAAGATCGCCGAGCTGCGGCTCGTGGAAAATGAGCAGGTCAGGGTGCTGGAGTGCGTCGGTCTACGTTGGTGCTTCGGGCCCGCGATCTCAAGATCATCTCCAGGATTTCTCCATGGACGTTGAGCAGGGCTGCCTCATCGACCACGCCGCACCCTCGGACCGGCGACGCCAACCAAACGGGCAAGCTTCCCTCGGTGACACTTCAGGGAGCCCTCCCGTCGGGGCAGCGGCCACGGGCGAGGAGGCAGAGCCGGCGGATCTACAGACCGCGTGGGACATCCGCTCCGAGCTGGGTTTGTCCACGACCCGAAGCTGCTGGCCCCACACCCGCCCCACGTTGCCTTCGAGAACAAATCGCAGCGCTAGACAGTCGGCCTCTCGCCGCTTCGGCGCTCGGAGAGCACACGCCTGAGCTGAACGACACC
>NZ_JBIATY010000026.1:0-10826 GCF_042892235.1 Streptomyces sp. NPDC001816
ACCGCGCCGTCCACCGGCACCACATACGCCACCAGCCGCGTTCCCCCACCGCGACCCGCCCGGGCGACGACAACCGCCTGCGCGACGGCCGGATGCGCCGCCAGCACCGCCTCCACCTCGGCCGGCTCAACCCGCTGACCACGCACCTTGACCTGGACATCCGCACGGCCGACGTACTCCAGCACCCCGTCAGCCGTCCAACGAACCAGATCCCCGGTCCGATACATCCGCTGCCCGGCAGGACCGAACGGATCCGCCACGAACCGCTCCGCCGTCAGCCCGGACCGACCGTGATAACCACGCCCCACCCCACCCGCCACATACAACTCACCCACCACACCCGGCGGTACGGGTGTCAGACCCGGCCCCAGCACATAGGTGCGCATGTTGTCGATCGGCACACCGACCGGCACCGCACCCGACCCCCGCAACTCCCCAGACACCGCGAACGCAGTGGCATAGAAACTCTCCGTCTGCCCATACGCATTGACCACCCGCGTCCCGGGCAACACCGACCGCACCCGCTCCACCAACGCCGCCGACAGACCCTCACCGGCGAAGACGAGCGTGTCGATCTCCTCTTCGCCCGTGAAGCCTGCGAGCAGTTCGGCGAACGCGGACGGCACCGTGTGCACCAGTCCCACCCGGACCTCATCGCGTTCACCGAGCACGAGGACGTCCCGGACCACCTCCACGGTGGCTCCCTGGCTGAGGGCAGTGAAGATCTCGAAGACCGAGACGTCGAAGTTGACGGAGCTGGTCGCCAGCACATGCGAACCCGCCGTCACACCCATGATCCGGGCCAGCGCCGACACACCATTGACCACGTTCGCATGCGTGATCGCGACACCCTTCGGCACACCCGACGACCCGGACGTATACATCACATACGCCGCGTTCTCCGGCCGCACCCCCACCCCGCAGACCGAACCATCGCCCTGCGTGAGGTCGAGGTCGTCCAGGAACAACGGAACGGCATCGGTCCGCAGCCCCAGACCGGCCCATGTCTCCCGGTCCGTCAGCACCGACTCCGCGCCCGCGTCCGTGAGTACGAACTCCAGTCGGCTGCTCGGATACCGGGGATCCACGGGCACATACGCCGCCCCGGCCTTCAACACACCCAGCAGACCAACCACCAACTCAACCGACCGCGGCAACGCCACCGCCACGACCGACTCCACACCCACACCCCGAGCCACCAGCTCCCCCGCCAGCCGGTTCGCCCGCGCATCCACCTCCCGATACGACAGCGAGACATCCCCGCACACCACCGCCACCGCATCCGGCGACACGGCAACCCGCCGCTCCACCAACTCCCCCACCGACACCGGCAACACCGCGACCGCGGTCTCGTTCACCCCCCGCACCACCAGCGCCTCGTGCTCCTCGGGGTCCAGCACCTCGACGGCGCCGACGCGTGTCCGGGGATCGGCGGCCACCTGCCGTACGACTCGCTCGAAGCGTTCCGCGATCCGTTCGGCGGTGCCGTGGTCGAACAGGTCCGCGGCGTACTCGAGCCGGATCTGCGCGCCCCCGGTGGCGTCAGGGATGATGTTGAAGAACAGGTCGAACTTCGCCTCTCCGGTCGTCTGCGGCTCGAACTCGGCTGTCAGTCCGGGCAGTCGCAGCTCCGGCCAGGCGATCTGCCAGGCGCACATGACCTGGAAGAGGGGCTGGTAGGCAGTGGAACGCTCGGGGTTGAGCAGCTCCACCAGCCGCTCGAACGGGAGGTCCTGGTTGTCGTACGCACTCAGCGCCTTGCCCCGCACCCGCTCCAGAAGCTTCTCGAAACTCGGGTTCCCGGACAGATCGGCCCGCAGCACCCACGTGTTGGCGAAGAACCCGACCAGATCGGACAGGGCCTCGTCCGTGCGACCGGCGATCGGCGCGCCGATCGGGATGTCCTCACCGGCCCCCAACTGATGCAGCAGCACAGCGAGAGCCGACTGCAGGACCATCGACACCGTCGAGCCGGTGCGCTGCGCGAGTTCCTCGACCGCCGACACCAGTTCGGGTGTGAGCGGGTGCTCGACGAGGCCGCCACGCCGGCCGGCCACGGGCGGTCGGGGACGGTCGGTCGGCAGGTCCAACGGGGCGGGGACGCCTATGAGTTCGTCGCGCCAGTATGCCGTCTGTGCGGCCGCCACACTCTCCGGGTCCGACTCGTCACCGAGCAGCTCGGACTGCCACACGGTGTAGTCGGCGTATTGCACGTCGAGGGGCTTCCACCCCGGTTCCCGTCCGTCGCGGCGCGCGGCGTACGCGGTGACGAGGTCCCGGGCGAAGGGTGCCGCGGACTCACCGTCGCAGACGATGTGGTGGGCGACGAGGACGAGGGTGTGTTCCTCGGGCGTGACGCGCAGCAGCCGGGCGCGTACGGGAATCTCCGTGGCCAGGTCGAAGGCGTACGTCACCGCCTCGTGCACGGCCGCGTCGCGGGCTTCGCGCCCGACCTGGGTGACGGGGACGTCGAGCGCGACCTCGTGCGCGGGCAGCACACGCTGGAACGGCACCCCGTCCTCGTCCTCGACGAACACGGTCCGCAGACTCTCGTGCCGGACCACCACATCCCGTACCGCCGCAGCCAGCGCCTGTACGTCCAGCGAACCCGACAGCCGCAGGACGAAGGGCACGTTGTACATGGCCGACGGGCCCTCGAACCGGTGAATGAACCACAGCCGACGCTGCGCGAACGACAACGGAATCATGTGACCTCTATTCCTCGGTCATCCAGCTGATGCGTACGGGAGCCCGCACAGACGGGTCGGCAACGACGACTCAATTGGTGTCCGGAACCGCCAATGCGGCAAGCACCATAGGCAGCACAGAACCCGAAGTGCAGCATTCTCGCGGTCGCTTTGGGTCGTCGAGCCACTGCCACTGTTGGCCGGTAGCGTGAAGTTGTCCCGCCAGCGGGACAACTTCACGCCGGTGCGGGGGACGTGGCGGGCGAGCGAGCGCTGTCAAGGCTTTCCCATACCCAAGTCGTCGTGGTTGTGGGTGACTTGGGGTCGTCATTGCCGAGGATTGCCGCAACGGGATTTTCCTTGCGATGCTTCGGCGCATGCTTGTGGTGGTCGCGCCCGGACAGGGCGCCCAGATTCCCGGGTTCCTGAAATCCTGGCTGGAGGAGCCGGCATTCGCCGACCATATTCACTGGCTTTCGACGGTGTGCGGCATCGATTTGGAGCACTACGGCAGCGAGGCCGATGCCGACTCCATCAGGGACACCGCGATAGCGCAGCCGTTGATCGTGGGAACGGGACTGCTCGGCGCGCGGGCGCTCTTCTCGCGGTCGGTCGGCCGGCCCGCCTTGATCGATGTCGCGGCGGGACACAGTCTCGGCGAGCTGACGGTCGCGGCGAGTGTCGGGATGCTCAGCGAGGAACAGACGATGGTGCTCGTCCGTGAACGCGGCAGGGCCATGGCCGCGACGGCGGCGAAGTCCGCGGCGGGCATGGTCGCCGTCCTCGGTGGGGACCCCGACGACGTCCAGGCGACGATCGAGCGCCTTGGCCTGGTCACCGTGAACGACAACGGGCCGGGGCAGGTGGTCGCCGCGGGTGCGCGGGTGGCCATCGCGCGGCTGGTCGCCGAGCCTCCCGCGGCGACTCGGATCCGTCCGCTGCAGATCGCGGGCGCCTTCCACACCCCGGAGGTCGAGCACGTGGCCGTGCGTCTCGGCCGCTGCGCCCGGGCGATCACGCCCCTGACGCCTCCTGCCCGGCTGCTGTCCAACCTTGACGGTGAGGTCGTGACGGACGGGCGGGAGATGCTGGACCGGATCGTGCGGCAGGTCAGTCTCCCGGTGCGGTGGGGCCTGTGCATGGAGACCATGAAGCGGCTGGGTGTCACCGGTCTGCTGGAGCTGCCGCCGGCCAGCACGCTGACCCGGATCGCGCGGCGCGCGCTGCCGGGCATCGAGGCCTTCGCCCTGAACACCCCCGACCAGCTCGACGACGCGCGTGTCTTCGTCGACAAGCACAACACCGCCCCGGGGCCGGCGTGATCATGCGGGCCCGCACGGGTACCGGCCGTCCCGGGAACGCAACCCGCATTCCTCACGATCGAAGGAGCGTCATCGTGTCCAGCCTTGAGGAAATCCGCTCGGAGTTCTCCCGGATCGTCCATGAGATCGCCGGGGTGCCGCTCGACGACATCCAGCCCGGGAAGAACCTGGTGCACGACCTGGAGCTCGACTCGCTGTCGATGGTGGAGATCATGGTGGCGGCCGAGGACACGTTCGGGGTGAAGATCCCCGACGAGGAACTGCACCAGCTTCCCACCGTCGAATTGGTGACCGCATACATCCAGCGCGAGCAGGCGTGACCCTCATGGACACACGAGTACTGGTCACCGGGCTCGGAGCCGTCACACCGCTGGGCGGCGATGTCGCGTCGACCTGGGAAGGGCTGGTGGCCGGACGTTCCGCCGTCACGGCTCTGACGGATCCCGGGTACAAGGACTTTCCGAGCCGTCTCGGCGCGCCCGCAGCGGTCGATCCGGCGAAGGCGCTGTCTCCGAGCGCTGCGCGCAAGCTGGATCGGTGCGGGCAGTTCGCCGTGGTCGCGGCGCAGGAGGCCTGGCGTGACTCCGGGCTGGCCGGCCTCGCGGACAGCGGTCGGGCGATGCCGGGCGAACGGCTCGCGGTGTCGGTCGGTTCCTGCATGGGCGGCATCGGCAGTCTGCTCCAGGCCTGGGACGCGCTGAAGGAGAAGGGTCCCCGGTACGTCTCGCCGTTCACGCCGAGCAGGGCATTGCCCGACGCCGTCGCGTCCTGGGTGAGCCTCGGCCTGGGTGCCAAGGCAGCGGTCGAGACTCCGAACGCCGCCTGCGCGACGGGAAACGACGCGATCAGACGCGGTCGCGAACTGATCGTGTCGGGCAAGGCCGACGTGGTCGTGGCCGGCGGTGCCGATGCCCTGCTGCATCCGATCGGGCTGGCGTCCTTCGGCGCCATGCGGGCGCTGTCCTCCCGCAATGACGAACCGGACCGGGCGGCACGGCCGTTCGGCAGGACACGGGACGGCTTCGTGCTCGGTGAGGGTGCGGCCATGCTGGTGCTCGAGTCGGCCCGGCACGCGGCGGAGCGCGGGGCGCGGGTGTATGCGGAACTGGCCGGCGCCGGGTACTCCGCCGACGCGTACGACTTCGCGCTGCCCGATCCCACCGGTGCCGGGGAGGCGGCCGCGATACGCGAAGCGCTCTTTGTCGCGGGCATGGATCCGAGTCAGATCGCCCATGTGAACGCGCACGCGGCCTCGACCCCGCAGGGCGACCTCGTCGAGTCGGTCGCGATCCGTTCGGTGCTCGGCGCGCACACCGACGACGTCGTCGTCACCGCGCCGAAGTCTGCCATGGGGCATCTGATGGCCGGGGCGGGGGCCGTCGAATCGATCGCGACGGTCCTGGCGCTGCACCATCGTCTGGTGCCGCCCACACTGAACCAGGACGACTACGACGACAAGATCCGCCTCGACGTGGCACGGGAGCCCCGCAAGCTGCCGGACGGCGAACTGGGCGCATTGAGCAACTCGTTCGGGCTTGGCGGACACAACGTGGTGACGGCGTTCCGGACGATCTGACGACGCGTCCACGCGAGGCCGGCGATCACGAGTACCGAGGGCACAGGGCGAGCGACAGTCGAGTGCCGAGGGCGAGGGACGAGCGGACCCGTCGAGGCGGTGGGCACGAAGACACGGAGCCGGCCGCGGCGGAGCCCTCGCTTCGGCCGGTGGGCCAGGGCCGGGATGGGGCGTCACCGTCCGTCCCGGCCGTTCCATCGGGTCAGGTGTAGGGGTCAGCGGTCACACGGTTGGAGGCCGGAGGAACTCCGGACCATTCTCACGGTCTGCCGCCCCATCTTCGACGACTCCAACTCGTCCACGGCCGCGCTGAGCACTTCGGCCGCCCAGTCGTCCAGGCTCAGCCCGTGGGCCGTGGCTAGCTGTTCACAGCGTGTCAACTGTTCGGGAGAGAGCCGGATCTCGATCGACCGGCTCGACCCGCGGGGCATCGCGATGCCTTCCAGCACGTCCGACCGGTCGCACCGCAGCCCGGCTTCCACAGCGGAGCCCTGCTCGTCCCGCGTCGGCAGGGCCCGCGCCTCGGCGCCCTCCCGTTCGGCGAGGCTGGCCCGTATCTCCTTGCGTAACTGATTGCGGGACCAGCCCTCTTGTTCGGCCCAGTGGAGCCAGTAGTCCTGCTCGGCCTGCCCCAGGGCGGCGACCTCCGCGTGGTGCGCGAAGCTGAGACCGGCCCGTCGGCGGGGAAGAACGAACCGGCGTGCGACCCAGGCGTAGTTGCGCAGGGTCTGGTAGCCCAGTCCCGTTCGTTCGATCACTTCTCGGTACCGTCCGGTGTAGGCGGTCTCGCCGTACAGCACCCAGTCGGCGAGCCACCAGGTCGACGAGTCCGTCAACGAGGCGAGTTCTGTCCCTATCTTTTCCCACACGCTGAGGGATAATTGTCCAGGAATTACCAGTCCGGTCTTTCGGAGCGTGACCGGACCGGTCACGTTGATCATCACTGGCTGGCCGGCGTTTGCTGTATTGTTTCTTTCTCTGGCCACGACAGTCCCCCGGTGCCGTAGGAGTTCTTCACTTCTATCCCGGAGCAAAATGGTCCGTTCTGCGTCGCGTAAGTGAGCCGTATCCCTTGAAACAAGGTCGCACCGCTCATGTCTCTTGGCGCCATACCCTTACATACCACTCCCCGACTTCGCCACTGTCTCAACACAAACACCTGCGCGACGTCCTTCCGGCATCGCCGACACGGGCTGCGGCGCCCCTTAAAACGGGATCACCGCCGCCACCTGGGAAGACTCCCCTCTCGACGTAGACGCCGATGGTTCAGGCAACGACTGTTCATCTTTCTCCTATATGGAACATGGCCGAAACGGAACGCCCGGGGCGTCGCCGGGGCCAGAGCGTCCCCATACCCGCCCCCGCATACTCGCTGCTGAGGTGGCGTTGCCGTCCCACCCTCACCTTTCGGACCGGCCGCGGTGACGACAGCGGCGGTGTCGCCCGCATCGTCGCGTTAAGAACGCGTCAGGACTGCCGCACCACCCTTGCCATCCGTCCCCCGATCCCCTTGGCAGACCACGACGGCGAACCGCACACGCTTTATTGGCTATTCCCATACGGGCTCGACTATCTTGCTTCCGACCTCGACGAGAGACGAATTGAAATCAGCGCGGCTCCCGTCAAATGCGAGCGAGTCGCCGAAAGGACGTGACTCGATTGTTCGTGCCCGGCCCTTACCGTGAACCGGACGCCTCGTGGGCGGTCGACCTGGTTCGCTCCTTCCCCTTGGCCGTTCTGATGACCAACGGCAGCAACAACGACGTCCCGTTTGCGACCCACCTGCCCCTCATCCTCGATCCGGAGACAACGGAGCACCCACCCGCCGATTTGACCGGCACGACCCTGCTGGGGCACATGAACAGGGCCAATCCGCACTGGCCGTCGCTCCGGGACGGAATGCGGGTCCTGACGGTATTCACCGGGGCCCACGCCTACGTCTCTCCGACCGTCTACGCGAAGACGCCAGCCGCCCCGACATGGAACTTCACGTCCGTGCATGTACACGGGGTGCTCAGCCGGCTCGACGCCGAGGCTGCCGCGGAGCGGACCCTCGGGGTCGTCCAGTCCACCGTGCGCGCGTTCGAAGCCCGGTTCGGCGACAACTGGGACATGTCCGGCTCGGTGGACTACTTCCGCCAGATCGTTTCCGCTGTTGGCGCTTTTCGAATCGAAGTCGACCGGGTCGACAGCATGTTCAAACTCAGCCAGGAACAGAATCCGGAGACCTCCGACCGCGTACGGCGGGCCTTCGCGCAGAGCGCCTGCACGCGCCACCGCGACGTGGCCGAACTCATGAGCCGGCTGCCCCAGGCCGTGGGAGCCGAGGAGTCCACCGGAGCCTGACGGCGGCAGGCCCGGCAGGACACCGGCACCTGTCCCGCCAGCGGGACACCCCGCCCTGCACGAAGGGTGGCAAGAACCACCGAGAACCACAGTTTCGCCCGGCCCCGAATCTCGTCGGAAAGGTGAGTCCTCCGTGTCCGCAGTCATCGCCTCGTCCGCACAGGTGAGCATGTGGCTCGCCCAGAAACTGGCTCCGAGTGTGTCGAACAATCTCGCCGCCGTCTGGGAGATCGACGGTGAGATCGACCCGGCCGTGATGGATTCCGCCTACCGCTCGGTGCTCGGCCAGACCGGCACCGCCCTCGTGAACTTCCGTGAGGACACCGACGGGCTGCGCGTCGTACCTCGCGGGCTCGGCGAGTGGAAACCCTTCTACGACGACGTGCGCGGCACCGCCGATCCGGAGGCGGCAGCCCATGCCCTGATGGCCGAACAGGTGGGCCGGCCCTTCGATCTGGAACACGACCTGCTCTATCGCATGGGCCTGATCAGGCTCGGTGACACGCGCTTCTTCCTCACGGTCATCGCCCACCACATCGTTACGGACGGTTTCGGTGTGGCATCCGTGAGCAACCGCCTCGCCCAGGCCTACACCGCGCTCAAGCGCGGAACGCCGATGCCGGAATGGCCGGGCGCCGACCCGACACCCCTGTACGAGGACGACGTCCGATACCGGGAATCCGAACGCTTCGCGCGGGACGCGCAGTTCTGGCGCGACTATCTGGCGGACGAACCGGAAGTGGTCCGACTGCCCGGTGGCCTCGGCACCGACACGCCGTCGTCGTCCCCCTCCGTGTGGGCCGATGTGGCCGCCTCGGTCGGCGTACTGAACCGCACGACCACCATCACGAGGCTGGAAGCCGAGCAGTGGGCGCGCGCCGCCGACGCGGCCGGCATGACGATGTCGACCTTTCTGACGACGGCCGCCGCCGTGTTCTTCCGCCATGCCTGTGACCTGACGGAACCCGTCTTCTCGCTGGCCGTGAACAACCGCCGCGGACGGACCCGGCACATTCCCGGGCTCATGGCCAACTTCGTTCCCCTGCGCGTCAAGGTGCCGCTGACGGCACGCTTCGCCGACCTCGCCGCCACGGTGGCGACCGCGAAGTCCACCGTTCTGCGGCACTCCTTGCACCTCATATCGGACGTCAAGCGCGCCATGGGCCAGTCGGGCTCCGTCCGCAGCCCGCTCGGGGTCATCCTCAACTTCATCCAGGTACCCGCGAACGGCCCGGACTTCGACGGGAGTGCGGCCTCCTTCACGGGAGGCTCGTTTCCCACGCTGGACGAGCTGATGATCACCGTGATCGACGGCAGCAGCCTGGGCGGCGACCTGCAGATCCGCATCGACGCCCCGTCCGCCGGGTATGCCGCCGCGGACGTCCAGGGTCTCTCCGACCAGTTGATCGTCCTGATGCGCACGGTCGCCGCGGACCCGGGTGTCCGGGTGGGCGCTCTGGACGTGTGGCAGCCCGCCGCTCGCCGACGCCAGCTGGAGAGCCTGAACGACACGACGGCGCCGATCCCGGACCTCACCCTCCCCGACCTCTACGAGCGGCAGGCGGCCGCCACTCCCGACCGGTACGCACTGGTCACCGGCGCCGACGCAAGCGCTCTCACCTACCGGGAGTTGGACACCGCCGCCAACCGGCTGGCACACGAACTGGTCCGGCGCGGGTCGGGCCCGGACACCATGGTCGCCCTGGCGCTGCCGCGCTCGCCCGAACTGGTGGTGGCGACCCTCGCGGTACTGAAGGCCGGTGCGGCCTACCTTCCCCTCGACCCCGACCACCCCGCCGAACGCCTGGAGTTCATCCTCCGCGAAGCGCGGGCGTCCCTGTTGCTCACCACCTCAGAGATCGCGAGAGATCTGCCCACGGCCGGCCTGCCCGTCGTGATCCTGGACGATCCGGCCACGCGATCCGCCGTGTCGGAACTGCCCGGCGAGGCACCGCCGGCCCGCTCGCGCCATGCGGACCAGGCCGCCTACTGCATGTACACCTCAGGATCGTCGGGAGTGCCGAAGGGCATCACGGTCACCGACCACGCCGTCGTCGGGCTGGCACGGGACCGGAGGTGGGAGAGCGGCGCCCAGGACTGCGTCCTCCTGCACTCGCCCCACACCTTCGACGCCTCCACCTT
Organism: Streptomyces sp. NPDC001816; assembly: GCF_042892235.1. NCBI lineage: Bacteria > Bacillati > Actinomycetota > Actinomycetes > Kitasatosporales > Streptomycetaceae > Streptomyces > Streptomyces sp. NPDC001816. The sequence continues at coordinate 10,074 of NZ_JBIATY010000026.1, forward strand.
CGAACTGTGGGTGCCCCTGATCCGCGGCGGTCAGGTGGTCGTCGCCCCGCCACAGGGGCTGGACGCCGACCTGCTGGCCGGCCTCGTCGCCGAGTACCGCATCACCTCGCTCTGGCTGACGGCCGGGCTCTTCGCCGCCATCGCCGAGGAACGTCCCGATTGCTTCACCGGGGTACGCGAGGTCTGGGCCGGCGGCGACGTGGTGCCGCCGTCCGCGGTCACCAACGTCCTGCGCGCATGCCCCGGCATCGCGGTCGTGAACGGTTACGGCCCCACGGAGACCACGACCTTCGCTACCTGCCATCGCGTCGACTCCACCGACCAGGTCGCCGACGTACTGCCCATCGGACGTCCCATGGACAACATGCGCACCTACGTCCTGGACAGCGCGCTGCGTCCGGCACCGCCACGTACCGTGGGCGAGCTGTATATCGCCGGCGCCGGACTGGCGCGCGGTTACCTGGGGCCGAAGCGCCTGTCCGCGGAGCGGTTCGTGGCGGATCCGTTCGGTCCTGCCGGGCAGCGGATGTATCGGACCGGGGATCTGGCCCGGTGGACGGCGGACGAGGTGCTGGAGTACGTCGGCCGCGCCGACGCCCAGGTGAAGGTGCGCGGTTTCCGCATCGAACCGGCCGAGGTGGAGGCGGCGGTGGCTTCCCATCCGGCCGTCGCGCAGGCGGTTGTCGTCGCCCGGGCGGGTCGCGGTGGGGGAACGCGGCTGGTGGCGTATGTGGTGCCGGTGGACGGCGCGGT
>NZ_JBIATY010000027.1:0-9947 GCF_042892235.1 Streptomyces sp. NPDC001816
TCGTCCTGCTGCTTCTCGTCCTCCATGAGCACGGTCTGACCGAGCAGGTCCCCAAGGGGCACGCGCAGGATGCGCGAGAGCTCCGCGAGCATGTCGATACGGGGTGGCTTCCGGCGACCAGTCTCGATCTTCGCCAACCAGTCGGTGCTACGGCCGACCAGTCCGGCCAGAACTTCTTGCGTGTAGCCACGACGCTTGCGGTAGAACGCAATCCGTTCACCGATGCTGAGGTGATCTCCGAGACCACGCATTGCGTGCTGCCTCCTGCTGGTTGGGGGCTCGTTTCACGGTACCGAGTCGGTGACGGGGCCGGAAGCCGGCCTCGGCGCCCCTTGGTCAGAGGACAGAGTGAGGGGCCGAACGCATAGGGACCCGGACACTGTGTCCGGGTCCTTCGAAGGATGGAAACGGCCAGAAGCCGTACGTAGCGGCCTGCGTTGAGGGCATCATCTGGCACATGGCGACACCAGCCAGGTGATCGAACGAACCATCTCCTGGCTGTCCGGATACCGCAGACTGAGCCCCCGATACGAACACCAACCCCGCAGCTACCTCGCCTTTCTCGGACTCGCCGCGGCCCTCTGCCGCTACAAGAGACTCCTCAAACTCACCATGTAGACGGCCTTAATGTTCGGTGCGACTTTCTTTTCTAATTCTATTGAGCGCTTCTTGTGTAGTAGCCACCCATGCCGCCGCAGCTACACCATAAAGAACCGCACTTATGAATTCTCTACGGTGCTCCTCTTCTGCCTTTGCGAGACTATGTACGCGTATCTTTACTGAACTTGCATAGACCGGCTTTTCTATCGGAATGCGGTAGATCCACTCCCAGGTTTCAGGCCACCGCGCAACTGGAGTCGGCTCCGGTCCAATATCAACCGCCCAGTCATCAACGAGCGCCGGACATTCCCTGCACTGAGACATTACGGCGTCAACTTCTACATCCTTTCCCCGAAGGTGCAATTCACCCTGATGTTCATTCTTGATATTCAACTTTTCGGGATCACCCTTCAACACTTTAAAGCTAGGTAGTGAAATGGCACCGTTGCTTCCCAGTTGCTTGTCGAAGACGTGCTGCTTCAGGGGCCAGCAGATCGCGATTTTGTTCTCACGGTTGCGTGCCGGTTCAAAAACCATATCCTTCTCTTCTCCCTTGCCCCTCCCTTTTTGGCGATGCGGCGACATTGTCGTCTGCATCTCTGGTGTGTTTTTCCACCACTCCGGCTTCACGCCTTGCATTTCGGTGATAACTTTCCAGTCCGGATTTGGGTCGACCTCCGCCCCCGTAAAAACCATCAGCTGGCATTCGCGGTCACCCTGCTCATCTTTTCGGTCTTCCTTTCGAAACCTGTAGGGGAACCAGGTGATGACCTTCACATGGAGTTGCCGTATGTGCTTCTCTTGTGGGCTCACTACGAATGCAAACGTCTTCGGCGTTGGCGGCTTAGGGCTTCGAATTTCGGGCTGTATGTGGCGTGCTATTGCGAATAGGGAAAGTCCTGCGATGAACAAGGCCATCGGCGTAACCCATAGGTGGAAAAACCTGGGGCGTTCCCTGCTGCGCCAAAAAGCGATGAAGAAGAGTCCGATCGAAACCCCGCCCACAATGATGGCCCATATGGCATTGAAGCCAGCAAGGACAGCAACAGCCGCAAGGAACACAAAAATGCTGACGTACAGAAGGTGGCGCCTCGTGGAGAAATCCTCGCTCCGGAAACGAGCGAGAGCAAAAAACCCTAACCCCACAGCGATCGCAAATGCGATACAAAAGCCAGTAATGATAGTCGCGACCACAAGGAGCACAAATATGCCGACGCCTCGAAAGTAGCATCTCATGACTTTTGTCTATCTCGGAGAGGTTGACAATTTATCGTGTGATTGATGTCATCACTCTCTATAGTGGTCCTAGCTGAGCTTCCCTGCCACTTGCCTCTGGGGGGCACCGGCAGGATGCGGCGTCTGTGCACCTCGTGACGGTCCAGTGGAGCGTGTCGGCCGCGTGTAGATTGGTGCACAAAACTAGGTGACCTGGAAGAGTCCGGCCTCGCGTCACCGGCCGAGACAGCGTCGGCAGGTCCAGAGCCGGGCCCAGCTCCAGCGGCTCACATGCCAGCTGACGTCGTTGCAGAACACGTACGCGATGCTCTGCCGACACAGTCGGCCATCCACCGGCTTTGGCCCGGGAGCCTTCTTTGGCCAGGGCGGCAACAACGGCTCACCAGTGCCCATGGTTCACCGTCTACGACCCACGGCAATGCCCGCGATCTGGGCCAGCATCGACGCAGGCAAGACCCACCACCACTGCGCCGCGATCGACGAGAGCGGTCGCCGGCTACTGTCCCGACGCGTTACCAACGACGAGCCCGACTCCTCCAACTCCTCGCCGACGTCCTGGCCCTGGGCGACCAGGTGACCATACAAAGGGCTCACCGCGTCCCGCGGAACAACGTAGGGAAATTTGACAAACCTTGTGACCAGGCGCGAAGTATGGGTCGCGGACGGCCACGGACACTCCTGGATCGGGATCGCACAACTCGTAATGCGTAGTCCGCCGAGGGCGCGGTGCGTTGAAGCCCCTGCTCACCGAGTGCGGGCAGGGGCTTCAACGGCCGTGTTACCTGGCCGGCGTGACGGTAATCGGGACATCCGGGCAGCGACTCATCGTTCCGACCCTCCTCATGGGCCAACAGCCGAGCCCGTACCGATGCTCCCCAAGGCCGGGCTACGGGTCGGCCGGCCAGGTAGTCAACACGGTGCCGGTCTCCTCGTCGGTGAGGGTGATGCGTGCGCCGGGCAGGCTGCCGCGCTCGCCGACCCAGGCGGAGAACTGGCGGCGCGCGGTCGTCTCGCTCCCCCACCAGCCGTGCATCATCGCCCGGCCGGCGGCGGTCAGGGTGAGGTGATAGCGGCCGGAGTTCACAGCGCCCACCCGGCGATCATGCAGTCGCGGCACGAGTCCTGCCAGCGCAGGCCCAGCCCAGGGATGGTGCGGCGGCAGGTGGCGACAGCCGGCGCCCCGCAGGCCGAGCACGGGTAACGGCCTGGCGGGGTGATGCGGTCGCGGCCACCGGAGAACCGCAGGGGCCCGCCGGGAGCCGGGTCCAGGGCGGAGGGGGCGATACCGAGGGCTGTAAGGATCTGCAGGTCATCACGCATATTCGCCTCCCTGCTGCCCACCCCCTTTCTGGTGCCGGAGGGCAGCCTACCTCCTAGAATCGAACACGTGAACGACACCGCCCTGTCCCGCCTCGACCTGCTCCGCTTCCTTGAACGCGTGCAGGAGGGCGACCTCGCGCGCACACGCCGCTGGATCGCCGACGAGGAGCGTAAGGAACGGGAGCGCCAGACAGGCGAGGCGGCTCGGCCGGCGCCACCCGACTGGCTCCTCGAATACGGGCTCAACCGGGACGCGATGCCCAACGCCGCGCACGTCGGCGGCTGCCACATGGCGGGGAAACGATCGAAGGGCGTGGACAGCGAGACCGTCAGGCGGGCGCTGGCGGCCGGGGTGAAAGCCTGCACGCACTGCCGGCCGGACTCCGAGCTCGGCATCCTCGACTAGGCGCTGCGAGCGCGGCGCCCCGACGCCTTCCTCGCGGTCGTCTTCCTCGCGGTTGTCTTCTTCGCTGTGGCCTTCTTGGCCGGCTGCTTCTTCGCGGCCGCCTTCTTCTTCGGCTTCGGCATCTCGTGCACCTCGGCCGGCTCGCCGCGGGCGGCCTTCGCCTGCTCGACGCTCGCGTTCAGCGCGGCCATCAGGTCGAGCACGGGGGCGGGCTGCTCCGGCTCCGGCGTCTCCGGGAGCGGCCTGGCCTCCCGCTTCGCCTCGATGATCTGCGCCATGGCCTCGGTGTAGTGGTCCTGGAACTCCTCCCCTTCCAGGGAGTCGGTGGTCATGGTGTCCATGAGGGCGAGCGCGCCCTCGATCTCCTCGTCACTCACCTCGACCGGGGGCGGCAGCAGCTCGGCGGGGTCGCGGATCTCGTCCGGCCAGCGCATCGCATGGAGCACCAGGACGTCGCCCTTCACGCGGAGCAGGCCGAGCCGCTCGCGGCCGGACCATGCGTACTTCGCAACGGCCACCTTGCTGGAGCGACCAAGAGCCTGCACAAGCAGCTTGTACGGCTTGACCGCGACCTGGCTGGACGGCTGCAGGTAATAGCCCTCGCCGATGCGGATCGGGTCCACCGACTCCAACGGCACGAACGCGTCGATCTCGATCGCCTTCGCCGTCGGCAGCGGCAGGTTCCTCAGCTCGTCGTCCGTGATGGGGATGACCTGCGTCTTGGTCAGCTCATACCCCTTGCCGATCTCGTCCTGGGAGACCTCACGGTCCTCCAGTTCGCACACCTTGCGCACCCGGACGCGGCCCATGTCCTGAAGGTGGTACTGGTGGAAGCGGAAGCTGTGGTCCTCGGTCGCGCTGACCACGTTGATCGGCACGGTGACCAGCCCGAAGGAGATGGCGCCTGACCAGATGGTTCGGGGCATGACACACCTCCGTAGTAGCCCCGAGCACCATCAGGCTATGGCTGCCACGCTGCTGACGCAGCACACCCCTGTCATGGCCCAACGGCAGGTTGACGCCTGCGTCGCTACCTGGCAGGCCGACTGTTTCCTCCCGCCTCCCCACGCCAGTAAGCGAGGTTGTGCCGGGTGGTGAGGGTGTTGGGGTGGTCTTCGCCCATTACTCGCACTATGTGGGGCAGCAGGTCGGTGAGGGCGGCTGCGGCCCCGGCCGCATCCCCCGCCTCCCCCCGCCAGTAAGCGAGGCTGCGGCGGGTAGTGAGGGTGTTGGGGTGGTCTTCGCCCATTACTCGCACTATGTGGGGCAGCAGGTCGGTGAGGGCGGCTGCGGCCCCGGCCGCGTCCCCCGCGTTCCCTTGCCACTGGGCGAGGTTGTGCCGGATGGTGAGGGTGTTGGGGTGGTCTTCGCCCATCACTCGCACTATGCGGGGCAGCAGGTCGGTGAGGGCGGCTGCGGCCCCGGCCGCATCCCCCGTCTCCCCCCGCCAGTTGGCGAGTCCGTGCCGGGCACCGAGGGTGTTGGGGTGGTCTTCGCCCATGACCTGCACCATGCGGGGCAGCAGGTCGGTGAGGGCGTCTGCGGCCCCGGCCGCATCCCCCGCCTCCCCCAGCAACCAGGCGAGGTTGTGCCGGGTGACGAGGGTGTCGGGGTGGTCCTCGCCCATCACCTGCACCATGCGGGCCAGCAGGTCGGTGAGGGCGGCTGCGGCCCCGGCCTTATCCCCCGCCCTCCCCCGGAACCGGGCGAGGTTGTGCCGGGTGACGAGGGTGTCAGGGTGATCTTCGCCGAGCACTCGTACTCGGTCGGCCAGCAGGTCGGTGAGGGCGGCTGCGGCCCCGGCCGCGTCGCCCGCCTCTGCTTGCCACTGGGCGAGGTAGTGCCGAGTGGTGAGGGTACTGCGGTGATCTTCGCCGAGAACTCGTACTCTGTCGGCCAGCAGGTCGGTGAGGGCGGCTGCGGCCCCGGCCACGTCCCCCGCCTCCCCTTGCCACTGGGCGAGGTACTGCCGAGCGTTCATGGTGTCGGGGTGGTTTTCGCCCAGGTAGTGACGGCTGGTTTGCGTGAGTTGCTGGAAGTAGTCGCGGGCGGCGGTGACCTGCCCGGCCCGGCCGAGACTTCGTCCGGCCTTATACAGCACCGTATACGCGGCGGTCCGGTACAACGCGGCCTCGGCGGCCTCGGTCAGGGCGGCAGTACTGGCGCGCAGGGCTTCTGCCAAGCTGGTGTCGCGTTCGGGGTTGGGCCAGGCGGCCAGGAGGGCGTCGGCGGCGGTATGGGCAGTTTGCTCGTGCTGGTGAGGGCCGAGGGTGTCGCGGACGGCACGCTGGAGAAGCTGGTGGACTCGGACGGCCTCGTGCGGGGAGGCAGGTGTGTGATCGATGAGGCTGAGTCGATGCAGCGCCCGCAGGGCACCGGCCGCTTCTTCTGGAGTGGCAGATGCTGGAGACTCGTCTTGCCCTTCCGCCCGCGGTGCCTGTTGCGGCGTTGTATGCGATCCGTTTTCGGCGCGGTGTTGGGCCAGGTGGGCGAGGACGGGAGCACTGGTCAGAACGGTTTCGGGGATGCCGTTGGGGCTGAGGAACGCGGCGAGCTGGAGCATCGGACGGGCCAGACCCACCGGGCGCAGGCTGTCGGCGCGGTCGACGGACAGCGACCAGGCTGCCGCCGCGCTCTGGGTCTGACCGTCGGGCAGGACCTCGGGAGCGGTGTCGGCGAGCAGGGTGGCACGGTCGGCCAGCAGTCTCCGGTAGGCGGTGGCGCTGATGCCGGCATCGATGAGGTAGGCAGCGGCCTGCGACAACGCGAGCGGCAGGTGCCCTAAATCCTGGGCGAGCGCGGTGAGCTGTTCGTCGGGCTCGTGGCGGCTACGGGCGCCCAGCGCGGCGGTGAGGTAGGCGAGGGACTCGGCCTCGGTGAACAGCCCGACCTTGATCAGACGGCCGGACAGGGCAGCGTCCTGACGGCGGGTGGTGACCAGGGTGCGGCCGTGCGGGCCGGCCGGCGGCCACAACCCGTTCAGGTCGGCCGGGTCGGTGACGTCGTCGAGGACGACCAGCCACCGGCACGGCGCAGCGTTCGCCTTGGGCTCCAGCCAGGCCAGGAACGTACGGGCGGCGGTTTCCCGGTCCGCGGGGTCGGCGCCCAGGATCTCCACCGCGGCCTGCGCATACCCGGAAGCGGCCGCGATCGCGTTGCTCGCGGTGATCCACACCAACACGTCCAGCTCACCGGCCTGCCAGGCGGTGCGGGCGTAGTCGGCGGCCAGCTGCGTCTTGCCCACCCCACCCATCCCGGCCAGCACCTGACCACGCACCGTGTCCTGCCCCACCAGGACCGCAGCCTGCCCACCCGTGAGTGCCTCACGTAGCCGAACCACTTCCGCGCGGGTCTGGAAACAACCCGCCCGCGGCGGGATCACCCCCACCTGATGCGGCCACACGGCCGTGGGCCGCCGGGCCCCGTAGTAGTGGTGGTTGTGGATGTCCGCCTTGCCCGTGACCGGGCCGGTGAACACACCGCTACTGAAGTCGACATGGTCCCCGCCCTCAGCGCCGTACTGCGCCTCCCCGCCCGCCACTAAAGCCCCCCATACCTGGCGCCTCGAAGGGCGATCAGCCCCGCCCCCCAAGCGCCAGCTGCGCCTAGAATGCCGCCCCCCAAAGCACCGACCAGACCGGCCACCCCTGCATCCATGGACCGTAAATCTAGCGGCCCAAGCGCGTCTGCTCTCAACGAGGTTGCGTGCTCTTATTGATCAACTGCGGGCCCGATCGCGGGCTGCCTGTGGGCCGTCCGAGGGCAGCCAACGACGACAGACAACGACAGTTGGCGACAGCGAAAGTCCAGCAATAGGGCGGGCCACAGGAAGGACGGAGTCCGGTAGCGGCTACAGGCTGCTCCACCAGTCGGAGAGGCGGATCAGCAGCCACATGCCCCCGACCACCACCACCGGATAGGCCAGCCAGAACGCTGCCGGATTTGCCCGGTTCATCTCGTCAAGTCGCTGCCTGTCATAGTCCGACAGGCGATGCATGGGAGTCGGCTTGCGCGTGCCCTGCGGGTCTTCGTTCATGACGCGCTCCGGTTCGCTCAAGGTCCGATGTACAGGCAGCATCATGCAGGCTTGTGCGCTACCGGTGAGGGGCAAGTGTCGGAGTTGTGACATGCCTACGGAATGATCACGTGATCTGGAGAACTGCGCGGAGAAGAGGGCGGGCGTGGATCCACAGATTCAAGGGGCGTTGTGGGGCTCGGCAGCAACCGCTTTGGGTAGCGCCATCGCGTGGGTGGGAGCTAGGGCGCAGGCCCGATCCGCTTTGGAAGCGGTGCGAATGCAGGTGCGCGGGCAGAGGTTTGAGGCTCGATGGCAGGCGCGGCGAGAGGCTTGGGCAGCGTTTTTTGGCAGTGTCGAGCAGACCAGGAGTGCCGTGGCGTATGCCCGAGCGTTGTTCCTAGCCGAGCGGGCGCATGGGGTAACTGTTGGGGATGGTGCGGCCGCAGCGCGTCTGGCAGTAGAAGACTCGGTCAAGGCCATGCTGTTTCAGCAGTCACTCCTGCGCCTGTCCGTGTCCCCAACTGAAGCGGCCACCGCCGACAGCCTCACCGAGCAGGTTCTTGCTGTGGTCGTCTGCCTGAATCAGTGGTGGGAGGCCGTCCTCCATGGCAGGCCAGGTGTTGACCATGCGGAGCGGCGATTGACGATGCGGGCGAACGACCTGATCGGAACGATCGAGCATGTTGTGCAGACTGCTCGTGGCTGGTTGGACGTGTCCCCAGACGTTGATCGTCCTCGGCGCTCGCTGTGGCGACGCTTGCGTGAGGCGTACCTGGACTGGCGGTTGCGAGACGTGCAGGGTTGAAAACCGTCTGGGCGATAGCCCTACGCCCGAGGCACCTGAGGTCTGTCGAGCGGGTCTCGTTGGGCCGACTCATCGCGGCCATGACCAGCAGAAACAGAACCGTTGGCGTACGCCGACCCGTACGCCAACACCAGAGCACAACCACTGCTAGCCCAGGTCACCAGTGGCCAACTTGCGCAGCCCAATGTCAGTGTCCGTAGCTACTGTTCGGGCGTGGATGAACTCTTGAGTGAGGTGCTCGGCCTTCAGACGGTGTGGCAGGCGAAGAACACCGAAGAGATGCAGCGCCGTGGCTTCGTCGTTCGTACCGAGATTTGCGACTGGCTGCGTGAGCATGCCGAGGCTCTCGCCGTAGCCATGGAGATACCCCTCGACGACGTAGGAGTGGAGGGCAAGGACGGGGCCGGTCAGAGGGCTGAAGTCGTATGGACCCGCGTCTACTCGAAGAGCAGAACCCCGAGTGCAACCGACGGCTGGTACATCGTCTATCTATTCAGCGGCGACGGTGAACGCGTCTACCTGTCGCTCAACCAGGGCACGACCGAGTGGATCGCCGGCGAGCTCAAGCCCCGCGAGCCCGCCGCCCTGAAGAAGCGCATCGACTGGGCCCGCCCGCTCATCGAGCAAGTTGCCGCCGAGCGCACCGACTTGCTGACTGCGATCCGCCTCAATGCACGCACGAAGCTTGGCAAGGGCTACGAGCCCGGCAACGTCGTGGCCATCGAGTACCAGCGCGATGCCATCCCCAACTCAGATGTCCTGAGCGAAGATCTGCTCTTCATGGCACGGCTCTTGGGCCCCCTCTACAAGGCCGCGGACGACGCGACCTACGTTCCCGGCGACCTACCGGTGGAGGTCCGAGAGGCAACCCAGAGTGCGGCGACCACCGCGAACCGCAGGAGCGCCCGAAAGGGCGGCCAAGGGTTCCTCCTGACCGCCGCCGAGCGCAGAGCCATCGAGAAGCGCAGTGTCCTGCTCGCCACTGAGCACTTCGAGGCACAGGGATGGACCGTGAAGGACGTCGGCGCCAGCAAGCCGTACGACCTGCACCTGACGCGTGGTGACGAGAAGCTTCCCGTAGAGGTGAAGGGGACCACGTCCGACGGTAGCCAGATCATCCTGACGCGGGCCGAGGTCGAATGGCAGCGCAGGTTCGCGCCGGACAACGCTCTTGTGATCGTCCACTCCATCGAACTGGATCGCTCTGTCGAACCTGTGACCGCGACTGGTGGAGTCCTCCACTGCACCTCGCCGTGGACCATCGAGGAGGAGACCTTGACCGTCATCTCCTACATCCACAGAACCGGACTGTGAGGCGGCCGGCGAGCACGCGACTTCCTCCCCCAGGTGTCCCCCGACAGAGGGCAGCACACGGAACTTCGCAGGTCGTAGGCAGCTAACGGAGCCCGCTGTAAATTTGCCGGGCTCAGAGCTGGGCCGTCCTCAGGCCGCGCGAGGGCGGCCAAGGACAACCGCCAACGGCCGACAATGACCAAGGAGGCGCGGCAGGTTGCCGCGGCCCCTTGCTACGTCTGTGCAGCTATACCCAGGTGCCCAGCATC
>NZ_JBIATY010000028.1:0-9618 GCF_042892235.1 Streptomyces sp. NPDC001816
TGTGGCGCTGGATCCGGAGTATCCGGCGGATCGTCTGGCGGGCATGGTGGAGGACACCGCCGCGCCGGTGATCGTCACCGAGCGGCGTCTGCGTGGGGTTCTTCCTTCCACCTCCGCTGTGGTGCTGTTCGTCGATGACGAGGCCGCTTGGGCCGACGAGCCGGCGGGGAACCCCGCCCCGCTGGCCATGCCGGACTCCGGGGCGTACCTGGTGTTCACGTCGGGCTCGACAGGCCGTCCCAAGGGCGTGGTGAACACCCACCGAGGCGTGGTCAACCGGCTCGACTGGACGCACCGCCATCTCCGTCTGACCTCGGACGACGTGGTCCTGCAGAAGACCGCGTCGGGGTTCGACGTGTTCGCGTGGGAGATCTTCGGCACACTGATGGCGGGGGCCCGGATCGTCGTCGCCCGGCCCGGTGGTCATCGTGACCCCGCATACCTCGGCCAGGTAATGGCCGAACAAGGCGTCACCGTCGTGGACTTCGTCTCCTCGATGCTGGCCCTCGTGCTGGAGGAAGGCGGGCTGGAGAAGTGCCGCTCCCTGCGCGCTGTCGTGGGCGGCGGCGAGGAGATGTCAGTGCCGCTGGCCCAGCGCCTGCTGGAGGCGCTGCCGGGGCTGGAACTGCACAACTCCTACGGGCCCAGTGAGACGGCGATCGACTGTACTTTCTGGAGCGCTCGCGGCACTCTTCCCGTGGGACTGGAGCATGTCCCGATGGGGAAGCCGATCCAGAACACCCGGCTCTACGTGCTGAACGACGAGCTGTGCCCGCAACCGGTGGGCGTTCCCGGCGAGTTGTTCATCGCGGGTGCGGGCGTTGGCCGCGGTTATGTGCGGCGCCCCGGTCTGACAGCGGAGCGCTTCGTACCGGATCCTTACGGGGAGGCCAGTGCCCGGATGTACCGGACCGGTGACCGGGTGCGCTGGCTGGCCGACGGCACGCTGGAGTTCCTCGGCCGGATCGACGACCAGGTCAAGATTCGTGGTGTGCGGATCGAGCCGGGCGAGATCGAGGGCGCGCTGGTACGGCTGCCCGACGTCCGTGAAGCCGTCGTGCTCGTACGCGAGGACACTCCCGGTGACAAACGGCTGGTGGCCTATGTGGTTCCGACGGCGGGTGCCGCCGCCGAACCCGGTGCGCTGCGCACCGAATTGGGCCGGTTGCTGCCCGGGCACATGGTGCCGGCGGCGTTCGTGAGGCTGGAGCGGATCCCGGTCACGCCGAACGGAAAGCTCGACCGCCGTGCTCTGCCCGCCCCCGCCTCGGACGCGTTGGCCCGTAGCGCCTATGTTGCTCCGCGCAGCATGGCCGAGTTGGGCATGGCGGCCGTGTGGTCCCAGGTCCTGGGGCTGGAGGAGGTCGGCGTCGAGGACTCGTTCTTCGACCTCGGCGGCGACTCCATCCGGGCTGTCGCCCTCGTCGGTGCCCTGCGTGCTGTCGGTCTCGAGGTCTCGATCCAGCAGCTGTTCCACCACCGGACGATCGCCGCGCTGTGCGCGGCCGCGACCGGCTGATCCCAGGCCCCTGGCCCATGGCCGGCCCGCCCCCTGCCTTGATGACCGAGTTCGCCCGGACGTCAGGACAGGGGGCTGCGTACGCGACTTCCGGCCAGGTTCTGCCCTCCCTGCTGCGGGCGACTGCTCTCCGGCCGGCGTAGCCGCCCCATAGGCACAGTGGCGAAGAAATATAGATCGACCCGGACAGTGGGGACTGAAGCGCAACAGACCTGCTGGGAGATGAAGAGATGACTGGTCACGAGGACTGGGTGCCGTTCGAGATCTCGCCCGGAAACTCCGGGGCCGACGCAACCGCTCGGGGCCTGACCGCGTATCTCCGGGGACTGGACGACCTCGCCGGGCTGCTCGCCCGGGAAAAGGCCCTGGTGTTCCGGGACTTCGGGGTCACTCCCGAGGAACTCGACGAAGTCATGGACGAGCTGCTGCCGAACCGGCTGGCGTACGTGCACGGCAACTCGCCCCGCACCAAGGTCGGGAATAACGTCTACACCTCGACGGAATACCCGCAGGAATTCACCATCTCGATGCACAACGAGATGTCCTACGCCTACGCGTGGCCCTCCCGGCTGCTGTTCTTCTGCGAGCGGCAGCCCGAGACCGGCGGCGCGACTCCCGTTGTCGACGGTGTGCGCTGGCTGACCGCGCTCGACCCCGAGGTGCGCGAGGCGTTCAAGGGCGGTGTGCGCTACACCCAGAACCTCCACGGCGGCATGGGCCTGGGCAAGAGCTGGCAGGACACTTTCGAGACGCAGGACCGGGCCGAGGTCGAGTCGTTCCTGGAGAAGACCGGGTCGTCGTGGGAGTGGAAGGCCGACGGCGGGCTGCGCGTGCATCAGGACCGGCAAGCCACGATCAGGCACCCGGTCACGGGTGACGAGGTGTGGTTCAACCAGGCCGACCAGTGGCATCCGGCCGGGCTCGGTGACGAGACCGCCAAGGCGCTGGCCCAGATCATGCCGGCGGAGGACCTCCCGCAGAACGTGACCTTCGCCGACGGCACGCCCATCCCGGCCGAGTACGTCACCCAGATCCGCGACCGCGGCCTGGACAGCGCCGTGGACGTCGACTGGCGCACCGGCGACCTGATGCTCATCGACAACGTCGCCGTGGGCCACGGGAGGCGGCCCTTCACCGGGGCGCGCCGTGTACTCGTGGCGATGTGCGACTGAGCGCCGGGTCACCCATGAGCACGTACCGCACGTATGAGACGTCGTCGGCGTCCTCCGCCTGGTTCCGGGTCTTCCGCCCGCGCCCCGAGGCCCGCGTCAGGCTGGTCTGCTTCCCGCACGCAGGAGGCGCCGCCAGTGCCTTCCGGACCTGGACGGAGCTCCTCCCACCCACCGTCGAGCTGGTGGCGGTGCAGTACCCGGGCCGACAGGATCGTTTCCACGAGCCCGCCCTGGAGGACATGGACGTTCTGGTGGACCGCCTGTCCTTCGCGGCGGCCCACCGGCTCCGCGGCCCGGTGGCGTTCTTCGGCCACAGCCTGGGCGCGACCGTTGCCTATGAGGTCGCGCGGCGGCTGGCTGGGCGGCAGCCCGAGGTCGTGCGGCTGTTCGCGTCCGCGCGCAGCGCCCCCTCCGTCGACCGTCGCCACGACCTCACGTTCCCCGACGACGACGCGCTGCTGGACTACATCCGCGCCCTCGGCGGCACCGGGGCGGGCGTGCTGGAGGACCGCGAGCTGCAGGAGCTGGCCCTGCCGACGCTGCGCAGCGACTTCCGGCTGGTCGCCGGCTACCGGTCCGTGGCCGGGGAGCAGCTGACGTGCCCGATCACCGCCATCGCCGGGGACGCGGACGCGTCGTTCACGCTCGCCGACGCCGAGCAGTGGCGTCGGCACACCAGCGGCACCTTCAGCTCCGTGGAACTGTCCGGCGGTCACTTCTACATCGAGGACGTTCCCGAGGACCTCGTGCGGGTCCTCGTCGGCGAACTCGGTGTCGCGGCCGCCGTCTGACGCACGCCGCCGGGCCCTGCTGCCCGGCGCACGCCCCGAACACACGCGTTTCACGCAACGCGCTCCCTGACACACAGACGAAAGGTGCCGTGATGGCCAACCCCTTCGAGGACCCGGACTCCGCGTATCTCGTCCTGACCAACGCCGAGGGCCAGCATTCCCTCTGGCCGTCCTTTGCCGACGTACCGGCGGGATGGGAATCCGTCCACGGTCCGGCCAAGCGTCAGGAATGCCTGGAGTACGTGGAGCAGAACTGGGCCGACATGCGGCCGAAAAGCCTCCGCGAGGCGATGGCGCAGTCCTGAAGGCCGTCCCGCGTTCCCCCCGGATTTCTCGCGCGGACCGCGCCGGAACCCGGACGGAAGGCGGGACATTTTTTCGTCCATATCTTTCCGGGGTGAAGAGTAGTGTCAGAAGCGCGTGTGCAGCAGGTTTGGCCCTTGTCGGCGGCCCAGTCCGGCATCTGGTTCGCCCACCAGATGGACCGGACGCGCCAGAAGTACAAGATCGCCGAATACATCGAAATCCATGGGCCGGTGGACACTGGGCATTTCGAGACGGCCTATCGGCAGGTGGTCCGTGACATCGACGCGCTGTGGATGCGGTCCGTCGAGCCCGACGGACGGCACGTGGTCGTCGACCCCGACGATGCGCCCGCGCTGACGATCCTCGACCTTTCAGGGGAGAGCGCACCGTTGCAAGCGGCGCTTGCCTGGATGAAGGCCGACGTGGGAAGCCCTCTCGACCTGGAGCGGGGTCCGCTGTACCGCCTCACCCTGATCAAGATCGCTGATGACCGGTTCATCCTGTGCCACTGGTACCACCACATCGTGATCGACGGTTACTCCAGGGGCCTGATCGTGCAGCGGCTCGCCGACGTCTACACCGCGCTCGTGGAGGGCACCGAGTACGGCGCGAGCGTACTCGGCTCCCTGCGTGACCTCCGGGCGGAGGACGAGGAGTACCGGGCGTCGGCGGACTACGCCGAGGACCGCGCGTTCTGGCTGGACAAGCTGGCCGACCGGCCCGCGCCGGTCCGGCTCGACGGGCGCCCGGAGAGCGGTGTCGGTGACGGCGGACACGAGCCGTTCATCCGCAGGACCGCCTTCCTGTCCGAGGAGGAGGTCGAAAGGCTGGGCGAGACCGCGCGCGGGATGCGGGCGCACCTGTCCACCCTCCTCATGACCGCGGCCGCTCTCTACTGCTGGCGTGCCACCGGACAGAGCGATGTCGTCCTCTCCCTCCCGGTCGGTGCCCGCACCACGCCCACCAGCCGGGCCACCGTCGGGATGACCTCCAACGTGCTGCCGCTGCGGATGGCCGTACGGCCCGACGAGAGCCTGGAACAGACCATCCGGCGCATGGTGCCGGAACTCCGCTCGGCCCTCCGGCACCAGCGGTTCCGGCATGAGGACCTGCGGCGCGAGCTCGGCCTCGGCGCCGGCGACGCGGGCATCCTCGGCCCCGCCGTCAACATCATGCTCTTCGACCACGAGCAGCTGTTCGCCGGGCACTCGACCACCGTGCACAACCTCGCCCTCGGCCCCGTCGACCACCTTTCCGTGGCCATCTACGACCGGGGCCACGGCCGCGGCTGGCGCGTGGACTTCGACGCCGACCCTGCCTTCTACGGCCGGGACGACCTCGACGGCCACCAACGCCGCTTCCTGCGCATGCTCGGCGAACTGGTCACCCGCCCCGACCGCCCCGTCGGCGAACTGGACCTGCTGACCCCTGCCGAGCGGCGGGAGTTGCTGGAGGAGTGGCGAGGCGCGACGGGGGTGGTTCCGGAGGGGTCGCTGGCCGAGCTGTTCGAGGCGCAGGTGGCGCGGACTCCGGACGCGGTGGCCGTGGCGGCGGACGGAGTGGAGATCACGTACGCGGAGCTGAACGCCCGCGCCAACCGCCTGGCCCACCGGCTCGTAGGACTGGGCGTCCGCCGCGAGTCCCCGGTGGCGCTGCTGCTGGAGCGCTCCGTGGAGGTCGTCGTCGCGGTGCTCGCGGTGGTGAAGGCCGGAGGCGCCTACGTCCCCATTCATGGTTCGTTCCCGCCGGACCGGGTCGCCTGGGTGGTGGCGAACACCGGCGTGACCGTCCTGATCACGGACTCCGCGAGCGCCGACCGGGCGCCGCGCCTCGGCCTGGACATCGTCAGTGTCGACGATCCCGTCGTGTCGGCCGAGGGCTACAACCCCGGCATCGCCATCGAGCCTCACCAGCTGGCGTACGTCATGTTCACCTCGGGCTCGACGGGCGTGCCGAAGGGTGTGGCGGTGGCGCACGCGGATGTGCGGGCGCTGGCGTTCGACTCGCGGTGGCGGGGTGGTGCGCATGAGCGGGTGCTGATGCATTCGCCGCACGCTTTCGACGCCTCGACGTACGAGATGTGGGTTCCGTTGCTGACCGGGGGACGGCTGGTGGTGGCGCCGGCCGGTGATCTGACGGCGGCCGCACTGGCACGGGTGATCGCCGAACACGGTGTGACGGGACTGTGGCTGACAGCCGGGCTGTTCAGCCTGGTCGCGGACGAGGAGCCGGGCTGTTTCGCGGGCGTACGCGAGGTGTGGACCGGTGGCGACGTGGTCTCGCCGGTCGCGGTGGCACGGGTGCTGACGGCTTGCCCCGGCCTCACGGTGGTGAACGGGTACGGTCCGACCGAGACGACCACCTTCGCCGCCACTCACACGGTGACCGAGACGCCGTCCGGCGCGCTGCCCATCGGGCGGCCGCTGGACGACATGCGTGCCTACGTTCTGGACGCGGGCTTGCGTCCGGTCCCGGCAGGTGGCGTCGGCGAGTTGTACCTCGCGGGTGCGGGTGTGGCCCGTGGGTACTGGGGCCGTGCCGCTCTTACGGCGGAGCGGTTCGTGGCCTGCCCGTACGGCGATCCCGGTGAGCGTATGTATCGCACCGGTGATCTCGTGCGGTGGAACCACGAGAGCGGCCTGGACTACGTCGGGCGTGTCGATCAGCAGGTGAAGGTGCGGGGTTTCCGCATCGAGCTGGGCGAGATCGAGACGGTGCTGGCGGGCCACGACACCGTGGGCCAGGTCGTCGTGGTCGCCCGTGAGGACCGGCCGGGGGACAAGCGCCTCGTCGCCTATGTGGTGCCGGTTCCGGGCGCTGCTGTGGACACCGCCGAGCTGCGTCGCCTCGCCGGCGAGGAACTCCCGGAGTTCATGGTGCCGTCGGCGGTGGTCGTACTGGACGAACTGCCGCTCACCGGCAACGGCAAGGTCGACAAGCGGCTGCTGCCGGCGCCCGATTTCGCCGGTGCCGTCACCGGCCGGGAGCCGGCCTCACCTCGCGAGGAGGTGCTGTGCGGGCTGTTCGGCGAGGTGCTGGGCCTGGAGCGGATCGGCGTCGAGGACTCCTTCTTCGACCGCGGCGGCGACTCCCTGATGGCCACCCGGCTCGCCAGCCGCGTGCGCGCTGTCTTCGGGATCGAGCTCAGCATGCGCGAACTCTTCGAGGCGCCCACCGTCGCCCGGCTCGCCGCACACCTTGACCAGTCGACCGCCGACGGCGCCCGGCCTGCCGTACGCACCATGGAGCGGCCGGAGACCGTACCGCTCTCCTTCGCCCAGCAGCGCCTGTGGTTCCTCAACCAGCTCGAGGGCCGCTCCGCCACCTACAACGTGCCCATGCGGCTCCGCCTGACCGGCCCCCTCGACCGGGAGGCGCTCGACGCGGCGCTCCGGGACGTCGTGGCACGCCACGAGAGCCTGCGTACCCTCTTCCCCGACACCGACGGCGTCCCGGCACAGCGCATCCTGCCGCCCGGCACCGGACTGCCGGAGCTGTGCGTCACCGACACCGCCCCGGAGCGACTGCCCGCCCTGCTCGTCGAGAACGCCCGGCAGGGCTTCGACCTGGCCACCGAACTCCCGCTGCGCGCACACCTCTTCGCGGTCGGAGCCGAGGAGCACGTACTGCTGCTGGTCCTGCACCACATCGCCGGTGACGGCTGGTCGCTGGCCCCACTGGCCACCGACCTGACCACCGCCTATGCCGCACGGTGCCGGGGCGAGGAACCCGCCTGGGACGAACTGCCGGTTCAGTACGCCGACTACACGCTGTGGCAGCGGGACCTCCTCGGCAGCGAGGACGATCCCGACAGCCTCGTCCGCCGTCAGATCGCCCACTGGGCCGAGGCCCTCGACGGGCTGCCCGACCAGATCGAGCTGCCCACCGACCGCCCGCGGCCGGCCCAGGCCAGCTACCGCGGCGGTGCCGTACCGCTGCGCGTCGACGCCGGGCTCCACGGCGAGCTCACCGAGTTCGCGCGCGCCCACCACGTCAGCGTCTTCATGGTGCTCCAGGCCGGCATCGCCGCGCTGCTGACCCGTCTCGGCGCCGGCACGGACATCGCCATCGGCACCCCCGTGGGGGGCCGCACCGACGTCGCCCTCGACGACTTGGTCGGCATGTTCGTCAACACGCTCGTGCTGCGTACCGACACCAGTGGCGCCCCCGGATTCCGCGAACTGGTGCGCCGGGCCCGCGAGACCGACCTCCAGGCATACGCCCACCAGGACGTGCCCTTCGAACGGCTCGTCGACGTCGTCAGCCCGGTGCGGACCACCTCTCGCCACCCACTGGCGCAGGTGATGCTCGGACTCCGCAACGCCGGTCTGCCGTGCCCCGAACTCCCTGGCCTGGACGTGGAACTGGGGCCGGTCGACATCGGCGTATCCAAGTTCGACCTGACCTTCTTCCTCACCGAGGAGCACACCGAGGACGGGCAGTGCGCCGGACTGCACGGCGACCTCGAGTACGCCCTGGACCTCTTCGACACGGACACCGCCGCCTCCATCGGCGATCGGTTCGTCCGGCTGCTGGCCTCCGCGCTGCGCGATCCGGATCTGCCGATCGACGACCTCGACATCCTGGCCCCTGCTGAGCGACGGGAGTTGCTGGAGGACCGCCGTGGTGCCGAAGGTGTGGTGCCGGAGGGTTCGCTGCCGGAGTTGTTCGAGGCGCAGGTGGTGCGGTCGCCGGATGCGGTGGCGGTGGTGGCCGACGGTGTGGAGGTCACGTACGCCGAGCTGAACGCCCGCGCCAACGGCCTGGCCCACCGGCTCGTGGCGCTGGGTGTGCGAAGCGAGACACCGGTGGCCGTCCTTCTGGAACGTTCCCTCGACGTCGTGGTCACCACGCTCGCGATCGTCAAGGCGGGCGGCACCTACGTGCCCGTCCACGGTTCGTACCCCCGCGATCGCGTGGCGTGGGTGCTTGCCGACACCGCTGCTCCCGTGCTCATCACCGACCGGGACTGGGAGGCGTCGGACCTGACCATGTCTCCGGACTCCCCAGCCGTCGGCACCGTCAGTGTGCTGCGGCTCGAGGACCTGGTCACCGATGCCCCGGCCGTCGATACCTTCGACCTCCGGGTTCCCGTGACGGACACGCAACTCGCCTACGTCATCTACACCTCAGGTTCGACGGGCGTGCCGAAGGGCGTGGCGGTGTCGCACGCCGATGTGCGGGCGCTGGCGTTCGATACGCGGTGGCGCACGGGGGCGCACGAACGGGTGCTGATGCATTCGCCGCATGCTTTCGACGCCTCGACGTACGAGATGTGGGCGCCACTGCTCCAGGGCGGCCGCGTGGTCGTCGCCCCTGCCGGCGCGCTGGACGCCCACGTGCTGCGGAGCCTGGTGGCGGAGAAGGGCCTTTCGGCGATCTTCATCACGACGGCGTTGTTCAATCTGATCGCGGAGGAGGACGCGGGGGCGTTCTCGGGTCTGAGAGAGGTACTCACCGGCGGTGAGGCGGCCTCGCCCGCGGCGATGCGTCGGGTGCTGGAGGCCTGCCCGGGGATTGCTCTGGGGCATGTGTACGGGCCGACGGAGACGACGACGTTCGTCACGCACTGGCCGATGCGGTCGGCCGGTGCGGTGCCGGAGGTGCCGCCGATCGGTGTCCCGTTCGACGACACGTGCGCGTATGTGCTGGACGGCCGTCTCGGGTTGGTGTCGTCGGGTGTGGTGGGTGAGTTGTATGTCGCTGGTGCTGGTCTGGCTCGTGGTTATTGGGGTCGTCCGGGGTTGACGTCGGAGCGGTTTGTTGCGTGTCCGTTCGGTGGGGCGGGGGAGCGGATGTATCGCACCGGGGATCTGGTGCGGTGGAATCG
>NZ_JBIATY010000029.1:0-9460 GCF_042892235.1 Streptomyces sp. NPDC001816
GGTGTCGTTCAGCTCAGGCGTGTGCTCTCCGAGCGCCGAAGCGGCGAGAGGCCGACTGTCTAGCGCTGCGATTTGTTCTCGAAGGCAACGTGGGGTGGGTGTGGGGCCAGCAGCTTCGGGTCGTGGACAAGCCCAGCTCGGAGCGGATGTCCCACGCGGTCTGTAGATCCGCGGTCGATGAGGCAGCCCTGCTCAACGTCCATGGAGAAATCCTGGAGATGATCTTGAGATCGGGGGCCCGAAGCACCAACGTAGGCCGACGCACCCCAACACCCTGACCTGCGCATTTGCCACGAGCCGCAGCTCGGTGATCTTCCAGGGCCTAATTCGGGACGAAGGGGCCGTGGGTTCAAATCCCGCCACCCCGACGCTGGTCAGAGGCCAGGGAGTAAATTTACTCCCTGGCCTTTGTCGTGCCCGGGGGCCAAATAGGGGGCCAAACGAAGTTGATCAGGCCACCGCGTCGCCCTCTTCCTGGTCCTCCGCCTCCTCCCCTTCCCGGTCACCGCTGAAGATGTCGTCCATGGCTTCGGCGCCCCTTCGTGATCACGGGCCGGAGTTGCTTGCGGTAGACCGCCTCGGTCGTCACCTGCCTGCTGTGACCGACCAGCAGGGCGATCGTCTCCAGCGGGATGCCGTGGTCGGAGAGCAGGGACACGAAGCTGTGCCGAAGCTGGTCTTCGTCTCCCCGTGCTTGCACACCGAGCGTCAGACCGCGACGTGCGGCGGGATGCCGTTTCTCGTCTCCAGGAAGACGTGATCCCAGGTGAGCGGACGTGTCTCTTCCGTGGGGACACCGCTCAGGAGCGACAGCACCAGGTAGGCGTACAGCCTCGATCCGCGTGCGGCGGCGAGCGCGGACTTCGCCTGCTCCAGGTTCAGCGCCTTGTTCGGCCGGCCAGGGCGCCCTTCCGGTCCTCGCAGCGCCCTCGGCATCACTCGCACCGCGACGCCGATCCCGGCGAAAGGCCGCAGCCGAGCACGCCGCTGACGCCTCCGGCTGCGCGATGCACGACGGGCCCGACCGGTTCTCCCGGTCGGGCCCGTCACGCGCCTGCGCCGACAGCCGGCAACGGTCCCGCAGGCTGCCCGCTCGCCCGTCAGTCCCGGCGGATCAGTTCCGGATCGATTCGGCGGCCGACCAGCGGCAGTGAGCCCGCTGCCGCTGCCCCCACCGCTCCTGCCGCTGCCAGGAGCAGCAGGGGGATGCCGGCGACATCCCAGCGGATGCTGCCGCCGCCGGTGATCAGATAACTGGACTCGGCGAGCTTCCCGGTGACGACTGCCAGGCCGAGTCCGAGTCCGAGTGGCAGCACGACCTGGAGGCACTGCACGGTCCGCATCGTCCGTGCCCGCGCCCCGATCAATGTGACGGCGGTGACCTGCGCCCGGCGCTCGACCGCGCGGTCGGTCACGGAGACCAGGAAGGCGGCGACACCGATGAGCAGCCCCATGATCATGCCGAGGGCGAGGAGGGTTTCGACGACCGAGATCTGTTCGAGTCCCTGGACGTTCAGTCCGACCAGTTCCACCTCGGCGATGGGGGCGACGGCTCCGATGCCGTCCAGGACGCCACGGACCGTGCCGGGTTCCGAACTGCTGGTGAGTACGAGTTCCGCGTCGCGGGGGCGGGCGTGTGCGGGCAGCGCCGATCGCCACGTCGGTGGGGTCGAGGCCGTGGGACCAGGTCAGCCTGGCGTCGATGCCGGGGATGTCACGGAGGGAGGCGTACGAGCGCAGGGTGCCACGCGCTTCGGCGATGGGCGTGCCGTTGCGCAGGAGCCGGGCCCGGCGCAGGCTGGTGGGCCGCAGCTCGTAGGTGCGCTCGCCCACCACGGCCGTGCGGGTGCGCGATCTCCGGTGCAGGGCCCAGCGGTTGCCGTTCCCCCGGCGCGTGGGGACAACCTGTCCGTTCACCTTGATCTGGCCGTGGTCACGGTCGGGCACGACTGTGACGGGCGGCATGCCGGACCCCTGCACGAGCGCGATGACGGCGGGCCCGCGGTTGTAGCTGATCCGTATCGGCCCGAACGGGCTGTCGGCCGTACGGTGCTGGGTGAGCTGGATGGTACGGCGCCGGCTGAAGAAGGACATGGTTGGATCGGCTCCGGAGACGGGGAGTAGGGGACGGGACGGGCACGCGAGGCGACACCGGCCGTCGTCAGCTGCGGGGTGGTCCCGGATGCCAGGACCGGTACGGCGCGGCTCCTGGCGCAGATTGCGGATGCGGCATCGCCCTGGGGACCGGGCGGTGGGTGCGCAGCAGTGCCTCGAACCCGTCCCGCAGTTCCCGGGACTTGTCGGGCCGTGCGGTGTAGGCGACGACGGATCCGTCGACGCGCTGGAGCGTCACCACGGCGCCGGTGCTCGGCTCCCCCTGGCCCAGCCACACTCCGCCGAGGGCAGTGGCAGGCACCCACCCCGGCTCGGACTCCGGGCCGCCCTCGCGCCATAGGCGCAGTACCTTCCGCCGATAACCCGGGATCAGCAGACCCGGGAGCGTCACCACGACGAGGAGGAAGAACACGATGCTCCCCACCACCCCGGCCGCCCAGCGCAGCAGCGCGAGGAGAGCCGCGTAGCAGGCCGAGACGAGGAACACCCAGAGGCAACCCACGGTGACGACGTGCGGCGCACCAGCCTTGTTCAGCAGGCTGTAGAGGCCCACCGAAGCGAGCAGTACCAAGACCGTGACACATCCGGCCGTGTCGCCGAGCAACGCTTCAGCGACATGGCCGGCGAGCCGGTCGCGTCTGACGACGAAACCGTGGTCGTGGAATTGGACACGTACCCGTCCCCCGGGCGTGGCTCTGACGCCTGCGATCTCACGCATGCCGCTCACCCTAAAGGGACCTCCGTCGCTGCCGTCACTGGCGGCTGACGTTCCTGGTCACGCCGGTGACGACCGTCGTGGCGAGGATCCAGCCGGTGATGATGAGGGCGTAGGACAGCGCCTGGTACCAGCCGTCCGGTGCGAAGGCGTCCTCCTGGCCGAAGGAGATCACGGGTAGCAGCAGGTCGAGAGTGTAGAAGACCGGGTTGAAGTGCGGGGCCTCCGACGCCTTGAGGGGGCGGGGGTGGTGCAGGGCGTACGCGACCGAGCCGACGGCCAGCAGGGACAGGAGCCAGGCGCAGGCTCGCAGCGGACGGAAGCCGTAGCCGACGGTGGCGTCCTGGACGTAGCCCCACAGGCGTCCGTACCAGGCCCGGGTGGAGCGCAGGCGGCGCTGCTTGGCGAGTTGGACGAGGCGGGCGGCGTGGTCGTCGCCGGCGCGGCGGTAGGCAGCGGTCAGCTGTTCGTAGGCGTCGGGGACGTAGCCTTCGCCGTCGCGCTCCAGCATGGGCAGGCGGCGTTCGGCGGGCTCGTGCGGGGTGAGGGTGGTGTAGACGAGGCCGCTGAGAAACACATCGGCCGGCACCGTCTCCGGGTCCAGGACCAGCACCTCGATCTGGGCCCGGCGCAGATTGAGTGCGCCTTCCATGGGCGGGCTCTTGCGCAGCCAGAGTTCGCCGACGGTGCAGCTGCTCGCGCGCAGCGCCGCGTCGCCGGGATTGGACAGGGACGCGTACGACAGGTCGAGCCGCCCGGTGATGCGGGCGCCGCGCAGGCCGATCCAGCCCTCCGTGCGGACGTGCCGCATGTGGAAGTCGCCTTCCACGAGCAGTGTCTGTGCGTCGAGGGCGACGTTGTCCGGATGGCTGAGCCGTGCGTCGTCGAGGCTGGCCGAGCCGGCGATCGAGGTGCTGTTGAGCGTCACCTCCCCGTGCGTTCGCAGCCCGGGAGCCCAGAGGTCGTCGCCGATGGTCGCGTGACCGAGCCGGAGCGCGGGCCGCGCGGTGTCCGGCGGGATGATCTCTGCCCCGCTCAGGAAGAGCGGCCCGCCGATCTCCGTCCCGCCGAGCCGCACCGGTCCGCGGAACCGGCAGCGCGTCAGGTGCAGGATGCCCTCCACCCGCATGGTGGCGGCGGCCAGGCCGGGCAGTACGGAGCCGGTGAGGTCCAGCTCGCGGAGCCGGGAGGCGTACAACTGGGGCACGTCCTCGAAGAAGCAGTGGCGCAGTTGCACCGGATGGTCGACCGTGCCGTACTGCAGGTCGAGTACGCCGGTGATGCGCGCGCCGTCCAGTCTGAGGGCGGCTATCTCCCCGTCATGCTGCGGCCCGTCCAGGAGAAGGGCGCGCAACACTGCTGCGCGGACAGTCCGTTCAGGGCCCCAGCCCTCCCCTTGGGTCGGGTCCTCGTCCTCCGCCGTGCGGAAGTCCACCGCCGTGCCCCTGGAAAAGGCGCGCCAGACCCGCAGTTCGGCAGGCTCAAGATCGTTCATGTCCATCAGTCGGGACTCTGGCGTCACGCCCGGGCACTGTCAACTCCCTTGAGTGTCAACTCCCCTTGACCTCGGACCGCGGGCGTAACGACGCGAAGTGGCGGGTATGGACGACGCGCGTTCGTCGTGCGGCGGAGGCGCGATGCTGACCATTTTGATCTCGGTCCTGGCAGTGCTGGTGTCCATGGGCTCCTTGGCCATCGCCTACACGTCCAACAGGCGTTCCCACATGCCCGTCCTGCAGTTCATCTCCGGGCGGCGCTGGTGGCCTCAGCGCTTCGGGCTCTCCCGTCGGCGTGGTGGATGGGCTGACCCGGTGCTCTCCTACCGACCCCAGTGAAGCCCCGGGCCCGCTGTCGCCGTGGCCGGTGTCGATCGCGGACAGGCGCTTCCTTCGCGTGATCGGCCTGCGGCCGCCTGGCGCAGTCGTACGGCGGCGTCCAGGCCGGTGCCCGGGGCCGGGTGCAGGCTGATGTCTCCGCCGGAGGCGTGGACGAGGTGGCAGACGATGGGCAGGCCGAGCCGGTGCCGTCGTTGCGGGAGTCGGAGGCGCCCAGAAGCGGTCGAAGGCGCGGGCGCGCTCGGCCTCGGTCATGCCGGGGCCCTGGTCGATGACGTGGAGTTCGGCGCCGGGCGCGCGGTGGAGGGTGATGGTGGTGCCGGGCGGGGAGACGCGCAGGGCGTTGGCGACCAGGTTGTCGATGATCTGGTCCAGTGCCCCGGGGTACGAGCTGTCGGGTGCCGTGGCCCTCAACCGGCTCCTGCGCCCCGCCGCAGCCCGGCACCCTCGACCCGCAGTGGCTCGCGCAGCTGGAGGAGGTCCGCGAGCACGTCGGCTCGGAGCCGCCCCTGGAGGCGCTGTACGTCTTCGTCCTCGCCTGGCCCCGCCTGTACGGCATGGTGTCGATGGAGGCGTTCGGGCACCTGGCCTTCGCGCTGACCGTCCCCGGGCCGGTGTTCGAGCAGACCCTGCGCGAAATCCTGGCACTGCTGGGAGGCATGTGACCCGCTGCGGGGAGCAGCGGGGCGAGGGACAGTGGGAGGAGAGAGCCTCACCGGGAGGTGGGCACAGTGTGGTACTGGCATGACGGTGGCTGGGCCTGGATGGCCTTCATGCCCATCGTGTGGATCGTGCTGCTCGGTCTCGTCGTGTGGGCGGTGGTCCGGCTCACGCAGCACTCGACGGGGCGGGACGGCGGGCAGGCTCCGGCTCCGGGGTGGCCGCCGCGGGAGACGCCCGAGGAGATCCTCGACCGGCGCTTCGCCTCCGGTGAGATAGACGCGGCCACCTATACCGAGGCACGCGAACGCCTCGCCGCCCACAGGCCGAAGCCCCAGTGAGCGCGGCGAGGCGGTGGGCGTCGGTCAGTGGCCGCTGACCATGAGTGTGTAGTCGCCGATCAGGTCGCCGAGGAGGGTTCCGGCGGTGAGGTCGCCGGCGACGTGGCCGGCCATGTAGAGGCGGGAGTAGAGGACCTCGTCCTGCATCCACCGGTAGTCCTCGGCCCGGTGGGGCGAGAGCGCGCTGAGGAAGGTGACGGCCGCGGCGGCGCGGGCGGCGTGCCGGGAGGGGTAGGAGTACGGGCCCTTGGCTCCGGGCTTGATGTGCTTCTCCGGGCGGAGGGTCGGGTCCAGGACGAACGGGGCCTGCTGCTTGTCGAGGGCGGCGAGCTGGTCGCTGACGGTCTTGGCCAGCTTGAGGGCCGCCTTGAGTTCGGCCTTCTCCGCCGTGCCCTGCGCGGCCGGGATGAGTTCGCGCTGGTCGTGCAGGTAGCGCTTCCAGACGTCCTTCTTGCCGTTCAGCTCCAGCCAGGTGGCCGCCTTCTTCCCGGCGGCCGTACGGGTCTTGGCGAGGGCCTGGACCTGGTGGAGTTCGGCGGTGCGGTCCTTCGCCGCGGGCGGTGCGGGGACCTGCCGGGCGGCCCAGGCGGCGAACGCCTTGTCGTCGCGGGTGGTGCCGTGCGCCTTCTTCCACTGGGCGAAGAGGGCGTCGGCCTTCTTGCGCTGGGCGTCGGCCTGCTTGCCGATCGGGGTGATCTCGGCGTCCGTGAAGAGGACCGGCGGCGGGTTCTGCCTGATGCGGTCGGTCGCCGAGAGCTTCTGCTTCGTCTGCTTCGTCGAGGAGACCGTGGGCAGCAGCTGCGGTCGCAGCAGGCCGAAAGCGGCGGCGGACACGGCGAGCAGCGCAATGACCGCGTACTGCCATTTGATGCGCAGGGCCTTCATGCGGCGGGGGTCCTTTCGAGGAGCGGTGCGGGAGGGGCCTCGGCGGTGAAGTGCGCGCGGGCGAGACGGCGTACGTCGTTGTCGGGCAGGCCCGGCGTGAGCAGCGACTGGCCGACGATGTACTTGCTCAGAGAGACGGGCCGGGCGCCCAGGCGCAGCAGGAGGCGGTCGGCGGGGGCGGGGCGGGTGCCGCCCTTGGTCTCGACGAGGACGTGACCGGGGTCGAGGCCTGCGGTGCGGTCCCCGTGGTGGCAGGTGAGGGCGCCGTCGAGGGTGACGCGCGTTCCGTGGTCCAGGTCGGCGAGGGCCGCGCGGACGTAGCGGATCTCCACGGCGGGGGACAGTGCCGCAGTGGTGACGGGGACGGCCGCCCGGCGCAGTACGTCGTCGATGAACTCGGCCGCGGAGTCGTCCAGCCGGCCGTAGGCGTGGGTGGGGGCCTTGAGGGCGTGTTTGACCGTGGCGCCGCGCCCGTCCTTCGTCTTCACCTCCACCCGGCACAGCCCGTCCTCCGCGTACAGGCGGGTGCGGACCTTCCAGCGCCGGCGGCGCCGCTGCACATGGGCCCGCCAGGCGCCGAGCCGCTCGGTGTCGAAGTAGGTGCTGAGGTAGCTCGTCGTACGGCGGCCGGCCAGGTCGAGGACGTGGTGGCTGTCGGCCAGCCCGTCGACGAGGAGGCGTGCGCGGTCGAGCGGGATCAGGTACTTGCGGTCGGTGCGGTGCTGGAGCGCGGCCGCCGCGTCGACCTCGGCGAGCGTGGCGCCGCGCAGTGCGGACAGGCCCAGGCCGGCGGCGAGAGGCGAGGCCGGGGTCATGAGACGGTCACCTGCTCGCGCGGCCCGGCGTCCTCGGCAGTGGTGGACTCGCCCGGTACGGCGGGGTAGCGGGCGGAGACCCGGGTGGTCTCGCGGACGTAGTCCACCTCGTCGACGACCACCGACAGCGGTGCCTGGCCGAAGCGGAACGCGACGTCGGCGGCGATCACGGAGGGGTCGTCGTAGACGCGGTCCAGGGTCAGCTTCACCGTGCGGGTCGGCGGCTGGTAGGCGCGGGGATCGTCCACCAGCAGCACCGCCACCAGCACCACCACGTCCACCGCGATGACCAGCCAGGTGGCGCGCTCCGGCAGTCCGGTGCACAGGGCTATGACCAGGCTGACGAAGGTGTAGGCGACGTCGCGCAGGGTGAAGGCGAGGATCCGGCCTGGGGCTCGCCTTCGTGCAGGCGGTGGCCGCGGCGCACGGGGGCACGGCGCGCGCGGAGAACTCGGGGGACGGGGCAACAGTGACGCTCGACCTGCCTTGCTGAAGCGCCCTTTCGGGGCGCCGTCCTCAGCCCCGGCGGACGAACGCCAGCGCCGCCCCAGCCCCCACGACAATCCCCAGCGCGCCGAAGCCGTAGGGCAGCGAGGCACCGGTGGCCACCGCGGCCACCAGCAACGGCCCACCCGCGTCGCCGAGTTCGCGGCCCAGTTCCGCCGCGCCCATGGTCTGGCCCAGCCGCTCCTGAGGTGTCGAGGAGGCCAGCGCGGCGAAGCCCAGCGGGGTGATCAGGCCCGTGCCGAGGCCGATCAGGGTGGCGCCCACGAGGATGCCGGTCAGTCCCGGCAGCATCGCGCAGACCAGGCCGGCCGCGGTGACCGCGAGTCCCACGCCGAGACCGGACCGGGTCGTGAGGCGCCCTTCGTCCAGGACCCGCCCGGCGCGCGGCTGCACCACGGCGGCGCAGGCGGCGAGCAGCGACACCGCGGCCCCGGTGGCCACCGTGCCCAGTCCGGCGGCGCGGCCGGAGACGGGCAGGAAGCCCACACCGACCGAGAGGGCGGCGGTCGCCGCGGCGAGCGCGCCGGTCGGGGCGAGGAACGCCGGGTCGGCGAGCCGCCGGGCCAGGTCCAGCACCGTCTGCCGGGCCTTGGGCAGCGGCGGTACGACGGGCACGGCGAGCGCGGCCCAGACGGCGACCGCCGCCCCGAGCACCGCCAGGACCGCGAACAGCAGCCGCAGGCCCCCGGCCCACACCAGGACACCGCCGAGCAGCGGACCGAGCGTGTAGCCGATGGACTTGTAGAAGCCGTAACTGCCGAACGCGCGGCCGTGCCCCGCGGCCGGGTTGAGGCGGGCGACCAGGGCGGAGGCGGACGGCGAGAAGGCGGAGGCCGCGGCCCCCTGCCCGAACCGGGCCGCCCACAGCCAGCCGGGGCTGTCCGCGACGACGTACAGCGCGGACGCGACGGCGAAGCCGACGAGTCCGCCGAGCAGCACGGGGCGGGCGCCGACGCGGTCGGCGAGGGTGCCGAAGACCGGCTTGAGGAGCACCTCGGCGCCGTCGTAGAGGGCGAGCAGCCCGCCCAGCACCAGCAGGGAGGTGACCGCCTCCTTGGATGCGCCGCCGAGGCTGGCGGCGATGCCGTGTGCGCCGAAGGCGGTGGTGAACCCGGCCGCGTACAGCGGCCACATTCGCCGGGCCGGCGCGGTCTCTGGCACGGAGCCGAATGTAGCAGCGCCTCAGGCAGGAGGTCCGAGACCCATTGCACCCCGAGAGTTACTTGCGCAAGGCCTAAAATGTTCTTCGTGGAGATGACCGACGTGACGGGCTGGGAGACCGCGGTGCTCGAGGGCGGGCCCGCGGACGGAGTGCGGATGAAGGTCTCCGACCGGCCGCGCGTGATCCAGGTGACGTACCCCTGCCGGATCGATGCATCGCCGCCCGGTGTGCACGCCGAAGCGGTGTACCTCTACCGCCGGGACTACGCCGTGAACGACGAGCCGCTGCGGTACGGCTTCGACGTCGCCAGCCCCTGACCGTGGATCAGTGGATCAGTCGTCGGAGTCGGGCTTGGTGCGTGCCGCCGCGTAGGCCTGGGCCGGTGTCATGGGAACGCCGCCCAGCTCCACCGTCTTGTAGGGGCT
>NZ_JBIATY010000030.1:0-7890 GCF_042892235.1 Streptomyces sp. NPDC001816
GACAGAACCAGCTCATGCTCGCCGTCCGGCAGGAAAGACGCCCGCGCGTCACCCTCGACATCCGCGGCCATCGCCTCCAGAACGGAGCGGTACATCCCCACGATCCGCTGAGCGTGGACCCGGCTGAGCGCCGGGACGTTGACGGTCAGGATGACGTGCCCGCCTCGCGAAGAGACCGAGAGCGGAATCTCGATGGGGCTGTCGTCGATTCCGCCGAACGGATCGACCAGCTCGGTGTCAACCTGGCGGAAGTCCTGGTAGTTGAAGAGAACATCGATCAGACGGTCGTCCTCCGCGTCCCGCTGGATCTCCGGCATGGGGAAGCGGCGGTGGCTCCACAGCTCAACCTCACGCGCGAAAACCTGCCGCACCAGCTCACGCCAGGTGCGCGCGCCGCGGTCGACCGGGAAGGGGAGGGTGTTGAGATACATGCCGTACACCCGGTCCGCACCCGGCTCCTCCGGCCGCGCGTCGCACACCAGGCCGACGTGGAAGGCCGACTCGTCCGTCAGCATGCTCATCACCTTGGCGTGCGCCGCCACGAGCACGCTCTTCAGCGACGCGTCGGCGGCCGTGGCGAGCGCACGCAGGCGGGGCTCGAGGTCATGCCAAGGAGCGGCGACACGATATGTCTGTCCAGGTACGGTGGGTTCGTCCTCCCAGCCCGCGGGGAGGGTGAACTTGGTGTAGTCGCTGACGATGCCGGCCCAGTACGCGCGGTCCTCGTCGGAGGCGAGGGATTCCAGCTCACCGGCGATGAAGTCCGCGTAACGGACGTCGGGCGCGTCGTAGGGCTCGGGCTCCAGGCCGTCACGCAGCCGCATGTAACAGCCGAGGAGTTCCATCAGGAGGGAGTGGTAGCTCCAGCCCTCCATGATCGGATGGCACTCGGTCACCGAGATCCACCAGCCGTTCTCCTCCGTCGTATGCGCGACATAACGCATCAACGGAGGACGGGCAAAGTCGAAGAGCCGGGCGCGCTCGGCGGCCGTGAACTCCTCGAGTGTCTCGCGCTGTCGCTCCACCTCCATTGCGCCTAGATCGACCACGCCCATGGCGGGTTCCACAGCAGCGTGCACGACCTGCATGGGGACGGAGTAAGTGGAAAGGTCTATGGCGGTCCGCAACGTTTCGTGCCTGGCGATAACCGTCCGTACGGCTTCGGTGAATGCTCTGCGGGAGAAGGGCTTGTCGTCGCGGATCCGGTAGGTGGAGACGTTGTGGTAATGGTTGCGGCTGGTGTCAGCCAGCATTTCCACGACCATGCCGGTCTGCGTCCGCGACAGCGGATAGGCGTCCACCACCCCGGTCGGCAGCTTGGCCCGGTCCTCGGCGCTGATCAGCGCGAACGGCTCGACACCCGACCGGGCGGTACTCGTCTCCGAGACCGTACGCCCCCCGACCAGTTCGGCGAGGGCGGTGACGGTGCGGGCGGCGAAGACGTCACGCACGGCGACATCGAACCCGGCGGTGCGCAGGGCACCGACGAGGGCGACGGCACGAATGGAGTCGCCGCCAAGGTCGAAGAAGGAGTCCTCGACACCGACCCGGTCCACGCCCAGCACCTCGGACCACACAGTCGCGACCCGCTCCTCCAGCCCGGTACGCGGGGCGACGTACGCGCCACGGGCGAAGGCGTCCTGCTCGGGGGCGGGCAGGGCCCGCTTGTCGAGCTTGCCGTTCGGGGTCAGCGGCAGTGCATCCAGCTCCACGAAGGCGACCGGGACCATGTACTCGGGCAGACTGCGGCCGAGTTCCGAGCGGAGAACGGCAAGATCGACCGTGGTACCGGGAGCGGAGACGAAGTACGCGACCAGACGCTTGTCCCCCGGGGTGTCCTCCCGGACGATCACCACGGAATCGCGGATACCGGCGTATCCCGAAAGCGCCGCCTCTATTTCGCCCAGCTCGATCCGATAACCACGGATCTTCACCTGGTCATCGATACGGCCCAGGAATTCCAGACTTCCGTCCTCGCGCCGGCGCGCGAGGTCACCACTTCGATACAACCGCGATCCGGCAGGACCGAACGGGTCGGGAACAAAACGCTCGGCGGTCAGAGACGGGCGGCCGAGATAACCACGCGCCACACCGGGACCACCGACATACATCTCACCCGGAACGCCTACTGGCACAAGGTTGCCGAGCTGATCGAAGAGATAGATCGAGAGGTCGCCGAGGGGGTAGCCGATCGGATTGCCGGCGTCCGCAGCGAAATCCTCCGCCATAAGGCGGCGATAGGTGGAGTGAACCGTGGTCTCGGTGATCCCGTACATGTTCACCAGTGCGGTCTTCTCCAGACCGAGCCTGTCCACCCACGGCTGAAGCTCGGCAACCTCCAGTTTCTCGCCGGCGAAAATCACCGCCCGCAGAGAGAGCCGGTCGATACGCGGATCGCCATCCGCAGCAGCACCCACCAGCGAACGGAACGCGGACGGAGTCTGGGACAACACCGTCACCCGCTCCCGCACCAGCAGATCCAGGAACTCATCCGGCGACTGCGCCACCTCACGCGGCACGACGACCACACGGCCGCCATGCATCAACGCACCCCACATCTCGAACACCGACACATCGAACGCATACGAGTGGAACAGCGAGAACACATCCGACTCGTCGAACGCATAATGCTCCTGCGACACGGCAAGAAGCCGCACCACATTCGCGTGCTCGAGATTCACACCCTTCGGACGCCCCGTCGAACCGGACGTGTAAATCACATACACCGTGTTGTCCGGCGACACCACCACACCCGGATCCGACGCCTCACACGCCGCAACACCATCCCGGTCAGCACCATCCAAAACCACCACAGCGCCGTCATGGAAACCATCGACCAGCGACAGCAGACCCGCCTGCGTCACCACCACCGACACCCCGGCATCCGACGCCACATACCCCAGCCGCTCAGCAGGATTCACCGGATCCAACGGCACATAACCCGCACCCGACTTCAAAACACCCAACAGCGCCGGGACCAGATCAACCCCACGCTCCAGGCACACACCCACCAGCGACTCCGGACCCACACCCAGCCCGGACAGATAACGCGCCAGACGATTCGCCCGCGCATTCACCTCGCCATACGACAACTCCACATCACCAGCGACAACCGCCACCGCATCAGGATCGAGAGCCACCTGCTCCTCGAACACCTCATGCACACACCGCTCCACCACGGCAGAGGTCCTCGGCCCGGTCGTCAGCAGTACCTCCTCGGCAGGCTCCAGCATCCCGATCCGTGACACCGCGGCTGAAGGATCCGCCACCACCGCGTCCAGCAGACGCAGCCAGTGCCCAGCGATCCGCTCCACGGTCACGGCCTCGAACAGATCCACCGGATACACCAGCCGCGCACTCAACGCACCATCCGCGGCCTCCACCACCTGAAGTTCCAGATCGGTCTTGGCCACACCACCGGCCACACCGAAAGCGGACGACTCCAGACCGAAAAGACCCCCCGCGATCTCCCCGGACTCATGCATCGTGAACGACACCTGATACAACGGCGTACGGGACATGTCCCGCTCAGGCTCCAGCTCATCCACCAGCCGGGCGAACGGCACACCCTGATGGTCGTACGCCCCGAAAACCGTCTCCCGATTCGCCCCGAGCAACTCCCCGAACGACTCGCCCCCACCCCATCGAGCCCGCATCACCAAACTGTTGATGCCATAACCCAGCATCCTCTGCAGCTCAGGGCGGCCACGCCCCGACACCACAGTCCCCACGGCGACATCCTGACGCCCCGCATACCGCGACAACACCAACTGATACGCCGTCAACAACACTACAAACGGCGTCACACCAAACTCGGCTGCCACCTTCCGTACCCGTTCATCCAGCCCCTCTGGGAACGGAACAGCAACCTCGGCACCCTCAAATCCGCGGACCGCCGGCCGCACACGATCCGCCGGCAGCTCCAGCGGGACCAGCCCCTCCAGGCGCTCTCGCCAATAGCCCAGCTCTTGCTCCAGCCGCTCCCCCGACATGAACTCCCGCTGCCACACAGCGAAATCCGCATACTGCAGCTGCGGCTCAGCAAGCCCAGGAGAACGCCCCTCCGCGAAAGCCAGATAAAGCTCGCTCAGCTCCTCCATGAACAAACGGGTGGACCAGGCATCGCAAGCGACGTGGTGGAAAACCACGACCAGCACGTGATCGTCCTCGGCCAGCCGCACCAGCGTCCCCCGCAGCGGCCACTCCCGCTCCACATCGAAAGCCGCCGACGACTCCCGACGCAGCACCTCCAGAGCGCCCAGCTCCCGAGCCTCCGCACCGGCAAGCCCACTCAGATCCACGTCCACCAGATCCACAGCACCCGGCTCGTCGATCACCTGAACCGGCGCCACACCATCCATCGCATAACGCGTCCGCAAAATCTCATGCCGCTCACACATGGCCCGCCAGGCCCGACCCAATGCCACCCGGTCCACACGGCCACCCAACCGCACCGCCAAAGGCACCAGATACTCGGCACTCTCCGGATCCAGACGATTCAAGAACCACATCTGCTGCTGCCCGTACGACAACGGCAACGGACCCGACCGATCGGCACGACCAATCACCGCACGGCCACGTCCAGTCGCATCACCAGGACCACGATTCAAACGCCGCCGCAGCAACTCCTCACGAGCTGCTGCGCCACCGTCGGTCTTCCGGTTCTCTTCTGCGCCCACTGGCACTCGTCCTCACACTCCGCACAAGTCTTCCCGTTCTCAGCCCACTCTCCATACCGGCCTATACTTCTTCGCCACAATTCCTATGGGCCTATGGCCAATGGGCCAAGGCGCCCGTGGTTACGGCATTCCCTCTCCCTCAGGCGTCTTCGTGTCTCCGGATCCGCCGTCCGTGGACGTCACCAGGCTGATGTCGCGCGCGCTGCGGATGCCCGGGCTCAGCGCCGCCCCGACCGCCATCGCGAACATGGCTCCCGCGGCGGCCAGCACCGTGGTGCTCGCGCCTAGTGCGGCGAGGAGGAAGCCGCCCGCCATCGCGCCGGCGGAGTTGGCGCCCGAGGCGAGGAGTGCGCCGACGCTGGTGACACGGCCCTGCATCTCATCCGGGGTGATCTGGATCTGGTACAAGCCCCCTGCTACTCCCATCAGCGCTGCCGCGTAGTTCATTCCGGCGTACAGGCCGCCCAGGATGAAGGGGTTGGCGGTGAAGGCCATCGGGGTCATCAGCGCGGCCCAGGTGAGAACCGTTCCGATGAGGGTGGCGACAGGCGTCAGCCGCTTGATCCACCAGGACCCGGTCAGCGCACCGACGATGCCACCGACGCCCGCCACCGCGCCCATGGTGCCGACGGCCATCGGGGATCCGCCGCCGTCCTTGATGAGGACGACCAGGGCAAGCCCCAGCACCTGGAAGACGAGATTGGTCAGCGCGATCAGCACGGACGCGTCCCGTACGAAGCGCTGCCGCCATACCCATGCGAATCCTTCGGCGAGTTCGGTGCGGATCCGGCGAGGTTCGGCCGCGCGCTGGAGCTGGAACTTCTTCTTGATCGGCAGCAGGGTCACCAGTGCCAGAAGGTGGGAGAGCGCGGCGAAGGCGAAGGGCAGCCACTTGGCGGCCACGAACAACGATCCGGCCGTGGGCTGGCCGACGAGCGCCGCCGCCTGGCCGCGGGCCTCGTTCTGCGACAACGCGGCTGACAAGTGACCCGGCTCGACGACATTGCGGACGGCCGCACGCTCGGCAAGCCGGTAGAAGATCGCCGCACTGCCCTGGACGAACGCCGCCGCCATGATGTGGGGCAGCCAGAATCGGCCCGCGATGAGGGCCGCCGCCACACTGCCCATGGTCGCCAGCCCCAGGACGTCGCAGGAGATCATCAGGCGGCGCCGGTCCCAGCGGTCGACGAGTACTCCGGCGGGGAGCTGGACCAAGAGGCGCGGGAGCATCGCGGCGAAGCCCACCAGGCCGGCCCCGACCTCCGACCCGGTGAACCAGATGATCAGCAGCGGATACGCGGTGGTGGCCACCCCTGTGCCCAGCAGGGTGCTCCCGGCGCCGATCCACAGCCGCAGGAAGTCACGGTTCTTCCGGAGTGGCGGCGGCTTGCCGTCCCCGGTACCGCTCTTCTCGGCTGCGGACTCCTCCATGACGCTCACGTGGGCGCCTCCTCACGTTCGGTGGTGCTGTGCAGGAACACCCGGGCGCCATGAAGCGCCCGGGTGTCCGCGAGGAAGCGCCGACCCTGCGACAGGGGGGAACCGCCGCAGGCCCGGCGCGGCTTCGACGGCTGACGGGAATCGGCGCTAGACCGACGGGATGGAACCGCCGGACGCCACCGTGTCGGCGACGGCCTTCACCAGGTCCTTGGCCCCGCTGCTGTTGGCCAGGACGACGACGCCGCTGCCCTGCCGGACGCGTGCCATCGTCAACGCCTGGTAGCCGACCGGCTCACCGCCGTGGCCGAACTGGACGTCGCTTGCTGCCGTGTCGTCGACCACCGTGCCCAGCCCGTAGAAGCTGGTCTCGTGCGGGGTCAGCAGCTGTCGCGCCGTCTGCCGGGTGAGCAGTGTCAACGGGCGGCCCAGGAAGGACCGTCGGACCTCCAGCGCGACCTTGGCGAGGTCGGCGGCGGTGGCCCACAGACCCGCGGCGGCGATGTCGGCGCGGACTCGCCAGCCTCCGTCGACCACCCGCCCCTCCTCGTCGTGGCCGAGGGCCACGGGCCTGCCCGAGGTCTCCGGGAAGGACTGGTCGAAGCTGCTGCCCGTCATCCCCAGCGGATCCAGGACCAAGGACCGCATCAGCTCCGGGAAGGACTCGCCGGTGACGTCGGTCATCACCTGCTGCAGGACGGAGTAGTGCACGTTCGCCTTCCGGAAGACCTCGCCCGGAGCCAGGTCGGTGCACACCGGCGGGATGCCGTCGGGGGTCCGGCCGTTCAGCAGGTCGAGAAGCGACGGCACGGGCGTACCGGGGAGGTAGCCCTTGCCGGGCGTCGGCAGCAGCCCCGACAGGTGGCCGAGCAGCTGACGGCTGGTGATGCGGGGCGGCTCGGCCCGGCCCGCACCGGGCACCTGCCAGGACGTGAGGTACCTGTTGATGTCCTCGTCCAGGTCGATCAGGCCCTGGTCGGCGAGGCGCAACAGACCGAGGGCGACGACATGCTTGCTCACCGAACCGACCTGGAAAACCGTCTCGGGTGTCACCCGGTCGTCTCCGCCGGCGAGGAGCGTGCCGGCAGCCTCGACGGCCACGAGGTCCCCGTCCTCGATCACCGCGACACTCACGCCCGGGACCACGCCGAGGTCGATGCCGCCGAGCAGGGTGTCCGGGTCCGCGGCCGGGACCGGCTGTCGCCGCTTCTGCTGCCCCTCTTCCTGCTGCTGATCTTCCTGATCTTGCTGTGTCTGTCCCGCTTCCGCCGCTACCGCCGCGTCGACCTCGGCGGCCAGGCCGCGGAGGGTGGCGTGCTGGTAGAGCATGAACAGCGAGAGCGGGAGGCCAGCCTGACGGGCCGCCGAGACCACCTTGATGATCAGGATGGAGTGCCCACCGAGGTCGAAGAAGTTGTCCTCGGCCCCGACCCGTTCCCGGCCCAGCGCCTCGGCCCAGATGTCCGCAAGCCGACGCTCGGTGGACGTGGCCGGTTCGACGTACTCGCGTCCGGCGTCCCGGGCCTCGAGATCGGGCTCGGGCAGGGCGCGTCGGTCGATCTTTCCGTTGGCGTTCAGCGGCATGGCGTCGAGTTCGACGAAGGCGGCCGGGACCATGTACGCCGGCAGCCGCACCCCGCAGAACCCAGCCAGCTCCTCCGCCGGCACCGGCCCGTCAACAGGCACGTAGTAGGCCACCAGACGCTTGTCACCGGACTGGTCCTCACGCGCGACGACCGTGACCTCCCGCACAGCGGAATGCTCCGCCAGAACC
>NZ_JBIATY010000031.1:0-5250 GCF_042892235.1 Streptomyces sp. NPDC001816
GGTTCTGGCGGAGCATTCCGCTGTGCGGGAGGTCACGGTCGTCGCGCGTGAGGACCAGTCCGGTGACAAGCGTCTGGTGGCCTACTACGTGCCTGCGGACACGGCGGACCTGGTCGACCGTCAGGGGCTGGCCGAGCACTGCGCGGTTCGGTTGCCGGACTACATGGTCCCGGCCGCCTTCGTCGAACTCGACGCCATGCCGCTGAACGCCAACGGCAAAATCGACCGACGCGCCCTCCCGGAGCCCGACGACACCACCGGTGAGATCGTCGGTCCGCGGAACTTCGTGGAGGAGCAGATCGCGGAGATCTGGACGGACCTGCTCGGCTGTCCGGCAGGCGTCCACGACAACTTCTTCCAACGGGGCGGCAACTCGATCCTCGCCATCCGGCTGATCGCACAGATCCAGTCCGCGTTCGAGGTCGACATCCCGGTCCGGGCCGTCTTCGAGACCCCGACCATCGCCGGCATCGGCGAGGCCGTCGAGACCGCAGTACGAGACCAAATCGAGCAGATGACAGACGCCGAGGTCACGGCGGAGTCGCAGCGCTACGAGGGGGAGAGCAAGTGAGCGCGGGGGAGAACCGGCAGGCAGGCGCGCGGGACGCGGGGACGTCGGCGCGTGAGGAGCTGCTGCGACGGCGCCTGAACGGCGGTCGTGACGCTGCCAGTGAGCAGGCGACGGCCACCGGGCGCAGCCGGAAGGCGATCGGCCGGGCGGACCGGGAGCGTCCGCTGCCGCTGTCGTACGGTCAGCAGCAGATGTGGTTCCTGAACCGGCTGGACCCGGACAGCGCCGAGTACCTGGTGCCGCTCGCCGTGCGGCTGCGTGGCTCCCTGGACCGTGCCGCGCTGCGCGAGGCCTGGTCGCAGATGACCGTCCGGCACGAGATCCTGCGGACCCGCTACGTCATGGACGGCGCGGCTCCGGTCCAGGTGATCGACGCGCCGCGCTCCGTCGATCTTGCGGAGGTCGACTTGAGCGACGTCGACGGGGACAGCCGCGAGCACCGCGCCGCGGAGGTGTTCCGCGCGGAGTCGGCCGGGGCGTTCGACCTGGAGCGGGAGTGGCCGCTGAGGGGAACGTTGGTGCGGCTCGCCGGCGACGACCACGTGCTGATCGCCGTCTTCCACCACATCGCCTGCGACGCCTGGTCCACCCGGCTCTTCCTCACAGAACTCAGCGACCTGTACCAGGCCCTTGCCGGCGGCCGTCCTTCCGCGCTCGCCGAGCCGGAGCTGCAGTATGTGGACTTCGCGGTGTGGCAGCGCGAGCACCTGGCCGGTGAGCGACTGGAGCGCGAGCTGAGCTACTGGCGGGGCCGGCTGGACGGGCTCGCCCCCCTGGAACTGCCGACCGATCGCCCCAGGCCGACGGTGCGCAGCTTCGAGGGCGCCGAGGTCACCGTCCCGTTCCCGGCAGGGCTGGACGACCGGCTGAAGATGACGGCGGCCCAGTACGGCGTGACGCCGTTCGTCGTGCTGCTGACCGCGTACCAGCTGGTGCTGTCGCGTTACGCGGGCCGCACGGACGTGGCCGTGGGCACGGTCGTGTCGGGGCGTGGCCGCCCCGAGCTGCAGACAATGCTCGGTTATGGCATCAACAGCCTGGTGATGCGCGCACGGTGGGGCGGCGGCGAAAGCTTCGGGCAGCTGCTCGAAGCCAACCGCGAGACCGTGTTCGGCGCGTACGACCACCAGGGCGTACCGTTCGCGCGGCTCGTGGACGAGCTGGAGCCTGAGCGGGAGATGTCCCGTACGCCGCTGTACCAGGTGTCGTTCACGATGCACGAGTCGGCCGAGGCGGCGAACGGCCTGTTCGGCCTCGAGTCCGTTCCGTTCGGAGTCGTCGGTGGTGTGGCCAAGACCGACCTCGAACTCCAGGTGGTCGAGGCCGGTGATGGTTCGCTGAGTGCGCGGCTGGCATATCCGGTCGCCCTGTTCGACCACGGCACGGTCGAGCGAATGGCGGGGCACTGGCTGCGGCTGCTGAGCGCGGCGGTGGAGAACCCGTCGGCCCCGGCAGCGCAGCTGGAGATGCTGAGCGCGGCCGATAAGTCGCTGCTGATGGTGGGCCCGAGGACGTCCGCTCGGGTGGAGCGGTGTGTGCATGAGGTGTTCGAGGAGCAGGTGGCTCTCGATCCTGATGCGGTGGCGGTTGTCGCTGGTGATGTGGAGTTGTCGTATGGCGAGGTGAATGCGCGGGCGAATCGTCTGGCGCGTTATCTGTCCGGGCTGGGTGTGGGTCCGGAGTCGCTGGTGGGTGTGTGCCTGGAGCGTGGGGTTGATCTGGTCCCGGCGCTGTTGGGTGTTTTGAAGTCGGGTGCGGGTTATGTGCCGTTGGATCCGGTGAATCCTGCTGAGCGGCTGGGGTATGTGGCGTCGGATGCCGGGGTGTCGGTGGTGGTGACGCAGGCGGGTCTGCTGTCGCTGGTCGATGGTTTCCATGACGGCGCTGTGGTGGTTTTGGATGGTGCTGACCGGGATGGTGTCGCGGCGTGTGAGGCGTCGGATCCGGGTGTGGTGGTGTCGCCGGACAACACGGTGTATGTGATTTACACGTCCGGTTCGACGGGGCGTCCGAAGGGTGTGAATCTCGAGCACGCGAATGTGGTGCGGCTTCTTGCCGTGTCGCAGGAGCATTATGCGTTCGACGAGTCGGATGTGTTCTCGCTGTTCCACTCGTATGCGTTCGATGTGTCGGTGTTCGAGATGTGGGGTGCGTTGATGCATGGCGGCCGTGTGGTCGTCGTGCCGCGTGAGGTGGCGCAGTCGCCGGATGAGTTCCTGGATCTGCTGGTGCGGGAGCGGGTGACGGTGTTGTCTCAGACTCCGTCCGCGTTCCGTTCGCTGGTGGGCGCGGCTGCTGACGGTGACCCGCGTATCGACCGGCTCTCTCTGCGGGCGGTGATTTTCGCCGGCGAGAAACTGGAGGTTGCCGAGCTTCAGCCGTGGGTGGACCGGGTGGGTCTGGAGAAGACCGCACTGGTGAACATGTACGGCATCACCGAGACCACGGTGCACTCCACGTACTACCGGCTGGAGAAGAAGGACTTCGCTGCCGATGCGGGCAACCCGATCGGTCATCCGCTGAGCGATCTGGCGATTTATCTCCTCGACCAGCTTGGCAACATCGTGCCGGTCGGCGTCCCCGGTGAGATGTATGTGGGTGGTCCGGGTGTTGCGCGCGGTTATCTGGGGCGTGCGGCGCTGACGGCGGAGCGGTTTGTGCCGAACCCGTTCGGTACTCCTTGCTCGCGTTTGTACCGCAGTGGTGATCTGGCGCGTCGTCGTGAGGACGGAAGTCTGGAGTTCCTGGGCCGCATCGACGACCAGGTGAAGATCCGTGGCTATCGCATCGAGCTGGGCGAGATCGAGACCGTCCTGTCCGCGTATGACGCGATCCGTGACGCTGTGGTGACCGTTCGCGAGGACACCCCGGGTGACAAACGCCTGGTGGCTTACTACGTTCTCGCCCCCGGCGCCACCGTCGATCTTGCCGCACTACGCGCCGAGCTGGGTCGTGCTCTGCCCGAGTACATGGTTCCGGCCGCGTTCGTGGAGTTGGAGGCCCTCCCGCTGACGGCGAACGGCAAGCTGGACAAGCGTGCCTTGCCCGCCCCCGAACAGGATGCCTTCGCGCGCGGTGAGTACGTCGCGCCGCGCACGCCGTTGGAGGAGCGCATCGCAGCGGTGTGGTCGGAGGTCCTGGGCGTGGAGCGGGTCGGTGTCGAGGACTCGTTCTTCGACCTCGGCGGCGACTCCATCCGAGCCGTCGCCCTCGTCGGCGCCCTCCGCACCACCGGCTTCGATGTCGCCGTACGTGATGTCTTCGCCGCCCGCACCGTCACCGCCCTCGCCGAACTGCTCGACGGTCAGGAGGTGACCGAGGAATCCGCCGCGCTGACGAGTGTGGAGCGTTTCGCGCTCGTCTCCGCCGAGGACCGGGCCAAGCTGCCGATCGGGGTGGTGGATGCCTATCCGCTTTCGCGGACGCAGACCGGCATGGTCGTGGAAATGCTGGCGGACACCAGCCGCAACCACTATCACAACGTCTCCACCTACCGGATCCGCGACGACAAGCCCTTCTCCCACAAGGCATTCGCCGAAGCCGGCCGTATTGTCGTCGCTCGCCACGAGACACTGCGGACCTCTATCGACCTTTCGACCTATTCAGTGTCGATGCAGCTCGTTCACGCCGCTGCCGAACCGGTCATAGGTGTGGCCGACCTCGGCAACCTGGCCGTGGAAGAGCAGCACGAGAAGCTGCGTGAGTTCACGGCCGCCGAGCGCGCGAAGGCATTTGATTTCGCCAAGCCTCCGTTGATGCGTTACTTCGCGCATACGACGGAGGAGAACGGCTGGTGGATCTCGGTGACCGAGTGCCATCCGATCATGGAGGGCTGGAGCTACCACTCCCTCCTGATGGAACTCCTCGGCTGTTACATGCGGCTGCGCGACGGTCTGGAGCCCGAGCCCTACGATGCGCCCGACGTCCGTTACGCGGACTTCATCGCCGGTGAGCTGGAATCCCTCGCCTCCGACGAGGACCGCGCGTACTGGGCCGGCATCGTCAGCGACTACACCAAGTTCACCCTTCCCACCGGATGGAACGATGCTGCGGACGCGCCGCAGCGGACGCACCAGATCCCGGTGCCGTGGCACGACCTCGAAGATCGGCTGCGCGCTCTGGCGACGGCGACGGACGCCTCGTTCAAGAGCGTGATGGTGGCTGCCCATCTGAAGGTGATGAGCATGCTCACCGACGAGCCGGCCTTCCATACCGGCCTGGTTTTCGATGCCCGTCCCGAGGCCCTGGGCGCGGACCGGGTGTACGGCATGTACCTCAACACCCTCCCCTTCCCGGCCGACCGGACTGCGCGCACCTGGCGTGAGCTTGTCGAGCGTACTTTCGCTCGGGAGGTGGAGCTGTGGGGCCACCGCCGCTTCCCGATGCCGGAGATCCAGCGCGAGGCCGGTGGCGGCCGCCTCATCGACGTCTTCTTCAATTACCAGGACTTCCGCCAGGTCGACACCGGGCTCATCGATCCCCTCGGCGGTATCGACGACAGTCCCACGGAGCTTCCGCTCACCGTCTCGTCACGAGGCGGATACATCATCCTGACCGTTGGCATCCCCGCACTCAGCGAGGAATACGGCCGGCGGATTGCCGGTATGTACCGGTCTGTTCTGGAGGCCATGGCGGCTGACTTCGATGGCGATGCGCGTGCTGTGTATCTGCCGGAGGGG
>NZ_JBIATY010000032.1:0-4853 GCF_042892235.1 Streptomyces sp. NPDC001816
GCGGCTCCCTGCGCTGCGCTCCGGGAGCCAATGGAGCCGGCCGCTGCGCGCCCGGCGGGCCGCGCGATGCGCGGCCGTGCGGATGACCGTGCGTCAGGTGCCGTTATACCGGCTTTTTGTAGGGGAGTTGAGGGAGTGCGTTGCACTTCCGGGCTGGTCCGCTGCGCTCCCCCGCCCTGACAGTCCTTCAGGCTGTGCCTTACGGACCGTTAGACCCGCTTCGCGGGTCAGGCTGGCTGCGAGGGGTGGGGGTCGCTCGTTCGCGTCGGGTTCTAGTGTAGTGCGTGCCTCAGATTGATGCAGCATGTACGGTTGGCGGAAATACGGGACACCTCAAACCACCCTTAAACCCTCCCTCATGTTCGAGAGTAACGGCCTGAGATGACCGGTCACAGCGAATCTATCGGAAGGAATCCGTGCTGAGCAGCGTTTCCGTGCGCAGGGTGAGCAGGTATCAGACGGCAGGCATTTACGCCCGGTTGAAGGTGTTCGCACTCCTGGCTACCCAGGGCGTGTCCGCGAGCGAGGCGGACGACCTGATGGCCGCGCTGGAGGCCGGGGCGGTCGCCGGTGCGCAGTCCGATGTGGTCGAGCTGGACGGCATGTCGCAGACCGGGATTGGGACCGGCGCGGCGGCAGGTCCGCCGGGTCCGCTGAACTGGCCGTACATATCGCGGACGTGAGACAGCGTGAGCGCGCCGGGCTGGAGCGCCTGGAGGTGTTCGTCCGGGAGACCGTGCTGCCGCGTACGTACCCGCACACCATGGAGCGCTGCCGCATCCTGGAGGCGCTGGGCGAGGCCGGCCGGCTGTGCAACGCCCGCATCATCGAATACTCCACCGGCGACGTCATCCTCGGCACCCGCGAGGCCGACCACTACGACCCCGAGGGCTACGACCCGCTGCGCGAGAAGGAATCGGCGGGCTGGCACAAGTGCAACGCGCGTACCTGGATTGATGACAGGCCCTACAACTACCCGCACACGGCTACCTGAAATTCCGCGATAATATCCGAGAAGGGGAGGCAAGAGAATGTCTGGGATTCAACTCAAGGAACACCAGGTAGACCAGAGGGCAAGTTTCCGGAAGTGGGTGGGATTCCCTGCAAGGTCATCTGTGCCCGCTCAGGGGGCCCGGGGCACGATCGTGTCCGCGACCGGATCGGGGAAGACGATCACCGCCGCCGCGAGCGCGCTGGAGTGCTTCCCGGACGGCCGGATCCTCGTCACCGTCCCGACCCTGGACCTGCTCGCGCAGACTGCCCAGGCGTGGCGTCTGGTGGGCCACCGGGCCCCGATGGTCGCCGTGTGCCGCTGGAGAACGACGCGGTCCTGAACGAACTCGAGGTGCGCACCACCACCAACCCCATTCAGCTCGCCCTGTGGGCCGGGCGCGGGCCCGTGGTCGTGTTCGCCACGTACGCCTCCCTGGTGGACCGTGAGGACATCGACGCACCTGAGGGCCGGCGCAAGGTTCGCGGGCCGCTGGAGGCCTCTCTGGCGGGTGGGGAGCGGCTGTACGGGCAGCGCATGGACGGCTTCGACCTCGCGATCGTGGATGAAGCCCACGGCACCGCCGGTGCTCTCGGGCGGCCGTGGGCTGCGATCCACGACAACGCCCGGATTCCGGCGGACTTCCGCCTGTACCTGACCGCGACGCCGCGCATCCTGGCCGCGGCCCGGCCGCACAGGGGTGCGGGCGGCCAGGAGCTGGAGATCGCGAGCATGACCGATGACCCGGAGGGCACGTACGGCGCGTGGCTCGCCGAACTCGGTCTCTTGGAAGCGATCGAGCGGGGCACCCTCGCGGGTTCGAGATCGACGTACTCGAGATCCGCGACCCGTCACCGGTCCTCGGGCTGTCGGAGGAGGCGCTGCAGGGCGCCTGGCGCTCCTGCAGCCCGCACTCCTGGAGCACGCCGCAGCGTACAACCTCCGTACGGTGATGACGTTCCACCAGCG
Source organism: Streptomyces sp. NPDC001816 (assembly GCF_042892235.1). Classification (NCBI taxonomy): domain Bacteria; kingdom Bacillati; phylum Actinomycetota; class Actinomycetes; order Kitasatosporales; family Streptomycetaceae; genus Streptomyces; species Streptomyces sp. NPDC001816. The sequence goes on from NZ_JBIATY010000032.1 coordinate 1,961, forward strand.
GGTGGAGGAGGCAGCAGCATTCGCGGAGAAACTGCCGGAGACGGCCACGGAGCCGTACGTCACCGAGGCGTCGGACAACGATCTGGCGAAGGGGCAGCACTGCCGAAGTCATCGATCGACGCGGAGCCGTACGAGCTGAAGGCCGGACGCCACGTCCCGCCGGACCGGGTGTGGTCGGCATGGCTGTGCGGCAACCACCTCGTCGCCGAACGGCGCGAGGCACTGCGCCAGTTCGCAGGCGGCATCGACGCGGCCGGCCGCCGGGTCCACCGAGCCTTCCTCGCGAGCGTCCGCGTGCTCGGTGAGGGCGTCGACACCACCGGCGAGCGAGGCGTGGAAGCCGCTTCGCCGACACCCGCGGCTCGCAGGTGGAGATCGTGCAGAACATCGGCCGGGCGCTCCGGCTGAACCGCGACGGCTCCACGAAGATCGCCAGGATCATCGTGCCGGTGTTCCTGAAGGCCGGGGAGGACCCGACGGACATGATCGCCTCCGCGAGCCTCAAGCCGCTCGTGGCCGTGCTCCAGGGCCTGCGCTCCCACAATGAGCGCCCGGTCGAGCAACCCGCCTCCCGCGCCCCGTCCCGGGACAAACACGAGCGCAAGATGCACATCCAGCACGACGAAGACGGCCGGACCGCCGGCACCGGCGGCAAGGGCGACGGCAAGGACCAAGACCAGGACGGCACCGACGCCGCTGCCGAGCCGGCGCTGCTCCACTTCTCCTCTCCCAGGGACGCGGCCACGATCGCGGCCTTCCTGCACACCCGGGTCTACCGGCCGGAAAACCTGGCGTGGCTCGAGGGCTACCAGGCCCTGCTGCACTGGCGGGCCCAGAACGAGACCACCGGCCTCTACGCCGTGCCCTACGACGTCGAGGCCGAGGCCGGCGTGACGAAGGCCTTTCCGCTGGGGCTCAGTGCAAAAGACACAACCCCAGCTCACACACCCCGACCTCCCCGCCCAAACCACTCCCCCGGCCTCTCAACGAACCACCAACACACCAGACCAGCCGCCGCCCCGCACACCAACAAGCCCCCCTACGAGCATCAGCAGGAACAAATCTGCCGATCCGTCACATGAGCGACTGGCCGCCGTCGATGGTCAGCACGGTGCCGGTGACATAGGAGTTGGCCATGAGGAAAAGCACCGCAGCAGCCACCTCCTCGGCCGTGCCATAGCGGCCCAGCGGCATGCCGCGGCCCGCGACGGCCACCGCAGCATCGCCCGCCGCTCCCCCGAGCCGCGCCGGGCCGTCAGGATCACGGTCCGGCACGTGTTCGCCCGGCACAGGTTCGCGGGGCGGGAGCAGCCGGCAACGCAGCATCGGAGTGTCGACCGTGCCCGAACGCACCGCATTGACCCGGATCCTGCGGGGCGCAAGCTCCACGGCAAGGGCCCTGGCGAGCCCCTCGGTAGCAGCGGCCGCAGCGATCACAGCCACGCCACCCGGTGCAGGACGCACCACGTAGATGCCGGACAAGTACGTGATCGAGGCGCCGGGTACAAGCCGCGGCGCCGCGACCCGGGCAACGGCATAACCGCCCCAGAGCCGGCCCTCGACACTGTCGGCCACACGCTCGCGGTCGGCCTCGGTGACCGCGCCGCGGGTCACGCCCCCGGCAGTAACCAGGACGTGGTCCACCGTGCCGAGTTCGTCGAAGAGGCCGCCAAGCCGGTCCTCGTCACGTACATCGGACACGTACGTGCGCACCCCGGCGGCGGGCGCCTCCCCGGCGAGATACGCGGCAGCCGCCTTGAGACGGCCCGCGTCACGGCCGACAAGCACAGGGCGGGCGCCGAGCCGGACCAGAAGACGGGCGGTAGCCAGGCCAATGCCCGAACTGCCCCCGACAACCACCACCGTGGCCCCGGCAAGGCCCTCAGGGAGCGGGAAGCGGAGAGGGACCGCCGCGGGGCAGTCGCTGCCGGTTGCGGCGGGGCCGGACGCGGACCCGCCCATGCCACTCATGCCACTCATGCCGCCCTACCTTCCCGAGTACATCCCGTAAGTTCGCGACTCCGGCACAACACGGATGAGACAGGAATGATCTTCATACCGGCTGCCCTCAACGGCCCAGGTGGCTGATCCCCCCGTCCCGCCACCCCTTCCGGACTGCCGATGACGCTCTGCCCACCATCGCCCGACAGAGCCAGAACGGGCAGGAGGACTCGCGCCGCACGCCCTACCACGAGGCGAACACGCCCTACCACGAGGCGAACACGCCCTACCAGGAGGCGAACACGCCCTACCAGGAGGCGAACACGCCCTACCAGGAGGCGAACACGACCGTAACCGCCAACACAGAGTCCGACACCACCAACAAACCCCACCAGCTCACAAACACCGACAAACACAGCCACCAACCCCACCACCACCAAGGCCCCAATCAACGAACCCCACACCACACCACCCACGCCGAACACCACCCCACCACCACCGGCGAGCGCGGCGACGGCCACGCCGGCGATGTCGTCGGCATCGACGAAGGGCTCGACGGCGTCGGCGGTGGGCAGGACGATCTCGCCCTCGCGTACGGCGCCGAGGAAGAAACTCTCGTCGAAGTTCTGGGCGAACCACGCGGCACGTACGACGGTCCAGTCGGCGCCGGAGGCCTCCAGGGCCTCCTCGCGGCCTGCGCGCCCTCCTCGCCACGGCCGGAAAGCAGGACCAGGCAACGGGCACCGCGAGCAACAGCGGTCCAGGCGAAAGCGGGGAGGTCCGGCGTGTGATCGCCGACGACGAGGACCGGGCCGGACCCGGCCTCGCGCCCCGCCACGGCCACGGTCCTGGACAGGCGACGCCATGCCCCGGCCACGTCAGTACCGGAATACGCAACGCCCCAGGCGCCCACACCCAGAAACACAGAAACGCTGACCCCCACCCCACCCAC
>NZ_JBIATY010000033.1:0-3033 GCF_042892235.1 Streptomyces sp. NPDC001816
CTGCTCCGTTACCTCAACCCCAAGACCGTGCCCGAGCTCGCCTCCTACGGCAGTCCGCAGATCGCCTTCAACTACCTCGGCCGCATGGGCACCGGGCAGTCCGGCGACTGGGGTGTGATCCCGCAGAGCGAGGCCCTCGGCCGGGGTGCGGAGACCGGGATGCCGATGCGGCATGTGATCGAGGTCAACGCGATCACGCACGACCTGGCCGGCGGGCCGGTGTTGGAGGCCACCTGGTCCTGGGCCGGCGGTGTGCTGGCAGAGGACGACGTGCGCGAGCTGGCCGGGCTGTGGTGCGAGGCCCTGCACGGCCTGGCCACCGGCGTCGAGTCCGGCGGAGCCGGCGGCCACACCCCCTCCGATCTGACACTCGTCGACCTCACCCAGGATCAGATCGACGCTCTCGAAGACGACCTCGAACTGGACTTTTTCGAGGACTGAGTTAGGAAGCACGATGAAGAAGTCACGTATCGAGGACGTCCTGCCGCTCTCACCGCTGCAGGAGGGCTTTCTCTTCCACGCCCTGGTGGACGAGGAGGGCACTGACGTCTACACCGCCCAGCTGACATTCGACTTCGAGGGCCCGCTGGACGCCGGTGCGCTGAAGGCCGCCGGTGAGCGGCTGCTGGCCCGGCACGCCAACCTGCGCGTCGGATTCCGGCACGACGGCCTCAAGCGCCCCGTGCAGGTGGTCCTGCGCGAGGTGCCGCTGCCGTGGACCGAGGTCGACCTCTCCGGCCGGGACGAGGCCGGGCGGGAGCGCGAGGCCACCCGTATCGCCGACGAGGAGCGCGCCCGCCGGTTCAGCCTGCGGCGCCCGCCCCTGCTCCGCTTCCTGCTGATCAGGCTCGCGGAGAACCGGCACCGCTTCGTCCTGACCAACCACCACATCCTGTGGGACGGATGGTCGATGCCCGTCCTCGTCGACGAGCTGCTGAAGCTCTACGCGGCGCAGGGCGGCGACGCCGCCCTGCCGAAGGTCACCCCCTACCGGAACTACCTGGCCTGGCTCACCGCGCAGGACCGCGACGCGGCCCGCGCCGCGTGGGCCTCCGCCCTGGCCGGGCTCGAGGGCCCGACCCTCATCGCCCCCCAGGTGGCCGACCGGGCGCCCGAACTGCCCGGTCACGTGTCCGTCGAGCTGACCGACGAGCTCACCGCGCGGACCGCACGGCTGGCCCGCACCTGCTCCGCCACCATGAACACGCTGGTGCAGGCCGCGTGGGGAGTGTTGCTGTCGCGGATGACCGGCCGGGACGACGTCGTCTTCGGTGCGACGGTCTCCGGCCGCCCGCCGGAGCTGCCCGGCGTCGAGCGCATGGTGGGGCTCTTCATCAACACCCTCCCCGTCCGCATACGGCTCCGCAACGACGAGACGGTGTCCGGCCTGCTGTCCCGGCTCCAGGCCGAGCAGACGGAGCTCATGGAACACCACCACCTCGGCCTCGCCGAGGTGCAGCAGCAGGCGGGCGGACGGGACCTCTTCGACACCACGACCGTCTTCGAGTCCTACCCCCTGGACGCCGAGGCGTGGCGGTCACCCGCCGAGGAGCTGAAGCTGACGGCGGTGGACGGCGTCGACGCCACCCACTACTCGCTCACCCTCGCAGCCGTGCCCGGACCGAGGCTGACCCTGCGGCTGGGGTACCGGCGCGACGCCTTCACCGAGGCCGAGGCCCGGCAGTACCTGGACCGGGTCGTACGGTTGCTGGAAGCGATGACCGACCGCCCGGAGCGGCCGGTCGGCACCCTCAGCCTTCTCAGCCCGGACGAACGCCACCGGCTCCTCGTCGAGTGGAACGACACCGCGCGGACAGTGCCCGAGGGCACCCTGCCCGGGCTGTTCGAGGCCCGGGCGGCGCAGACGCCAGAGGCCGTCGCGGTGGTGAGCGGGGCGACCAGGCTCACCTACGCCGAGCTGAACACCCGGGCCAACCGCCTGGCGCACCTGCTGATCGATGAGGGTGTGGGACCCGAGCAGTTCGTGGCGCTGGCCCTGCCCCGGTCGGCCGACCTGGTAGTCGCCGTATTGGCCGTGCTGAAGGCCGGCGCGGCCTACCTGCCGATCGACCCCAACTACCCGGCCGAGCGCCTGGCCTACATGGTCGGCGACGCCCGGCCCGCCCGCGTCGTCACCACCGCCGGGACGGCATCGGCAGTCACGGCGGACGTCCCCCGGATCGTCCTCGACGATCATGCCGTCGTCGAGCGCCTCGCCGGGTGCCCGGCCGGCGACCCCACCGACAGGCAGAGGCGGCAGCCGCTGGACCCGGCCCACCCGGCGTACATGATCTACACCTCGGGTTCCACCGGGCGCCCCAAGGGCGTCGTCGTTCCGCACCGCAACGTGATCCGGCTGATGACGGAGACCGAGCACTGGTTCGGCTTCGGCTCCGAGGACGTGTGGACGCTGTTCCACTCCTACGCCTTCGACTTCTCGGTGTGGGAGCTGTGGGGCCCGCTGCTGTACGGCGGCCGGCTGGTCGTGGTGCCCTACGCCGTCTCCCGGTCCCCGCAGGAATTTCTGAACCTCCTGGTCCAGGAACGGGTGACTGTGCTGAACCAGACCCCCTCGGCCTTCTACCAGCTGATGCAGGCCGACCAGGAGGCCCCCGAAACGGGCACGCGGCTCGCCCTGAAGTACGTCATCTTCGGCGGGGAGGCGCTTGACCTGCGGCGCCTGGACGACTGGTACGCGCGGCACGCGGACGACGCCCCCACGCTCGTGAACATGTACGGCATCACCGAGACGACGGTCCACGTCACCTACATGGCGCTGGACCGCGAGTCGGTGCGCCGGGACCAGGGCAGCCTTATCGGCACCGGCATCCCCGACCTGAAGGCGTACGTCCTCGATGGCGCCCTGGGGTTGGTGTCGTCGGGTGTGGTGGGTGAGTTGTATGTCGCTGGTGCTGGTCTGGCTCGTGGTTATTGGGGCCGTCCGGGGTTGACGTCGGAGCGGTTTGTTGCGTGTCCGTTCGGTGGGGCGGGGGAGCGGATGTATCGCACCGGGGATCTGGTGCGGTGGAATCG
>NZ_JBIATY010000034.1:0-2705 GCF_042892235.1 Streptomyces sp. NPDC001816
TGCCGGACTCCGGGGCGTACCTGGTGTTCACGTCGGGCTCGACAGGCCGTCCCAAGGGCGTGGTGAACACCCACCGAGGCGTGGTCAACCGGCTCTCGGACAGCCAGCGCTACATCCGCCTGACCTCGGACGACGTGGTCCTGCAGAAGACCACGGCCGGCTTCGACGTGTTCGCGTGGGAGATCTTCGGCACGCTGATGACCGGCGCTCGGCTCGTTGTCGCCACACGGGGCGGCCACCGCGATCCGCTGTACCTCGGCCGGATGATCGTCGAGCACGGCGTCACGGTGGTCGACTTCGTGCCCTCCATGCTGGCGCTGGTGCTGGAGGAGGGCGGCCTGGCCGGCTGCACCACGCTGCGCACGATCGCCTGTGGCGGAGAGGAGATGCCGGTACCGCTCGCGAAGCGCCTGCTGGAGGAACTGCCCGGGATCGAGATCTACAACCAGTACGGGCCCAGCGAGGCGTCGATCGACTGCACCGTCCACCCCATCAAGGACAGCCTGCCCAAGGGCCTTGACCGCATCCCGATCGGCACGGCGATCCAGAACGTCGGACTGTACGTCCTCGACGCGGAACTGCGACCACAGCTCGTCGGAGTCCCCGGTGAGCTGTTCATCGCCGGTGTCGCCGTGGCCCGTGGGTACGTACGGCGCGCCGCCCTGACGGCGGAGCGCTTCCTGCCGGACCCGTACGGGGAGCCGGGTGGGCGGATGTACCGCACCGGCGACCGGGCCCGTTGGCTGGCTGACGGCACGCTGGAGTACTTGGGCCGCACCGACGACCAGGTGAAGATCCGCGGTGTACGGATCGAGCCGGGCGAGGTCGAGGCGGCGCTGACCGGACTGGCCGTCGTCCGCGACGCGGCGGTGCTCGTCCGCGAGGACGTGCCCGGCGACAAGCGCCTCGTGGCCTACTACGTTCCGACGGCCGAGGCGGAGGCCCGGTCGGAGGCCGACCCGGCCACGCTCCGTGCCGAGCTGGGCCGCTCACTTCCCGAGCACATGGTGCCCGCGGCCTTCGTGAAGCTGGAACGGATCCCGGTCACGCCGAACGGAAAGACCGACCGTCGGGCTCTCCCCGCCCCTGAGCAGGACGCCTTCGCCCGTGGCGCCTACGTCGCACCGCGCACGCCGGTCGAGGAAAGCGTGGCCGCCGTCTGGTCCCGGGTGCTCGGCGTGGACCAGGTCGGCGTCGAGGACTCGTTCTTCGAGCTCGGCGGCGACTCCATCCGCGCGGTCGCCCTCGTCGGCGCGCTGCGAGCCGCCGGGTTCGAGACGAGCATTCAGCAAGTCTTCGAGGGCCGCACCGTCGCAGCGCTGTGCGCGGCCTTCCCGGACCGTCGGGAGACAGTGCGGGGCACGACGGGAATCGAGCCGTTCGCGCTGATCACGGAGCAGGACCGGGAACGGCTCGCCGACGACGTTGTGGACGCCTACCCGCTCTCTCAGGTGCAGACCGGCATGGTCGCCGAGATGCTCGTGGGGGAGGAGGGGAACGCCTACCACACCATCTCCACCGTCCGCATCCGCGACGAGAAGCCGTTCGTGGCGGACGCGCTGCGGCAGGCCTGGCGCGTCGTCGCGGAGCGGCACGAGACGCTGCGCACCTCGGTGCACGTCAACGAGTACTCGCGCCCCCTGCAACTCGTCCATGCCACGGCGGACGTCGTCCTGGGCGTACGCGACCTGGGCGAGGCCGACAGGCAGGAGACCGAGAACGCCCTGCGCGAGTTCGTCCTGGCCGAGCGGTCCAACCACCTCGACCTGGGCGTGGCACCGCTGATCCGCCTCTTCGTGCACACCACAGCGGGCGACGGCTGGTGGCTGTCCTTCACCAGCCCTCACGTGATCCTCGACGGCTGGAGCCACGAGTCCCTGCTGATGGAGCTCCTCGACTGCTACACGCGGCTGCGCGACGGTCTGGAGCCCGAGTCATACGAGCTTCCCGCTGTCCGATACGCCGACTTCATCGCCGGTGAGCTGGAATCCCTCGACTCCGAGGAGGACCGCGCCTACTGGCGGGAGGCCATCGACGGCTACGCCGCCTTCACCATCCCCGTGGAGTGGGGCGACAGCGCAAAGACCGCCGAGTCCTACGGCATCCAGGTCGAGTACGGCGACCTCACCGAGGACCTGCGGAAGGCAGCCGCGTCCGTGGACGTACCGCTCAAGAGCGTGCTGCTCGCGGCTCATCTGAAGGTGATGAGCATGCTCACCGACGAGCCGGCGTTCCACACCGGCCTCGTCTGCCATGCCCGTCCCGAGGCCGAAGGCGCCGACCGCCTGATCGGCATGCAGGTCAACACCCTGCCGTTCGTCGCGGACCGCACCGCGCGCACCTGGCGTGAGCTGGTGCGGCAGGTCTTCACCCGGGAGGTGGAGCTGTGGGGTTACCGCCGCTTCCCGATGCCGGAGATCCAGCGCGAGGCCGGTGGCGGCCGCCTCGTCGACGTCCTCTTCAACTTCGTCGACTTCCACCAGGTCGACGACGGGATCGTGGACACCGGGATGGCGTTCAACGATGCTCCTAAGGAGTTCGGACTGTCGGCGGACGCCACCGGCTCCCGCATCAGCCTGAGCGCCAACACCCGCACTCTCAGCCGCAAGCACGGCCGGCGGATTGCCGGTATGTACCGGTCTGTTCTGGAGGCCATGGCGGCTGACTTCGATGGCGATGCGCGTGCTGTGTATCTGCCGGAGGGG
>NZ_JBIATY010000035.1:0-2678 GCF_042892235.1 Streptomyces sp. NPDC001816
GCCCGCGCATCCAACTCCGCGAACGACAAACACCCATCAACACCCACCACAGCCGGCGCATCCGGCGACACCCCAACCTGCCGCTCCACCAACTCATGCAGGCTCACCCCTTCCTCGAAGGGCGCGGCACTGGCATTCCACTCGGTCACCAGTCGGTGGAGTTCCTCGGCCGGCAGAAGGGGCGCGGAGTCGATGGCTGCATCCGGGGTCTCGGCCATGGCCTCCAGCACCGCGCGGAACATCCGAGCCACTCGTTCGCCATTGGCGCGGCCGACCGCGTGGGTATGGGTGATCACGTTGAGCCTGTCCGGGCCTGCGACGACGAACAGGGAGAACTCGTTGGAACTCGCGCCCATGCTGGACGCGACGTCGACCGTGCCCTGGCCGTCGTCGCCCACCGCGTCTTGCTCGGCCGCCCGGAAGTCCTGGTAGCTGAAGTGCACGTCGATGAGGCGCTCGCCGTGGGCCAACTCCCGCTGGATCGTCGGCATCGGGAACATACGGTGCTCCCAGAGCTCCGTCTCCCGAGCGAACACCCGTTGCACCAGCTCGCGCCAGGTACGCGCCTCGCGGTCCGCCGCAAACGGAAGGACGTTGAGGTACATGCCGTGGGCTCGTTCGGAGCCCATGACCTCGGGACGGATATGGCAGGTGAGACCCGTGTGGAAGACGGGCTCGTCCGTGAGCATGCTCACGACCTTTTGATGGGCCGCGTGGACGACGCTCTTCACCGAGGTGCCGGATGCCGCGGCCAAGGCCCTCAGCGAGCCCTCCAGGTCCTCGTAACGGACCTCGATCTCATACTGCTCGCGTGGCGTGTCCGGCGCGTCGGCCCAGCCTGCGGGCAGCTGGAACTTGGCGTAGCCGTCGACGATTCCCTGCCAGTAGGCGCGGTCCTCCGTACTCCGCAGCGAGGCGAGTTCCCCCGCCACCGCGTCGGCAAAGCGCACCGCCGGAGGCGTCCAGGCGTTGGGCTCCTGCTCGTCACGTATGCGCCGGAAACAGCCGACGAGTTCGGCCAAGAGGGAGTGGTAGCTCCAGCCGTCGATGATCGCGTGCGCCTCGGTGAGGGTGAACTGCCAGCTGCCGTCCGCGCACAGGTGCACGGCCACTCGCAGCAGCGGGGCGTGGGCCAGGTCGAAGACGGCCTCGCTCTCGGCCGCCACGAAGTCCCGCAGGGCCTGCTCCGCCTCGCTCGCAGCGAGTCCGGTCAGGTCTTCGACCGTCACGGGAATCTCGGCGGCGGCGTGCACGAGCTGCAGGGGGACGGAGTACGTCTCCAGATCAATCGCCGTCCGCAGCACGTCATGGCGCTCGGTGACAACGCCGAGTGCCTTTCGCAGGGCGTCGAGCGAGAACTCCTCGCCGCGGACACGCAGCGAAGCCACGTTGTGGTAGCTGCGGGCGCCGCCCTTGGCCAGCATCTCGACGACCATGCCGGTCTGCGCCTGTGTCAGCGGGTAGGCGTCCACGACACCGGCGGGCAGCTTGTCCCGGTCCTCGTCCATGACCAGCGCGAACGGCCGGACCGGAACAGTGTCCTGGTGCGCGGCCGGCCGGCGGCGGTCGGCTGAGTTCGCGGCCATCGCAGCAACGGTGCGAGCTGCGAAGACCTCCTGCATCGTCGTGTCGAAGCCGGCGGTGCGCAGGGCACCGACAAGGGAGACGGCGCGGATGGAGTCGCCGCCGAGGTCGAAGAACGAGTCCTCGACACTTACCTCGTCCAGGCCCAGGACCTCCGACCACACCGCTGCGATCCGCGCCTCGGTCGCATCACGCGGGGCGACGTACGCGCCACGGGCGAAGGCGTCCTGCTCGGGGGCGGGCAGGGCCCGCTTGTCGAGCTTGCCGTTCGGGGTCAGCGGCAGTGCATCCAGCTCCACGAAGGCGGCCGGGACCATGTACTCGGGCAGAGCACGACCCAGCTCCGAGCGGAGAACGGCAAGATCGACCGTGGCACCGGGAGCGGAGACGAAGTAAGCCACCAGACGCTTGTCACCCGGCGTGTCCTCGCGGACGATCACCACCGCGTCGCGAATGCCGGCGTGTGCGGAGAGGGCGGTCTCGATCTCACCCAGCTCGATCCGATAACCACGGATCTTCACCTGGTCATCGATACGGCCCAGGAACTCCAGACTTCCGTCCTCGCGCCGGCGCGCGAGGTCACCACTTCGATACAGCCGCGATCCGGCAGGACCGAACGGGTCGGGAACAAAACGCTCGGCGGTCAGAGCCGGACGGCCGAGATAACCACGCGCAACACCCGGGCCACCGACATACATCTCACCCGGAACACCGACCGGGACGAGATTCCCATAGGAATCCAGCAGATGAATGGAAAGGTCGCTCAGCGGACGGCCGATCGGGTTTCCGGCCTCTTCCGCGAAGTCCCGCTTCGTCAGGCGGTGATAGGTGGAGTGAACCGTGGTCTCGGTGATCCCGTACATGTTGACCAGCGCCGTACGGCCCAGGCCGAGTCGGGAGACCCAGGGCTGAAGGTCTGCGACTTCCAGCTTCTCGCCCGCGAAGACCACCGCACGCAGCCCCAGCTCACCAACGCGCGGGTCACCGTCAGCAGCCGCGCCCACCAGCGAACGGAACGCGGACGGAGTCTGGGACAACACCGTCACCCGCTCCCGCACCAGCAGATCCAGGAACTCATCCGGCGACTGCGCCAC
>NZ_JBIATY010000036.1:0-1910 GCF_042892235.1 Streptomyces sp. NPDC001816
CTGGGTGAGATCGAGACCGCCCTCTCCGCACACGCCGGCATTCGCGACGCGGTGGTGATCGTCCGCGAGGACACGCCGGGTGACAAGCGTCTGGTCGCGTACTTCGTCTCCGCTCCCGGTGCCACGGTCGATCTTGCCGTTCTCCGCGCCGAGCTGGGTCGTGCTCTGCCCGAGTACATGGTCCCGGCCGCCTTCGTGGAGCTGGAGGCGCTGCCGCTGACCCCGAACGGCAAGCTCGACAAGCGGGCCCTGCCCGCCCCCGAGCAGGACGCCTTCGCCAGGAGCGAGTACGTCGCGCCGCGGACGCTGGTCGAAATGGGAGTGGCATCGGTGTGGTCCCAGGTCCTGGGGCTGGAGCGGGTCGGTGTCGAGGACTCGTTCTTCGACCTCGGCGGCGACTCCATCCGTGCTGTCACGCTCGTCGGCGCCCTCCGCGCCATCGGGTTCGACGCGACGATTCAGCAGATCTTCCGGTGTCGTACGATCGCCGCCCTGTGCGAGGCCGTAGCCGGTACGAAGGCCCCGGCGGCGGAGGAGACGAAGGTACGGGGCGTCGAGCCGTTCGCGCTGATCAGCGACGAGGACCGGGCCAAGCTGCCGACCGGGGTGGTGGACGCCTATCCACTGTCCCAGGTGCAGACCGGCATGGTCGTCGAGATGCTGGCGGACACCGACCGCAACACGTACCACGGATCGGCCTCCCACTGGGTGCGTGACGACAAGCCGTTCTCGGCCGAGGCGCTGCGCAAGGCCGCGGCCGTGGTGGCGGAGCGGCACGATGTCCTGCGGACGTCCTTCGACTTCTCCTCCTGCTCGCTGCCGTTGCAGCTCGTCCACGCGCGGGCCGAGATCCCCGTCATCGTGCACGACCTGCGGCACCTGGACGACGCCGCGCGTCATCAGGCGCTCTACGAGCTGGTGATCGCCGACCGTGACACGGTCTTCGACCTGCAGACGGCTCCTCAACTGCGCTTCACCGTCTTCCTGGAGAAGGAGGGCGGCTGGCGTCTTGGCGTCACGCAGAACCACGCGATCACCGAGGGCTGGAGCAATGAATCGCTCCTGATGGAGCTCATCGGCTGCTACATGCGGCTGCGTGACGGCCTGGAGCCCGAGCCCTACGACGCGCCCGACGTCCGCTACGCGGACTTCATCGCCGGCGAGCTGGAATCCCTCGCCTCCGACGAGGACCGCGCCTACTGGCGCGGCATCGTGGCCGACTACGTGCCGTTCGCCCTGCCGTCCGGCTGGGAGGGCACCGCCGAGGGCGGGGGTGAGGAGTACGCGCTGGACGTCTCCACCGCGGACCTCGAGAGCGGTCTGCGCGCCGTGGCGTCCGCGGCGAACGCCTCGTTCAAGAGTGTGCTGCTCGCGGCTCATCTCAAGGTGATGAGCATGCTCACCGACGAGTCGGCTTTCCACACCGGCCTGGTGTGCGACGCTCGGCCGGAGGTGTCGGGTGCCGACCGGGTGTACGGCATGTACCTCAACACCCTGCCCGTTCCGGTCGACCGGGACGCGCGTACCTGGCGTGAGCTTGTCGAGCGTACTTTCGCTCGGGAGGTGGAGCTGTGGGGCCACCGCCGCTTCCCGATGCCGGAGATCCAGCGCGAGGCCGGCGTCGGCCGTCTCATCGACTCCCTCTTCAACTATCAGAACTTCCATCACGTGGACACCGAGAAGGTGGACGCCAGCGGAAGCTTCGGCAACGGCGTGACCGAGTTCGCGCTGAGCATCACCGCATCGCCGAGCAAGGTCGCGCTGCAGGCCAACACCCGTGACCTCGCGCGGGTCCATGGTCGGCGGATCGTGGACATGTACCGCTCCGTTCTGGAGGCGATGGCCGCGGATGTCGAGGGTGACGCGCGGGCGTCTTTCCTGCCGGACGGCGAGCATGAGCTGGTTCTGTC
>NZ_JBIATY010000038.1:0-1760 GCF_042892235.1 Streptomyces sp. NPDC001816
ACGAGTGAGAATGCAGGCATGAGTAGCGATACAAACGTGAGAAACGTTTGCGCCGATTGACTAAGGGTTCCTGGGTCAAGCTGATCTGCCCAGGGTAAGTCGGGACCTAAGGCGAGGCCGACAGGCGTAGTCGATGGATAACCGGTTGATATTCCGGTACCCGCTGTGAAGCGTCAAACATCGAACCAGGCGATGCTAAGTCCGTGAAGCCGCCCCGGAGCCTTCGGGCAAAGGGGAGTGGTGGAGCCGACGAACCAGACTTGCAGTAGGTGAGTGATGGGGTGACGCAGGAAGGTAGTCCATCCCGGGCGGTGGTTGTCCCGGGGTAAGGGTGTAGGACGAGTGGTAGGCAAATCCGCCGCTCATGTGTCTGAGACCTGATGCCGAGCCGATTGTGGCGAAGTGGATGATCCTATGCTGTCGAGAAAAGCCTCTAGCGAGTTTCATGGCGGCCCGTACCCTAAACCGACTCAGGTGGTCAGGTAGAGAATACCGAGGCGTTCGGGTGAACTATGGTTAAGGAACTCGGCAAAATGCCCCCGTAACTTCGGGAGAAGGGGGGCCAGCTCTGGTGATCCGATTTACTCGGTGAGCTGGGGTTGGCCGCAGAGACCAGCGAGAAGCGACTGTTTACTAAAAACACAGGTCCGTGCGAAGCCGTAAGGCGATGTATACGGACTGACGCCTGCCCGGTGCTGGAACGTTAAGGGGACCGGTTAGCTCTGATTCGTCAGGGCGAAGCTGAGAACTTAAGCGCCAGTAAACGGCGGTGGTAACTATAACCATCCTAAGGTAGCGAAATTCCTTGTCGGGTAAGTTCCGACCTGCACGAATGGCGTAACGACTTCTCGACTGTCTCAACCATAGGCCCGGTGAAATTGCACTACGAGTAAAGATGCTCGTTTCGCGCAGCAGGACGGAAAGACCCCGGGACCTTTACTACAGTTTGATATTGGTGTTCGGTTCGGCTTGTGTAGGATAGCTGGGAGACTTTGAAACTCGGACGCCAGTTCGGGTGGAGTCGTCGTTGAAATACCAGTCTGGTCGTGCTGGATGTCTAACCTGGGTCCGTGATCCGGATCAGGGACAGTGTCTGATGGGTAGTTTAACTGGGGCGGTTGCCTCCTAAAGGGTAACGGAGGCGCCCAAAGGTTCCCTCAGCCTGGTTGGCAATCAGGTGTTGAGTGTAAGTGCACAAGGGAGCTTGACTGTGAGACCGACGGGTCGAGCAGGGACGAAAGTCGGGACTAGTGATCCGGCGGTGGCTTGTGGAAGCGCCGTCGCTCAACGGATAAAAGGTACCCCGGGGATAACAGGCTGATCTTCCCCAAGAGTCCATATCGACGGGATGGTTTGGCACCTCGATGTCGGCTCGTCGCATCCTGGGGCTGGAGTCGGTCCCAAGGGTTGGGCTGTTCGCCCATTAAAGCGGTACGCGAGCTGGGTTTAGAACGTCGTGAGACAGTTCGGTCCCTATCCGCTGTGCGCGTAGGAGTCTTGAGAAGGGCTGTCCCTAGTACGAGAGGACCGGGACGGACGAACCTCTGGTGTGCCAGTTGTTCTGCCAAGGGCATGGCTGGTTGGCTACGTTCGGGAGGGATAACCGCTGAAAGCATCTAAGCGGGAAGCCTGCTTCGAGATGAGGACTCCCACCCACTTGATGGGGTAAGGCTCCCAGTAGACGACTGGGTTGATAGGCCAGATATGGAAGCCCGGTAACGGGTGGAGTTGACTGGTACTAATAGGCCGAGGGCTTGTCC
>NZ_JBIATY010000039.1:0-1463 GCF_042892235.1 Streptomyces sp. NPDC001816
GATCAGTCGTCGGAGTCGGGCTTGGTGCGTGCCGCCGCGTAGGCCTGGGCCGGTGTCATGGGAACGCCGCCCAGCTCCACCGTCTTGTAGGGGCTGACCTTGGCGCAGGTCTTGGCCTGGTCGGCGGTCTGGGCGTGGGCGTTGGAGACGGCCGCCTTGGTGTCCGCGGGCGCAGACGAGGTGGCGCCGCCGGGGTAGCTGGTGCCGCTGGGCCAGTCGCTGCCGATGACCAGGGTCAGACCACTGCTGCTGCCGGTGGTGTCCTTCTTCAGGTGCGCGGCGGACAGGCCCAGCGCCTTCGCGGCCGTCTGCGCCTCGCCCTTGTGGCCGGTGCCGTAGGTGAGAGTGGTGGTGGTCGCGGGGCTGGGGGCGTTGGCGGTGGTGGTGTCCGGGCTGAAGCCCTGACCGGTCAGGGCGGCCGCGACCGCGGAGGCGCGGCCGGTCACCGTGGTGCCGTTCTCCACCGTCACCGCGATCTCGGATCTGGGCACGGTGGGGGTCTTCGCGGTCGCGGAGGCCGCAGCCGACTTCTTGCCCGAGCCGGTGGTCAGGGACTGGTCACCCGCGATGGTCGCGAACAGCGTCCTGGCACCCGCACCCACCACCACCCGGTTGGCGTCGTTCGGGTCACTGCCGGTCTGCATCGTCGTGAAGGTCATCCGCTTGGTCGGGACCTTGTTCAGGTCCGAGGCCAGCGCGATCAGCTTCTTCACCGTGCCCAGCCCGTCGTCCACCGTCAGCGCCCTGGTGGCCGCATCGGCGAGGTCGTAGACCGCGGCCGGATCGGTGAGCGTGCCCGCGCTCTTGAACTTGCGGATCATCGCGCTGAGGAAGATGTGCTGCGAGACGGTGCGCCCCAGGTCGCTGCCGTCACCGAACCCGTGCCTGGAACGCACGAACTCCAACGCGGCCACCCCCTTCAGGGTGTGCGCGCCCTTGGACAGCTTCAGATGCGAGTACGTGTCGTACACGTCGTCGCTGACACACACGGAGACACCGCCGACCGCGTCCGACATCTTCACCACACCCGAGAAGTCCAGCTTCACGAAGTGGTCGATGGGAATCCCGGTGAGCTGGTGGACGGTCGCCACCTGGCAGGCCGGACCGTACTGCAGCGCACTGTTGACCTGCCCGTAGTACCCCGCCGTCGACCGGCCCGACGCAGCGTCCTTGCACGCCGGGACCCGGGTCATCGTGTCCCGCGGAATGCTCATCACCGTCGCGTTCGAACGGTCGGCGGATATGTGCACCACCATCTGCACATCCGCGTTGCTGCCCGTCTGCACACCGGTCCGTGAACACCCGCCACCCAGCTTGCAGTCCGCCTTGCTGGTCCGCCCGTCCGACCCCATCACCAGAATGTTGATCGGCGTACGGCCGAACGCATCGGCCTTCTCCGTACCGCCCTTGCCGTCCAGCGACACACTCTGGATGTTGCCGTTCAAGTGCTGGTAGAACCACCA
>NZ_JBIATY010000040.1:0-1290 GCF_042892235.1 Streptomyces sp. NPDC001816
CCCCAGCTGACCGCCCTGCTCTCCTACCCCACCAGCATCCTGACCCAGGCCGACGTCAACGAACTCGCCCACCACTGGCAAGCCGCCCTCCAAGCTCTCACCCGCCACGCCGCCACCCCGGGTGCCGGCGGCCTGACCCCCACCGACCTCCCCCTCCTGACCACCACCCAGGCCGACATCGACACCTGGGAACACACCTACCCCGGCCTGACCGACGCCTGGCCGCTGACCCCCCTGCAGTCCGGTCTCCTCTTCCACGCCCTGCTCGCCGACGGCGCCTACGACGCCTACCACATGCAAATGGCCTTCCACCTGACCGGACCAGTGGACCCACACCGCATGCACACCGCAGGACAGGCCCTCCTGGACCGCCACCCCAACCTGCGCGCCGCCTTCGCCCCCAACACCACCGGAGACCTCGTTCAACTGATCTCCGGCAGAGTCGAGTTGCCGTGGCAGTTCCTCGACCTACGCCACCTGCACGACGAGGAACGCGACCAGGCGCTGGAGAACTTCCTCACCGAGGACCGCACCACCCACTTCGCCCCGGACAGGCCGCCCCTGCTCCGCCTGGCCCTGATCCGACTGACCGACGAACGCAGCGAACTCGTCCTCACCGCCCACCACGTCCTCCTCGACGGCTGGTCCCTCCCCCTCCTCCTCAACGACCTGCTCCGCCTCTACACCACCAACGGCGACACCACCCCCCTACCCCGCCCACCCGCCTACCGCGACCACCTCACCTACCTCACCCACCGCGACCACAAAGCCGCCACCCACGCCTGGACCCAAGAACTCGAGGGCCTGAAGCAGCCCACACTGCTCGCCCCGTACGCCGAACCGTCTGCGGCCGCCGACACCGGCCTGGGCCAGCTCGGCATCGAAGTGCCTGATGCCCGGGCCGTGGCCCGCTGCGCGGCCGAACTCGGCATCACCCTCAACACCCTCGTCCAGGGCGCCTGGGCCATCCTCCTGTCCGCCCTCACCGGCCAGAACGACATCGTCTTCGGCGCCACCGTCTCCGGACGCCCCGCCGACCTCCCCGACGCCGACCACATGATCGGCCTCTTCATCAACACCCTCCCCGTCCGCGTCGACTGCACCCCCGCACAGACCCCCGCCGACCTCCTCACCACCCTCCAAAGCCGCCAGGCCGCCCTCCTCGACCACCACCACTACCCCCTCACCGCCATCCAACAGAACACCGGCCACAACACCCCCCTCTTCGACACCCTCATCGCCTTCGAGTCCTACCCCATCGACCGCACCAGCCTCACCGACACCACAACC
>NZ_JBIATY010000041.1:0-1283 GCF_042892235.1 Streptomyces sp. NPDC001816
GTGTCGCGGGCACGTCGGGCGGGTCTGGTGTTCACCCCGCGCGAGGTGTTCTCCCATCAGACGCCCGGATCCCTGGCCACCCTCGCCCGCGACGCCGAGGACGATGCTGCTGCCGGGTCCGCTGAAGCGGCCGGTGCGGGAGTGGGCGGCGTGGCCCTGACGCCGATCATCGCCTGGCTGAAGGCAGGCGAAGGTCCTGTCGATGGTTTCCATCAGTCGGTGGTGGTGCAGGTCCCGGCGGATCTGTCGGTGGAGTCGCTGACCGGTGCGGTGCGGGCTGTGGTGGATCACCATGACGCGCTGCGCCTGCGGTTGGCTGTCGACGATGCGGGTGAGTGGAGTTTGGAGGTGGGGGCTCCGGGTTCGGTGGCTGTTGACGCGTGTGTGATGCGGGTCGACGCGGCGGGCCTGGATGATGCCGCTCTGGATGAGCTGACCGCCGGGCAGGCGGCCGCGGCGAGGGAGCGTCTTGCTCCTGCTGAGGGGCGGATGCTGCAGGTTGTGTGGCTGGATCGGGGCCGTGCGGTGCCGGGCCGGTTGCTGCTGGTCGTGCACCACTTGGCCGTGGACGGTGTGTCGTGGCGGATTCTGCTGCCTGATCTTGCGGTGGCGTGGTCGGCGGTGACGGCCGGCCGGCCGGTGGAGCTGGAGCCTGTGGGGACGAGCTTTCGTACCTGGGCGCGCATGCTCGCGGAGGAGGCTGCCAAGCCCGAGCGCGCAGACGAACTGGCCCTGTGGGCCGACATTCTCATGAGCAGCGACGTGCCGCTCGGCACCCGCGCCCTCGACCCTGCCCGGGACACTACCGAGCACGCCGGGCACACCACCGTCTCTCTGCCGGTGGGGGTGACGGAGGCGTTGCTGACGAGTGTGCCGGCTGCGTTCCACGGCAAGGTCAATGACGTGCTGCTGGCGGGTCTGGCTCTGGCGGTGTCGCGCTGGCGTGAGCTGCGTGGGGTGGATGCGCCGGGTGTCCTGGTGGATCTCGAGGGCCACGGTCGTGAGGAACTGGCGGGTGCGGATCTCTCCCGTACGGTCGGCTGGTTCACCAGCGTGCATCCCGTCCGCCTCGAACCCGGCGCGGTGGCCTGGGATGCCCTGGTGTCGGGGGATCCTGCGGTCGGCGGGGTGGTGAAGCGGGTCAAGGAGCAGTTGCGGCGCATCCCCGACAACGGTCTGGGCTACGGTCTGCTCCGTTACCTCAACCCCAAGACCGTGCCCGAGCTCGCCTCCTACGGCAGTCCGCAGATCGCCTTCAACTACCTCGGCCGCATGGGCACCGG
>NZ_JBIATY010000042.1:0-1222 GCF_042892235.1 Streptomyces sp. NPDC001816
GAGGAGTACCTGGACTCGGAGAAGTACCAGCTCAAACCCCGCGACTGGGACGCCGCCGCACGCGAGGGCCGCACCCTCGCCCCCCTCATCACCAAGCTCAACGACATCAGGCGCCGCAATCCCGCTCTGCGGCAGCTGCGCGACCTCCACTTCCACCAGGCCGACAAGGACGAGGTGATCGCCTACTCGAAGCGGAGCGGATCGAACACGGTTCTGGTGGTCGCCAACCTCGACCCCCACCACACCCAGGAGGCCACGGTCTCGTTGGACATGCCGCAACTCGGCCTGGACTGGCACGAGTCGGTGCCGGTGCGCGACGAGCTCACCGGCGAGACCTATCACTGGGGCAGGGCCAACTATGTGCGACTCGAACCGGGCCACAGGCCCGCGCATGTCTTCTCGGTTCTGCGACCGTCCACCCCGCAGATCGGAGGGTCACCCACAATATGATCGTCAACGAGCCCGTCCCGGACACCTTCGAGGACACTCCCGCCAAGGACCGGGACCCGGAGTGGTTCAAACGCGCCGTCTTCTACGAGGTACTCGTCCGCTCCTTCCAGGACAGCAACGGTGACGGCGTCGGCGACCTCAAGGGCCTGACCGCCAAGCTCGACTACCTGCAGTGGCTCGGCGTGGATTGCCTCTGGCTGCCGCCGTTCTTCAAGTCACCCCTGCGGGACGGCGGTTACGACGTCTCCGACTACACCGCCGTACTCCCCGAATTCGGTGACCTGGCCGACTTCGTGGAGTTCGTGGACGCCGCCCACCAGCGCGGCATGCGCGTCATCATCGACTTCGTCATGAACCACACCAGCGACCAGCACCCGTGGTTCCAGGAGTCGAGGCGGGATCCGGACGGTCCGTACGGCGACTACTACGTCTGGGCCGACGACGACAAGCAGTTCCAGGGCGCCCGGATCATCTTCGTCGACACCGAGGCCTCCAACTGGACGTACGACCCCGTACGCAAGCAGTACTACTGGCACCGCTTCTTCTCGCACCAGCCGGACCTCAACTACGAGAACCCGGCGGTGCAGGAGGAGATGATCTCCGCGCTGAAGTTCTGGCTGGACCTCGGTATCGACGGGTTCCGCCTGGACGCCGTGCCGTACCTGTACCAGCAGGAAGGCACGAACTGCGAGAACCTGCCGGCGACCCACGAGTTCCTCAAGCGGGTGCGCAAGGAGATCGACGCCCAGTACCCGGACACGGTGCTGCTGGC
>NZ_JBIATY010000043.1:0-1111 GCF_042892235.1 Streptomyces sp. NPDC001816
TTGGTGATGAGGGGGGCGAGGGTGCGGCCCTCGCGTGCGGCGGCGTCCCAGTCGCGGGGTTTGAGCTGGTACTTCTCCGAGTCCAGGTACTCCTCGCTGCCCTCCCGCAGGGGGGTGTTCTCGCACAGTTCGTAGCCGCTGTAGATGCCCCAGGTGGGGGAGAGGGTGGCGGCTAGCACGGCACGGGTCTCGAAGGCGGGGCGGCCGCCGTGCTGGAGGTAGGCGTGCAGGATGTCGGGGGTGTTGGCGAACAGGTTGGGCCGCATGTAGGAGGCGGCCTCACCCGTCAGTTCGGTCAGGTACTCCGTCAGCTCCTGCTTGTCGTTGCGCCAGGTGAAGTACGTGTACGACTGCTGGAAACCGATCTGCGCCAGGGTGTGCATCATCGCCGGGCGGGTGAAGGCCTCCGCCAGGAAGATGACGTCCGGGTCGGCGCCGTTGACCTCCCCGATCACCCGCTCCCAGAACACGACCGGCTTGGTGTGCGGGTTGTCGACCCGGAAGATCCGCACCCCGTGCGCCATCCAGTGCCGCAGCACCCGCACCGTCTCTGCGACCAGGCCGTCCATGTCGGCGTCGAACGCGATCGGGTAGATGTCCTGGTACTTCTTCGGCGGGTTCTCCGCGTAGGCGATCGTGCCGTCCGGGCGGTGGTTGAACCACTCCGGATGCTTGTGCACCCACGGGTGGTCCGGGGAACACTGCAGCGCGAAGTCCAGGGCCACCTCCAGGCCCAACTCCCGTGCCCGGCCCACGAAGTGGTCGAAGTCCTCGATCGTGCCCAGAGCGGGGTGGACGGCGTCGTGGCCGCCCTCGGGGGAGCCGATCGCCCACGGCACGCCGACGTCGTCGGGGTGGGTGGTGAGGGTGTTGTTGCGGCCCTTGCGGAACGTCGTGCCGATCGGATGGATGGGCGGCAGGTAGACGACGTCGAAGCCCATTTCAGCGATCGCCTTCAGCCGCCGCGCGGCCGTGCGGAAGGTGCCGTGGGGCTGCTCGGCCGTGCCCTCCGAACGCGGGAAGAACTCGTACCACGAGCCGAACAGCGCCCGCTCCCGCTCCACGAGCAGCGGCATCGCGTCGGACGCGGTCACCAACTCCCGCAACGGAT